>NZ_JABBCQ020000009.1 GCF_012844455.2 Comamonas suwonensis | reverse complement strand
CTCCAGCTTCAAATTTAGATGCTCTTGCTACACGTGGGGAGTGGCTTCAAATAAATCATGTTCAACATGACAGAGACGTCACTCCCGAATTCTTGACATGCATGCGACATGAAGATTAGTCGTGAATCTCCTTCAGTGAACTGTTGCCTTTAGTCATTTGCTTTCCCAGGTAGCCAGATCCACACAGGTTTCGTAGCCTCGCTTAACGTTTTAATTTTTTGCGCACGGTTTTAGGTAGGTTTGACTCGACCAGAGAGAACTCAGTTTCGTTAATGCCTACATTCCTCAGTTGGCTGGTGAAGTCGTCAATGAGATCTAAGGCCCAGAGAGCCTTCAGGTAGAAGCCAAATTGCACACCAGGGTGGCCGGCCTCCATCTTTACGACAGTGTTCAAAGACATCTCAGTGCCATCGGCAAGGTGTTGCTGAGTCATCTCGCGGATACGACGGGCCATTCGTATCTTTTTACCCATGAGCAGTACGGCATCTTCTGCCTCAAGGGGGAACATCGCGGTGTCGGACGATTTTTTCATAAGCTATGTGGCTGAAATTTCCTTTAAATGGTAATGAAGCTGTATCTTTACCATTTAAAGGAAATTATAGAGTCTCAATAAAGAGAATGCCTACTTAGTACTTGTGTCCTAGTTGAAAGGGGAAATTTTGCAAAATTTTCCCTTTCACTCACGAACTTCCAGCCCACTGTGCGGATAAATCCATTGCAAATAGCAAATGGGATGACTAAAGGCATGCGCCTCTCACGTCGTTGGTAACTGTGGAGTAGTGGTCTGAGTCCTCAGTTCGAGTTGTCTTGCTTACGCAGGACAGAACTTTATTGGCATTGGCAACAGAAGCTTGGCTTTTTCTGGGACAAGACATTTGTCTCTTGGCTCATTCACGCAGTCGCCGCATCGAGGCAGCAAGAAACAGAACTTTATTGTCTGTGACCAATTTGCGCCGACCCCAGCTCGTCTCACTCATCTCCCCAGCCTACGCTAGCTGAGGACGGCATTTGTGCAACAACGCCTGCCAAGCAGGGGAGCGAGGGTGCTCAGCCTGGTCGTGAGCTGCAATAGCTTTGGCCTGCGCTTAAATGTGGAACTCCCAGCCGTTTGCAGAGGCTGTTGCTCGCCATCTAGGCTGGACCACGGTTCTTAGGACAGGCAAGCCACCTCTTGCTCTTGAAGCGGCTTGCCGAAACACTCTGTCCGACTCCAACGTGTTGACACAGTGCCAGCGCGTGGCGGAGCCTGGATGCCTTAGAACTTCCCGCGCAGAGTCACCATCACATTGCGCGGATCGCCAAAGTAGTTGGATCCGTAAGCGGCCCACACGCGCTGGTAGTAGACCTTGTCGAACAAGTTGTTGACGGTCAGCGTGGCATCCAGGTTCTTGTTAAAGCGGTAGCCGATCTGCAGTGCCGCCGTGGTGACTGGGCCCTGGGAGAATTTCACGTCACCGTTGAGGCGGTACATGCGGCTGGTGCTGCGCAGGCCTGCACCCACGCTGAAGCCTTCGAGAGCGCCTGCACCGAACTGGTAACGGGTCCACAGATTGAAATTGTGGCGTGGGGCAATGAAGGTGTAGAGCTGGGCCTTTTCATCCGGCGTGCCTTCCAGCGTCTTGGTCTGGGTATAGGCATAGCCCACAGACAGATTCCATCCCGGCGCAATGCGGCCATTGACCTCAGCTTCCACGCCCTGGCTGCGCATTTTGCCGGAGGCGACGGAGAACAGCGGATTGGCGGGGTCGGTCATCGCGCGGTTGGTATCTTCCATGCGGAAGATGGCGGCACGGCCGTTGAGTTGCTTGTTCAGCCACTCGCCCTTGAGGCCGGCTTCGAACTGTTGGCCGACACGCGGGCGCAGCGTATTGCCTGCGGCATCGTTGGCAGTCTGTGGCGCAAAAATGCGCGTGTAGCTGGCGTAGGCGGACAGCTGTTCGTTCAGGTCCAGTACCAGGCCGGCATAGGGCGTAAACTTGCCGCTGATGCGGGTGTTGCTCTCCGAGAACTGATTGAAATAGGCGTTGCGGTTGACGGCATGGTTGTCCCACCAGCTCATGCGTCCGCCCATGCTGAGCAGCACGCCGCTGGCCGGGCGCAGATTGGCACGTCCATAGATACCATATTGTTCTGTGCGATTGTCATTGCCGTTGGAGAACGTGTAGTTGGTCGGTTGGGGGACGTTGTTGTCCGGGTTGAAGATGTTGATGGGCGCATCGTTGCCTCCGCCGTACTGGAAATTCTTATGTACCTTGCGGTAGTCTGCTCCCACGGTCAGCTCGTTGTTGGCTGAACCGAAGGCGCTGAAGGGGGTGCTGATGAAGCCATCGAGTCCATGCGTCTTCCAGTGGCTGCGGTAGGCCCAGCTGATGAGGCAGCTGTCGCCGGTGGCAGGATCGGCGGCGCAATCCGACCAGCCAAACAGGCGCGAGGGCTCGTCTTGCTCGCGATAGGTGGCGCTGAGCTTGACCTGCCCGCCATTGTCCAGGCGGTGTTGCAGCTCGGCGAAGTATTCGGTGTTGCGCTCGGTAATGTGGTTCCAGATCGGGTCCAGATAGCTGGAGCGCGGAATGTCCAGCAGTCTGCCGTCGGGATAGGCTGGCAGTCCGAATGCTGGTCGGCCCTTGTATTCTTGGTAGCTCGCACCGGCCGTGAGCATGGTGGCTGGTGTGAGATCGGCCTCCACCACGCCGTAGACCAGGGGTTTTCTGGAGTACACATGATCCACGAAGGAGCCGTGATCCTGATAGGCCGTAACCAAGCGGCCGCGGATGCGTCCGTCTTTGCTCAGCGGCCCGGTCATGTCGGCTTCGGCGTAGTAGCGGTTCCACGATCCGGCAGACAGCTGGGTGTTGAACTCCGCCTTTGCCTTGGGGCGTTTGCGCACCAGGTTAATCGATCCTCCCGGATCGCCGGCTCCCTGGAACAGTCCGGCGGGGCCGCGCAGCACTTCGATACGGTCGTAGATGGCCATGCCGAATCCGGTGGACAAGTCATTGCCAGTGCTTGCCGGCGTGTTCACACCGTCGATCTGCACGGTATCCACGGCGTAACCACGCAGATAGAAGTTGCCGTGGTTGCCTCCGGTACTGCCGGGCTCCACGGTCACGCCGGGCACGGTGCGCATGGCGTCATCAAGGCTCTGGATGTTCTGGTCTTCCAGCATCTGGCGCGTGACCACGGACACCGACTGCGGAATCTCGCGCAAACTTTGCGCGCTCTTGCCAATGGTGACGGTCTGCGCCGCATACGAGACCGAGTCTTCCGAAAAGGTCGAGGTTTCCGCAGGTGCGGTCACCAAGACTTCGGCCAGGCTGGGGGCCGTGGCGCTTGCGGCAGGCAGCGAGATATTGCTTTTGCGCAGCACAAAGATGCCAGGGCTGGTCTGCACCGCTTCGAGTCCCGTGCCTTGCAGCAGCTGGACGAAGCCGCTGATCACAGCGAATCTGCCGCGGAGGCCCGGTGACTGGATATCGCCCATCAAGGCTGAGCCTGCGGACAGTGTCACGCCCGATTCGCCTGCAAAACGGGATAGGGCCTGGCTTAGTGGCCCCTGGGGAATGCTGTATTCACGCAAAGCCTGTGCGCTGCTGGCGCTGGAGACAGGCTGTGCCTGAACGGTGCTGGCACCTGCCGCTCCCAGGAGCAAGATCAATGCGGCTTGCAGAGAACTATGCCGGAATCCCGCACGGGAGATGGAGGTCGCGAAAGTATGCCTAGAGATGCGCTGTGCCGGGGCCATGGAGTGGAATCCTTTTGAAGAAACGCCGATGAATTGCTTGTCTTATGGGTATGACCGGCGTCCTGACAAAAGGGGACATGGAAGGCGGAAAAAATCGGAAATTTCAGCGCGGGCCTATGGTGATCCAGTAGCTGGTGCGCTGCAGAATTTTCACGGGCAGCGATGCTGCCAGAGCCATCAGGGCCTCATCGGTATTGCGCAATTGAAAGGCACCGCTGACCGGCAAGGCCGCGACCGCTGGATCGCAGCGCACAATGCCGGGCCGGTAGCGCGAGAGCTCGGTGGCGAAGATGCCCAGCGGGGTTTTTTCTGCATACAGCACGCCGTGTGTCCAGCCGTCGGCGGCAAGGCTGGCAGGCTCGGGCAAGTCTATATGTTCAGCCGTCATACGCGTCTGGCTTCCCGCATCCAGACGCACAGCCCTGCCGCCTTTAGCAGGTTGGAGCTCTACGGCACCGTGTTGCACGGCAATCAGCGAGCGCGCTGCTGCGCCCCTGGATCTGGGGTCCATGCGCACGGTGTAGCGCGTTCCCAGTGCGCGAACCGTGCCTTCGCTGGTCTGCACCAGAAAAGGACGCTGCGCGCTATCGGTCGCCGTCTGAATCCAGACGGCGCCTGAGCGCAGAATCAGGCGTCGCTCCGACGAGGAGAAGGCCAAGTCAACAGCGCTGCCGGTATCGAGCTGAATGATGCTGCCGTCGGCCAGTTTTGTCTCGCGCCGCTCGCCGGTTGCGGTGCGCATATCGGCAGACCACTCGTTCCACGGCGCTAGGCGCCAGCTGGCGTAGCCGACGGGCCCCGCCACAATGGCTGCGGCCAGCAGCCGAGTGGCCATGCGCCGCTGTGAGCGGCTGGACTCGCGCAGTGCGGCCGCGCTCAAGGCTCCCAGCCGGTTGTCGGCGCTGATATCGGCACCAGCTCGGCCAGCACTGAGCTTGCCAAGCACCCGCTCCGCGCGTTGCCAGGCTATTTCATGGCGCGGGTCCGAGGAGCGCCAGCGCAAGAGCTCGGCTTGGTGAGTGGGAGTATTCCCCTCAGTTTGCAGCCGCACCAGCCACTCGGCCGCTTGCAGCGCCACGCAGGGATCGATTTCTGAAGCAGGGTGCGCTGAGGTCATGGACTCAAATCGCCAGAAGAATGCACTGCGCGAACGCCTGAGCCATATAGCGCTTGACGGTGCGATCCGTGACGCCCAGTTGCAGGGCCACCTGCGCATAGGTCAGGCCATCCAATTGAGACAGCAGAAAGGCCTCGCGGACCTTGGGTGGCAAGCCGTTCAGCATGGCATCGATCTGGTAGAGGGTCTCTAGAATCAGCAGCTGTTGCTCGGGGGAGGGCGCCATGGGCTGGGGCAGCTGCGCCATGGCATCCATCCAGGCCTGCTCCAGCGCCAGGCGCTGTACATGGTTGATGAGCAGGTTGCGCGCCACCGTCGTGAGATAGGCGCGCGGCTCGCGCAGCACCAGGGCCCGCTGCTCCGCCTGGGCCGACAGCAGGCGCACAAACGTGTCTTGAGCCAGGTCGGCTGCATGATCGGAGCCCCTTAGCTTGCGCCGTAGCCATCCCAGAAGCCAGGAATGGTGATCCCCATAGACCGTGGCTAAGTCGGGCGCGGCGTTGGAGAGCTGAGACAAGATACGACTGTTGTTTTATTTGAGAATGAGAATTATTGTTGATTGGTGGTGAATTTGAAATAGCTGTGGCTATAAGAGCGCCACGAATCACTGCAATCGTTGTTTTCTGGAGGTGTTTGGTATTAAGTGGTCTGCTGCCCAAGCCACTGATTGGTTGCTGTTGATATTTCTGAGAGCACTATCGAATAAGGAGCTTCTGGCGAATTTTGCCTAAGCGCTGAAGTATTTTTTATTCTCACTCTGGGTGTGCCCAGGCTTGCGCAGTCTGACAGGCTGTCGCCAGGGTTGGGCGGATGGGGCAAGGGGTTTGTATGCTGGGTGCAGATTTGACTGTGATCAAATTCCACCCCATACCAAGAAAGAAGCCCTCATGACGAATCTCCAGATCAACGGCCAGAAGCAGTCGGCCGATGTGCCCCAGGAAACCCCTTTGCTGTGGGTCTTGCGCGATGAGCTAGGCCTGTGCGGCACAAAGTTCGGTTGCGGTATGGCGCTGTGCGGTGCCTGCACCGTTCATTTGGACGGACAGCCGATTCGCTCCTGCATCACCCCGATTTCGGCGGTCGAGGGCAAGAAGGTTTCCACCATCGAAAGCATGGAGTCTGACCGCGTGGGCAAAGTGGTGCAGGCCGCATGGGTGGAGCTGGGTGTGGCTCAGTGCGGCTATTGCCAGGGCGGACAGATCATGTCTGCGGTTGGTTTGCTCAAGACCAATGGAAAGCCTACGGACAAGCAGATTGACGAGGCCATGAGCGGCAACATCTGCCGCTGCGGCACCTATCCGCGCATTCGTGCGGCCATCAAGCTGGCAGCGCAACGCCTGCAGGGAGCCAAATGATGCAAGACATCGCAACATCGCCTGAAATTTCACGCCGTATCCTGCTCCAGGGCAGTGCGGGTCTTGTCTTCAGTCTGGCGGTCACTGCGCAAGGCGTGGTCCATGCCCAAGAGGCTAAAAAATACGGTGCCGATTCCATGCCCGGCGGCACGGTCGATGACCCGCTGGTCTTTGTCAGCATTGCGGCGGATGGCTCCGTGACCATCATTGCCCACCGCGCCGAGATGGGCACCGGAGTGCGCACCAGCCTGCCCATGGTGGTGGCTGATGAGCTGGAAGCGCGATGGGACAAGGTCAGCGTGGTTCAAGCGCAGGGCATTGAATCTAAATACGGTAACCAGAACGTGGATGGCTCGCGCAGCGTGCGCCACTTCTTTGCCCCCATGCGCCGCGTGGGCGCAGCCGCACGCCAGATGCTGGAAGCCGCTGCTGCTGCCCGTTGGGGCGTTCCTGTGGCGCAGGTCAAGGCGGTACAGCACGAGGTGATTCATACCGCCACCGGCAAGCGCTTCGGTTATGGCGAGTTGGCGGCGGATGCGGCCAAGCAACCGATACCAAAGGGCGATGCGTTGCGGCTCAAAAAAGCTGCGGACTTCCGCTACATCGGCAAGGGCAAGCTGGCGGTGGTCGATCTGGCGGACATTGGCAGAGGCAAGGCCGTTTATGGACAAGACAAGCATCTGCCCGGCATGGTCTATGCCGTGGTGGCCCGACCTGCGGTGCTGGGTGCCAAGTTGCGCAGCGCTCAAAAAGACAAGGCGCTGGCCGTGCCCGGCGTGAAGGCGTTGGTGGATATTCCTGCGTACAAGGGCGCGCCCGCATTTCAGCCGCTGGGCGGCGTGGCTGTGGTGGCGCGCAATACCTGGGCAGCCACCAAGGGGCGCGAGGCGCTGGTGCTGGACTGGGACGAGGGCCCGCACGCCAGTTATGACTCGGCTGCATACCGCAAGGAGCTGGAAAAGTCAGCCAACAGCCCGGGCAAGGTTTTGCGCAGCAACGGTGATCTGGAGGCGGCTGTTAAAAATGCGGGAAACCAGGCTCTGGTCAAGGCTGATTACTACGTGCCGCACTTGGCCCATGCCTCCATGGAGCCGCCTACGGCCACTGCGCTGTTGTCGGCTGACAAAAGCCATTGTGAAATCTGGACTTCGGTGCAGGCACCGGAAGCTGCCAGAGAGCTGGTGGCTGCAGCTCTTGGCTTGAAGCTTGAGCAAGTCACGGTCAATGTGCTGCTGCTGGGCGGCGCTTTTGGCCGCAAGTCCAAACCGGACTTCGCGGTTGAGGCAGCGCTGATTGCCAAGACCATGCCGGGCACGCCCGTCAAAGTGGTGTGGACGCGTGACGATGATATTCAGCACGACTTCTATCACGCAGTGGCAGCTGATCATCTGGAGTCCGTGCTGGATGCCAAGGGCATGCCCCAGACCTGGCTGCACCGTTCGGCAGCACCCAGCATTAGCTCGTTGTTTCAGGAAGGTGCCAAGGGCCAGAGCAGCATGGAAATGGGAATGGGGGCTATCAACATGCCCTACCAAATTCCCCATGTGCGCATTGAGACTGGCGAAGTGGAGGCGCATACCCGCATTGGCTGGTTCCGTTCGGTCTACAACATTCCCCATGCATTTGCGGCGCAATGCTTTATCGCCGAGCTAGCCCATCGTGCCGGTAAAGACCACAAGCAATACGCGCTGGAGCTGATTGGCCCGCCGCGCAAACTCAATCCTGAAAAGGACTTGAGCGATAGCTGGAACTACACCGAATCGCCCACGCTATACCCTTATGACACAGGCCGTCTGCGCGCTGTGATTGAAGCGGCGACACGTGGCGCGCGTTGGGGCCGAAAACTGCCCAAGGGCCATGGACTCGGGCTGGCTTTCTGCTACAGCTTTATGAGCTATTCCGCCGTAGTGGTCGAAGCGGCAGTCGACGATAAAGGCAATGTGAAAGTGATTGCGGTGGATACCGCGCTGGACTGCGGGCCGCAGATCAACCCCGAGCGCATTCGCTCGCAGCTGGAGGGTGGCGTCATCATGGGCATGAGTTTGGCGATGAGCAGCGAAATCACCTTTGCCAAGGGGCGTGTGCAGCAAAGCAACTTCCATGACTATGAAGTGCTGCGCCATGCCGACCAGCCACAGACCATTCGCACCCATCTGGTGGGCGGCGGCATGGATGTCCCGCTGGGCGGCGTGGGCGAGCCCCCATTGCCTGCCGTGGCTCCGGCCTTGGCCAATGCCATTTTTGCCGCCACAGGCAAGCGAGTGAGATCGCTTCCGATTCGCTAGGTCACCTGATCTGCGAGGCCTAAGGGTTAGATAAAGAAAGCCGGCGGGCAAATGGCCCGGCCGGCTTTTTTCATGGATTTGGTGATCCGTGCATCAAACGATCAACGGAGATCAACCCAGTAATGCGGCCTTGATGGTTTTGACACCGCTGGCGTTGTCCCACATCCCTTCTTCCTGCGCGTCATGAATGGACTGGTTCAGCGCGGTGGCCAGTTGCTCGCGTACCTGAGCGGCATTGGAGCTGGCATCGAGAACGATGCGCAGCGCAGTGCTCAGGGTGGTGATCTGGGCGGTCAGGTTGATGGTGTTGCTGGAACTCATGAGGACAGTCCTTGAAAATACAAAACACAAGGCAGCGGGCACCCGGCTGGCGGGTCTGTCAGCTGTCAACGGCCCTCAGTTTCTCTCGGGTTGATACTGATGTTCACGTGTCAACAATGCGCAAAGATGCGCCCGCCCGGTGAAAATTAAGTATGAAAAAAGCCCCAAGCGCTTTCTCATCAAGCGCTAGCTGCTCTTGTTTTGAGAGTCATTGCTGCGCCCGGATAAAACTTAAAAGTGAGATGTGGAGATGAATTTGACCAAGGTATGCATTTTTGGCGCGGGTGCCATTGGTGGCTGGCTGGGTGTGGCGCTGGCCAAGGCTGGGTGTGAACTCAGCGCGGTGGCGCGGGGCCAGACGCTGGCCGCCTTGCAGCAAAACGGTTTGACGCTGGTGCATGGCGATGCGCGCGAGACCGTGGCCGTCAATGCCCAGCCAGACCCTGCCGCACTGGGTGTGCAGGATGTGGTGGTGATTGCTGTCAAAGCCCCGGCCATGCCGGATGTGGCGCGCCAGATTGCTCCGCTGATCGGCCCGCAGACACTGGTGCTGACAGCCATGAATGGCGTGCCATGGTGGTTTCTGGCCGGCGGGGTGGACGCCAGTCTGCGCGGCTTGCAGCTCAAGACCGTGGACCCGCAGGGTGAGATAGCGCAGGCCATTCCCACGACGCAGGTGATTGGCTCAGTCGTGCATGCCAGCTGCTCGCTGGATGCGCCCGGCGTGGTACGCCGCCATTTTGGCAACAGCATCATCGTGGGCGAGCCCATGGCGCTGCCTGGCGACGAACCTACGCCGCGCCTGCTGGCGCTGGCCGGGCTGTTAGGCGGGGGAGGGCTGGAGGTCAAGGTCTCCAGCAACATCCAGCGCGACGCTTGGTACAAGCTCTGGGGCAATATGACCATGAACCCCGTCAGTGCCATCACTGGTGCGACGACGGACAGGATTCTGGGCGATGAGCTGGTGCGCAACTTCATCACCGCCGTGATGCTTGAGGCCAAAGAGGTTGGTGCCCGCATCGGCCTGCCGATCAGCGATTCGCCGCAGGACCGCCATCAGGTCACGCTCAAGCTGGGTGGCTTCAAGACCTCCATGCTGCAGGATGTGGAAGGCGGCAAGCCGGTGGAGCTGGATGCACTGGTCGGCGCGGTGCGCGAGATGGGCGTCATGTGCGGTATTGCCACGCCGTTTACCGATGCACTGCTGGGGCTGACCCGACTGCGTGCGCAGCAGCTGGGTTTGTATCCGTTGTAACGCTTGGCGGGTCGGAATGCTCTTGGGCCTAGACTAGGCTGCATGAGCACCCTATCTACCAAGACCGCGTCTTCACCCGAAAGCCATTGGGCCACGCTCTGCGTGGTGACCACCACCGTGGGCCATTCTGGCGAGGCCGAAGACATGGCGCGCGCACTGGTGGCGGCCAAGGCGGCGGCCTGTGTGCAGACCGAGCGCATTACTTCGTACTACGAATGGGATGGGGTGCTGCAGTCATCGCCAGAGTGGCGACTGGTCTGCAAGACCCTGCCCGAGGCCTTGCAGCGGCTGACCAAGTTGATGCGCGACCAGCACAGCTACGAAGTGCCGCAAATTACGATGCGTACCGAGCGCTGCCTGAGCGACTACGCCAAGTGGCTCAAGCAGCAGGTACAGGCCTGAACCCTAGATACCTATAAAAAAGGAGCGCCTTGTGCGCTCCCTTCATGGGTTTTAGTGTTGAATCGCTTTGAAACCCACAAGGATAAGGGCTTCAAGCTATCAATGGCTTGCAGATCAGGACAGCAGAGCCTGCGAGAACTCGCGGGCGCTGAAGGTTTCCAGGTCTTCGATTTTCTCGCCCACACCGATGAAGTAGACGGGAATAGGGCGCTCCTGCGCAATCGCGGCCAGCACGCCGCCCTTGGCGGTGCCGTCCAGCTTGGTCACGATCAGGCCGGTCAGCTGCAGCGCATCGTCAAAGGCGCGCACCTGAGCCAGAGCGTTCTGGCCGGTGTTGCCGTCAATGACCAGCAGCACTTCGTGCGGCGCAGTGCCGTCGGCCTTGTTGACCACGCGCTTGATCTTGCGCAGCTCTTCCATCAGGTGCAGCTGCGTGGGCAGGCGACCGGCGGTATCGACCAGTACCACATCTTTTTTGCGCGCCTTGCCGGCGGAAACGGCATCAAAACTCACGGCGGCGGGGTCGCCCCCTTCCTGGCTGATGATTTCCACGGTGTTGCGGTTGGCCCATACGCCCAACTGCTCACGCGCCGCAGCGCGGAAGGTGTCGGCGGCGGCCAGCAGCACAGTCTGGTCGCTGTCGGCCAGGTGCTTGGTCAGCTTGCCAATCGAGGTGGTCTTGCCCGCGCCGTTGACGCCGGCCACCATGACCACGGTGGGCTGGTGCTCACCAATGGTCAGCTGCTTCTCAAGGGGCTTGAGCAGGTCGGTCAGGGCATCGGCCAGCAGCGCCTTGACGGCGGCGGGCTCGGTGGTCTTGGTGTCCTTGACGCGGCGCTTCAAGTCTTCCAGCAGGTGCTGGGTGGCTTTGACACCGGTGTCTGCCATCAGCAGCGCATCTTCAAGCTCTTCATAAAGTGCGTCGTTGATCTGCGTGCCAGTAAAGACGGTGGCGATGCTGGAGCCGGTCTTGCGCAGGCCGGCCTTCAGGCGCTCCATCCAGCTTTGGCGGGAGTTATCCGCTTGCGGCTTTGCGGTAGGCTCGGGGGCTGCTACAAAATCCTGAGTGGCTGGGACTACTTCGGTATGCTTGTCAGCGCCGCCACCAAAGGGCTTGCGCCACCACGAGGCGTTGGCGCTCTCGGCAGGCACCGCAGGCGTATCCTTTGGGATGGGCTTGGACTCGATAACAGGAGCGGGCGCAGCAACTGCCGGGGCAGCTGGCGTGGGCTCCACCGCATTGGGCGGGCTGGGCTTTTTCTTGAAAAAACTGAACATTGGCTGGTTTTTAGAATCGCATCATTCTATGAAACATGTACTCGCACTCCCTGCACTGGGCTTAATGGCCTGTTTGAGCGCTGGGGCAGCTTTGGCTGCACCGGGCGCATCGTTGAAACCTGTGCCTGCCGCGACCGCTGAAGCCGCACCGCTGGTGCAGCAGTTCACGCTGAAAAACGGCATGCAGCTGATTGTGCAGCCAGACCGCCGCGCGCCGACTGCGGTGCACATGGTCTGGGTGCGCGTGGGCTCCATGGACGAGGTCGATGGCACCACGGGCGTGGCCCATGCGCTGGAGCACATGATGTTCAAGGGCTCCAAAACCGTCAAGCCGGGCGATTTCTCGCGCCGCGTGGCGGCACTGGGCGGTCAGGAGAACGCTTTTACCTGGCGCGACTACACCGGCTATTACCAGCAGATTCCGTCCAACCGCCTTGAAGAGGTGATGAAGCTGGAGTCTGACCGCTTTGCCAACAACCTGTGGCCTGATTCTGAGTTCAAGAAGGAAATCGAGGTCATCAAGGAAGAGCGCCGCATGCGCACCGATGACCAGCCGCGTGCCATGCTCATGGAGCAGTTGATGGCAGCCACCTTCATGGCCTCGCCCTATCGCCGCCCCGTGGTGGGCTGGATGAGCGATCTGGATTCCATGACTCCCGCCGATGTCCGCGACTTCCACAAGCGCTGGTATGTGCCGGCCAATGCGGCCGTGGTTGTCGTGGGTGATGTGAACGTGAACCAAGTGCGCGCCTGGGCCGAGAAATACTACGGCAGCACTCCTGCCCGTGCTGTGCCGCAGCGCAAGCCGCAGACCGAACCCACGCAGATCGGTGTGCGCCGCATCGAGGTCAAGCAGCCCGCAGAGCAGGCCTTTATCGCCATGGCTTACCGCGCCCCCAGCTTGAAGAGCGTGGAAAAGATGGGAGTGGAGGACAGAGAGGCGCTGGCGCTGCTGGTGCTGTCTGCCGTGCTGGATGGTTATGACGGCGCGCGCCTGGAGCGCGCACTGGTGCAGGGCGAAGGCCAGGCCAATGGCCGCGTGGCCGATAGTGCTGGCAGCTCGGCGAACATTATGGGCCGCGGCCCCAGCCTGTTCATGCTGACGGGCGTGCCCGCCAAGGGCAAGTCTGTGGCGGATGTGGAAGCCGCGCTGCGTGCCCAGATCAAGAAGGTGGCCGACGAGGGCGTGCAAGAGGACGAACTCAAGCGCGTCAAGATTCAGTGGATGGCCTCCAACGTCTATGAGCGTGATTCGGTCATGGGTCAGGCCCAGAACCTGGGCAGTTACTGGATTCAGGGCATGCCGCTGGATGCCGAAGACAAGCTGCTGGCGGAGTTGCAAAAAGTGACTTCGGACGAGGTCAAGGCCGTGGCGGCCAAGTATTTTGGCGACGACCAGCTCACCATTGGCACCCTGAATCCCCAGCCCCTGCCTGCAGGTGGCAAGCCCCAGCGCCCCATGTCGGGCAAGGCGGACATGGGTAATTCACTGCACTAAGCACAGCGGAGTAATACATGAAAACTATGAAAAAGATAGCTGCTGGCGCTTTGGTTGTAAGCGCTGGAATGGGTTTTTTGACTCAGTCTGCCTGGGCGCTGTTGCCGATTGAACACTGGACCCAGCCCAGCGGTGCGCAAGTCTGGCTGGTGCAAAGTCCTGGCATTCCCATGGTGGATGTGCAGATGGACTTTGATGCTGGCAGCCGCCGCGACCCGCAAGGACAGGCGGGTCTGGCCGCTGCCGTGGCCATGATGGCATCCAAGGGCATCAAGGCGGCTGGCGATGCGCCTGCGCTGGATGAAAATGCGCTGGGTCAGGCCTGGGCCGATCTTGGGGCCAGCTTTGGTGCGAGTGCCGGTCGCGACAGCTTTACCTTTGGTCTGCGCACCTTGACCGTGCCCAATCTGCAGCAAAAGGCCGTGGCCCTGGCTGCACGGCAGATGGCTGCGCCCAGCTGGCCCGATGCCGTGTGGCAGCGCGACCGCGAACGCTGGAGCGCATCGATCAAGGAATCCGATACACGCCCCGGCACCATTGCCTCCAAGGCCTTTCGCAAGGATGTGTTCGGCAACTCGCCCTATGGTTACCAGACCACGGTCGACAGCCTGAGCAAGATCGATGTCTCGGCCATGCAAGCCTTTCACAAAGAGCTGATCAAGGCCTGTCGTGCCAAGGTCAGCGTGGTGGGGGCGGTCAGCCGCGAGCAGGCCGATGCCATGGTCAAGCAGTTGCTGGGCCCACTGCAAGCGACCAATGGAAATGACTGTGCGCCTTTGCCTGCAGTCGCCAAGGTGCAGGATTTGAAGGAGGCCAAGGTGGAGAGCATTCCATTTGAGTCTGCTCAGGCCCAGGTGCTGATCGGCCAGCCCGGCATCGCACGCAACAACCCGGACTTTTTGGCGGTGATGGTCGGCAACCATATTCTGGGCGGCGGCGGTTTCACCTCGCGCCTGATGGAAGAGGTGCGTGAAAAGCGTGGCCTAACCTATGGTGTCTCCAGTGACTTCTCTCCCGGTCTTGATCGCGGTGCGTTTGTGATCAGCCTGCAGACCCGTCCAGACCAAGCGGCCGAGGCACTCAAGGTTTCGCAGGATGTGCTGCGTAAATTCATCGCAGAAGGCCCGACAGAGAAAGAGTTGAAGGCAGCCAAGGATAATCTGGTCGGCGGCTTCGCGCTGCGCATCGACAGCAACCGCAAGCTGCTGGGCAATGTCTCGAACATTGCCTGGAACGGCTTGCCACTTGATTATCTGGAGCACTGGACGGACCGCGTTCAGGCGCTCACCACCAAAGACGTGAAGGACGCCATGCAGCGCATGGTGCAACCAGAGCGTATGGTGACTATTACCCTCGGAGCTAAGCCATGAGCCGCAGCGCCATCAAACTACACACCCCCGCAGGCCGCAAGGCACTGGACAAGATGATTAACGAGGCCGAGCGCAAGGCCCAGGAGCTGGCCGCGACCCAGCCCGGCCGCCCCGGCGCAGCCAAAGGTGCCGCGTCGACTGGCAAGAGTACGGGGGCGGGAGAAATTCGCATCGTCGGCGGCCAGTGGCGCCGCACGCGCCTGACCGTGGCGCAAAAGCCCGGTTTGCGCCCCACACCTGACCGCGTGCGCGAGACGCTGTTCAACTGGCTGGGTCAGGATCTGACCAACTGGAAATGTCTGGATGCCTTTGCTGGCACGGGCGCTCTGGGTTTTGAAGCCGCTTCGCGCGGTGCCACCAGTGTCATCATGAACGAGCAAGACCCGGCGCTGGTGCAGCAGCTGCAGCGTCTGCAGCAAAAGCTCGACGCCAAGATGGTGCGCGTGCAGCGTGGCGATGGCCTGAGCTGCCTGAAGACGGCTGCTGGCCAAGACCTGATCTTGCTTGACCCGCCATTTGAGAGCGTTGACCTGTTCGAGCCCTCCGTCAAGGCGGCCATGGCTGCGCTGAATGACGGCGGCTTCATCTATCTGGAAGCGCCCGAGGCCTGGTCTGAAGAGCGCTTGCTGGAGATGGGGCTGGAGCTGTACCGTTATCTGAAAGCGGGTGCTGTGCACGCCCACCTGCTCAAAAAGCAATAAAAGTCAAAGCATTCATTTGCTATTGATATAAGAGCTGTTAGCGCTGATAAGTAAGGCGCTAGCAGCTTTTTTTATGCAAAAACAGCGCACTTTGAGGCTGCATGCATAATGCTTTTGTGCTGCACTGCAGCAGCATATAAATCCATAAAAAGCCGCAGGAGAGTTAAGCCATGAGCCAGAACGTGATTGCCGTTTACCCCGGCACCTTCGACCCGATTACGCTGGGCCATGAGGATGTGGTGCGCCGGGCCACCCAGCTGTTTGGCAAGGTGATCGTTGCAGTGGCGGCCGGTCATCACAAGAAGACACTGTTCACCCTGGACGAGCGCATTGCCATGGTGCGCGAGGCTTGCGCCAGCTACCCGCAGGTTGAGGTTGAAAGCTTTGACGGCCTGCTGGCGCACTTTGTGCTGGCCCGCGGAGCCAAGGCCATGGTGCGCGGTTTGCGCGCGGTGACGGATTTTGACTATGAATTCCAGCTCGCCGGCATGAACCGCACGCTGATGCCCGAGGTGGAAACCGTGTTCCTCACGCCCAGCGACCGTTACCAGTTCATCAGCTCCACCTTTGTACGCGAGATCGCCACACTCAACGGCGAGGTGGACAAGTTCGTCTCCAAGGGCGTGCACGAAAAGCTGATGGCAAAGGTCGGCCGTAGCAGCTAAGAATAGTTAATCACAGGGCGGGCACTGCAAAGCCAGATTTCTGGCGGTAGTCACTGATCAGGTCGTGCACAAAGCGCAGCTTGTCCCACGCCATGGCTGAGATGGAGAACGGGTAGGCATCCTCAAGCCCCAGACTGCGGTTGAGGCTGTTGTGCAGCAGCGTCAGCGGCACCCATTGCGCCTGCATCACAGAAAAGTTCAAAGGCACATTCCCCAGCGGGTTGCAGATCATCTGCGGTCCCGAGCTGGGAATGTCCGGCACGGTGATGCTGGTGCTGTAACTGGCCGCTGTCTCCATCAAATCCACCATGTGCAGGTAATGTGCCCAGGTCTCGGCCCAGTCTTCCCATGGGTGGGATGTGGCATAGGCGCTGATGGCACTCTGGCTCCAGCGGGTGTCCAGGGGGTCTTTGTTGTAGTGCTGTTGCAGGGCCTGCGCGTAGTCCAGATTTTCATAGCCGAATAGCGCTCTGAACGGCTCCAGCCAAGCGCTTTGTGCTATCAATTGATCCCAGTAAAAATGCCCTGATTCGTGACGCAGATGGCCAATCAACGTTCGCAATGGTTCACGCAGCGCAAGGCGGCGTCTGGCGCGCTCATCATCGTCAGCTTCGACCACGTTGAGAGTAATCATGCCGCTGGCGTGGCCGGTCATCACCGGGGTGGAGCCTGGGATATCCGCAAGCAGTGAAAACCGTGGCTCGGGAACCCGGTGCCCATGGGGGTCAAGAAGGCCCAGCTTGGCCAAGGTGTAGAACAGACGCCGCTTGGCGACTTCAATTTTGGCCCATCGCAGCTCGTTGGCAGGGTTGCTGGAGTCTGGCAGCCATTCCGTCTGGCGGCAGGAAACGCAGAGCTGGTGAGGATCAGAGGGCTCAATTGCAAAATTGCACAGGCTGATGTTGTGCCGGTGCGCACAGGGGCGGTAGCGTGCGGTCAGATCGCTGGATGGCGTATACGAAGTAGCGTCGGAGGACTGAAGAATCCCCACCCTCAGCTGATCGGGCAGAAATGCCTGAGCCGCACCGCAATGCACGCATTGCAGGCTGTCAAAGTAGATCAGATGGCCGCAGGCCTCGCAGTTGAAAACTCGCATGCATTCACTTTAGCGGCGAAGTGTGGCTCCGTGGTGTAGGTGCACAAAACAAAGCCAGCTTCAAGCTGGCTTTGGCTGAGGAAAGCAGTGCCTTTCAGGCTCCGCTTTCAGGCGGTGTGATCAGAATCAGGGCTTGACCACAATGCTGTTGCGCACTTCGCGCACATTCTTTGTTGTGCGGGCAATTTCACCAGCGCGTGCTTTTTCTGCCTCAGACTTGGCAAAGCCTGATAGCTGTACAACGCCCTTCAACGTTTCCACGCTGATAGCCGTGGCGGAAACGCTCTTGTCTTCAGCCATCTTGGCCTTCACTGCGGTGGTGATGCCAGCGTCATCAACATAGGAACCGACGGTTTGCTGGTCACGAGCGACCGAGCAAGCGGTAGTGCCCAGAACGGCAGTGACGGCAACAAAGCTGAAAGCCAAAGCACGAGTCATGTTCTTCATAGGTTTCTCCCTTGGTGTTGAAAACGGCGCCAAAACGTTTGCTAAGGCGCCTGCAGAAAAAGAGTTGAAAGCTTATTTTTTGCGCGAGCGACCGAGGAAAAAGGCCGTTGCCAGAGCTGCGCCAGTGGCGGCAGCAATCAGTACCGATTTGCCGGGTTGCTCGCTCACATACTTGGTGGTTGCATCTGTGGCCGTGTTGATCTGGCGACGTGCGCGGTGAGAGTTATCGGCCCAGAAATTGATGCTGCGCTCGGCCAGATCCTGCGCGCGGTTGGCAAGGTTGTCGATCAACGGGTTGACTTCATCATCGGCATTGCGCAGGTGACGACCCGTAGAGTCAATGGCTTCAGAAGCCGTACGACGCGCGCTGCGTGCAGTGTCCTTGGCTTTGTCTGCCAAATCGTCAGCCATGTCTTCGGCGGCATCAGCAACCTTGTGAGCCGTGCTCTTGGCGGAGCTCACTGCATCATTCACAGCCTCTTTGGCATCTCCAGCCAGCTCTTTGGCCGTGCTCTTGAGGTCTTCCATGGTGTCTTTGGTGTCTTTTGCAGCTTGGCTCATTGTCTGAAACTCCCAGAAATTTAGAAATTCTTACGAAAGTGTGCGGTCATGCGGCTCATGAACATCGCAACTTCTGAAATGCAGAAGTTGAGAGGAATGATGGCCAATACTCCTTGTTTGCGCAATGCATATGAACAAAGTTCTACACATTTGCAAAGCAAGCTTACTTCTTCACCAGTCCAACCAAGAAGGTGATAACGGCCATCACGATAAAGACGAAGAACAGGATTTTTGCGATGCCTGCAGCGCTGGCTGCAATGCCGCCGAAACCAAAGATGGCGGCAATCAAGGCGATGACAAAAAAGACAATAGCGTAGTGCAGCATGGTTCTCTCCTCGAAAATACAGACCCGGCAGAAGCTTTTGCCAGGGCCATGTGTTCACTGTAGGGATTCGATGCCAAGGGGGGTGACGGTGAGCATCTTCCTACTGCGTAGGGGTAATTTCGGACACTTGCGTAGGATAAATCTCTATGAAGTACTTACTATCAGGCATTCACCATGGCCAGTGGAATGACAGCTGAAATAGTCGTTCCTTTGCTGGGTTGCGATGCAACGGTGAGTCGGCCTCCCACGGCTTCAACGCGGTGCTTCATACCTGCCAGCCCGTGGGAGTTGGGGCGCATGCTGGCCAGCTCAAAGCCCTGACCATCATCCTGAATCTGCACGGCTACATAGGTTGGGTAGTTGTGAACGGTCACTATCACGTGACTGGCTTTGGCGTATTTTCCAATATTGGTCAGAGATTCCTGAACGATGCGGTATACCGTTAGCTGGGTTGACTCCGTCAAATCGACAGGTTCCAGACTGCATTCCACTTCAATGCTGCTGCGCTCACCAAACTCGCGAGTCAGAATTTCCAAAGCCGTGGTCAGGCCCAGATTGGAGAGGGATGAGGGGCGCAGGTCTTCAATGATGCGGCGCTTGAGTGCGATCCCGCTGTTGAGCGTTTCGATCAAGTGAGCGACTCTCTCTGAGACTTCGGGGGTTGAGGTATCAATCTTTGATTTGAGTCTTGCCACATCTAGCTTGGCAGCGGTTAGCAGCGATCCCAGCTCATCATGGAGCTCTCGTGCCAGATGACCGCGCTCATCTTCGCGTACCTGCTGCAGGTGGGTTGCCAGTTCTGTCAGTGTGGCAGTTCGCTCACTCACCACTTCTTCGAGTCGATTGCGCTCTTCGCGCTGAATTTCTTGCTCCCGCTGGTGCGAATGCTGCAGGGCGTTCGCTTGGCGCAAGTACATGAAGAAACCAAGAATTCCGAGCGCGGTCACGGTGGCAATGCCTATGCGGGACAAGCTCAGAGTTTGCTCGATATCAGCCAGGTTGGCTTGGGCGCGCTGGTCGATGCTCTCAACCAGGGTTTTGATGTGCTCCCGGATGGCATCCATGTTTTCTATGCCGATATCGGTAAACATCACAAAGCGCCATGCTTCATTGTTGCCTTGGCGATACAAGCGCAGGCTTAACTCCATTTCACTGGTCTTGCGCTCTACTTGGCGGGCCAGTGGCGTGAAGGATGCCAGCTCCTTGGGATCCATGATGAAGATGCGACGCAACTCATCCATGCTGCCACTAATGGCTGCATTTGCGGAGTTATAAGGTTCTAGATAGCGTTCTTTTCCTGTAAGCAGATAACCGCGCAGACCAGTCTCGGCGTCCAGTATTTGCTGCATGAGCAAATTGAGCTTGGACCTAGTGCTTTGTGTCTGGGTGAGCGTATCCAGTGCCTGCAAGGATCGTTTATAGCCAGCTTCATTAATACTTACCATTAAGACAGCCGCAATGATCGCTATCGTCAGGCTGACTGCAATTTTGCGGATATTGGTCCAGCGCATCTACATCCTCTCACCTACAAGGCAATTACCTGATATTCTGCATAACCGTATCGTCAATGACTGACATCATAGTTCGGGTCTTAAAAAGTTATGCGCAGGGGGAGACGAGCGCAACTTCATGAAAAAGAGGTGTTCATGATAAAAGTAGGCATAGTGGATGACCACGCGATTGTTCGTTCGGGATTACGCCAATTCCTGTCTGAACATGTAGACCTGAGAGTTGTTGGAGAAGCAGGCAATGGACGAGAGGCCATTGATTTGGTACGAGAGCAAGAGATTGACGTGCTGTTGATGGATTTGTCTATGCCAGGGCAAAGTGGCATCGATGCACTGGCAATGCTCCGAGCTAAAGCGCCGGACATGGGGATTTTGATTCTCAGTGGATACCCTGAGGAGCACTACGCAATCAACTTGATTCGCCAAGGTGCCAGCGGATATCTAAACAAGGAATGTGATCCCCAAGATATTGCCGAAGCGATTCGAACTGTTGCGCTGGGACGACGTTATCTGACACCTACAGTCGCTGACCTTCTGGCGCAGCAACTCAATCGCAAAGATGATGTGCCGGCACACGAGCAACTGTCTGAACGCGAATTTCAGGTGTTTCTGAAACTGGCCCGCGGTGAGACTGCTGGTGATATTGCTAAATCACTTTCTTTAAGTGTCAAGACTGTCAGTACTTACCGAACAAGATTGATGGAGAAAATGGGACTTTCTTCTAATAGTGATTTGACATATTACGCGTTAAAAAATCGTCTGATCGATTAACGAAAAGAGGCTTGAAAATTCAAGCCTCTTTTTACTTGTGGTAGAGATTAGGCTTTGGCCGTGTTCAGATCAATGCAGAAGTCAATGAGAGCATCGATTTCATTGGATTTGTCAAACACAGCGTCGGCATTCAGTTCAAGGCAGCGCTCGCGAACATCTGCGGTTGCATAGTTGCTGAGCACCAGCAGCTTTTGCGATGAAAGACGTTGCTGGAAGCTGGTGACAATGCCAAGGCCGCTACCTTCTCGAAGGAACAGATCCACGATAACGAGATCCCATGCGCCTGGGTTGATGCTTAGCCACTCGGATGCATCAGCCTCGGTCTCTGCGAGACCCACTGCTTCGACATCCGCAAGCTCCGCCAGCGTCGCAATCAGGTTCTCGCGAATCGTAGGGTTGTCTTCAACGAAAAAGGTGCGCAGTTTCACAGTGGCAGGCGTTCGGTGGATAGACTTTTTGCGGGAACTATGTGAGAACTACCAAGTTCCCGCATAGTGAAATAAATTACGATTTATGCAATTTTATTGTAATGTCAATTTACTTGAAGGGCATTTCAGCTGCCGCAAACAACACAGGTTTTAACCCTAGCCACTTTCATCGTACTCCACTCCAAAGTGCGTGCATCAAGCATTTGGAGTCGTCCGACAGAAGGTTGGCCAAAACCGACGATCAGCTTCATTGCCTCTGCGGCCTGCTGTATGCCGATGAGCCCCACTAGCGGCGCAAAAACCCCCATGGTTGAGCACTGAATTTCTTCAAACTCAGCCTCTGGTGGAAAGACGCAGGCATAACAAGGGCTGTCAGAGACTCGGGGGTCTATGACCATGAGCTGTCCGTCCACCCGAATGGCTGCACCTTCTATCAAGGGAGTGCCGTGGCGCACGCAGGCGGCGTTGATAGCTTGGCGGGTCTTGTAGTTGTCGGTGCAGTCCAGAACGACAGTTGCCTCTGGAAGTAGCTCATCAAGCAAAGCATCCGTAGCGCGCTCCTGAATGCAGTGAATATCAACCTCGGGGTTGATGGCGTGTACTGCTGTTCGAATGGAGTCGACTTTGGGCATGCCGATGCGCGCGGTGGTATGGGCAATCTGGCGCTGCAGATTGGTCATGTCCACGGTGTCGTTGTCGACGATGGTCATGTGGCCTACGCCAGCAGAGCCCAGATAAAGTGCAGCAGGGGAGCCTAGGCCGCCTGCGCCAATGATCACGACATGTGCGGCAAGAATTCGCTCCTGACCTTCGATGCCGATTTCGTCGAGCATGATGTGGCGGGAGTAGCGCAGCAATTGATCATCGTTCATCGGTTGGCTTCCATGGGTCCAAGAAAAAAGCCGGGCAAGCCCGGCTCGTTGATAGAGGTTCTGCAACCCTGAGCTTATTTTTTGCTCTTGTCGGATTCGCTTTTTTCAGGCAATTTTTTAACGGCAGGCTTCTTGTCTGTAGCGGCCGTATCGTCGGACTTGTCTTCAACTTTGCGCTCTGTCAGCGTTTTGCTGACCTGAACGGTCTGGCCTTTGAGTTTGTTCAGTGCTTGCTGCAGCTGGAAGTCTTTATCAGAGCCGAACTCTGGCAGGCGGCGTTCAGAAATGGGCTTTTTCGTTTCTTCTTCGAGGCGCTTGCGCGCTTCTTCGCGGGCTTTTTCCAGTGCGTCGTTCTTGACTTCAGCGCCTTGCCCGCTGGAGAGGTGCTTTTCCAGATCTGCCTCGCGCATGCCCAGAGCTGCGAAGAGGTTACCTTCTGGAGTTTCGTCCACCATCAGATCGGGGACGATGCCCTTGGCCTGAATGGACTTGCCGCTAGGGGTGTAATAGCGTGCAGTGGTCAGCTTGAGTGCTGTCTCTGGGCCCAGAGGGCGCACCGTCTGAACGGAGCCTTTGCCGAAAGACTGGCTGCCCATCACAGTGGCGCGCTTGTGATCTTGCAAGGCACCGGCCACGATTTCGCTGGCAGAGGCCGAGCCTTCGTTGACCAGTACAACCAAAGGCAGCTTTTTCAGCGCAGCAGGCAGGCGTTGTAGGGGGTCTCCAAAGCCCCGCTGAGCGTAAAACTCGGGGGACGCCTTGTAGACAGCCTTGCTCTCGGCCAACTGGCCGTTGGTAGAGACCACGGGCACATCGGGCGGCAAGAAGGCAGCAGAGATGGCGACGGCTGCATCCAGCAGGCCGCCAGGGTCGTTGCGTAAGTCCAGCACCAGTCCCTTGAGATTGGGGTCCTGTTTGTAAATTTCTTCGACCTTGCGGACAAAGTCATCGACCGTGCGTTCCTGGAACTGGCTCAGGCGAATCCAGGCGTAGCCGGGCTCGATGACTTTGCCCTTGACCGACTGGGTCTTGATCTCTTCACGCGTGATGGTGACGGGGAAACTACGACTTTCATCCTTGCGCAGGATGTTCAGGCGCACCTTGGTATTGGGCTCACCACGCATGCGCTTGACGGCATCATTGAGCGTCAGGCCCTTTACGGCGGTGTCATCAATCTTGGTGATCAGGTCGCCGGTCTTGAGGCCTGCACGGAAGGCGGGCGAGCCTTCGATGGGAGAGACAATCTTGATCAGGCCATCTTCCATGGTGATCTCAATGCCTACGCCCACGAACTTGCCGGAAGTGCCTTCCTTGAATTCTTTGTATGTCTTCTTGTCGAAGTATTGGGAGTGAGGGTCAAGGCTGGAGACCATGCCTGAGATGGCATCGGTGATCAGCTTCTTGTCACTGACTGGCTCCACATAATCTGTCTTGATCAGACCAAAAACGGCCGAAAGTTGCTGGATTTCTTCAAGTGGCAGAGGCGTTACGCCGCCACGAGCCAGCGTCTGCAGTGATACGGTGGTCAGCGCACCAGCGACCACGCCGACAGAGATCCAGCCTGCAATTTTGATTTTTTGACCCATAGCACCCCTTTAACCATTCGCAATATACACCTTGGACGACAGAAGGCCCATGAGGTTCCATAGGCCTTTTTCTGCGTCAGCCCATCTTCAGACTACCGAAGCCGTCTGAGCAATGGGCGGCGAAAAGGAATCTCAGGCCTTGCCCTGAGCTGCGACGGCAGCAGCTGCCTTGGCTGCTGCTTCGGCATCGCCCAGGTAGTAGTGGCGAATGGGCTTGAGATCAGCATCCAGCTCATACACGAGAGGAATGCCATTGGGAACGTTCACACCCACGATGGCATCGTCGGCGATATTGTCCAGATACTTGATCAGAGCACGGATGGAGTTGCCATGCGCCGTGATAACGATGCGCTTGCCTGCCTTGATGGCGGGGGCAATGGCCTCGCTCCAGAACGGAACCACGCGCTCAACGGTGTCTTTGAGGCACTCGGTCAGCGGGATCTGTTCAGGTTGCAGCTTGGCGTAGCGCACATCGCCGCGCTCGCTGCGGGGATCCGTGGCTTCCAGTGCAGGAGGCGGCACATCGTAGCTGCGGCGCCAGACAAGAACCTGATCATCGCCGTATTTCTTGGCGGTGTCGGCTTTGTTCAGGCCTTGCAGACCGCCGTAGTGGCGTTCGTTGAGACGCCAGCTATGCACCACGGGCAGCCAGGTGCGGTCCATTTCATCTTGCACATGCCAGAGGGTGCGGATGGCACGCTTGAGCATGCTGGTATAGGCTACATCGAAGTCGAAGCCTTCTGCCTTGAGCAGTTGGCCGGCCTTCTTGGCCTGCTTGACACCGGTGGCAGTCAGATCCACATCGGTCCAGCCGGTGAAGCGGTTTTCTAGGTTCCAGGTGGATTCACCGTGGCGGATCAGAACGAGCTTGTACATGGATTCTCTCAAAGTAGCAAAGCAGTAATGACACAAAGTCAAAACCGTGCATTCTAGAGGCAGGGCCTTTGTCCGGGAGCGAGTCCAGGAAAGCCACTTCAGGCAAATAGCCGGACTGCTGCCTATTCCTGTGAGACTTTTCGGGAATTTTGGGAGAGCATGCACTTTCATTTGTAGCCTTGTAAACAAACCGTATGGGCTTGTGCGGCGCGGGCCTGTGCAGTGCCGCACGGGCTGAATGGTGGACCAGCCTCTAAAATCAGCAGGTTTGCCATCCCAAGGAATGACGTGAAATTCATCATCGATAACTGGTATTTGATCCTGATTGCTGTGGCTTCGGGTGTGATGCTGCTGTTGCCCGCACTGCGCGGCGCTGCTGGCGGTTCCCTTTCGGCTGCTGCTGCTGTGCACCTGATTAACCGTGAAAAAGCCATGGTGCTGGATATCTGCGAGCCCGAAGAGTTTGCTGCAGGCCATGTCAACGGAGCCAAGAATTTGCCTCTGAGTCAGTTTGAAGAAAAGCTGGCGACGACCGTGAAGAACAAGCAACTGCCCTTGGTGCTGGTCTGCGCATCGGGTGCTCGTGCTGTACGCGCTGAAGCCATTGCCAAGAAGCTGGGTTACGAAAAGGCCCAGGCATTGGCTGGCGGTATGAAGGCCTGGCGCGATGCGGGTCTGCCCATTGAAAAAGCCTGATTCAGTCTCAGCTAATCATTCTGAAGAGCGGTGGGTCTAGGCTGCGCCGCCATCCATACAAGGAAGTTGACTCATGCAAGCCGTGAAGATGTACACCACCGCCGTCTGCCCTTATTGCACGCGTGCCAAGCAGATTCTCAAGTCCAAGGGCGTTGAGCAGATTGAAGAAGTCCGCATTGATTTCGACGTTGCTGCACGCAATCACATGATGGAGATCACCGGCCGCCGCACCGTGCCGCAGATCTTTATTGGTGAGACCCATGTGGGTGGCTGCGACGATCTGATGGCGCTGGATGCCAATGGCGGCCTGCTGCCACTGCTGCAAAGCTAATTACATACCCTGTAAAAATGCCAGCAAATGACATGAATTCCCGCTTTACACAAGTAGCGACCATAGGCCTGTTGGCAGTCGCTGCATAATGCAAGGCGCTATTTCATGGAAATGCCTGCTGTGAGACTAGCCATCGTGCTGACACTCACCGCAGGCATTTGCATTTCTCCCGCAAGAATTTTTCTGAAAGACCAAGCTCATCATGGCCGAACAAGACAACAGCCCCGTGTTCCAGATCCAACGGGTGTACCTGAAGGATCTGTCCCTGGAGCAGCCTAACTCTCCCGCTATCTTGCTGGAACAAGAGCAGCCTAGCGTGGACATTCAGCTGGGCGTGGAAGCCACTCCCGTGGCCGAAGGCGTGTACGAAGTGGCCGTGACAGCGACCGTTCAGACCAAGATTCAGGACAAGACCGTGTTCCTGGTCGAAGCCAAGCAAGCGGGCATTTTCGAAATCCGCAACGTGCCTGAAGACCAGATGGGTGGCGTAATCGGCATTGCCTGCCCCCAGATCATTTACCCCTACTTGCGCGGCAACGTGGCTGACGTGGTGACCCGCGCTGGCTTCCCTCCTGTGCACTTGGCCGAAATCAACTTCCAGGCCATGTACGAGCAGCAGCAAGCCGCTGCCGCAGCACAGACTGAAGGTCAGCTGCCCCAGTAAGGCGCGCCGCTTTTTGATCGGATGTCCCTGTGGGACAATCAGATCAAGGCACCCAGCAAAGAGGCCCCAGTGGCCTCTTTCGCATATCTGGCGTGCGTTATTTGCTATGAATTCCAAAGCTATGAAAATTCTTGTCATCGGCGCTGGCGCCTGGGGTACGGCCATGGCCATCAGCGCGGCTACCCATCCGGACAAGCGCGCCGTCAGCCTTTGGGCGCGTGATTTGGCGCAGGCCCAGCTCATGCAGGCTGAGCGTGCCAATAGCCGCTATCTGCCGGGCATCCGCTTTCCCGAACCGCTCACCGTGGTCAGCGGCGATGTGATGGCCCATGCGGCGACTGCGGATTTGATCGTGCTGGGCACGCCCATGGCAGCGCTGCGGCAGTGGCTGGGCTTGCTCAAAGATTGCCGCGTGCCCGTGGTCTGGTTGTGCAAAGGCTTTGAAGCGGTGCCCGCCGATGCTGCCGCTGGCAGCTATGGCCTGATGGCCCACGAGGTCTGTCAGCAAGTGGCCCCGCTATTGCAAAGCGGGGCCCTTAGTGGGCCCAGCTTTGCGGCCGAGGTGGCCCGTCAGCAGCCCACGGCATTGGTCGCGGCCAGCGCGCATGAGGGTGTGAGCGAGCTGCTGGTTTCCGCCTTTCACGGCGATGCCATGCGCGTCTATGCCAACCACGACATCGTGGGCGTGGAGGTCGGTGGTGCCGTCAAGAATGTGCTGGCCATCGCCACCGGCCTGTGTGACGGGCTGGCGCTGGGCTTGAATGCCCGTGCTGCGCTGGTGACCCGCGGCCTGGCCGAGATGACGCGGTTGGGCGTGGCACTGGGCGCGCAGGCCGAGACCTTCATGGGCTTGTCGGGCCTGGGCGATCTGGTGCTGACGGCCACGGGCGATTTGTCACGCAACCGCAAAGTGGGTTTGCTGCTGGCGGAGGGCAAGACGCTGGAGCAGGCCGTTACATCGCTGGGCCATGTGGCCGAGGGTGTTTACAGTGCTCGCACCGTGCTGGCCCGTGCCCGCCAGGTGGGGGTTGAGATGCCGATCACCGAAACCGTGGTGGCCTTGCTGGATGGAGCCTTGCCCGTGACCGAAGCTGTGCAGTCTTTGATGGCCCGTGATCCGCGCGGCGAGTAAAGCCCCATAAAACAATAGCTGCATACGCCTGATATTTATAGGTTTCAGATGATATTTGCACTGATATCAAATGAATCAAGGCGGTGGCAGCTATTCTTTTTGATGCGATCTAGCGACTCTCTCGCATGCTCAGCCAGGCACTGGCCGCTCCGCACAGTGCAATGACAGCCATGCCCATCACGGCCCATTGATCGGGGATATGGCCATAGACCAGCCAGCCGGCCAGCAAGGCACAGGGAATCTGGCTGTAGAGAAAAGGTGTGATGGTGGCGGGCTCGGCCTTTTCATAGGCTTTGAGCAGCATCAGGTGTCCCACGGCGCTGCCTACGCCCATGGCAATGGCCGCTAGCCATAGCGCTGCGGTATTGGGCAGTTGCCAGATCCAGGGCAGGGCCATGCAGGTCACGCTCAGTGCCAGCAGGCTGGTGTAGATCTGTGTGGTCAGCGGGCGTTCTTTACCGGCCATGCGGCTGCTCAGCACTTGATAGGCCGTATTGGCGGCGAGCTGCAATGCAGGCCAGACCAGTGCCCAGCCGCTGAACTGCGCACCGCCCGGGCGGATAATGACCAGCGTACCTGCAAAGCCCAGTGCCACCAGCACCCAGCGCAGCGGGCTGACCTTCTGGCGCAGCCACACAGCGGCAACCAGTGTCAGAGCCAGCGGTGTCAGCGCCACGATGGCGGTGAACTCAGCCAGCGGCAGATAGCGCAGGCTGAGCATGGCCAGCGCATTGCTCATGCAAAACAAAATGGCGCGCAACAACTGAAACCCCGGTCGCTGCGTGCGAAAAATATCCAGCCCATGGCGTGCCACGCCAAAACCGACGGTCAAGGCCGACTGCAGCACATAGCGCAGCCACAGCGCCATCAACAGTGGCAGCAGCGCGCCTGCATATTTGGAGCCGGTATCCAGTATGGAAAAGCAGGCACAGGCCAGCACCGTAAAGCCAATGCCCGTCAACGTGTGGCGATGGGCGGAGGGGGCGGAGTGCTGTGGCATGGAAGAACTGGCTGGGCACTGTACGGTGCCGAGAGAAGCAGGTTTCAGACGATTTCGGCCTGAAGCCCTTGATGAATAAGCGTTAGCTGCTATCGAATCAGCTAGCCGCAGTGCAGTATGACGCCTGTATCGCATGAAACCGGCGCAGACCAAACCAGTGCAGCCGAGCAAGGGCCGCCCCGCAGCGAGGGCTGGGCCCCCCTCCCTTAGCGCGCGGCGCGTAGAGAGAGGGGAAAGGCAACAATGCCAAATGTTGTGCGCCTCAGGGGGCGCTTTAATTACAAGCCCAGTTCCAGTGCCAGCAGCTCATCCACCGTCTGGCGGCGGCGAATCAGCTGTGCCTTGCCTGCATCAACCAGCACTTCGGCGGCCAGAGGGCGGGTGTTGTAGTTGCTGGACATGGAGCTGCCGTAGGCACCCGTGTCATGAATTACCAGCAGATCGCCCACGGAGGCACCGGCCAGCGAGCGCGGCAGCACCACGCCGCCATCGCCCTGGGTAAACACGTCACCTGATTCGCACAGCGGGCCGGCCACCACGCTGTCTTGCGCGGGCAGTTGCTGGCCATCACGGCGCAGCACTTCCATGCCGTGGTAGCTGCCGTACATGCTGGGGCGCATCAGTTCGTTGAAGCCGGTATCGACCAGCACGAAGTGGTTGCTGCCCGCATTCTTGGTAGCGCGCACGGTACCCAGCAGCACGCCGGATTCGGCCACCAGGAAGCGACCGGGTTCCAGCTCCAGACCCAGTTTGTGGCCGACCACTGCCTCGGCTTGCTTGCGCGCGGCATCCCACAGGCCGTGGTAGTGGGCGGTATCGATAGTGGCGTCGCCCTTTTTGTAGGGGATGGAGAGGCCGCCGCCAGCGCTGATGGCGTGCAGATCGACACCCGCAGCCTTGGCGCGCTTCACCAGTTGGACCATGGCGCCACACACTTCCTGCAGGTGGCCGTAGTCCACGCCCGAGCCGATGTGCATGTGCAGACCCGCCAGCACCAGGCCGCCAGCCTTGATGGCTTCCAGCGCCTCTTCCAGCTCGCTGTGCCAGATGCCGTGCTTGCTGTGCTCGCCGCCGGTATTGGTCTTGTTGCTGTGGCCGTGGCCAAAGCCAGGGTTGATGCGCAGCCACACATGGTGACCCTTCGATACCGCCGCCAACTGGTCCAGCATGTCGATGGAGCCAGCGTTCACAGGTACCTGGTGCTCGACCACGGTGGCCAGCGTGGCCTCATCCATCACATCGGCGGTGAAGACGATTTCTGCGGGCTCGCCAAAGCCGGGCTTGAAGCCCGCAGCCAGCGCACGCAGGATCTCGCCGCGCGAGACTGCATCCACCTTCACGCCTTGCTCGCGCATCAGCTTCAGGATGTGGATGTTGGAGCAGGCCTTTTGGGCAAAACGCACGGTGTCAAACGCCTTGAGCTGGGTAATGCGCTCGCGGATGGTGGCGGCGTCGTACACCCACAGCGGGGTGCCGAATTCGTCGGCCAGGTTCCAGAGCAGGGCGGGAGTGAAGGGGTTTGACATGGTGGCTGTCTTTTGAGAATAGAAAAATCCTGCGCATCATGCCAAGTGCAATCTATTCAGTCCAATAGCTTGTTTTTTTAAGAGTATTCAAACTGGATATGCTTTTGCCATGACCGATTCAGATTCTTCGCTGCGCATCACGCACCGACATATCGAGGTGTTTCGCGCCGTCATGACGGCGGGCAGTGTCACCGGCGCGGCGCAGTTGCTCTACACCTCGCAGCCCACTGTCAGTCGCGAACTGGCGCGCATGGAGCAACTGCTGGGTTATGCCCTGTTTGAACGGGTGCAGGGCCGCCTGCGAGCCAATGCGCGGGCCTTGTTGCTGTGGGATGAGGTGCAACGCAGCTGGCAGGGGCTTGAGCGGGTGATTGACCGCGCTGTCGAGTTGGGCCGCCCGCAGAGTGCACGCATCAGCGTGCTGTGCCTGCCGGCACTCAGTCATGCTTTGCTGCCGGGCGCATTGGCGCGGCTGCATGCCAGCCATGGCAAAGTGCTTGTCAGCGTGGCTACGCAAGAAGCACCGCTGCTGCAGGAATGGATGGCGGCGCAGCGCTTTGATCTGGGCCTGTCTGAACTGGCCGATGCCCCTCCCGGCACGCGCAGCCAGCCGCTGCCCGCCATGGACGAGGTGGCTGTGCTGCCCGCCAGCCACCCGCTGGCGCAAAAAATACAGCTCACGGCGCGGGACTTTGAAGGTGAATCTTTTATCAGTCTGGCGCGCGATGACCCTTACCGCGTGCAGATTGATGCCGTTTTTGCCAAAGCCGGTGTGCAGCGTCAGCTGAGTCTGGAGACTGCCAGTGCCGTGGCCGTCTGTGCCATGGTGCAGCATGGGCTGGGCGTGGCCATCGTCAACCCGCTCACAGCGCGGGCCTGCGCCGGGCCGCAACTGGTGGTGCGGCCGCTGGCGTTTTCCATTCCGTTTCAGGTGCACATGCTGCTGCCGCTACACCGCCCCGGCGATGTGGGCGTGCCCTGGCTGATGGAGGCGCTGCTGCAGGAAGCCCACGGACAGACCTTGGTGGATAGTGGTTTTTAAAGTGAGCGTGCGCACGCATTTATGCTGCAGTGCACAATAAGTTGTTTTTTGAGTAACGCTTTGAGCAAAAAACCTGCATGACCGAATCCGCCATTCCCCACCGCACCGCCAGCGAACTGCTGGAGCTCAGCATGGCTGTACCTCAGGTCATTAGCCACAGGCTTACACGCATGGCGCTCAGCGGCCCCGTGCTGTCCCCGCGCGATCAGCGTGAATTCACGCGCATGGTGGTGGAGAAGCAGGAGGCCTTCAACCAGTCTTGGCTGACCATGGGAGCCGAGATGTTCAAGATGCAGCAGCAGCTGTGCCAGGCATGGCTGCAAAACCCCTGGGCTCTGGGGCAGAAGCTGCCCGCCGTGGCAGACAAGGTGGCGGCCAAAAGTCTGGCCCCTATCCGCCGCAAGGCCGTGGCCAATGCCAAGCGCCTGTCTAAAACCAGCTTGAAATAAGGTCAGACCTTTGCCGTCAGACCTTCAGTCTTTCAATCAACCGCTGGCTGCTGTCATCCAGCCCGATCAGCTCCACGCTGCAGCCATGCTGGCGCAGGCGCTCCATCACCTTGTCCAGCGCGCCGACGGCGGTGATGTCCCAGAAGTGGGCCGCGCTCACATCAATGCGCACAGGCTTGCCAGCGGCAGCGAGCACATCAAACGCCTCAATCAGTGCATCGGCTGAGGCAAAGAACACCTGGCCTGTCACTGTCCAGATGTAGGTGTCCTGATGGACATGGCCCTGCACCTCCAGCATATTGGCCACCTTGAAGGTAAAGAACACGCCTGACAGCAGCACACCCGCAATCACGCCCATGGCCAGGTTGTGGGTGGCGATGGTAATGACCACGGTGACCAGCATGACCGAGCTGGACAGATGCGGGTAGCGCACCAGATTGCCCAGCGACTTCCAGTCAAACGTCGATATCGACACCATGACCATGATGGCCACCATAGCAATCACCGGCACCTGCGACACCCAGGGTTTGAGGGCCACCATCAAAATCAGCAAAAACACCCCGGCAAACAGCGTGGACAGTCGACCCCGGCCGCCGTACTTCACATTGCCCACGGCCTGACCAATCATGCCGCAGCCCGCGATGCCGCCAAACAGGCTGGCCGCGACATTGGCCATACCCAGACCCGAGCATTCGCGGCTCTTGTTGCTGGGCGTTCCCGTTAGATCATCGATGACGGCGGCGGTGAGTACAGACTCCAGCAGGCCCACCATGGCAATCGCCAGCGCGGGCAAAGCGATGATGCGCAGGGTTTCAAGGCTGGCGGGAATCTCTGGCAGAGCAAACAGCGGCAGGCTGTCGGGCAACTGGCCCAGATCAGCCACGGTCTTGAGTGGCAGACCCATGAAGCTGCTGAGCAGCGTCAGCAGCAGCACGCAGATCAGCGGTGAGGGAATAGCCGTCAGCGCCTTGAGCTGCAATCTCTGACCCAGCCAGGGCAGGCCGTAGATCAGTGCCAGACCCAGGGCCAGCATGATCCAGGTGGCAGTGTTGGCGCCATGCAGATGTGGCAACTGGGCTGAAAAGATGAGAATGGCCAGCGCATTGACAAAGCCTGTGCGCACGGAACTGGAGACAAAGCGCACCAGGCTGCCCATCTTGCACAGGCCAAAAACGATCTGCATGGCCCCGGCCAGCAAGCCTGCCGCCAGCAGATATTGCAGCCCGTGTGATGCGACAAGAGGAGCCGCCACCAGCGCCACCGAACCCGCAGCGGCTGAGATCATGGCCGGGCGCGCGCCAAATACTGCAATCACGATGCTGATGATGAAGGACGCGTACAGCCCCACGGCCGGGTCTACCCCCGCCACAAAGGAAAAGGCAATCACTTCGGGAATCAGCGCAAACGTGGCAACGGCACCAGCCAGTAGTTCACGCGGCACGCTGGGTGCCCATTCAGCACGCAGGCGGGTCAGCAGGGGGGAGGGATTCATATCGCAGCAGCAAGTGATGCGCAGCCCCTGCAGAGGAGGCAGCGGCAGCGCCAGTCGGCGATGTTAATCAGTGCCCCGAACTTTTGCTGCGCGAGGGTCAGGCCGGTCGTTTGAAGCAGACCATCTTGGGCCTGAAGCGCTGCAGCACCTCGCCGCGCTCGTTCTTGGTGTGGGCCAGAACGCGCACCAGAGCACGATTGGGCTTGGACTGGGAGGGAATGATTTCCACAATCTCGGACTCCACCTGCAGCACATCGCCGGGGCGCGTGGGCTGGGGCCAGGCCAGCTCCTCCATGCCGCCGCCGATCACGCCATCGGCCAGCGGAATGCTTTGCGTCACCAGCCGCATGCTGATAGCCGCCGTATGCCAGCCACTGGCAGCAAGGCCTTGAAAAAAGGTGTTCTTGGCAGCCTCTGGGTCGAGGTGAAAGACCTGCGGGTCGAACTGCTGGGCAAAGGCAATGATCTGCGCTTCATCCAGCGGGTAGCCCTCGCTCACAAACTTCTGGCCCACATACAGATCGTCCAGATACAGCTTTTCACTCATGCTTGCTTCCCCTTTTGGTTTGGGCATTAAGAGCATATATGGACGCCCCGGTTTGCCAAGCCTTCAGTTCGTGATGCCAGGAAGGTCAAGATTGCAAGCGTATATCCGGACTGTTGTGGCAGCGTGCTGCCACTGTCCCTGATGGAATTCGCTGGCCAAGGTCCCATCGGCTAAGCGCACTCGAGGTGCATTACTCTTATCGGACTATCTTGGCCCCGGTCTAACCTGTCTTGCCATCACTGCATGACTGCCTGAGCAATCGGTGGTCTTTCTCTTGGTCGGCTAAATCGCTGGGTGTCGACTGCTACGTCCAATTATTCACGCGCTGACTACTTGGCTTCGCTCTTCGTAGTTCTTGTCTCCCGCCAGCAGTGCCCAGCAGATCCGCGCATTCTTATTGGCCAGAGCCACAGCAGCGATGTTTTTGTTGCGCCGCTTGTGCAACCCCGCGGACCCATTGGCATGTCGCACTTGCTGACTCTCGATTGGGCTGGTCTGCGTGATAGACCACTGATCGAGCGCCCTGGATGAGGAGGGTGCGCAGGTAGGTGTCGCCACGCTTGCTGATGCCCAGCAGATTCTGTTTGCCGCCGCTGGAATGCTGCTTTGGAACCAAGCCCAGCCAAGCTGCAACCTGCCGGCCATCCTTGAAGCTTCGGGCATCTCCCAACGAAGCAATCAATGCGCTGGCAGTGATCGGACCAATGCCGGGTATGTGTTCGAGTCGTTTGCTGGCCGGATTGCTACGGTGCCAAGCGAGGATCTGGGCTTCGAGCTGCTGGATCTGCGCCTGCAGCGCCTTGAAGTGCTCGAGCAGCCGATCCATCAGGATACGGAAGCTGCCTGGCAACTCGTTGCTGGCATCCTCGATCAAAGTGGGCACGCGTTTGGTGATGTGCGCTATGCCCTGCGGAACGATCAGGCCGAACTCCGATAGCAGGCCCCGGATCTGATTGGCCTGTGCTGTGCGGGCACGAACAAAGCCTTGACGCACCCTGTTCATCGACAGCACCGCCTGTTGCTCCACGTTCTTGATGGGCACGAAACGCATGGTGGGGCGAGCGACGGCCTCACAGATGGCCTCGGCATCCGCTGCATCGTGCTTGTTGCCCTTGACGTACGGCTTGACGAATTGCGGAGCCATCAGCCGAGCGGTGTGCCCCATGCTCTGGAGCTTACGCGCCCAGTGGTGTGCGCTACCGCAGGCCTCCATGCCCACCAGAGCAGGAGGCAGGTTGACGAAGAAGGTCGCCATCTGCTCGCGCTTCAAAGCCTTGTTGAAGAGCTTCTTTCCATGCGCATCCACGCCGTGTACTTGGAAGATGTTCTTGGCCAGATCAATACCGATGGTCGTCGCTTGCATGATGGACTCCTAGTGGTGAATGAGGGCTGAGCCACAGCTGTGACAGAGCGCGCACTGTGCTCCGGTAAAGGAGGGGCGTCCATTCCATTGGCTAACACAACCCAGCAAACCGCAGGTTTGAGTTTGAGACAAGGCACGAAGCCGCAGGCAGTACAGCCGTACGACAAGGCAAAGTAACGACTTATCAAGGGTTGCGTTAGCTGCTCTAAAGACCAAGCAGTATGCGCGGGGCTGGGCCCAGCACCTGTTGCGCAGGTGCCAGCCCGCTCCCCTTCCTGCCGCCCGTTATGCTTGGCCGCATGATTTTTGAGTTTGAAGATTCCGAAGTCGCCGAGGTCACGCTGCACGGCGATGCGTTGCATATCCGCTTCTCAGCCGCCCGTTTGTATGACGCAGGCCGCACCGGCGCTGGTGAGGGTTTGTGGCAGCCTTTGCTATTGATTTGCAAGCAGGTAGCTGATGCCAATAAAGCGCCAGAGCCTCATTTTGCTGAAATATTGACCGCCATAGGCCGCGTGCAGCAGGCGCAGTTGATGCTGGACGGGCAGCGCCTGCGCGGCCTGCCCATGCCGCTTGAAAGCGATGCCGTCTTTACGCTGGAGCTGGAGTTTGCGGGTGGACTGTTGTGCGAGCTAAAGGGAGAGGGGCTGGAGCTGCGCTCGCTGCTTAGCCAGTGCTCTGTGGGTTCTTATCAGTGTTGAGTAAGGCTGGGCAAGGGGGCTCGAATGGAGCGTCGGAAAACGACCCATTACGGTCGCTAGCAGGATTGCCAGCCAGCGTCTGCTTTCGGCGGGAGCGGTCACTCGACACTAGGCAATCTGGACGAAGTTTGGCAGCAAATCTGCATGCTGGTTAGCGGTAATTGGGGAAGACCTGCGATCGACCCGTTGTGGTCGTTCGTGTTTCGGCTCTGGATGTCTGCTGCACAGCAATTGTTGCAGCCCAGATTGGCGCTGGACCTATTGCTAATTATTCAATAGCGGTCATTTGAACACCGATACTGCTTGGATCCAGATCCACTCTTCCTGAGCAAAGCTGCTCGGGTACAAATGCGTCCTCAGCAAATAAAAAGTTACTCATTGGGTGGCTGCCGCCTTGATGGCTCTGCGGGAAACAGCTCTTCTCTTCCTCCCTCAATCGGATTCGGGCTGTTGGGATCCGAAGGGTCCATCGGATCAGCTGGATATTCCGGTTGCTGTGACGGTCGTGGATTGGCAGGCTGTTCAGGTGGCGCTGGCGGCGCGCTGGCAGCCGTGAAGTCGGCAGGTATGTGTTTTGGACCTGTGGGTGACTGCCTATCTTGTTCCGCAATGATTGTCGGCTCAGATGCCTTGTTATCTGAGGACTTGTCGTTAGCGCAATGTTCCGGCTTATTGGACTCGGAATGCTGATTGCCAGTCATAACAAACTCCTTGAAAGCGCCGCGCTGACGGAGGCGGCTGGTGTAAAGCGCTCACGGCAAGAGCGCTACTGTGTGCGGACCAGATCTACAGCACGCCGTAGTAGTCGTACACAGGCATTACCTCCGACTGAGCACCAAGCCAATCAGTGCTCCAACGGCCAGTGCACCGCCAACTGCGCGCCAAGGTGAGTCGTGTATGTAGGCGTCAGTAGCCTCCGCAGCAGCCTTGGATTCGGAAATCGCATTTGACGAAGCGGCTCTCACTTTCTCCAGCGTTGATGCTGCTTTGTTTAAGAGCATTGATGCTGCCGGCTCTGTCTCACGACCTTTAGTAGTCAAGACTTCTTTCAAGTCGTCTAGCAGTTGACTCAGATCGCTAGAGATGTCAGCGGCTGAATCGCACCGGGTTTGGTGGAGGCTAGTTTGTTGAAGTGCAGGCGTTAGCCTGCACGGTATTGGCAACTTGCCGCCAGTAGTTTGCCTCAGCTTCCGCTGGCGGTATATGCCCTATGGATTCCAGCAGCCTGTCATGGTTGAACCAGTGCACCCATTGCAGCGTTGCCAGCTCCAGTGATTCCCTTGTTTTCCATGGGCCTCGCTTGTGGATGACCTCCGTTTTGTAAAGTCCGTTGATGGTTTCGGCCAGAGCGTTGTCGTAGGAATCTCCAGTGCTACCCACCGAAGGCATCAGGCCAGCTTCTTCTAAACGTTCTGTGTAGCGAATGGAAACGTACTGACTGCCCCTGTCGGAGTGATGAATGAGCTCCGTGTCACTTGAAGGCCGCCTTGCATACAGCGCCTGCTCCAACGCATCAACCACAAAGTCCGTGCGCATGTGGCTACTGACCCGCCAGCCCAATATGCGGCGTGCATACACATCAATCACAAAGGCCACAAACATCTGCCCTTGCCATGTAGATACATAGGTGAAATCTGCGACCCAAAGTTGGTCAGGCCGGTGGGCTTTGAACTGCCGGTTGACCAGGTCTAGCGGGCATCGCCTGGTTGTGTCTGGACGGGTTGTGCGCACCTTCTTGCCACGCCTTGCGCCTTCCAGGCCCAGCTTGCGCATCAGGCGTTGCACTGTGCAGCGGGCAATGGGTAAGCCTTCTCGGTGCATCTGCTTCCAAACTTTGACGGCACCATACACCTGCCAATTAGCGTGCCACACCCGTTGAATATGACTGCAACGTTCTTCATCCGATTGGCTGCGCTTGCAGCGCAGCCACGGGCAGTTTCTTTGCTGAACCCTGCGCCTGTAGCCCGATGGGGCAATTTGCAGCAGCCTACAAATTGGCTCGACCCCATAGGCATCGCGATACTGGTCTACAAAGTCAATTAGCTCTTGATGCGACGGTCCAGCTCCGCCTGCGCAAAAAAAGCGCTCGCAGCCTTGAGGATGTCATTGGCACGGCGCAGCTCCTTGTTCTCTCGCTCCAGTTGCTTGAGTCGCTCACGTTCATCCGTGGTCAACCCTGGCCGTTGGCCTGCATCTATTTCTTTGCGCTGCACCCACCCATGCAGGGTGCTGACCGAGCAACCTATCTTGGGGGCAATCGATTCACACGCACCCCACAGTGATGCGTAATCCGCTTGGCATTCCTGCACCAAACGTACGGCACGTTCACGTACCTCTGGGCTAAAACGAGCAGCTTTAGTGTTCATGACTCAATCCTCTCAGGAGTTGAGCCTCCACGGAAGCCGGTGTGATTCAGATCGGCACAGCATATGCCCGCCCCGTGGTGGTATCCGAAGTTTTGTCCTGGCAAGCGAATTCAGGCAAATCAGTCTTGAATTCGGGAGTTGGACAGCATCATCTCAACACTTCATTAACAACTCCAAACATGTCTTGTCGTATGGACTACACGGCAGCTTTTGTCAGTACACCAGACTGAGCTTTCGAAAGGAGGCGCTTATGAAGCCAAAAGACCGTTTGACCGTGGCCAGCCCCGACGAAGCCAAAGTGAATCTCGCAAAGAAGAGTGATGCGAGGGCGCCTGGCAACGAGTCTCAGTTGCCGCACGAGCGGGATCAGTCATTGCACGCAACCAGAGTCAATGCCCACCCTGAGATGAAGCAAGCTCACAAGGACCTCAAGAAAGGTCTGGTTGATACAGATGCCCGGGCCAGTGATGGCCGCCCCTTGGCAAGCCGAAGATCGACCTAGCCCCGCACCGTTCTTGTATCGCCGTAACTACGCAGGAAATCCCATGCCATATATTGAACTTTCCCAATCCCAATCCAAACTAGTACAACTGCATTATCAAGATTTTGGTAGTGGTCCGCCCGTTGTGCTTATTCATGGCTGGCCGCTAAGCGGACGCACCTGGGAGCCTCAGGTTGCCGATCTGGTGGATGCCGGATTGAGAGTCATCGCCTATGACCGACGCGGCTTTGGCGCCTCGTCTCAAACTTGGGATGGTTATGACTACAACTCACTGGCCAGTGACCTCAATGAGCTCATCACAGTGCTCAAGCTGAAGAACGTCTGCTTGGTGGGCTTCTCCATGGGAGGCGGTGAAGTTGCTCGCTACATCGGTGCCTACGGCACAGCCTCTATCCGGTGCGCGGTGTTCGCAGCTGCTGTCCCTCCATTTCTGCTCAAGTGCGAATCGAATCCGCAGGGAGCAGTCTCTGAAGAGGACATTGTGATGAAGGAAGAGGCAGTCCTCAAAGATCGCCTGAATTTTCTCGACGAGTTCACACAAAAGTTCTTCTCGAAGCCGGACGGAACCTTGCTGGTCAGTGAAGCACAGCGCGAGTATGCCAAAACAATTGCAGCATTTGCTTCGCCGAAGGGAACCCATGACTGCATTGCGTCTTTCTCGCGAACTGACTTCCGTGATGACCTGAAGAAAATTGATGTGCCGACACTCATCATTCATGGTGACAGTGACCGCATTGTTCCTCTGGAGGTCAGCGGGGCGAGAACCCATGATGCAGTGAAAGGCAGTGAAATACACATCATCAAGAACGGTCCGCACGGCTGCAACCTCTCGCATGCTAAGGAGTTCAACCGGGCACTGATTGACTTCATAGCGGCTCACTGAGCCTCTTTCCTTGATACCTTGAAAGGAGTCCGCTTTGATTTCAACCAACCCCTATCTATCCTGCATTGATGAATGCAACGCTTGTGCTGTCGCTTGCGACTTATGCTTCGCGGCATGTCTTAAAGAAAGTGATGTGCAGCTGATGACTCGCTGCATCATGCTTGATACTGACTGCGCAGCGATCTGCCGTCTTGCTGCGTCGTCCATGGCTCGCAACAGTGAGCCAGCCAAGCAGATCTGTCGTCTTTGCGCCGAGATTTGTCTGGCGTGTGCCAATGAATGTGAGCGGCACACTCATCAGCACTGTCAAGCTTGCGCGCTTGCTTGCAGAAAGTGTGCTGCAGCTTGCGTAGCAATGATCCATTGATCCGGAGCCAGTAACCACTAAAAGAATTGTTCAAGTCTCACAGACTGCGAGCCATCCACAACGCTCTGTTTGATGCGCACCGTGCTGAGCCGGCGTTACTATTGCTTGGGCTTGGCATTGGCTCTGCCTGAGCCGGATTTCTTCCCACCGCCAGATTCTTTGTTGACCGTAGCCTATGCGATCTCTTGGGCTTTTTTTTCGCTCGTTCCCCGCTTCTCATAGCTCTCTTCGATATGAGCAGCTTGGCGTTTTTGCTTGTCCGTGTACTTGGATTTGTCTCCTCTTGGCATCTTTAGTCTCCATTAAGGCTGAGGCGCTGGCTCTGGAGGAAGCTCTACGGGAGGGACTTCCTGAGGTGGATCGATGGGCTTAGGCTTCGGTGGCACGCCTGGAGGTTGACTCGGATCATTCAATGGGGGCAGATTGGGGGCATCAGGGCCGGTCGCAGTCAAGAATTTCATTGCCTGTCTCCTTCGATTTCATCCTGACCTTACTGTCACTGCAGACGCAAGTAAATGGCAGACCTTGGTCGGTGACGATCAACGTTACAAAAGACAGGTTTGGTCAGTGACTTCCTACAAAGTGGTTTTTTGTGAAGGTTCATGCTTAAAGCACAGCAAGCAACCGCTTGTTGTTCACTACGACCGAAGGACTAGAGTTATGCAACAGCAAAACAACCAGCGGAACAACGTGAACCAACAAGACCAACACACCGCAGATCAGCAAAAGAAGCAGCATGAGCAGCAAGCCCCAAAGCAGCAACAGCCAGGGCAGCCGCAAGATCAGAAGAAGCAGCAACAAGCCAAATAGATCATGACAACGCTTCCAGTGGACATCAAGATACTGGCCGCTCTTGGATGAACAAGCAGTATCGGAGTCTTTACTGGCCGCTGCAGATGGGGCAACCTATCAAGAGTCCAAACTTCTATCAGCAACAGTGCAAATGCAATAAGCGGCAACTGGGTGAGGAAACCAAACCATCGCCAAGTATTCAAATGCATTGACTGCAAACGCTGCAAGACTACTTGATATGCCCCTGAGAATTCGCCCGCTACTGTGGGCTTTTTGTTGGGTATTTTCCGCTCCTGCAGCACCTCAGGTGCTCTTACAAGGCTGCAGGCAGAGCACTCCAAGCCTGGCGTTTGAATGAGGTACACCGTCAACAGGCGAATGAGCTCTCACTGAAAAATTCGCTTCAACACTGGCAAACGTGACATTCGAGTCCTGGCTTCGTCGGCCGTGTTCCGCGCAAAATTTTTTCGACGCAAAGGCTGGTCAGGCTCTTCAAAATCTCCTGCTTCGAGATTGGCGTGAGCCCACAAGCTCACAAGAAAAAGGCGGAGCATGAAGCTCCGCCTTTACGCTTTCATCGCGTTAGCTTATTGACCGAATCGCCTCTTGGCATCCGCTATACAAGCATCTTTGGCATCACCGGACAGCGGGTCGCATCGCTGCTTGGCAGCCTTGTAGTCCGCTTCCATGGTTTTCTCGTTAGCGTCCTTTCTTGCGTTTGCGATGTCACCTGGCTTTGAAGACGGATCTTTGCGAACTTCAGAAACTTTCGCGGACTCAAGCGCCTTCACATGAGCGGATTTTGCATCTTTTTGACACACATCTTTCGAGTTGCCAGAGAAGTCGTCGCATTTTTCCTTGGCTACTCCATAGTCAGCATCAGCCTTTGCTTTGGCGACCGCATACTGGTTCTTTTCGTTAGGTTCGACTTTGTATTTCAGCTCTGCTGACGATACCTTTTCGACGCCTTTAGCCTGCTCTTCACAGACATCTTTGGCATTGCCCTTCAAGGCTTTGCATTGCTCTTTGGCTGCCTTGTACTCTGCACTGATACGGTCCTTTTCTGCCGAGTGTTCGGCGGGAGTCAGTGCGAAAGCTGATGTAGCCAGCGTGGCTGCAGCGTAAACGATAGCCAGCTTAGGGTTGAACTTCATGACACTTTCCTTTTCAGGTTGTTATCACGATGCCTTCAGACATACGCAATAGATCGTTATCCCACGCAACGGCGGCGATGCCAGGGCGTGCTCCTCTGTTGTGCAGGGCGAACTTTGACTCTAGAACTTGTAGGCCGATGGCTGCGTCAGGCATACCTAAAAATGAGGGTGGGTTTGCACCTACGTAGGCCATCCGAAGGTCTTTCCGGTTCGAGCATGCGAAGTCATCTGTTGTGAAGAAGGAATGATTCCAACCTCTGTCGAGCAAGGCGAGGAGCGCCTTAAACATTGAATTGCACTTCACCGAGACATATGCGAACTTGTCTCACAGACATGCGTGGCGATGCAATCTACTTTGAACTTACGCGGCTGGCCGCCCACTAGCTGGAGCTGGCAGTCTTTTTCTGTTTGCCCCATAACTTAGAGGCCCACGTATGACCAAAATTGCACAAAGGACACACACTCACGCGAAGCTGGAGATCGATATCGAAGCGCTAGAAAGAGCCAAGCTCAGCCTGGATGATGGAGCCGTCGTTGAAGAAAAAAGCCCCTGGCGCGAGGACATCATCCGGCTGCTAAATGACTCGCTGGCTACCGAGCTGGTCTGCGTTCTCCGCTACAAGCGTCACCACTTCACGGCAACCGGACTGTCCTCACCAGCTATTGCAGATGAATTTCTCGTGCATGCTAATGAGGAGCAGTCCCATGCCGATCGAATAGCTGCGCGCATTGTTCAGCTAGGTGGCGAGCCTGACTTCAATCCCGCTTCGCTTGTTGACCGCAGTCACGCTGACTACGATGAGCAGCTCGACCTGCACTCAATGATTCGGGCGAACCTCGTTGCTGAACGTGTCGCTATCGAGGTCTATACACAGATGATTGCCTTGATCGGAGATAAAGATCACACCACCCGCCGTCTGATTGAGCAGATCCTTGAACAGGAACAGGAACACGCTGACGAGCTATCCGATTGGATGCACAAATAGCAGATCGATGTATTCGCTCATCATGCTGGACTAACTTTCATGGCCTCAAGGGCAATCAGCAGCTAGCTAACACGGTCACTGAGGTTTGCTTTGCATCGAATCCTTGTCATCGAGCCGTTAAAGCTTGATGGCTGGTTTCAGCTAAACGCCGTCGCTCGGGAGCCAGCGGTGGCCGACCGCTCTTGGCCGGTAGAAGTCCTCGACCACTCTCCAAAATCTAGCGAATCGTCGCCACAGGGCGAGCCTGAGACATCAGAGACATCGAGCAAGCACCGCCGCGTAGCCAGGATGTCGTCCCCCTCCCGCAAAGCGAGAGAGGGGGAGGACGCAAGGCGCCACAGGGGGAGCTTAAATTTTTAAAACTCCAGGTTGTCGATCAGGCGTGTACTGCCCAGTCGTGCAGCGCCCAGTGCGACGAGGTCGCCGGTGGTGGCGTCCGCTGGCGTCAGCAGGTTGCTGCGCTGGCGCACCGTGAGGTAGTCAGGCTCCCAGCCCTTGGCGCGCAGGTCGGCCATGGCTCGTGCTTCGAGTTCCGCCAGATCACCGCCTTGGCGCGCGGCATCGGCCAGCGCTTTAAGGGCTTGCGACAGCGCCATGGCTTGCACGCGCTGCTCGTCGCTGAGGTAGCCGTTGCGTGAGCTGAGTGCCAGACCGCTGCCCGCGCGGGTGGTGGGGCAGCCAATGACTTCAATGGGCAGCGCAAACTGCTGCACCATGCGGCGAATCACCATCAGCTGCTGATAGTCCTTTTTCCCGAACACGGCCACGCCGCCGCCGGTGGTGGCGAAGACGACCTGAAACAGCTTCATGACCACGGTGCACACACCGGTGAAGAAGCCGGGGCGAAAGTGCCCTTCCAGAATGTCAGCCAACTGGGCGTCGGGCTGGATCTTGAAGGTTTGTGGCTCGGGGTACAGGTCTTTTTCCTTGGGGGCGAAGACGATGTCGCAGCCTTGGGCTTCCAGCTTGGCACAGTCCGCGTCAAACGTGCGTGGGTAGCTATAAAAATCTTCGTGTGGCAGAAATTGCAGACGGTTCACAAAGATGCTGGCCACGACCACATCGCCATGCTGGCGGGCTTGCTGAACCAGAGAGAGATGGCCTTCATGCAGATTGCCCATGGTGGGCACAAAAGCAGGGCGGCCGCGGCCCGCAAGGGCGGCGCGCAGGTCGGCGATGGTGTGAACGATTTGCATGACTGAAACAGAAGTCGGGGAACAGAGGTCTAAGAGCAGAAAAGGTGAGCGTGATGCCCTTGATTTACCAGGCGTGCAGCGCGTTATTGGGGAAAGTGCCGTTTTTCACAGCCTGCACATAGGATTCCATCGCGCCCTTGACGCTGCCAGCATCGGCCATGAAGTTATGGACGAACTTGGCCATCTTGCCCAGGTTCACGCCCAGCATGTCGTGCAGTACCAGAACCTGACCGGCCGTGCCGTTGCCCGCGCCAATGCCTATGGTGTGGCAGTCTTTCAGCTCTTCGGTGAGCTTGGCTGACAGGGCGGCGGGCACCATCTCCAGCACCAGCATGGCGGCACCTGCATCTTGCAGCTCAAGCGCATGCTGGCGCAGGGTGGCAGCGGCTTGCTCGTCTTTGCCCTGAACGCGGTAGCCGCCCAGTGCGTGCACGGTTTGCGGTGTCAGACCCAGGTGGGCGCAGACGGGCACGCCACGGTCGACCAGAAAACGGACAATGTGCGCCGTCCAGCCGCCGCCTTCCAACTTGACCATGTGGGCACCAGCCTGCATCAACTCGCAGGCGCTGCGCATGGCTTGCTCGGGGCTTTCGGCGTAGCTGCCAAACGGCATATCGGCAATCACCCAGGCGGTAGCCTGGGCACGGTGCAGGCCGCGGGTCACGCTGGCGGTGTGATAGGCCATGTCGGCCACTGTCACGCCCACGGTGCTGTGCAGGCCCTGGCAAACCATGCCCAGTGAGTCACCGACCAGAATGCACTCCACACCGGCAGCATCGGCCACGGCGGCAAAGGTGGCGTCGTAGGCCGTGAGCATGGTGATTTTCTCACCCGCAGCACGCATCTGCGCCAGACGCGGCAGGCTGATGGGGCGGCGCTGTGGCTGGGGCGAAGAGGGGGGGATGGTGCCGTAAGGCGTGCCGGTGGCGGTCATGGTGTTGTCTCCTGATGATCTGTTTCTGGTTCAGCGCGACATACTAGTCGGTGTGCCAATTTGCCCGCGAGTCTATGCCATGCTGCGGTGCAGCGCCAAGTACAAACGGGGTATGGCAGCCGTCAGTGCCCGTACTATGCTGGTCTGCTTGTGCATGGCGTGGCCGTGCGCGTATTCCTGTTTCCATTTCATCCGCGCAAGGTGGTTCATGTCCATGGCCGAGTCCCCGTTTCCGTTCGCTTCTGCGCCTGCTCCCTCGGTGGCCTGGCAGGGGCTGCGCGGCGTCAGCTGGCTGGATTCGCTGTCTGACGAGAAACTGGCGGTGCTTGCCGGGCAATGCCGCTGGCACAGACTGGAGGCAGGGCAGGTGCTGCTGGGGGCCTATACCGACCGGCGCATTTACATGCTGATCAATGGGCAGCTGAGTGTGGCAGGGCACAGCGTCAGCGGGAGGGCCATGATTGTGGGCTATCTGGGGCCGGGCTTTTTCTTTGGTTCCTTTGCTGCGCAGCCGCCCCGCAATGTGGCAGTAGAAGTGCAGGCCACCGAGGCCAGTCTGGTCGCTTCGCTATCCAATGCAGAGCTAGAAGCACTGATCATGAGCGATGTTCAGGTCATGCGTGCCGTGATTCAGCGGCTGAACGAGTTGACGGGCGTGCTGGCCCGGCGCGTGGTCAGCCTAGGGACTTTGTCGGTGCGAGGCCGTCTGCAGGCCCAGTTACTGGAGCGGGCCGAAGCCGTGGGCATTGATGACGATGAGGCGCTGCTGTCCCCCGCGCCCCGGCAAAGCGATCTGGCGCTGATGCTGGGCACCAGCCGCGAGGAGGTGGCGCGGGAGATGTCGCGCCTGACGCGCTTGGGCCTGCTGCAGCGCGAGGGGCGCAACCTGCGTATCTGCCGTGTTGATGGCTTGCGTGTTTTACTCGAAGAAACACGCTGATTTTTCATATGCTGAAATTGGTTTTTGCGTGAGAAAACGCACAGACGGCTTTCGGGATAGCACGCATAGTTCAGTCATACCGCTGCGAAGCCATCAAGCCTTGCAGCTTTTACGACTGAAAGGATTGATATGCGCTCCGCTACCCGTTTGTTGACTGCTCTTGTTCTGACCGCCAGCACTGCCGCTGCCATGGCTCAGGGCATGCCCCAGACTGCTGCTGCCTCCAGCAAAAGCCGTGCCGAAGTGATGGCTGATCTGGAGATGTATCAGCGTGCCGGTCTGGGCTATCTGCCCACACCTGCGGCTTATATCGAAGTCGAGTCCAGTGCCGATTACCGCAAGGCCTATGCCGAATATCAGCGCCTGCTGGCCAGCCCCGCCTACCAAGAAGCAGTGGCCAAGTACCAGTCGGGTGCCAAATAAGCCTGAGACGATAGAGATTGTTTCCTTGGTGGATGCGCGCTGGAGGCTTGATGCTTGCAGCGCGCTTTTTTATGGCGGCAGTATCACCTCCATGGATATAGCAAGTTTGATAGCATTCAGCGCATATTGATACTGCGCTTGCAGGCGATTTGACTTGAAAACCGTTCTTGACTTCACCGCACCCAGACAGGCCGATGCAGCCCGCCTGCAGCATGGCTTTGGCGTGCCTGAAAAAGTCCTGCAGGCGCACAGCCCTGAGGAGGTGCCCGCCATACTTGAGGCCGTGCAGCGAGCCGCCGAACAAGGCCAATGGTGCGTAGGCTGGCTGGCGTATGAAGCGGCCAGTGCCTTTGATGGGGCCTATGCCCAGACGGTGCACAGCGCAGTGCCCGGCCAGCCACTGGCCTGGTTTGGCGTACATGCCGCCCCGCTTACGGCGCAAGCCGCGCCAAAGCCACAACCAAAGCCTCGGCCCACCCCGCCCGTGCAGTGGCAAACCGCCCTGAGCCGCGAGCAGTTTGATGCGCATATTGCGCGCATTCATGCCGCTATTGCCGCCGGTGAGTGCTATCAAATTAACTACACCGCCCCGTTGTCTGCAAAGCTTGCGGGGGCTGCGTCGCTCAATTCATCCGCGCTGGCCGAGGGCCTGTTTGCACGCCTGCAGCAGGCTCAGCCCGGGGGGTATGCCGCGCTGGTGGATAGTGGTGATATGCAGGTGCTGTCCGTATCGCCCGAGCTGTTTTTTGACTGGGATGGTGAGCAGATTCTGACCCGCCCCATGAAGGGCACAGCCGCCCGTGGTCAGACGCCCGAGGCCGATGTACTGGCTGCGCAGACCATGCGTGAGTCCGTCAAAGAGCGGGCCGAGAACGTGATGATTGTGGATTTGCTGCGCAACGACCTCTCGCGTATCGCCGAGCCGCATAGCGTGAAGGTGCCGCAGCTGTTTCAGGTGCAGGCCCTGCCAGCGGTCTGGCAGATGACGTCTGATGTCGTGGCGCGCACCCGCGCAGGCGTGCGGCTGGTCGATGTGTTTGGCGCGCTGTTCCCCTGCGGCTCCATCACCGGTGCGCCCAAGCGCCAGGCCATGCGGCTGATCCGCGAGCTGGAGTCCCAGCCGCGCGGTGTGTACTGTGGTGCTCTGGGTGTGGTGCGGCCGGGCGCTGTGGCTGGGCGCATTCACGCCACGTTCAATGTGCCCATTCGCACCGTGGTGCTGCAAGCCGGGCAGTTGAGCTGTGGCATTGGCAGCGGCATTACGGCCAGCGCCAACGCGGGCGATGAATGGATGGAGTGGCAGCACAAGCAGGTTTTTCTGCGTGGGCTGGAAGAGGCAGGCCAGGGGTAAAGCATGAATACGCATTTTGAAATTCTCGAAACGCTGGCCCTCAAGGATGGCCGCTGGCAGAACTGGCCGCTGCACTGGGCGCGGCTGCAGATTACGGCCCATCACTTTCGCTACCCGCTGATGCAAATGCAGCTGGAAAGCGATATGGCCCAGCTGGCGCAAAAGCATGAAGAGGGGCAGTGGCGCGTGCGACTGGCGCTGTCCTTCACCGGTGCGGTGCAGTTCACGGTGGCCCAGCTCTTGCCCAGCGCCGAGCCTGTCAAGCTGCAACTGGCCCGCCAACCCATTTTGAATGCGGTGGCGCAAAGCGATGTGGTGCGCTTCAAGACTTCGGTGCGTCACCATTACGAGGTGTTTGAGCCCAGAAGCGCAGAGGTGTTTGACACCGTGCTTTTCAATGAAAACGGTCAGATTACCGAGGGCACGCGCGGCAACATCGCCATGCAGCTGGATGGCCAGTGGGTGACTCCGGCGCTGCAATGCGGTCTGTTGCCGGGTGTGGGCCGGGCGCTCGCGTTGTCGCAGGGACGGCTGGTGGAAAAGGTGGTGGTGATTGACGACTTGCGTCGCATTACCGACTGGGCCTTTGTGAATAGCCTGCGTGGCTGGCTGGATGCGCGTTTGATTGCATAGCCTGTGTTTGTTATCGTGGGTGCCTCTGCCAACCGGGAGGAGTCTGAACCATGGAAGACGAAGACTTTAATGGGCTGTATCTGGACTTGATGAAAGAGTTCTTGGCCACCGCGACCCCCATGCAGTGGCTGGCCGTAGTCACTACCATGAACTACGACAACGGTAGCGCATTGGCGGACTGGATCAGCAAGTATCCCAAGCTAGAGCCCGCCGTGGCCAAAGCGCTGTACTGGTACCAGCAGCCCGGCTACTTTCAGCATTACGAGTCGCAAGACAAGGTCCCCAGCATCAACCGCAAAGGCTGGGCGCGGGTGCAGGCCCTGAGCCAGCGCTTTGCAGACGGCAATCTGGCGCCTGCCACCATTGGCTGGGATCCGGCCAATGACCTGGCATCCCCCACGGGCAAGGAAAAGCATCCCGGCTATGACTGGACCAGTGAGGCCGTCAAGGGCAGCGATGCCATGTGGGCCATTCCCCCCATCATGCTTGAAGCCGTGCCCGGAACGCAGCCCGATATCTACGCCTATGTCGACGAGCAAGGCTGGGAAGATGGCATGCCGCCCCATGTGCAGGACGAGCTCAATGCCGCCATGGATGGGGAAGAGGAAGATCCGGAAGATTAGGTTGAAAGTGCGCTTCTGGTATCTTTAAACGATACCCGATAAGAAATGTGGCCGATTGGACGTTTGAGCTTTCTACTATTCATTCACCGCAACTTTTGAGGCAAGACCATGAACTCCCAAGCCGTTTCAAGCCACAAGCCTTCTTCTGCCTTCATTGGTGCTTCCTGGGCTGCGCTGTTGCTGGGTATTGCTGCCTTCATGGCCGGGCTGTGGAATGCCAGCATGCAGCTCAATGAAAAAGGCTTTTATTTCGCGGTGCTGGTGCTCGGTCTTTACTCGGCCATCTCTTTGCAAAAGGTGGTGCGTGACCGGCTGGAGGGCGTAGCCGTGACCGGCATTTACTACGGCATCAGCTGGGTGGCGCTGCTGATTGCGGTGCTGCTGCTGGGCACGGGCTTGTTCAATGCCACGCTGCAGCTGAGCGAAAAAGGCTTTTACGGCATGGCTTTTGCGCTGGCCTTGTTTGGTGCCATTGCCGTGCAGAAGAACACCCGCGACAACCTGGGTGCGGATGATGAAACCCCAAGCTTCAAGCGCAGCAAGGGCGAGCGCAACGGCCCGACGCTGGTGAGCGCAGACCCTGCCAAGGCTGCGGATGCGCAAGATATCGCTGCCAACAACCGCTGAACCGCTTCACTCCTGCGCTTTACCCACCTCATCAGGTGCCCTGACCGGCACCTGATTTACGTTCTGCAGCAATATTTGACGTGCCACAAACTGCGCAAAGACCTGGTTGAGCGCTGCAGGGGCCGCGGCATCCAGCGGCCAGTTCTGCAGCTGTGCAAGGCCCAGCACAGCCGCTTCAAAGCTGGAGAGCTGACCGGGTAGGTGAGCCTTGCGAATGGCGTAGCCAGAATCGCCCACATCCTGCAGCGCTACACGTGGCAAGGTTTGCAGGGCTGGGTTGAGGTAGAGCATTTTGCGGCTTTTGCGCCAGGTGCCGTCGATGAGGACCAGTCGCAATTGCTCGGGCGGCAGGGGCCAGGACTGGGGTAGGGCGCTGGCCTGCGCAAGGCCCAGCGTCGCATCTTGCTCGTGCGTGTCGGGGTAGAGCAGCAGGCTCTGGCGCGGGGCTTGTCCATCCCAGCTGCCTTGCAGAGCTTGCTGCAGCGCCTGGGTATCAAACTGTTCGCCCACCAAAACCCGGCTATGGGGCAGGCACAGGTGCAGCAAGTGGCCTGTACCCTTGGCCTCATGGACTTCCATGGGGTGCATGAGGATAAGTACTTCGACCTGATGCTCCACCGGGTGTGCCAGCGCGCAAATGCAGGTGCTTAGTGCACGGTGGCAGTTGGGACAGCGAGGGCGCTGGACGGTTTTGCTCATGATTTGAGAGCTTCTTACGCTTTATGGATATAGGGTAGAGGCATTTTTTTCCTTAAATCAATGCCCCTGAAACAACAACGCCCGCAAGCGCAGGCTGCGGGCGTTGGTTTGAGGTGGTAAGGGCTGAAGCCTTACAGGCGGCCCTTGAAGTAGGTGGCCTTATCCATGTCGGCCACGTCCACGCTCAGCTGCACATGCAGGTCAGCAGGCTGGGGTACGAGGCGGCGCAGCACTTCGGCGATGCCATCGGACATTTGCTTTTTGGCTTCTGTGCTGCGGCCTGCCATCAGCTGTAGTTGCACGTGCACAAAACCGCGGTTATCGGGCTGGTTGCCGATGTAGACGTTGCCCATGTTCAGGCGTGCAATGCGCGATTTCACATCGGCTTCGTCGGTCACGGTGGGGTGATTACAGACCACGGCGTTGACTTCACGCATCAGCTCGCGCTCGTTCAGGCCGGTCAGGTTGTCGGTGTATTCAATATGCAGATGAGGCATGGTGTTCTTTCACTCAAAAACGGGTGCCGTATTTACAGCATCTGGGTCGGTACTTTATGGCGCAGCTCGACTTGCTTGTTGCTGTCGTCCACAAACACCAGTTGGGGCTGGTGCTCGGCCACGTCTGTTTCATGTACCTGGGCAAAGGCGGCAATGATGAGCAAGTCGCCCACGCTGGCGCGGCGCGCTGCGGAGCCATTGACGGAGATCATGCCAGTGCCGCGCTCGCCCTTGATAGCGTAGGTCACAAAGCGCTCGCCGTTGTCGATATTCCAGATATGGACTTGTTCGTTTTCGACAATATTGGCGGCGTCCAGCAAGTCTTCATCAATCGCGCAGGAGCCTTCGTAGTGCAGCTCGCATTGCGTGGTCTTGACGCGGTGGATCTTGGATTTGAGCAGGGTGCGGAACATGGGTTTGTCTCTCTGGGTCGCTTTGCGCGTTTTGAATGGTGCAGGCCTGTGCTTGCAAAAAACCACGCAAGTCTAAATGCGATCGGGAAAACCCATGTAGTCCTCTGAGGGCATTGACAGAGAAATGTCGTCTAACTGCATTCCCGTTGTCGATAGCCGTGGCAACGGTCTGCGAAGACTGGCGGAGCAAGGGCTCATGAAATTGTTGTTTTGTTGCAAACATCAGGGTTGTAACTAATGTTTCATCTTCGCTTTGTTTAATGACTTCAGTCCCGGGCGGGGTCGAGCTTCTAAGCCCGCCATTTACGCCTTGCAAGGACTTCTCATTTTCATAAACACAGTGAACAGCATGAAACGAACATTCCTCGCCCTTGCCGCTTTGACCGTCTCTGCCGGTGCCATGGCCCAATCCAGCGTCACCGTCTTCGGCGTGGCCGATGTTTCGGTGGCTCATATCTCCACCTCGACCAAGAGCGTGTCCGGCCTGGCCAATGGCGGCAACTCCAGCAGCCGTCTGGGCTTTCGCGGTGTGGAAGATCTGGGTGGCGGCCTGAAAGCAGGCTTCTGGCTCGAGGGCAGCTTGAGCGTCGATGACGGCACGGCTTCCGGCTTCAAGTTTGACCGTCGCTCCACGGTCAGCCTGACGGGCAACTTCGGTGAAGTGCGTCTGGGTCGCGACAAGACGCCGGCCTACCAGAATCTGGAAACCTTTCACGCTTTTGGCGACACCGGCATGGGTGCCATCAGCGGCCACAATCTGATTACCAGCGCTGGCGGTACCGCCGAAGGCTCTAACCCCAAGCGTGTCTCCAACGGCATCAGCTATCTGCTGCCCAAGCTGGGCGGCGTTTACGGCCAAGTGACGCACAGCTTCGGCGAGCAGTCCGGCAACAACAGCCTAGCCAGCAACACCGGTCTGCGCCTGGGCTATGCCAACGGCCCCGTGAATGTGGCTGCAGCCTACGAAATTTCCCGAGGTGGCACCGCCGCAGCTGGCGTGGACTACAAGACCTTCAATATTGGCGCTTCCTACGACTTTGGCGTGCTCACTCCCATGCTGCTGCTGGCTTCCGAGCGCGGCAACGACAAGCGTGTGGACCTGTACAGCGTGGGCGTGAAGATGCCTCTGGGCGCTGGCGAGTTGCGTGCTGCTTACACCTGGTACAAGGACAAGAAGCAAAGCGATGCGGACTCACAGCGTCTGGCGCTGGGCTATGGCTACAAGCTGTCCAAGCGCACTGAAATCTATGCGGCAGTGGCACGCATGAGCAATGATGACAAGGCCAGTCGCAAGCTGGGCTCTTCGCTGAGCCCCACGCCCGTGGTGGGCAAGAGCATGACAGGCTACGAAATCGGCCTGCGCCACAACTTCTAAGCGCGTCAGCGCTGCCGAGGTTGCTGCAGCGCATGCAGTGGCCTCGCATACAAACAGAGCTTGCAGGGTTTGGCCTCCGGGTGGGGAAGCCTTCAGACTCCAGCAAGCGGCCCCGCATCAGCGGGGCCTTTTTTGTGGAGATGATGCCGCGCTTGGCGGCATCGCTCTCAATCCGTGCGCAGATCCAGCACGCAGCCGTCGCCGATGCTGTCGCGCCAGACGCGGATTCTGCTGGGAGCGGGTTGCAGATCAGACAGGGCGTTGGCGATGAAGAGGCTGAGGTTCTCCAGCGTGGGCTTGCCCAGGCCGGGAATTTCGTCGAGAAAGTGATGGTCGAGCTGGTCGCGCAGTAGCTCCAGGCGCGCGCGCAGGTGGCCGAGGTCGATGACCATGCCGTTGTCGGCATTGCGGGGTCCCGTCACGCTGACTTCGGCGTGATAGGTGTGGCCGTGAATGCGGCGGCTGCTCTCAGTCTCGATAGCGCGCTCCAGCGTATGGGCCGCATCAAAGAAAAAACGCTGGTGAACGGTAAATTGCATTTCAGCGAATTCCAGTGAGCTTGTGCGTCTGAAGACTGAGACGCCATTTGGGACGCTGCATGCTTTGCTCAATACAGGTGGCGATGTTGCTGGCCTGCTGGACGTTGTCCATGGGCTGCAGAAAGTAATGGCTGAACTGGGTGCTGGCCTCAATGGCCTCCAGATCAAACGTGGGCTGGGGCCAGACCAGTTTCAGCTCCTGACCGCTGCGCTGAATCCAGTCGGCACCCGCCTTGGGGCTGATGCACAGCCAGTCAATGCCCTGGGGCGCAGCCACCGTGCCATTGCTTTCGACAGAGATGCGAAAGCCGCGTGCGTGCAGAGCGGCAATCAGCGCTTCATCGACTTGCAGCAAAGGTTCGCCGCCGGTGAGCACCACCATGCGGTGCTGGCTGTCGCTGGCGGGCCACTGGGCCAGAATGCGCTCGGCCAGCTCATCGGCTGTCGTGAACTTACCGCCCAGCGTGCCGTCGGTGCCGACAAAGTCGGTATCGCAGAACTGGCAGATGGCGCTGGGACGATCCTGTTCACGGCCGGTCCACAGATTGCAGCCCGCAAAACGGCAGAACACGGCGGGCGTGCCAGCCTGGCCACCTTCGCCTTGCAGGGTATAGAAAATTTCTTTGACGCTGTATGTCATGTTGAATCCAAAATTCGCACACCCCAGGTCAGAGACAGCAAGCAAGCGCCGCCGCGCAGCGAGGCTGTCGTCCCCGGGGGAAGCGGCGCAGCCGCTCAGGGGGTATCAATTACACCGGGGTATAGGCCAGCCGCACGTAAATAGGGGCATAGGCCTCGGCCTGGGTGATCTCTATCAGCGTTTCCTTGGCCAGCTCCAGCATGGCGATAAAGGTCACCACCAGCACTGTCGAGCCTTTTTCAGGATTGAAGATGCGTTCAAACTCCACAAAGCGCTGGCCTTGCAGCTGCTTGAGGATCTGGCTCATGTACTCGCGCACCGAGAGCTCTTCACGCGTGATCTTGTGGGTCTGCACCAGCTTGGCGCGCTTCAGAATGTCGCGCCAGGCGGCTTGCAGCTCACCGATCTCCACATCCGGAAAGCGCGGCTGCAGGCTTTGCTCGATATGAACCGTGGCCTTGAGAAAGTCGCGTCCATACGTGGGGACTTGGCCCAGTTGCTGTGCGGCGAGCTTGATCTGCTCGTACTCCAGCAGGCGGCGCACCAGCTCGGCACGGGGGTCTTCGGCTTCTTCGCCGCCTTCCTGCTTCTTGGGTGGCAGCAGCATGCGAGATTTGATCTCGATGAGCATGGCGGCCATCAGCAGGTATTCGGCGGCCAGCTCCAGATTGCGACCGCGCACCTCATCGACATAGGCCATGTACTGGCGCGTGACGTCCAGCATGGGGATGTCGAGGATGTTGAAGTTCTGCTTGCGGATCAGGTAGAGCAGCAAGTCCAGTGGGCCTTCAAAGGCTTCGAGAAAGACTTCCAGCGCTTCCGGCGGAATATACAAATCCTGCGGCAGCGCAAACAGTGGCTCGCCATACAGGCGTGCCAAAGCCACCTGGTCGATAACCGAAGGTGTCGAGTCAAGTGTGTCCAGGCCTTGGCCTGGCAACAGTGCCTGGTCTTCAGCCTCGCTCATTGCTTGCTATGAAATATAGAGCTGAGAGCGCTTGATATATAAGCGCAGGAGGCTGATTTCATTGAAGAAGAGTCAGGAGTGGTTGGTCTGGTAGACGTAGGAGTTTTGCTCCACGCGGCCAGCGCGCAGATCATCCCAGACCTCGGCGCTGATGTTCTTGTCCCACAGCAGGGCGCGGCCAGCCAGTTGTTGCTGCTCCAGCTCGGGCTTTTGCTTCTTCAGGTCGTTGATGAAGTTGGTGGTGTCGGAACGGTAGTCGGGGCGACGGAAGAAAGACATATTCGTAAAACCTCTCAGATCCGTCGATTTTAGCCGGTCGCGGGCGCAAGCCGATTGAGCGGCTATTTCAGATCGTTGAGGCAGACCTGTGCGAATTCCTTGCAGCCGTCGGAAGCCAGCGGCGAAGTGATGATTTTCTCCAGCACGGCGGAAAATTCGTCAGGCCCGACCGGGCTGGGGTCGCCGCGCTGGAAGTCTTCGTCCACGCCCATGGTGCGGTCCAGCCAGCCGATCACCTGGACGCTGGGCTGGCGCTCCAGCGATGCCAGCAAGGCTGGGGTGTAGGCCGCCATGGGATGCTCCTCGATCAGGCTGCCGAACGGGCCCGGACCGCCGTAGTCCAGCTCGGGGTAGGCTTCAATCAGTGCCAGGATATGGGGCAGGACCTGGTCCAGCTCAGCGGCCTGAAGTGTCTCCAAATGCTCGTAGACGGGGTCGATGATCAGCCATTTGTCTTGTTGCTCCTGGGCGGCCTGGGCGGCGCGGGTAAATTGGGAAAACAATTGCTCTATGGTTGTGCTCACGAGAGAGGGCTCCTTTTTTGACAAGCGCTTGCAAAACTGTTGCGCTTGCGTGGGTGGCTTGCTGTCAGAATCCGCATTCTGTCTGGCAATCGTTAATGCTTCATGCCCATGAAACTATTTTCCCGTGTGACGGCTGCGCTGGCGGCTGCGGCGATCAGCACTCTGGCCCTGGTCGGCTGCGATGAGCAAAAGATCAAAGAACTGGAGGAAGGCCTCTCCACCGAAGCAGATGTGCGCGCCCAGTTTGGCGAGCCCGAGCGGGTCTGGAGCGAAGAGGATGGCTCGCGCACCTTTGAGTACAACCGCCAGCCAGCAGGTGCCAAGAACTACATGATCACGATTGGCACTGACGGCAAGATGAGCGCTTTGCGCCAAGTGCTGGCCCCGCATGTCTTTGCCAAAATTGTGCCGGGCATGGATGAAAACGAAGTGCGCCGCATGCTGGGCAAGCCCGCCAAGATGATGACGTTCAAGCTCAAGCAGGAAACGGACTGGGACTGGAACTATATCGACCCGCCCAACCGTGAGATGCAATTCACCGTCACCTTCGGCCCTGACGGCCGGGTGCTGCGCACGCTGAGCCGCGAGCGCCTGCCTGACGAGCCGCGCGGCTGATCAAAGAGCTGGCCGCTTGCCGGAACGTCTCTAAGCCACGGCTGCGTGATTACAGTCGTGGCTTTTTTCATGGCCTTGGCATGCGAATGCTTTGTTTTTGATAGCTATTAGCGCTTTATGCGTAAGCGCCAGGCAGCTAAAAAGCTTGAAAAAGCCCTAAAGAAATCAGTCGAAAAGCCCTCAAAGAATTGTTGCGTTGCAGCAAATAATGCGCGCAGGACATGGCTTCATTCGTAAAATTAAGGGGTTACCCGGTGTTATCCGCGCCGCTTGGCCTTGGGTCTTTATCGAGACTCTGGGCACCAATTTTGCTGTCTTACCCGACATGTCCACACCGCTATCTTCCCCCGCCAACTCTGGCCTAGTCAGCAGCGTCGATGCTGCTGCTGCCGTTTCAGCATCTTCAGGCCCCGCTTTGCGCCATGGCCGTTTTGAGGACGCGCAGGCACTCTTCACAGGTTCGCTGTTTGTCTCCATCACCATGATGCTGTTTGCTCAGGCGGGACTGCTGACGGGCAGCACGGCGGGCATTGCGTTCTTGCTGCACTACGTGACGGGGTTGCCGTTTGGTGCGACCTTCTTCGTCATCAACATTCCGTTTTACTGGTTCGCTTGGAAGCGCATGGGGGCAGAGTTCACGATCAAGACCTTTGTCTCGGTCGCCATGCTGGCGCTGATGGCTGACGTGGGCCCGCGCTTTATCCATATTGACTACCTGAACCCGCTGTATGCCGCTGTGGCCGGTGGCCTGCTCATGGGCTCGGGCTGCCTGTTTTTGGCGCGCCACCATTCCAGTCTGGGCGGTGCGACCATCGTGTCGCTTTATCTGCAAGACCGCTACGGTATTCGCGCCGGCAAGGTGCAGATGATGATTGATTGCACCGTGGTGTTGCTGGCGCTGGCCGTGGTGCCCTTGGAGCGCGTGGCGTACTCGGTGCTGGCGGCGGTCATCATGAGTATGTTCCTGTGGATCAGCCACCGCCCGGGTCGTTATCAGGGCAATTGAGGTTGCTGGCTCTTAAACAAAAGCCCCACCACGGTGCAAACCGGGCGGGGCTTTTTTGTGATCGGCGGAGATCAGGCGACGGTGATCGTCTTTTGCGCGCTCAGCGTCTGACCTTGCTCATCTTTCCAGACCATGTTCAGCTCGCCGCTTTCACGGGCGAGAAAGGTGAACTCGATATAGGGGTTCTGAGCAATCGAAATACCGGGCTCCCAACTGAACAGCAAGGTGTTGCCCAGCCTGGCTTCAAAGCGGTTGACGATATTGCGGGGGCGCACCTTGCCGGTGGCCGGGTCGGTGCGCAGGCCGCTTTCCATCACATGCTCCATCTGAGCGCGCACGCGCAGCACTTCGCCCTTCTTGGGGGTGGCGTTGCTGACCCAGACGCGAGGGGGTTTGGCTTGACTCATTGGTGGGACTCCCTCACATGCCGCAGCCGCTGGCGGCCACGGTAATTGCCTGCTTGACGACCAGTACCTTGCCGCTTTTCATGCGTGCCATGGCATGCACGGTTTGCGACTGTGACAGGCGAATGCGGATTGCCGCCTCAGCCGTGCCAGCCGCTGCGGTGAACTGCATGCGGCAAGACAGGGGAGAGGGGTTCAGCTCGGCCAGTACAACGATTTCTTCGCACCAGTCTTGTTCGGTGATGGGCAGTGTGACCTTGACCTTGACGGGCACGGCGCTGGGGTTGTCGGCCAGCACGGGGACATCCAGCAGCAGGCCTTCGGTTTGTGGTGTGGCCTTGCCGGTGAACTGGGCGATCTGCTTTTGAAACTCGACAGGGTTAGGGGCCAGAGGCCCGACCAGCGGCGCCTTGGCCTGCGCCAGAGCAGTCGCAGGCAGCGCCAGACTGGCCCCTGCGGCCGCCGCGCCCAGAACCAGACTTCTACGGGTGGTGTGGTTGAACATGTCTCTTCTTTGATCGAATGCCGTTTGCAAGCAAACAGCGGTTAAACGGGCATGCCCCAAGCGAAAGACGCCGAGAAAGTGCCGCCTCGCGGCGAGGGCGTCGCCCCCTTAGGGGAGGTCGCATCAGCGGCTCAGGGGGTTATGTCCCTAAAAAATCACTGAACTTGCCATTGATCCAGGCAAAGTCTTCCTTGACCAGATCGGGCGTGCGTACATCCATGTCGATCTGGGTCTGGTTGACCTGACCGTTGGTGTCCACCTCGTATTCAAACTTGACCGAGATTTCTTCCTGCGGGTCGCCGTTGACCATCATGTAGCAGAGGTTGTCGGGCAGGCGGGCCACGACTTCCTTGCCGGACACGCGCTCGGCAATGTTCTGGGCGACGATCTTGCCGATGAAGTTGGCCACGTGGCCGCTCTTGGGGTAGTGGCCGAACTGGGGCGAGATGGCACCCATCAGGTCGCCGACAAAGTACACGCGGTCATCGGTCTTGGCGTGGAACAGACGGTTGTGCATGTCGGCCCAGCCTGTGGGCTTGCCGGTGGTGGCGTCTTTGCCAATCAGGTCGGCCTTCCAGACCATGTCTGCCGCCTGGTGCGGGGGCATGAGGATGGCATCGTCAAATTTGAAGTCACCGGCAGCCGTCTTGATCTGCTTGTTGAATGGGTCGACTTCCTTGACGCCTGCATTGGGCACGTGGGTGATGATGTCCGGGTACAGCTCTTCGAAGGCCTGCTTGTAGCCCACGCCAATGGGCGCAAGCTTGGGCTTGGGGTCGAGGATGACGATCTTGCCGGGGATTTTGTTCTTCTTGATGTGCCAGGCAATCAGGCAGGCGCGCTCATAGGGCGAGGGCGGGCAGCGGTGGGGTGGCGGCGGCAGCGTCATCACCAGTGTGCCGCCCTTGAAGTTTTTGACCTTTTGCTTGAGTGACAGCATCTCCTGATTGGGGATGTAGGCATTGGGGAAGTGCGTGCGCGTGTACTCAATGGCGCGTTGGTCGTTGCCAAACCAGGCCTCGTAATCGTTGCGAATACCGCCAGACAGAATCAGAAAGTCGTACTCGATCAGGCCGTGGGCGGTGCGCACCAGTTTCTTGTCGCGTTCAAAGCCGTTGACTTCGGTTTGCAGCAAGGTGTAGCCGTACTGGTTGGCCGGGTGCAGCATGTCGCGGTTCACAAAGTCCGTGCCTACGATGTCCACCAGCCACTTGTTGCTCATGGGGCCGGACCAGAACGTGGCATTGCGCTCCAGCAGCACCACATCCGAGTTCGGGATCAGCTCGCGCAGATAGCGCGCAGCCGTCATGCCGCCCCAGCCTCCGCCGCAGATGACGATGCGCGGGCCTTTGCCCTTGCGCGGCAGTATGGGCGACTGGCTGCTGATGATGCCTGGCGCGGCCATGGCTGGGCTGGCAAGAGTGCCTAGGACGCCGGCGGCAGTACCCAGTGTCAGCGCGGGAGGGGTTATCAAAAAGTGGCGACGTTGCATGTCGTAAGACTCCTTATGAGTGAGCACCTGCAGGCGACGAGGTAGTGCTGATTGCACTGCATAGCCTCGCTTGGGGCGATAGGTAATGAAGACAAACGCATGCCTGCGGGCAGCTGGCGCAGGACTTGCGGCAGCCAAAATGGGCAAGAAAAATGAGTCTTTCTGAGCCGTCACGCGGCATCAGCAACAGCGGGTGTCTTACAAATTGTAGGGTGCAATGTTGTAAGGCAGACAAGGCATAACCCAGTGCTTCACTGCAGTGAAGTTGTAAAAAGCTAGCGTTCAGCGCTTTATTTGCATGAAAAACAATACAAAAGCATTGAAAAATCAATGGAAGAGTGGCGAATGCTGCTCATGTTTTTGAGGGCTCGAACGAACTGGGCCACTTCTGCGGAGCAGCACGCGCGGCACCATGCGAGCAGAAGTGGTGGTCATGAGCGGGGCGCTCAGGCCCGGCGGCGCAAGGTCAGCGTCAGAACGGCACCTAGCACGATGCCTGCGACGGCAGGAAAGCTGGCCCATGCCAGTGTGCTGAGCCCCGACAGGCCTTGGCCAATCGAGCAACCGGCTGCCAGCGCGCCGCCAAAGCCCATCAGCAAACCACCGCCCGCGCTGGCTCCCAGGCGGCTGGTGGATTCAAAACCTTCCCAGCGCGTGGTCCGGCTCACCAGGGCGGCGATAAAAGCCCCCACCAGTACGCCCGTCGTGAGCGCCAGGCCCATACCGGGCTCGCGGCCGACCGAAAGTTGCAGATACAGCATGCTCTCGGCAATCGGGCCGATAAAGCTCAGCGATGTGAGCTTGGCCGGCTCGAACTCGTCCACACCGATATGCGCGCTAATCCACCACCCAGCCGCCACCAGCAGGCCGATGAGCAGGGCGCTGATGAGCTGTACCGGGCTTTGGCGCAGTGCTGGCCGCCGCAGTGCAAAGAGAGTCAGCAGCATGGCGGGTGCCAGCGCCAGCAGCCATCCATTCACAGAAGGCAGATAGGCGGGCAAGGTGGGGTGAGTCAGCGTGATGGGTGCAAGCGCCTGCAGCCACAGGCGCACAGGCGTCAAAACACCCGTCATCGCCAGCTGGACGCCCAGCGCCAGAAACACGATGGTGACCAGAGAGCGCAGATTACCGCCCGCCAGCAGTACCAGTGAACGCGCGCCGCAGGCACGGGCCAGCACCATGCCCGCGCCAAACAGCAGGCCGCCGACCAGCACAGCAATCACGGAAAAGCTGGGGCGGGCAATGGCCGCCTGGCTCAGATTCACCATGCCCAGCGCCTGAAGCCCTTGGGATGCGAGCAAAGCCACGGCCAGTGCAAGCGCAAAAGCCTGCAAGGCGGGTGCTGTACCGGCGGCAACCTCAGAGTCTTGCCCCAGTTGCTGGCGCAGCCCGCGCAGCAAACAAAACCGTCCGAGCCGCGCAGCCACGCCAAACACCGCACCCAGCAAAAAAATGAACCACAACAACATATCAATCCTCAAGCAGGAGGTGAGGAGTACTGCTTAGAAAATACAGCAGGTGCATGACGTGGGCACGAGCCAAGCGAGGGGCCAGCAAGCAAGGGTCGCCCCGCAGCCATGCTGGCGTCCTCCTTCCCGCAACGAAAGTTGCGAGAGAAGGAGGAAGGCGCAAGGCGCCTCAGGGGGATGTACCTAATCAAGCACCCCAGATATCCGCACTGATCGCCTTGTACCAAGCCGATCCGTAATCGGCCTCGGCCTTGCGGAAGGCGGCATTGCCATCGATGGGGCTGACGCCGCCAGAGTCTGGCACTTCGATCAACTTGCCTTCTTGCGACTTGTAGACACCGGCGACCGAGATGCCGTAGTCATTGCCAATCAGGCTGTAGCAGGTGTTGGCATAGGCCGCAGTGGGCAGGGGCTGTCCCGTCAGCTCGGCAGCGATGGCGGCGGCTGCCACCTTGCCTTGCGTGTTGGCGGCAAAGCCGGACTTGGGCATGGGCGCGGCAATGGTGGCATCGCCCAGCACATAGACATGCTTGACCAGAGTGGACTCAAACGACTCGGGCTTGATGGGCACCCAGCCGCTGGCATTGGTCACACCTGCACGGTCGGCAATAAACCCAGCCTTTTGCGGTGGGATGACGTTGAGCACGTCGGCCTTGTGCTTGGTGCCGAAGGAGGTTTCCACTTCCAGGTTTCGGGCGTCCACGCGCGTGACTTTACCGTCATCGGCCTGCTTGACCCATTCGATCATGTCGCCGTACAGCGCCTTCCAGCCCTGAATGAACAGGCCTTGCTTGGAGAACGCGTCCTTGTCGTCCAGCAGCAAAATTTTGCTCTTGGGCTTATGTGCCTTCAGGTAATGCGCCACCATGGCGGCGCGCTCATACGGGCCGGGTGGGCAGCGGAAGGGGTTGGCGGGGATCACCATCACAAACTTGCCGCCGTCGGGCATGGCTTCCAGCTGTTTTTTCAGCAAATGGGTTTGCGGGCCGGCCTTCCACGCGTGGGGTGCCAGTTGTGAGGCCGCCTCGTCATAGCCTTCCAGCGCATTCCAGCGCATATCGATACCGGGCGACAGCACCAGCTTGTCATAGCTCAGTACCTGGCCGTTCGACAGCAGCACGCGGCGAGAGTCCGTCAGGACATTGTCGGCACGCGCATGCACCACGTTCACGCCCGCTTTGCGCAGGCCGTCATAGCCGTGACCGATGCTTTCCCAGCTGCGCAGGCCGGCCAGATACAGATTGGAGAAAGGGCAGGTGTAGAAACGCTGGGCAGGCTCAACCAGCGTGACTTGAACGTGGGGCGCAAACTGGCGCAGATAGCGCGCAGCAGTGGCACCGCCAAAGCCGCCCCCGACGATGACCACATGGGCCGAGGCGGCCTTGGCCTGAACGATGGAAGGCAGAGCCAGGCTGGCAACACCCGCAGCTGCGCCACCGATGATTTGACGACGATTGATCTGCATTTAGCGGCCCTTCTTGCTGAACCACTGGGCCAGCGCTTTGAGTTGTTCGTCGTCATAGCCCTTGGCCAGACGCGTCATCACGGTGGCATCCTTGGCAGTGCCTGCCTTGAAGGCCTGCAGGCGCTGCAGCAGGTGCGCTTCAGGCAGGCCACGCAGCGTGGGAATGCCGCCGGTCGATCGGCCATCAGGCCCGTGGCAGTTGGCGCAACTGGCGGCCAGCACGGCCACATCTTGTGCGCGCAAGGTGCTTGTGGGCGTGGCAGAGCTTGCCAGCGCTGGCAGCGGCGCAGTCATGGCTAGCGCCAGCCAGAGCACGGGGCGTGCAGAGGTGAGCAAAGGTTTCGATCGCATGGGGCCTCCCTGTTTTCTGCGCAGCTGGCGCAGGATGATTGAGAACAGCTGATGGACATGACCCGTTTGAGGCAAGACTTAGAGCCAACGTATCAAGGGGCGTATCAACAGTTCTTATGTACTCGATGCTTGTTCGTGGCCATTGTTGTATATGGTGAATGCAGGGCATTCTTTGGGCCAGGGTGCGGCAAGCACAGTGAGTTGTGCTGGATTCTAGGAAGTTGAGTGGTTTTGAATAGCGCTATATCCCAGTGGTGTAACAGGAAGTTATTGGTTATTTAGTTATGCCATCCGCATGTGCTTGCGTGTGTCCGGTGTAGAGGAAAACGGGCATGAAAAAACCGCATGGTGCTATTAAATAAATAGCTTCATGCGGTTGATGTTCATAAGCTGTAGCCTGTTTTATCAATATTCAGGCTGAATGACAGACGGTGGGGTCACCGGTGTTGCCGTGGCCGCTGGTGCCGGTGTTTCAGTCGACATGGCAGACGGACTAGCCGAGTCGCGGTAGCGAATATTCACGCCGCTGCTGTCACTGATACCGGGCTTGTCGTCATCCATCAGCGCATCGGCGGCTTTGCCCACGCCTTTGCCCACTATTTTGGCCGTGCCAATGGCGGCATCCGCAGCCAGACCTACAGCGCCCGCCGTCACGCTGACGGCGGCACTGGTGACGGCCACTACAGCGCAGCCGGAGAGACTCAGGCACAAAAAAGCCCCTGTGGCTAACAGTCGCAGGGGCTTGGTTGCGCGTTGTTCAAATAACGCGCGTGGCATCAATGAATCCGCATGCCGGGCTGCGCACCAGGGAAAGGTTCGAGGACGTAAATGCCCGGGTGGGTCTTCTCATCGGCGTGGCTGGCGGCCAGCACCATGCCTTCGGACATGCCGAACTTCATCTTGCGCGGGGCCAGATTGGCTACGGTCACTGTCAGCTTGCCCACCAGTTGCTCTGGCTGGTACATGCTGCTGATGCCGCTGAAGACGTTGCGGGTCTTGGGTTGGCCGTTTTCGTCTTTTTCGCCCACATCCAGCGTCAGCTGCAGCAGCTTGGTCGAGCCTTCGACGGCCTTGCATTCCAGAATCTTGGCGATGCGCAGGTCGACCTTCATGAAGTCGTCAATGCCAATGGTTTCGGCCAGTGGCTCGCCACCGGGGGCGTTGGGGTCGATCACGGGCTCGGCCTTCTTGGCGGCTTTTTTCTCGGCCTTGACGGGTTCGGCTGCGGGAGCGGCCTGACCTGCAGGTGGCTCGAACAGCGATTCCAGCTGCTTGGGGTCCACGCGCTGCATCAGGTGCTGGTACACGCCAATCTGGTGGCCTTGGCCCAGGGGCTTGACCACATCGGCAAAGCTCTCGGGCGGCACGATGAGGAAGTTGGCCACTTCGGCGGCCACGCTGGGCAGGATGGGCGACAGGTAGATGGTCAGAATGCGGAAGGCTTCGATGCAGGTCGTGCACACATCGTGCAGGCGCGCGTCCATGCCTTCCTTCTTGGCCAGCTCCCAGGGCTTGTTGGCGTCCACATAGCTGTTGACCTTGTCGCACAGCGCCATGATGTCGCGGGCCGCACGGGCAGTGTCGCGGCCTTCGTAAGAGGCAACGATGGCGGCTTGCTGATCGCGCAGTGCGGCCAGCAGGGTCTGGCCGTCTTCGCTGACCACGCCCAGCTTGCCTTCAAAGCGCTTGGTCAGGAAACCTGCGGCGCGCGAGGCGATGTTGACGTATTTGCCGATCAGGTCGGAGTTCACGCGCAGCATGAAGTCTTCGGCCGTGAAGTCGATGTCTTCGTTCTTGCCGTTGAGCTTGGCGCCCAGGTAGTAGCGCAGCCACTCGGGGTTCATCTTGAGGGCCAGATACTTGAGCGGGTCAAGGCCGGTGCCACGGCTCTTGCTCATCTTTTCGCCGTTGTTCACGGTGAGGAAGCCATGCACGCAGATCTTGGTCGGCGTCTTGCGGCCGCTGAACTTCAGCATGGCAGGCCAGAACAGCGTGTGGAAGGTGATGATGTCTTTGCCGATGAAGTGGTACTGCTCCAGATCGGGGTCGGCCATATAGGCGTCGTAGTCTTCGCCACGCTTGCCCAGCAGTTCTTTGAGTGACGCCAGATAGCCCACAGGCGCATCCAGCCAGACGTAGAAATATTTGCCCGGTGCATCGGGAATTTCGATGCCGAAGTAGGGCGCATCGCGGCTGATGTCCCAGTCGTCCAGGCCTTCGCTGGTCGATCCATCGGGGTTGGTGCGCACGCCAAACCATTCCTTGATCTTGGCGGCCACTTCGGGCTGCACATGCTTGCCGTCCTGCGTCCACTCGGTCAGGAACGCCACGGCGCGTGGATCGGACAGCTTGAAGAAAAAATGCTCGGACGACTTCATCACCGGCGTGGCACCCGACAGGGCCGAGAACGGGTTGATGAGGTCGGTGGGCGCGTAGACCGAGCTGCAGACTTCGCAGTTGTCGCCGTACTGGTCTTTGGCGTGGCAACGCGGGCACTCGCCCTTGATGAAGCGGTCAGGCAGGAACATGTTCTTCTCGGGGTCGAAGAACTGCTCGATGGTGCGCGATTCGATGAAACCGGCCTTTTTCAGGTCCAGATAAATCTGCTTGGACAGCTCGTGGTTGGCGGGACTGTCGGTATTGCTCCAGTTGTCGAAGGCGATGTGAAAGCCGTCGAGGTAGGGCTTGCGGCCAGCGGCAATGTCGGCCACAAACTGCTGGGGCGTTTTGCCGGCTTTTTCAGCGGCAATCATGATGGGCGCGCCGTGGGCATCATCGGCACCCACGAAGTTGACCGCGTTGCCCTGCATTCGCTGCGCACGCACCCAGGTGTCGGCCTGGATGTATTCCATGATGTGGCCGATGTGGAAATTGCCGTTGGCGTACGGCAGGGCGGTGGTAACGAAGAGTTTGCGTGCGGTCATGAGGGAACAGCTTTCACAGAGAACCTGCCATTCTAAAAGGGCTTGGCTCCAAGCTGCGGGAATGGGGTTTGGGGATGGGTTGGATGCCAAGGGCTGGCACCCCAGATACTTTTATTTTTATAGCTTATAGCGCTTGATTTCATTGGGTTTCAAACTGAAATCAACCGGACTTCCATGAATGTCAGGCACTAGCCGCTTTTATTGAGATAGCGCCGCCATCAACGTACCGATGGCCCTTTGTTGCGGTACATGTCTTGATCAGCCATCTTGAGCAGGACCTGGGCATCCTGTGCATCGTGCGGGTAGATGGCCTGTCCAATGGACGCGCCGACGGTGACGACTTCGCCTTCGGGAAGGCCTTGCAGCGTGACCAGCGGCTCTTGCAGCGCAAGATCAATCTTCAGGCGCACCGCCTGTATCTGCTCTTCATCCGAGACGCCGCGCAGGATGATGACGAATTCATCGCCGCCCAGGCGCGCGACCACATCGTCGGGGCGCAGCAGGTTGCGCATGCGCAGCGTGACTTCGGCCAGGGCTAGGTCGCCGTTGTCATGGCCCCAGCGGTCGTTGAGGGGCTTGAAACGGTCCAAGTCCACAAATAGCAGGGTGAATGGGGCGGCGTGCTGCTGGCCCGGCAGGGGGCGGGTGAGAGTGCTCAGAATATGCTGCAGAGCGCTGCGGTTGCTGGCACCGGTCAGCGGATCGGTGAACAGGCTGTGGCGCATGCGGTGGAAGTTGTGCGCCAGCTCGCCGATCTCGTCGCGGCGCTGCACTTCAATGGGGGTGTCGATCTCGCCCTGGCCCACGCGGCGCACGGCGCGGGTCAGCGAGCGCGTATCGTTGGCCACGGCGCCAAAGATGCGGGTGCCGATGAAGACCGCGACGATCAGCGCCAGAAGGCCCAGACCCCCCACCAGCATCATGTGGCGGTATACGCCGGCCAGCATGTCTTTGTGCGGTACGGCGACCACGGCGATCCAGTCCTGACCGGCACCATTGCTCAGGCGGCGGTAGGCGATGCGAATTTTGTGGAGAGCTGCATCTTCTAGCAGGGCCGTGCGGGGTGCGTCGTCAGGGGCGGTCGTGTGAAAAACGTCCTGAATTTTTTCGTAAACGGCCTGAATCAGCGGGTCCCGGCTGTTGGCAGCGCTCATGCGCTCCATCTTGCCATCGGGGCGAAGGTGGATGTTGGGCATGCCGGTGGCGGCGATCAGGGCGCCATCGGCTTCGATGATGAAGGCGCGGCCGTGCTTGCTCAGGTGCAACTGGTCTACAAAGTCATTGAGGGCTTTGAGTGAGATGTCAGCGGCCACCACGCCTTCGAGCTTGCCGTGCGGCGAGAGAATACGACGCGCGCGGGTCAGCACCAAGTCTTGAGCGCTGAAGTCGATGTAAACCGGCGTCCAGATGGAGCCGGTAGATTCGGCGGCGAGCTTGAACCAGGGGCGCTGGCGGGGGTCGAAGAGCGTGCTTTCGGTGTATTCGTAGACGGGCTTGGCGTGGATTCCGGTCACCTTGAAATAGCTGCGGTGGTCGCTGGCCAAGGTTTTGAGACGCAGTTGCCCCAGCGCTGGCTGCTGGCGCTTGAGGGCAATGCCCTGACCTGCCACGTTGCCGTAGTACACATAGTCATTGGGCTGGGTGTGCAGCGAAGTGGCCATCCACAGGCGTGAGACCAGTGACTGAACATGCTCGCTAATGTCTGAGTGCACTGGCTGGCCGCTGGGGAAAGCCGCTTCAAGCACGGCGCTTGAGCTGTGCAGGTGCCTGTCCACGATGAGGGCGATGCGCTCCGCCTTTTCCTCCATCACCTGCTCGGACAACGCCGACACCGTGTTACTGCCCGTCCAGTACCAGAGCATGCCCAGCGCTGAGGTCAACAGAGCAATCAGGGCAATAAAAGGCAGGATGAGTGAGAGCTTGAGCGATGAGGCGCCGCGAATGGGCTGAGGTGGCGTGGTCACTAGGCAGGTGGGGTACAGGTTGTATCGGTGAAACAAAGTGTCTCACACATCATTTGTGGGCTACAGCAGGGGTTCTCACGCGGGTGGCTGTGCTTGCGCCCAGCCAAAAAATCGGATGATCTCTTCCCTGCGGGCCATGGCATCTTTGTGACCCAGTGCCATCAGCTCGCGGGTGTAGCCCTGCTCAAATAGCAGGTAGCTGGCCAGCGCACCATCGCGCAAAGGGGTTTCGGGGCTTGATCCTGCGCTCATGCGTACGCCCAGCGTGGCCAGCAAGGTGCGCACGGGAAGGGGCAGTTTTTCGATGTGGCGAGTGGCAATGTCGTCAATGCGCTCGCTGGGGGTGATGGCCAGCACCTCGACCGGGCGCAGTCGGCTGTGGATGCGCTCGGCCGGTGAGATCAGGCTCAGCGTGTGGTTGATGCGCTCGGCGCGTTCAATGTCTACGGCCAGGGTGTCCAGAAAGATGCTGGAGAGCGCATGCCCGGCCACCTGGGCCAGCGTGGGATAGCTGGCATCGGCCTGTGCGGGGCTGGTGGTGGGCTCATGCCGACGGCCCGCGCCGACTACCAGCAGTTTGTTGGCCCCCAGGTGAATCATGGGGGCGAGGGGGGCGGTCTGGCGCATGGAGCCGTCGCCAAAGTATTCAAGGTGCCCATCCATGGGCAGCGGCATTGCCGGAAAGATAAAGGGCAGGGCTGATGAGGCCAGTAGGTGATCGGCAGTGAGCAGGGTCTGCACGGCCTTGCGCTGGTCGCGAATCCAGGGGCTCAGGCACTCGCGGGTTTGAAAAAAGGTGATGTGCTGGCCGCTGCTGTAGCTTGATGCCGTGATGGCCAGCGCATGCAGGTGCCCGCTTTCTATCAGTTGGGAAATGCGCTCGAAAGGCATGAGATCGCCGCTCATCAGCGCTTTGAGCGGGCTGTTGTCCAGCAGCGAGCGGGGGCGCATGCGGCTCCAGCGTGCCAGTGCCCAGCCCAGCGACAGCAGGGTCATCCAGTGTGCGCCGCTGCGCAGCATGCTGAGCGAGTCGGCTTTGTAAATCTGCTCGGTGTGCATGTGGCCCCAGACATGGCTCATGCGCCGCACGGCGGCGTCAAAGGCATCGGCATGGCAGGCGAGTGCTGCAACATTGATAGCACCTGCTGAGGTGCCTGCAAGCACGGGGAAGGGATTGGGGCCATGTTGCAGGCCCTGCTCGCGGCGCAGAGCGGCAATGGCTTGCAGCACGCCCACCTGATAGGCGGCGCGGGCCCCGCCCCCGCTGAGCAACAGCCCGGTCGGCCCGATGCTGGACGCCGGACCTGTGGGGTTTTGCCGATCGACGTCGGCAAGACTGGGTGGGAAGGTGGGTGAGAACTGCTCTGCCGCCATGCCTGCAGTGTGCCCGGATTGGGCGGCAGGCGGTAGACCGGGGCGGCAGAGTCAAATGCAGTGTTAGCGCTTCTTACGGCTCTTGGCGATCAAGGTCGCCATGGATTGACCGTTCAGAACCACCACCTGGTTCTGCGCGGCCCAGCTGGATGCGTTGTCGCCCAGTGGCTGCAGCGCCACATAAATGGCCAGATCGGCCTGTTGCTTGGCTTGTGCAGCCTGCAACTCGCGCAGCGGCTCCACGCCATGGGTGGCGGCCTTCCAGCGGCGGGCGCTGACCACGCTGGTCTGACCGTTGCGGGTCAGCAGCAGGTCTGCGCCGGGCAGGTTCAAGCGCTGCACGTCATAGCCCTCGGCTTGCCACGCGGTTTGCAGCTGGGCGCTGAAGTCGGCCCAGCTCTGCGCGGCAATGACTTGCTGAATTTCTTCCATCTGAGCCGGGCTGGGGGCGCTCATCTGTCTGTAGAAGGCAATGCAGCCCACGACAAAAAACGGGAATGCGCCCAGGGCGGCAAAGGGCGATATGTTCTTTGGGAATATCGCCAGCGAGGCGGCGACTACGGCGGCGCAGATCGCAAAGCTGATCCACCAGCGCGAGCGCATCAGGACTGCAAACAGGGAGTTTTCGGCCATCTTCAGTTTCACGGGCTGTCTCTCAAATTTTTGGCAAAGGGTTGCATTGTCTCTTGTGCGCAGGGGTTGGGCGGCTTCGCTAGACTATCCGGCATCGAAGAAACCTCTGGAAAACTGAATCCCATGGCTGTTACAGAACAAGCGCTGCTGAGCGCATTCGCTGGCGTGCTCGATCCGCACACAGGCAAGGACTTTGTGAGCACCCGTGCCCTGCGCAACCTGCAAATCGCCGGAGATGACGTCTCGTTTGACGTGGAAATGGGCTATCCCGCCCAAAGCTTGCACGCAGCCCTGCGCAGCGCGTTCATCGCTGCCGCCAAGTCCGTGGCCGGTGTGGGCAATGTTTCGGTCAACATCACCACCAAGGTGGCTTCGCATGCCGTGCAGCGCGGTGTGCAGCTGCTGACGGGTGTGAAGAACATCATCGCCATCTCGTCCGGCAAGGGCGGCGTGGGCAAGAGCACGACCACCGCCAATCTGGCGCTGGCGCTGGCCGCCGAAGGCGCGCGCGTGGGCATTCTGGATGCTGACATCTACGGCCCCAGCCAGCCCATGATGATGGGCGTGTCGGGCAAGCCCGAGAGCCATGACGGCAAGACCATGGAGCCGCTGGAGAACTACGGCGTGCAGGTCATGTCCATCGGTCTGCTGGTCAACAACGATCAAGCCATGATCTGGCGCGGCCCCATGGCCACGCAGGCGCTGGAGCAGATGCTACGCCAGACCAACTGGAAGGATCTGGACTATCTGCTGATCGACATGCCGCCCGGCACCGGTGATATCCAGCTGACGCTGGCGCAGAAGGTGCCCATGACCGGTGCAGTGGTGGTGACGACACCGCAAGACATTGCCCTGATTGATGCCAAAAAGGGCATTCAGATGTTCGAGAAGGTGGGCGTGCCCATCCTTGGTCTGGTTGAAAACATGGCGGCCCATGTCTGCACCAACTGCGGCCATGTCGAGCATATCTTTGGTGCCGACGGCGGCAAGAAGATGGCTGGCGAGCAAGGCATTGACTATCTGGGCGCCTTGCCCCTGTCGCTGCAGATTCGCCTGCAGGCCGACAGCGGCAAGCCCACCGTGGTGGCCGAGCCCGAGAGCGAAGCTGCCCAGGTCTACAAAAAGGTCGCCCGCGATCTGGCCGTCAAGGTGGCCCTCAAGGCCAAGGACTTCTCCAGCAAGTTCCCCACGATCACGGTGAGCAGCAACACCTGATGAACCTGCTGACCTCCATGCGTTATCTGGTGGCGCTCAACGAGCACCGCCATTTCGCAAGGGCGGCGCAGGCCTGCCATATCACGCAACCTGCACTGTCCAATGCGCTCAGAGCGCTGGAGGCCGAGTTTGGCGCGGTCATCGTGCGACGTGGTCGCGTCTTTGGCGGGCTGACGCCCGAAGGCGAGCAGGTGCTGGCCACGGCGCTGTCCATGCTCAAGGCCGAAGAGGCCTTGCGCCAGGACCTGAGCGTGGGGGCCGGTCAGCTCAAAGGCCGTTTGCGCATGGCTGCCGTGCCTACGGCCATGCCCATGCTGACCCGCTTTGCCGCGCTGTTGCGTGCCCAGCATCCGGGCATCACGCCCATGGTGCTGTCCCTGAGTTCGCTGGAGATTGAAACCGGTCTGGAAGACCTGTCGCTGGATCTGGCGCTGGGATACAGTGACCGCTTGCTTGCGCGGGAGAGCGCTCGCATCAGCGTCTGGCCGCAGTACCAGGAACATTACTTTCTGCTCAGTCCTGCGACTGAAAAATCCAGTCAAAAACCTGTCAAGTGGGCGCAGGCCGCCAAGTTGCCGCTATGCCTTTTGACGCCTGATATGCATAACCGCCTGATCGTGGACCAGAGCTTCCAAACGGCAGGCTGCGAAGTCAGCGCCGCCATGGAAACCAATTCTGTGCTGAGTCTGATGATGGCCGTCAGCGATGGCGGCCTGTACAGCGTGCTGCCTGGTGCGCTGGTCGCCACCTTGCCAGAAGCGGCGGCGCTGAACGTGCGCCCGCTGATTTCGCCCCAGGTGCAGACGGCGATTGCCTTTCTGACACAACCCAAGGACACAGCTACCCGCGCCCTGTTGGCGGCCATGGCCTTGATGGAAACCACGCAGTGGCGTGAGCAATGCACGCGCTTTGCCGGGGCGGTGCGGGACCGCGCTTGATTCACAAAATGAATCAACGCATAGCGCTAATGAATTTGACGGGGTAAGCGCTCGGGGCTGAAATAGGGGCAGAGACAAAGGCGCTGCAGCGCCTGCATAAAAAGGCCACCCCATGCCCCCTGAAAAAACCGTGCCGCTGGCCCAGCTTGCGCCGCAAAAGCTAAGCACCAAACAAGCAGAAGCGCTGAACCACGCGCTGGCGCGTTTTTCCGGCGAACCCGGCGGCTTGCTGCCCCTGCTGCATGCCGTACAGCACGCGCTGGGCTTTATTCCGCGCGCCGCCGTGCCGCTGATTGCCGACGCCTTCAAGCTCTCGCGGGCCGAGGTGCATGGCGTCATCAGCTACTACCCCCATCTGCGCGAGCAGCCCCATGGACAGACCCTGATTCAGATCTGCCGAGCCGAATCCTGCCAGTCACGCGGCAGCGATGCGCTGCTGGCCCATGCCGAAGTCGCGCTGGGCTGCAAGGTTCATGAAACCACGGCCGATGGCTGCGTGACGCTGGAGCCCGTGTACTGCCTGGGTCTGTGTGCCCAGTCGCCCGCACTCATGGTCAACGAGGTGGAGGCTCATGCCCACCTCACACCGGTCAAGCTCGATGCATTGCTGCAGGATTTGAAGTCAAAACCGGCTTTAGTGCTTATGGATAAAGCGCAGGAAGCTATTAAAGCAGGAGTGGAAGCCGTACGCATCTATGTGCCGCGCGATGCCGCTGCGTTGGCTGTTGGGGCTGATGCTGTAGCCCGTGCGCTGACCGAAGAGTGCGCGGTGCGCGGCCTGCCTGTCGAGCTGGTGCGCAATGGCTCGCGCGGTCTGCTGTGGCTGGAAGCCTTGGTCGAAGTCGAGACCGCCCAAGGCCGCGTGGCCTATGGCCCGGTCAGCGCGGCCGATGTGCCCGGCTTGCTGGATGCCGGTCTGCTGCAAGGCTTGCCGCATGCGCTATGTCATGGTTTGACCGAGCAAATCCCCTATCTGGCAAGTCAGGAACGCCTCACTTTTGCCCGCGTGGGAGTGATTGATCCGCTGAGCCTGGCGGACTATGCTGCCCATGGCGGCTGGCAAGGTCTGCAGGCTGCAGCGACCATGGCAGCTGAAACCATCGTTCAGCAGGTACTGGACTCGGGCCTGCGCGGGCGCGGTGGCGCGGCGTTTCCGGCCGGCATCAAATGGAAGACGGTTGCCGCTGCAGCTGGTTCGCAGAAATACATTGCATGCAACGCCGACGAAGGTGATTCCGGCACGTTTGCCGACCGCCTGTTGATGGAAGGCGACCCGTTCTGCCTGATCGAAGGCATGGCGATTGCCGCGCTGGCCGTGGGTGCGACCCAGGGCTATATCTATGTGCGCAGCGAGTATCCGCATGCCATTGCCACGCTGAAAGAAGCCATTGCCCGCGCCAGCGCTGCGGGCTGGCTGGGCGGCAATGTGGCGGGCAGCGGCCGGGCGTTTTATCTGCAAGTGCGAAAAGGTGCGGGCAGCTATGTCTGCGGTGAAGAAACCGCCATGCTGGAGAGCATTGAAGGCAAGCGCGGCATTGTGCGGGCCAAGCCGCCGCTACCGGCCATTGAAGGTCTGTTTGGCCAACCCACGGTGATCAACAATGTGATCACGCTGGCCACCGTGCCCGTGATTCTGGCCAAGGGCGCGGCCTTTTATCAGGGCTTTGGCATGGGCCGCTCGCGCGGCACCTTGCCGTTTCAGATCGCAGGCAATATCGCGCGCGGCGGACTGGTGGAAAAAGCCTTTGGCCTGAGCTTGCGCGCACTGGTCGAAGATTTTGGTGGCGGCACGGCCACAGGTCGACCCGTCAAGGCGATTCAGGTGGGCGGCCCGCTGGGCAGCTATGTGGCACCTGCCGACTGGGATGATCCGCTGGACTACGAAACCTATGCGGCCAAGGGCAATGTGGTGGGCCATGGTGGCCTGGTGGTGCATGACGATGCGGCCAATATGGCCCGGCTGGCGCGTTATGCCATGGAGTTCTGTGCCATCGAGTCCTGTGGAAAATGCACGCCCTGCCGCATAGGCTCGACCCGTGGGGTGGAAGTCATTGACCGCATCACCACCAATCAAGGCGCTGCGCACGCAGCCAATGTCGCGCTGCTGGAAAGCCTGTGCGACACCATGGAGGGCGGCAGCATGTGCGCCATGGGGGGCATGACGCCTTATCCGGTGCGCTCGGCGCTCACCCACTATCCGCAGGACTTCGGCATCGAGTCCGCGCCAGCCGCCATGCCCGTCTGAGGAGAGAGCACCATGTTGGAACATCTAAAGAATACCGATTCTGGCACTCCCATCAGCCTGTCTGAGGAACTGGTCACGCTGCAGATTGACGGGCGCGAAGTCACCGTGCCCAAAGGCACATCGCTGATGCGCGCAGCGGTCGATGGCGGCATTAAAGTGCCCAAGCTCTGTGCCACGGATTCGCTGGAGCCCTTTGGGTCCTGCCGTCTGTGTCTGGTGCAGATCGAGGGGCGCAAAGGCTTTCCGGCCTCCTGCACTACACCGGCCGAGGCCGGCATGAAGGTCAAGACCCAGAGCCCGAGGCTGCAGGAGCTGCGCAAGGGGGTGATGGAGCTGTATATCTCCGACCATCCGCTGGATTGCCTGACCTGCTCGTCCAATGGTGACTGCGAGCTGCAGGACATGGCGGGCGTGGTGGGCCTGCGCGAGGTGCGCTATGGCATGGATGGTGCCAATCACTTCAAGGACGAAGCCAAGGCAGCGGTCGATACCTCCAACCCTTATTTCAATTACGACCCCAGCAAGTGCATTGTCTGCAATCGCTGCGTGCGCGCCTGCGAAGAGACGCAGGGCACGTTTGCGCTGACGATCACGGGGCGCGGCTTTGAGTCGCGCATTACGGCCGGCCAGGGCGATGGCTTCATGGACAGCGACTGCGTGAGCTGCGGCGCCTGCGTGCAGGCCTGCCCCACAGCCACGCTGCAGGAAAAAACCGTGGTGGAGCTGGGCCAGAGCGAACACAGCGAGATCACCACTTGCGCCTACTGCGGCGTGGGCTGCGGCTTCAAGGTCGAGATGAAGGGCGAGCAAGTCGTGCGCATGGTGCCGTGGAAGGACGGCAAGGCCAACGAGGGTCATGCCTGCGTCAAGGGCCGCTTTGCCTGGGGCTATGCCACGCACAAGGACCGCATCACCCAGCCCATGATTCGCGCCAAGATCAGTGACCCGTGGCGGGAAGTGAGCTGGGAAGAGGCCATCGGCCATGCGGCCAGCGAGTTCCGCCGCATACAGGCCCAACATGGCAAGGATTCTATTGGCGGCATCACCTCCTCGCGCTGCACCAATGAGGAAACCTATCTGGTGCAAAAGCTGATCCGTGCGGCCTTTGGCAACAACAACGTCGATACCTGCGCCCGCGTCTGCCACTCGCCCACGGGCTATGGCCTGGGTCAGACCTATGGCACATCGGCGGGCACGCAGACCTTCAAGTCAGTGGAACAGTCCGATGTCATCCTGGTCATAGGTGCCAATCCCACGGCGGCGCATCCGGTGTTTGGTTCGCGCATGAAGAAACGCCTGCGCGCAGGTGCCAAACTCATCGTGATCGACCCACGCGAGATCGAACTGGTCAGCTCGCCCCACATTCAGGCCGATTACCACCTGCAGCTCAGGCCCGGCACCAATGTGGCCATGATTACCGCGCTGGCCCATGTGATCGTGACGGAGGGCTTGCTGTCCGATGGATACATCGCCGAGCGTTGCGAGGCCAAATCATTCCTGCAGTGGAAGGAGTTTGTGGCCCGACCCGAAAACTCCCCAGAAGCCACGGCAGAAATTACCGGTGTCGCCCCCGATCTGGTGCGCGGCGCAGCCCGCCTGTATGCGCTGGGCGCGCACGACCATCCAGCAGGTAAGCCAGTCAACGCCGCCATCTACTACGGGCTGGGCGTGACCGAGCATGCACAAGGCTCGACCATGGTCATGGGCATTGCCAATCTGGCCATGGCTACGGGCAATGTGGGGCGTGAAGGTGTAGGCGTGAACCCGCTGCGAGGCCAGAACAATGTGCAGGGCTCTTGCGATATGGGTAGCTTTCCGCATGAGCTGCCTGGCTACCGTCATATCTCGGACAGCACGACGCGCGCCGAGTTTGAAGCCGCATGGGGCGTGCCGCTGAACCCTGAACCCGGTTTGCGCATACCCAATATGTTTGAAGCGGCGCTGGGTGGCAGCTTTCTGGGCCTGTACTGCGAGGGCGAAGACATTGTTCAGTCTGATCCCAATACCCAGCATGTGACGGCCGCGCTGGCGTCCATGGAATGCGTGGTGGTGCAGGACATCTTCCTTAACGAGACCGCCAAATACGCCCATGTATTTTTGCCTGGCTCGTCCTTCATGGAAAAAGACGGCACCTTCACCAATGCCGAGCGCCGTATTTCGCGCGTGACCCAACTCATGCAGCCGCTGGCCGGCTACGCCGACTGGGAAGTGACGCAGCTGCTCTCGAATGCGCTGGGCTACCCCATGAACTACGGTCACCCCCAAGAAATCATGACCGAGATTGCCGCGCTCACGCCCACATTTGCAGGCGTGAGCTATGAAAAGATCGAGCGGCTGGGCAGCGTTCAATGGCCGTGCAACGAGGCCACCGAAGAGGCGGGTACGGACATCATGCACAAGGATCAATTTGTGCGTGGCAAGGGCCGCTTCATCATCACCCAGTATGTGGCGACCGAGGAAAAAGTCACTCAGCGCTTTCCGCTGCTGCTGACCACTGGGCGCATCCTCTCGCAGTACAACGTGGGGGCGCAGACGCGGCGCACGGCCAACAGCCATTGGCATAGCGAAGACCGGCTGGAGATTCATCCCCATGATGCCGAGGATCGCGGCGTGCGCGACGGCGACTGGGTGGGTATCGAAAGCCGTGCCGGTCATACGGTGCTGCGCGCCACGGTAACCGAGCGCATTCAGCCCGGCGTGGTCTACACCACCTTCCACTTCCCTGAATCTGGTGCCAACGTGATCACCACCGACAGCTCTGACTGGGCCACCAATTGCCCCGAGTACAAGGTGACGGCGGTGCAGGTTCTGCCGGTGGCTCAGCCATCCAGCTGGCAGCGTGGCTATGCGCAGTTCAACGAGGAGCAACTGAGCCATTTGGCGGCCGCTCAGGTTGAGGCAGGAGCGCTGTAATGGATGTGAGCAACCTGATCCGCATGGCGAACCGTATTGGTGAATTTTTTGTTTCCATCCCGGATCGTGAGGAGGCGCTGGAGGGCATTGCACTGCACATCCAGAAGTTCTGGGACCCGCGCATGCGGCTGCGTCTTCTGGATGCGCTGAGCGATGAGCAGCAGGCACAGCAGTTGTTGCCCTTGGTACTAGAGTCCTTACAGCTGCACGAGCAGCAACTGCGGCCAAAGCCGTAGTTACGCGGGTGTCTGTCCGCGCTGATCGCCTCAGGTATATTGCCTGCCACCCCCTTTTTCAAAGCCGCTGACTGGCTCTGCCCAGTGCTGCGGCTTTGGTGTTCTTACGGTTTCGCATGACTTCCAAAACTCCCGCTAGCACCCAGATGAACTCGCATTTACGTCTGCTGGGTATGGCCTTGCTCTGGGGGGCTTCATGGCCTGCGGGGCGCATTCTTGCACTCAATATGTCGCCGCTGGCGGCGTCCGGTTTGCGCTTTGTGCTGGCCGCGAGTTTGCTGCTTCCATGGCTGTACTGGTCCGGAGGCTTCCCGGCCATCAAAAAATGGCCGCTCAAGACCTGGTTGGGCATGTTGGCCGCTGGTGCTACTGGCGTTTTTGGCTACGCCGCATTTTTCCTGAGCGGGTTGCAGCATTTGCCTGCGGGCAAGGCTGCGCTGGTGATTACGCTCAACCCTGTTGTGACCTTGCTGCTGGCCGTATGGCTGTTCAAGGAGCGTATCAACGGTGTGATTGCATTGGGCATGGCGTTGGCCGCTTGCGGCGCGGTGGTGGTTATCTCGCATGGCAAACCGCTGGAGCTGCTCAATGGCACGGTCGGCATTGGTGAGATGCTGATTCTGGGCTGCGTCGCCTGCTGGGTTTGCTACACGCTCATCGGGCGTGCGATGCTGGCAGGGGTGGATGCACTGGCTGCCACCACGGTCACCGCCATCTTTGGTGCCGCTCTGCTGCTGGCCACCAGTCTGTTGGTTGAAGGGCCGCAGGCTTTGGTATCAGCCTTTGATGCCAGTAGTCAGGCGTGGATGGCGATGATCTTCATGGCCTATGGCTCTACCGCCATTGCCTATGCCTGGTACTTTGCGGGGGTCAAGACACTGGGGGCGGGAGCCGCATCGGGCTACATCACGCTGGTGCCGGTGATTGGCGTGATGCTGTCAGCCCTGTTGCTGGGAGAGAGCGTGGATGGCTCCATGCTGCTGGGAGGTGCCATGGCGATTGCAGGCACGGCCGTGATGAACTGGGGGCGCAGGCAGGTGGTGGCTTAGAGATCGTCAACACGTTCTTGGTGCACTGAGTTTGCGTCATGCGAGCCTGAGGGATTGGCGGCAGGGGCGGGCCTTCAGCCCTGAAAAACTCGCCGCAGCGGACTGGTGTTTTGATACATTGAGCCCATGAAACATGCACTAGGTATTGCTGGGGCTGTCATGGCAGCAGCAGCCATTGTCAGCGGCTGCGCTCAGTCGGTCTCCATCAATATGGGGAGTCCTGCAGCCGCTCAATGCAGCAAGTTTGGCGGCAAGTTGCGCATAGACAAGACGCCGGAAATCGATCGCAGTATTTGCGTGTTGCCGGACGGATCGACCTTCGAAGAGAGCGTGCAGCGCCACAAGACGTCAGCGAGCCCATGAGCGTTGCAGGGCGGTGATTCACAAGCCTTTTGGAAGCCCCGGTGCGTTTTGACTGGAAATGAGTCAGTTCTCTTGCTTACACATTGAATACCAGTAAGTATTTGAATAAATTAGACTTATTGCTATGAAAAAGATACTTGGAGTTTCTGTATTCGCGCTATTCCTGTCAGGGTGCTATGCGCACCATGGTCACGGGCATCGCCCCCATGGTGGTTATTACGGCGGCGGGTATTACGGGCAAGGCCATGGCCATCAACACGGGCACAAGCACCACGGTCATCGACCCGGAGGACATGGAGGCGGTCACAAGGACCATGGCGGGCGAGGGCACGGCAGACGCTGAAACCGGCTCTCTGCCAGTCCCTTCCCCTAAGTCAAAACAAGCAAGCCACCTTATCGGGTGGCTTGTTTGTTGGGGGTTCAGTGGCTACCTGGGTATGGAAGACGCAGGGCGATTCAGGCCCTTGCCTTTTGTTTATGCCTCTTTCGATGCCGCTTGATGTTCTGCCAGCTTGGCTTCCAGCCCGCTGATCTGAATTTTGAGCTGGCGCATGCTGCTTTGCATGGTTACGCCCAGCAGCCGGCGCATGGCTTCAAAAAACAGCGCCATGAAGAGCACACTGGGCAGCACGCCCCAGCGCAGCCAGCCCGAAGCATGGTTGACCCACGAGACGACGCAGACCACCACGGCCATGGCGATGGCAAAGTAGTTCCACTTTCTAGAGCTTTGCATCTTCTTGGCGTACTTTTCAGCGGTGGCTTCAAGCTGCTGCTCTGTGACTTTGAGCTTGGCGATAGATGCCCGAATTTCTTCAAGGCTGGTGGGCTGGTCTGAGGGCATAAGGCAGAAACGAAGAAGGATAGATCACACAAGCGCTGAGTTTGTGTGATTGAAAATTGATAGCTGTAAGCGCTTGATGAGAAAGCGCTATAGCCATTTTTGCTTAAATATTGCTTGAGCTGCTCAGCGCATCGAACTCTGTGCTCCACTGCTGGCGCAGCGCACGTTTTTCGCTGTCATCAATCCACGCTGCATCAATGCCGTTCAGCATGAATCCTTTGAGATCGGCGATGGAAAAGCCAAAGTCGCTGACCATCTTGGTCCACGCGCCCGTGGGGTCGATATGGTGCAGCGTGGGGTCGTCGGTGTTGGGGTGTACGCGAATGCCCATGGCGGGCATCTGGCGGATGGGGTGGTCCAGCGCCCACCGCTCTGGTGCCAGTGTGCGCAGGTAGTAGGAGTTGCTGGGGACGACGGTGAACACAATGCCCAGATCGGCACAGCGCCCGGCCAGCTCGGGGTTGTCGATGACGGTGTAGCCATGGTCTATGCGGTCGACCTTGAGCAGCTCCACCGCGGTCTGAAGATTGTTCCAGGGCAGGCCAAACTCGCTGGCGTGGGCCGTGGTCTTGAGTCCATTTTTACGGGCCAGTGCGTAGGCGTCCAGGAACAGCTCGGGCGGGCGTTCGTTTTCACGGTAATCGATGCCGATGCCGGGCACGTCATCGTGGCGGTTCTCCAGCATCCATTGCACCATCTGTACGGCGGCTTCGGGCGGGGCTTCGCGGTCAATCGATGGAACAAGTCGCCCACGTATGCCGCAGTCTTTTTGCGCTGCGGCAGCGCCCGCCAGAATGGCCTGCTGAGCCGTGGCATAGCTCATTCCAGAGCATTGCACGGTACCTGTGGGGTTCCAGAAGAATTCGGCGTAGCGCACGTTGTGCGCAGCGGCATCTTGCAGGTACTCGTAGGTAATGCGCTCCAGATCGGCGGGCGTTTGCAGCAGCCACTGGTCGAGGGCGCGGAGCACACGCAGTACGCCCACGGGCTTTTCGCCGCGGGTGTAGAAGGCTTCGATCTCTTCCAGCGTCAGCGGCGCTTTGGAGCGCTGTGTCAGCTCGATAAACGTATTTTTTCGAACGGTGCCCAGCAGGTGGCAGTGCAGTTCCATCTTGGGGATGGCATGGGCAAAGGCGGTCAGTTCGGGGGTAGGGGCGGTCGGCGCGGCATTCATGGCGCAGATGGTAGTGGCTTGTGATCAGCCTTGCCTCAGACTGTTGTAAGTCACTGTGCGAAGAACAGGCTCGGCACGGAAGAGGCCAGCATGGCGATGCCCGAGCAGGTCAGCAGGCTCAGCACAATCTGGCGAAAGCGGGCATCGCTCACGCCCTTGTAGACACGGGTACCGAAGATCACGGGCACTAAAACGGCGGGCAGCACCACGGCAAACGACGGCCACATGACGGGCTTGACCATGCCCGTGGCCAGATAGCTGACCATGGTGACGGCCAGCACCGAGAGGTTGAAGTTCTGGATCACCGTGCGCTGAACATGGCGCTCGAAGCCGCGCAGCGTGCACCACAGCGTGGGTACGGTACCACTGAAGCCGCCCAGCCCACCCATGGCACCACCGATCAGACCCGCCATCGCATCGGTGCAGCGGGCCAGCAGGCCGCCGCCCAGCGTCAGTCGGGGCAGATGGGCGCTCAGCAGCATGGCCGGGCACCACAGTACCAGCAGACAGCCCAGGCCGAACTTGAACCAGTCCATATCGAGATGCGGCATGACAGCCACGCCCATGGGAATGCCGATCAGACCACCCGCGATAAAAGGCAGCAGCGACTTCCAGTGAAATTCGCGGCGTACGGTGAAGGCCGCAATGATCTGCCCCGTCAGCGAGCCAAACACCGAAAGCACGGCGGCCAGCTGCGGCTCCAGTACCCAGGCCCAGAAGGACATGGCCGCCATGCCGAAGGCAAAGCCGGATAGCCCCTGCACAAAACCCGCCACCGCAGCCCCCAGGGCCACCATCAACATCACTTCCACGTTCTGGTCTCCGTCTGATTGCCCCGATTATCGGTCCGGACAATCAGGGGATTGCCCTGCCGTTTTCGCATGGCCACAGGCCGCTGCGCTATCGTGCAGGTCATGCAAGCATCATCTGTCTGGATTCTGGGACTGCGCAACCTCTGGCGTGATCTGCGCGCGGGAGAGCTGCGCCTGATTATTGTGGCCGTGCTGCTGGCTGTGGCGGCATTGACTTCGGTGGGTTTCTTTGCAGATCGTCTGCAGGCCGGCTTGCAGCGCGATGCACGCCAGTTGCTGGGCGGCGATGTGGTGGTGGTCAGCGACAACCCCACGCCGCCTGCATTTGTGCAGCAGGCTGAGCAGCAGGGTTTGCAGACGGTGACTACGGCCAGCTTTCCCACCATGGCGCGCGCCGATCAGGCGCAGGGTGGTGCCAGCCGCCTGGTGGCGCTGAAAAGTGTGGAGCCCGGCTATCCGCTGCGTGGTGTGATTCAACTCAGTCAGGGTGCTGGTCAGCCTGTGCAGGAGGTGAAGGCAATTCCTGAGAGCGGCAACGTCTGGGTCGATGCGCCACTGCTGGAGGCGCTGGGTTTGAAGCTTGGCGATGCGCTGCTGCTGGGTGATTCGCGCTTTCACATTTCTCACATCATCGTGGTTGAGCCAGACCGCGGCGCAGGCTTTATGAGCTTTGCGCCGCGCGTCATGATCAATAGCGCTGATCTGCCCGCGACGAGACTGGTGCAGCCTGCCAGCCGCATTACCTATCGCCTGGCAGTAGCTGGAGCCGGCGATGCGGGGCGCAGCGGCGAGCAAGCCGCGCAGCGCTATCTGAGCTGGGCGCAGGAGCAGGCCAAGACTGAACATGGCGTGCGTATTGAGTCGCTGGAAAGTGGCCGCCCCGAGATGCGGCAGACGCTGGACCGTGCCGAAAAATTTCTGAGTCTGGTGGCACTGCTGTCTGCTTTGCTGTCGGCCGTGGCCGTGGCGCTGGCTGCGCGCGCGTTTGCCAACAGTCATCTTGATGCATCAGCCATGCTGCGTGTGCTGGGCCAAAGCCAGCGCCGCATTGCGCTGGCCTATGTGGTGGAGTTTGTCTGTATCGGCCTGGCCGCCAGTACTGCTGGCGTGTTGCTGGGCTGGGGCGTGCACCATGTCTTTGTCTGGCTGCTCGCCGGGCTGGTGGATGCGTCCTTGCCTGCCGCCAGTATCTGGCCGGCCCTGCTGGGCATGGGCATGGGGCTGACCTTGCTGCTGGCCTTTGGTTTGCCGCCCGTGCTGCAACTGGCACAGGTGCCGCCGCTGCGCGTAATGCGGCGTGATCTGGGGGCGCTCAAGCCTGCCTCATGGCTGGTGCTGGCTGTCGGTGTGGCAGGCTTTGCGGCTTTGTTGCTGGCGGCCAGTCGCGACATCAAGCTGGGGCTGATCGCGGTGGGCGGCTTTGCGGCTGCCGCGCTGCTGTTTGCGGGTCTGGCCTGGCTTGCGGTCAAGCTATTGCGCCGCGTGGTCAATGAAGCCACGGCACCGCGCTGGCTGGTGATGGCTACGCGCCAGATCTCTGCCAAGCCGGTATATGCCGTGGTGCAGGTCAGCTCGCTGGCCGTGGGCCTGCTGGCGCTGGTGCTGCTGGTGTTGCTGCGCACCGATTTGATTGCCAGCTGGCGCAAGGCCACACCGGCCAATGCGCCCGATCGTTTTGTCATCAATGTGCAGCCCGATCAGGCCCAGGACTTTCAGGCCGCGCTCAAAAAAGCGGGCGTGCAAAGCTATGACTGGTACCCCATGATTCGCGGTCGCCTGATTGCCATCAACGGCAAGGAAGTGCGCCCCGATGACTACGCCGAAGACCGCGCCAAACGGATGGTGGACAGAGAGTTCAACATCTCCACCGCTGAAGCCATGCCCGAGCACAACCAGATTACGGGCGGCCGCTGGACTGCGGGCGAGCAGGGTGCCATCAGCATGGAAGAAGGTATTGCCAAGACGCTGGGCCTGAAGCTGGGCGATACGTTGCGCTTTGATGTCGGCGGCGAAGAAAACGAGGCCCGCATTACCAGTTTGCGCAAGGTGGACTGGAGTTCTATGCGCGCCAACTTCTTTGTCATCTACCCGGTGCAGCATCTGGACAACGTGGCCGTCACCTATCTGGCCGCCTACCGTGCGCCTGCGGTGCAGGGCTTTGACAATGCGCTGGTCAATCAGTTTCCCAACATCACCAATGTGGACCTGAGCAGCACGCTGGCCCAGGTGCAGAAGGTGATGGATCAGGTCATTCGCGCGGTGGAGTTTTTGTTTGGCTTCACCTTGGTGGCCGGGCTGGTGGTGCTGTTTGCATCTGTCACTGGCACGCGCGAGGAGCGGGCGCGTGAATACGCCATCATGCGCGCCGTAGGCGCAAGGTCCGGGCTGCTGCAGCAGGTGCAAAGTGCAGAGCTGGCGGGCGTAGGGCTGATGGCCGGTTTTCTGGCCAGCTGCGTGGCACTGGCTGTGGGCTGGGCCCTGGCTCGCTGGGTGTTTGACTTTGAATGGAGCGTGCTGTGGTGGGCTCCGTTGGTGGGCGCTGTGGCCGGAGCGGTGCTGGCATGGGTGGCCGGCTGGTGGGCACTGCGCGAGGTGGTGAACCGCCCGGTAATGCAGACGCTGCGGCAGGCGCAAGAATGAGTTTTCTCAAAATTGATAGCTGCTTGCGCCTGTGTTTATTGGGCTTGAAGCCTTTTGGATCGATGAATTGCCTTGTATCAGCGCAGGTGAAGCCGAGCCAAGGACAATTGAGTCATTACGCCGCAACCGACGCACACCATGCAGATTGAAGAAAAGCCACCGTTTGATACGCCCTATGAATGGATAGGTGGAGAAGAAAAAGTCCAGCAACTGGCCGCCCGTTTTTATGACCTGATGGATCTGGAGCCGGGCTACAAGGAACTGCGCGCGGCGCATGGCAGCACGCTGGACGATGCACGCCAAAAACTGTTCTGGTTTCTCTGCGGCTGGCTGGGCGGCCCCGACTACTACCAGGAGCGTTTTGGTCACCCGCGACTGCGCATGCGCCATATGCCGTTTTCCATCGGTATTCAGGAGCGCGACCAGTGGGTGGCCTGCATGGATCAGGCCATGGGCGAGACCGGTGTGCCCGAAGCCCTGCGCACCCGCCTTAAAGCCAGCTTCATGAATACCGCCGACTGGATGCGCAACCGCGGCGTCTGAGTCCTTGGCGACGATGTCAAAGCGTCAAATATTCTTCATGACGCTGTAAGAAGCCCTGCCGACACTGCTTGCACTTCAACAAGCAGGGTCAACCATGCAGGACTTCGATTTGTCTGGCGCAAAGCTGTGCGCAGACGGTTTCTTTTCGACCTTGAGACATCGCCGCCATGTGCTGACCGCCGTGGGCTGTGCCGCATTGCTGGCTGCCTGTGGCGGCAGCGACGACAACAGCCCGCCTGTCGCATCCCAGTCCGCCACCGCCACACTGGCCGTGCTGGAGACCACGGATCTGCATTTCAATGTGCGCAGCTATGACTATTTCAAGCTGGCCGAAGACAAGAGCTATGGCTTTGAACGCACAGCTACGTTGATTCGTCAGGCCCGCAAGGAGTTCGCTAATACGCTGCTGGTGGACAACGGCGACACCATTCAGGGCACGGCCTTGGCTGACTACGAGGCGGAGATCAAGCCCATCGCCTGCACACAGCAGCTGTCCATGTACAAGGCCATGAGCGCGTTGAGCTTTGATGCGGGCACACTGGGCAATCACGAATTCAACTACGGCCTGCCTTTTCTGAATCATGTGCTGGGTGGCGGTCTGGATGTGGAAGGCGTGAACGCCAGCCAGAAATGCGTGGGTAATGGCTATCCGGCGGTGCTGGCCAATGTCTACAGCAGCAAGACCAAAAAGCCGCTGGTTCAGCCCTATGCCGTGCTGGAGCGCACCATGGTGGCCAAGGGCAGCGACGGCAAGGAAGTCAAGCTGCCCATCAAGATTGGCGTGATTGGTTTCACCACGCCGGGCATCATGAATTGGGACAAGCGCTATCTGGAAGGCAAGGTCTACACCGAGGGCGCGGTGGAAGCGGCCAGCAAATATGTGCCCGAGTTGCGTGCCAAGGGGGCAGATGTCGTGGTGGCCCTGCTGCATGGCGGGCTGGATGGCTTGGCCTATTCAGCCTCCATGGAAAACCCGGGCCTCTATCTGTCCAAGGTGGCGGGTATTGATGCCATGGTCATGGGCCACCAGCACAGCGTCTTCCCCGATCTGTCGGCCAAACCCGTCTACAGTCAGACCGGCGTGGACAACCAGGCCGGCACCATCAACGGCGTGCCTGCTGTCATGGCTAATTCCTGGGGTAAGGCGCTGGGCGTGATCCAGTTGCCGCTGCAGTGGGATGGCAAGAAATGGAGCGTGGCAAAGACCGGCAGCAAGAGCGAGCTGCGCAATATCCAGAACAAGGATGCGGCAGGTAGCGCGGTGTTTGTCGATGCGGACCCCGCGATTGCACCGCTGGTTGAAACCCAGCACCAGGCGGCCATCAGTTATGTGAAGACGCCCATCGGCAGCACGGACTTTCGCATGAGCACGCTGTTTGCCGATGTGGGCGACCCGGGAGCGATACAGATCGTTAACCAGGCGCAGCAGGCCTATGTGGCCAACTACATCAAAGCCAATCTGCCGCAATACGCCAGCCTGCCCGTGCTGTCGGTGAGCGCGCCGTTTAAATCGGGCTTTCAGGGCGGTAAGGATTTCACCGATGTGGCCGCTGGCCCACTGGCTATTTACAACGCTGCCGATCTGTATCTCTATCCCAACACCGTGTATGCGGTAAAGGTCAATGGTGCAGACATAAAGAGCTGGCTGGAGGCTGCGGCCAAGCGCTTCAACCAGATTGATGTGAACAAGACGTCCGAGCAGCCGCTGATCAGCAGCTTTCCGGGCTACAACTTCGACATGTTCACCACGGCGGACATGCAGTACGAGATCGACGTCACCCAGCCCGTGGGCAGTCGCATCAAGAACCTGAACTATCTGGGAAAACCCATCGATATGGCAAAGGAGTTTGTGATCGCCACCAACAACTACCGTGCGACCAGCGGTGCCAGCTTTATTCCCAAACTCGACGGTTCATCTACTATCTGGGCTTCGCCTGATGCGAACCGCGATGTGGTGATTGAGTATGTACGCAAGAATCCGCAGATCACCAGAGCGATCAACGGCACGGCCAAGAGCTGGCGCTTTACCAAGGTGACGACGGCTGGGCCGGTGGTGTTCAGCTCGGGTATCGGAGCGCTGAGCGTGGCCCAGGCAGCCGGTCTGAGCGGAGTGACGGTGCTGATGGCCGATGATGGATCAGGTAAGGACACGAGCAAGTACCAGCTCGACCTGTCCAAATAAATTTCGGACTTAATCCAGGCCGCCGTGGAAGCAATGACCACGGCGGCTTTTTTGATGTCTGGCTATGATGCGACAAATTATTCAGGGAGAAGAGGGTATGACGGCTTATATCGCCTTGGCTGTAGTGGTGGTGATCGTTATCTGGGCGGTGGCCATCTATAACCGTCTGCGCACGTACAAAAATCAGGTGGAAAACGCCTTTGCGCAGATTGATGTGCAGCTCAAACGTCGCCATGATCTGATCCCCAATCTGGTGGAAGTGGCGCGCGGCTATATGCAGCACGAGGCGCAGACGCTGGAGGCGGTGATTCGCGCACGCAGCACTGCTGTCAGTGCGGCAGACGAGGCGCGTCAGTCACCCGGGCAGGCACAGGCCATGGGCGCGTTGATGGTGGCCGAGCAAGCGCTGGTTGGCCAGATGGGGCGACTGATGGCGCTGGCCGAGGCCTATCCCACACTCAAGGCGGATGCACGCATGCAGCAGCTCAGCGAAGAGATCACCAGCACCGAAAATCGCATTGGCTTTGCACGGCAGGCCTATAACGATCAGGTGCTGGATTTCAACAACGAAGCCAGTCAGTTCCCTGATCTGATCGTGGCGCGTCTGGCGGGTTTTGCACATATGGAAATGCTGCAATCCACACAGAACGAGCAAGAGCGTGCAATCCCTCAAGTCAAGTTCTAAACCATGCGTTTCTGGGAGAGACAGCGCGAGGCCCGGCGCAGCACGCGCTGGTTGCTGCTGGTGTTTGGGCTGTGTGTGCTGGCCGTCGTAGCGTCGGTGCACCTGGGGCTGATGCTGGCCTGGTGGCTGGGCGCTATGCTTTTTGGTGGCTGGGATTACCCCGCGGGATTTGCCGCCGTGAATATCGGCGTGACCTTGCTGCTGGTGCTGGGCGGCAGCTGGATTGAGCTTGATCAGCTACGCTACGGCGGGCGCAAGCTGGCCGTGCGTGTGGGGGCGCGAGAAGCCCGACCCGGCGGATCGCTGGCCGAGCAGCAACTGTGCAATATCGTCGATGAAATGTGCATTGCTGCGCACTGGCCTGCGCCGCAGGTCACGGTGCTGCCGCGTACCGACGCCATCAATGCTTTTGCGGCAGGCTGGGATGCGGAGGATGCCATCATCGCCGTCACACAAGGCGCGCTGGAGCAGCTCAATCGTGAAGAAATGCAGGGTCTGGTGGCGCATGAGCTGTCCCATCTGCGTGAAGGCGATACGCGGCTGAACATGCAGCTGGCCAGCATGGTTTATGGGTTGGAGCTGATTCACAACTTTGGCCAGAGCCTGCGTGAACGCGACAGCATTTTTACGCAGTGGTTTGGTGCTTTTATTCAGGCCGCTGGCTTTGTGGGCTGGCTGTGTGGCCAGTTGCTCAAGGCGGCGGTGTCGCGCCAGCGTGAATATCTGGCTGATGCCCGCGCAGTGCAATGGACGCGCAGCAAAGACGGCTTGGGCGGTGTGCTGCGCAAGGTGCTGACCCAGCGTGCACTGGCGCAGCAGCAATACGGCAGCTGGCAGGCCGATGCGCGTAGCCATGCGGGGCTGGACCATCGCCTCGTGCAACATATGCTGCTGGCGGAAACTCCGCACGCCAGCCGCCTTGAAGACTGGCTGGAGTCACACCCCACAGTGCCTGAGCGCATACGCCGCATCTATGGGCGCGATATGCGGCCCCTGCCTTTGCCTTTCAATACATTGCCGCAGGGGCGTTGACCTGGCTTGCGTGCCTGCTTAAAAGGGCTGCTTAACAGGCAGGAAGCGGCTGCTGCTTGTTGATGGCATCCACGCTGTCCAGCAACTGGGTCCAGTACTTGGGCAGGCTTTTCCAAGGGTTGCCAATCCCGGTGCTGTAATCGAATTCAAGCTCCGTCACATAGATCAGGCTGGTGTGGGTACGCGGCAATGCTGCCATGGTCAGTGCCTGCTGCATCAGTTTGCAGTTATCGGCGTTGTGCACTAGCGCGGCCTGTATCGTGTTGGGCTTGTCATAGACCCAGTTGTGCAAGGTGGCAGGGTTGAAACTCCGGTAATCAACCTCTTTGCCCTCAAAGGTCACCAGCGTATCACTGACCGATGTATAGGCTTCGACAGGAAGAGTGCCCGGATTGCCGATGATCTGAAGATTGAGGCCTTTGTCTCTGATGTAGTTGGCAACATCACTGTAAAAATCCAGTTGCTTGCCTTTGGCTTCCATTTCATCGAGAAAGAAACCACTGACCTCTGGGTAATGCAGGAGGTAGTTATCGATATTGGCTTTGACTTCCGCAAGCGAACGCTTTGCATAGTTGGTGCTGACATATCCGACAACATTGCGGCCAGCCAATTTGAAGGAGGCTATGGCATTGGTGAGCGCGACGTTCACATTGGTAAATTTTCCGTTTTGTGGATTCAGGATGGCTGTGATCTTCACATCCGGGTGGGCTTTTGCACTACTGGTCATCACATCCCAGCCAGGGGCTGGATTGAAATAAGCAGGTACCAGTACTTGCATCGGGGTAGGAGTGACCGATGGCGTCTCCTCTTTTGCAGCGGGAACAATCTCTGCTGGATTGTTCACAGATGAGGAGCCCGAGCCGGCATTGCTGCCTCCGCTACCTACGGCATTGCTGCTGCCATTGCTGTTGCTATTACTGTTTTCAAGACTGGCGCTGCTTCCATCGCCGCCGCCGCAGGCAGCCAGAGACAGGGAGATTGCCAGCAGGCAGGCGGTCAGGCGGAAAGGATGCAATGTAAGAGACGACATGAATGTGGAGGGTAAAGAGAGAGAGTGCCGCCTATTTGGGCTGCGCCTTGGGAGCCGTGGAGTGCTTTCGAAAACAGCACTCTTCAGGTGGTCAGAGCTGGTTAGGATTCACTAGACTCGTCTTTTTCCCGGCTGCAGCAGAACGAGCAATGCACCTGCGCCGCCCTCGGCCGGGCGAGCTTGTACAAAGGCCAGTACTTCCTTCTTTTGCACCAGCCAGCTATGCACCTTGCCCTTGAGCACGGGCGTGCGACCCGGTGATCCAAGCCCTTTACCATGTACGACACGCACGCAGCGTATGCCTGTGCGGTGCGAGAGTCGAATGAACTGTCCCAGTGCCTCGCGGGCTTCGTCAGAGCGCAGGCCGTGCAGGTCCAGCTGGCGCTGAATGCTCCAGTGGCCACCGCGCAGCTTGCGCGTCACATCAAGCCCGATGCCAGGGCGGCGAAAGCTCAGCTGGTCATCCACATCCAGCAAGGTGCTGACATCGAATTCGTCACTCATGGCTTCGCGCAGCACGCTTTGCTCGTCAAGCAGAAACTGCAGCGGCTCGGGTGCCGGTGGCTCGCTCGGTTGCCAGCGCCGGGTGGTGGGGCTGCGCAGCGGCGTGACCGGCCCCACCGTTTTTTCAAACAGGTTTTGCTCTTCCAGCGCCCGTCGCACGGCCTCGGCCCGTTGTTGCTGGCGCAAGGCCTCGCGTGCAGCCGCTTCGGCCAGCGAGCGGCGAAGAGGGGCGAGGTCCTGGAAACGGGTGGCTTTCAGCATCATGGTGACGCCGGTTGTACCGCATATTTGCCTGCCCTCAGAGCAAATGCTGGCACAGCAGGGGCTTTGCAGGCCCCCGCTTGTGCGTTGGATCAGAAGTTGTAGCGAGCGCTGACCTGTACGCTGCGTGGTGTGCCGTACATGCCCGAGTACCACCAGCCTGACATGGCCGCGATGTACTTTCGGTCAAACAGGTTGTTTACGTTCAGGCTCAGCGCGAGCTTGTCATTGACCTGGTAGCGTGCCATCAGGCCGACCACTGCATAAGCGCCCTGGCGAGCGGTGGCTTCTTTACCGATCTGCCAGATTTCGCCGGTGTAGGAGATGCCGCTGTTCCAGTTCACACCGCCACCCACCGTGAGCTTGCGCCATTCGCCTGGCATGCGGTACGTGGTCCACAAGCGGGCCATGTGGCGGGGAAAGGTGGTGTTGATGCGAGCGCCCTTCGCATCTTTTGAGGCACTGAAGTTGTAGGAGGCGGTAATGGCCCAGTCTGGTGTGATGGCACCATTGACTTCTAGGTCGATACCGTGTGTTTTGGCACCCTTGATGGCGCGAGAGGCGGTGTCGGTGGTGCCTGGAATGAACTGGCCCGGGTCATCGGTGGCCAGATTGTCCTGGCGGATCTGGTAGATAGCCGCGCTGCTGTTCAGGCGCCCGCCCAGCCAGTCGCTTTTGATGCCAGCCTCATAGGTATTGCCTTCCTGTGGGTCAAGAAAGGCTCCATTGCGATCCCGTGAGGTCTGTGGGTTGTAAATGGTGGAGTAGCTGGTGTACAGGGTGTGCTGCGGGCTCAGGGTGTAGATCAGACCGGCATAGGGCGTGAATATGCGGTTTTCCGATGCCGGTGAGTTGGCGTAGTAGCCGCTGGTGTTGGTGGTGACGTAGTCACTGCGGTAGTTCATCAGCTTGCCACCAACGATCAGCTTCAGGCTGTCGGCGAGCGCAAAGCGGCCTGCGCCATAGACGCTGCTCTGGCTGCGGGTGCTGTCATAGACCACGGTGGGATTGTTAAACACGGGCTTGCCGTTGTTATCCCATTGGTAGATGTTGACGGGTTTTCCGCGCAGTCCGCTCACATCCAGGCTGCCATCGGTATAGCTCTGAAAGCTGGTATGGTCCATGCCAAAAACCAGTTCATGTTCGCGGCCGCCGAGTGTGATGGGGCCGCGCACATGGATGTCAAAAGTCTTGTTGCGCAAGCGGTAGTCGCGTCGTTCGGCATTCAGCTTCAGGCCATCGCCAGTGACAGGGTCAAATGGCGCGGCATTGACGTTCAGGTAAACGGCATCTTCTCGCTGGGAGGAGCGCAGGTGGTTGGCAGAGAGCTTGAGCTTCCAGTTGTCGGGAAGCGACTGTTCCAGCGCCGCAAAGGTGGTGGTCGAGTTGGTATTGAACCGGTTATCGCGGCTGGCACTGTTGAACGAGGTGGGGAACTGATTTTGTTGGCCTTCACTGTTGAATAGCGGAAACCCCAGATACGACATGGAGCCGCGTGAGCGGCTGCGTTGGTGGTCCAGCCCAGCTGTGAGCTGCAGGGTGGATGTCAGGTCGGCCTGTATCACGCCATACAGCACGTCTTTTTTCTTGCTGTAGAAGTCAATGTGGCTGTCGGCATCTTGGTGCACGCCCACAAAGCGCCCGCGCACGGTGCCTGCTTCGTTCAGTGGCGAAGAGATGTCAACCATGGCCCGGCGGTTACCAAAAGAGCCCGCACTGGCTTCGGCTGAGGCCTGAAACTGCTCGGTAGGCTTTTTGCGCACCAGGTTGACGATGCCCGAGGGGTCGCCTGCGCCCGTGGTCAGGCCCGATGCGCCGCGCAGCACTTCCACGCGGTCATACAAGGCCATGTCGGCAATGCTTTGGGTGGGCAGTGCATCCAGACCCAGAAACTCGGAATGCGTGCTGACCCCATCGATCTGGTAGTTGGTGATGGCATAGCCGCGTGCATTGGCATTGCTGCGTTCGGTGCCCAGCACCGAGGTGCTGATGCCTGGGGTACGCATCAGCACCTCGTTGATGGTGGTGAGGCTCTCATCCTCCATGCGTTGCTGTGTGATAACGCTGATCGACTGGGGCGTGTCGCGCAGGCTCAGTGCAAGTCCTGTGGACATGCTGGTGGGGCCTTGGGCAGTGTAGGCACCCGTACCTTCGGTGGTCCCCGAGCTGTCTGCATGGGCGGTGACCCGCACTTCAGCCAAGGCATGCTCAGCCGAACTTGCCCCTGCAACGGCAGAGCCGGAGACGGGCACGGAGGCCGTTGCCGCGCTATCTTGCCAAACGGTGAGGGTGCCGTTCGGTGTGCTGGCCAGCCGCAAGCCGCTGCCTGCTAGCGCAAGCTGTGCTGCACGTTCCACGCTGTAGCTGCCTTGCACGGCTGGCGCGCGCTTGCCTGCGAGTAAAGCGGGACTGGCACTGATGCTGCGCTGGCCCTGGCGGGCGATACGAGTCAAGGTATCGTCCAGTGGACCGGCGGGCAGATTCCAGCTCACGGCCTGGGTGTACTGGGCGGATTTCGCCGATGCGTCTGCGGGCGATGCCTGAGCGGTCTTGGTGGCACTTGGTGCGGGCTCCGCAGATTGCGCATGGGTGCTGGAAAACGTAGCCAGCGAGCAGACCATGGCAATGGGCAAGAGCATGGAAGGAGGGCGCTGCAGGCAGTTTTCGCGGGGCAGGGGGGGATGGTAAGAAAAGGCCATGGTGTCAGGTGTCCGGTCGTTGCTGTGAAATATCTGGCTTCACTAGCTATGTGCAACAAGCACCTGAAAACCCCTCACGCATTGAAATTTTTTCCTGAATGTTTGCGGTGTTGGCTGTGCGGCATTTGCTACGAGCCGCTTTTGCTCATCTCAATCACCGTAAGCCAAGAGCCCCATTGGCGAATCTGTACCGGGTGGGTGTTCACCAGGTCTTGCAGCATCTGCTGGGGCTGAGCCAGGGAGAAGACGCCAAAAATGCGCACCTGAGCGGCTTGTGGGCTGATGCGGATGATTCCGGCCTGGTATGGCCGCAGCGCCTCAATCACTTCTCCCAGTGATTGATCGTGAACACTGATGATCCCGTCGACCCAGGCTGCGGGGTCCATGCGTTCTGTTTCTATGGGGGTGATCTGATCCGCGTCCATCCAGGCGCTCTGGCCTTCATGCAGTGTGTGCTGCTGGCCTTTGGGGATGCTCAGACGAACGCTGTGTTCGGTGACATGCACCAGCGTTCTGCCTTGCGCCTGGCGCACCATGAAACGGGTGCCAAGCGCCTGTACCTGTCCTTGCGCGCTTTGCACGACAAAGGGACGAAGGCGTACAGAATCCGCCTCGGCCAGCACATGCGCCATCAGGGCACCTTCTCTCAGGTGCACCAGACGCAGAGCGTCATTGAAGGCAATGTCTACCGCAGAGCGGGCATCCAGCAAAATCTCGCTGCCATCGGGCAGGCGGTGGTTCATGCGCTGCGCTGTTCCGGTACGCAAGTCGGCGGCCAAAGTGGTCAGTGGCGTCTGCCGATGCACCATCCAGCCCGCTGTGGCGCTGGCCACCAAGGCGGCAAGGCCACCACCCAGTACTTTTCGCCTGCGAGCCGTCGTGGGTATGGGGGCCAGCAGTGCCTGAATGCCCAGCGCGGTATTGCCGCTGCCATCGCGGCGCAACTGGGTTGATGCCGTGCCCATGCTGCGGGACAGGCGTTGTTGCAACAAGGCCCAAGCCTGAGCATGGACGGGTGACTGGTGTAGCCAGACTTCAAAGGCTTGTCGCTCGGTCTCGCTGACGCGGCCAGAATCCAGCGTGATCAGCCAGTCAATGGCTTGCTCTGTGTTGCGGTCCATGGATCGGTCAAGAATGAAGGGGCTGCGGCAGCTGCATAAGCTGCATCAATGCCTGCTTCATGTATCGCTCCACGGTGGCGACAGAAAGGCACATGACCTCTGCAATTTCTGTATGTTTCAGATCTTCGAGACGGCGCAGCAGAAACACTTGGCGAACTTTGGGTGGCAGGCCCTCCATCCACTGATCCACGGCTTCGATGGCTTCGCGAACCAGTGCATAGTCTTCCGGCGACGGAGCTACTTCTTCGGGCAGGGTGGCCAGTGCATCCAGCCAGGCCTGCTCTAGTTCCCGCCTGCGCCAGAAGTGGTAGAGCACCCGCTGGGCCAAGGTGGTCAGATATGCCTTGGGCTCACGAATGGCATGCACCTGCTGACCTGCGATCACTCTGACAAATGTGTCTTGTGTCAGATCTGCAGCCTGATGCGTATTACCCAGCCTGCGCAGCAGCCAGCTCTGCAGCCAGGCATGGTGATCGACATAGAGCGTGTGGACCGGGTCCGCTGCAGGCTGTGAAGACATGGGTTGATGGAATTGCAAATGAGAATTCTTCGCATTCTATGTTTTTGTGAGAATGCTTGCAAAACACCCTGCCATCCTTCCCTTCGCCTGCTCTTGAGCGTTGAAATCGCCTGCGGCAAGCGGGCTCGCAAGACCATTCATCAGTCAAAAATGGGTTACATGAGGCCTTGCGTGGCCATGGAAAGCGCAGCGCCTGGGGCTACGATGATGTGATCGAGCACGTGGACATCGATCAGTGCCAGTGCGGCTTTGAGCGTTGCGGTCAATGATCGGTCGGCATGACTGGGCTGCACGCTGCCGCTGGGGTGGTTGTGGGCCAGGATGACCGCACCGGCTTGATGGTGGAGAGCGCGCAACACGACTTCACGAGGGTAAACCGAGGTTTGCGTCAAAGTACCGCGAAACATTTCCTCCAGAGCCAGCAGGCGGTTCTGACTATCTAGAAACAGCACGGCAAACACTTCATGGCTTTTGGCTGCCAGGTGCAGCTGCAGATAATGTTCGACGGCTTCTGGCGATGCGAACACCTCTCGCTCCCGCAACTGCTGCGCGGTGGCGCGGCGAGCCAGCTCCAGCACAGCCATCAGCTCTGCGCGCTTGGCCGGGCCAAGACCTTTGACGCTGCTCAGCGCCTTGTAATCTGCGGCCAGCAGACCCGCTAGACCGCCGGTGCCGGGCAGCTCCAGCAGCTCTTGCGCCATTTGCAGCACGGTTTTTCCGGCCATGCCCGTGCGCAGGATGATGGCCAGTAGCTCGGCATCCGAGAGCGCGGCCGAACCCCGCTGAGCGAGCTTTTCGCGCGGCTGAGCGTCCAGTGGCAGGTCTTTGATGGGCATGGGTGTTGGGCGGCTTGCGACAAGCGAAGAATCTTAGGGGCGAGCCGGTAATCTCAACGCAGCAGTGAAGAGGTTATCGGTGCGCTCTTACAATGAAGCCCAGTTTATCGGGACTTTCATGACCACAAGCGCAACCCCCACCGTCGCTGCCGCGGACCTGCCCGTCGTGCAGGCAGGCTCATTTCTCACGCTGCATTACCGTCTGGCCGGCCCGGCAGGCGATGTGATCAACACCTTCAATGAAAAGCCAGCGACCCTGTCGCTGGGCGCGGGTGAGCTGTCCCCGGCCATGGAAGACAAGCTGATTGGCGTGGTTGAAGGCACGCACACCACCTTTGAGCTGGCTGCTGGCGAGGCCTTTGGTGAGCGCAACCCAGAAATGATGCAGTGGGTGGCCCGCAAGCTCATGAATGAGCTGGGTGACCCTTATGAGAAATACACCGCTGGCGATGTGGTGCAGTTCCCCACGCCAGACGGTCTGGGCAGCTACGCCGGTGCCGTGGTGCAGGTGCGCGAAGATGGCGCCGTGCTGTTTGACTTCAACCACCCGCTGGCTGGCCAGCCCGTGACGTTTGAAGTGAAGCTGATCGGGGTACTCTGAAGTGCTGGGCGGCAAAGAAGTTCTGCTGGCCGAGCCACGCGGCTTTTGCGCCGGCGTGGACCGCGCCATCGAAATCGTCGAGCGTGCGTTGACCAAGTTCGGCGCACCGATCTATGTGCGTCACGAGATCGTGCACAACACCTTTGTGGTCAACGACCTCAAGGCCAAGGGCGCTATCTTTATTGAAGAACTGGACGATGTCCCTGAAGGCGCTACGCTGATTTTCTCGGCCCACGGCGTCTCCAAAGCTGTGCAGCAAGAGGCGGTGCGCCGCGGCTTCTCCATTTTTGATGCGACTTGCCCGCTGGTCACCAAGGTGCACGTCGAAGTCGCCAAGTTGGCCAAGGAAGGCTACGAATTTCTGATGATTGGCCACAAGGGTCACCCGGAAGTCGAGGGCACCATGGGTCAGCTGTCCGAAGGCATTCATCTGGTTGAAGATGAAGCGGACGTAGCCATGGTGGCTCCGCGCCAGACGGAGAAGCTGGCCGTGGTCACGCAGACCACCTTGTCGGTCGACGACGCCGCAGGCATCAAAGCCGCAATTCGCGCCCGCTTTCCCAGCGTGCGCGAACCCAAGCAGCAGGATATTTGCTACGCCACGCAAAACCGCCAGGACGCCGTGAAGATTCTCGCGCCCCAGGTGGATCTGGTCATCGTCGTCGGCAGCCCCACCAGCTCCAACAGCAACCGCCTGCGCGAACTCGCCGCCCGCTTGGGCACGCCCGCCTATATGGTGGACAACGCGGGTGAGCTCAAAGAAGAGTGGTTTACCGATACCGCCCGCGTGGGCCTGACGGCTGGAGCTTCTGCGCCTGAAGTGCTGGTTAATGAAGTCATCGCCCGCATCAAGCAGTTGGGTGCCGTGGCCGTGCGCAAGATGGACGGCATTGAGGAAACCATCAAATTTCCGCTGCCCAAGGGTTTGAAGATCGACGAGGCCACAGGCCTTGAGATCGAAGTGCGCAAGGCACCGGAGACTGGACACTAAGCCTTCATCCCACGGATAGCTTTTTATTTCATAGCGCCTTGCGCTGGCTGTTTAATGGTTTTAGGTGGTATTCATCCTGAACGCTATGAATGGTCGGCGCAAGGCGCTTTGCTTTTGATAGCGAACCTTCGCAAGCCCCTGAGCGCAAGCCGGGGGCGGCCAGTCGCTCTAAAATCTCAATCTATGCTCGACATTCAACTTCTCCGCAAAGATCTGGACTCGGTCGTCGCCCGACTGCAGACCCGCAAGAACCCCCAAGCCTTCCTGAACGTGGAAGCTTTCAAGGCACTGGAATCCGAACGCAAGTCCATCCAGACGCGTACGGAGGAGCTGCAGTCCAAGCGTAACCAGCTCTCCAAGCAGATTGGCATGCTGATGGGCAAGGGCGAAAAAGACGCTGCCGAAGCTGCCAAGGCCGAAGTTGCCGCCATGAAGAGCGAGCTGGAGCAATCCGCTACGCGCCTCGATCAAATCCAGACCGAGCTGCAAGCCATGCTGGTAGCCGTTCCCAATCTGCCGCACGAATCCGTGCCCGTGGGTGCTGACGAAGAAGCTAATGTGGAAGTGCGCCGCTTTGGCACGCCCAAGACCTTTGACTTCGAAATCAAGGACCATGTGGACCTGGGCGCACCCATCGGCCTGGACTTTGAAGCTGGTATCAAGCTGACAGGTTCGCGCTTCACCGTCATGCAAGGCCAGATCGCACGCCTGCACCGTGCGCTGGCCCAGTTCATGCTGGACCTGCAGACTGAAGAGCACGGCTACACCGAATGCTATGTGCCCTATATCGTCAACAGCGATTCGCTCAAAGGCACGGGCCAGTTGCCCAAGTTTGAGGGTGACTTGTTCGCGGCCAACAAGGGTGGTCAAGACGCCGAACCGGTGCCCGACACCGCTGCGCTGTACTTGATCCCCACCGCCGAAGTGCCGCTGACCAATCTGGTCCGCGATGAAGTGCTGGCCGAAGATCGTCTGCCCATCAAGCTCACGGCGCACAGCCCTTGCTTCCGCTCCGAAGCCGGCTCCGGCGGCCGCGACACGCGCGGTCTGATCCGCCAGCACCAGTTCGACAAGGTCGAGATGGTGCAAATCGTTCATCCCGAAAAGAGCTATGAAGCGCTGGAAGAAATGACGGGCCACGCCGAAGCCGTGCTGCAAAAGCTGGGCCTTCCTTACCGCGTGATGAGCCTGTGCACCGGCGACATGGGCTTTGGCGCAGCCAAGACCTATGACCTGGAAGTCTGGGTGCCTGCGCAGGGCACCTACCGTGAAATCAGCTCGGTCTCCAACTGCGAAGCTTTCCAGTCTCGCCGTATGCAGGCACGCTTCAAGAACGCACAAGGCAAGAACGAACTGGTCCATACCCTGAACGGTTCCGGTCTGGCCGTGGGCCGCACGCTGGTCGCTGTTCTGGAAAACTATCAGAACGCCGATGGCTCGATTTCTGTGCCTGAAGCACTGATTTCGTACATGGGCGGGAAAACTTTGTTGAAGGCCTGATTTTTCAGGTTAGAATAGATGCTTCGACACAGGAGAGGTGGCAGAGTGGTCGAATGTACCTGACTCGAAATCAGGCGTACGTGCAAACGTACCGTGGGTTCGAATCCCACCCTCTCCGCCAAATCATTTGATTTGTGACTAAAAGCACGCTACTGGCGTGCTTTTTTTCGTCTATTCGATCCTAGATCAGCGAAAACTATCCATTTATTGATTTCTTTTGGCTCAAATGGCCTCATATCGCCTCTTTCAGTCATAATCTTTATGGCCTACAGGATGGCCTACAAGATTGAAACGATATGCCAAAGATCAGTAAAGAGCTGGGAGCGTTGGAGGTTGCACGCCTGAAATCAGATGGCGTGTTTGCCGTTGGTGGCGTGGCCGGGCTGCATTTACGGGTGGCTGGATTGAGCCGGTCATGGGTCTTGAGATACGTTATCCACAAGTCCCGTAGGCGGATGGGTTTGGGCTCGTACCCCACAGTCACCCTGTCTATGGCCCGTGACAAAGCGCGCGATGCCCACCTGAAGATTCAGCAAGGTATTGACCCTATCGATGAGCGCGGGAGCCTTCGCGCCCAGCGCCAGCTGGAGCAGGCCAAGAAGCTGCTATTCAGGGATGCGGCAAATAAATGCATCACCGCCAAGTCAGGCGAGTGGAGCAATGCCAAGCATGCCGGGCAGTGGTCAGCCACTCTTGAAACCTACGCCTACCCCTTCATTGGGGATCTGGATGTGACCACTATCGACACTCAGCACATTCTTGCGCTGCTGCAGCCGATCTGGCACACCAAGACCGAAACCGCATCGCGCGTGCGTGGCCGGGTTGAAACGGTGCTTGATTGGGCCGCCGTGTTCTGTGGGCACAAGCACCCGAACCCTGCGCGATGGACAGGGCACCTTGATCAGATATTGCCCAAGCCCACCAAGATTGCGAAGGTGCGCCACCATGAGGCTGTCCCGTACAAAGAGGTTGCACCAGTTGTGGGGGCCATTGCCGCGAGCGCAGGTCAGGGCGCCAAGGCGCTGCTATTCCAGGTGCTGACCGCTGTGCGGTCGGGTGAGGCTAGAGAGGCGGTGTGGAGTGAGATTGATATGGGGGCGGGAGTCTGGACGATTCCAGCCGAGCGCATGAAAGCCCGGCGCGAGCATCGCGTGCCCCTGTCAAAACAGGCGCTGGCGCTGCTGGCCGGTCAGGCTCGCAAAGAGGGGTGCGACTACGTTTTCCCAAGTGAATCGGGTAAAGCGTTGTCGGATATGACGCTTACGGCGGTCATGCGCCGAATGGAGCTTACTGCTGTGCCCCATGGGTTCCGTAGCACCTTCCGCGACTGGGCGGCAGAGTGCACGGACTATGACAAGGATGTGGTGGAGATGGCCCTGGCTCACACCATAGAGAGCAAAGTGGAAGCTGCTTACCGCCGGGGTGACTTGCTGGAGAAACGGACGCAGCTGATGCAGGATTGGGCCAATCACTGCATCCAGGCTCAATAAATACCGGTGGCGGTGGGGCGCTGGGCAATCCACTGCTTCACCACATCTACGGGCCATCCCACCTTGTTTTTACAAAGAACGATGGCTTCGGGGAATGCCTTTTCTTTGCGCATGCGGTCGATAGTGGCTTTGCTCAGACCCACGATAGCGGGCAGCTGGGCCTTGGTGTAAATCAGTGGCTGAATCTGATTCTCAGTGCTTGTGATATTGCTCATAGTGCTATCAAAAGTTAAGCCCCGAAGTTCGGGGCTTTTTGTTTAGGGGTGTCGTAATGGGCGCGGCCTGCGGGTGCTGGGTGGCGGCCGGGCAGCTTGGTTGTAGGCATCCCAGAGCTTTAGCCCCTCCGGGCATCGCTGCTGCTTTCCAGGCGTTGCCCCGGCAGATATGCAGTAGGGGCAGTTGAAGTGGTGGAGTAGGTAGGCTTGGTCTTCCGGCAGGCCTACCGTGCTGGCGCTGGTTGCCATCGTGGCTCCCATAAAGCAGAACCCCGCTCAGTGGCGGGGCTCGGGGTTACGTTTCTCTTGTTCGCGCTCACGGCGGGCGCGGCGGATGTCTCGTTTGCGGCTCATCCCTGCTGCGCTCCTTCCTTGGCTGCTGCATCCCATGCCTCCAGCTGTGCCATGTTGTCCTTGCGCCATTCGGCCCAGGTTGGGTCGTTTCTTAGGTGACCTAGCCACTCTGGGTGCTCTGGTTTTGCGCGGAATGGATTGATGCCATCCGGGTATTCGCCCACGTCAGTGAGGTTCAGGCACGGCTCACAAAAGCCCATGTGCCAGTGCTTTCCACAAAAGGCGAGGCCGCAGCCTTCGCAAGAGCAGCCCATTCCGCGATCAACCTTTTCGTTGCACTCAGGGTGCTCGCATGTGCTGGGCACGCCGTATCCCATCCAGCGGTTGTTATCGCTGTCCCATCCAACTGAATAGCCCATCACTCACCCCCTTGCGCTGCCTGGGTGGCGCGCTGTGCGTAGTCATTTGCTCTCTGATGCAGCACCTGAATGATGTGCTGCCGCTCCAGTGAGTCGGGTGCATTGGCTTTAAGCCACTGAACGTCCTGGTTGATCAGCTTTGAAAATGCATCCGGCGTAAGTGGCATTGGCATGTCTCACTCCCCCTTTGCTGCCGCGATAGCGGCGCGGGCTGTCTTGTGTTCCCAATGTTTCCCCCAGTAGAGATAGTTGGGGACTGCATCAAGGCGGATAACGCCTTCAGCATGGGATTCGATGAAATCCAGCAGGGCCGCATCCCGCGCGTCTGCCTGCGCCTGGGGTGCTGCGAACGGGTCAGGCTGCGCCGCGTCAGTCGAATCAAGGCGCTTTTGCGCGGCGTGATACATGCGCTTCACTGTTGTTAGTGATGTGTGCATGCCTTCAAAGACAGAGCGCACCTCAAACTCAAGGCTGCTGATGGCATCGGTCTTGCAGTCGATGCGCAGCTCATTCAATGCGCGCTGCAGGCTCTCGGGTAGCTTGCCGTCCCACACCGCCTGCGCTGCCGGTGCAGATACTCCGGCCAGCAGGGCGCGCATTTGCTGCTCTGTGTAGATAGGCTCACCCGCTTCTGCGCACTGGCTCTTGTGCAAATATGCAGTTGAATAGGCGTCGGTTCCGCGATCACGGCTTCCGATCCACTCAAGAGCCGATTTATCAATCCATCCAACAGGCTCAGGCAGCACCACTGGCGCGGCTGCTGCCGTGTCGGAGCTTGGCCAAGGCGCGCCAATCTTCTCCAGTACGGCCTCGACCTTCGCCCTGGCTGAATCGCTGATGGTGTTCTCGCCACCTCCCACACCAACTGCATCCATCCCTACGGATTGAAGGGCGGCCAGCATTTCTGCGTTCAGAGGCGCATCTGCTGCCGTGGTGGCGGCAAGCGCGGCGCGGTAGCCGGCCATCACGTACTCCGATGGCGATGGGCTGTCTGACGAACTGGTGCTTACAGACCTCGCTATCGCTCGAATCTCATCACCTGTAGGCAACTTCGTAGGCACTGCCACGGCTGCTGGCGCTGCTTCATCCATGGCGAGAATCGCCTGTTGGCTGTAGTGAGCAAGAGTTTCGGTCTTTGTGGGTGGCTCTTGGATCTGGAGCAGGCATGTGCTGCGGGCTTCAATTGCTGCTTGGTAGCCAAGCACCCACATGGCTTTGTCATTTGTATTCAAGCAGTCAGGTGCGTCTGCGATCGTGATCTTGTCTTGCATATTGGCTCCCAGAATGAGAAAAGCCCGCGGCGGCGGGCTGGGGTCAGTGGTGTTTGCGAAATGCTTTGGTGAGGTGCAGCCCTTCAACTGCATGGCCTCGTTTCAGTAGCGCTCTACATATGAGCGCTTGTTCGTTGTGGCTGGAGCTGGATTGGCGCACCAGGCCGAGATAGCTGTTTCCGCTGGCGTAGACCTCATCGGCCGGCATGGTCTCGATGCGAGCCAAGGCCTGCTGCAGAGTCCGCGGGCGCGTTGTCCGGCGCCACGGATAGATCGTCTGGCCCACGTAATCAATGCCGCGAGCGATGGGCTGAAGCACGGTCTTGCGTGGATTCAGGCGCAAGCGAAGGCTGGGCAGGAATGCATTGATGCTGGCCAGCGCGCCATTGAGCCACTGGGGCGAATCGTGCAGAAGCACCATGTCATCAACATAGCGCGTGTAGTGCTTGGCCCTGACGCGGTGCTTTGCATGCTGGTCCAGCTCGTTGAGCAGCACATTGGCAAAGAACTGGCTGCTCAGGTTGCCAATGGGCAGACCGCAGTAGGGTGCGGCATTGGCAAGGCGCTTGTGCACTGGAACGGCGGCTAGCGTCTCTGGGCTTCCGCGCTGCACAAAGTCTGCGCGCGGATCGTTGAAGAGAATGATCTTGGCCAAGCCGCGCCACCAGCGCTCCGGGATCTGCTTGACCAACAGTGGCCAGACGATGCGCTTATCGATGGAGACGAAGAAATTGGCCAGATCAATCTTCAGGTAGTGCCCGGGCACTGACCAGTTCTGCGTCTGGCTTCGCACCTTGGCCTCTAGGCGGGAGGCTGCGTACAGCGTGCCGCGCCCGGGAATGCCAGCGCAGGAGTCTGCGATAAAGCGGCGGTGGAATCGATCGGCAATCTGGTTGTAGAGCAGGTGGTGCACGATGCGGTCCCGGAATTGCGCGGCCCAGACTTCGCGCGGCCGTGGCCGGCTGATCGCAAAGCAGATGGATGGACCGGGCCGGTAGCTGCCATCCTGCAGCTCTTCATGCAGTTGCATGAGGTTGTGTTCCAGCGCCTGCTCGAACAGCAGAGCGCTGGCGGAGGTGCGTTTGTGCTGGCGGCAGTCAAAATAGGCCTGCACCAGCTTTTCGAGCGAATAGCCAGTATCCATAAAGTTTCTCGGTGGAGTCTGCGGACGGGACGAACTCGGAACTCGTTGTTCCGGTTGTTGTTGTTCGTGTTTCCGTTCTCAAAATCGACGGCCCAGGGGCGCCGAGCGGATCACGTCGGCCCGCCGAGATTTCAGCGGGCAAACTGCGCGAGATCACTGCAGATGCGTCTGCCGATATCCCTGTTGCGCCTTTCGGTGGGCTTGTGGCCCAGCGGCTCGACCAGATTCCAAGGCGCTTTGGCCGGACTGCCTTGACGGTCCGGCAGCGTGCGCGCGTTCCGAGTACTTCTGCCAGCCGGTGGCTTGTTTGCCGATGCTGTCAGTGATGGCGATGGCGCGGCTGTACTGATTAACCGAAATCAACCGCAGATCCACAGCCAGGCGCAAGGAGAGATTGACGGTCTCGATCTCCATGCGCATGCGCTGCAGGACTGCGGCTTTGTCCACACTGGTGTTGGCCTCGTAGGTGCGCATGACCAGCGCCATGCATCGGCGCCGCAGCTCGGCTCCGAAGTCGGCCTTGAAGTTCCTGGGCATGTTGGCCACCAGAAGGGTGACCAGCTTGCTCAAGTCATAGGTGGATTTGTAGATTTCGGTGTCAGTGTGAAGTGCCATGCCAAGGCGGGCTACGCCCGCAAATTGTTAAATCGCTGAAGCGGGAAAACTGCGGACGGGACGAACTCGGAACTCGATGGTCCGGTAGCAGTCGTGCGTGAAACCGTGCTCAAAATCGACGGCCCAGGCCCAGTGCTCGCCATCCGGAGTGCGTGACCAGTACCAGCCGCCGGTATCGAAGAACTCGCGGCTGTTGATATAAGCCAGCATCAGGTCTTCTTTGTCGGGCGCGCGCCAGTCGCTAAAGCCGTTCAGCTCATCGCCTTCGGCCACCACCTGCTCGACCCGGCTGAATGGGATGTCGGTATGGTCGAACTCAATGCCGCCCGGGATGACGACGTGGTGCACCAGGCCGTCGATCAGGCGGCTGCCGATGAAGATGCCGCCCTGTTCGGGCCAGGGTTGGTTGATTGCGGGTGTGGTGCTCATTGGATGCTCCATTGGTGGGATTGAAGGGAAGGGCTGAAGGGATCAATAGATGAATCTGCGGACGGGACGAACTCGGAACTCGACGTACCGGAAGTTGTCGTACGTGCTCCCGTACTCAAAATCGACGGCCCAGGCGGTGCTCTGGCCGTAGTGGGTGCTACTCCAGTACCAGCTCTCATCGCCGAAAAGATGAGGCACATTTGCAGCGGCCAGTTGCAGCTCGCGGCGGGCTGGGAGGTAGAAGTCCTTGTGCTCGTCTGCTGAGTGCGTGGCGGCCAGCTTTGCTGCTGGGCATTCGTTGCCTAAGCGGCGAGTGTTATCCAGGCCATCCCAGTGGGACAGGTCACGTTCACCATCTGGACCCCACTTGGCTGAGCCGGCGTCCTTGGTATCGCCGCAGTCGGACACGATCAGTCCATAGATCGTTCCGTCGTCGCCTCGCATGTCACCAGCGTAGAGCCCGCCCTGGCCTGGCCAGTAGCTACCAATCTGTGGCCTGCCGTCTGGCTGGGCTGCGACTGCCGGGGCTTCGGCGCGGCCAATGCTTTGCATGAGCCGCTCCATGCTTGCCATGGCGTCAGCAGTTGCGGTTGGCGGAAGGATGATGACGTTCTGTGTATGAATCTGCACGGGGTTCTCCTTTGGACGAAAAAAAAGCCCGCGCAGTGGCGGGCAGACGATTCATTGATGTGGGCGCGCGGCCCGGTTCATGCAAATCTATGAATAGATTGTCAGTTGCTGGCGCTGGGGGCCTGGGTAGCGGGCGTTAGGAGCGCGCGTTGCCCGCTGGCACCCATTCGTGACACCAGCCCCTCGGCTTCCATGCGCTCTAGCAGTGCTGCGGCGCGGTTGTAGCCGATCAGCAGCTTGCGCTGCACATAGGAGATGCTTGGCTTCCGGTCCTTGCGCACCAGTTCAACGGCCTCGGCATAGAGCGGGTCTGGACCGTCGCCAGCAGCTTCGCAGTGAGGGGCGGGCGCGGTCCTGGCAGTGCTTGCAGGCAGAGTTTCCGCAGCAGGCGCGTTCTGAAGCGAGGCGGGCAGGTCGCCCAGGCCGGTTCGACCTTCACCACCCAGTGCTTCGATCAGATCGGGGATCAGGCGCGACAGCTCGCCGGTGGCAATCGTCACATCGGTATCAAAGCCGCTGTCGTCCTTGCTGTTACCGTCCATGACCGCATCCAGCAGCGCGATGTTCTTGATCTGCAGGCCTTCGGTCAGAACGAAGCTCACGCGGTCGTCCCAGGTCATCGCCAGTTTGGTGGGCATCTTTCCGTGCTCGATGTGCTGGCGAACCTCATCAATGTCGAGCGGGTGACGGGCGTAGCGCACGACTGCCTTGGATTCGTCGGCCGCTTTCAGCTCTGTCTCTCGGTCTGCGGTGAAGCCGGTGGGCGGCTCCTGCGTCATCAGCCAATGCGCCATGGCCGCCTGCGGGCTGGTTTGGGTATCCAGCAAGGCCAGCGCGAAGCCCGGCAGGCCTTCAACCAGCAACGTGACGACTTCATCGGCGCGGCCTTGGGCACTGGTGTCGAGCACTAGCGTGCGTGCCTGCGGGTCGATCCAGACCCACATGGCACCTTGCTTGGTGAAGGCCATGGGCAGCAGATCTAGCTTGGCCTCGTCCTTCAGGTCCTTTTTCTCTTTCTTGCCCGGCTTGCGGCCCTCGACCTTCTCAATGGCTTCTGCCTTCTCGTTGACCTTGCGATTGATCACGCTAGCGGGCAGAACCTTGGCTTCCGTCATGAAGCGCATCACCCATTGACCGGCCACGGATTCAACCAGCGGGCCATGCTGCTCGCCGCGCGGCGGAACCCAGCCCACAGATCGCTCTTGCGTCGCTCCGCACTCGGCAAACAATGTCTTTTGCAGGGCATCAGCCAACACCTGCAGGTCGCTTTGCCAGCTCTCGGCAATGCGGTAAATGATCATGCTCTTGAACATCAGGGGCTCACTTTCAGGCATTGCACAGTCTTCTCGTCCAGCCATTCGGCATGCATGCCGGGGCAGGCGAACGCATCGCGGGCGGCCATACGAACAGTGCCGGTCGGGGATGGTGGTTCGCTGGGTTCTTCCTCTGCCTGGGCTGGCCCAGAGATCCACAGAAGCACAAGCGTCACGGAGAGGATCGCCAGAGCGATTGCGTAAAGGGCTTTAGTCATCGTTGTCGTCCTCATCGTCGTGGCCTTGCACGCCAGATTGGTGAATGAGCAGGGATAGATAGCCGGGGCTGTCTCCTGCTTTGGATAAATCAATGTGGTGAGTGGTCCCGCCGCGCCAAGCACGGCTTTCGGTGAAGTTGGGCAGGCCTGGCAGGTGCTCAATCCCTGCGATCGGCTCAATCGTGGTGCGCAGGGTGATGCCGCTCTCCGTCGCCAGGCGGACCAAGGTGCGGGCAGAGATGCCAGTGGCTTTGCTCAGGGTGCGTGCGGTGGCGCGCGGCCCGAAGACTCTCACCAATTCATAAGCGTCTTGAAAATGCATAAATTTGCCTCTAACGCTTATGAATAAAGCGCGAGTAGCTATAAAAGTTGATTGATGGTCAGAGTGGCCAGGCGCTTGGGGTGGAGGCCATGAGCAGCGCAGCCGCGCCTGTCAGGCCGAAGATGCCGATAGCAGCCAGTGCCCACTGCAGGGCGATCAGCAGTTTTGTTCCTGAGGTGGTGCTATCCGTTGAAGTGCGAGGCGGATGAGCGGCCATGTCACAAAGCTCCCTTGGCCGATAGGCTTTGATGCAGCGAGAGAGCCTTGACCAACTGCTTAGCCTCGTGGCGCGCGTCATCGATGGCGATGTGCTTCACGCCCACAAAGTCACCCACATCCTTTGCCGTGGGGTGCAGGTCCAGGATGGTTCGCATGTCGCGGTCAAAGCGCCATTCCCATGGGGGCTGCTGGTCAAACGTGTCATAGAGGCTGCGCAAGATCACGTTGTCGAAGACGGATCCATTGCCCCAGACCTTCACCTTTTCTGGGTCTGCAACGCTGGCTACCCAGGCTGCGAAGTCGCGCAGCGCTTGGCTTGGCAGCACCGTCTGAGCTGCCATGATGGACGCATAGCGCGCTTCTGTGGACTGCTCTGCCCACCAGCGCATGGTGTCTGGGTCTTCGTGGCGTGGGAATTGCAGGTTTTGGGCCAGCGGGATGTGGAATTCGTTGGTCAGCAGCTGCAGGTCTGGGCTGATGGCAACCGCGCCGATAGACGCGACGATGGCATTCGGCTTAGTGCTGCGGGTTTCGAGGTCCAGCACGATATGCGAGGCTTTGATAATCAAGTTTGTCTCCTGTGGGCAAAGAAAAAAGCCCGCGGACGGTTGCTGCGGGCTTGAATAAAGAGCCGGTTCCCTTTCGGGGCGCGCCTGGGGAAGTAATAGAGAGGGAGGAGATTTCCCAGGCCCGGCTAAAAAAGGTAGATGGCGCAGCTTTCTTCTGCCCGATGAGGGTCAGGCAGAAAAAATGCGCACTTAGGTTAATAAAAGGTGCTGCGCCATCTGGCGTGACCACTGTTCGCCAACGGAGCGGAGGCCGCGCCGAAGATCCTGATCACCGCTTGCTCTGGCTAATTCCAGAGATCAAACGTACTCGCTAGAGTGGTCACGCCGGATGGCTGCCGCTTACGCCGGCAAGTCGTGATGGTGGCCGGCTGTTGCTATTCTTCTTCGGGCTTCCAGCCTTTCACCTCATAGGCGAAGGCTGTCCACTTCGCTTTTTGCTCCTCCGACATCTCGCGCCATGGCTGAGCCTCATCCGCCTCAATCACCTCGCCGTTCTTCAGCTTGAACATGCCGCAGTTGCTGCCTATGTCCTCGTCTGCGTAAGTAATGGTGATCACTTCCTGTGGAAACTGCTTGGAGAGCGCCACAAAGATAGGCTTTGGACAAGCCCAGGCTGTATCGAATTGAGCAGTTCCGTTCTGCGAATCAACCACCCCTTCGCAAGCATTCCACTTGGTGCCCCATTCTTTGCGAGCGAAATCCATGTCGTGCAGGTAGCCGCAGGCTCGATGGTTGCGCAGCATTCCGATGAACTGCTCAAAGCTCTCGTCATCCAGCTGTTTGATGTCTGCTGCCTCGCGGCTTTGGGCTTCCAGTGCTCGAAGCAAGGGGTGATCCGAAAGCGCCCGTCCAACTACAGTCTCTGCCATGGTTTCGGCGCTCATGCTGATCCCATTCCAGTCCGATCCCACGATGCACGGCGATGGCATAGCCTTGCTGAAATCAAATCGCCCTTGTTGATTGGTCGCGGCCTCAATTACAGCCTGCGAAGCTAGCACTTTGTTCGTGACCCAATTTGGCATCTTTGCTCCTTGAAAAAACAAAAGCGCCCTCGGATGAAGACGCTTTTGTTTTGGCCCCGCTTAGCCCTGCGGGGGAGGGCACATGCATGCCGCATGCTGGCTACTCGCTCACATTTCAGAATCTCCGGACGCAAAAAATGCCACCTCAAGGGGTGGCTGGTAAAAGAAAACCTGCACTGGGCAGACTAGCTGTCAATCAAACTTCAGCTCTTTCTGTCCGTACACTTTTTCGGTGATGTACTTTTCGTACTGCTCCCGCGTATCCGAGACGGTTGCAATACCAAGAATCATGCCGACTTGAGTGCGCAGAGCCTTTACGCCGATTTCAGAGAGAAATTGGTGAATTTTTTCACCCTTCTCACCATTCTCAGCTTTGTTTAGCTTTGCCAAGTCGAACACCTTCCCGTGACTGTTTGCAAGCGGCCTATAGATGTGATCGATAGTAAGGTAGCGAAACTCCCACGGGCGACCACGCTCGTATTGAGCAATCCCATACAGTCGATACCACTGCTCATACAAGTTAGGCGAGAACTCCTTTTCGTACTCCCGGGCCTCTTCGCGTACGTACAATTTGTACGCTTCGATGACTTCCTCTTTTGTGCGATCGTAACCAGCTAATGCATATACAAGGCCTTGGATCCCAGCCTTGGCGGATGCTGCCAATATGACATTCGCTTGCGCAACAATGTTGGCTTGGCTTTTGAGCATCTCTCCCTTGGCATTTGCCAGAACAAGAGCTTTACAAATGTCGATCAGAAGGCCGACATCGTATCCATGGACGTCACCGATCGGAGGGGCATTCACCCCCGGGATGTCACCCTTAAAAATCAAAGGGCTAGCTACCTTTTTTGAGATTTCCGCACCCAGGGCTTTGGATGCCGTTTTTCCTTCAATAAAGCGAGGAAGTGCAGTGCCACCACCGCCGCCAAGTTGTAGCGCCGAAGCCATGCCGCGCTGACTAATGACTGCAGTTTTTTCGATGTCATTAAGGACGTAGCAGTCAACATCGACACCAAGGGCTTCAAGAAAATTACCTTTGTGAGTAGCCTTGAGCCCCCATCTGGCTGCCGCACCTTTCTTTGCTCTACTCGCCCTCTCTTCAGGAGTCATCTTTGCCGCTAATGCCTTAGCACCCGCGGCGCGTTTCGGTTTCTTTTCCTCAGACATTTGCAAGCATTCTTTAAAGTTTTGATGCTTGCAATGTAGCGAGCATTTCTAAGAATTGCAAGCATGCAAAAACTCTGATGCTTGCATTCAAGCCGCAGCCCTGCACGCAAGGCTATGGTTTGTGCCCCTGATGTCGCTCAGGGGCTGGCGCTGCTTGCGCAGAGGGCTTTGCTGTTCTTGGTATCCCTGTAAACCTCACCTGTTTGACCGTGTACCGCGCTTTGGCAGGACTGGAAACGGGCAGGACTACCCGCGCAGAGCAGCGGCCATGCCCGCTGGTGCTTGTGCCTGGGGACGCCGCGCATTGGTGCGGCGAACTACATAGGCATCCTTGGAGCTGAGAGCAGATTGGATGAGGTGGTCATCTGCGATACTTGCGCTGGGCGCCCGACAACGCCCACTGCGGCTCGTCAAGCCGCTTAAGGTGAAGTGCTGGTGATGCCATAGGGATGGATGTCCCTGCCTGCTCGGCGACAAGAGTGGCGCCACAAGTACTGAGCCGAAGCCAGACTCCTATTCGCGGTAAGAGGCTGGCCGCGCTAGCAACGGCGCGTAATAAGTCGTAGCGGGTTATTGACCCGTGGCCACGGGTCTTCACCGGAGCAATCCAATGAAGACTTCTGTGCGTGTGAGCATCAACATCGATGTAGCCAAGTGCATTCGTGCAATAGGTTTTGTCGTGTTCCTTTTGATGCTGTGACCGAGTGGGGCAGGGCGGGCAACCGTCCTGCTTCCCGCTGAACTTCTTACGCGTTTTCAGCGACCACCTCAACCAATCTGTTCTCAAGCTCTGTTGTTAAAGGGCTAGGGGCGCGGCTCGATCACTTGGCACCCATCGCTGCGGTTTATTGCTGCGACGGATGAACTTTAGCTTCAGGCTAATGTTTGTGTCAATAGCCTAAAGCTAAATTAATTTTGCAAGCTGTTAGCTACAGGCGAAAAAAAAGCCCGCGGCAGCGGGCTTGATGGTGATTGGAGGTGGTTTTATTTGAAGAAGCGGCGATGCTCCACCATGGTTCCGATGATCTCAATGGGTTGCTCGTCTGAGCGCATGGTGGGGTAGTCCTCGTTCAGGGGAACAAGTTCAAACACTTCATTGCCAAGCACATCAATGGAGCGTGGGCGGTATTTTTTGAATGTGGCTTCTTCGCGGCCGTTCTTGGCGGCGACAAACGAGCCAGGCCGAGGCTTGACGGAGGGGTCGATGATTACGGCATCTCCCTCTTTGAAGTCGGGCTCCATGGAGTTGCCACGAATTGTCAGCACAAACGTTTCCCCGGAGTGCTTGTCGCTGGTGATCAGCCAGTCATGAGCATCGCTTGGTTGGAAGTCGCCTGCAATTTCTGTCCACACTCCGGCTTGAATGTAGGAGATAACAGGGACGCGACGAACGCCTGCAAGGGGGGTGAATTCCGCGTTGGATCCGCCAGGGGTGCGCAACTGATCGCGGCTGGAGGGTTGATCCATCCAGCCTTCTGGTTTATTTGTTTTGGCTTCAATCTCCCTCGCGATGGCGTTGCTCATTACCCGAGGCTTGCCAGTTTTTGAGTTGAGGGAGGCATTGAGCCACTGACTGATCTGGGCGGGGGCTTTGCCTATCACGTCGGAGAGTGCTGCTTGGCTGCCTGCTTCTTTTATAAGCCGACCTAAGTTTTCGCGGCGCGTGACGTCAATGGGTTGCATGAGTTAAGTATTTAGCAATTGGCTAATTGCGGCAACGAGCACTAGGCTATTGACATGAATTAGCCTGAGGCTAAAATTTGTCAAATGAAGCTATCGGAATACCTCAAGACATTAGAGCGGGGCGGTAAGTCTGCATTTGCGCGAAAGATCGGTGCTCATGCCTCAGATCTCTCCGATTGGTGCAGCGGCGACCGGTCAATCCCTGCTCACTATTGCCCTGCAATTGAGCGCGCAAGCAATGGTTCGGTAAGCCGAATTGATTGCCGCCCAAATGACTGGCAGGTCTATTGGCCCGAGCTGGCCCAGTCGTCCACCTCAACCAGGGAGGTTGGCAATGACTGAGCACAACCAGTTTGAAACCCACGCAGAGAACGACGCCCCTTTGTTTGCGCGAGGCATTGCCGGCCCTTTGGGTAAGCTGACCTGCGACGCCAAGACCAAAATTGATGAAGTCACCTACGAGCTGTGGCTGCAGCAGTGTTCGGCGCGTGGTCAGGACACTGCCAGCGCGCTGCGTGACTGCATCTATGCCTTGGTGCATGGCAAAACGTATCGGCAAATGGTGTTGGAGAAGATCAACCATGACGCCAAGCGTATCGACGCGATGACGCAGCTCATAGGTCCGTTTGGGGCCCCCGAATTGTTGGGGGACCGCAAGCAATGAATCTGACTTCGACAATGGCACCAGCGGCCGTACCGCTGACGATGAGCAGCCACGAGATAGCCGAGCAGGCAGAAATGCCTCGTCATCGCTTGTTAAGCCTCAGAGCAGAGGTTTGGCTGAATCTCCCCCCTGAAATTGCTTACCGAGACGAAGACATCGAAGTTCTGTCAAAGGCTTTGCAGCTGGCGGACGAACTTGGTTATGGCCGTCTCGATGTCTCGATCCAGGTATGTGGTGTCTATCTCGAAGACCCGCAAGCACCCGGAACAAAAAGTCTCTTTCTTCGACCGAAGCTCTCCCAGGAGGCAGCCGCATTGGTGGCTGCAGTGAGGGCAGGTGAATTCGATCAGGCGTGTATCGACTGGTTGAAAGCTCATGGAGGCTCCTATGCGAAGTGAAGTTTTGGCGAATCAATCTTCGCATGGGGTGTTTTCCATCACGATGAGCAGCCGCGAGCTTGCGGATCTGACTGGCAAGGATCATTTCCACGTCATGCGCGACTTGCGTGCCATGCATGGACAGCTGGGCGCGATGTTTGGTGGGTCTATCCAAAAGTGGATACACCCCCAGAACGGCCAGACCTACGACGAATATCTGCTGGACAAGGACACCAGCCTGACGCTGCTGCTGGGCTATGACGCTGTGGCGCGCATGAAGGTGGTGAAGCGCTGGCAGGAGCTAGAGGCCCAGCAGGCACCAAAGCTGCCCCAGACCATGGCCCAGGCTTTGCGCCTGGCTGCAGAGCAGGCCGAGCAGATTGAAGCCCAGCAGGAGCAGCTGGCGCTGGCCGCGCCCAAGGTGGCATTTGTGGATCGCTACGTCGCGGCCACAAGCGGTGAAAAAGGTTTCCGCGAGGTGTGCAAGCTGCTGGGAGCCAACGAGCTTGAATTCAGCGAATTCCTGGCGCGGGCAAAGATCATGTACCGCCTGGCCGGGAAGATGACACCCCATGCAGAGCATCTGGCTGCTGGCCGCTTCAAGGTGAAGACTGGCACTGCACCTCGCAACGAGCATGCCTATGCCCAAGCCAAGTTCACCCCCAAGGGCGTGGAGTGGATTGCAGGCCTGTGGGGCAAGCACAAGGCCGCGCTGGCGCTGGAAAGCGGGGTGCAGGCATGAGCACTATCGCTACCTATCTTGACCGTCCTATCGCCTTCCAACGGGCCTTTGTGGCACTAGGCGCAGGCATCACAGGCGCTTTGCTGTTGAGCCAAGCTGTTTACTGGTCACGCCGTAGCGGTGATGACACGGGCTGGTTCTTCAAAACCCAGGTGGATTGGGAAGAAGAAACGGGCTTGCGCCGTGCTGAGCAGGAGACTGCCCGCAAGCGTTTGTTGACGCTGGGGGTGATGGAAGAGGACCGCAAGGGCATTCCTGCCAAGCTGTACTTTCGTGTCAACTTTGAAAAGCTGGAGCAACTGCTGACCTCGGGCAGTGCCAGCAAACAAGATTGCGGGAATCCCGCAAACAAGGATGCGGAAAACCAGCAAACAGGCTCGCGGGAATCCGGCGCGCCAGATTGCGGGAATCCAGCAAACAGGATTGCGGGAAAGTCGCAAACTAAACTAAGAAAGACTACTACAGAGACTACAGCAGAGACTACTGCAGATATTTCTTCCACGACGGCTCTCGCCGCCGTCGCCGGAGCCTCTGAAGCTGGGCTTGATGCGGAAGAGCGCAAAGAGGCATTCGCCGCACTTTGCCGCCAAACCTGGGAGGCATACGCCAACGCCTACTTCGTCCGATACGAAACCGAGGCAGTGCGCAACGCGAAGGGCAACGCCACGGTGGTGAACCTGGTCAAGCGCCTGGGTGCTGAAGCGCCGGAGGTGGCCCGGTTCTTTGTCGAACGGGTGTCTGAGGCTTTCGTGGTTCGCCGCTGCCACGGCATTGGCGACCTGCTGGCGCAATGCGAGGCCTACCGCACGCAGTGGGCCAGTGGCATGGCAGTGACGGCAGAGGGTGCACGCCAGACCGACCGCACGGCCAGCAACGCCAATACAGCCCAGGGTGCCGCCGAGAAGGCCATGGCTATCGTGGCCGCCCGCCGCGCTGCTGCCGTACAGCAAGGAGCAGACCATGCTGAATGACGCCGGCATCGTATGGCTCTCCAACGAGCTGGCTGCTACAGCCGAGGCATTGGGCCAGACCCTGAGCGAGAACGCTGCAGCCCTGATGGCCGCTGACCTCTCCACCTTCCCCAAGGAGCAGTTGCGCACCGCCTTGAGCCGTACCCGCATGGAGTGCACGGGCCGACTGACGCTCAAACTCATCCTTGACCAGCTCGACGCATTGCAAGGCCGCTTGGGAGTCAATGAGGCTTGGGCGCTGGCGCTGCGCTCTCGTGACGAGCAGGAAACTGTGGTCTGGACTGATGAGATTGAGCAGGCCTGGGTGGCGGCATCCAGCATGGCTCAGGGCCGTGACTTGGTGGGAGCGCGCATGGCTTTCAAGGACGCTTACGAGCGCATCACCTTGCAGGCCCGCGACACCCTCAAGCGCCCAGAGCCCCGGATTGCCGTGGGTTGGGATGCTGATCGCCGCCTGCAGGTGGTGGTGCAAGCCCATCAGGAGGGCAGGCTATCGCTGGAGCAGGCGCAGGCCGTGTTGTCTCCTGCGCAAGCGGCCACGGTGGGCGGGCAATTGGTTGCGCTGGCAGCCCCGGCCCCACGCATTGGCTACGACGCGCAAGGGCGTCCCTTCAAGCTGGTTCAGAAGGGCGGCCCAGGCCTTGTCCCCCTTCTGACCAGCAGCGCCAGCCAACTGCCTGAGCAGGCCTCCTCATTGATGGCACCCAACGTGGTTGCCAAGATCCGCGAGATTCAGGCCGGAGTCAAAGCAGCGGATCGCAAGAAGTCCCGGCGTGCAGCAGCACAAGCCCGACTCGAGCGCATAAAGCTGGGGCAGGCCAAGCGCCTGGCAGCCCAGGCCGTTCAGTCTTATCAGCAAGGTGGTGCGGCATGAGCTTGGAAAGAGAACTGGCCGCCAAAGGCTATGGCACAGGGCGCGGCATCCGTGACACATGGGCACGGCCTGTGGCTGGGAATGCGGCAAGTCGTCAAGGACGAGCTCAAGCGCCTCAAGTTCAAACCACACCCGGGCGACCTGACGCCGTTCACGTAGCCAAGTACGGCAACAAGAAGACGACCACGGCTGATGGCGTGAAGTTTGACAGCCGCGCCGAGGCCCGCCGTTGGGAGTATCTGTGCGTGCAGCTGCGCATAGGAGAAATCAGCGACCTGCGCCGTCAGGTGGCATATGAGCTGGTGCCATCTGTGAAGTTTGCGGATGCTAACCGCGCCAAGCCAGCCATTCGCTACATCGCTGACTTCGTGTATGTGGAAAAGGGCGTGGATGTTATCGAGGACGTGAAGGGTGTGCTCACGCCCGAGTTCAAGCTCAAGCGCCACTTGATGAAAGCCCTGCTGGGCTTGGAAGTGAGGCTCACCAAGTGACCAAAGCACTCAACCCCGCCTTTTTTGGCAAGACCGTGCCCCTGGCAGGCCAGCGCAAGCAGTCCCTTGGCTCAACGATTACCCGCCTGATCAAGCCTGAGCTGGAGCGCTTGCCCGATGGCCGCTACCTGAAGACCCAGAGCATGCAAAACCGCTGCTGCATCGACATGGAGGTTGGCTCTCGTCTGGTGTATGTGATGGATGACCACGGCTATCTGGTGCAAGTTGAAGACTGGGGGCGAGCATGGTGAAGCCCTACACGATGATTATTCACCCCAACACACTGCAGCACCTGGAGCAGGAGCTGGGGCGCATCTGCATCTACACCACCGGCGTGGATGCAGAAGGCGCGAAAAGCTACGAAGTCATGCAAGTGCATGAGGCTGACCTCACCTTCAACCAGTGTGGATTGCTGGCCACCGTAGCCGATGTTCGCTTCATCCCCATCCGAGACATTGCGCCCCAATCACGGACCTCTGACCCGGTGCGCTCACCCGTTAAACCCGCATCCCATCAAAACATGCAGGAGCTGCGCAAGTTCCTGCGCCTGGACCGGAGGGCGCGAACATGAACGACTACCAGCAGAAATTAGCACATGCTGACGTGGACAGAGCATTTTTGAGATCCGTGATGCTGAGCGTGAGCACACTGTCACCGACCTGGCGCGTTAGCCGCAATTGGGTGCTGGATTCATTGCTGAATGAAGCCCCGATTTCAGAGCTCTCATGGAAGTGGCTTGTTAAGGACTTGATTCGACAGCGCCGTATGAAACGGTGCAATAGCACTTTGGTTCGTGGCGCCATAGCGCGACTTCGCGCGTCACGGTTTTGTGTCGTAGGAGCTGGCTCATGCTGATGCGCCGCACCCCCATGAACCCCGGCAAGGGCTTCAAGTCTCGCGGTAACTGGGCTGGCGCTGGGCGCTGTGCTGAGGAGCACGAGCAGGACGAAGGACACCACTACGAACCCGGCCAGGCTGATAGCCGCGAGCAGCGCCTTGCCGAGAGAGCAGCGCGCCAGATGGAGAGCGCCAAGGCAACGGCCAGCCTGGTCCCCAGCAACGTGGGGATGGTTCAGGACGCAGGAGTCATGGGCATCGTGATCGCCAAGGAGAACGCGGTCGAAAGCGAGCCCTACCGCCGCCTAGTGGCCCAGCTGCCTTGCCTGTGGTGCGGCATCAGCGGCTATAGCCAACACGCCCACCTGAATTTGGGGAAGGGCTTGAACCTCAAGACGGACGACCGCACGGGCTTTCCACTGTGCTGCAGCCGTCCAGGCATTGAGGGCTGCCATGTGGCCTATGACCAATACCGACTACTGGAGAGCGGAGGGCGTGAGGCCCACCGTGAGTACGGCATTGAAGCCGGCCGCTTTACACGCGATCAGATTTTGAAAGCAGGGCTCTGGCCCAAGAGGGTGCCCTTGTGGGCGCGAGCAGCATAAAGAACCGAGAACCCTGGAGCATCAATGAATTCGACACAAGCACAGCGAACCTCTGGAATATCAACACACCGCGCCCGCGATGGAGGCGTGGATCTGGGGACTACGGAGGAAACGCCTACGCTCATGCTGGTGTTTGAGGCAATCAGGCAGATCAACGACGCTGGCGGGGAGCCAACGCGCGAGCGCATCGTTGCCATGACAGGCTTGAAGCCCACCACAGTGGATGATCGCATCAAGGTGCTACGAGGCGAGGGCATGATCAGCCCACAGAAGCAGTGCTACCGGCCAATGCACCAGCATGTGGCCGCGCAAGCAGTCTCATGCACGGTCATGCCCAACGGCATCTACAAGATTGAGAAGGGCGACGAGGTGATGACCTTGGTACCTGCTGAGGCGCGTCAGCTGGCGCCCATGCTGGCAGGTAAGGCGCTGGAGGCTTCTGCGCTGGAGCGTGTGCAGGAAATGGAGACGCGGATGGTGGAGATGGCGCAGCAACTGAAGGAAGTGGACAGACGCTATAAGGCTCTGAAGGCATCCCAATCAGGGAATGTGGCTCAGCAGAGTCTTGAATTGATCCAGTAGGGGCACGCTCCAGTAGATTAAGTGCGTGCGCAGTAATTGCGCACGCAAAAAGGATTACTCCTTATTCAATGCCATACAGAGTAAGAAGAAATCTGCGATCTTTGCGAGTTCAGCAGTTTTCTCGTCAGCCTTCAACTCGTTACTGAATTTCTCAAGCTCAGCTGCAGCTTGTTCCTTGCTGCTTGCTTCTGTTATATCTTTCAGTCTCTTTAAGAGATAGCCCGCAATCACTGCATCGGCCATTTCCCCTGCTCCAAGGGATTCGAGACCCTCACGCAATGTGCTAACTGTCAGTTGGTTATCTGTTTTCAAAAATTTCTCCATTTATTAAAGCAGGACGAATTAAGTGTTGCCTGCACTTTGTTTATCAGAGCTGAACGCATTATTTGCAATCAGCTCGAAAGATATTGTGGCTGGAGTCGCTATTAAAAGTGGGTGATTTATTGATGTGAAGCAAGGCATTGAAGGCGGTTTCCAGATTCGCGGTTCCATGAGTGGTTGCTCATGGTCGTCATCGGCACACATTGTCTAGCTTTAGTTAACCCGGCTAGGGTTCGACACCATAGGCTATGCCCCGCAGCATCTGGGGTATGGCATCTAAAGAGGCAGTATCCAAACCCCCAAAACGTACCCAGCCAGCGGCCTCACCAAGCACCGCTGGCAAAGCCGCGCCTGCGGATTGGGAGCGCATCGAGCTAGATTACCGTGCGGGTGTGAAGACGCTACGCCAGATCGCAGATGAGAACGGCATTACGCATGGTGCTATCAACAAAAGAGCAAAACGCGATGGATGGGAGCGTGATCTGTCCGACAAAATCCAGCGCAAGGCGGATGCGTTGGTATCCAAAGCGGCAGTATCCAGCGAGGTATCCAAGGAATCCAGAGCTGCAGAGCGGGCCGTAGTCGATGCCAATGCACAGGCCATTGCCGATGTGCGCCTGGCCCACCGCCGCGACATTCACCGCGCCCGGCGCATCACCAACGCGCTGCTGGACGAACTGGAGCAGCAGGCAGATGCCGATACCGTAGCCCTGCTGGAGGAGCTGGGCGAGAACATGCGCAACCCCGATGAGAACGGGATTGATCGGCTCAACGACCTGTACCACAAGGTCATCAGCCTGCCTGAGCGCTCCAAGACCATGAAGACGCTTTCGGAGAGTCTGCGCATGCTGGTGGATATGGAGCGCACGGCCTTTGGCATGGATGACAAGGAAAAGGACGAGCCCGCACCAGGCACTGTGGGCTATGTGCCGCCCGCCATCCAGATCGTGCATGTGAAAGCGCCGGTGTATGAGCCAGACGAGGACGAGCAGGAATGAAGCTCGCTCCTGTCCCTTCTACAGCGCAAGGCATGCCTAAGGTGCCGGTGCTGGCCATCCCCGAGAAGCTAGCCGGCATCTGGGAGCCCAAGCGCTACAAGGTCATGCATGGCGGGCGCGGCGGCGGCAAGTCGTGGACCGTGGCGGCCGTGCTGCTGGTGATGGCATCCAGCCGCCCCTTGCGCGTGCTGTGCACCCGCGAAATCCAGAAGTCCATCAAGCAGTCGGTGCACCAGTTGCTCAAGGATGTGATTGCGCGGCTGAACCTGCATGCCTTCTTCGAGGTGCTGGAAACCGAGGTGCGCGGCATCAATGGCTCGCTGTTCCTGTTTTCGGGGCTGCAGAGCCACACCGTGGACTCCATCAAGTCCTTTGAGGGCTGCGACATCGTGTGGGTAGAAGAAGCCCACGGCGTGACCAAGAAGAGCTGGGACACCCTGATACCCACGATTCGCAAAGAGGGCAGCGAGATATGGCTGACCCTCAACCCGGACATGGAGACGGATGAAACCTACCAGCGCTTCATTGCCACACCCAGCCCGGATACCTGGGTAGTCGAGATCAACTGGCGCGACAACCCCTGGTTTCCGCGCGTGCTGGATGACGAGCGGCGCAAGGCCAAGCGCACCATGCTGGCCGACGATTACGCCCATATCTGGGAAGGTAAGGCGCGGCGCGTGGCAGCCGGCGCGATCTACCGCCATGAAATGGAGTCGCTGTACCTAGACCACCGGGCGCGCGACGTTCCCTATGACCCAACGCTACCGGTGCACACGGTCTGGGATCTGGGGTGGAACGATGCCATGAGCATTGCCCTGGTGCAGCGCGGCCCTCAAGACGTGCGAATCATCGGCTACATCGAGGACAGCCACCGCACGCTGGAGTGGTACGTGGCCAAGCTGGAGAAGCTCCCCTTCCGTTGGGGCACGGACTATCTGCCGCATGACGGCAAGACCAAAAACATCCAGACCGGCAAAAGTTCTGAGCAGGTGTTGCGCGAACTGGGGCGCAGATCCGTTAGGTCGCAGGAGCGGGCAACGGATGTGGAGGAGGGCATCAAGCAGGTGCGCATGCTGATGCCGCGCTGCTACTTTGATCTGACCAAGACCGCTCGACTGCTGGAATGCCTTAAGCGCTACCAACGGCGCATTCACGCCGTCACCAATGAGCCCATGGAGCCGCTACACGACGAATTCAGCCATGGCGCTGATTGCATGCGCTATGTGTCCCTTTGGGTGCCCCAGATGGCGGGCATTCCAAACGCGGGCGACGACTATGAAGAACCAGATGAATCCGACTGGAGGCTCAATTGAACAATACCTATGAATCCGATACTGCTGAAGCAGACCAAGAGATTGGCACAGAGTCTCCTGAAACGCTGGAGGTTACCCAAGAGGAATTCACTCAGTGGCTGAGGGAGATGGACGAGGAGCCGGGATGGCGCGCGACCGCGGACAAGGAAATGGACTATGCCGATGGCAATCAGCTCGATACCGAGTTGCTGGCAGCGATGAAAGAGCAGGGCATCCCACCAGCTATCGAGGACCGTATCGGCCCCATGCTGCTGGCCTTGCAAGGCTATGAGACCACCACGCGTACCGATTGGCGTGTGTCGGCCAATAGCGGGCAAGAGAGTTCAGATGATGTGGCTCAGGCGCTCAATGAAGAGCTGAACCAGGCAGAGCGAAAGTCCAAAGCAGACGACGCATGCTCAGACGCCTTTCGCCCCCAGGTCGGGGTGGGTCTGGGCTGTGTAGAGGTCAAGTTTGAGAGCGATCCGACCAAGTTCCCTTTCAAGTGCGCAGCCGTACACCGTAATGAAGTGCGCTGGGACTGGCAGGCGCAGGAATGGGATCTGTCGGATGCGCGCTACTTCAAGCGCGACAAATGGCTGTTGCCGGATCGAATCGCGCGCGCTTTCCCTCAACACCGGGAGCTGATCTTGCAGTGCGGCCGGCATGGCGCTCAGTGGTGGAACGAAGGGTTCAACAGTCGTTTTTCCAGTCAGGGCGGAGCATCCACGGGCTTGCAAAATGCCTCGCTGGAGGGGCGAAGCTCCACTATTGAGGAGGCGCGCTGGTATAGCCGGGTGAGCAAGCAGCTGTGCCTGACAGAACTTTGGTATCGCCGCTGGGTCGAGGCTACTTTGCTTGAAACCCCGGATGGCCGGGTGGTGGAGTACGACAGCGAGAACCAGGCGCACAACTACGGCATCGCGACCGGGCGCTCCAAGCCATTTCGTGCGGTGGTGTCCAAAGTGCGGCGCAGCTACTGGCTAGGGCCGCACAAGCTGCATGACAGCCCAACGCCTTATCCCCATGACCACTTCCCTTATGTGATGTTCTGGGGATTCCGCGAGGACCGCACCCGCGTCCCGTATGGCTATGTGCGTGGTGTGATCTACCAGCAAGATAGCCTTAACAGTGGCACCGCATTGCAGCGCTGGGGTATGGCTGCATACCGCACCGAGAGAACAAAGGGCGCGGTGGCCATGACAGACGCCCAGTTCCGGCGCCAGATCGGTCGGCGCAACGCTGACATTACCTTGGATCAGGAGCACATGGAAAAGAAGGGCGCGCGCTTTGAAGTCAAGCGCGATGTTCAGCTCAGTGAGCAGCAGTTGCAGCTGATGAACAACTGCCGCTCGGTGTTTGAGCAGTTGTCTGCAGCGCCAGCCGCATTTACTGGTCAACGTGGTAACGCTACAAGCGGCTTGCAGGAGCGTACACAGCTTGAGCAGGCCAATCAAAGCCTTGGCACTGTGATGAGCAATTTTCGCAAGGCGCGCACGTTGATAGGTGAAATGCTGCTCGCAATGATCATCAAGAGCCTGGGCGATAAGCCAAAGCAGGTGCCCATCGAGGGCGATGCGGTGTTGCCAGACCGGACCATCTCGCTCAATCAGCTTGAAACCGATCCTCAGGGCTATAGCTACCTGTCCAATGATGTACAGCGCACCCTTTGCAAGGTTCAGCTGGATGAGGTGCCCAGCACTGCCGGTTACCGTTCGCAGCAGCTGTATGCCATGCAAGAGGTCATCAAGACCATGCCGCCGCAGTTCCAGCAGGCAGCCTTCCCCTACATGGTGGCTCTCATGGATACGCCTTACAAGAAGCAGATCGTTGAGGCTTTGCGGGCAGTGGGCTCACAGGAGACGCCGGAGCAAGTTGAGAAGCGCGTTCAGCAGGCGGTGCAGGAGGCTTTGGTCAAGGCCGGGCATGAATTGAAGGCGCGCGAGCTGGATCTCAAGGAGCGACTGACCGAAGCCCAGATCAAGCAGATCATGGCTCAGGCAGTGCAGACCGGCGTGCAGGCCGCTTTCTCTGCCATGCAGGGTGGTGCGCAGGTGGCGCAGATGCCGATGATCGCTCCAATCGCGGATGCCATCATGCAGTCGGCCGGCTACCAGAAGCCCACACCAGGCGGAGACGATCCTAACTTTCCGACACCGGAGTCTTCCCCTGCTGGCCCTGTGCCAGATGGACCGGTGCCTTTTCAGGGAGGCGCGGCCTTGGAGCCGGGCGCGGCGTCAGAGGTGCGCGAGAACACCAGCCCCACCTTTCCGCCCATTCCTCAGAGTGCGGACACAGGGATGCAGGGAATTGAAACGCCTTCAACGCAAGACAACCTGGCTTGACCGTTAAGGGCATCAGGCAGAGCCGTCCCCAGGGGGCGGCTTTTCTGTTTCCACCCCACTAGAGTTTGCCCGGATCAAGCCCATCAACAACACTTCTCTCTAAGCCTTCAGTGCAAACCGAGGCGAAGTGCAGCGGCTACAGCCGTTGTTATGAAAGCAGATGGAGCTATCTAAACCATAGCGCCTGAGTGCTCAGCCCTTTGCGGCTACTGCGATAAGTGGTGGGACAGCATGACGACATCAATCAACGACTCTTCTGAAAGCCAAGACAGCGTACTGAACAGCACTCAACTGACCGACATGCTCAATGCCGGTCTGCATGGCGATACCTCGGGTAGTTCCGGGGATGAAGGCGGCGCGCCAGCGACCGCCACTGATGCTGCAAAAGACATTGCTGGAATGGCTGAACCGGTGGAACAAGCCACTGATGTGCCCAGCGATACCGACCTGAATCCTGCCAACACGCGGGTTCTGGCGAAAGATGGTGTTCACACCATTTCCTTTGAAAAGTTTCAGGCACACCGAGATGGTGAGCGTGAGTGGAAGCAGCGCGCGGAGGCTGCCGAGCATGACGCTACCCAAGCGCGTCAGGCTTTGGCCGATGCGCAGGCGCAATCTCTGGCAAGACAGGAATCCGGCCAACAGGCCACGACAAGTGACAAGCTACTGGACATAGCCCAAGAGGCGGTGAACAGCGGTGTAGACGCTTCCTTGTTTGGTGATTTCTCTGAACAAGCCATGGCGGAGGGCATTCAAAAGCTCAATTCCCTGGGTCGATCCGAGATGCGAAAGGAGCTGCGCGAAGAGCTGTTGACTGAACTGCGCCAAGAACTGGCACCGGTCCTTCAGCAGCATCAAAGCAGTTCTGCCCAAGCTCATTTCGAGCAGATTACCAAGGCCCATGCTGACGCGAGCTCCATTGCGGAGAGCGCGGAATTTGATACCTGGATCAAGGGCCAGCCAAGCTATGCCCAGGAGCCCATTCGCATGGTGCTCGATCAGGGCTCGGCAAAGCAGGTGATTGAGTTGCTCGATCAGTACAAGGCCGCCACCGGTCAAAAGAGTCAGCCAGAGCGAAAGCCAGACGTGGCCGCCAAAAAGGTAGTCGATTCTCTGCAGTTGCCAGCCCCGAGCAGCCTCTCGGATATTCCGGGTGGCCGAGGCGGCGCTCAAACCATGCAGGAACGTCTGGATTCGCTGAGCGGAGTCGATCTTTTCAACGCATTCAACGACATGTCGCCAGATGCGGTCGATTCCTTCATCCGACGCAAATCTTAAGAATTGAGGCTGATATGAGCAAAACCAGCACGTCCGCAGAAGACCAGCAGAAGCTGGTACAGCAGGCCATGGGGGTGTTTTCGGCAACCCAGAAGCGCCATTCCAATATCAATCGTTTGACGGGCAAGTTCCCGAAAATCGAGGCCACCGCCAGCGCGCTAAACAACCAATCCAGCAACACCATGCCCATCGTCCAGACTATGGATCTGGGCAAGGGCCGTGGTGATGAGCTGAAAATGAACTTCGTAAACCCGGTGGGCGGCATCCCCATCATGGGTAGCGAATATGCAGCCGGGCGCGGTGAAGGCGTCTCTCTGTCCGAGGATCGCTTGCGTGTGAATCAGGCGCGTTTTCCTCTGGATCTGGGCGCGGTCATGGATGAAGTTCGCAGCCCTGTCGATATTTATCGACTGGCCAAGCCACTGCTGCAGCGCGCCATGGACGACTATGAAGACCAAATGTCTCTGGTGCACATGGCGGGGGCGCGCGGTTTCATGAACGACCATACTTGGCGCATTCCTCTGGCAGCAGATCCGCGCTTTGGCAAGGTGGTCGTCAACCGCGTTAAGGCTCCCACCAAGAACCGCCACTTCATCATTGAAGGTGATTCGCTGCAACGCTTCAAGGCCAATGCCGGTGAGGTGGATCTGACCACGGGCGACATCATGAAGATGCCCAACGTGGATGCACTCAGCAGCTACTTGGAGCAGATGGTGATGCCGCCGCCTGCCGTGGAGTTCGAGGGCGACGAGATGGCCAAGGACAGTCCTTTCCGGGTGCTGCTGGTCTCCACATCGCAATACACGGCTTTTGCAACTGATCCCAATTTCCGTGCATATCAAGCGCAGGCTCTGGCCCGTGCGCGCAATGCCAAGGATCATCCCTTGTTCCGCAGCCCCGAATCGGCCTTCTGGTCCAACACCCTGGTGGTGAAGATGCCCAAGCCCATTCGTTTCTTTGCTGGCGACAAGATCATGTATTGCGATCAGTTCGACAGTGAAGCCGAGTCCAGCGCGCTGGTGCCCGCGTCGTTTGGTGACAAGTTCGCGGTGGATCGCTCCATCTTGCTGGGCGGCCAGGCACTGGCCAAGGGCTATGCCAAGAGCCGTCACAACGGCCTGCCTTACTTCTGGAAGGAGCAGGACGACGACTTCGACGACAAGATGGAAGCCCTGATTGGCGCGATTTTGGGTGCCTCCAAGATTCGCTTTGCGGTGAATACGGGTGACGACAAGGTGGAGTTCACCGACCACGGCATTGCTGTGCTTGACACGGTAGTGCCCATCTTCGGCAAGACCATCTAAGCCAGGGCAGAGGGGAGCGATCCCCCCTCTGCATCTGTCTTGTTTTAACCTTCAGGAGTCAATCATGGCAAAAATCACCATCCTTGGTGCATCCCGCAATCAGTTCGGCGGCGCGCGCCCTTATGGCAATACCACGACCATTCGCAGCGTCCTGGCTACTGCCGCCAATGGCCAGGCTATTGGCTCTGATGCGGTGGCCGCATTGGCGATCAACGATGTGGTGCGCATCAATACCTTGCAGCCCGGCTTTCTGGTCGATGAGGTCAAGCTCATCGTGTCCACCGGCTTTGGCGCGGGCGTGCAAGCCTCACTGGGCTTTGAATATCTGGACGGCGTTGATCGCCCGGCGTTGCCCCAGAGCCCGGCCTACTTCGGCAGCGCGATCGATCTGTCAGCGGCTGCCAATCTGCGCCTGCCCCTCACCAAGAAGCTGGCCAAGCTGCCCGCCGGCGTCGCTGTGGTGCTGACCATCACGGGCGCGGCAGTGGCCAAGGCCGCTTATGTGGATGTGGTGATCAATGGTGAGCACCTGGGCGCTGACTAAGTGCCATCACCAGGAGCGAGGGGCGCGGCCCTTTCGCTCCTTTGTTCGTTCCCTTAAGGATCACCATGAACACCCCAATCAATACCGATGTGAAGTACATCGGGCGGCGTAGCCCGTATGTGGATCGCCTCTATGGCACGAATCTATCTTTCGAGCGAGGTCAGGTGCGATCCTTGCCGTCTCAGATTGCCAAGAGGTTCTTGCGCCATGCCGATATGTTTGCTTCGTGCAAGGATGAGCAGGCTGCTAGCAGTCAGGACGGGCAGAGCAGTGCACAGCTTGTAGATGACACGCTTCAGACTCTGGAGCAGGCGCAGAAACTACAGGATGAGCAGCGCGACAAGGACACGCAACGCCAGCAACTGATCGATCAGATCATGAATATGGACAAGGAGGGCGTGCAACAGTTCGCCAAGGACAGCTACAACCAAGTCGTTCCCAAGAACCTGTCGCTGGACAACATGCGCACCAAGGTGCTTTCCATGCTGGACCAGTACGGGGTGTGCTGATATGACGCTCGGTGAGCTGATTGCCTCTTTCCGCGAGGATGCGACCGACAAGGTTGAGACTTATCTGTGGGAGGACGAGGCCGTAACGCGCTGGCTCAATGAAGCTCAGGACGAAGCCGCCGTGCGCGGGCGGCTGTTGCTCGATGACAGCACACCTGCCGTGACTACGATTGCGGTAAATGCGGGTCAGGCCTCGTATCAGCTTCATGCCAAGGTTTATGAGATCGCGCACCTGCACTGGCAGCCGAGCGCGGCGGCCCATAGTGGCAAGTCCGTGGAACTGGTGACGCGCGAGTGGCTTGATCGACGCCACCCAGAGTGGCGCGTGCGTCTGGGCTGCGATGTGATGTATGCCATCCAGACTGAGCGCGCGCTGCGCGTGGTGCCCACGCCGCGCGAGGCCGGAGTGCTGACGCTGGAGGCCTATCGCCTGCCGCTCAAGCCCATGGCCAACGACTCGGACAAACCGGAGATACATGAAGCCAGTCACCCCTATCTGGTGTATTGGGCGCTGCACCGCGCTTTCAGCCAGCCCGATGCCGATGGGTTTGACCCGCAGCGCGCGGCCTCGGCCGAGGCAGTTTTTACCGGCTACTTCGGTGCGCGGCCTGATGCGGATCTGCGCCGCGCAACCCGCCATGATGAACCCCAGGTGAACGTGGTCTACATTTTTTAAGGTGCCGCATGTTCGGACTGTCCAAACCCCAACCTAATGCCAAGGGCGCGGCCCTGGCCCAGGCGCAGAACCAGGCGCCCGACTCCATCCCCGGCATGTTCAAGCCGGGTGAGTTCGTTTTGCCGCCCGACACGGTGCATGCCATGGGTGGTAAGCAGGCGCTGCAGGGCGTGGTGGATGCGACTCATGCACCGGTGCAAACCTCGTTTGGTTTGAATGCCGCACGCGCTAACGCTCCGCAAGCCAAAGCTGCGCCCCAACTGGGCCTCAAGCCCGAGGTGTTCTTTGCCAATGGTGGCGCGCCAGAGGATCAGCTTGGGCTGGGTTTGAAGCCGGCCGCGCTGCCAAGCCCCAGTAGTACTTTTCCTGGCAACCGCCTGCCGGGGTCCAGTGGATTCAGCAGTGCGCCATCCAGCGCGCCGACCTCCACACCGAAGACTGCACCGATAGGAATGACGGACACCCAGCGTGCGGATGCTCTGGCTCAGATTCCGACAGGCGGCCTCAAGGCACCTGCTCCCGATGGATCTCAGGATGCCTGGAGCAATACCGAAGCCGGCCGAAATTTTGGCAATGCGGCGGCTGCGCTACCCGGTCTCGGAGGAGCGGGGCGTGTCGCCTCGACGGGCGGCGCGATCAGTCGAGGCTTTAACGCGGCTTCAACTGCATCGAACAATGCCGGCCGTGCAGTGCTTGGGGCCAGTCTCTTAGGCGGCGCTTCGCCTGCAGCAGCCACTCCCGCCACTGCCGTTGCACCCGCGACATCAACGGCTGGCGCTGGCCGTGGGTCTATCAATCCGCCACTGGTGAATCCTGGTGCTCCATCGCCAGCTGTTGCATCTACACCTGCCGCTTCAGCCAATCAAATGATCGATGGCGTCTACAACCATGGGCGCGGCCAGTACAGCGACCAGTCAGGTGGGATGGGCTTGCCTGCTGGATTCACTGGCAAGCCCAATGCACAAAACGACGCAGCAGCAGGTGCGCTGGCTCAGTCAGGAGCGGGCGGATTTGGCCTGCGCCGCTCTACTGAGACTACAGAGCCGGAAGCTCCAGGCTTGGGGCTGAATGGCGGCAGCCAGCCTGGCTGGTCAGGCTCGATCGGCCAATCTTCTGGCAACGGGAATATGTGGAGTCGCACCCCTGAGCAGCAGCGCCGTGACGCCGAGACTCAGGCAACCTCGATTCACAAGCAGACAGCCGCAAATGGCGCGGCAGCGCTGCGCGCCATCGATGGCCGTGATCTGGAAGCCATGCGCGGAGCGAGTGCGCTGGAGCAAGAAGGCATGCGACAGGCCGGCGGTCTGCAGCGCACTGCTATGACCGAAGCCGGTGCGACGGGACGCGCGGCCTTGGCTGAGTCCGGAGCCAGTTCGCGCGCATCCGGCCAATTGGGGTTGGGTTTGCGGCGCCTGTCGTTGGATCAGCAGCGAGCCAACAGTGACGAGCGCCTGCGCGCGCCGCAGATTAAAGCAGCAGAGCGCCTTGGGCAATTGCAGGAGTCCTATATCAACGCCAAGACTCCGGAAGAGCAGGCAGCGATTGCGAGCCAGATGCGCGCCTACTCGGGCAAAGATGAAGCTGATTGGAAGGTGCAAGTCACGCCTGCAACCAAGAATGTGGATGGCTCTACGACTGCCGGTTCTGTCATTCGCTACAACAGCCGTACTGGGGATGTGCAGGAGGTGAGTGGAGTTGGAGGCAGCTCTCAGTCCTTGCCGCCAGGTATGACCAAGCAGGTCGGAACGGCTGGCGGCAAGCCGGTGTACGAGGACGCAAAGGGAAACCGTTTCGTGGGTGGGTGACTATCTTTCCCCGTCGAGCTTCCCGCTGAATGGGGTGAGTTTGACGGGCTCGTCATACAGCTTCCTGCAGGCGACCCCAATCAGGACTGCTGCGCGGTTGCTGCGAGTGTCGCCAGCCTTTTTGGCAGTGCACTCCGCGCCGCTGCTAAAGCCAAATATGCCGCGGCCTTTTCCTTGAGGAGTGGCCTCAATGCCGCCAGGAAACTTGCCTAAGCACACCTGCATGTTGGCGTGGGCTGCCACATCGTTTTGTGTGCCAGGCAGCTTGTCCAGTAGGCAGGTGGCGTAGTTGGCTGCCTGAGCGTGCGCGGCTGCCAGTGCCAGCAGCGAGCCGCCCACCAGCTGCAGTATCGTGATCTTCATGCTCCCTCCACAGGGCGGTGTGTTAAATGACTGCAGCGTTTTAATGTTTATTCATTAGGGTTCTTCAGGCTCTGGCGTGCGTGCTCAAGCTCACTTTTGGTGCTGGCGATCTCTTGCTGAATGAGTTCGTACTCCTGCTGGGTGCGTTCAAGCCAGTACTGTGCATCTTTCAGTTCACGCGCGATTCTGGGCGCGGTGTCGTCTCCATGCTTGGTCGCAATTGCCAGTTGGGCCTCGATGTGCTCTACCAGCTGGATCTCTCTGTCAAGTCTGCGACGGACCAGAGAGGCTTGATCTTGGTACGTGCTTAGCAGCAACTGAGCTCGCGCGAGTCGTTTTTCGTGTTCGAACTCTTGCCGCACGATCTCCATGCTTGTTTTTAAGTCGGCTTCATAAAGGTCGGTTGAACCGGCGACAAGTGACGCTGCTAATCGAGCGACGATCTCCGCGTTCATCGTGCGATTGTTGGTCTTAGCAGCATGCTTTAGACGATCGCGCATCCCGTCTGGCATGCGCACAAGTACCTTATCAGCCTGATCAGATGGATAAGCCTGCTTCTCTTCCATGGCTATAACTCCGTGCGCAACAATAGAAAAATTCAATAAAGCGAGTCGCTATAAATCGCTTGATTAATAGCTATCGACTCGATATATTTCGATTCATAGCAAGTCGCTATTCTAACGAAAGACAAAGATGTCGGATGGACCAGCACAGGTTAGGGCGGAGCAGTATGTTGTGCGCTTCAGTGAACCTGGTATGCGCAAAGCAATCAAGGCCAGTGCCGCAATCAACGAGCGAAGCATGAACTCTGAAATCATTTATCTCATCAAGCGCGGCCAAGAAGTTGTACGGAATGAAAAGGAAAAGGCTGCAGCATGAAAAGCAAGCCTGAAAAAGGAAACGCCCCTGGAGGTAGGAGTCCAGAGGCGTTGAGTGTCAAAAACCCAGTTATCACACAAGGATTCAACATGGACGATTCTACGCAAATCAACGCCAATCGCGCAATCACAGTACCGTTTCACGGTGCCGAGTTGTATGTTGTAGAGCACAACGGCCAGCCGTACACGCCGATGAAGCCTATCGTTTCTGGCATGGGTTTGGACTGGGCGGCTCAGTTTTCAAAGCTCAAGGCAAACCCAGCGCGCTGGGGTGTTGCGGAAATCGCAATACCCACCATCAGCGGCGTTCAGTCGATGATCTGCTTGCCTCTGCGTAAACTGTTTGGTTGGCTGGCCGGAATCAATGTTGGAAAAATCCGTGAATCGCTGCGCGAAGTGGTGACTACTTACCAAAATGAATGCGACGACGCTCTCTGGAATTACTGGAGCGAGGGTATCGCTGTCAAAAAGCGTTTGGCGCAGCCCGCGCAATCAACCTTTGACTACGATCGCATCAGCCCCGCCCAAGCTCAGGACCTAAAGCAGATTGTTCAGGCAATCGTCGATGCCGGCACTCAGAACTATGCGGAAACCTGGGCGCGACTGCAACGCAAGTTCAAGGTTCACAGCTATCTGGCTTTGCACCCTGGTCAATACGAGGAAGCGCGCGGCTATCTGATTGCCAAGTTGCCCAATGGGTATGCGGGTGATGAAGTGGAGAGCAAGCCCGCAGCGACCAGAGTGAGTCTGGATGATGCTGTGCGCCTTGACTTGGCATTCTCCATGTCGGCCCAGGCAGGCGCGCAAGTGCAGCGGTCTGTCTTTGCTGCAGTCATGCAAGGTGATGTGGATTGGAAGACTAAGCGTTTTGTGTCCAATCTGACGTATGACCGGATGACCCATCAGCTCACAGCGCCAGCCACGCGAGCAATGGATAACGGGGAAATGATCACCTCGCTGGACAAGCTGCCAAAATGGCTAAATGGCGAAGACCCCATCTTTGCCACTGATGAACAGTTGGCCAACATTGCAACGGCTTGCACTATGCGATTGGCGAGGAGCGCCGCAAGCCGACAGCCTGCATTGCGTCATGATGCTTGATTTGTAAATAAAAAGGCCCGCTTTGGCGGGCTTTTTTATTGCATCTTTCCTATCTTAGAAATAGTTGAGCAGTATGTGTAAGAGCTGGCATGCCAGTAGCAACGGTGACAATGCTGCCGGCTGCTTGGAGAGCGTTAAATACACGTTGTCCTAGCGGAGCGTTGGCCAAAAAGTTTTTGTATTCGGGATCAACCATTACATGGCCAACTGCCTGTTCAATTGATTCCAGGATCGGAGTTGCCCCGGTCAACTTGTATTCGTCAATCGCTGTCAGGATCTTGCGTAAAGCGCGCACAACATAGTTGCGAAGTCCTGCATCCATCTCGTCGGATTCCAGAACATCTTTGAGCACGACATCGATTGCTTCTCGCATCTCTGCCAACTTTTCAACTGACAACGTTTTTCGCTTCGAGCCTTTATCGAGCAGAACAGCAGCAGTTCGGACGTTTGCTACCAAGTCAGTGGAGATGTTGGCGGAAAAGGTTTCAATGTGGCTATGTACGTTGTGCGCTTGAAAAGCATGGCTAACTTGTACTGCCCAACCTGGGTGAGGGTCAGCGAGCTCTGGATGATCTTCTCTAAGCAGATCAATGGCTTGCTGCACTAGCAACATTGTTGTTCCCAGTTTGGCTGTCATCAAGGGACTTAGCGTTTCCGAGGCTGGCAGTTCAAAAACCTCTCGCCAGACATCTCTGGCCGAAGCGTTTTTCGGATACGCCTGCACCTTGAGCAGTATTTCGAGCAGACGTCCAGCTGGATTGTCGTACTTCACTTCCTGTCCTTTATTTATTGGATTGAACTAAGCTTTTGTTACCTGTGCTAGTCAATTTGAAGCAGTCTGGTTTAGAGCAAATTGACAGCTTCGCTCAGGTGCGAGGCCGTCATGGCTAGGCCACGCTGTTCCATGAGCTCAATCATGGCAGTAGCTGACATCTCGGGACGCCTCCAGCGTTGGCGCATGGCTTTGAGGGCTTCGAGTGCACGCAGTGGGTAAAGATTGAGCTGGTTGACGAGAAATTCGTCAGGGCCTTGCAGTTCTATGTCGTAGCTTGCCAAGACGTCGCGTGGGAAGTCTTTGGTGTTCGAGGTAACGATGACATCTGCGTGCCCCACGATGGCTGCAGCCAGGACATGGCGGTCATCGGGATCTGGCAAGTTCAAGCCATCAATAAATGGTTCATAGCCGCGGATCAGACAATCCGGTATGGCCGTCTGCATTTGCAATGTCATATGGCGAATGGACGCCTCTTTGTCAGGGAAGTCCTGAATCAGGTGGCGCGACCATTCATCCTCGATATCTACAGACCAGCGGGCAACGTAGATGCCTGTCTGCGCCAGACTAAGCAGGACATCCCGCAGTAAAGCGGGATAGAGCACGTTGGCGTCCAAAACTGCTGTGAAACCCGCTGCACCTGCCATTACAACTCCTGACCGATATCTTTGGTGAGCTGAGCAATCTCGGATAGCGCAGCCTCAGAGCGTGCGCGCGACTCAGCCTGGTATCTGACCAGTTCTTCAAATTCGATTCTGCGGTGCCGGTTCACCATTCGGCACTTCAGTCGGCCTTGCTCAATTTCTTTGATCACAAAGGGGCGTGACACATTGAGGAAAGCCGCGGCCTCTTGCGTGGTCAGTTCTAGCTTTTGGGGTACCAACAGCATGGGCTCGCGCTTGGACATTTGCCGCAGTACGTTGGCAAAAAAGCGAAGCGCCTTGGGGGGGAGTAACAGTTCCGGGCATTCGCCTTGTCCGTCATCAAACTCCAGCTTCAGCTTGACGGTTTCTGCGCGAGAGTGATCCAGAGCGGCTATCAGGCAGCTGGTTGCGACAGCTGCCATCTCGGCTTCCGCTGGGCTCGCTGGTTCTAGCACTTGTTGACTCATGGTTCTCTCCTTGTTCGTTAAACGCATTATTCGCAATTAATGCACTTTTCGCAACACGAAAGTGATGAAGGCCTGCCCGCCTGTCAACTTTTGCCGCAAAACCTAGGGGGCAGAAGCATCACTAGAGTGATTAGGGTGGATCATGTAGCCAGCATGTGTTGTGGGGAGCGGTAGCTTGTGTGCCACCCGCTAGGGTTCGACACCACCACCAGGGGTGAGGTGTCATTGGGGGATGACTCAAAAGCCTCTCAAGCCATTTCAAGGTGAGCTGGATAAGCCAAGCTCTGCCACTCAGGGCCTTGCGCCATTTGCGGGAACTTTGGATGGAGAGTCGCCGCCTGAACGAAGCTTGATTCGCGGAGCCGGCGACTTGGGCATTGCTTTGGGCTCGGGGCTCACCCAGGGCGTCAAGATGCTTACGGATGTGGCTGGTGCCGACAATGCTGCATCACGTGTTCTGGGCAAGGCTACGGAGAAGCTGACGGACCTTGTGTCACCACAGCGCAAAGCTCAGAAGCAGGCCCGCTCTGAAATCATCAAAGTAGCTGAAGAGTCTGGCAGCACTTGGGAGGAAGTGAAGGCCTATGCTGGCAGCTTTGCCGAAGCTCCAATTGATACCACGCTGAATGCATTGGGCACCTCTGCCCCCACGCTGGTGGCTGGTCTGCTGACTGGTGGTGGCGCCGTGCCTGCCATAGCCGCGCGTGCAGCCCAGGTGGGGCTGGGCGCGGCGCAAGGCTTGGGTGGCATCAAGGGGCAGATCCACGAAAGCGTGAAGCAAAAGCACCTAGAAGCGGGCGGGAGCGAGGCCGATGCCAGCCAGCGTGCCGATGTAGCTCAAGCCTATGCAGGCCCCAATGCGGGGAGCATTGCCCTGGGTGGGGTACTGGGCGCGGCAGCTGGCGGTACCGGTGCGGAAAGTGCGGTGCGGCGCCTGGCCGGCCAGCGCGTGGCGGCCGAGGTAGCAGAAAAAGCAGCTCCTGGTGTGCTGCGCTCCACTGCTATGGGCGCGGCCAAAGAGGCTCCGATGGAAATGCTGCAGGGCGGGCAGGAGCGGCATGCTTCCAATACCGCGCTGCAGGGTGAAGGCTTTGATGTGCCAACCTGGCAGGGCGTGGCCGGGCAGGCTGCGCTGGAAGGCTTGGCTTCTGCCCCCATGGGTGGAGGCTTTGGCGCGATGGAGGGCATGGCGCACAAGGGCGCGGCCCAGCGACAGAGTGAGGGTGCTGCTGCTTTTGCTTCTGGAGAACCGCGCACGCCGCCGGAGTCGATCAAAAGCGTGGTGGCCAAGGCGCAGTGGGTGCGCGGCTGGAATGTGGCCCAGGCTCAGGCGCAAGAGGCTGCAGCTGGATCGCCCTCAACTGCCGAGTCAGCAGGTGTGCCGGTCGAACAGTCGGGCGCGGCCAATGACATGGGCCAGGACGCCACGCTGTATGCAGACGACATGGGCAATGTCGGCGCAACGCCGGAGGATGTGACGCAGGTGACGGAGCCAGTTGCAACCCCAGCACCAGTGGGCGAGTCCACTACTAACCCCAATGCAGCGCCAGGCACGGCAGACCTGGGCGCGGACACTCCAGCGGTTCCCGCGCCAGAGCTGGCTCCCTCTCAGGCCATGGGCCTGGACCCCAATGCCGGCGCGCTGTCCAAAGCGGCAGCCATGGCGGTGGATGCCGGCGCGACAGCCAGCCTGACTGCACCGGCGGAGCAAACACCCACAGCAGGCAGCTTGACGGGCGCGGCACAGGACATGGCTCCACAGGAGAGCGCACCATCGCCTGCTGTCGCCCCAGGCGTGGACCCAGATACTGGCGAAATCTCGCTGCAAGCGCAGATGAACAACCTGCGGGCAAGCATTGGTTACATGCAGCAGCAGGGCAAGGCCCAGGGTTGGAACAAAGACATGGTGGCCCAGCGTAACGCGCTGCAGACCCAGCTCACCCGTCTGGAGCTGCAAGCCTCTGGCGGGAAAGAGCGCGGCGCTTCGAGCACGGGCGCGCCCGCCCCTGTGCCCCTGACCGGCATCAACCAGATTCTGGCCAAGCAGATCCCCGCCATGAGCGAGCAGGAGCTGCAGCAGGCCATTGCTCATTACGGCCCCAATCACAAGCGCACAGCAAAACTGGAGAAAGCACTTCAAGCGCTTGCACAGAAAACGCTAACAGCTATTGAAACAGGAGCGAATGCCAATGTCTCTCAAGCCGATCAAACCCAGCAAGGCAGCTCGCAACCTGCGCAAGCAGGAGCAACGCAAGCTGGCAAGGATGCAGGCCAAAGCGTAGGTGCTGCCGCTTCGGCAACCAAGACGGAACAGATCGCGCATGAGGGCAACGCCGGGCGCGAAGCCCAGCGCCAGCGACAGCTCGAAGCCAGCGAACGCTGGACCCGAATGACCACCGTAGAGCGCCAGGCAGTGACGGCCACCGCGCCGGGGCTGAATGCCATTGCTCGCAAGAACCTGCACACTAGGGCTTGGGCAGACATTGGCGAGAAAACACGCGGCAATCTGCTGGATTCTTTGGCGGTTTCGGCGGCATCGCCTACAGGTAAAGCGCAAGCAGCTATCGAAAGTGAAGCAAAGACCAAGCCTCAGCCGGCTTCCAGTCAAACACCCGTCAAACAAGAAGCCCAGCCTATGGCCGATGCCAAGCCGTTCGCGGCAGAGACTGGCACGCTGGGCATCCCTCGCGCTGAGATGCCCCAAGTGCCCACTGCCAACCATGGCGGTCTGGTCAAGCACCTGAATGCCCAGGGCATTGCCCACGAAACCACGACCGTGGACGCGGCAGCGCTCAAGCCCACGCAGGCTGAGTATTCGCCCGCCAAGGTCGAGGCTGCCAAGAGCGCGACTGGCGACCGTGCGGTGATTGTGTCCAGCGATGGCCACATCATTGACGGCCACCACCAGGCAGTCGCGGCAGCCGAGGAAGGCAAGCAGGTCAAGGCCATCGTGCTGGATGCACCGGTGGAGCAGGCATTGGCTGCGGTGAAGGCTTCGCCCAGTGCGAATGCCGCGCCGGCATCAGCACCTGCAACCGAGTCCACGCCTGCACCTGCACCAAAGTCGGTACCGCAGCGCATGAAGGAGGCCAAGGCTGCCAAGGAAGCACAGGCTGCGCCTGCACCCAATGATGGGCAGCGCAAGCATGCAACACAGCGAAGCAAGCAGGAGCTGACTCCGGCGCAGGAGTTGGTCCAAGGGCAGATTGAGAGTCGAGAGCGCCAGAAGAAGGAGGCTTGGGCCAAGGTCAAGCAATTACGTGCAGCCGTAAAAGATGGCACTGCCAACCGGCTGCAGCTGCTCAAGGCAGAGGATGCCCACCGCCATTTGGTACGCGAAGTGGATGGCATGGACTCCCCCAGCTTCCGCCGCGAAGCCGCAGACACCGCAACCGGTGCGGACTTTGATGTAGCCAGCTTCCTGCAAATCATGAACGAGGGGCAGCCAGCCAGCGCCGCAGCTGCTGCAGCCCCGGCGATGAACGTGCGCCCCAGCTATTCGCCTGCAGCCCGCGCGGAGGCCGTTCGCGCTGTGACGGGTACGGCGGATGCCATTCGCCGGGCCTGGGCCAACGGTCCCGAGGTGGTCGTGGCCTTTGATATGCAAGACCCCGTGGTGCCAGAGAGCGCCCGCCGCGCTGACTTGAAGCAGCGCAGCGGCGGTGCCCGTGGTGCACCTGAAGGCTTCTATTACCAGGGCAAGGTCTACCTGATGGCGTCCAAGCTCAAGACGCCCAACGACGCGGCCCGCGTGCTGTTCCATGAGGCATTGGGGCACCACGGCCTGCGCGGCCTGTTTGGCAAGGACTTGGGGTTGATCCTGAACCAGGTGGCCACCATGCGCAAGGCGGATGTGGACGCGAAGATCGAGGAATACGGTCTGCGTCGTATCAACCGCCTGGATCGCCGCACGGCCGCCGAGGAAGTGCTGGCCGAGATGGCGCAGAACACGCCGCAAATTGGCTTTGTGCGCCGTGCTGTGGCGGCCATTCGCACTTGGCTGCGCACCCATGTGCCGGGCTTTAAATCTCTGGCCCTGACTGATGCCGAGCTGATCCGCAACTACATCCTGCCGGCGCGCGCCTGGGTGGAGCGTGGTGGTGCTGCTGGCAATCTGTATGGGGTTGCTTCGTTCAGTCGTGACTCGCGTGAAGCACCTCAGACCGATCTGGAAAAAGCTCTGGTGCTGCAGGGTGCACCGGTGGCGGTCCTGGATTTGAAGAACGCGCCATCAGGTGGATATGCCGTAGTGGAGCGATGGGCGGCGGATCTCTTTGCCCAACAGGGAGGCAAAGCCATCAGCCCGGAATTTGGTGAGGTGCTTCTGGATGCGCGCTCTGCAAAAAGCTCGGTAGCGCATGGCGGTGCCAACGATGCCAAGAAGGTGGCATTTGCAGCGGTCAAGGATGTGATTGAGCGTGGTGCGCTGGTGTATCGGGCCACAGCGGGTCATACCGATAGCTTTTACTCTTCCGCGCCGGTGAGTATTTCAGGCAAGGACAACATCGTGACTGTTCTGGTTCGCCGCGACCACAACACGCAGCGGATGTACCTGCATAGTGTTTCGCTCAAAGAAAATCTCCTGAAGCCGAGAGTGTCCAGTGTTGATGCCAAGAAGGCATCCGAACGGTCTGGCTCAACGAGTTCAGGAGAAGTCTCTACTTTAGCAAATGGTGTGCAGCAGGGCAAGGCGGCAACTGAGGATGTTGCGCGCGAGCTCAACCGCCTGCTGACTCTGGACACCAACAAAGTGCAGCGCGATGCGGCGAATGGTGACAGTGATGCAGATGATTTGCTGTTCAGCCGCTCCAAGATGATGGAGCTCAAGGACAGTGCCCTGGATCAGCTGAGCCAGACTTTCACCCATGAGGGCAAGGTATCGCTTTGGGATAAATCCGTGGGCACCATGCGCCATCTGGGCGAGCGCGCTCCAGCCTTCAAGCCAGTGTACGAGGCAGCAAGCCAGAACATTGAAGATGTTTCCATGCTGGCCAACGATGCGGCCGATGCCGCGCCACGGCTGATCCCCCGTGTGGAAAGCCTGCGCGACATGCTGGGCAAGGATCGCAAAAAGCCGGTGTCTGCGGCAGATAACAAGGCGGTGGCCAAGCCACTATTTGAAGGCACGCTGGTCTGGGCGCGCGACGAGAACGGCAAGCCTGCCCAGGTGGGTGAGCTGCAAAAGCGTCATGCCAATTTGTCGGTGCACAACAAGGCTGCCATGCTGCTCAAGCAGGGAAAGATCGATTCGGGTGTGCTGGCCATGTGGCAAGGCCTGCCGCTGGCGCAGTTTGAGAAGCTGATTGACTCCCGATTTGAAAGCAAGATGCTCAAGGCGGGCATTGTCTGGAGCGATTCTGAGCTGCAATCCATGTTTGGGGCCGATGCCAATCAGGTCAGTCTGTACCGCGAAGCCCGCGCGGCCATTGATCGCTCCATCGACATGACGGCACGCACCGACATGCTGCGCGTGGTGGGCGAGAAGTACGAACCCATGCGCGACGCGGTGCTGGCGCAGCCCTCTGTGGAGGCCGCCGCCCAGCTGCTGCTGGATACGCTCGAGCAGGATGCCAAGGCTGACCCGGACTCACGCGACCGCCTGGGCGAGTACATGCAGCAGATCAAACGTCGCATGGAAACGGCCACAGATCTGCAAAAGGCGGGCTATGCCCCTCTGTCGCGCTTTGGCCGCTATACCGTGGATGTGGTGGATGCCAATGGCGAGCGCCAATATTTCGGCATGTATGAGAGCCAGCGGGAGTCCAATCTGGCCAAGATGCAGCTCGCGCAGGAATTCAAGGGCGCGACCATCACCACCGGCACCATGAGTGCCGAGGCCTACAAGCTGTTTGCGGGCGTGACGCCCGAGACGCTGGAGCAGTTCGGAGAAATGCTGGGCCTGAAGTCCGAGGGTAATGAGGCCCAGGACAAGGCATTTCAGGAGTTCCTGAAGCTGACCAAGAACAACCACAGCGCCATGAAACGCATGATCCATCGGCAGGGTATTGCGGGTTTCAGCCAGGATGTGGGCCGGGTCGTGGCCAACTTTGTGTACTCCAATGCACGTGCCGGGGCCATGGGCCTGAACGCGGGCAAGATGGACACTGCCATTGGCGCGATCCCCAAGGAGCAGGGCGAGCTCAAGGATCTGGCCATGGGTCTGCGCAGCTACATCCGCGACCCCCAGGAGGAAGGCCAGGCCGTGCGCGGCATGCTGTTTGCGCAGTACCTGGGTGGCTCACTCGCTTCGGCCTTTGTGAACATGACCCAGCCTTTCCAGATCACCATGCCTTGGCTGAGCCAGTACGGCGGTATGAAAAAGGCCGGCGCACAGATGGCGCGCGCGCTCAAGGATATGGGTACCAAGGGGTTTCAATACGAAGATGACTTGGCCAAGGCTTTGCAGGCCGCCGAGGACGATGGCACGGTGAGCCCGCAGGAAGTGCATCAGCTGATGGCCCAGGCGCGCGGCGCTGGCGGCTTGCGCTCCGGTGACGGCACCCGGACCGGCGATGCCCGTGCCCAGGCCAGCAATCTGTGGGAAAAGGGCAAGGTGCTCTGGGGTCAGCCCTTCGCGCTGGCTGAGCAGTTCAACCGCCGCAGCACCTTTATTGCGTCATACCGCATTGCCAAGGACCAGGGCATGGCCGATCCAGCCGCATTCGCGCGCAAGGCCGTGCTTGAAACGCAGTTCGTCTATTCCAAAGCCAACAAGCCCCAATGGGCGCGCGGTGCCGTGGGTGGCACGCTCTTTACCTTCAAAACCTATAGCGTCAGCTATCTGGAGCTGATGCAGCGCATGTGGACTCAGGGCGAAGCAGGTAGTCCTGAGCGCGCTGCTGGGCGCCGCGCGGTGGGCTGGGCCCTGGCCATGCTGGTGCTCATGGGCGGCGCCGGTGGCCTGCCCTTCATGGAAGACGCGGAAGACTTGATTGACGGCGCGGGCCAGCTGATGGGCTACAACCTGAGCAGCAAGCAGTGGCGCAAGGAGCTGATGGCCGATGCCGTGGGCAAGGAGCTGGCCGATTTCATGGAGCAGGGTATCTCTGGCCTGCCGGGGGCGCCCATCGATGTGTCCGGGCGTCTGGGTATGGGCAATCTATTGCCCGGTACCGGCCTGTTCCTCAACAAACCCAGCCGCGAGCGCGACTTGTTGGAAATCGCAGGCCCGGCAGGTGATCTGGTAAGTCGTGGCTTTAGCGGCGCACGCAAGCTGCTGGGCGGTGATGTGGCGGGCGCGGCGCTGGAAATCTCGCCCACGGCCATTCGTAATCTGGCCAAGGGTGCGGACATGGCGGCCACTGGCATGTACCGAGATACCAAGGGCTACAAGGTGATCGACTCGACTCTGGCCGAAGCCGCGGCGAAAGCCATTGGCTTCCAGCCCAAGCCAGTGTCTGAGGTGCAGGAGGCCAATAGCTTCATGCAGCGCAGCAAGTCCTTCTATACCCAGACCAGCAGCGAAATCAAGGCGCAATGGGCAGACGCGCTGTTCCGCAAAGACGAGGCGGCGGTGAAGCGGGTGCGCGAGCGCCTGGCCGACTGGAACCGCGTCAACCCGGATCAGCCCATGGTGGTGAAGATGCCGGATGTGTGGAAGCGCGTGCGCGAGATGGGCAAGGATCGTACCCAGCGGATTGCGGAGGCTGCACCCAAGGCGTTGCGCGAGCAGATGCGGTCGCAAGCAGCGGAGGTTTGGGGGTGAGGTGGCTTGGGTCGATCTGCGAATGTCTCAGATCGACCGAGGCTGTGTGGAAACGCGAAAAGGTCACGTTTTCGGTAGTAGCAAAACCATTCCCGACATCGTGATCGTCGATCCTGGATCGATCTGAGAGGTCGATTTACGAATTGCCTTGCTCACGACGGAGTTTTCACACAGCCTCGACCCGTTGCAGTCGTTCATGCCTCGTCAACCGATGCCCACTGCGCAGCGGAAGCGGGCATCGGCCAGCGGCAGCTTTCTGGCAACCCAATTGCATTGGGTGAAGTGCCAGTCAGCGGTCGGTCACGGTGGAACGACTCTGCGGCTTGAGCCTGCCACAGATGACAGCGTACGGCCGGCTGGCCCTTGTACCCGATACCGTGCCACCACACTTCAGGCATGCATTCCGGCGCAGGGCAGCGGGGTTCGGGCTGCGACGTACACCCTTCGGAAATCTCAGTCAGTCTTTGATGATTTCGGAGTTTACGAGCCTTTCAGAAGTGAGTCGAAACAGCTCTGCGCCCTCACCGCATCTGCCTACTCGGCTACTCTTTGTCGAAAAATTCATTCAAGTTGCGAAGCGAGATTGCCCAACTTCTGCTTCAATGCGTCTCGCAGCTTGGCGTCCACTCCAACACGTCGCAAAACCGCTCTCTCATAGTCGTCGCGATTATTGAAACGCAGACCTTTAGCAATCCCATTAAGAGCGCCAGATTCACGCACTGGATACCTGCTGACGATCCCATTTATGTCAGATGTGTCAATCAACGCTGTAAGGTGCGCAAGCTCATCGGGGTATGGCGATTTAACTACAACGTTTAAATCACCTACGGATTGCGCCATCAACTGTTGACGTGTAGGAATCGCCAAGAAGAGATGGTCACGCACCCGCCGCTCTGCCAGGCGGCTCGCGAGATGCTCTTTCTTTCCTTGTCCCTTGAGTGATTCGATCGCAGCGTCCTTCGCTTCATCAAGCATTTTCTGGGGATCAATACCCAACGTCTCTGCCTGCTGTGCCGCGACAGCGCTTTGTGCTTCCTGAGAGTAGATCAGGCTTTCAACAGCGAAGATCGGTAGCGGGTAGATGCCATCCTCCTCGAACTTCCTCATCTGCTCTGCAGACATGCCGTCATGGTCGATGAGACCAAATGCTTTTGCTCGGTGGACTTGCTCAACGGCTCGAAGGCCCTCCACCGCTCTCATCACATCTTTACAGCTCTCGCGTGGTCGTACCGAAACTTTCGGGAAAAGAAGCGAGTACAGAGGTTGATCCAAGCTCGTCGTATTATTTCCTTCAATAAACAGAATCTTGCGTCGTGCGCCGATCACGTCAACCCATAGCCATTCTGGAATTTGCTCTGAACCATGGATGACATCGACATCCCATGAAGCAATATGTCCGTCTTGCCAAACGCTGTCTCGCACAAGTACTATCTCGCCACCCTGAACTGCTACAGGCAGCTCAAGTTGGTGGGTACAGACGACAAAGCCGCAGTCAGGCCGCTCCAGTATGAGTGCCTTGACAAGTGCAACAACAATCGACGAGTGAAGATGAAGCTCAGGCTCGTCGATCAGGAAGACCATGCCTGGTTGTGCTGCAACCACCTCGGCCGCAAAAACAAGTGCAGACCGCTCACCATCAGACATGCGCGCATAGCTGTACAGCGAGCCGCCCTGCATCGCCTTTAGTTCGCCTCCAGCGACCGTAAGCTTTACTGCCAGATTCGCCTGAGCCAGCAACGAGTTGACGATGTCCAGCGGGGAGTTATCTGCCTGGAGTCGAGCAATCGCCAAGGAACTCGATCCCTCAGCTTTTATTTGATTCGCAGCATCAAGCTTGTACTGGGTTTCAGCCGCTTGAAGATCGTGGATTGCCTTCTCGTTACGAGCCGTGCCAGTAATGGATTTCCATCTTGTGTCTGGCAGGGAGTCATAGTGCATTTGGCTGGTAGTGAAATCACGGCGGCTCGCCGGTGTCATGGACAGACTTTCGTTATCGAAATAGCTTGGTCGTGACCCTGGCATGTAGACGACTTTTCCCGCCCACTGTGCCGCAAGCCGATTGACCAGAGCAGACTTACCTGTGCCGTTGCGTCCCAAGATAAATACCGGGCTTCCCGCCCTCACCGCTACTTGGACGGTTCCCGCCTGAGTTTGAATTTGCATCTGGGCGAGCTGCCGACGTTCTTCTCTCTCCATACCTACTCCTTCGGAAATGTTGTTTCTACTGTTCTGATGGTAGGCGAAGGCAAAGGGCACCGCGTGTGAACGCAGCGCTTTAGAAAAGTGGCCAATGGGCAAAAGGCATCCCATCTGCGCCCCCTTATGCTGACCAATCAGGCGAGCCACTATGGAACGTCCCATTCCGCGTTGGCTGGAGAGCCGCTGTGGGTCTTGCTACGCTTCGACATTCCGGTGTCGGGCGCGAAATCGATCGTCACTTGATGGCCGATGGCGGGTGTTCTGAGTATTGAAATCGCTGCCATATTACCGACCAAAAATCAGCAGCCCTCAGTGACCGGTTCAGAGTAAGCAGATCGAAAAGCTGTTTAGTGGCAGTCAACCTGGGACTGCCGCTCGCGACCACGTGCCGGACGACTGCTTCTGGCCGCTAACAGCCGTTCAACATTAGCACCCCTCTAGGGTTCGACTCCAATCCATGGCCGCGTAAAACTCGCGGCCATGTCTCTTTTTACGGCAATTGTTCTATCCGCCAAGCCTGTCACGCTGGTGCTGCCCGGTGTGCAGGTGCTGGGCTGCACCCAGGTCCTGCGCTCTCCCGCCGAGCTGCACGCGGCGCGGCTGGATGTGCTGGCCAAGGTGCAGACGCCTTACTGTTTCTTCCTCGATGACGATGACGAGCTGACCGACGACTATCTGAACGTACTCGCAGAGTGCGAGGCCAAGATGCTGGCGCAGGGCGCGGCGATGGCGTACACAGACGAGATATTGCGAGAGATCGGTAAAGACGGCCCAAGGGACCATCGACGCGTTGCCTACAGCTACGACAGCGACCTGCACGCCAAACGGCCGATGCTGGTGCACCACCTTGTGGTGATGGACAGCGCCAAGGCCCAAGCTGCCGCCAAGGTGCTGCCGCGCGGCAACTTCTGGACTGAGCACATGCTGTACTGGACGCTGGGCCTGCAGGGCGCGGTTTATGTGATCCGTGTGGGCTACATCTGGAACCGCAACCCCAATGGCTTCAGCCGCAGCCCCCAGATTCTGGCGGCGCAGGCGTTTTCGATGCGCTGGATTAATCAGCAGAGGGCTGCAGCATGAGCGGCTACCTTTTAGGCTGGGGCGCCAAATCGGATTGGGAAGAGTACCCACGAGATACCCCGCTATCCCCAGATCACTCTGGCTCGCTGGTTGACTATGGCGGGTCTTGGTACTACGGCGTAGCGCCCGATGGCGAGGTGCCTGAAGGTACGGAGGTTGAACTGCTCCACACCTTCTACCCGGTTGATGGAGGCGCAGCCCGGACAGCCAGCAAGAAGTCCGCGAGCAGCTATTCAAATCCAGTGGACTATTTCCGTGAGTCTTACTGGGACCCTGCCCCCGCTGGGGTTTACGAAGTGGAGCTCTACATCAACGGAGTGCGCGGCCCGAACAAGCTGGTCATGGTTGCCTTGGAGCCGGAGTTCGGCTATGCGACGATCTCCTATTACGCGGAAGCGAATGGCGCGCCCTCTGTCTTTTGGACAGCCATCAAAGGCGCACGGGAGAACCCCTGATGGCAGGTAAAACAGTCTCCATGGGCGCGATCCTGGGCTTGAACAACCGTCTGCCCCCCACGCGGATGGACACCACATTACCCAATCGCAGCAAGGCCTCCTGGCTGCAAGTGGCGCAGAACGTGGATCTGACCGAGGGCGGCTTGATTCAGCGCCGGCAGGGTTACCGTGAGGTTCTGGCCGGCGTCTTCCACTCGCTGTGGGCAGATGCTGGCGGCTCCTACGCCGTGCGCGACGGCGATCTGGTGAAACTCGATGCAAAGGCCATGACTGCGACGGTCATTGTTCCCGGTGTGGGCAGCGCCCCCGTGAGCTATGTGCGCCTGCCCGATGGAATGGTCTATTGGTCGAACGGCCAGCGCATTGGGCGCATGGCGGGCGCTGTCGGTCGTGCGCTGATCACGCCAAGGCCCAATCCTGTGCCGGTGGCCCAAGTCGTTGGCGGCAGTTTGCCGGCAGGGCGCTATCAGGTGTGCTTTACCGCGCTGGGTGAGGATGGCGAGTCTCCCAGTACCGAACCTGTTGCGCTGGACTTGCCTGATGGTTCAGGGATGACGTTTCGCGGCCTCGCGCCGTCCACTCTGGTGTATGCGACCGGCCCCAATGGCGAGGTCTTCAATGAAATCGGCCCGGGCGACTACCTGAGTCTGAGCAATACCGGCGCGGCCTGCAACACCCTCATGCTGTCCGAGCTGCCGCCTGGTCACCAGCTTGCGCATTACCGGGGCTCGCTGCTGTCGGTGCGCGGCACGCTGCTGTATGTGAGCGAGCCTTACCGCTATGGGCTGCTGAACTTGGGGCGGGCTTTCATTCCGTTCCCTGCAGAAATCTCGCTGGTGCAGCCCTGCGAAGACGGTTTGTATGTCTGCGCAGACAAGACCTATTGGATTCCCGGCGACCCGCTTGCATCAGCACCCACGGTAGTGCTGCCCTACGGTGCGCTGCGCGGCTCGGCTGCCTTTGATCCCCATGAGCAGACCGCTTACTGGCAAAGCCCACTGGGGCTGGTGATGGCCAAGCCCGGTGGCCAAGTGGCCGTGCCACAAGACGAGGCACTGGTTTTTGCGGGTGCGCGCTCGGGCGCGACCTTGATGCGTGAGCGGGGTGGCGAAAGGCATGTCCTGACCGCTCGCTTTGACGTTGAACAGACTTGAAAGGAATGGGTATGAGTTCCCTGTTTTTCCCCGTCGAGGGGCGTGATTACTTGCTGGACGTAGGTGTGCATGGCGGCGTACAGATCGGTGCCTGGTATGTGGCCCTCTATGAAGGCGACTACGAGCCACAGGAAAGCGACACCGCTGCAAACATTGGCGTGCGCGCTACTGAAATCACAGCCTATGCCGAAGGCACCCGGCCTGAGTTTGTGGAGCAGGGCTCTGCCGGTGGTGCGACCAACAACCAAGGAAATGTGGCTCAGTTCACGATGACTGCAGAAAAGACCGTTCGCATGTTCGCGCTGGTGTCCAGCGGCGGCAAGGGTGCTGCGGTGGGCAAATTACTTGCCGTGCAGCGTCTGTCTTCTCCCCGCACCTACGGCCCTGGCGATGTGATCAAGGTTCCCATCAGCCTGACGCTGATCAACCCCCAATAAGTCCCGTATTCACCAGGAGCCCTTATGTCTTTGCAATTTTCTACTGCCTACCGCAACAACGCGGCCGCTGCTGCCCTGGGCGCTGCGCCTGCTGGCGCCATCATGGCCGACTGCGTGCTGATGCTCTATGCAGGCTCGCGCCCTGCGGACGCTGATGCGGCCATTGGTTCTGCCACGCTACTTGCGACCTACAGCGTCGATGGCAGTGGCGACCCTCTGGCGTGGGAGAGCCCCGTCAACGGTTCTGTCTCCAAGCCTGCCGGTGTGGTCTGGTCTGGCGTGGCGGTGAACTCGGGCACGGCATCTTTCTTTCGCTACCAGTCGCCCAGCGATGACGGCAGTGCCAGCAGCACGAGCGTTCGCATTCAGGGCAAAGTGGGGCTTGTCACGGACCAGGGCTCCGACTTGGCACTAAGCAGCCTGGCGGTTGCCTCTGGCGCGACGTTGACGATTGACGCGGCCAGCGCCACCGTGCCTTCCAGCCTGTAAACGCGGCGAGGGCGGGATGGATTACTCCAAGTTTCCCTATCAGCAAGGCTCTGCCGGCGCTGGTGTGGGTGTGCGTCAGGCCCGCATGCTCGGCGCGATGGACACCCCGGCCCTGCGCCGCAAGAATGCAGATGGCTCTGTTTCCCGCAAGGTGGGTGAGCGTTTGTATGTCGATCCGGCGCCAGAGCAGGAGCTGGATGCCTATCTGAGCTCGGGAACATTCTCCGATGGTCTGGTGCGCGCGGTGGCCAGCGCTGATGCGCGAGGCGTTTTTCGTGTCCGGGGCCAGGTGATGCTGCGCGACGAAACCGAGGCATGGAATTCCACAGCGCTCAATTACTACGGCAACGGCAAGGCGAGCGTTCTCAAGATGACTTGGGCGAAGGGGGACGCCGAGAAGGTTGCGGACTTCAATGGCTGGCCAGCCTATGTGCTTGATGCGGTGCAGTACCAGTCCCGCAATGGAACCTCCTACGGGAATGTTTACGCGATCAAGGCGACTCAGACCTATCTGGGAACGGTGAGTGAATTCACGACCAATATTCAGATGACGGCTCCGACATTGGTGCGCAGCGGCGAAAAAAGCCAGTGGCTCTACGAGGCGTTGTCAGGTGTGACCTGTATCGACGGGCAGTACTGCTTTTTCTACGTTGTGGATGTGGGCAGCCGTCAGCTTTACGCGAATATCAAGACGGTTGCATACCAGTTGGCCAAGGACTTTGCCGCAATTACGGTCAGCCCCTTGGGGCGCTTCGGGATCGGTTCCTATATGCGGCCCGAATACCCCCTGTTTGATTTGCCGCACCCCATCGATGTGAGTCAGTGCCCAGGCATTGAGTTTCATTACTCAGAGGATGGTGGCCTGAACTTCGCAACCCTGGACAGCGCGCCAATTTTGCAGGAGTTCACCGACACCGTTCTGTCTCTGAACTCGCACACACAGTACGCGCCCACGTTCAATCTCGCAGTGAACTTTTTTTCATCGGTGACTGTGCCCTTGAACCCGCAGCAGGCAGTGGTACTTATGGCCATTCCCTATGTGATGGAGGTAAGGCCTGGAAACCATGCGGTAAACGCCAAGATCAAACTTGGTGTGGTCGATTTTGTATCCCGCACGGTGGTTGAAACGGCTGTTTTGGAGGACAGCGTGACGCCACCGGGAGAGAGCGGCTGGGATGGCGCGGAGGCTGCAGCTGTGGGCTACTTGGCGGGCTGGGTGGGCATCCCTATCAAGGGCGGAGCGCTGTTTGTTGTGCGCCCCTTGGGTGCAGCCGACTACCGAGACAACCCGCCGCGCTGCCTGTTCACCACGGATGGTGTGAACATCCAGTGGCAGCCACCGATGCCGTGGCCGGGGTGGTGCGTGGGCGTGGCCAGAGCCATCTCCAAAGACACGATTGTGGTTCCCGTCTATGAGCCGGGGCTCGGCTATGTGTTGTACCAGTCCGGTGACTTGGGTGCGACCTGGACGCTGCGCGCAACACTGTCAGACAAGGCACGGGCACCGCAAAAAATCACTTCGCGGGCTCACCTGCTGGAGTTCTCGCAAGTGACAAAGCTGCGAGACGGGGCAGCGCCGGCCAATGCCACACCCGGCGCCCCATGGGTAAGCGATAGCCGATTTACACCGCCGAACGCATGAAGGATGAGCTGTGGCTAATTCACTGATCAAAGGTAAGACTTACATCCCTGCAATTGCGGGGCGGCCCTTCATTGCCCCGCGTCCTGCGCGTGATGTGTGGGAGAAGCGCACGGTTTGCGGATACAAGATGGTGGTCAACCACTTGGTTCCTGGCCATTACCAGTTTGTGACCGACCCTCGCACCGGGCAGACAACGGCTCATTACGTTCCCGACAAATTACCCCCCGGCTCGGGCGTTATCACCAGCGAGTCCTACTACGCATACACCTGCTGGGAAGAGACTATTTTGGTTCACTACCCAGCGGAACGTGGACAAGAGGGGATCGCCTCTGTACCTGGGCGCTGGGACTACCATCTGGGTTGGGATGCAGGCGCGCACTCGATTGCATCTGTTCAAGGGGATGTGAGCGCGACGTTTCGCGGTGCACCCAGCAGCATCGGCGCGATCTGCGGCCTTAGTGGGCACACAGGGGCGCAGGTTTACAACGGTCTGCAAGTTCGGTTCGGCTTTTATCTCTCGCGCGGCTATGCCCGTGTGATCGAAGGTGGCCAAAACCGCAACGGTGCCCGAGCTTTTACCGCCTTGACGCAGTTCGAGGTGCTGCGCAAAGGCGGCATCGTCAGCTATCTCATGGACGGCATCGAGATTTACAGGAGCACTGACACGGCATCAGGTGACAGCACCCTGCTGCTGCAGGCCTCGCTGTATGCGGGCGACGACGAGATATTCGATCCTGTGCTGCGCAGTCTGGCTCCAGAGTTCCCAGCAGATCCAGAGCTGGAGATTACCGGCACTCTGAGCCTTCGCATCCCTCTCGTCAGGACCGCCGCCCGCGATGGCGCCGGCGCGCTGCTGAACTTGGCGCTGCCCGCCCAGACGACGACTTTTATGAGCGGGGCCATCACGGCACCGGCTTTCTCGCTGCTGAGCCTGACCCTGCCAGCGCCGCTGACGGCTGGCTATGTTCTGGTAGGTATCTCCGGCCAGCTGGATATGCAGTTGCCCACCCCCAGCATGATCGTGTCAGAGCGCCTGTTTGGGCGCTTGGCGCTCAAGCTGCCGCCGCTCTTTGCGTTCGCTCGGGCTTGGCCAGCGGATGAACTACCTTTTGGAAACAGTCGCCTGACGCTCAAGGGTAACTCGGCCTTTCATGCGGTCGCCCGGCTGCCGACACGGCCCATGACTCTCAATGTTTCTGGCTCAATGGCCGCTTACAAGGAAGCAGCCCTTGGCGATGTGACGATTGCCGGTAGCTTGATGCTGGGCGGCAACATGGCTGCGCGGGGCGTGGTGACGCTGCCGCTCAAGCCCATGCGCGCCGTGCTGGGCGGCTCGATGACCGTGCTCTCTGGCCTGAACGAAGTGTTCTGCATGCGCCAGTCTGGCGGCACGACCCAATACGATAGCTATGAATTCAATAGCTTCATGTCTATATCTGACAAGTGCTACGGGGCGAATGAAAACGGTCTCTTCCTACTGGAGGGCGCAGACGATGCGGGGCAGCCCATCGCCGCGCGCTTTGGCTTTGGTCAGCTTGACTTTGGCAGCCCCCAGATCAAGACCGCAAGCTACTGCTATCTGGGCGCAGCTGCTGGCGCGATGAGCCTGAATATCGCCGCGCTGCTGGGCGGCCAGCCCGCTGACTACGACTATCCGGCACGCGGCCACGGCGAGAGCATGCGCGAGCTGCGGTTTGATTTAGGGCGCGGCTTGCGCAGCACCTATCTCACGCCCACTTTCTCTAATGTCGATGGTGCTCCCTTTACGGTGGATGCGGTGCGCTTCGTGATCAACGAGTCCACCCGGAGGATCTAAAAATGGCCACACTACCTATCGCCCCCATTGTCACCATCCCTGCCGGAGTGACCGGCCCCGCGCTGCAAACAACGCAGATCTTCAACGCCAAGTGGGCCATGGCGATGGAGTCGTTTCGCAGCGCTCAGGGCTTTACCCATGACATGGTGGCGACCGTGGGAACGGCGCCGCACTACACGGCACCGATCCTGAACCAGTCATTCATGCCGGCCGAAGTGCCCAAGAACCTGAGTTTTGACGATCCTAACGCGGCCATGGCGTACTTTGATGCCAAGAATGGCGAGCTGTCAGCGCTGATTGATAAGGCTTTCAAGGACATGCTGGGTATTGCCTTCCCGGATATGTCTCTCATGGCTTCGGCCCTGAAGTGGTGCGAGCGAGCCATCAATGAAGGTGGCACCGGCATCAGTCATGCGGTGGAGTCCGCGCTGTGGGAGCGCGGCCGCTCCCGCATCTTGCGTGAGGCAGAGCGCGACTTGAATACGGTGCAGGAGCGCTATGCCCGCGCTGGCTGGCCACTGCCGCCCGGCGCCATGCTGCATGAGGCTGCATTGATTCGCCAAGGCGGCCGCGACAAGCTGGCCGAGGCCAGCCGCGACATTGCCATCAAGAGCTTTGAGACAGAGGTGGAGAACGTGCGCTTCGCGGTCAAGACCGTAGTGGATCAGTTCTCGCAGGCCATCAGTTCTGTGGGCGAGTATGTGAAGACCGTGATGATGGGCCCGCAAGTGGCCTCGCAGCTGGCATCGAATATCACCAACCTGAAAAACGATGCTGCGCGCACGCTTGTCAGTCTCTATCAAGCCCAGAACTCGGCACTGGAGCCATTCATCCGCCTGTCGATCACGGACGCCGAGCTTAAAAGCAAGGCCGAAGAGTCGAATATGCGCTCTCAGCTGGAAACGGCGCAGTTGCGTGCGAACGCAGCGCTGGCACAAATCAAGATGGTGGGTGATGCAGCTGCTGCGAGCTTGAACGGTATCGGTGCAGGTGTGAGTAACGGAATGAGCACCAGCGTGTCGATGTAAGGACAGCACCCCTCTAGGGTTCGACGGCATGGGGGCAGACACTCACACTGCCATCCATGCCTGCCCACAAAGTCAAACTTGAAATCGACCAGGGTGCCACGTTCGACAAGACATTTACTTGGTTGACGGGCACCAAAACCAAGGCCGTGCCTGTGGATCTGACGGGGTGCAAGGCGCGCTCCCATTTTCGTGAAGACATTGGAAGCGACGAGGTGCTGATTGGTCTGAGTACGGAGAACGGCCGCATTGTGCTGGGCGGTACCGCAGGCACGATTCACTTATTCATCAGTGCGGCCGACACTGCAGCCATGAATTGGCAGTCCGCTGTCTATGACCTAGAGATTGAATTCCCCAATGGAACAGTCATCCGCCGCATGACTGGCTCCGTAGTGGTATCGCCGGAAGTGACTCGTGGCCTCGTGATTGATGTAGGTGGCAGGTTTGTTGGCGATAGCTTGGGTTTGCCATTTTCAGGTGAGGTGGTCGATGCCTGATCTGCTGCAAGTCGAAACTGAATCGGTGCTACAGGAGAAGGTCGAAACTGTTGTGCTGCTGGAGCCCCAGGGCTCCGATGAGATTCTGGAAGTTCCCACCGAGCAACTGCTGCTGGAGGCTGGCCACGACAACACTCTGCTGGAGCCAGTTGAAAAGCTGCAGCTTCTGAGTGAGTGCGTACAGGGGCCGCCCGGACCGACTGGAATCCCCGGTCCTGCCGGCGGACAGATCATGCAGCGTACTGCGGGCATGGCTACCAGCGCATTACTTGCTGTCTATGAAGACTTGTTTGGTTCGGTGTGGCCAGCAGATTGCAACTTTGAGAGGGATGTGCTGGCGCTGCTGGGCGTGACGGTGAGCGCAGCCACGGGCGGACAGCCCATCCATGTGCAGCGCATGGGTCACATTGATGACGCTGGCTGGCAGTGGCTGCCTGGCGTGCGCGTCTTTTTGAGTGCTCAGGGCCGCTTGACCCAGACCCCACCCCAGACCGGGCATGACGTATTGATAGGCACGGCCCTGTCAGCGACTCGCCTGCTTTTGAATATTCAAGACCCTATCGAACTGGAGTAAGTCATGGCAACTCAGCCTACCCAAGGATTCTTGGCCCGTGTGGCCGGGAAGACCAAACAAATTTTTGGCCTGGCCATATCAACTGGCGCGGCGGATGCCGGGAAACTGATTGCGACCGACTCCAGCGGCAAGCTGGATATGAGCCTGATGCCGACTGGCATTGGCGCGAACACCATTAGTTGCCCAGCAAGCGAAGCCATTGGAGCCGGAAAATTTGTCAATTTCCACAGCAATGCGGGCGCTATTAACGTCCGTCTTGCGGACAACAGTAATGCGCGGCAAGCAGACGGCTACCTGAAAGATGCCGTGGCGAGTGCCGGCCAGGCGACCGTCTACCCGCTGGATACCACTAATTCCGCGTTGACAGGGCTCGCTCCCGGCTCACGCTACTGGCTGGGAACTGCGGGCGGGGTCATCGCTGCGCCTCTGGACTCTGCAGATACGGCCAGTGCTGGCAAGATTTGCCAGGAGCTGGGCGTGGCCAAGAGCGAGACGGAGCTGGTGACAGATGACCTGGGCTTTGTGGGGCTCTGATGGTGATGCGAAAGCCCATAGTCCGAATCGGCGGCAGAAATCAGCAGCTACCTGTGGGTGACGTGCTGGCCGGGGTGGTGCAGCGGCTGCCAGTTTTTCAGACGGATACGGCGGCTGTCTTGATTGAATTGATTGCGGGCTCCACTTGGACTTTGCCCGTGTATGACGCAGCGGGTGTTGCGGTACAGGTGGGGCTGTAATGGAAAACAGGCGTCCTGTCGTACTTCGCACCGACACCACACCAGCACGTCTACAGGAGTTGCCAGCTGGCGACTTGCTGGACGCTGCAACGCTGATCAATGCACTTCAGGTTGCGCTGACAGGATTGGCATCCACTACGGGCGCACCAGTGACGGCTGCCGATACTTTGCTTGTTGCTCTTGGAAAGTTGGTTGCGCAAAACAATACCTATACGACTGTTCCCACCACGAACATGGGGCCGGTGATATTGGTGACAGCTCCACATCACCGGCACATGGTTTGGAATGGGACTGCTTATGAGCGTGCGCCATGGCACCGCCCTGGAGTGATCTTCTATAGCGACGGACCTGCGGCCAACATTAAGCACGGTATTCAGCTGCGTTCAGACGTAACCTACAACACAGCAGACCACCCAGACTTGGCTGCGTTTTACGGTTTCGCTGGATCAACATTTGTACTCAAAGACGCCCGTGCTCGCGTGATTCGTAGCGCCGACTTGGGCAGGGGGATTGATACTGCGCTGGTTAATGGCTACCTACAAGAGGATGCGATTCGGAATATCAGCGGTACTTTTGGCTCCGTGACTGGCACTTCCATTATCGAAATGGCTACTGGTGTGTTTTACGGTGGTACTAATCAGAAGTACGCGAATCTGGGCTCGATCGAAGACCCAAACTCCGGGGTGATTTACCCACGATATGTCAACTTAGACGCCTCCCGCCAAGTTCCAACAGCTTCCGAAAACCGTGTCAAGTCTTTAGTCGCAACTGCTTACGTCACTCGTTAAATCATGAGCAACACAATCCACTCTTTTGACGATGACGGCTATTACGCTGGTTCCGCTGAACTGCCGCCATTTGCTACTGGCCACAACCCTGCGTCAGCAACTCTCGACCCACTGCCTAAACATAATCCTCTAACTGAGAGACTTCGGCGGGTTAATGGGAGTTGGACGGTAGAGCTTATCCCGCTGCCTGAGTTAACGCCTGAACCTGCACCGCCTACTTTGGAGGAGTCGAAGGATGCGCTTAAAAAGCGGATAACGGCCAAGCGCTGGGCCGTAGAAACGGGCGGGGTGATGGTGGGCGGCATGCGCGTGCTCACAGGCATTGAAGACCAGAACCGCATCACCACGGTGGTGGCTAATGCGCGGCGCTCTGGACTGCAGACGGTGGACTTCAAGGCGGCCGGTGCCTGGGTGACGATTTCGGTAGCTGACGTGGAGGCCATCGCCTGTGCCATCGCCTTGCATGTGCAGGCTTCATTCACTGCTGAGCGCGCCCATCATGAGGCCATTGATGCGCTGCCCGATCTTGCGGCGGTACAGGTCTATGACGTGACCGCTGGTTGGCCTGTGTGACACCCCTCTAGGGTTCGACCAAAGAACCCTGCCCCGGAACACTCCGGGGTATGAAAAAAGCTCTCGCATCAATGCTGGCGCTGCTGGGCATCCACCAGCATCTGACGGCCGAGCAAAAGCAGGACATTGCCAGCGCGGCCTATCACGCCACGCCTGGGGCAGTCACCGCAGGAGGATTCCGGCTTGCGGGCCTGCCCCTCAGTGACTGGCTGGTACTGGCCTCTATCGCATTTGTGGCCTTGCAGGCCTCCTACTTGATCTGGAAGTGGCGCCGCGACTACTTGCGCGCTCAGACACGCCAGCAGTTGCGTGACCGTACCCAGCGCGGAGGCCGCACATGAGCAGCAAAATTCCCCGCTTTCTCGCTGGCCGTCTGGCTGCACTGGTGCTGACGTTGGGGGCTGGTGGTGGCGCCTACCTGGCTGCTGATCAGGCCGCCATCGAGCAAGGCCTGGCTGACCAGTATGTGCAGGCCGTGGCCGCTGACCCCGACACCCGCCAGGGTGTGAAGGTGGCCATGGTGTTGGGCCACTTCTATGAATCCAGCGGCAAACACATCGGCACACCCTATATCGACAAGCTGGGCAAGGGCGCGCCCTTGACCGTATGCAACGGCATCACTGGCGCCGGCGTGATCGCTGGCAAGTGGTACAGCCCGGGCGAGTGTTATCAGCTGGAAAAGGGACGGTATCTGCAATCAGAGCGCGCGGCCCAGCGCTTGCTTGCGTACTGGCCCAGCTACGACGCATTTGTGCAGGGCACGTTCATCGACTTCCTGCACAACAAGGGCGAGGCCAATTTTTCTACCAGCACCATGCGCCGCAAGGCCAACGCCGGTGATCTGGTGGGCGCCTGCCTAGAAAACCCGCGCTGGAACAAAGGCACGGTCAAAGGTGTTTCGACTGTGCTGCCCGGCCTGCAGGGGCGCGGCGACTCCAACGACGAGATCTGCCGCGTGTGGCGCATGGGCACGCCATGAGCACCCGCGCCATCACCCATTTAGCCGCGGCTCTTATTGCTGGCGCTGGCGTCTGGTACTTCCAGGCAGCCCGCCTTGGCGCGGATCTGGCCGACGAGCGCCTGCAGGCCAGCCAGTACCGCGAGCAGATCGCAGATGAACGCACCGCCGCCGCTCGGCGCGTGTTGGCCGTGGAACGCAAGGTCAATGACAAATACCAAGGAGCCCTCAACGATGCCATCAAGAAACAAGCCGCTATGCAGGCTGCTGCTGATCGCGCTCGCAGTGAGCGTGACGGCCTGCGCAAGCAACTGTCCGATGCCGAGCAGCGATTGGCCGACGCTTCCCCCACCGCCTGCATCGAGTACGCCTCAACCCTCAGTCGCGTATTCGGACAGTGCAGCCAGCGATACACAGAGCTGGCAATCCGAGCTGATGGACACGCAGCTGATGCAGCAACCTGCCGCGCCGCGTGGCCAGTAATTCAAATCAAGGAGAACCCTCAATGAACTTCGGTGACGCACTCAAGGAGCTGAAAGCAGGCAAGCGCGTGCAGCGTGCTGGCTGGAACGGCAAAGGCATGTTCGCCTATCTGGTGCCTGCGGCCAAGTACCCGGTGCAGACCGGGGCAGCCAAGACTCACTTCGGCGAAGGCGCCATGGTTCCCTACAACCCTTATCTCGCCATCAAGAACGTGGACGAGACAGTGAGCACCTGGGTTCCTAGCATCAATGACTGCTTGGCCGATGACTGGCAGGTTATCGGCTGCACGGTACCGCCCCACCAGCAGCGCGTGCTGGATGAAAAGCAGGAAAACGACGTTCGCATCACCAAGCTGGACGAGTTCATTGATCGCAATGCCTTGTTCCGCCAGTTGAGCTTGGACGAGCAGGCCCGCATGCGCCGCCAGCTCGATGTGATGCGCGAGCTGTCTGTGATCCTGGGCGAGCGCATCTCTGCTTTCTAAGCCTTCCGGCCCGCACCGGCCGGCTGCCGGATTTTGGAGATCCCTGTGAACCTGTCTTTCAACACATCCCCCAAGATGCTCCTTTGCATCGCCGCCGTGATTCTGGCGGTCCTGCTGTTCTGCGCCTTCAAGGTGAACACCAACCCCAGCGGAATTGCGCTGACCGGCTTCATTGCCTCCTGTGTGGCCCTGGCCGTGCTGGCGCTGTACACCAAGATCGATGTGGTGATCCAAGTTTTGCGCGACGATCTGGAGCCCAAGACGGGCGGCACACTAGGGTCGAACGTGGTCGGGGTGCAGCGCGATCACCGCAACGACCTGGAGTATTCCCTTGTGCATGCGCTGGCGCCTCATTTGGTGAACACCAAGAACGCGGCCGAGCTGGGGGCATTTATCCGGGATGTGGCCAACTCAATTCAGGGCCGCAGCTCTCAGACGCTTGCAGCGACCTGCACCTGCACCTGCACCTGCAGCACCAGCATGGCGTGCAGCAACTGTCCGAAGCCCATTGTTTCTGCCGTAGCTGGAGCGGCTGGCACGCATTGGGACGATCTTCGCCAGAGGCAAGCTGAGAGTGTGGCGATGGCCGCAAGCCTGACCGCGCCTAGCGTGACCGCCGAGCAGATCCAGGTGCTGATGGACAAATTGATCTGGGTGTATGACCAGCCTGAGGGCACAACCACCACCTTCGCCCATGCTTACCTTGGCCGCTTCTATGTGGCCACCGGCTACAGCGGATGCGTGAGCCCTGAGAACTTCGACGCTGCCAAGGGTATTAAGTACGCCCGGGAGCAAGCGGAAGGCAAGGTGCGCGACGAGCTCTGGAAGCTGGAGGGCTACAAACTGCACTCGGCCATCGCTGGCCAATGAGCAAGTTGCTTTTTCAATAGCCTTCGACCAAAGGCATTTCCGTCCCATCGACCGCAATCATCACTCCCGTGGTGTTGTGGTCGATTTCAATGTGTCTTCGTTGGTTCTTATAAAAGAGGTATCGGTGTCGCTACACTAATAGCTAATTGATATCTTTGCGTTTCGCAAATAAGGCGCTCTCGTGTTCAGAATTGCTCGGTCAACTTTAAATAATCGCGTTGCTCAAGCTTGGCGAGATGCGGCGGTTTCCGCTATCGCAGCAGGAATCGCGTGGGTGCTGGCGATTTGGTTATTCGGTCACCCGCATCCTGTGTTCGCAGCCGTAACAGCCATTGTTTGTTTGTCTCCTGGCTTGCCCAGCCATGGCAAGCAAGCAGTGGGGCTGATGCTTGGTGTTGCTACAGGTATCGTTATTGGTGAAGCCGCATTTTTCTTGCTTCCTGAAGGCCTGCTGGTCCCAGATGGCTTGTCACTGCTGCGTTTGACTGTTGCGACGTTCTTCTCGATCCTTATTGCTGCGGCCTTTGGCCAAGCAGCTGTTGTAGCGATCCAGGCCGGATGCTCAGCTGTTCTCGTTCTTGCTCTTGGGCCACACAGTGCCGGTCTGGTCAGGTTGGAAGATGTGGTCGTCGGTGTGACAGTCGGCCTCTTTTTTAGCCAAGTGTTATTGACGCCCAATCCCGTGAGACAAATTGATGTGGCCGCCAGTGACTTGTTTCGAGGCCTGAGCCGCTCATTTGAGGATTGCGTTGATGCTTTGAAGCATCAAAACACCCACAAAGCGATATCTGCGTTAAATCGCTTCTCTGCAGCGCATGCCAGTCTCATTGCACTCAGTGCGGGCATCGACTCCGCGAGGTATGAGGCTCGTTGGTCCCTCCGAGGTCGACTCGCCAAGCGTTCAGTCGTTGAGACGGCCGCACGTTATGACCGAGCAGCAATTCGCCTCTATGCATCCTCTTTGCTGTTTGGAGAGGCGTTCTCGGATGTGATGCGCAAGAATATGGAGTCTGCACCAGAAGGATTGGCCGATTGCCTTGTTGGTGTAGCTTCACGATGCGCCTGTCTTGCTGGTGAACAGCCTTCTGCACCGTCTCACACGCTTGCTTTGGAAGTCCTAAGCGTGCCACTTGAGTGGCAGTCGGCTGTCGATCACTTGAGAGCCGCCTCAAGGATCCTGGAAGGCCTGGAGGTGCTCCATCTGAGGTCTACTGGGACTGTTGCCACCAAGACCCAAGTGCGTATTTAGGTTTCGCGACTTTGAGCAGAAGGCATCGTCTGCTGTGTGAGTTGTTGGCCTTAGCTCTAGGCTTCCTTCAGTAGCCCTCAACCAAGGGCATTTCCGTCCCATCGACCGCAATCATCACGCCCGTGGTGTTGTGGTCGATTTCAATTGGGACGCCCCACATTTCATCGGGCTTGGCAAAGGCGTTGACGATGTTGAACTGCCGCAGCTCTTCCGGCGTCATCTTGATCAGCTTGGGATAGGCGTTGTTGTGGGCCTTCCAGTGCCTCAGAAAGGTATGGCAAACGCGCTTGTGGACTGTGTGGATCGGGGATTCATCGGTCATGGTGCGATTGTGTCAAAGCGGGAGTGTTGGAGGTCAACATTAAGTTTTCCCCATATTGCCCACAAAATGGGCTAGCTCGCTTTAGAGGATGTCAGGATGCCTGCATGGGGCTGTCTGCTATGCTCAATCGCGGCGCTTAGGGTCGGGAGGCGCGCGGAATGAAGATTTCCCGCTCTTTCTTTTTATGCGGCTCAAATCGCATACAATAGCGTCATACCGCAGCAATGCGGAAGGCCTACAGGATGGCCTACAAGTCGAAAATAACCTTCTAAGTCACTGATTTTTAAGGCGTCTTGTAGGACACCCTCTCCGCCAAATGCGGCTGTAGCTCAGCTGGATAGAGTACTTGGCTACGAACCAAGGGGTCGTGGGTTCGATTCCTGCCAGCCGCACCAGATACAAGCCTTAGAGTAGAAATACTCTAAGGCTTTTGTCTTTTCTGGCCTATGCACAAATTACCGGGCTTGGTTTTGGTGACCTGGTCCATGAAGTAATAGCTCACGTCGAAAACGCGTTGCATACGGGGTGTCTCTCGCCCCGTATCGACAATCGTCGGTGCCAGGCAAGAGACCCCAATGCGTGGAGCACGCGGCGCTTGCGCCATCAAAACCAGTGGGGTCTGGGAGGAGACTGGACCTGTCACGAAGCTTTGTCGGCCCGGGATGTGGGGCTGGCGAGCACCGCCAGCGCACAAGAGGCAATGCGGCTGGCCACGGAGTCGGAGCGGCTGGTCAGCACAATGGGCACGCGCATGCCCAGCACCAGGCCTGCACATTCGGCGTTGGCCATGTAGACCAGCTGCTTGTAAATCATGTTGCCGGCTTCCAGGCTGGGGACCAGCAGCACGTCGGGGCGTCCGGCAACGTCGGAGACTATGCCTTTGTTATGAGCCGAATGCAGGGAGATGGCGTTGTCGTAGGCCAGCGGGCCGTCAAAGATTCCTCCCATGATCTGGCCGCGGTCTGCCATCTTGCACAGGGCGGCGGCGTCAATGGTGCCGGGAATGGCGGGGTTGACAGTTTCTACTGCCGACAGCACCGCCACGCGGGGGCGGTCTATGCCTATGGCATGGGCCAGGTTTACCGCGTTCTGTGCGATGTCCCGCTTATCCATCAGCGTGGGGAAAATGTTGACCACGCAGTCCGTCATGAGCAAAGGCCGGTCGTAGCCGGGGATGTCCATGACGAAGACGTGGCTGGCGCGGCAGTTGCCGCGCAGGCCTGCTTCGCGGGCCACGGCAGCGCCCAGTAGATCGTCGCTGTGCAGGCTGCCTTTCATCAGTGCGCTGGCCAGCCCGTCGCGGCACAGGGCGGCTGCCTGGGCGGAGGCGGCCCGCGCATCGTCGGCCGTATCATGAATTTCTGCGCCGGACAAATCCAGTCTGGCGGCCTTGGCTGCAGCTTGTATGCGCTCTTGCGGGCCCACCAGCAGGGGCTTGATCAGCCCTGTGTCGGCGGCTTGCATGGCGGCTTGCAGAGAGCCTGCATCGCAGGGATAGGCCACGGCCACGGTGATCGGGCCTTTGGCTAGTGCGCGTTCTTGCAAATGCTGAAGGTGGGGGCGGGGCGTGGCAGTGGTCTCGGCGGCTGCCACAGCCAGGGAGGTGATGGATGCCATGGAGGTTCCTGTCGAAAATCAGAAAAAAACCCCACGCAGTCGGACTGCGTGGGGTTGCCTGGTTTAGACGTAGTCTTTGTACTTTTCCAGCAGACGCACGGGCTTGGCCAAGGCGTCTCGGCGGAAGGGGTCGCCCAGCTCGCGGGTGCACATGATTTCGATCACGCAGGTCTTGCCTTCTTTCATCTGCATGTCGATGGCTTTTTGCAGCGCCGGGCCGACATCTTCGATGTTGTCCACCACGATGCCTTCGGCACCCATGGCCTTGGCGATGTCGGAGAAGCTTTCGCTTTCCAGCTCGCCGGCCACAAAGCGGCGGTTGTAGAAGTCCACCTGGTTCTTCTTTTCCGCACCCCACTGACGGTTGTGGAACACCACGGCGGTGACGGGAATGTCGTGGCGCACGGCGGTCATGATTTCCATCATACTCATGCCCCAGGCGCCGTCGCCGGCATAGGCAATGGCTGGACGCTCGGGGGCTGCGCACTTGGCACCGATGATGGTGGGCAGGGCGTAGCCGCAGTTGCCAAAGCTCATGGGAGCGAAGAAGCTGCGTGGCTCGTCAAAGCGCAGATAGCTGTTGGCCACCGAGTTGATGTTGCCGATGTCGGTAGAGACCATGGCGCGTGCCGGCATGGCTTTTTCCAGCTCGCGCAGAACTTGGCGAGGGTGCAGATAGGTGCCGCCGGTTGGGGTGCGCTCGCCCTTGGCCTCTTCGATCATGTCCAGGCTATAGGGGTCGCGTTCGTGCGTCCACTCGTCCAACTCTTTTTCCCAGGCGGCTTTTTCGGTGGCCACGGTGTCGGCGCGGGAGGCCTTAGTGGCATCGCAGTCCAGCTTCACATCTGCCAGACGCTTGACCAGCTCGGCGGCCACGGCCTTGGCGTCGCCGTTGATGCCCACGGAGATCTTCTTGACCAGCCCCAGGTTGGTGTGATCGGCTTCGACCTGAATGATCTTGGCTGTCTTGGGCCAGTAGTCCATTCCGTGCTGGGGCAGGGTACCGAAGGGACCCATGCGAGAGCCCAGTGCGATCACCACATCGGCCTGGGCGATCAGCTTCATGGCGGCCTTGGAGCCCTGGTAGCCCAGAGGGCCAGCCCACAGCGGGTGCTTGGCGGGGAAGGCGTCGTTGCGCAGATAACCGGTGGCCACGGGAGCGCCCAGGCGTTCGGCCAGTTGCTGCGCTTCTTGCACGGCATCGCCCATCACCACGCCGCCACCGGCCAGGATCACGGGGAATTTGGCGGTCTTGAGCAGTTCCACTGCGGCCTGCAGGCTTTTCTCGCCGCCATGGCCTCGGTCCACGCGCATGGGCTTGGGAATCTCACACTCGATTTCACCGTAGAAATAGTCACGGGGAATGTTCAGCTGGGTGGGGCCCATTTCGGACATGGCACGGTCAAACACGCGGCCCGTGAACTCGGCCATGCGCTTGGGGTTGCAAACATGTCCTTGGTACTTGGTGAACTCTTGGAACATGGGCAGCTGATTGGCTTCCTGGAAGCCGCCCAGACCCATGCCCATGGTGCCGGTTTCGGGGGTCACGATTACGACCGGGCTGTGCGCCCAGAACGCTGCGGCAATGCCGGTAACGCAGTTGCTGATGCCGGGGCCGTTCTGGCCGATCACCACGCCATGGCGACCGGAGACGCGGGCATATCCGTCGGCCATGTGGGCCGCACCTTGCTCGTGCACCACGGGGATCAGGCGAATGCCCGCAGGAGCAAAGATGTCCATGGCATCCATGAAGGCCGAGCCCATGATGCCGAACATCTCGCTGACGCCATTGGCGACACAGGTCTCCACGAAGGCTTCAGAAGGGGTCATCTTTTGAACGCCTTCAACCACCTTACGATTGTCAGTAGCAGTCATCTTTGTATCCTTTGAGAATTTGGAACTTATCGTTTCGAAAAAATAAATTGCGATGCCAGTTTATGGCATTTTTTTGCTTTGATGCAAATAAATTTCTTTTTTCGGAATAAATTGACTCGAAAAATGGAAATTACTATGATCGACGACGATATGAAGAACAGCGAAGAAACCCACTCGGCTCGCCTTGACGGAGACACGCCCAACCTGCGTTTGTTTGCGTTGCTGGAGGCAGCGGCCCAGAAAAGCGTGCCCTTCTCCCTGCAAACCATGGTGGAGGAGACGGGACTGCCGAAACCGACCATGCACCGCATGCTTTCGCAGCTGGAAAGCGCGGGCATCCTGCAAAGAGATGGCAACGGACGCCACTACGGCACGGGCCAGCGCCTGATGCGTCTGGCCGAAAGCGTGCTGCTCAACAACACCACGCATGGCGCGCGGCATGCGGTGCTGACCCAGCTGGTGCACGAGCTGGGCGAGAGCTGCAACATCACCGCTTTCTCGGGCAGCGAGGTCTTGTATCTGGACCGTGTGGAAACACCGGCCCCGCTGCGCTTTTATCTGCACCCGGGTTCGCGCGTGCCGGCGCACTGCTCGGCCACGGGCAAGCTGTTTCTGAGTCAGATGGCTCCGGCGCAGCGTCGCAGGCTGCTGTCCAACGTGCCGCTGGAGGCCTTTACCGGCAACACCTTGACGACTTTCGAGGCCTTGGAGCAAGAGCTAGAGCAGGTGCGAGAACAGGGTTACGCGTTTGATAACGAAGAGTTTCTGCCGGGACTGCTGTGCCTGGGCGTGCTGGTGCCGGCACCCAACGGCAACTCCAACATGGGGCTTGCCGTGCAGGCGCCCATCATGCGTTTTTCCAAGGAGAAAGCCCTGTCCTTTCTTCCCAAGTTGCAGGCGGCCGTCGCGGCGATCGCCCGCATCAATGATGACATTCCACCGGAAGCCGACGATGACTGACCTGAGCTTGCTGCAGCCCACCCGCACCGTGAGCGTGCGTGATGTTTTTGGTATTGATACGGACATGACCGTGCCCGCTTTCGCAGAGCGTACCGAGCATGTGCCGGCCATCGACAAAGCCTACCGCCTGAATCCGCAAGTGACGCAAGCCATTTTGGCGGGCTTCGCGCATAACCGGCGCGTGGTGATACAGGGCCTGCACGGCACGGGAAAATCCACGCATATAGAGCAGGTGGCTGCCCGGCTGAACTGGCCTTGCGTACGGGTGAATCTGGACGGCCATATCAGCCGTCTGGATCTGGTGGGCAAGGACACCATCGTGCTGCAGGAGGGCAAGCAGGTGACGCAGTTCCAGGAGGGCATTCTTCCCTGGTCCCTGCAGCGGCCTGTGGCCATCGTGTTTGATGAGTACGATGCGGGCCGGCCGGACGTGATGTTCGTCATCCAGCGCGTGCTGGAGCGTGAAGGCAGCTTCACCATGCTCGATCAAAAGCGGGTGATCCAGCCCCATCCGTATTTCCGCCTGTTTGCCACCATGAACACTTTGGGTCAGGGCAATCTCAATGGCCTTTATCACGGCACGCAGCTGCTCAATCACGCGCAGCTCGATCGCTGGAATCTGGTGACCAGCTTGAACTATCTGGCACCTGCCGAAGAGGCCGCCATTGTGATGGCCCGTGTGCCGGAGATGGATACGCCACAGGGGCGCAAGCGGGTGGATGCCATGGTGGCGCTGGCCGGCCTGACGCGCAGGGGCTTCTCGGTGGGAGATCTGTCCTTGCTGATGTCGCCACGTACGGTGATTACCTGGGCCGAGAACATTTCCATCTTCAATGATCTGAAGCTGGCGTTTGAGCTGTCTTTCCTCAACAAATGCGAGCCTGCCGAACGCGCCATCGTGAGCGAGTATTTTCAGCGCTGTTTCGGCCAGGAACTGGCCCGGATCGAGGAGCCCGCTCTGGCGTTCCTGCATGAGCACTGAAATACCAATCTCTGCTTTAAAGTCCCGGATGGAGGCCTGGGGCGGAGCCATGCTGCGCGCCATGACGGGTGACGACTCGCTGCAATGGAGCGGGCAAACGCTTTATCGCGGCACCTATCCCTTGCCTCAGCTTGCGGCGCACCACAGCGATGTGCCCTTGCTTCAGACAGATCAGCGTGGTTTGCTGGACAGCATGGGCTTGCGCCTGCACTTGAGCGACGAGGCCTTGCATCAACAGCATTTGCCCAAGGACCCGGTAGAGCGCATGGTCTTCGAGCTATTGGAGCAGTTGCGGGTCGAGAGTCTGGTGCCCGAGGCCTGGCCCGGTGCGCGCGAGAATATGCGCCAGCGTTTTTTGCACTGGTGTCAGGCCTTTATGGATTCCGGTCTGACGGAAAGCAGTCTGGGCATCTTGCTGTTCACGGTGGCTGTCACGGCCTGGAGCCGGCTGACAGGCCATGAAATACCGGAGAGCATGGGCGATCTGGTTGAATCCACCCGGCTGTCCATGGCCGCGCAACTGGGACAGCAATGGGTCCAGTTGCGGCGTCTGCGCCAGGAGCAGCAGCAGTTTGTCACGCCGGCCTTGGCGGTCAGCCGTTGGGTGGGGCAGGCCGTGCGCGCAGCGCAGGAGGAGGCTCCTCGTGGTGCGGGCAGCCCCAAGCGGCGCGGCAATTTCGCCTTGCCGCTGCATTTTGAATCTCAGAGTCTGGATGAGCTGCCTATGGCTCAAAGCGGCGACAGCCGTGCCTGGGCCAGCACGGTGCAAAGCTACCGGGTTTTTACGCGCGAATTTGACCGGGAGGCCGCTGCCAGTGAATTGATACGCGCAGTGCAGCTGGCGCAGTTTCGAGAACAGATGGATGAGGAGCTGGCCCGCTCCGGCCTGCAGCATGCGGGACGGTTGGCGCGCTATCTGCAGCAGCGCCTGGCAACTTCGCAGCGCGATGGTTGGAGTTTTGCGCAGGAGGAAGGCTATCTGGATGGAAATCGTCTGTCCCAGTTGGTCACAGACCCCCAGCAGCGGGCCATTTTCAAGGACGAAATGCAGCGCCCGATCAACGAGACGGCCGTCACCATCCTCATGGACTGCTCGGGCTCCATGAAAGCGTATGCCAAGCCCCTGTCCTTGCTGCTGGATGTGCTGGGCCGGGCTCTGGAGATGGCCGGTGTGGCGGTGGAAATACTGGGATTTTCCTCTCAGGCCTGGAATGGCGGCCGGGCGCGCAAGCAGTGGCAGCGCGCCGGGCGGCCGGAGTTTCCTGGGCGCCTCAATGAACGTCTGCACATTGTCTTCAAGGATGGCGCCAAACCCTGGCGTCAAGGCCGCCAGGGTGTTGCCGCACTGCGCAAACCCGATATCTTTCGCGAAGGGATTGACGGCGAAGCGGTGGAGTGGGCCTGCCAGCGACTGATGGCGTGCTCCACCAGACGGCGCATTTTGCTGGTGATCTCGGACGGTTGCCCCATGGATACGGCAACCCACCAATGCAACGACGAGCATTATCTGGATCAGCACCTGCGGCAAGTGCTGGCCGCGCGAGAACGCATGGGAGACGTGAAGGTTTGCGCCTTGGGTGTCGGTCTGGACCTGGGCGTGTTCTACCGCCAGCGGCTGGCCATCGATCTGCTTCAGGACATAGACGAGGCTTTGCTGTTCTCGGTGGCCGAGTTGCTGTGCAAGCGATGAAAGAGATGGATTTTTCTATCCATCTCTTTCGTTAAGTCAGCGGACGGCTAACAAGACTCTGGCAACAAGCCGAGAACAAGGATACAGCGCAACGCTTGTGCCATTTTCTTGTCAGACCGCCCCCGGTAGAAGCTCTGCCGGGGGCGGTTTCAGATCGTACAAGCTGCGAACTTACATGCGTCCCTTCCATGGAACCAGACGCTTTTCTACCCAGCGCATGAACAGGTCGAACACATAGGCAATCACGCCAATGACGATGATGCCCATGATCACGATGTCGGTGCGTAGGAAGTTCGAAGCATTCAGTACCATCTGACCCAGGCCCACGTTCGCTGCCACCATTTCAGCGGCAACCAGAGTCGTCCAGCCGAAGCCGATGGCGATGCGCATGCCCACCAGAATGTCCGGCAAGGCGGCAGGCAGGATCACGTGGCGTATCACTTGAAAATAGCTTGCGCCCATCGAATACGCGGCATTGATTTGCTCCTGCGCCGCGCTGCGCATGCCCGAGCGCGCCGCCAGAGCCAGCGGGGCAAAGCAGCTCAGGAAAATCAGCAAGATCTTTGGTGTTTCATCAATGCCGAACCAGATGATGATCAGCGGCAGATAGGCCAGCGGAGGCAGTGGTCGGTAGAACTCGATGGGTGGATCGAAAATGCCGCGTGCGACGCGTGACATTCCCATCGCAATGCCAAGTGGCACGGCAATGATGAAGGCCAGCCAGAAGGCCATGGTCACGCGCAGCAGACTGGCGGAGAAGTGTTGCCACAGCGGTTTGTCGTTGGCCTGTCCGGTCAGGTATTCATAGAACTGCTGGAAAACCGCTTGTGGACTGGGCAGGAACAAGGGTTTGACCCAGCCGAGATTGGTGGCGGCGAACCACAGGGCTAGCAGCACGATCACTGTGGCGATGCTGATGCCCACGCTGGAGCCTTCGCCTGGAGTCTTGAAGCGACTGGTCCTCACCGGTCCCGATGTCTGTGGTGCCGGGGCTTTGGGCTGTGTGCGGGCCGTCGTGGCGGACAGAGGGTTGATTTGGACAGCTTCAGACATTGGCCGGCTCCCGGTGGTGGATCAGACTCAGAACTTCTTCGCGCATCCGGATGAAGTCAGGGCGCGACTTGACGGCACGGGCATCGCCGGTGCGCAGAAACTCATGACAGAACGGCATGTCCTCGTAGACATGAGAGATGCGACCGGGGCTCGGGCTCATGACGATCAGACGGCTGGCCAGGAACAGCGCCTCTTCCACCGAGTGGGTGATGAAGAACACCATCTTGTTGGTGGCCTTCCAGACCCTCAGCAAAATTTCCTGGACTTGCTCACGCGTGAAAGCATCGAGTGCGCCCATGGGCTCATCCATCAGCAAGAGCGCGGGGTCGTTGGCAAGTGCGCGGGCAATGCCCACGCGTTGCTGCATGCCGCCAGACAGCTCATACACGGCGCGCTGAGCGTATTTTTCCAAACCGACCAGGCCCAGTTTTTCTTGCGCGATCTGTGTGCGCTTTTTGAGGTCCATGCCGCGCATGCGCAAGCCCAGGGCGACGTTGTCGATCACATTGAGCCATGGCATCAGCGCATGCTTTTGAAACACCACTCCTTGATTGGCACCTGGGCCTTGAATGGGTTTCCCGTCCAGCAGAATCTGGCCGCTGGAAGGCGGCAGGAAGCCCGCCATACAGTTGAGTAGAGTCGTCTTGCCGCAGCCTGAGGCACCGAGTGCCACGACAAAGTCGCCTTCATGCATGGTCAGATTCACGGGAGCCAGGGCTTGCAAATGCCCACCCTTGACCTCGTAATTGACGGTCAGATCGCGTATATCCAGAGTCGGCATGAGATTGCCTTCCAAAGAGAAATAAAGCAGGAATTCACGACAGTGCGATTACCGCTGCCGGCCGTCGTGAGCGGATTCAGGCAATTAGCGGCCTAGCGCCTTTTGGACATAGCTGTTGGTCACGAACGCGGCATAGTCTGGCTTGATTTCCTGAATTCGTCCCTGCGACTTCAGAAAGCTTGCGGTGTTGGTCATGGCCTTGGCGGCACCGCCTTCCAGCCATTGCGCGCTGAGTTGCTCTTCTGCACTGGGGAAACGGTACAGCGCCATGGCAGCAGGCACGTCCTTGGGGTCGGCTTTGCTCCATTTGGCAATGGCCTTGATCTCTGGGGAGTCAGGCGTCCATTTGGCCAGGTTGTCGCGAACCTGAGCGCTGGCGCGATTCAGCGCCTTGGCAAAGGCCACCAGGAACTGGGGATTTTCCTGAGCGAACTTGCTGCTGACCGCAATGCCTTCGAAGGTGGGGTAGCCCATTTGCGCAATGCTGCCGGAGGTGGCAATCACCTTGCCTTTTTGCTTGACCTTGGCCAGTACCGGATCCCAGACAAAGGTGCCGTCGATATCGCCGCGCTCCCAGGCTGCGGCAATCTCTGGCGGGCGCATGTTCATGATGTTGACCTTGCGCGCATCAACCCCTTCTTTGCCAAGGGCTGCGATCAGCTGGTAGTGCGCGGTGGAGACAAATGGCACGCCGATGCGCTTGCCTTCCATGCTTTTGAAGTTGCTGATGCCGCCGCCATCGCGTGCCACCAGCGCTTCCGCGCTGGCGATGTCTGCGGAGATCCATAAAAGCTTGATGTCCTGCCCCTGGCTGGCCGCTGCCGTCAGTGGGCTGGAACCTAGCTCGCCCATCTGGACATCGCCCGAGGCCATGGCCCGGATCACGTCGCCGCCACCCGAGAACATGCGCCAGTTGATCTTGTAGCCGGTTTCCTTCTCCACTTCGCCGGATTCCATGACCAGACGCAGCGGCACCAACATGTCCTGGTTGGCAAAGGTCACCGTTTTTTGTTGCGCCAGCGCGGAGCCGGCCAGGGCCAGTGCTGCGGTTGCGATGCCAGCTTTCAGTGTCAATCGTTTTTGCATTTTCATTTCAGATTTCTCCATTTCTAGAACGATATCGGTTGCATATCTCGGCCAAAAATCCCTTGCATCCGTCCATTTCTCCGCCCTGCTGATGTCTTCCTTTTTCTGACTGAACCGATGGAAAGCCATGTCAAGAAGGTCAAAAGCTTTCTCGATGGATCGTAGTGAGCAACCCTGCGAAGCCAGTAGGGCCAGTTGATGTCAATCGTTAGGTCCAGCAAAAACGGAGGCTTGGTTTTTTCGAAAGCAGCAGTGCAGGATCTGTTTGCATGCACAGCAACAGTGCGTCGGAAAGCCATGTCTGGCACGGTTTTCTGTTGAAATTCATGCGTTGAGGAAGTTTGTTTTTTCTGCATTTTTCAGGGTGTTAGGTGTATTCACTGATCGCCGACTTAAACCGTGAATAACTTCATTTTTCTAGCGCTTTAGATGCCGGAAATTACGGCTAAGAGTGCATACGCAAGATGCATTCCAGAGGTACACAGGCACGTTCTTGCTGGAGTTGAGATAGATGAAACTCCAATGAAAAAGAGCAGCTTTCTTGCGGAAGCTGCTCTTCATGTGTTGACGAGTTTGCGGAGTTGGTCTGGCTCAGTTTTTTTCGTCGTTCATGTGATACCAGTGGTAGAGGAAGCGTTGTCCCATGCGGCGAAATGGTGCAAATGCCTCGGAGCGCACCATATTGAACACGTTCGGATATTCGAGCGGTGAGTTGTAGATTGGCAACTCGAAGGCCTTGATATTCTGGCCGGCAATGCGTTGCGCCATACGGCGGCCGGCATGCGCAGAGAAGGACACACCGTTGCCGCCGTAGCCGACCGCATAGAAGATGTTCTCTTTCGGGTCGGGCTGGGTGATGCGCGGCATCATGTCGTGGCTTACGTCAACCCAGCCCCACCAGGAGTAATCCACCTGAATGCCCTTGAGTGCCGGGAATTTGTGGTGCAGACCCTCGACCAGCTTGGCCATGTGAATCGGATTGGGTGCATCGGCACCGGTGATGGCGCTGCGGCTGCCAATCTGCACGCGGTTGTCTGGCAGCTTGCGGTAATAAAAGCGCAGGGTGCGGGTGTCGGTGATGACTTGCGTGGTCTTGAAGTTGGTGGCTGCCAGCTCTTCTTCGGTCAGCGGTCGGGTGACCAACGAGTTCGAAAGAATCGGCATGATCTTCGAATTCAGTTGGCGGTGCAGACCATTGCTGGTGTAGCCGCCGGTGGCAAAGCCGACGGCACGCGCCTTGATGGTGCCGCCCGGTGTTTTAAGGTAATGCACGCCATTGCGTGTTTCCATGCCGATAACGGGGCTGGCGGTGTGCACTTTTACTCCCAGTTCGCGGGCCTTGCTTAGATAGCCGAAGGCCAGTTTGAGCGGGTGAACGCCGATGCCATCGGGCTCATGCATGGCGCCACGGCAATCGGCATCATCGACGTAATCGCGGCGGACTTCGTCAACGCTGAGCATGCGTGCGTCATAGCCGAAGACGTCGCGCATGACACGGGTCTCGTTACGCAGAAAATCCATCTTTCTGTCGCGGTGGGCAATGTACAAATGTCCACCCCGTTGAGGCTCGCATTCAGGGAATTCCTCCACCAGTTTCTTGAAGGTATCAAAGCCTTCGCGGATCTCGGCATCCAGCTTCAGGGCCACGTCCTTACCCCAACGTTCTATCCACTGTGAGCGATAAAGACGGCCGCTGGCATTCTGACCCTGGCCTCCGTTGCGGCTGGTACAGCCCCAGGCGGTTTGATTGGCATCGAGGACGACGGCGCGAATGCCATGTTCGCGGGCCAGAAAGAGTGCGGTGGACAGGCCTGTGAAGCCCGAGCCCACGATGACCACATCGGCCTCCATGTCGCCACAAACAGGGCCATCGTCTTCTGGTGGCCTGCCTGCTGTCCCTACCCAGTAGGTCGGCGCATATCCGGTTCCATGGCCCGGATTGGCTGCCACCAGCGGATCGTATTGCGGATCATAAGGGCGCAGATGGCTGGGGCGAATGTCCTCGGCTTTCATGGTGCTTGTTTCCTTGTCTGCTGCGCTCGAAGCGTCGCTTTGTTGCTGTGGTAGGGGTGGACACAAAGCCGATGCAGATGCCGCTGTGGGTCATCGCATGGGATGCTGAACGCAGCATAGCCAGCCCCTTGCGCTCTTCGTTAGGGCCACGGAATGGGTTTTGATGGAGCCAGGGAGCAGGTTCTGTGAGCGGTATCCAAGGACTGCTCGCTGATACCGAAGCGGCTAGCTCGGGTGCACTTCAGCGGTGCCGTATGTGCTCCAGACTCCCAAAAGATGAACGCAGAGATTCAGCCATTGCGGCTGGTTTCTTTGAGATGGCGATTGCCGAGCAGGCTTGAATAAACCGCCTGCTTGCTATCTATCGTTTTCACCTAAATGGCGATAGAAAAACGGGCGATGCAGATTGCCTGTTTTCGGCGTTGGAAAGAGGTATGAGAGGTGGCGCTTCAGAGGTGGAGGTGGTTTTTTCTCAAGACGTTTTCAACAGTTTTTCTCATTTCGCCATCATGTCGATGCTGCAGCAAGGTATGGCATTGGACTTAACGATTACCGTTAACTGGTTCTACGAAATGGAGCCACTGCTACCTACCATGGGTCATCGGAATTTCTGACATTTTCGATCAAGCGGTACCGCAGTTTCAGAAGCAGGTACCTACGACATCACAGCAATCTGGAGAGTACATGAGCAATAAAGAATCACAACCCGATGCCCAGTTTCTGGCGAGCTTCTCCGATGCCTGGAACCGGCATGACATCGATGCACTGATGAGCTTTATGGCCGACGAATGCGAGTTTCACGCCGTTGCCGGTCCAGACTTGATGGGACGCAGTTTCGTGGGACGTGAGGCCGTGCGTGATGGCTTTCAACTGGCCTGGCAGGCCTTCCCCGATGCATCTTGGGTGGATGGCGAGCATTTTGTGCAAGGTGAACGTGGGGTCTCCGAGAGTACCTTCAAAGGTACCAAGGCAGATGGTCTGCGTGTCGAAGCGCGCATGGTCGATGTGTTCACCTTCCGTGACGGCAAGATCGCTGTCAAGAACGCATACCGCAAGGATCGTCCGCCAGTCGCGGCAGTTTGACTCTAGGTTCAAGCACGATGCCGGGCATTGCTGCTTACCAGCAGATTGTCCGGCACACAGATTTCAGAAGAAATTTTCAAGCACCCAACTGAACGACCACAGCAACAGCTCGCGTGAACTGCAGGGCTGAACTACATACACAAAGCCGTGGTGTCTGACATGCCAATGTCAGTAAGACAGGAGACAAAAAATGATTGGAAATCCGCACTCATCGTCGGATGGGCTGTCGCACGGACTCAAGCAGCGTCACATGACCATGATTGCCCTGGGGGGCGTCATCGGAGCCGGACTTTTTGTTGGCAGTGGCGTGGTCATCAAGTCTGCGGGGCCTGCGGCCGTCATCTCGTTCCTGATCACCGGCCTGCTGGTGGTTCTGGTCATGCGCATGCTCGGCGAGATGGCTTGCTCCATGACGGGGGGCTCATTTTATGAATACGCCCGCGAGGCCTGGATCGACAAGCCTGCCGTGGGGCAACTGGCGGGTTTTCTGACAGGTTGGATGTACTGGTATTTCTGGGTGATTGTGGTGGCGCTGGAGGCGGTCGCGGGTGCTGAGCTGGTGCGCTATTGGTTGCCTGATGTGTCGGCATGGAGCATCAGCCTGGTCTTGTTGATCTTGATGACGCTGACCAATCTGGTTTCGGTCAAATCCTTTGGTGAATGCGAGTTCTGGCTAGCTTCCATCAAAGTGGCAGCCATTGTGGTGTTTTTGTTCATTGCTGGCGTCTATGTACTGGGTTTCACGCCTGCAGCAGGCGGCATGCATATCGCCAACCTGACCCAGAACGGAGGCTTCATGCCCAATGGCATTGTTCCGGTGTTGACTGGGGCGGTGGCGGCCACCGGCTTTTACTTCGGCGCTGAAATCGTGACGATTGCCGCCGCAGAAACGGCGGAGCCGCAGAAGGCAGTGGCGAAAGCGACGAGTTCGGTCATCTTGCGCGTGTTGGTGTTTTATGTCGGATCGGTGTTGCTGGTGGCTTGCCTGGTTCCATGGAGCTCTGCTGGCATCTCCACGCCTTACGTCAGTGCGCTGGAGGCAATGGGTGTGCCGGCCGCTGCACAGATCATGAATGCCGTGGTACTGACGGCGGTTTTGTCGGCGCTCAACTCTGGTCTTTATGCTTCCTCGCGCATGCTGTTTGCTCTGACTCGCCGTGGTGATGCCCCCAAAGTACTGGCTAGGGTCAGCCGCAACGGCGTGCCGGTCTATGCCATTCTGGTCGCCACTTTGTTTGGTTATGGCGCCATCGTCATGTCCTATCTTTCTCCCGACAAGGTGTTCGCCTTTCTGGTGAATTCCTACGGAACGGTCGCCATCTTTGTTTACATCCTGATTGCCATTTCGCAGTTACGTCTGCGCTATCGATTGGAGAACGAGGCTCCACATCTGCTCAAGGTGCGTATGTGGTGCTTCCCGTACCTGACCTGGCTGGCGATTGCCGGGATGGTGTCCATCGTGGTCGCCATGGGCTTTATCCCCGAGCAGCGCACGCCGCTGGCACTGGGTGTGGCCAGTCTGTGCATCTTGCTGATTGCCTATTGGGTACGCCAGTTCCTGCGGCGAGGCGTGTTGCCGGAAGTGCGGCTGGATGAACTGGCGCCGCCCAAGTTGCGCAAGAACTGATGGCTTTAACGAAGGCCCCGGACCCAGCGTCCGGGGCCTTTTTGACGTCTCTATATGCTATGCATGGCTTTGGCCAGCGCCTTGATGCCTTGGTCGATCTGGTCGGCAGGGATGGACTGATAGCCCAGACGTATGAAGTTTCCCGTGTTGCGGGTCGCAGTGAAGAAGACATCACCGGGCTCGATCAGCACGCCATGCTCGGCGGCCTGTTGCGCGAGTGTCTTCGCAGGCACATGAGCTGGTAGCTGAACCCAGCAAGAACCGCCGCCGCGTACCGGAGTGATGCGGCATTCTGGAAGGTGCCTAGCCATGGCCGCTGTCAACTCTGCATGGCGCTCTTTCTGTGCTTGCCCGAGACGGCGTAACTGGGCTTCATAGTGGCCCAAAGAAATGAACATGGCCAGCGTTCGCTGGATGAAGGTGGATGGGTGACGGATCATGAGGCGACGCAGGGCGCGCAGCTCCTTGATCAACTCGGGTGGTGCCACTATATAACCGACGCGCAAGCCCGGAGCCAGGCTTTTGGAGAGGCTGCCGATGTAGATTACGCGGTTGCTGCGATCCAGACTCTTGAGTGCCGGTATGGGCTGTTCATCAAAGCTGCTCTCGCTTTCGTAATCGTCCTCGATGATGATGAGGTCATGCTTTTGTGCGGCCTCCAGCAGGGCTTCACGTCGCTCCAGCGGCATGGTGACACCGGTGGGACATTGATGGCTGGGCGTGACATAGAGATACTCCAGCTTGCGCATGGCATTGACGATCGGCAAGCCATCGCCGTCTACAGCGATGGGGATGACTTGCGAGGTGCGGCTGCTGAAGATGTTGCGTGCATCGGGGTAGCAGGGATCTTCAATGCCGATGGAAGATCCTTCGCGCATCAGCAAATCGGCCACCATATATAGCGCATGCTGGGCACCGACGGTGATGATGATTTCATCGGGCGAAGCCCAGACGCCGCGGCGCGGCAGGATCTTGGTCTGCACCTGCTGGATGAGGCTGTCGTCATCGCGAGTGATGTGATCGGGCGCCCACAAACGGATGTCCACCACGCCCAAGGCCTTGAGGCAACATTCACGCCAGGCGGCCGTAGGAAACAATTCCTTGTCGAACTGGCCGTAGAGAAAGGGATAGGGAAAGCGTTGCCAGTCGTCTTCCTTCACGATGCTGCGCTGTTGGCTGGGGCGCAGCCAAAGGCGTCGCGACCAGTCCGTGTTCTCCTTGGTGTCCATGCACTTGTCGTGGGATGGTTTGCGCTCTGCTCCGGAGGTGCGCCCTTGCAATACATCGGGGTGTATGAAATGGCCTTTTCTCTCACGGCTGAGTAAAAAAGCTTCCTCGCTCAACTGCTGATAGGCCATGACCACGGTGATGCGACCAACGCCCAGGTGCTTGGCGAGTTCGCGGCTTGACGGAACGGGTTCACCGGGCGTCAGAACCCCTGTGAGAATGGCATCCACCAGCATTTCGCGAATCTGGCCTTGCAGGCTGAGTGACGGCCTTGCGCTTCGGCGAAACAGCTGCTCCCACATGGCCACGGAGGGAGGGATTTGGGAAGGGGCTTGTTGGGTGTCTGTCGTCATTTATTGTTGTGAACTCGTTGCCTAAACCCATGAAAAGCCGGGTTTGAGTTGTCTCCTGATACCTTGCTCAGTGGGCGCGAGCCAGGTCCAAGCTTATGCAGGTGCCTTCTCAATTCATTCTTGAGCGAATGCTGCGAGATGCTCAGTTTTGCCAATATAGGGCAGAGCACATGCGTGTTCAATCAATGCGGCTTTTGGGCATCGACAGAGGCCGTCAAGGCACCTGAAAATGTGGAGCATTTCTGCATTGTTTGTTGTTTTACGTTGGGTCTTATTTATTGGTATATAATTCGAGGCTTAGCGGCTGTAGCTCAGCTGGATAGAGTACTTGGCTACGAACCAAGGGGTCGTGGGTTCGATTCCTGCCAGCCGCACCAAACGACAAGCCTCAGAACTGAAAAGTTCTGAGGCTTTTTCGTTTAACCCCTATGTTGAGGGTACTGGTCTGTTTGTAAGGCTGAACCATGACGCTGAAGGGAAATCTGAAGGAGAGTGCGGGTTTTCACTGAGGGGTCTGAAAAATCGCATACAATAGTGGCTTAGCGGCTGTAGCTCAGCTGGATAGAGTACTTGGCTACGAACCAAGGGGTCGTGGGTTCGATTCCTGCCAGCCGCACCAAACGACAAGCCTCAGAACTGAAAAGTTCTGAGGCTTTTTCGTTGATGTCTCGAGTAAGAGCATTGGCATTTCATCGCCTGATCTGTGTGAAGATTGCAGCCTATGAGCAAGGCTTTCACCAAAGAATCAGATGGCGACGAAGATGATGACCTCGGCGGTCTGCCGCCGTTGCCCGCTGGCGGCAAAAATTACATCACTCCTCAAGGCTATCAGCGTATCAAGACGGAGCTGCTTGATCTGATCGACAGCGAGCGCCCTAAGATTGTGGAAATCGTGCACTGGGCGGCCAGCAATGGAGATCGCTCGGAAAACGGTGACTATCTCTACGGCAAGAAGCGCCTGCGCGAGATTGATCGTCGTATTCGCTTTCTGACCAAGCGGCTGGAAATTGCCGAGGTGGTGGACCCTGCCGTGCATGCCGGTAGTGATCAGGTCTTTTTTGGCGCGACGGTGACTTATGTGGATGACGAGGGTGTCGAGCGCACGATCACCATCATGGGCATTGATGAAGCGGAGAGTGCTAAGAACCAGGTCAGCTGGATTGCGCCCGTCTCCCGCGCATTGCTCAAGTCGCGTGTTGGCGATGAGGTCGCTTTGCCCACGCCCGCGGGTGTGCGCATGCTGGAAGTGCTGGACGTGAGCTATCCGCAGCCTGTCGACAAGTCCTGAGTGAACATGCAGCAAAAAGCGCCGCTTCTGAATGAGGCGGCGCTTTTATTTTGTGAGCTGCTAGCGTCTAAATTTTATGGGTTTCAGGTGGTTTTAGTCTTGAGCTCTATGAATATCAGGCGGTAGTAGCTATCTTTTTTAATTAGTTGCTCGCCTGCAGCCGCTGCAGCCGCTGCAGCAGCTCAAGCGTTGGGTAGCCATCAGCCACCAGACCTTGGCTTTGCTGGTACAGGCGCAGGCCTGCTCTTGTCGCGGGCCCCATCACGCCATCAGCCGAGCCGGTGGCAAAGCCGCGCTGGGTGAGGGTCATTTGCATGGCCTTGGTTTGTTCGCGCGTCAGTGCGCTCAGATCGCGTGGCCACTCGGCAACGATGCCGCCATTGCCCGCCAGTTGTGACGACAGCAGGCTGATGCCAAGCGCATAGTTGGTGGAGTTGTTGTAGCGCAGGATAGCGCGGAAGTTGCTTCCGACCATGAAGGCCGGGCCGCGAGCGCCGGCTGGGGCGATGATGCTGGCGCCCGCCATGGCTGGCAGGGGCTGGCCATTCATGCTTTGCACGCCTTCGGCAGACCAGGCGCTGCTGTTTTGGCGAATGGAAAGCTCGGTGCGTGCGTAATCAAAATGAGCAGGCAGGCGGACTTCTGTGCCCCAGGGCTCGTTAGCAGTCCAGCCTGAGCTGGCCAAGTAGTTGGCGGTGGAGGCGGCTACGTCGGCCATGGAGCCCCAGATATCACGGCGGCCATCGCCATCGGCATCGACGGCGTATTGTAGAAATACCGAGGGCAGAAATTGCGTGTTGCCCATGGCACCAGCCCACGATCCGATCATGTGGGCGGCATCAATGTCGCCGTTGTCGATGATGCGCAGCGCGGCGATCAGCTCCTTTTGCGCCCATTCGGCACGACGGCCATCAAAGGCGAGGGTGGCGAGTGCATCAACCGCCGAGAAGCTGCCAAAGTTGCTGCCGTAATTGCTTTCCATGCCCCAGATAGCGGTGATGACCTGCGCTGGCACGCCATAGCGCTGGCTGGCTGCTTGCAGCGCAGATGCATATTCCTGCATCTTGAGTTTGCCGGTCTTGATGCGCTGTGCGGACACGGCGCTATCCAGGTATTGCCAGGGCGTGCGCGTGAATTCGGGCTGTGAACGATCAAGCTTGATGATGCTGGGCTGCAGCTTGGCACTGGCTAGCGCGCTGCGCAGCGTGCGCTCTGAGATGCCAGCGGCGCTTGCGCGCGGGGCAAACTCTTGCTTCCAGTGCGCGAAACTGCTGGCTTGGATGGGACTTTCTGCCGGTGCTTCGCTTTCGCTCCTGGTGTTGCTACCGCTGTTACCGCTGCTTTGCGCTGCTGCGGGCTTGGGCGTGGCTTGTGGCTCAGGCCGGGTAGCACAGCCTGCAAGCAGGGCTGCGGCGACAGTGACTGCCAGCAGGTGTGGACGAGCGTGAAAGAGCGAGAAGGCAGTGTGGAGCATGAAGGTGATTGTCACCTGCTGCCGAGCTTGAGGGTCGCTTGGCATCAGCGATTGAGGTCGCAGAATGCAACAAAATCTTTCACCCATGAAAAAAGCCGCCAACGGCGGCCTGGTGCTGGGTTTACGTTATCAGTATCAGGCGATGATGCGGCTGGCACGAATCACCGAATGCAGGCGCCGCAGATTACGCAGCGCATTTTCAAGCTGCACATTGTTTTGTACCGAGATGACAAAGCGCAGATCGGTGGTGCCCACAGCAACTTCATCCGTCATTTCAACGCGCACGATATCGGCTTCAGCATTGGCCAGCTCAGCCGCAACGCGGGCCAGGACGCCCTTGTTGTTTTGAACGGTGACAACAATGCCTGCTTCAAATGCGCGGGTGATGTCTTCCGCCCAGTCCACAGAGATGAAGCGGTCAACATCTTTTTCGCGCAGTTTGATGGCGTTGTGGCAGTGGGCGTGGTGCACAACCAGACCTTGCCCGCCGAGATAGCCCAGAATAGGGTCGCCGGGCACGGGGCGGCAGCAGTGCGAGTAGTGAACGGAACTGCTCTCGTCGCCATTGAGGGTGACGGCACCCTGGAAGGGGCGGTTGTCGGTGTTGAAGCGCTCTTGCGTGATCAGCAATGCATCGGGGCGTACGCCTTGCTTGGTCATGAAGGAGGTCATGCGCGCAGCGACCAGGGAGGCAATGCGTCGGCCCATGCCGATATCGACCAGCAACTCGGCTGGCGTGCGGTTGCCGGTGATGCGCAAGATCTCGTCCCAGACGCCTTTATTGGCCTCATCTTGGGCGGGAACGCTGTCAATGCCTTCGGAGCGCAGGGCCTGGGCCAGCAAGGTATCGCCCAGTTGGCCGGCTTCGGATTGTGCTGAGTTCTTGAGGAAGGAGCGAATTTTGGAGCGCGCACGCCCGGTCTTCACAAAGCTCAGCCATGCCGGGTTGGGCGTCGCGGTTTCAGACGTGATGATCTGTACCACATCGCCACTCTTGAGTTCGGTGCGCAGCGGTACTTCTTCGTCGTTGATTTTCGCGGCAATGGTGCGGTTGCCAATCTTGCTGTGAATGGCATAGGCAAAGTCCACCACAGTAGCGCCGCGCGGCATGGCCATGATCTCGCTCTTGGGCGTGAACACATAGACGGCGTCAGGGAAGAGGTCAACCTTGACGTGATCCCAGAACTCAGTGGCGTCGCGGGTTTCGTTCTGAATATCGAGCAGTGATTGCAGCCACTGCGTGGATAGGTGCTCGGAGTCGTGACCTTTCTGGGCTTTGTACAGCCAGTGAGCGGCAACGCCAGCCTCGGCCACGATGTTCATCTCTTCCGTGCGCAGCTGAAACTCGATATTGACGCTGGAAGGGCCGACCAGCGTGGTGTGTAGCGACTGGTAGCCATTGCTCTTGGCGATGGCGATATAGTCTTTGAAGCGGCCCGGCATGGGCTTGTATTTCTGATGCAGCACCCCAAGGGCGGTGTAGCAGTCCAGCGTTTTGGGGACGATGACGCGAAAGCCGTAAATGTCGGTGACCTTGGCAAAGCTCAGCTGGTTTTTCAGCATGCGCAGGTATAGCGAGTACAGCGTGCTTTCACGCCCCAGTAAACGCACCGGCAGGCCTTGTGCACCAAAGGCGGTGCTGACTTCGTCCTGCACGCGCTGCACCAGATCACGGCGGCGCGTGCGCGAGCGGGCGATGGCTTTTTCCAGCGTGGCATAGCGCCAGGGATGCAGGTGCTTGAAAGACAGGTCTTGCAGCTCGCGATAGGTCTGGTTCAGACCCAGACGATGTGCGATGGGGGCATAAATTTCCAGCGTCTCTGACGAAATGCGGCCCCACTTGCTGCGCGGCATGTCGCTCATGGTGCGCATATTGTGGGTGCGGTCTGCCAGCTTGATGAGGATGACGCGCACATCGCGGGCCATGGCCAGCAGCATCTTGCGGAAGGACTCGGCCTGGTTTTCTTCGCGGGTATTGAACTGCAGCTTGTCCAGCTTGGTCAGCCCATCGACCAGATCGGCCACATCTTCGCCAAAGCGTTCATTCAGATCGTCTTTGGTGATACCGCAGTCTTCCATGGAGTCATGGAGTAGGGCCGCCATCAGGGCGGGGGCATCCAATTTCCAGTTGGCGCAGATAGCTGTGACCGCGATAGGGTGGGTGATGTAAGGGTCTCCACTGCTGCGCCATTGGTCAGCATGTGCATTGTCGGCATAGAGGTAGGCCTGCCGTACCCGCTCAGCGCTGTCGGCGTCCAGATAGCCGAGATGCTCCATCAAACCTTCAAAAGCAGAGGCAGACACGCGCGCAGCTTGCTCGGCAGACATGCGCAAGGGCTTGGCTGGTGCCGTAGAGGAGGGAGCTATCGTCGAGTTCTGGGCCGCTGTCATATTGCTTAAATGTAGCTTGCAAGTGCAGCGCACAATCTTATAGGTACAAAAAAGCACCGACGAGCGGTGCTTAATTGCGAATTGTGGTGCTGCATTGCAACAGCTTAGCCTGGCACCTTCTTCAGCATCTCCAGGCCAACCTTGCCTTCTGCGATTTCGCGCAGAGCGGTAACGCCAGCTTTGTTCTTGGCTTCAACTTTGGGCGTGTGGCCTTGGTTGAGCATACGGGCGCGGTAAGTCGCGGCCAAAACGAGCTGGAAGCGGTTGGGGATTTGCTCCAGGCTATCTTCAACAGTAATGCGTGCCATCAGGTACTCCGGGAACGGTCAGTTAGATTCAGGGATGTTGAGCGACTCGAAGGTATCGGCGCGAAGGCGCCGCTGGGCCGCATATTTGAGGCGTTGCGCGTGAATGATCGCTTTCAGATCAAAGAGCGCACTCTCAAACAGTTCGTTGATTATAACGAAGTCGAATTTGGCAACTTGCGCCATTTCCTCTTCGGCATTTCTCAGGCGCAGTTCTATCACTTCGGGAGCGTCTTCACCACGGTTTTCAAGGCGTGCGCGCAGCTCATCCCAGCTAGGGGGCAAGATGAAGATCAGGACGGCATTGGGAAATGCGTTCTTGACCTGCAGTGCGCCCTGGTAGTCGATTTCGAGCAGCACATCGGTACCGCCCTGAATGCGTTCTTCCAGAGACTTCTTGGCCGTGCCGTAACGGCGGCTGTGCACATTGGCCCATTCGACGAAGCCGTTGTTGGCGGCCATGGCGTCAAATTCAGCGTCAGAGACGAAGTAGTACTCGCGACCATGCTTTTCCTGACCACGCGGGGCACGCGTGGTGTGGGAGACGGACGGGTAGACGCGGGCATCGAATTCACGCAGCGCGCGTACCAGAGAGGATTTGCCGGCGCCGCTGGGGGCCGACACGACAAATAGATTTCCAGGATGTTCCATGACTTGGGGCATGACTTGGGGCATGAATTTCGGCGTATGGGGTGGATACGCTCAGAGATTGCTTACTCGATGTTCTGCACTTGTTCGCGCATTTGCTCGATCAGCACCTTCATGTCCACGCTGATGCGGGTCAGCTCCAGCGTGGCAGATTTGGAGCCCAGCGTATTGGCTTCGCGGTGAAGTTCCTGAATCAGGAAGTCCAGACGCTTGCCAATTTCGCCACCTTTTTTCAGCAGGCGTTCGATCTCGTCCAGGTGAGAGCCCAGGCGCGTCACTTCTTCGGCTACGTCGATGCGGATGGCAAAGGCAGTTGCTTCAGACAGGGCACGGTCCTGAGCGGCCTCAGGTGCGACAGCGCCGTCGCCCAGAGCCATGGCATCTTTCCAGCGCTCCAGAAATTTCTGGCGCTGCTGCTCAACCAGAAGGGGCACCAGCGGCACGGCTGTTTTGGCCAGTTCGCTCAATTGCTTGATATGGCCTAGCAGCATGTTTGCAAGACGTTCACCTTCGCGGGCGCGGGCGGCCAGCAGATCGGTGATGGCTTGCTCTGCCAGTGGGGGGGCGATCTCGCTCCAGTCCGTGGAGGCCGTGCTGGTCCCGCTGCAAAGGCGCAGCACGTCGGCGACGGAGAGATCTCGCGCCTTGGGCAGCCAGGCCTGAACGGAATCCTGCAGGGTTACCAGTCGCTGCAACTGAGTTGCGGCGGGGATGGACAGGGATTGGTTGTTGGAGACGTCGATGGCGGCGCGCACTTCCACCTTGCCGCGCTTGAGCCGCGCGGTGAGCAAGGTGCGCAGGGCCGGTTCAAGGGCGCGCAGTTCGTCGGGAAGGCGGAAGGACAAATCCAGAAAGCGACTATTGACCGCTCGGATCTCAAGGCCCAGGCGACTATTGGACTGGGACTCTTGACCACCCTCAACGGATGCGCTGTGCTGTGCACTGGCGTATCCGGTCATGCTGTAAACTGGCATTGGACTTTTGATGGATGCTTGCAATTACCCGATTATCCGGGTTTCGAATCATCCTTGAGGTTTACCGGTAAAAAATGTCTACAAAAACCAAGCCAGCCTCTTTACCGTCAGGCAGCACAATAGGCGGTTATCGGGTGGTGCGCAGGATTTCCTCGGGGGGGTTCGGGATTGTTTACTTGGCTCTGGATGCAGATGGCCAGCAAGTAGCAATCAAGGAATACCTGCCAGCCTCGCTCGCCACGCGTGCCGTCAATGAGCTTCAGCCGGTTGTGGCACCAGAAAAGTTGTCCCTGTATCGCCTCGGGCTCAAGAGCTTTTTTGAGGAGGGGCGCTCACTGGCCCAAATTTCGCATGCCTCCGTGGTGAGCGTGCTGAATTTTTTCCGCGAAAACGAAACCGTCTACATGGTGATGAATTATCTGGAAGGGGCCACTCTTCAGGAATTCATTGTCACGGCGCGCGAGCTCAAAGCCGACAAGGTGTTCAGAGAGTCGACCATTCGCTCTTTGTTTGATGAAGTGCTGCGCGGCTTGCGCATCGTGCACCAGCACAAAATGCTGCATCTTGACATCAAGCCCGCGAATATCTTCATCACCAATGACGACAAGGCTGTGATGATCGACTTTGGTGCAGCGCGTGAAGTGCTATCCAAAGAAGGAAACTTCATTCGCCCCATGTACACGCCCGGCTTTGCCGCCCCCGAGATGTACCGCCGCGATTCGCAACTGGGCCCGTGGACAGACATCTACGCCATCGGTGCCTGTATTTACGCGTGCATGCAGGGCATTCCCCCCAATGAAGCACCGCAGCGCCAGGACAAAGACCGTCTGGCTCTGGCCCTGAACAAACTGCGTGGCGTGTACTCGGACAATCTGATTGAGGTGGTGGAGTGGTGCATGGCCATGGACCCACTCTCGCGTCCTCAGTCGGTGTTTGCGTTGCAAAAAGAGCTGAGCCGCGAGGGCGAGCGCCGCTACACCAAGCTCAGCGTGCAAGAGCGTATGCGCATGCAGTTTGACAACATGGTGCACGACGCCAAGAAGAATTTGCAGAAGATTGGGAGCTCCGATCGCGGAGCGGGGGCAGACAACAGCAATCGCAAACCATGAAATTTTCCGTATTCCAGCTCAGTCGCCGCGGGGGCCGTGCACTCAATGAAGATCGCATGGGCTACTGCTATACGCGAGAGGCGGCTTTGTTTGTGCTGGCTGACGGCATGGGGGGGCACCCGGATGGCGAGATTGCTGCGCAGATTGCGCTGCAGGTGGTTTCGCTGCACTTTCAGCAAAAAGCCAAGCCTTTGCTGGCCGACCCCAGGCTTTTTCTGGAAGAGGCTTTGCTGCTGGCCCATCGGCAGATTCTGCGTTATGCCGGTGCCAAGGGCATGATGGATACGCCGCGCACCACGCTGGTCGCCGCTGTGCTGCAAGAAGGCCGGATCACCTGGATTCATTGCGGTGATTCGCGCCTGTATTGGGCGCGCGATGGGCAGCTGGTCGAGCGCACGCGCGACCATTCCTATAGCGAGATGCGCAAGGTCTCGGGTGTGCTCACGCCGGCTAATCGAAATGTGTTGTTCACCTGTCTGGGCTCGCCTTCCAAGCCTATTTTTGATGTGAGCGAGACCAAGCGGCTGGAAGAGGGCGATCAGGTCATGCTGTGCTCTGACGGGCTCTGGAGCAGTCTTTCCAATTCGGAAATTCTCCAGCTCATGCATGGCAAGGCAGTAGCACACTTTGTGCCCATGCTGGTCGATACAGCGCTCAAGCGTGCTGGCGACAGTAGTGACAATGTCACCGTGCTGGCACTGGTATGGGAAACGCCCAATAATTTCGAGCCGTCCTCTATTTCCACGCTGGAGATGGAAGACCAGGGCTTCGAGTCCACGATACAGGCCGGGCCGATCGAAGAGAGCGAGGATGAGCTGGACGACGAGGCCATCGAGCGATCGATTGCCGAAATCAACGAAGCCATACGCCGCTCGGCAGAGCGCCAAAAAGCCAAGACCTGAATGGGCAACCCGCAGTGCCGGGCTTTGGCTTACTACTGAATCAATAGCTGATTGCGCAAGCGCCACAAGCGTTTGTCTGGATTTTTATCATGAAAATTGTGCTGGCATCCAACAACCGCGGCAAGCTCGTCGAGTTGCAGGCCATGTTCGCCCCGCTGGGCGTAGAGCTGATTAGCCAAGGTGATCTTTTCGAGGGCGAAGCCCCCGAGCCCTATGGCACGTTTGTTGAAAACGCGCTGTCCAAGGCCCGCTTTGCGGCCGAAAAGACCGGTCTGCCTGCCATTGCGGACGATGCAGGCATGTGCGTTGATCATTTCGGCGGCCTGCCCGGTGTGGATACGGCGTATTACTGTACCCAGTTCGGCTACGAAAAAAGCGATGACAACAATGTGCGCGCGCTGCTGGAGCAGATGCAGGGCGTGGACAACCGGCGTGCGGCCATGGTCAGCACCTTGGTGGGCGTGCGCAATCCCAAAGATCCCGAACCTCTGATCGCCGTGGGCCGCGTGCAAGCGCTGCTCACCACCGAGCGTCGCGGCAGCAACGGTTTTGGCTTTGACCCGGTGCTGCTCATTCCCGAGCTTGGCATGACCTTTGCCGAGATGACCCCCGAAGTCAAGCACGCGCACAGCCACCGTGGACGTTCTTCGCAAAAGATGCTGGCGATGGTCAGGGAGTGCTGGCTGTAACCAGCTTTTTCCCCTGAAGGGCTGTACCACTGCCCCTCTCTTGCTTTGCTGGAAGGGGACGATGCCCCCGCTGCGGGGCGGCCCCTGCTTGATATCTCAGGTTGGGGGCTGTGCTAGTTTTTGCCGCATCGGTTCTGACGAGATTTTTCCCATGATTCCAATCCAGCCACAGTCTTCCGAGACTGCCGAAGCCGCAGTTCAGCACGATATTCAGCATTACATGCGCCCAGGCACGTTGCAGCTGGGCAGCCTGCCGCCGCTGTCGCTGTATGTGCACCTGCCCTGGTGTCTGAAAAAATGTCCTTACTGCGACTTCAACTCACATGGCTGGAGCAAGAGCGATGCGCTGCCGGAAGATCGCTATATCGATGCCCTGATGGCCGACCTGGAAAGCGCGCTGCCGCTGATCTGGGGGCGCACGGTACACAGTGTCTTCATGGGCGGCGGCACGCCCAGTCTGTTTTCGCCGGAGTCCATCGATAAGCTGATCGCCGGTCTGCGTGCCCGTCTGCGCATGGAGCCGGACTGCGAAATCACCATGGAAGCCAACCCCGGCACGTTTGAGAAAGACCGCTTCAAGGCTTTCCGTGCGGCGGGCGTGAACCGCCTGTCGATTGGCGTGCAGAGCTTTGATGACCGGTTTTTGCAGGCTGTGGGCCGTGTGCATGATGCTGCGCAGGCCAAGGCGGCCGTGCGCGAGGCTGCGGACAATTTCGAGACTTTCAATATCGACCTGATGTATGCGCTGCCCGGCCAGTCCAAGACGGATCTGCAGCGCGATGTGGATATGGCGCTCTCGTTTGCGCCGCCGCATCTGTCGATTTATCACCTGACCATTGAGCCCAATACCTACTTCGCCAAGTACCCGCCGGTGATTCCTGAGGACGATACGGCTTACGAAATGCTGGACCTGATTACGGCCAGCACCATTACGGCGGGTATGAGTCGCTATGAGGTCTCGGCCTATGCCAAGACCGGCCATCAGTGCTTTCACAACAGCAATTACTGGCAGTTTGGCGACTACCTGGGGATTGGTGCGGGCGCACACAGCAAGCTGAGCTTTGCGCACCGCATTGTTCGGCAGGTGCGATTTCGTGATCCGAATCGCTTTATGGATATGGCGCTGGCCGGCACGCCGCTGGCACAGGACCATGAGGTCAAGCGTGCCGATCTGCCGTTTGAGTACATGCTCAATGCGCTGCGTTTGCGCGGCGGCTTTGCGCTGCAGGAGTACATGGAGCGCACGGGCCTGCCCATGTCATCCATTGCCAAGGGGCTGGATGCGGCACAGGCCAAGGGTTTGATTACCCGCGACATGGGGCGTGTGGTGCCCACCGAGCGCGGATTTGACTTCCTGAACGACTTACAGGAAATGTTCCTGTAAAAGGCCTGTGGCCATATTTAGCCGCAGCGCAGGGCGATGATCTTGCCCGCGTCATTGGTGATCACGTTGAGGCGCTCCTCGTTGTATTCCATGGTGGCGGGCTGGTTCTCGCGCAGCACGCGCAGCTGATAAGAGCCGGACTTCTGGCGAATGTTCTCCAGCGTCGATGCCACGGTGTTGTGACCGATAAACATCTGCACCGGCTGCGCATTGCAGACCTGCAACTGGCGCGCGGGCTGGGCCGGTGCAGAAGGCACCGTGCCGTTGCTGGCGCAGCCTGCGATCAGCAAAGCAAGAGTGCCGGTGGCCAGACCGATAAGGATGCGATGGGATGCGTGCATGGTGAATGTGTGACGAGTCATGCCCACACCATAGCGCACTAGCTGGCGAATTCGGCATCAGTCGGTTGGCGAATATGCAAGCGGGTGAAACGAAACAGTGCGCAAGACTCATCGCTGCATGCGCTTTTTTATCAAGCGCCAGAGGCTGATTTGGCGCTATGTCGTAGCCGGTGTTGATTACGGCTTGGCGGTCTTGTCTGCGGGCTGAAAAACCGTGGCGTCGATATTGGCGGCCTGCAACTTGCGGAGGGCCCTTTCAGCGCGCTTGCGGCTTTCAAACGGGCCGCTGCGCAGGCGGGTGACTTCGCCCTTGTTGCTAGTCATTTTTTGCGCCAGCGCAGGTAGTTTGGACTTATGCAGCTGGGCCAGCACCTTGTCGGCATTGGCGGCTTCTGAATACACGCCCACATTCAGATAGAACTTGCCGGGAATCAGATCGGTTGCCGTTGTGTTTGTGTTTGCTGGCGTGGGCGCCGCATCCGCTTTCTGAGGCTTGGCGGGCGCTGCTTTGGCACTGTTTTCGGGAGCCTCAGCTTTTGCGCTCGCTGGCGTTGCAGCGTCAACAGGCGCAGCGATTGCGGCGGGCACAGGGGCGGTGACGGGCTCTGAAACGGATTCAGCGGGCTGAGCGGGCGCACCGGGCTCAATCACTGGCGCAGTGACCGAAGCAACGACAGAAGATACAGCAGGCGCCGCAACAGGCTGAACCACAGGTTGTTCAGCAATCGCAGGTGGCGTGTTGCGAGATGGCAGCAAAGCCAGGCTGGCCCCGGCAATGGCCGCCACTGGTAGTGCCAGCACCAGCAGGGCGGCAACCTTGTTCTGGGCCGGGCTGGCCTGCGCTTGCAGCTCCGCATGGGCTTGTGCCATGTTTGGCGCGGCAGTAATCGCCTGCAGGGTTTCGGCCTTGATCTTGCGCCAGTACCAGCCATTGGCCAGCAGCCCTGGCACGGCCATGGCCACCAGCCAGAGCGCTGCACCCACGCCCAGCGCCATGGCGTGTGGCAGTGCAGGGCGCAGACCCATCCACCAGATCAGCGCGACGACGGTGACGGCTGCAAGGTACTTGGCGGCTTCAAGCCACAGGCCGCGCAGACAACACCAAGCCAGGGTGAAAAAGGCGGCCGCCATATTCCAGCTGGGAAGGCTGCGGTCCAGCGCATCAAAGCGCTTGAACTGTGCGAGGTAATAGGCCTGCGCGCGCGGGCCTATGCGGCTGGCGTAGAGCTGGGGCAGAAGGCCCGCATCCTCCTCAGGCATCTCTGTGCTTTGCAGGCTGTTTTGCAAGGAGTAGGCGGCTGCCGCAAACGCACCGGCGATGGAGGCGGGGAGTGGGCTCGCTGGGTTCGTAGAGCCAGGGCCGGTGCCAGAGTGAGGCGTCTGTCTGAGCACAGGCTCTTGCCGCTGTGGTTTGGCGGCGGGGGCGAGCGCGGGCGTTTGGGTGTCCGAAGCGGAAGGCATGACCCTGATTGTGTCATGACGTTATGAATGGCTTGATAGCGCATTCCCAGCAAAAAACCGGCACAAGGCCGGTTCTTTGGGAGATAGCTTGATGCGCCATCAAGCCTTGTGCGCTGGCAGTACAGTGGCGCGCACTTCACCAAAGCCGATGCGGGCCGCACCGGGCTTTTCGCACCAGCCAGTGAAGACGATGGCATCGCCGTCGAGCAAAAAGGTGCGACTTTCACCGTTGCTCAGGCTCAGTGGGGTCTTGCCGCCTTCGGTAATTTCCAGCAGTGCACCAGCTTGGTCGATGGTGGGGCCAGACAGCGTGCCCGTGCCCAGCAGGTCACCGGGTTGCAGGTCGCAGCCGTTGACGGTGTGGTGAGCAACCAGCTGTGCCATGGTCCAGTAGGCGTGGCGGTAGCTGGTCTGGGTGATTTGTTCGGCTTGCTTGCCCTCGGCACGCATCTTCTCGGTCTGGATGGCGACGGTGAGCTGCACATCCAGCGCACCGTGCTGCGAGTTGGCTTCAGAGCTGAGGTAGGACAGGGGCTGTGGATCGTCGGTTGGGCGGGTGAAGGCGGTGCGGTAGGGCACCAGCGCTTCCAGGGTCACGATCCAGGGCGAGATGCTGGTGGCGAAATTCTTGGACAGAAAGGGCCCCAGCGGCTGGTATTCCCAGGCCTGCACATCGCGGGCCGACCAGTCGTTGAGCAGGCACAGGCCAAAGATGTGGTTTTCGGCATCGTCCATGCCGATGGCATTGCCCCAGGCATTGGCCGAGCCTGCGTAAATGCCCATCTCCAGCTCGTAGTCCAGGCGATTGCAGGGCTTGAGCACGGGGTTCACATCAGGGGCCTTGATCTGGCCGTTGGGGCGCTTGAAGTCCACGCCCGAGACGCGGATGCTGGAGGCCCGGCCGTGGTAGCCGATGGGCACCCACTTGTAGTTCTCCATCAACGGGTTAGTGGGGCGGAACAGCTTGCCCACGTTGGTGGCGTGATGGACGGAGGTGTAGAAGTCCGTGTAATCGCCGATCTGCGCGGGCACGGCATATTCCACATCGGCCTGTGGCACGAGGCAGCCCTTGAGCGCTGCTTCTTCGGCGGCACCGGCACGCAGTGCGCGCGATAACGCCAGACGCAGGGCCGACCAATGCGTGTGGGTCATGCCCATCAGCGTGTTGAGCTGGCTTTGCGCTGCCGCTTCGACCTGGAGCTGAACCTCGCTGCTCAGAATTTTGGCGTTGCGTACTGCGGCCATATCCAGCACCTGATCGCCAATGGCAACACCGCCGCGGAAGTCTTCGCTGTTGCTCTTGCGGCGAAAGACTGCAAAAGGCAGGTTCTGAATGGGAAAGTCGCTCTTGCCGGTGTTGGCGCTGACCACCCAGCTTTGCAGGCCTGCGTCGTGTGTTTCGTTCAACGTCATCGTGTCTCCTTAATTTTTAATGAAATGGGCTTGTTGTGCTTATTTGATAAGCACTGTTAGCTATTAATTTGATAGTTTGATGCTCAAGCGGCGGTAAAGCCCCCATCCATATTCCACTGCGCACCGCGCACCTGGGCTGCGTTTTCGCTGGCCAGAAAACTGGTCAGCGCCGCGATTTGTTCGACGGTCACAAAGGCTTGCGATGGTTGCTTGGCCCCCAGCAATCGGGCACGGGCAGCGGACTCGTCCAGTCCCTCGCGCAGCGCCAGTGCATCGATCTGGGCCTGCACCAGCGGCGTCAGCACCCAGCCGGGGCAAATGGCGTTGCAGGTCACAGGTGTGGTGGCCAGCTCCAGTGCCACGGCCTTGGTCAGACCCAGCAGTCCATGCTTGCTGGCCACATAAGCAGGCTTGTTGGCCACGCCGACCAGTGCGCTGACGGACGCCATATTGATGATGCGCCCCCAGCCGCGTGCCAGCATGGCGGGCGCGCAGGCCTGAATGGTGTGGAAGGGCGCGGACAGGTTCACGGCCAGCATGGCATTCCACTTCTCTGGTGGAAACTGCAGCACCGATTGCACATGCTGGATACCGGCGTTGTTGACCATAATGTCTATCTCGCCCAGCTCGGCCGCAATGCGGCGTGCCAGCGGGGAAATGGCCTCGCCATCGGCCAGGTCCAGCGCGTAGTAACGCGCGGCCACGCCCATGGCGTGCAACTCGGCCAGCTGTGCCTCGGTGGTGGCGGATGCGGCTTTGCTGCCGTGCAGGGCGATGGCGGCGCCTTCGCTGGCCAGCTGCCTTGCAATGGCCCAGCCAATGCCGCTGGTGGAACCTGTGATCCATGCCACGCGGCCGGATTGGGGTTGGCGCGAGGCGGCGATCATTTGAGCAAGTCCATTTCCATGTGCACGTACTGGCTGATAAAGCGCACCTTGGCCCAGTAGACGATAAGTCCCTGTGGGTTACAGGCCCAGCGCAGTGCCTGCATTAGCGGCGCCCCCAGCGGCACGCCAAGATGTTCGGCAATCAGTTCGTCGGCAGGGACCACGCTCAGGTACTGGCGGGCCGTGGCGATCTGGCCGGAGTCATTGCCCAGCGCCTGCGCCAGCGTCGCGCGTTCCAGCTGCTCCTGCAACTTTGGGTAAAGCTCTTGTTCCAGATACAGCTCTGACAGGCAAAACCGCGCATCGTCATGGCTGTGTACGCGCAAAAAGTGCACATAGGCCGGGGCCAGGGTGCCGGGCAGCGGAAAGCCAGAGGGAATGGGCGGCACGCAGTCATTGGCCGTGTGCAGCGTGATTTGTTGAATCTGTTCACCAAAGGCCACCAGCTCTTGCCAGCTAGTGGGCAGCAAGAAAGAGGGCGGCTTGTAGGGCTGGCCCATCACCTTGGTGCCGCCGCGCTTGCGGGTCTCCAGCAGGCCTTCATCGACCAGTGCATGCACAGCCATGCGCACTGTGGTGCGAGAGACGCGGTGCAGGGCTTCGAGTTCCTCGACGGTGGGAATGCTTTGCCCTACCGGCCATTCGCCCGTCGCGATCTTGTTGCGAAATAACCGGGCCAGCTGCAAATGCAGCTTGTCGCGGGTCTGAGAGGTGGTGGGCACGGGAGTCATGGGCAGGGCTCTATCGGAATCAGTGTAGCAAATAAAGTATCTGAATAAATACTTTATTATGGAAAAGGACGAAGACGAGAAAGACTCGCTTATTAGGCCGTCACTAAACACGCCAAGAGTTCACAAATGTCACCATTTTTGTCACTCAAATGACTTTTAAACTCACGGTTTTGATAGCGGACAGTGCCTGTGACCATTGGTTGCACGGCACTTTCACAAGGGCAAGTCTTGCCCGGGAGTTGATGGTTTCATGCAGCAGCAGTACGAGTGGCAGTTTTTCCGCGCCGGCGATGTGGACCAGGTGGTCATACGCACCGGCCAGGACATTGCCCACATTGGTGAGTTAGACAAGAAGCTGTGGGTGGCGCTGGCCTGTCCCACACGCGGAATTGAATTTGATAGCGCAACGCTGGATTTGATTGATGAAAGCAAGGATGGGCGCATCCGCCCGCCCGAGTTGGTCGCAGCCTGTGAATGGGCCGTGGCGCGTGTGCGAGACCCACAAGTGCTGGCCGATGGCGGTGATGTGCTGCAGCTGGTCAGCATCAACGACGCCACGGAAAACGGCGCGCTTTTGCTGGCTGAGGCCCGGCGCGTACTGGAGCTGGCGGGCGAGCCGCAGGCCCAAGCCATCACGCTGGCTCAGGTGCAAGAGCGCCTGGCTTCTCTGCAAGCGCTGCGCTTTAACGGCGATGGCGTGGTCAGCGCGGCAACGGCTGAGGACGACGAAGCGTTGGCTGGCTTGATCGCCCGCATTCAGGAGCTGTATGGCGCGGTCGATGGTCACGACGGTGTGCCCGGCATTGACCGCCCCAGGGCAGAAGCTTTCTGGGCCGATGTGCAAAGCCTGCAAGACTGGTTTGGCAAGGCTGCCGAACTGGGCTGCCACTTGCAGCCCCGTGCGCTGGCGCTGGCTGCCGCCGAGGCGGTGAATGCCGTGCAGGCCAAGGTCGATGACTTTTTTGCCAGAACCCGGTTGGTGGAGTTTGATGCAAACGCCAAGGCACCGTTGAACCCGACTGAAGAGGGCTATGCGGCTTTAGGTGCGCAGGTGCTGAGCAACGCCTCTGAAGCGCTGGCTGCATTGCCGCTGGCAGCGGTCACCGGCGAGCGCAACTTGCCGCTGGTGCATGGCGTCAATCCCGCATGGGCTGCGGCACTGCAAACCCTGCACGAGCAGGCCATTCAGCCGGTCTTTGGCGATGCCTTGATGGTGCTGACCGAAGAGCAATGGGATCAGCTCAAAGCCATGCTGGCGCATTGCCAGCACTGGCTGGCCGAGTGCCCTGCCACGCCGCTGGGCGCCTTGAGCGAAGTCGAGGTTCAAGAGTTGCTGGGCAGCGGTCTGCAAGATGCGCTGACGCAGTTGCTCGACCATGACGACGCTGAAAAAGAGCACAGCCTGCAAGCCAGAGCGCTGGAAAAGCTGATTCGCCTGCAGCGCGATCTGTTGTCGCTGCTCAATAACTTTGTCTCCTTCTCCAGCTTTTATCGGCGCGAAGGCGCGGCCTTTCAGGCCGGTACGCTGTTCCTGGATGGCCGCAGCTGCGACTTGACGGTGGAAGTAGCCGATGCTGCAGCTCACTCGGTGCTGGCGGCCATGGCCAAAACCTATCTGGCTTATTGCGAATGCAAGCGCGAAGGCCAGAAAAAAATCATCGTCGCGGCGTTTACGGCCGGTGACGTGGACTTTCTGTTCGTGGGCCGCAACGGGGTGTTCTATGACCGCGCGGGCAATGACTGGGATGCCACCATCATCAAGCTCATCGACAACCCGACCAGCATTGGTCAGGCCTTCTCATCGCCGTACAAGAAGTTTGTACGCATGATCGAGGAGCAGGTGGCCAAGCACGCGGCTGCCAAGAACGATGTGGTGAATGCCAGCCTCAGCGACAACGCTAACAAGCTGGTGACTGGGCCCAAGGATCTGGCTCCTGCACCGGCCGCAGCCAGCGCGCCGCGCAAGACGGATGTGGGCACCGTGGCCGCCATTGGGGTGGCTCTGGGCTCATTGAGCGCGGTGATGGTGGGTATCTTTGGCAAGTTCATCGAGCTGGGCCCGTGGATTCCGGTCGCCATTCTGGGCATTGTGCTGGCCATCTCCGGCCCCAGCATGTTGATCGCCTGGCTCAAGCTGCGTCAGCGCAGTCTGGGCCCGATTCTGGATGCCAGCGGCTGGGCAATCAATGGCCGCATGAACATCAACCTGGGCCTTGGCCGTAGCCTGTCGCAAACAGCCAAGGTGCCTAGCAATGCCAAGCGCAGCTACGCCGACCCGTATGCGGATAAGCATGGGGTGCGTAACACCTTGTGTGTGCTGGGTCTGGTTGTGGTGGCCATGCTGCTGGCCTGGCGCATGCACTGGGTCGATGCTGTACTGCCCGTCAGCTGGCAGCATGCCCCGACGGCATCAGCTCAGGCGGCTGCTCAAGAAAAAAGCTAGCGCCTTGTGCGGAGTCGGCGGCCAACCGCTGGCTCCGTTTTAGCACTGAGTGCTGAGACTTTGAACCTTGCCAACGCAGGTCTGCTGCGCTCGGATTGGCCGAAGCCGCGGCTTTATGACGCAGCGCTAGGTGCGGGCAGCACCTTGTTGGGGTTGAGCAGGTTTTTCGGGTCCAGTGCCTGCTTGATCTGCCACATCAATTCCAGCTCCACGGGGGTCTTGCACAGCAGCAGGTCGTCGCGCTTGGCCACGCCTATGCCATGCTCGGCCGAGATGGAACCATTTTTCTGGTGGGCAAGCCCATCGACCGCGCGCGATACCGGTGCGTAATGCTCGGACAGGAACTGCGCAGCAGGCGCACTCTTGGGACGCAAGGGATTGAAGTGCACATTGCCATCGCCCATGTGGCCGTAGATCACCATGCGTGCATCGGGAGCCATCTCCATCACCTGCGCCGACGCTTGTTGGATGAAGTCCGCCACTTTGGACAAGGGAATGGAGATATCGCATTTGATGCTGCCGCCCTCGCGGGTCTGGGCATCCGAGATTTCCTCGCGCAGCTGCCAAAAGGCCTGGGCATCGGCGAGGCTGGCAGCGATGGAGGCGTCGGTGATCAGGTCTGCAGCCATGCCTTCTTCGAGGATGCGCATCAGGGTTGCGTCCAGCGTCTGGGCATCGCCACCCGAGCTCAGCTCGATCAATACCATCCAGTCATGCGCGTCGGGCAAGGGGGCGCTCCACTGCGGCATGGACTCCAGCACCAGGGTCAGTGCCGGACCTGAAATCAACTCAAAAGCGGTAACGGCCTGACCGGCGATGCGCTTGGCCTCGGTCAGCAGCTGGACGGCCGCATGCGGGTCTTTCACGGCGACCCATGCCACGGCCGTGGCGCTGGGCAAGGGCATCAGCTTGAGCACGGCGGCAGTGATGATGCCCAGCGTGCCTTCGGAGCCTATGAATAGCTGCTTGAGGTCGTAGCCTGTGTTGTCCTTGCGCAGGCCGCGCAGCGAGGAGTAGATGCGTCCATCGGGCAGCACGGCCTCGATGCCCAGGGTCAGGTCGCGCATATTGCCGTAGCGCAGCACGGCCGTACCGCCGGCATTGGTCGACAGATTGCCGCCGATCTGGCAGGAACCTTCTGAGCCTATGCGCAGCGGGAACAGGCGGCCGGCGTCTTCGGCTGCAGCACGCGCGGCCTGCAGCGTGACACCCGCCTGCAGCGTCATGGTGTCGTTGACGCTATCGATTTCCTGCACCTGATTCATGCGGCGCAGATTGAGTACCACGGCATCGCCCACATCGTCGGGCACTGCTCCGCCCATGAGTGAGGTGTTGCCACCCTGAGGTACTACGGGGATCTGGTGGCGGGAACACAGCGCCAGCACGTCGCTGACCTGCTGCGTCGTGGCCGGCAGCACCACGGCTAATGCCTTGCCGTGGTAGAGCTTGCGGTAGTCCGTGGTGAAGGGCTGCATGTCGGCCGAGGCATCGAGGCAGGCCTTTTCGCCGACGATGGCGCGCAGGCCTTCGAGGAGTTGCGTGGGGGATATTGGGGAAGCTTCGGTCATGTTCAGTAGGCTCCGCGAGCCTCGGCAGAAACGGCTGGGGTGGTCGGTGTTCCCAGAAAATCGGCAGCCAGTCGGCGAGCGGCATTGGCGTAGAGCAGCACATCGACACCGACAGCGACAAAGGTGCAGCCGAGTTCGAGATAGCGCTTGGCCAGCGTGGCGTCAGAAGTCAGTGTGCCAGCGGCCTTGCCGGAGGCCTTGATGGTGCGCATTGCGGCTTCGATGGCAGCCTGCACTTCGGGGTGACCGGGGCGTCCGCGATAGCCCATGGAGGCGGCCAGGTCGGCCGGGCCGATGAAAACGCCGTCCACACCGTCGACCGCACAGATCGCTTCCAGATTGGCCAGCGCCGTCACCGTCTCTACCTGTACCAGCAGGCAGACTTCCTCGTCGGCGATATCGAGATAGTCGCTGCGCGCACTCCATTGCGAGGCGCGCCCCACCGCGCTGCCCACACCGCGAATGCCCAGCGGCGGATAGCGGGTTGCGGATACCAGGCGCTGGGCTTGCTCTGGGGTATCGACCATGGGTACCAGTAAGTTCTTGGCGCCAATGTCCAGCAATTGCTTGATCAGCGCCGTGTCTCCGTGGAGCAGTCGCACCACGGGCTGGGTCTTGTGAGCCGCCACGGACTGCAGCGCGGCCAGGGTGGAGCGAAAGTCATTGGGTGCGTGTTCGCCGTCTATCAGCAGCCAGTCGAAACCCGTGCTGGCGCTGACTTCGGCCATGTAGGGGTCGGCCATGGAAAGCCACAGGCCGACCTGCGGCTGTTGCGCGGCCAGTGCGGCCTTGAAGGGGTTGTTTGCGGGCATGTGATTGCTTGGTGGAGGTGAAGGTCGGGCGAAAAAGCGCCTCAGGCGACCCGGTGGAGGGCGGGCAGGGCGGTGTGGGCTAGATGGTCCACGATGTTCTGTGCCGTCAGGGTGGCGACTTGCAGGCCGGCATCGCGCGTCACGCCCGCCACATGAGGGGTGAGCAATACCTGGGGCAGTGCTGTCAGCGGGTGGCCAGCGGACAGAGGTTCGGTATCGAAGGTGTCCAGGCCGGCACCGCCGAGCTGGCCGCTGCGCAATGCATCGATGAGCGCGGCCTCGTCCACGACGGGGCCGCGCGCGGTGTTGATGAGCAGGCTGCCGCGTGGCAACATGGCCAGCTCGCGTGCGCCGATCAGGCCCCGGCTGCGCTCGGTCAGCGGGCAGTGCAGACTCAGGATGTCGAGTTGGGGCAGCAGGCGGTGCAGTTCGGACTCGGTCGCAAAGTCGTCGGCTTGGCCCTGGGGCCGCCGCACCAGCACCCTGGCACCCAGGGCGCTGGCCAGTTGCGCGGTCGCGCGGCCTATGCTGCCATAGCCGACGATGCCCACCGTGGCGCCGCGGAAGTCGCGGCCTTGCCAGGTGCTGCCAGCCCATTCGCCGGCCCGCACCATGCGGTCCAGCTGCGGCAGCTGGCGCGTGAGTGCCAGCATCAGGGCCACGGCATGCTCGGCCACAGCTCCGGCATTGGCGCCGGGAGCCACGGCCACGGCAATGCCGCGTGCGCGCGCCGCCTCCAGGTCCACGCTGTCCACGCCGGCGCCGTTCTTGGCCACGATGCGCAGTGCCGGAGATGCTTTCAGCACACGGTCGGTGATGGGGGCCGAGCCGCGCAGCACAATAGCTTGCGCGCCGGTCTCGCTCAGGCGCGCAGTCAGTGCATCTTCGGTGAGACTGCCGGGCAGAAAATGTAACTGGCCGCCGGCCTGTTCGATGATGCGTTGCGCAGGCTCGGCCCAGTGTGACGCGGTGACTAGAACGTGGAAGTGTGGGGACATGGGTGCGAAGCTCAGTCGATGCGGATGCCCGCCGATTGGATCACCTTGCCGTAGCGGCTCCACTCGTCGGTTGTGAATTTGGCCAGCTCCTGGGACGAGCCGGACCGGGTGCGCACGCCGAGCAGGGCGAATTTCTCCTGCACCTCGGGTTGCTTGAGCACCTGGGTGAGTGAGGTATTCAGGCGCGCCAGCACTTCCTTGCTGGTCTTGGCCGGGGCGTACAGCGCATACCAAGCGTTGACCTCGAAGCCCGGATAGCCGGCCTCGGCGAAAGTGGGCACGTTCATCAGCTCGGGCAGGCGCGATGCAGAGGCTACGGCCAGGGCGCGCACCTTGCCACTCTTGAGCAGCGGCGAGGCGCTGGTCAAGGTGTCCAGAATCATGTCCAGCCGCCCGCCCATCAGGTCCATGGTGTGGGCGTTGCCGCCCTTGTAGGGCACATGGTTGATCTGCAACTGGGCGCGCTGCTTGAACAGTTCGGCGGCCAGGTGCAAGGGTGATCCGTTGCCGGAAGAGCCGTAGTTGAGCTGACCCGGCTGCTTGCGCGCCGCTTCCACCAGGGTTTTCAGATCGGTGTAGGGCGAGTCCTGCGCGACGACCAGGACCATTGGCACCACGCCTATCATGCCGATGGGCGCGAAGTCGGCCACCGCGTCATAGCCGGGGCGGGCGTACAGGTGGGGGCTGACCGCATGGCTGGCCAGTGAGCCCAGCACCAGGGTGTAGCCGTCGGCCTGCGCCTTGGCTGCTGTCGCTGTGCCGATGGTCGTGCCTGCGCCGGGCCGGTTGTCTATGACCACGGGCTGCTTGAGGTCCTCGCCCATCTTCAGGCCGATGAGGCGCGCCACCGCATCGTTGGCGCCTCCGGCGGGGTAGGGCACGAGCAGTGTGACCGGTTTTGTGGGGTAGGCGCTTTCGGCATGGGCCAGCGGCGCGCCCAGCGGGCAGGCCAGGACTGCGGCGCACAGCAGCAGGCCACGGCGGCTGAAGCGAGAAGGGGTGGAAGAATTCATGGTGCTTGTCTCCTTTTGTGATTGCTCTAATGGCATGGGGCGGTGCCCCTGTTGCGCAGAGCCCCGCTCCATGCTGCGGGCCCTGCGTTGGATCTCTTGCTTTGCTGTGGTTTGGGCTTCCTCGTTGCGTTCAGGTACGGGCCGCAGGCCGCATCGCTGCGGCCTGCGGCTTTAGGCATCCAGCCCGCCTTGGCAGACGTATTTGGTGTGCAGGTAGTCGTCCAGACCGTGCACCGATCCCTCGCGGCCGTAGCCCGAATCCTTCACGCCGCCAAACGGTGCGGCCTCGGCGGCCAGTGCGCCTTCGTTGATGCCGACAATGCCTGTTTCCAGTGCATCGGCCAGGCGCCAGATACGGCGTGTGTCGTTGGAGTAGAAATAGGCCGCGAGCCCGAATGGCGTGTCGTTGGCCTGGGCGATGACTTCGGCCTCGTCGGAAAAACGTGTCAGCGGAGCGACCGGACCGAAAGTCTCTTCGCAGGCGCAGGCCATGCTGGCGTCAGCACCTGCCAGCACCGTGGGTGCAAAGTAGTTGGCACCCAGTGCAGGCAAGCGCATGCCGCCGGTCAGCACGACAGCCCCACGCGCTACAGCGTCTTGCACGTGGCGTTCGATCTTCTCAACGGCGCGCGCATTGATCATCGGGCCGATCTGCGATGCCGGATCGCTGGCAGGGCCGACCTGCAGTGCGGCCACACGGGCCACCAGCAGTGCGGCAAAGCGATCGTGCACGGCCTCGTGCACGAACACGCGGTTGGGGCAGACGCAGGTCTGGCCGCCGTTGCGGAATTTGGCGGCCATCAGGCCTTCGACGGCGGCTTCAAGGTCGGCATCTTCGAACACGATGAAGGGCGCATTCCCGCCAAGCTCCAAAGAGAGCTTCTTGAGCGTGTCGGCCGAGCGGCGAGCCAGGTGCTTGCCTACCGGCGTAGAGCCAGTGAAGGTGATTTTTCGCACCCGTGCGTCGTCAAGCCAGACGTCAACTACTTCAGGTGTGTGTTCGCGCGATGCTGTCACGATGTTCAGCACTCCGGGTGGCACGCCGGCCTCTTGCGCCAGGGCGATTAGCGCCAACGAGGTCAACGGCGTGTCTTCGGCGGGCTTGCAGACCACGGTGCAGCCCGCAGCGAGCGCCGGCGCAATCTTGCGCGCAATCATGGCTGCGGGAAAATTCCAGGGCGTGATGGCCGCGACCACGCCCACCGGTTCTCTGAGGGCGAACATGCGTCGCCCCGGAGCCGGTGCCGGAATCACTTCGCCATTGGCGCGCGTGGCTTCCTCGGCAAACCACTCGATGTAGCTGGCCGCATAACTGACTTCGCCACGTCCTTCGGCCAGGGGCTTGCCCTGCTCGCGTGAGATCAGTCGTCCCAGGTCTTCCTGGTGCGCGAGCACCAGATCGTTCCAGCGCTTGAGAATCTGAGCGCGTTGTTTGGCGGGTGTCTTGCGCCATGCAGGAAAGGCGGCATGGGCGGCATCAACGGCGCTGCGTGCGGTTGCGGCGTCGGCATCGGGGATGGAGGCAATCACGGTGCCGGTAGCCGGATCGGTGACGTCGAAACTGGGTCCGACTTCAGGACGCTGCCATTGGCCTGCGATGAAGTGGGTGCTGCGTTGCAGGTCGGGGCGCGAAAGAGTCAAAGGCATGGCGTGGGGAAATTTAAAAATGTGGGGAGGGCGAACAATCAACTCACGATGCCCAGGTGCCAGGGCACGAACTCGTGGTCTCCCAGACCCAGCAGCTCGCTCTTGGTCGGTTCGCCAGAGGCATGCCAGAGAATCTGTTCGAAAATGCGCTGGCCCAGCTCGGGCACGGATAGCTCGCCATCGATCACCACGCCGCAGTTGATGTCCATGTCTTCTTCAAGGCGGCGGAACATCGGCGTGTTGCTCGCCAGCTTGATGGTCGGCGCGGGCTTGCTGCCAAACATGGAGCCGCGCCCGGTGGTAAAGCAGATCAGCTGGGCACCGCTGGCAATTTGGCCTGTTGCCGCCACGGGGTCGTAGCCGGGTGAGTCCATGAAGACAAAGCCTGACTCGACGATGGGTTCGGCATACTGGTACACGGCGCGCAGCGGCGTGGTGCCGCCCTTCATGGCCGAGCCCAGCGATTTCTCGAAAATATTGGCCAGACCACCGGCCTGGTTGCCATGGCCGACCACGCCGTTGAACTGCGCGTTCTGGCCCGCCGCATAGCGCTCCCACCAGGCCAGGCGATCCAGTAGCTTTTGACCGACTTCCGGGGTGGCCGCGCGGCGCGTGAGCATGAACTCCACGCCATGGATCTCGGGCGTCTCGGACAGGATGGCGGTGCCGCCGTGGCGCACCAGCAAGTCCATTGCTGCGCCGAGCGCGGGATTGGCGGTAATGCCGGAGAAGCCGTCGGAACCGCCGCATTCGAGGCCGATTTTCAGGTGCTCAGCGCTGACTTTGGTGCGCCGTGCGGCGTTGGCTTCGGGCAGCATCTCTTCGATGGCGCGAATGCCGGCCTCTATGGTCTGGCGCGTACCACCGACTTCCTGCATCACCAGCGTGCGCAGCAGACGCCCGGACTCCAGACTCTGGGAGTCGAGCAGCGCATCAACCTGGTTGCGCTCACAGCCCAGACCCACGATGAGCACACCGGCCAGATTCGGGTGGCGTGCATAGCCAGCCAGTGTGCGGCGCAGCAGGTCGAAATGCTCGCTGGGCGATGACATGCCGCAGCCGCTGGACTGGGCAAAGGCAGCCACGCCATCCACGTTGGGGAACGCCGCCAGGCGTTCGGGCGTGAAGTGTGCGGCAATGCGCTTGATCACCGTGGCAGAGCAGTTCACCGACGACAGAATGCCGATGAAGTTACGCGTGCCCACACCGCCGCCGGGCCGCTCGAAGCCCATGAAGGTCGCGCGCTGCGCTTCGGGCACAAAATCCACAGCACGCACGTCTTGGCAAAAGCCTGGGTCGCGGTAACTGTCCACCAGGGAGAGGTTGTGACTGTGCACATAGTCGCCGGCTTGCAGGTCGCGCGCGGCCACGCCGATCATCGTGTCGTACTTCAACACGCTCTCGCCAGCCGCAATGGCCCGCGCTGCGATCTTGTGGCCGGCGGGAATCTGCGCCCTGGCGCGCACGCCGAATTCGGCGATCACCTCGCCCAGGGCAATGGCGGTCTTGGCAACCAGTACGTTGTCGTTCGGGTGCAGACGAAGCAGGGAGCTGTGGTTCATGAGAAAAGTAGAAAAGCGGCAAGCGGACGGGACAGGCAATGGCGGGGGTTAGCCCTTGGCCATCAGCTCCTTGAGATTGAGCTTGCGGATCAGATCGGTCTCTTGCTGGTAGACGGCCTGTATGTATTTACGGTAATCAGGGCCGTCCTGGTACATGACCGGCGCATCGATGCTCTCGGCCACCTTGCGAAACTCCTCGCTGTTGATGGCATTGCGGAAGGCATCACGCAGGCGCTTTTCGACGGCGGCGGGCAAGCCTTTGGGGGCACCGATGCCGTTGGGTGCCTCCACCACCACGTCAAAACCCAGCTCCTTGAGCGTGGGAGTGTCCTTGAAGCGTGGCGTGCGTGCCTCGCCCCAGGTGGCCAGCAGGCGCATCTTGCCGGCTTCTACGTGCGGTGCCCAGGAGGAGCTGTCGGCCAGCAGGTCGACCTGTCCGCCCAGCACGTCCTGCAAGGCTGCAGAGCCGCCTTTGTAGGCGATAGAGTTGAATTTCACGCCCGCTGCTTGTGCGAACTGCTCCATGCCCACATGGGTAGCGCTGCCGATACCTGCGTGCGCATAGGTGATGACGCCGGGCTGGGCCTTGGCTTTGGCGACCACGTCGCGCAAAGACTTGAACGGAGAGTTCGCGGGCACGGCAATGCCAAAGGTCTGGCCCGAGGTCCGTGCCAGATAGGTGAAGTCCTTCAACGGATCAAGTTGTACCGTGCCCAGCTGGGAAAAGCGGGTTACTGAAATCGGAATCTGACCGATGGTGTAGCCGTCGGGACGCGCCGAAGACAGGGTCTTGGAGCCGATCATGCCGGAGGCACCGGCACGGTTTTCCAGCGCAATCGGTTGGCCGAGCTCGCGGGCCGCGATCTGGCAAATGACGCGCATGGAGCGATCGGCGGTGCCGCCGGCCGGCCAGGGGCAGATGAAGGTGATGGGACGCTCGGGGTACTCGGCGGCGAACACGCGTGCCGGTATCGTGGTCAAGGCTGCGGTGCCGAGGCTGCCAAGCACGAGCTGGCGCCTGGTCATGGGGCGGGAGGGATTCATCGTTGTCTCCGAATCATTGTTTTAGGGTCTGCCCGCGGATTATTCTGAAGATAATGATTGCAATCTAATGACATAGCGGACTCGCTTCATAGCTTTTAGGTTATGAAGCTGCAGATCCTGCAAACACCCCATGAGCCAGATAGATCGCGTTCTGAGATCCAACTTGAAGCTGCGCCACCTGCAATTGCTGGTGGCGCTGGACGAGTTTCGCCACCTGGGACGGGTGTCGGAGTTCCTGTCGATCACTCAGCCTGCGGTGTCCAAGATGCTGGTGGAGATCGAGAAGATGTTCGACCTGCAACTGTTCCTCCGCTCCACACGCGGCACCGAGCCCACCTCTCATGGAGTCACCGTGGTGCGCTTTGCCCGCTCGGTGCTTGCCGATTACCAGCGCACGCGCGATGAAATTACGGCGCAGGCTAGCGGCGGCGTGGGCAGGACCAGCGTGGGTGCGATGGTGGTCGCTTTGCCCAGCCTGCTGATGCCGGCCATTTTGCAGCTCAAGCAGCACTCTCCTCTGACGACGGTCATGGTGGAGGAGGGCGACCTCACGCGGCTGCTGCCCAGGCTGCGTGTGGGAGAGCTGGACTTGATCGTAGGCCGGCTGGAGCCCGGTTATGCATCGCCGGATCTGGAAACCGAGTCTCTGTACCCCGAGACCATGTGCATTGTGGTGAGTCCCGAGCATCCGTTGGCCAAGACGCCGCAGCCGGACTGGACGCTGCTGGCGCAGCTGCCCTGGGTGGTGCCACCGCCATGGGCTTCATCGCGCTCGAAGCTGGCTCAGATGTTCTACAAGCACCAGCTGGTGCCGCCGGCGGACATCATAGAAACCTCGTCTTTTCTGGTCACGCTGTCGAGCATGCAGCAGCGGCCAGCGATTGGCTTTCTGGCCCGCAGCGTTGCCGAGCATTTCGAGCGCCAAGGCTTGCTGTGCATCCTGAATCTCAAGCTGCCGATCGAGCTGCCGCATGTGGGCATCATCACGTTGCGAGGGCGAGCGAAAACGCCGGCCAGCCAGCTGTTGGTGGACAGCTTGCGTGAGACGGCTGCGCTTGGAGTGGATGCCTGAATGCTATTAAAAAATGAGCTTTTAGCGCTTGAATATAATCAATCTCAGCTAATTTATTAGCTGAGATCTATATAAGTAAAGCGCTATTCGCTTCCTTTTTTGATTCCCTGTGGGTCTGAGTCAAGCGCGTTGCGCCGGGATGGACGATAGCAAGGGCATGCCGGTGCGCCGCGTGAACTCTTCATAGCTGATGGGCGCGCTCATGCGGGTGTCGGCGCTGTTCGCCTGCCAGTAGACCCAGCTCTTATAGGTGCTGGCGTCATAGACCAGCTTGAAGATGTAGTCGGGTACCGCTACTTTGCCCGGACCGATCACCGCGGCATTCTTGGTGAAGACAGGGCCGGTGAAAACATAGACATCGCCCTTGGCGCGCAGCGCATATTTGCGCGTGGCTTGCTCCACCTGACTCCAAGCGCCAGCGTTGTGAATCTGATTTTGCGGAACCATATTCGCCAGACTAAAGCTTTGCGCCATGGCCTCGGGCGTGCTCATGTCCGCGGCCGGTGCCATGTGGCCGCGCGAGTAGCCCGAGTGCTTGTAGTCGTCCAGCTCTGAGCGCTCAGCCCGGGGGAGGCGGGCATCGGCATAGAACTTGTCGGCGCGCTTCAAGCCCTGGCCTTGCTCCAGCAGGCGTCGGTTCAGCCGCTGGGCGACAAAGACCGGTGTCTTGGTCGAGCCGTTGTGCAGCACGGCGAAGCTGCTGAAGCACAGCTCACGTTCATGTGGGTGAAGCTGTAGAGTTGGTGCCTTGCCGCCGGGAAAGAACTGCGAGCAGTTGGCGAAGCGCGTGGGCTGGCCAGAAGCCGTGACGTCGACCTTGTCAACCTTGCCGCCCACGGAGCTGGTGTGGCCTGCAGGGGCATCGAGATCGGGCCAGCCGTTTTTGCGAAAGGCGCTGAGCGTCTCATTCAGAGCGCTCAGGGCAGGGATGTTCAGTGCCTGAATATGCAGTGCGGCCAGCGCCTGATTGAGCAGCTTGTCAGCCGATGAGGCCGGGTCGAAGCTGCAACTGGCAATCTGAAAGCTGGCAAGCGCCGAGGCTCCGGCAGACAGCACAAAGCGCTTGATGCGGAAGATGCCGAAGGCAGCAGCTCTGGAAGCAAGGCTGCGCTTGCGCGCAGGCGATTTCTTTTTCTTGGCGGTCGTCATTCAGGCGGCAATGGTACGCCGGATGCGTGCTCCAAAAAGCATAGTGCGGCCCGCAGGCCGCACTTTATGTTGTGATGTCCGAAAGGACTTGTTTCCTGGTGCTTGTCAGGGCTGTTGCGCCGCGCTTGCCGGGCTGACGATTTCTGGAATTGCACAATGTGTGCTGGCTTCGTTCATGACAATGTCCTGCTCGTGTTTGGCCACTTCTACCGACATGGCTTGGGGCAGCGGCACTGCATTTTTCACGGCCAGAATTTCGGCCATCACGCTCACCGCAATCTCGGCCGGAGTTTTGCTGCCGATATAAAGGCCGATAGGCCCGCGCAACTTGGCCAGTGATTCTTCGGTCTCGCCAAAGTGCTCCATCATGCGTTCGCGGCGCGCATGGTTGTTGCGGCGCGAGCCGATGGCTCCCACGTAAAAGGCGGCGCTTTGCACGGCTTCGAGCAGGGCCAGATCGTCCAGTTTGGGGTCGTGCGTCAGAGCCACAATGCAGCTGCGTGCATCGGGCTTGAAGGCGGTGACGGCATCGTCGGGCATGTCCATCACCTTGCTGACTTGCGGCACAGACCAGCTGCCTATGTATTCCTCGCGCGGGTCGCAGACGGTGACGGTGAAACCATTGAACAGCGCCATCGTGGCCAGATATTCGGCCAACGCGCCCGCGCCAATCAGCAGCATGCGGTAGCCGGGGCCAAGGTGGTTGGTAAGCGTGTGGCCGTCAAACTCCAGCGCATCAGGCTGCTCGGCCAGCTGCAGGCTGGCTTCGCCGGTGGCGCAGTTCACGCTACGTTTCACCAGCGATCCGGCTTCAAGCTGGATCACCAGCTCTTGCAGACTGGCGGCGTCGGGGTTGAACTCCAGCAGCAGCTCTAGCGTGCCGCCGCAGGGCAGGCCAAAGCGGTGGGCTTCATCGGCGCTGACGCCGTAGCGCACCAGTTGCGGTGGAACATCCGGAATGCCTTGGTTCTGGTTCAGCGAATGGGTGTGGCGCGCAATCAAATCGTCTTCAATGCAGCCGCCAGAGACCGAGCCAATGGCGCGGCCGTCTTCACGCAAGGCCATCATGGAGCCAACGGGACGGGGTGATGAGCCCCAGGTGCGCACGACAGTGGCCAGCAAGGCGCGCTGTCCGGCGCTGCGCCAGTCGCGTAAGGCCTTCAGGACCAGGACGTCGATATTGTCCATTGCTTGCTTTCTTTATTTAGCTGGCAACTGCCGAATCAGTCATGTGCCGCTGTCGGCGTAAAAAGGCCTTCCATGGCCATTGTGAAGGACAGGGAAGGCCAGTGGGGAGTGCTGTGTATCAGTGCTGTGCTTGAGACTGTTTACGCAGCTGGCCTACCTTGGCGGGAAGGTCCTTCCATGCATCCACGCCGTATTGCATGCGCATGGTGTTGAGCAGGGTGGCAATTTGCGCATCGCTTAAAGCATGGCGGAAGGCGGGCATGGTACCCAGATCTGCATGGGCTGGGTTCTGCACGCCTTCCAGGACGGCCATGATGGCGTTGTCAGGCGAGGCGGAATGCAGGCTGGTGCTCAGTGCCAATTGCGGGCGCACGCCAAAGGTGCTGGCCGAAGGGTCGGCGCGGTGGCAGGCCATGCAGGCACCCTGGTACAGACGGTAGCCTTCAGTGTCCAGTGCCAGCTTGGGCTTGGCAGTCTTCTCTTCGATCAGCGCTTTGGCATCGCCGGGGGCGGCATTGGCGTCGCGGTAGCTCATCAGGTAGGTGGCAATGGCGTCAATGTCGGCATCGCTTTGCTGGGACAGACCGTGGGCCACGGGGGCCATGGGGCCGGCAGCCACGCTGTGGCGCTCGGAGAAGCCGGTCTTCATGTAGTCAACCAGATCACCCTTGGTCCAGGGCAGGGGCGATGCCGATTTGGAGGTCAGAGCCGGTGCGTCCCAGCCTTCAGCGCTGCCGCCTGCAAAGTGGAATTCGCCAGTCTTCTCAGCGGCCATGCCGTTGCGCGGGGTGTGGCAGGCGCTGCAGTGGCCCAGGCCTTCGACCAGATAGGCTCCGCGATTCCACTCGGGGGCTTGCTGTGCATCGTCAGCGACCACGCCGGGTTTGAGGTTGAGCCAGTTCCAGGCGGCAATGCCGCGGCGCACGTTGTAAGGGAAGTTCAGCGCGGTCTTGGGCGCTTCATTCGATACAGCGGGCTCGCTCATCAGGAAGGCGTACAGATCCTTCATGTCTTCATCGGTCACGCGGCTGAAGGCCGTGTAGGGGAAGGCGGGATAGAGGTACTGGCCTTCGCGGTCCACACCGTGGCGCATGGCGCGCTCAAAGGCTTCATAGGTCCAGCTGCCAATGCCGGTCTGCATGTCTGGCGTGATGTTGCTGGTGTAGATGGTGCCGAAGGGGCTGGGCATGGCCAGACCGCCGGCATTGGTCTTGCCGTTGGCTGCGGTGTGGCAGACGGCGCAGTCGCCCATGGCGGCCAGCAGCTTGCCCTTGGCGATTTGCTGGGGGGTAAAGTCAGCGGATGGAATGCTGGCTTGTGTGGCGATCTCGCCCTGATGGGTGAGTGCCAGACCGGCGACTGCCAGCACGGCAACCAGTGCTGCACCGCCAGTCAGGATTTTTTTGAACGTTCGCATGTGTGTGCTCTTTATCTGTGGGGTCACTTGGACGCAGCGGTACCGGTATCTGCCTTGGCTGCCTTGAGTGCGGCCAGCACGCGGCTGGGCGTGAAGGGCACTTCAAACAGGCGCACGCCAGTGGCGTCAAAGAAGGCATTGGCAACGGCAGCAGCGCTGGGCACGGAGGCCGATTCGCCAGCGCCCATGGGGGCTTCGTTGGGGCGCTCGACCAGCAAAGAGTCAATCTCTGGCAGCTCGTCAAAGCGCAGGATGGGGTAGCCACCCCATTCCAGCGAGGTCACACCGCTCTTGTCGAAAGTGACAAATTCTTTGAGCACGCGGCTGGTGGACTGCACCACGTTGCCATGCACCTGGTGGCGCACGCCTGCGGGGTTGACCATGGCACCGGTGTCTTGTGCGACAAAGACCTTGTCCACCTTGATTTCACCGGTTTCGCGGTCCACGGTTACATCGACGGCCCAGGTCGCCCAGGCTGCACCGTAGCCGGGGAACTTGCTATGGATGTAGCGCGCATAGGCAAAACCGCGACCCTTGACCAGGCGTTGGTCTGCAGGAGCGGGGTTGCGATGGGCAGGGCCGTCCTGCCAGTTGCATTGTTTCTTGGCTTCAGCAATCAGGGCCACGGCGCGTGGGTCCTTGAGGTAGCGCAAGCGGTACTCGATAGGGTCGGCCTTGGCCAGATAGGCGCATTCATCAATCCAGGATTCATGCGCAAAAACATTGGGCAAGGCCGAAACGCCACGCATCCAGGAGGCGCGCACGATGGGCACGGCATCCTGAGAAATCATGCGCATCTTGGGGTATTCGTATTGCGGAATCGCCGTGCGGTCACCCATTTGCTGCGCATCGATCTTGGCCGAGACCTTGCCAGTGAGGATCAGAGCCAGTGCGGAGGCATTGTTGGAGGGGTAGCAGGTACGCAGCTCGTAGGCAGTCACATTGTGTTGCTCGTCCATGCCGCCGCGCACGCGAATCAGCTGGCCGGTGCCCTTGGGTTCCCAGCCAGACTCCTGCTCGCGCATCAATTGCACGCGCACGGGCTTGCCCCCAACAGCAGCAGACATCAGGACGGCATCAGAGCAGACGTCATCGGCGCAATTGCGGCCATAGCAGCCGGAGGCCTCCAGGCGGGTCACGTTGACGTTGTCGGCATTCACGTCCATGAGCTTGGAGATGTCCTTGCACACGTCGTGAGGGTTTTGGGAGCCAGTCCAGACCTGAATCTGGGCATCGCCGACTTCAGCAATTGCGCAGGATGGGCCGATGGAGCCATGGGCGTGATAGGGCCAGACATAGTCGCGTGTCAGCTGAATCTTGGCTTGCTCTACCGCTTGCAAAGCGCCTTCATCTTCTTGCAGCACACGATCGGTCTTGGTGTGATCGACCAGGGTTTGGTGCAGGCCGTTCAGGGACAGGTCAGGCAGACCTGCCCATTCCTTCCAGGTGACCTTGAGCTGGCGCATGGCCGCAATGGCTTGTTCCTCGCGCTCGGCGACCACGCCGACGAAGTCACCCTTGACCACGACCTTGACGATGCCGGGCAGGTGGGCGATGGATTTTTCATCGACCGAGACCAGACTGGAGCCCAGGGGGGCCGTGGCGTCAGCACCGGTATAGGGCGGGCGAATCACACGACCATGCAGCATGCCGGGCACGCGCAGATCATGGATATAGGTGAGGGCTCCCAGCACCTTATTGGGAATGTCCACGCGCTGAACACTCTTGCCGATGTACTCAAAGCCCGATTTGCGCAGCTCGATCTTCTCGTCCACTTCGATCTGCAGGTCCAGACCTTGCACCAGCTCGCCATAGCCAAAGCGCTTGCCGCCTGCAATGACAGCGCCCTTTTGCGTGGTGATGCGATCAGCAGGAACGCCGGACTTTTCGCTGGCAAGCTTGATCAGAAGCTGGCGCACCTGGGCTGCGGCGTGGCGCATGGGCAGGGACGACACCTGAATGGTGTTGCTGGCAATGGTGGGGCCAAGGTCGGGGGTGCGGGCGGTGTGGCCAAGCACCATGGTCACGGCGGCAAAGTCCACATACAGCTCGTCAGCCACCAACTGGCCCAGCGCGGTGCGGATGCCGGTGCCCAGATCTACGTGACCGTTGTAGGCGGTGACTGAGCCGTCAGCACCAATGGCGATGAAACTGTCCACCATCTTGGCCGAAGGAATCGCAAAAGGGCCCTTGGTGGCTGCTTCGGGGGCAGTCTGGGCCATGAGCAGATGGCCGCCGGCGACGGAGCCGACCATCAGCATGCCGCCGGCCTTGAGCAGCTGGCGACGGGTCAGCTGGGCTTGATTGTCTTTGGTGAAAAATTTCATAATCAGGCAGCCTTTGCTTGTGTGGATGCGCCTGCGGCGGCCGCAGTTGGAATGGCAGGGCTATGGCCTTGAGCAATCAATTCGCGGGCACGTGCGGCGGCTTGCATGATTTCCACATGGGTGCCGCAGCGGCACAGATGACCAGACAAGGCGTGCTTGATCTCATCGTCCGTGGCCTTGGGCTGCTGGTTGAACAGGGCGACCAGTGCCATGACCATGCCGTTGGTGCAGTAGCCGCACTGTGCAGCTTGAGCGTCGACGAACGCTTGCTGCACCACATGCAGGGTGTAGGTGCGCGATGCGGCGGGCGCATCGTTTTTTGCAGCGCTGACATCGAGCACCGCGCGGTCTTGCAGCGCCTTGGTGCTGGCGGCCTTGCTGGCATCCGGCGACAGGCCTTCAAGCGTTGTGACCTTCTTGCCGGCGACTGCATTCAACGGTACCGAGCATGAGCGCGCCACCTTGCCATCGATCAGCACGGCGCAGGCACCGCATTCGCCCAGGCCGCAACCGAATTTAGGACCGTTGAGCTGCATGTCATTGCGCAGTACATACAGAAGAGGAGTGTCGGCAGTGGCGCTTTGCGCATCCACTTCCTGGCCGTTTAGTGTGAATTTCATGACGTCAGCTGATCGTAGGTTTCAAGAATTTGGGTCTTATATATGTGTAGTCAATTATATGACTATACAAAAATAGACCGGGTTGACTTGATCTAAAGCAGAGTCGGCTGATCTGGTGTGTGCGAGCCAGATGCGTGTTGGTCTGGTAGTGAGCAAATGCTCTTGCTGAGCGTGAAAGCCTGACCATCAGGGCTTTTGCGGCGCAACAGGGCGGCTGTGATGGATATATAAGCCTGTTGCTGGAACCGTTACGGTGCGCAAAGCGGATATTGGTGGCTGATGCCCGCGCAGATAGCTCTTGGTATTGAGTTCGCAGGCGAATGCGAGTCCAATTTAATAACGCTGTGAGTCGAAAATACCCACGGCTTGTTTGAGAAGCTTTCACCACCCGCAGAGATGTCTCTGCCTTTGTTCAGGAGCGCTCCTTATGGTCAGCAAAAATGTGATTTGCCTCTGGTATGAAAGCGAGGCTCTGGAAGCCGCAAAGTTCTACGCCCAGACTTTTCCTGATAGTTCAGTGGGAGCTGTCAGCCAGGCACCGGGTGACTATCCTGCAGGCAAGCAAGGCAATGTATTGACCGTCGAATTCAGCGTAATGGGAATTCCGTGCCTGGGTCTGAACGGAGGGCCTGCTTTCAAGCACAGCGAGGCATTCTCATTTCAGGTGGCGACGGACAGTCAACAAGAAACGGATCGGCTTTGGAACGCAATTGTTGGCAACGGCGGGCAGGAAAGCCAATGTGGTTGGTGCAAAGACAAGTGGGGGCTGTCGTGGCAAATCACGCCGCGTGTGCTGACTACAGCCATAAGTGATCCTGATCGCGCAGCGGCCAAGCGCGCTTTTGACGCCATGATGGGCATGCGCAAAATCGATATCGCCGCAATCGAAGCCGCATGGCGTGGGTGATTTCGCCTGCAGGCGGTGTATTGGGCTGTCGAGAAACACTCGGCAGCTATTTTCTTGTGCACCGAAGTCGTGGGCTGCGGCAAGGCTGTACACCAGCTTGGCGCACTTTGCCAAGCTCAGAACGCAATAGGGTAAATGGTCTCAGCACAGCTGATCTACATTGAATTTGCTTTCAATTTCGACGATCCGGTGCCTGCTGGCTGGTGCAGTTCATGTCTGTATGAATGTCTGGTGACATTGCAGATGAGAGGCATGCTCAGGTTTTGCTGTCCGTCGAAGTCCGCATTCAAATTGGAGACTAGCAATGAACTTTCTCGACGGCCACCTGTTCCCCGAAAACCAGCAACCCCTGATCATCACCGCCGCCCCTTACGCGCCGGGCTGGTTGCCTTCGGACTTTCCTGAAGACATTCCCGTCACCATGGAAGCGCAAATCCAGAAGGCCGTGGACTGCTACAACGCTGGTGCCACCGTGCTGCACCTGCATGTGCGTGAGCTGGATGGCAAGGGCAGCAAGCGCCTGTCCAAGTTCAACGAACTGGTGGCCGGCGTGCGCAAGGCTGTACCCGAGATGATTATTCAAGTGGGTGGCTCCATCAGCTTTGCCCCCGAAGACGAAGGCCAGGCCGCGAAATGGCTGAGCGACGACACCCGCCACATGCTGGCCGATCTGGACCCTGTGCCCGATCAGGTGACCGTGACGGTCAACACTTCGCAGATGAACGTGACCGATCAGGCAGAAGACGCTGACTTCGCCGGTACCTCGCGCCAGAATCCCGCGCTGTTCAATGCCTACAAAGAGATGACCGTGCCAGCCCAGCCAGGCTGGGTGGAGGAGCATGTGCGCCGCCTGACCAAGGCCGGTATTCAGAGCGCCTTCCAGTGCTACAACCTGAACAGCTTTGAATCGGTGGAGCGCCTGATGCGCCGAGGCTTCTACATGGGCCCGCTGGTCATGAACTGGGTGGCCATTGCCGGTGGCATGGACACGCCTAGCCTGTACAGCCTGGCCAACTTTGTGCGCTCCGTACCTGATGGTGCGGTTCTGACAGTGGAAAGCAATGTGCGCAACGTGCTGCCCGTTAACATGTGGGGCATTGCCGCGGGTCTGCACGTGCGCTGCGGCACGGAAGACTGCCTGTGGAACCAGAGTCGCACTGAAAAGGCCAGCACCGTCTCGCAAATCGAGCAGCTGGTGCGTATCTCGCGCGAATTTGGTCGCCCGATTGCCACGGCCAAGGAGGCCCGCGAGATCAGCAAGATCGGCGTGTTCTACGACACGGTGGAAGAAAGCCTGGCCGCCAATGGCTTTGCGCCCAATCGCAACGGTTGCAACCAAGGTTTCCTGCGCAAGACTGCCTGATGACCAGCCGTGCGCAATGCAGCGGTGTATTGCGCACGGCGTCTGCTGAACTGACATGAGCAATAAAAAGGTCTCCCTAGGAGACCTTTTTTCTTGGGGCTTGCAAGCATGTCAGTGGCTGAGCTTAGTCATGGGGGCTCTTTTCTGCGAGTTCTCCAGTGACTCATGTACTGGCTCCTGGCGGGCACTGCATTGAGACCCGTCAACGGGCTTTGCAAAGGTGCAGCCTCGGCGGTTGTGTTTGCATGCTTCCAAGGTCACGATACAACTTCATCAGCAACCGCAATGCAATGACCGCTCCACTCTGGATCATGCTTGGCATGGCAGCCATGCGTGGCAATGCTTTTGACGTTTGTTGCTATTTCCACCTCCTGGGCAGGCATGGCACCAGTGGCAGGCAAGCCGCTGACCATCGGTGCGCTGCTGGTGCTCCCATTGGTCATTGCGGCAAAGTGCGAATGGACTGTCGCAGCTTCAGCCGTATTCGCGTACTTCACCTATTTTGTTTTGAGCTTTGCCGGGATGCTCGTCCTGATGCGAAAAACACGAAGAGCGAGACCCAGTCTTTAATCCACGGCGTATCCAGTAGATTTCTGTAGCACAAATAACAATAGCTGCAAGCGCTTATTCATAAAGCACTTACAGCTATTTATATGCTGATACGTAGACGATGCATACGCTAGCAGCTATGGTTCTAGTGATTCATCAAGTGATGCTGGAGCCACAGCAGAGGAGTCCATCACGGAGCCCCAGCAGTATTTCATTCTTAGAACGGCTTGTCGCCAATGATGGCGGCGCGCTCCATCTTGCGGGGGGCGGGCCAGTAGTCCTGCACCGCGTAGTGCTGGGTGCAGCGGTTGTCCCACATGGCAACGCTGCCGGGTTTCCAGCGGAAGCGTACCTGATACTCAGGAATGGCGGCCTGGCTGATCAGGTAGTTCAGCAGCATGCTGGCGCCGGGTGTCTTGTCCTGGCCGTAGCGCACGTTCTCGGGCGTGTGGTAGTTGGAAAAATGGGTGGTGAAGCTGCACACATACAGAATCTGCTCGCCGGTTTCAGGGTGGGTGCGTACCACCGGATGCTCGACTGGAGGATGCAGGCGACCGAGCTCCAGACGCTTTTCTTCGGGCATGACCGCACCAAAGCCGTGCTCGATGCTGGACTTGGCCTTCAGGCCATCAATCTTCTGCTTGATGTCATCGGGCAGGTTGTCATAGGCCGCAGCCATATTCACCCAGATGGTGTCGCCACCGACGGCCGGGCCTTCGACGCAGCGCAGCACGCAGCCCATGGTGGGCGTCTCGCGCCACTGGCCGTCGGTGTGATAGGTGTTTTCGTAGTTCTCGCGCTTGTCGCTGCGGTAGATCTGAACCAGACCAGGGTGGTCTGGGTCGCTGCCGGCGACGGGGTGGTCTTCCAGATCGCCAAAGTGGCGGGCAAAGGCTGCGTGCTCACCGCGTGTGATGTCCTGATCGCGAAAGAAAAGCACCTTGTGCTGGAGCAGCAGTGCTCGGATTTCTTCGGCCAGACCGGTGTCGCGCGAGGCATCGCCCAAGCTGATGCCGGAAACTTCAGCACCAATGCTGCAGGTTAGTTGTTCGACTTTCATCGTCTTTTCCTCAATTCTAAAAACAGCTGCGGCTCTGCTTGGGCAAGGTTTGGAGCCTTATTCCGAGCGCATCACAAGCGGTGCCAAGAGTCTGTATAACGAGGCCTTCAGAAAGGCTTGGCGCTCTATCCACTCACACCAGCAGATGGGAAAAATTTTCGGCGCAGCAGGCTTGGGAGTGCTTGACCAATCGCGTCAGCTTGTTGCCCTCTGCGTCAGCAAATGGAAAACCCTAGGTGGCGGGCGTGGGCTGGTTGGGTGCGCGTTGTGCCGGTTTCAAGGTTTGCAATGGACTGGCAGTGAGTAAGCAAAAGCTTCAAAGTGGGACAGGTTTTCAGGGGAAAGTCTGCTTTCCTGAGGACAAAACTTGCAAGGTTCTAGTGGTATCTATTGATTGACTTGTTGTCCATGCATTGATAAATATCAAGTCCCAAAAAATGCAGGACTACTCTGAAGGTCTGCCTCCCATAAATGAACTTGAGCCGCGCGCAGGACTCAGGTCAATAGATTTGTTGGTCACGATGAAGCCCCGTATCCGTAGTGTGAACCTGAGCAAATACGCCAGAGTGGCGAATGAGCTGGGAATCGACCCGCTGAGCATGTTCCGCAAGGTAGGTCTGGATCACAGCTGCCTGAACACCCCTGACCTGCTGGTTCCTGAATCCGCGTTTGCCACGTTGCTGGAGACTTCGTCTGCCCAGATGGGTCATGCATCGCTGGGCCTGCTCATGGGCTCTTATTGGCGCTTGTCAGACTTTGGACCTATCAGCCTGCTGCTACAGCACCAGGAAAGCCTGGCTGCGATGCTCAAGACGCTCAAGGACTACAACCACCTCATCAGCAGCACGGTGGCCACCGAGGTGGTGACACAGGGCCGCTACTCCATCATTCAGCTGCACCTGGATACCGAGCGTGAAACCCCTGGTCGTCACCCCACAGAGCTGGGCATTACCGCTCTGTTGAGCCTGTGCCGCCACCAGCTGGGTAAGAGCTGGAGCCCGAGCAGTATTCACTTCTCGCACAGCTCGCCAAGCAGCACCATGAGCCACCGCCGGGTGCTGGGCAGCGAGATTGTTTTTGCTTCGGACTTTGACGGCATTGTGGTGAGCAATGACGAGATGACGCAGCTCAACGTCGATCATGACAGTCTGATGGAAAGCCATGCCCGCAGCCTGATGGAAATTCATGCGCCGCGTCCCGCATCCAAGTCGCTGGAGCAGCAGGTGCGCAACACTTTGCAGTCTTTGCTGCCGCATGGCCGCCACAGCATTGCCCATGTGGCTGGGGCGCTGGGCTTTACGGCGCGCTCGTTACAGCGGCATCTTGAGACGAATAACACCAGCTTTCAGGAAACCTTGGACGCCGTGCGCAGTCAGGCTGCACTGCGGGCGCTGCAAAATTCGCAGCTGTCGATCAGCGAGGCGGCCACGCTGACCGGGTTTGCCGAGAACAGCTCGTTCACGCGCTGGTTCAGCAAGCACTTCCAACAAAGCCCCAGCAGCTGGCGGCAGCAGAATCTGAACCGCAGGCTTTCCTGAAGCCTGCTCCATGAAAAAGCCAACCCTAGGGTTGGCTTTTTACGAACTCAGGGCTTGGGCAACATGGCCGGTCGGACTTCTTCCCCGGGTTGGGCCTTGGTCAGCAAGAAGTCGATGCAGGTGCGCACGGCCTTTGTTTGGTGGCGGTTGGGCAGGTACAGCAGGTACATGTGGGTGCCAAAAATACTGAGCCGGTATTCGTCCAGCGTGGTCAGTACCTCGCCCGTGGCCAGCTTGTCTTGAACCACATAGTCGGGCACCAGCCCGACGCCCAGACCGGCCAGAATTCCGTCGCGCAAAAAGGGGAAGTGCTCGGAGATCATGGTGGGCTCCAGCATCACCTCGTGGCGCTCTGTCCCCAGATAGGCGGCCAGGCGCAGCTGCCGTCCAGTCACCCCGGCCGTAATCAATGGGCTGGCACGCAAGGCGTGCAAGGTCTTGGGCAGGCCATGGGTCTGCGCATATTCGCGTGAGGCACAGGCCAGATAGCGCACCGTACCCAGACTGCGTGCCACCAGCGACAGCGGCGGCTCCTGGATCACGCGGATGATGATGTCCATATCGTCGCGCAGATTGTCGGCACGGTTCTCAAACAGCACATCGAGCACGATGCCGGGGTACAGGCGCTTGAACTCGATCAACCACTCGCTCATCACGATCTGGCCGTAGCCGCTGGGCACGCTGATGCCTACCCGGCCCTGCAGGCTCTGGCCCAGCGCCGTAATGGCTTCGCGTGCGGCCAGCATTTCGTTGTGAATGTTGCGGCCATGCTCGTACAGGCGCAGGCCGATCTCTGTCGGCTCCACACGGCGCGTGGTGCGCTTGACCAATTGCACGCCCGCAGCCTTCTCCAGCTGGGCGAGGTGATAGCTCACATTCGCGCGAGTCATCTTGAGCTTTCGCGCAGCCTGGCTGAGGTTGCCGCTATCAATTATTTCGACCAGCAGGGTCAGTGATTGCGAATCCATGGGAGATTGTTTGAATTTTTTTGACAGTCTGTCAATGATTCATGGGATTGTTAGAAAACATTGTCGCCGTAAGAATGATGCCTATTCCATAAAACCATATCGGAGACACGCATGACTTCTGAGACTGCCGCTTCTGTCGTTGAACTCAAGCAAGACGGCGACGTCCTGCTGGTCACCATTAACAACCCGCCGGTCAACGCCCTGGGCGCGGCCGTGCGTCAGGGGCTGGCGGCAGCGATGGAGCAGGCAGACGCCAGCGCCGAAGTCAAGGCGGTGCTGATCGTGGGTCAGGGCAAGGCCTTTATTGCCGGTGCCGACATCCGTGAATTTGGCAAGCCGCCGGTCGCGCCCTTCCTGCCCGACGTCTGCAACCGCATCGAAGCCTGCAGCAAGCCCGTGGTCGCCGTGATTCATGGCGCAGCTTTGGGTGGTGGTCTGGAGATTGCCATGGCCGCCCACTATCGCCTGGCCTTGCCTGCGGCCAAGCTGGGCTTGCCAGAAGTTTCGCTGGGTCTGATTCCCGGAGCCGGCGGTACGCAGCGCGCCCCGCGTTTGATGGGCGTGAAGGCTGCTGCCGAGCTGATGCTCAGCGGCAAGCCCCTGAGCGCCAAGGCCGCACAGGCGGCCGGTCTGGTAGACAAGCTGGAAGAGGGCACCGACCCCGTGGCCGCCGGCATGGCCTACATCCGTGAACTGCTGGCCCAGGATGCGCCTGTCCGCGCCACCAGCGCCGATCAAAGCCAATTGGCCGACAAGGCCGCTGCCCATGCCGAGCTGGAAGCGCTGCGCGCCGACACCGTCAAGAAGTCGCGCGGTCTGTTCTCGCCGCTGAAGATCATTGACTGCGTGCAAGCCGCCGTGGACCTGCCTTTTGCAGAAGGCCTGAAATTCGAGCGCGTCCAGTTTCTGGCCTGTATCGACAGTCCGCAGCGCCAAGGCCTGATTCACGCCTTCTTTGCGGAAAAAGAAACCGCCAAGATTCCCGAAGCCAAGGCCGCAGCACCGCGCCACTTTGCCAAGATCGCCATCATCGGCGGCGGCACCATGGGTGCCGGCATCACCGTGTCGGCCCTCGATGCCGGTCTGGTCGTGACCATGATCGAGCGCGACGCTGAATCCATCGCACGCGGTCAGGCCAATGTGGAGAAGGTCTACAACGGCCTGATCGCCAAGGGCCGCATGACGGAAGACGCCAAGGTCGCCGTGATGGCGCGCTATACGCCTTCGACAAGCTACGACGACATTGCCGATGTGGATCTGGTGATCGAAGCCGTGTTTGAAGACCTGGAAGTCAAGAAGGCCGTGTTCAAGGAGCTGGATCGCGTCTGCAAGAGCGGCGCGGTGCTGGCCACCAATACGTCCTATCTGGACATCGACGCGATTGCTGCCGTTACCAGCCGTCCTCAAGATGTGATCGGCCTGCACTTCTTCAGCCCGGCCAACATCATGAAGCTGCTGGAAATCGTTGTGCCGTCCAAGGTGGCGGCCGATGTGGTGACCACGGCGTTCGAGCTGGCGAAGAAGATGAAGAAGGTGCCTGTGCGCGCTGGTGTGTGTGATGGCTTTATCGGTAACCGCATTCTGGCCACCTACAAACAGGCTGCAGATTACCTCATGGAAGACGGTGCCAGCCCTTACGAAATCGACGAAGCCGTGCGCGGCTTTGGCTTTGCCATGGGTCCGTTCCAGGTGACCGATCTGGCCGGTGGTGACATTGGCTGGGCTACGCGCAAGCGCCGCGCCGCCACGCGCAACCCCAAGGCACGCTATGTGGAAATTGCTGACCGCATCTGCGAAAACGGCTGGTTTGGTCAGAAGACCCAGCGCGGCTTCTACCTCTACCCCCAAGGCGCGCGCGTCGGTCAGCATGACCCCGAGGTGCTGGCCATCGTCGATGCCGAGCGCGCCAAAAAGGGCGTGACAGCGCGCCAATTCACGGCCGAAGAAATCATGCGCCGCTATATGGCCGCCATGGTCAACGAAGGCGCCAAGGTGGTGGAAGAGGGTATTGCCCTGCGCCCGCTCGATGTGGACGTGACTTTTATCTCCGGCTACGGCTTTCCCCGCTATCGCGGCGGTCCCATGAAGTGGGCGGATATGCAGGGTCTGGACAAGGTGCTGGCGGATATCGAAGCCTTTGCCAAGGAAGACGCACTGTTCTGGAAGCCCGCGCCCCTGCTGCAAAAGCTGGTGGCCGAGGGCAAGAATTTCGACAGCCTGAACAAGTAACCCACTGAGGCGCAGTGCGCCTTCGCCCAAGCCAAGGGGAACAACGCCTTCGCCGTGAGGCGGCTCTTGGTCGGCGCAGCGCGCTTTGGGAGTGCGCCAGTTGTGTCGCCCGGTTAATTAAAAAGAGGAGCTGTTAGCGCTTGATTTGTATTGATTTCTGTATTGAAAGTATCTGAAATCTATGAAGAACAAGCGCAAGTAGCTACTAAAAAGTTTTCAAACATTCACAGAGACAACAACCATGCGTGAAGCCGTCATCGTTTCCACCGCTCGCACACCGCTGACCAAGTCGCACCGCGGCGAGTTCAATGTCACTCCCGCCGCCCAACTGGCTGCCTTCTCCGTGAAGGCCGCCGTGGATCGTGCTGGCATTGACCCCGCCATGATTGAAGACCTGATTCTGGGCTGCGGCAACCCCGACGGTTTCCAGGGCCGCAATCTGGGACGTCAGGCCGTGTTGCGTGCCGGTTTGCCTTTGTCCATTGGCGGTGCCACCGTGGCGCGCTACTGCGCATCGGGTCTGCAATCGATCGCCATGGCTGCGGGCCGTGTGGTGGCCGAAGGGGTGGATGTGATGCTGGCCGGTGGTATCGAAACCATCTCCGGCATGCGAGCCGGCAACAATCTGCCCACCGATATGGATCCCTGGCTGGTGGAGCACAAGCCCGAGCTGTTCATGGCCATGATCGACACCGCCGATGTGGTGGCCAAACGCTACGGCATCACGCGCGAAGACCAAGACGCCTTCTCGCTGCAAAGCCAGCAGCGCACGGCAGCAGCCCAGGCGGCCGATCTGTTCAAGGATGAAATCATCCCCTGCGCCACGCGCATGATGGAGAAGAACAAGGAAACCGGCGAAGTCACTTACCGCGACGTGGTCGCCACCGTGGACAACTGCAACCGGGCCAGCACCACGCTAGAAGGTCTGGCCAAGCTCGAACCCGTCAAGGGTGCGGGCAACTTCATCACCGCTGGCAATGCCTCGCAGCTGTCGGACGGCTCCAGCGCCTGCGTGGTGATGGAAGCCAAGCTGGCCGAGCGCCTTGGGCTGAAGCCTCTGGGGGCTTTCCGCGGCTTTGCCGTGGCGGGTTGCGAGCCTGATGAGATGGGCATCGGCCCCGTGTTTGCGATTCCAAAGCTGCTGGCACGCCACGGCCTGACTGTGGATGACATCGATCTGTGGGAGCTGAACGAAGCCTTTGCCTCGCAAGCTCTGTACTGCCAGCGTCAACTGGGCATTCCCAATGATCGCCTGAACGTCAATGGCGGCGCCATTTCCATCGGCCATCCCTTCGGCATGACGGGTGCGCGTCTGACCGGTCACATCCTGCTGGAAGGTCAGCGTCGCAAGGCCCAGAACCCCAATGTGAAGTGGGGGGTGGTCAGCATGTGCATCGCCGGTGGCATGGGCGCTGCAGGCCTGTTCGAGATTTTCTAAACACCCCCAGAGCGGCTTTGCCGCTTCCCCCTCTCTCGCTGCGCGGGAGGGGGCGACGCCCTTGCTGCGGGACGGCCCTTGTTCGGCTTCTCTGGTGGCGAGCGCGCCAGTTTCAACCGCCGTGAAGGCGCATCGCGCCATGGATTACTAGGACATAGCAATGGATTTGCAATTCACTCCCCAGGAAGAAGCGTTCCGCGCCGAGGTGCAGACTTTCCTCAAGGACAAACTGCCCAAGCATATTTCGCAAAAGGTCAAGGCGGGTCAGCGTCTGAGCAAGGCCGATCAGGACGAGTGGCATGCCGTCCTCAATGAGCGTGGCTGGTATGCCAATCACTGGCCCATGGAAAACGGCGGCCCCGGCTGGGGTGCGGTGGAAAAGTTTATTTTCGACACCGAGTGCGCACTGGCCGGTGGCCCTCGCGTCGTGCCTTTTGGCGTGAACATGCTGGGCCCGGTGCTGATCAAGTACGGCAACGAGCAGCAAAAGAATTACTGGTTGCCCCGCATGTTGAAAGGCGAGGACTGGTGGTGCCAGGGTTATTCGGAACCGGGTGCGGGCTCGGATCTGGCCTCGGTCAAGACCACGGCGGTGCGCGAAGGCGATTTCTACATCGTCAACGGCCAAAAGACCTGGACCACGCAAGGCCAGCACGCGAACATGATCTTCTGCCTGGTACGCACCAATCGCGAAGTCAAGGCACAGGCCGGTATCAGCTTCCTGCTGGTGGACATGAACACGCCCGGCGTGGAAGTGCGCCCCATCCGCACGCTGGACGGCGACAAGGATGTCAACGAGGTCTTCTTCACCGATGTGAAGGTGCCGGTGGAAAACCTGGTGGGCGAAGAGAACCGAGGCTGGACTTACGCCAAGTACCTGCTGACCTATGAGCGCACCGGCATTGCAGGCGTGGGCTTTTGCATTTCGTCCCTGGCCAAGCTCAAGGTGGTGGCTGCCAAGGCACACAAGAATGGCAAGCCTCTGAACCAGGATCCGTTGTTTGCGGCACGTATGGCCAAGGTCGAGATTGATCTGGAAAACATGAAGACCACCAATCTGCGCGTGATTGCCGCCGTGGCCGGTGGCGGCGTGCCCGGTGCGGAAAGCTCGATGCTGAAGATTCGCGGTACGGAAATCCGTCAGGAAATCCTGTCGCTGATCCGCCGCGCCATGGGTGTCTATGCCGTGCCTTACATCGACGAAGCGCAGTACGAAGGTTACGAGGACGCGCCCGTTGGTCTGATTGACGAAGCCGCAACCGCTGCCGCCAACTACTTCAACTATCGCAAGCTGTCGATCTTCGGTGGCTCCAACGAAATCCAGAAAAACATCATCTCCAAGATGATCCTGGGCCTCTGATTCGGGCAAGGCAAGGAATAAGCACATGAACTTCACACACACCGAAGACCGTCGCATGCTGGCGGACAGCCTGAACCGCTTCATCTCCGAGCAATACGGCATCGAGCACCGCAATCAGCTGGCTTATGGGGCAGAAGGACACAGCCCCGAGCTGTATGCGCAGTTTGCCGAGCTGGGCACGATTGGTGCCTTGTTTCCCGAGGAAGCGGGCGGCTTTGGCGGCTCTGGCTTTGACATCAGCGTGGTGTTTGAAGCCCTGGGCCGTGGGCTGGTGGCCGAGCCTCTGCTGGGCGCGCTGGTCGTGGGTCAGGCCCTGATTGCTGCGGGCACCGAAGCGCAAAAGCAGAAGCTGGACGACATCATCGCCGGCGGCGTGATGGCCGCGCTGGCGCACGACGAACCCGGCAGCCATTACGAGTTGAATAACGTCGGCGCGACGGCCGCCAAGACGGCCACGGGCTGGGTACTGAGCGGTGCCAAGAGCGTGGTGGCCTTTGGCGAAAAAGCCGAGCTGCTGCTGGTGTCGGCCCGCACCGCAGGCGCTCAGTTTGATGAAGCCGGTATCAGCCTGTTCCTGGTGGACGGCAATGCCGCTGGTCTGGCCAAGCGTGGCTACAGCCGCATGGAAGGCGGCCGAGCGGCCGAGCTGACTTTTGACAATGTGCAGCTGAGCGCCGACGCGCTGCTGGGTGCCGAAGGCCAGGGCTATGCCGTGCTGGAGCATGTACAAGGCTTTGCGCTGCTGGCGCTGGCAGCCGAAGCGCTGGGTGCCATGGATGTGGCCAAGCAACACACGCTGGAATACCTGCAGACCCGCAAGCAGTTTGGCGTGGCTATTGGCACCTTCCAGGCGCTGCAGCACCGCATGGCCGACCTGCTGCTGGAGGTCGAGCAAGTGCGCTCCACCGTGGTCAACGCCGCTGATGCCATCGACAACGCCGAAGGTGTGGAGCGCGCCAAGATGCTGTCTGCCGCCAAGTACACCGTGGGCTATGTGGGTGCGATGGTGGCCGAGGAATGCATTCAGATGCATGGCGGCATTGGCATGACCTGGGAGCTTCCACTGGCGCATTACGCCAAGCGACTGGTCATGATTGACCACCAGTTTGGCGACGAAGATCACCACCTGGCGCATTTCATGGCTCTGAGCCAAAGCGCCTGATTGATTGGGAGCCAGCCTTGCCTTGTGCAAGGCTTTTGCTCTTTCAGAGACAGAGATTGGAGAACAGCAAAATGAGCAGCCAGCAAGAATTGCCGGACGATATCGATTTCCCTCTCGAGGGGGTACGCGTACTGGATCTGTCGCGCGTGTTTGCCGGCCCTTTGTGTGGCCAGGTACTGGCCGACTTTGGCGCCGAAGTGATCAAGGTGGAGCACCCCAAGCGCGGCGATGACACCCGCGACTGGGGGCATCGCATCGGCAAGACCGAGACCACCTACTACAACAGCATGAACCGCAACAAGCGGTCCATCACGCTGGATCTGCAAAGCGCCGAGGCGATTCAGATCATTTACGACTTGCTGCCCCAGTTTGATGTGGTGATTCACAATTTCAAGCATGGCGGTGCAGACAAGCTGGGTCTGGGCTATGACAAGCTCAAATCCATCAAGCCCGATCTGATTTACTGCAGCGTGGCGGGCTACAGCAGCGAGACCCCCGAAGCCAAGCGCCCCGGCTACGACCTGGTGATTCAGGCCGAAGCCGGGCTGATGGCCATCAACGGTGTGGAAGGAACGCCGCCTTTGAAGTTCGGCATGGCCGTGGTGGACATGATGACCGGCATGTATGCCGCACAAGCCGTGCTGGCCGCGCTTTACCGCAAGAGCCGTACCGGTCGTGGCCGCAAGATCGAGATGGCGCTGTATGACTGCGGTTTGACCATCACCGGCTATTACGCGCTGGATGCCATGCAACTGGGTCACGACACACAGCGCTATGGCAATGCCCACCCCTCCATCGTGCCTTACGGTCTGTTTGATGCTGCCGATGGTGCGCTGATCATTGCTGTGGGCAATAACAGCCAGTTCGATGCCTTCTGCCGCAGCGTGATTGAGCGCCCCGATATTGTGGAAGACCCCCGTTTTTCCACCAATGTGGAACGTGCCAAGCATCGCGCTCTGATCTTGCCGATGCTGACGGAAATCATCGCTTCCAAGCCCCGCAAGCTGTTGCTGGAGCGCATGCATGCTGCCGGCATTCCCTGCGGCGAGGCTGCTGGATTGCATGAAGCCTTGACCAGCGAGCGTACCCGCCAGGCGGGTGTGTTCCAGCAGATGCCCCATCCCGTGGCCGGTCAGACATGGGTGTTCGCGCCGCCTTATCGCCTGGACGGGCAGTTGCTGCCCATTCGCCACACGCCGCCTGTGCTGGGTGAAGCCACGCGCGAAGTGCTGCAGCAGCTGCTGAACCTGCCCGAAGCGGAGTTACAGGCGTTGCAGGCCAAGGGCGTGTTGACCCTGCCTGCCTGAATTCCTCGATTTCTAGAACAACTACCGGAGACAAATATGCAAACATCCATGGGCCGCCGCTTGGTATTGGCAGCTGTTGCCGCAGCCAGCCTGGGAATGGGTCTGCCCGCGCAGGCCAACGAGTTCCCGAATCGCCCCATCACGCTGATCGTGCCTTTCCCGGCCGGTGGGCCCACGGACCGCCACATGCGCATATTGGCCGACATTGCCAGCAAGCATCTGGGGCAGCCCATCATCGTTGACAACCGACCGGGTGCTGGCGGTACCTTGGGTCCGGCTACGGTGGCGCGCACGGCAAAGCCCGATGGCTACACGGTTGTCCAGTTCCCCATGTCGATGCTGCGCATGGCGCATATGCAGAAAACGGCCTGGAATCCGATCACCGATTTCACCTACATCATTGGCGTATCAGGCTATACCTTCGGTGTGGCAGTGCGTACGGACTCACCCTATCGCAGCTTCAACGACTACATTGCTGCGGCGCGCAAGCGTCCCGGCAAGATCGACTATGGCTCGACCGGCATTGGTTCATCCCCCCATCTGCTGATGGAAGAGTTGGCCGAGAAGGCCAAGGTCTCGCTCAACCATGTGCCCTTCAAGGGCGATGCCGATCTGCAGCAGGCGCTGTTAGGAGGCCATCTGGCTGCGGAAAGTGGTGCCTCTGGCTGGGAGCCCCATGTCGAAAGCGGCAAGATGCGCTTGCTTGTCACCTTTGGTGAAAAGCGCACCCAGCGCTGGCCTGATGTGCCCACCGCTAAGGAGCTTGGTTATGGCGTGGTGTCGCTTTCTCCCTACGGGCTGGCAGGCCCCAAGGGCATGGATCCCGCCGTGGTGCAGAGGCTGCATGATGCGTTCAAGAAAGCCATGGACGATCCGCGCCATACCGAGGTGTTGACGCAGCTCAATCAGGGGCTGTGGTACCGCTCCGGTGCTGACTATCTGCAATGGGCCAAGGATGCCTATGCCAAGGACAAGGTGCTGATCGAGCGCTTGGGTCTGGCAGCCAACACCAAATGAAGTCAACCCGGTACGCATGAATTTTTCGCCTCCATATGCCCCTGAAACGCAGGCATATGAAGGAGTGGTTTCATGCCGATGTCAGAGTATTTAACTCCTAAATTCATAGCTGCCAGCGCTTGCTGAATAAGTGCTGGCATCCATTTCAATCACTAATCTGTGGAAGAGCA
>NZ_JABBCQ020000008.1 GCF_012844455.2 Comamonas suwonensis | reverse complement strand
TAGCCCTAGACAAGTCTGCAGGTACATCATGGGCACTAGGAAGTAATTACTTCAAAATCTCACTGACTGCCGATTCCACATTAAAAGCAACATCCCCCACTGGAGTCGCTAATTTCACACCTCTGTATGGTTCCAATGGTGAAGTCACTGACATCTACACAGGGGATCTACATGGAAACTTATGGAAATTGCGTTTTTCCGACAAACCGACTAGCTCTTGGAATTTGACTGGCCTCTCATACATTAAAAGAGGAAGTGGCTCATCCGCTGTAGCCGCTCCTTTGTATATCGCTCGCGATGGCAGCACTACACCCAAAGTTCAATCAATTACCGCAGCACCTACCCTCTTCACCGGACCACTTGTAGGCGGTGTTGAGACTTTTTATATCGCTTTTGGAACAGGTAAATACTTGGAGTCTACGGATAACATAGCAACAACCACCAATAGTTTTTATGTTATTTACGACAATAATTCCACAGCACTCGACACATCCAGTGCATCTGATGGAGCCATTGCAGGCAGAGGTCGACTTGCCGCAGGCAGTGTCAATACCACAACCAAATTAATCACTGTTCCAGCATTCAAATGGGGCAGAGCATCCTCTGCAAGTGATACAACCAAGAGGTCAGGATGGTATTTCGATCTTCCATCCAATGGAGAAAAATTGGTAAGTAGCATTTCCGACTTAGGAATACTTAATGCCTCCTTCAATACCGTTATTCCTGGCTCATCTGGAGCGACTGCAGGCAGCTGCACCAATAACCAAGGCAGTGGTAACTCTTACCTTTTAAATATCAGCAATGGTTTAGCACAATACAAACAATCCACTGTGGGTATTCTTGGTCCTTCTGTATTCTTCACCAATGAAAATGAAACAACGGTGAGCAAAAGCGACAGTACCGGAAGAAGAATCAGAGTAATTACTAAACGCGGCCTGAGCATCGGACAATCCGGAGCAAATGCGAGCGGTCAATCGACCACCATTACGCAAAATATCGGACGTTTGAGCTGGCGCCAGATCAACAGCTATCAAGACATGAAAAATCAATAATTATGAAGAAAGAATTTCAACGTGGCTTTACTCTGCTTGAGCTGATGATTGTGGTTGCAGTCATCGGTATCCTGGCCGCTATTGCTTATCCATCCTATACAGAGTCAGTATTAAAGGGCAAACGAGCGCAGGCGCGAGCAGCTATTGCCGAGCTATTACAGCAGCAAGAACGCTATATGACACAGCGCAACTGCTATCTCGGCTTCTCGACAAATACCACCACAGGGGCTGCAACAGCCACAGCACCCTCTCCGTCTACGGCTTGCGGAGGAATTACTGCCGGCAATGTTCCTTTTAAAACATTTGCTGGAGAGAATTTAGCTGGTGCCAGCTATTTCCTAACGGCCACCACATGCCCGGGGACTGGTTCAAGCACTCTGTCGATTGCGACTTGCGTGAAAATAGTTGCTTCCCCTGTGAAATCAGACCCCAAAGTAGCCAATCTTGAAATGACTAGCAGTGGTTTGAAAACCTGTACAGGTACGACCACTAACAAGAGCTTGTGCTGGCCATGACCATTCATCGCACAATCAAATTACATGGGTTCACCTTGATTGAGCTGATGGTGATCATTGCGATTGCAGGTGTACTACTTTCATTGGCAGCACCTGGCTTTATTAGCTTTCAACGAAATTCCGAGCTGACTTCTTTGGCCAACAAAATTCTAGGATCCATCAATTCGGCACGCAGCGAAGCGATGAAATCCGGTAGAAATGCATTTGTTGTTCCAAATGATTCAAGCAGTTGGTCTACTGGCTGGTTTGTCTATGTCGACATGAATTCGAACAATTCCTTCGACGAAGGAACGGATTTATTCATTCAAACACAGCCTGCTCTTGTCAGTTACATCACGATGACCGGCAACAATAATGCAGCAGCATCAAACCCCTATATCAGCTTCGATAGCGCTGGCTACGCCCGCACTGTCGGCGGTAGTGGACTCACCAATTTGGCTTTATCCATCAAGCGCAACGATGTCAGCACTGCTGAAACACCAGAGCAAAGCCGTTTGGTTATCGTGGCACGCACAGGCCGGACACGGGCCTGCAAACCCTCGACCGACTCCAGCTGCACCACTAGTGCTACCAATTAAGTACGAGTCAATGAACCAATGAATTGAAGCTTCATTTCAGAGCGTCAATTTAAAAATTGACGCTACCATCAAAAGAAATGAATGATTCTTCCACTTGCATGAACAAAGCGCTTGAGCAGGCTGCCCAAGCGCTTTTTCTTTCCTCTCCCAATCCCCGTGTTGGCTGCGTGATCGTTGATAGCTTGGGCCAGATCATCGGCCAGGGATTTACCCAACAGGCTGGCGGCCCACACGCCGAGGTCATGGCACTGCGCGATGCGACGGCCCATGGCAATGACGTGCGGGGTGCAACGGCCTATGTAACGCTGGAGCCCTGCTCGCACCACGGCCGTACCGGACCTTGCTGCGATGCGCTGATTGCGGCAGGCATTGGCAAGGTCGTTGGTGCACTGACTGACCCCAACCCGCAGGTGGCGGGGCGAGGCTTTGATCGTCTGCGCGCAGCAGGGGTTGAGGTTGAAGTAGGGCCTGGTGCGACCGAATCGCGGGAACTCAATATCGGTTTTTTCAGCCGCATGATTCGTGGAACGCCTTGGGTGCGCATGAAGGCGGCCAGCTCGCTGGATGGTGTGACCGCTTTGCACAACGGCAATAGTCAATGGATTACTTCGTCAGAGGCCCGTATGGACGGCCACGCCTGGCGCGCACGCGCGTGCACGATCTTGACGGGCATTGGCACCGTGCTGGCAGACAACCCGCGCCTGAACGCACGCGATGTGTCAACGCCACGCCAGCCACGTATTGCCGTGGTGGACAGCAAGCTCGACATTCCGCTGGATGCTCATGTTTTAAAAGCGCCTAGCGGATGTCTCATTTACACCTGCAGTACAAAACAAGCCAAGATTGAGCAACTGCAAGCACTAGGCGCTACGATTATTAATATGCCCAATGCCCACGGCAAAGTCGATCTGGCCGCCATGCTCCGCGATCTGGCCCAACGCGGCACCAATGAGTTGCATGTGGAGGCGGGTTTCAAGCTCAATGGCTCCTTCATTCGTGAAGGCCTGGTGGATGAGTTTCTCTTCTATCAGGCACCCAAGCTGCTGGGCACAGGCGCCATGGGCATTGCCAATTTCGGCCCCCTGAATGAATTGAGCGAAGGCCTGCAACTGGAGTTTCATGATGTGGCACGACTGGGGCCAGACCTGCGCATCGTGGCCAGAGTTCAAGGCCACGACCAGTTCTAGCGGAGCCTGTGTCTGACATGCGGAAAAAGCCATCATCGGTTACAAGATAACAATGCTGGCGATCGCCTCCCTTCACCCCATACCTTTGCTATTGAGACGCTTGGTGCTACCTGCATGCACCGCAGCCGCACTGCTTATGACGGGCTGCGCCACCCAGCTCCCTAAAGATGTAGAGCGCCCCGTCAGCACTGCATTGAGCCAGCCTCAAAATACCAATCTGGGCGCATTCATTAATCAGAATCGCCCAGCCACCGCCAAGGACGATGCTTCAGCCTTCGCCTTGATCTCTGGCCCGCAGCAAGCCTTCAGCAGCCGCATGGCGCTGGTGGAGAACGCGCAGAAAACGCTGGACCTGCAGTACTACGCGATTCATGCCGATCAAAGCACAGGAAGTCTGCTGCGAGCCATCGTCCATGCGGCACAGCGCGGCGTGCGGGTTCGGGTGTTGCTGGACGACTTTCACAGCACCGGGCCGGATGCTCAGGTGATGCGCTTGGCCTTTGTGCCCAACGTGGATATGCGCATGTTCAACCCGCTGGCGGGCTCTCGAGCGTCCACCATCGGCCGTGCCTGGACGCTGCTGACCGACTTTCAGCGCGCGCAGCAGCGCATGCACAACAAAATGTTTGTGGCCGACAACGCCCTGGCGGTAATTGGTGGCCGCAATCTGGGCGATGCCTACTTCGACGCTTCCAACGACGGCAACTTTGTCGATTTGGACGTACTGACCGGCGGCCCCGTGGTCAAGGACCTGTCTCGCAGCTTTGACCGTTACTGGAACAATGTGCGCGCCTACCCGGTTCAATCACTGGTCAGCGAGGCTGAGTTGCTGCAACTCAAGGACCAGTTTGACCGTGAAGATGCCACCACAGAGGCTGAAGCCACCCAGCACATACGACCTTCCATCGACCTCGATGAAGAGTCTCTGAACCTGAGCCGGATTCCCTGGATCTGGGCCCGCGCCTTGGTGCTGGCCGATAGCCCGACCAAGATTCCCGTCGAAGGCAATGAGAGAGCAAGCGGCGCCGAAACCTTTGCCCAGGCCTTGCTCAAGGCAGACGATCCCAGCGCTCCGCCCGTCTCCGCAACCCCCGCACTTCAAGCGGAATCGGTCGTTGATGGCCTGCTGGCACTGATTCGCTCGGCCAAGCAGGACTTGCTGGTCGTTTCACCCTACTTTGTCCCCGGGGACGAAATCATGAGCGCGTTTCGCACCGCGCGCCAGCAGGGGGTGCGCATTCGCATTCTGACGAATTCACTGGCATCCAATGATGCACCGCTGGCTCACGCCGGTTACGCCCGCCACCGCAAGGAATTGCTGGAGATGGGAGTGATTCTTTACGAGATGCGCAGCGAAGCCGCCAATGTGCGCTCGGCACTGCGCGCTGGCGGCACAGGGTCGGGCGGGAGCACGGGTGCCTCTCGCGCCATGCTGCACACCAAGCTGCTGGTGATCGACGGGCACCTGGTTGCCGTGGGCTCGATGAATCTGGATATGCGCTCCCAACTCCAGAACACCGAGATTGCAGTGCTCATCGCCAGCCGCCGCTTCAGCCAGCTGGCCAGCGACAGCATTGACGAAAGCCTGCCCGAGAACAGCTGGCGCGTTGAGATGGACACCAACGGCAAGCTGATCTGGCGTGCGCCGCAAGACAGCGGCCTGAGCGACGCGCATTCAGAGCCCGATGCCAGCCTCGGCCTGCGTCTTATGCTGCAACTGATTGGACCTCTGGCTCCAGACAGTCTGTTGTAGCCGCAGCCTGCGGCCAGCGCCATTCCTGCTGCAAATCACGCTGGGGCAAGGCCTGCACCCAGTCGTTGATGGTGCTTTGATCGGTTTGCGTGCGCACTTCCTGAAAGGCGATTTCCGCTTCAGGAAAGCGCCTGCGCATCAGGTTAAGCCATTGCTTGAGTCGCCCAGCCCGCTGACGCGGCTCCAGGTCTTCGCAGACCATCTGCCAAAAGCGCTGCACCTGCGGCACCACCACCGGCCAGTCAATGCCAGCCTCGGTGGTGTGAGTGCCCTGAGCCAATGCCTTGCGGATGGCCAGAGCCAGCCCCGGGTCGGCCACAATGCCGCGCCCCAGCATCAGATCGTCGCAACCCGAAACTTCGCGGCAGCGCAGGGCTTCTTCCACCGTCCAGATCTCGCCATTGGCCACCACATTCACACCCACGGCTTCGCGGATGCGCGGAATTTCTTCCCAGAAGGCAGGCGGGCGATACCCATCAAGCTTGGTACGCGCGTGCACCACGATTTCGCAGGCACCGCCGCTTTCCATGGCCTGCGCGCATTCGGTCATCAGCGCCCGGTCGTTAAAGCCCAGACGCATCTTGGCCGACACAGGCAGATGTGCGGGAACCGCCTTGCGCACCGCCTCCACCACACGAGCGATCTGTGCCGGGTCTTGCAGCAGCGATGCGCCACCGCCATGGCGGTTGACGACCTTGGCCGGGCAGCCAAAGTTCAGATCAATCCCCTCAGGCCCCAGGCGCGCTAGGTTTGCAGCGTTCTCTGCCATGCTGGACGGGTCAGAACCCAGCAACTGGGCGCGCACCGGCACACCGGCCAGCGTTTTGCTGCCGTTGCGCAACTCGGGCATGATGCCCAGATACACCTTGTCGGGCAGCAGCGTGCCCGTGATGCGAATGAACTCGGACACGCAGCGGTCCGCGCCCCCGACCCGGGTCAGCACATCACGCAGTACAAAATCCAGCAGCCCTTCCATGGGCGCAAGCAGCAGTCTCATTTCAGACTCAAATCAAATTGACCTGTAGCGCCTATGCAGCATGCGCTTACAGCTATTAATTCAGAAGCAACCTCTGTGGGTTACAGGCGTAATCCAAGTGATTCACTACGCATTGAAGCAGATTCACACCAGTGTCATCGTCAGCACATGCAATAGCGCATCGCCATTTGTATTGCACCAGACAGCACCCACCATGATTTTGCAAAAAACCGCCAAGGCCCAAGAGGAACTTCAGCCCGGGACGCGCCAGCTGCCACAGCGTGCACGCTCCCTGCTGTTGATGGCCGGCGGCAAAAGCATGGAGGAACTCCAAGCCTTGCTGGGCAGCGATCATGCCGCACTGGCTCAGCAGTTGGTGGCACAGGGCTATCTTGAGTTGATCACCACCGGCGAGAGCAAAAGCAGCAGCCCCGCTTTAGCGCCAGCCATCAATATGGCGGGCACACGTATGTATTTGTTTGACCTGTGCGAGCGATTGTTTGCCAACCGTCACGAAACCCTTGCGCAGACGCTGCGCACGCAACTGCGTGAAGCACGGGACCTGAGCAGCTTGCGCAGCGCCAGCCTTAGCTTTCTGGAGGCCGTGCAAGAGTACGCGGGGGAGGAGCGAGCCCAGTCGCTGCGCGAGCGACTGGCGGCTTTGCTGGCCTGCCACGATGAGAGTGGCGAGGCCGTCAACGAGGTACCAAAAAGCGCAGCGACCGAAGCTTCTCTGGCTTAATGCAGCACTTAATTACGCTTAGATTGCGGCCAGACGCCAAAGCGAGGTGACTTCCGCAGCACGTGCAGCATGCAGCGGATCTTCGCTGTCTTGCACCTTGCCGTGGCTGGGGCGAATGTCTTCACGGCCCAGTACCTTGAGGCCTGCAGCCTCAATCCAGCCCAGCAGTTCTTCGCGCTTGCGCAGCTTCAGATGCACAGCCAGATCAGACAGAATGAGCCAGCCTTCACCACCGGGTTGCAGATGCGCAGCCAAGCCTTGAACAAAGCCACGCAGCATGCGGCTGTCTTCGTCATAGATGGCCTGATCGAGCAGCGATGCGGCCTTGCCCGGCAACCATGGTGGGTTACAGACAATCAGGCCGGCACGACCTTCAGGGAACAGGTCAGCACGCTGCAGCTTCACCTTGGCTGCATGGCCAAGACGTTGCAGGTTCTCGGTAGCACAGCCCAGAGCACGCTCGCTCATGTCGGTCGCCACAATGGATTTGACGCCGCGCTTGATCAGTTGGGCCGAGAGTACGCCAGTGCCCACGCCAATATCCCAGGCCTGCTGCATGCCAGCGGCGGGAATAGGCGCACGTGCCACCAGTTCAAGGTACTCGCCGCGTACGGGCGAGAACACGCCGTAATGGGCATGAATGCGTTCACCGTCCAGCGCAGCAAGCTCCACGCCTTTTTTACGCCACTCATGGGCACCAACGACGCCGAGCAAGTCGCGCAACGGCACCAGCACGGATTGCGCAGCGCCTTGCTTGGGAGCTGTGCCCCAGGCTTCAGTGCAGGCGACGCTCCAGTCAGGAGCACGGCGCAGTGCGCAGTGCCACTGGTCATCCAGCTCGATCAGAATGCTGGCCAGCACGCGTGCGCGCTGAGCCTGAGTCTGGCGATACAGATGAAAAGCATGGGGAAATGTGATTTCAGCAGCGACCGCCGCCTTGCGGCGTGTCACCTTTTTTTCCAGCCTGCGACCCAGCGCCACCAGGAGCTGGCGGGCGTTCTGAAAGTCACCGCGCCACAGCAGCGAGGCACCTTCGCTGATATGGCGAAACGCCGTATCAGCGGGCATGGTGTCATCGGCCAGCTCAATGCGCTTGGGCTGCGGCAGGCTGCTTTCAGCGCGCCACAAGGCGGAGCGGGGCTTGCCCTTCTCTTGCCACTCTAGCGGTTGATAGGCGGAGACTGAGGCCGCGACGTTGTTGTTATTGATGGTCTTCACGGCCTGTCTTTCAATGGGCTAACGGGCTGATTTAGCCGTTCAGAGGGCGCTTGACGCGCACTTCTTCAATCTTGATGCTGCCAACCACCGCCGTCTTGGCAGTGGACATCTCACGCTTGAAACCGGCCATTTCGTGGAAACGCAGGGCTCGTTCATTGCGCAGAGGAATCCAGGCTGTCACGTTGGTGCAGCCTTCTTCCAGCAAACCATCACGGGCAGCATCCCACAGAGCCACGCCAACGCCTTGGCTCCAGTGAGTGGGAGATGCATAGATGGCCCAAATCTCACCAGTCGTCTGGCGAGACTTTTCATCACGGGATCGGTCAAAGCCGACAAAGCCGACGATCTTGTCGCCTTCAATGGCAACCTGGACCTGCGGCTCACAGAATTCAATAGCTTCGCGCCAGTAAGCCTGGCGCTTTTCAACCGAGGACATAGCCTTCAGTTGATCATCGGGAACCAGACCTCGATAAGCCTCCAGTGCGGAAGCAGTATGGATCTGGGCAATCGCTTTTGCATCGCGAAGAGTAGCGGGACGGACCTGGATACTGGACATGGAAAAACCGGGGCAGAAACATGTAAGAATAGAAGGGCGCAATTGTCTACAAATTTAGAGTTTTGGCACGCGGCATGGTTGTTAGCCATTCGGTTGACTGCGGCTGTTCGCATTTCCTTGCCCTGTAGCAATCTATGTGCTATGCGCTCATCAAAGTAGAGCAGAAAGCCCGCATTCCTCAAGGGTTTGAGTCACATTCAATGACAAATAGTCAGGACTCAGATCACTCTTGATAGTGCTAAATCCGGCAATGCCATCAAAACGGCATCAGAGCCAGCGCCACATGAAGCGCATCATGCGATCAAACTTTTCACCAAACGGCGGGTAAAGCATTGACGTGGCAGCCCAGCGCGACTGCACGAAAACAGCCTTCTGGTGCACAAAGCGCAGAAAGCCTTGCTCCGAGTGATAGGCACCCCAGCCACTCTCCCCTACCCCGCCAAACGGCAGATTGTCATGCGCTACATGCAGCAAAGTGTCGTTCACACAGACACCGCCGCTGACCGTGCGCAGCAGCACCGCATCGCGTTCCGCCTCATCGTTACCAAACCAATACAGCGCCAGCGGGCGCGGGCTGGCGTTGATGGCATTGATCACGTCCTCAATGCGCTCGTACGAGATCACCGGCAGGATGGGGCCAAAGATCTCTTCCTGCATCAGCTGCATTTCGCCCGTGACACCAAACACCAGCGCGGGTGCGAGCTGGCGCTCAACCGCCTCCCCCCACAGCGTGGTATCACCATCTACGGCGGGCGCTGCAGCCTCATGCATCCAGTGCACCTGCGCGCCAAGGCTCTGGGCCTGGCGCAGCATCTGCTTGAGCCGTGCCAGATGGCGCTTGCTGATGATGGCTGTGTAATCGGGATTGCCTGAGATCCGCGGATACAGCTGCTGCACCGCAGCCTTGTAGGCCTCGGCAAAAGCCGGCTCCTGCCCACGTGGCAGCAGCACATAGTCGGGGGCGATACAGGTCTGCCCGGCATTGACCAGCTTGCCGTAGGCCACCTTGAGCGCCACGGCCTGCAAATCGCAGTCCTGCGCAACGATGCAAGGGGACTTTCCGCCCAGCTCCAGCGTCGTGGGCGTCAGGTGCACAGCAGCCGCCTGCGCCACGCGCCGCCCCACCGCGGTGGAGCCGGTAAACAGCAAGTGATCGAACTGAAGACCCGAGAACTGCGTAGCCACCCCCACATCGCCCTCGATCACACTGAACTCCTCAGGTGCAAAGAATTGAGCGACCAGTTCAGCCATCTTGGCGGAGGTATTCGGTGTCAGCTCACTGGGCTTGAGCATGACACGGTTGCCCGCCGCCAGTGCGGTGATGACTGGAGCCAGAGACAGCTGCACCGGGTAGTTCCACGGCGAGATGATGCCCACCACACCCAGTGGCTGGCGCTCTATCCAGGCCTTGCCGGGCTGCAGCATCAGCGGCGTGCGCACGCGCTGGCGTTTGCTCCATTTCGGCAGATGCTTGAGCGTGTGCTTGAGCATATTGCGCACCAGCATCAAATCCAGCATTTCGGTCCAGCGCTCAGAACGCACGCCAAAATCCTGCTCCACGGCCGCGCACAGCGCCGGGCCGTTTTCATCCAGCATCTTCTGCAGGCGCAGCAAACGCTCGCGCCGCACCAACAAAGGTGCATCGACCTGCGCGCGGCTGGCTTGGTATTGCAAGTCAAAAATGCGATGCAAGTCCATGTAGTTCATGCCCGTCTGAATATCTCAAAATTACAGCCCCGACGATAACGCGGGTCTACGTAAACACAGCGTAAAAAAAGAGCCTGATGCAACATTGCACAGGCTCTTATGTTTTGACCTCGGCATCAGCCTACGGCCTTTGTCGCCTCACTCACAGCAAAGTATGAAGGCTGCAAGCAGGCTTGTCATTACGACTCATGCACCTCGCGCGGCTGCACATCGGTTACATCACCCGCGCCAGGCAGAACGCCGCGGCGTGAGCGACCTTCGCGCGCATCGTCTTTAGTCTGCGCATTGCTCGACGATTGCGCCATCCACTCGGACCCCGAGCGGTACACCGTCTGCCAGCCAGCAAACGGGCTCATGGCGCCCATGCTCATAGGCACAATGGGCTGACCCGTGAGCCTGGCCCACAGAGCGCGCCCCCCCCATGCCAAAGCAATCAGGCAGGCCACGGCCATCAGGCACAGGAAGAACACCAGACCCACCAGCATCAGCACGATGCGGACGGCCCAACGGGTTGCGGTGGTGGCGAAATCGTTCAAAGCAATACCTTTCTATGGGCTCGGCCCTCAGGACACGCCCGAGGACTCAAACCTGAATACCCCGGGATCAGTCACCGGGTCTACTGTCACTGCAATCGTACTCTTAGGCGGGAACTTCCCTTCGAGTAACAACTTGGACAGCGGGTTTTCAATACGCTGCTGAATCGCACGCTTGAGCGGACGGGCACCGAACACAGGATCGAAACCGACCTTGGCCAGCTCGGCCAGAGCCTGCTCGGACACCTGAATGCTCAGCTCCATCTTTTGCAGACGGCTTTCCAGCAACTTCAGCTGTATCTTGGCAATCGCCTCAATGTTCTTGGCATCCAGTGCATGGAAGACCACAGTTTCATCAATGCGGTTCAGGAATTCGGGTCTGAAATGGTTTTTAAGTTCCCCCCAGACCGCTTCCTTCACATCATCCGCATCCTCACCCACCATGGCCTGGATCAAATGCGAGCCGATATTGCTCGTCATCACGATCACAGTGTTCTTGAAGTCCACCGTTCGGCCTTGACCATCGGTCAGGCGGCCATCGTCCAGCACCTGCAGCAGCACATTGAAGACATCAGGGTGAGCCTTTTCTACTTCGTCCAGCAGCAGCACGCTATAGGGCTTGCGGCGTACAGCTTCGGTCAGGTAACCACCCTCCTCATAGCCCACATAGCCTGGAGGCGCACCGATCAATCGTGCCACAGAGTGCTTTTCCATGAACTCACTCATGTCAACCCGTACCAGGTGATCTTCGCTGTCGAACAAGAAGCCTGCCAGCGCCTTGCACAGCTCGGTCTTACCCACGCCCGTAGGGCCCAGGAACAGGAAGGATCCTGTAGGACGATTCGGATCAGACAGACCCGAGCGCGAGCGGCGGATGGCGTTGGAAACTGCAGCAATCGCTTCTTCCTGGCCCACGACGCGTTCGTGCAGCTTGGTTTCCATCTGCAGCAGCTTGTCTTTTTCGCCCTGCATCATCTTGGCGACGGGGATACCCGTGGCACGGCTGACCACCTCGGCAATTTCCTCGGCACCGACCTGGGTGCGCAACAGCTTGTGAGCAGGCGCACCATCCCGGCCCTGCTCCTTGGCCTGGGCTTCGTGCAACTGCTTTTCGAGCGCAGGCAGCTTGCCGTATTGCAGCTCGGCCACCTTGTTGAAGTCACCCTTGCGCTTGAATTCTTCGATCTGAATGCGCAACTGGTCAATCTCCTTGCGGATTTGCTCCGAGCCCTGTGCACTGGCTTTCTCTGCCTTCCAGATTTCTTCCAGATCGGCGTACTCGCGCTCCAGACTTTCGAGTTCTTCCTCGATCAGCGACAGACGCTTTTGCGAGGCTTCATCCTTTTCGCGTTTCATGGCTTCGCGCTCGATCTTGAGCTGAATCATGCGACGCTCAAGCTTGTCCATCACCTCAGGCTTTGAGTCCATCTCGATCTTGATCTTGGCCGCCGCCTCGTCGATCAGGTCAATGGCCTTGTCGGGCAGAAAGCGGTCAGTGATGTAACGGTGGCTCAGCTCTGCTGCTGCAACGATAGCGGGGTCCGTAATATCGACGTTGTGGTGCGCCTCATACTTCACCTGCAAGCCGCGCAGAATGGCGATGGTGTCTTCCACCGACGGCTCGCCCACGATCACCTTCTGGAAGCGGCGCTCCAGCGCAGCATCTTTTTCGATGTACTTGCGGTATTCGTCCAGCGTAGTGGCACCCACGCAGTGCAGCTCGCCACGCGCCAGCGCGGGCTTGAGCATATTGCCTGCGTCCATGGCGCCATCAGCCTTGCCGGCACCCACCATGGTATGAATTTCGTCAATGAACAGGATGACGCGGCCTTCTTCCTGGGCCAGCTCCTTGAGCACGGATTTCAGGCGTTCCTCAAAGTCACCGCGGTACTTGGCACCGGCCAGCAGGCCTGCCATATCGAGCGATAGCACACGCTTGTTCTGCAGACTCTCAGGAACTTCTCCAGCCACAATGCGCTGCGCCAGACCTTCGACAATCGCGGTCTTACCCACGCCAGGCTCGCCAATCAGCACGGGGTTGTTCTTGCTGCGGCGCTGCAGCACCTGAATGGCGCGGCGGATTTCGTCGTCGCGGCCAATCACGGGATCAAGCTTGCCGCTGCGAGCTCGCTCGGTCAGGTCCATGGTGTACTTCTTCAACGCTTCGCGCTGGCCTTCAGATTCTGCACTGTCCACGTTCTGCCCTCCTCGTACGGCGTTAATGGCGGCTTCCAGGCTGGATTTGCTCACACCGCTTTGTTTGAGCAAGGCCCCGGCACGTGTGGCCGAGCCTTTACTGTCAGCCAGCGCCAGCAAAAAGAGCTCGCTGGCGATGAACTGGTCACCGCGATTGAGCGCTTCCTTCTCAGCGGCCTGCAGCAATCGGGCCAGCTCCGTGCCCACCTGCACATCGCCCTGCTGCTGCACACGTGGCAGGTCGGCCATGGCCTCCTCGGCCAGGTTTTTGAGTTGCTGCACATTACCGCCGGCACGCTGCAAAAGAGCGCGCGGACCGTCGTCCTGGCGCAGCATGGCAACCAGAAGGTGCAAGGGGTCGATCGTGGATTGGTCAGCACCGAGCGCCAGAGACTGCGCATCGGCCAAGGCTTCTTGAAATTTGGTCGTCAGTTTGTCAATTCGCATGGTGTGTCGCTCTCGCTCCATATCAATGTCATTGCAATTTATCTGATAGCCGTGCGGGTATTTTCAAGACCACGGCCCATAACAAAGCGGCCAAACGGCTTCAAGTGCTGCCTTGTTTGCGATAGATCAAATCTGCGCATCTGCACGCAGGCCACACCCAAGCATGGCGCGCGCCGTCAAACTACCGCGTAGGATAAAACCCACAATCCATAGTACAGCGGCACAACCCCATCAAGCCACCGCTCACCAGGTGACTGCTCACACAAAATCATCAAAAATCATAGCTACAAACGATTTATAGATAATCACTTCAGGCATTTTTTATGCAAAATCACCAATGGGAGCCCATGCCTCTAAGCCAGAGACTGCAAGCAGGAATCTGAGGCTAGCTCCTTGGAACCCAACCGCCCCTAGAAGATCACGCGCTCAGCAAGCCCAGCGCTGCAGCGCCTGCTCATCGCTGACGCGCGCATCCACCCAGCGGGCACCCTGCTCGGTTTGCTCTTTTTTCCAGAAGGGGGCTTCGGACTTCAGGTAGTCCATGATGTATTCGCAGGCCTCAAATGACTTGCCACGGTGGGCGCTGGTCACCGCCACCAGCACGATCTGGTCCATGGGCTGCAGCAGGCCGATGCGGTGAATGACACGCGCGCCAAAGATGCCGAAGCGCTCGACCGCCTTGTCGATGATGGCTTCTATGCTTTTTTCGGTCATGCCGGGGTAATGCTCCAGCTCCATGCTGGAGACAGCATCACCCTCATTGCGGTCACGCACCGTGCCGACGAAGCTGCAAACGGCCCCTACCCGTGCATCGCCCGCGCGCAGTGCGGCGATTTCGGCGCTCAGGTCAAAGTCTGGGGTCTGGATGGATACACGTGCAGCAGTCATCCCTGCATTGTCGCAGGCCAGCATGGTCATGCGCAGCGCATTAGCATTGAGCTATGCCCGCGCAAACCATCAATCTCCCTGAGTACACGCTGTACCCGTCGCCCCGTAACGAGCACCGGATGATCTTTGAATTTCAGATCTTCGTGCCCTACGCCTATGAGCTGATTCACCTGCCCGACTACAACTTCAAGGGCAAGGCCAGCTTGTTCGCCGCGCACCGCAAGGCAGACAAGAAATCGGGCCAGCTCATTACCTGCGAGCTGGCGGACGATCTGGCGCGCTTTGAACGCCTGTTTGAGCCCAGCTAAAGAGGCAGGTTCACATGGACGACACCAGCCAGATTCAGCCGCCGCCCAGCTTTGCGGACCTGTTTCGCACCCGCAGCGGCAAGCTGTCCGCCTCGATTGGCGAGGTGGTGCAGCGCTATGAGCTGTGCGAAGACCTGGCATGCCACCTGACGGAACAGGCGCAGACGCTCTACCACTCGGGCAATTCGTCTGAAGAGCAAGTGCTGCTGGGCATGCATGCCGGCCTGGCGGCTGATGGATCTGTGGTCAGCCCCGCAGAGGCAAGCTGGATTGTGCAGCGCATGGCCGAGCTGCTGGAGTGGCGTGCGCCGCAGCTGCCAGCCGCCATTTCAGAATAAAAACAGGCTCTAGACCAATAGATAAAAGCGCAAGCAGCTATCAAAATAAAAGCCGTGCAAGCAATGCTGCACGGCTTTTTGCATTACAGGCTCAGGCGAACTTATTCAACCTTAACCCAGTCCGCATAGCGGTTCAGGATGCGCTGCACTTGGCCGTGCGTCCATTCGCCGCCCTTGGCGGCTGTAATGCCCAGGGCATTGAGTTCCGCAGCCATGGCGCGGTGGGTCAGGCCTTTTTCTTGCAGCTGGGCAAACAGCGCTTCATGCTGCTTGGCAAAGGCATCAGCTGCCGATTTGCGCTTTTCTACCGTGGCGCGGATATTGGCTGCGCCCGCTGTGCCCAGCTTGACACCGCGCTCTCGCGCATCGGCCAGCGCACGGCGGGTACGCGAGCTGATGTCGGGGTTGATCTCGGTAGAAGGCAAATCGGCAGTGTCGGTCATGGCATTACAGGTGGGATATAGGTCAGAGTCTGACCCAGGAACCATAGCAGGAACAACACCAGCGGGGTGTGAACTAGCAATTGCACAAAGTTAAAGCCAATCAGATCGCGCGCCTTCAGACCCAGCACGCCCAGCAGCGGCAGCATGTAGAAGGGGTTGATCAGGTTAGGCAGCGCTTCGGCGGCGTTATAGATCTGTACGGCCCAGCCCAGGTGGTATTGCAGGTCATTAGCCACTTGCATGACGTAAGGTGCCTCCACAATCCATTTGCCACCGCCCGAGGGCAGGAAGAAGCCCAGCACGGCCGAGTAGGTCCCCATCAGCAGCGCATAGGTGTCATGCGTGGCGAAGTGGGTGAAGAAGGTGGAGATGTAGTGCGCAATGCTGGCGCCGTCAGCGCCTTTGACTTCCGTCATGATGGCGGCAATCGCGCCATACAGCGGGAACTGGATCAGCACGCCGGTCGTGGCGGGCACCGCACGCGCCACGGCATCCAGAAAGCTGCGGGGGCGCCAGTGCAGCAGCGCACCCACCATCAAGAAGATCAGGTTATAGGTATTCAGACCCGAAATCGCCTGAATGAAGGGCTTGCTGGAGAACTCCTCCACCATCCAGCCCACGGTCAGCGCCACCAGCATGATGATGAGGATGGGGCTGTGCTCCAGCCATTCACCGGGGCGCGTTGGCTTGGGCAGTTCATGCGCCACTTCCTGACCCAGATCGACCTGGCAGTCAGCCGCATCACGCGCTGTGCCTTCGCCGGGAGCTGTCATATAGGCCACCACGATGGACACAATCATCAGCGCTGCCAGCATCACGCCGGACTGCCACAGAAAGATGGTCTGCGTGAACGGAATCACGCCGGTAATCGCCAGAATGCCGGGCGGCAGGCTGGCCGGGTTGGCCTGCAACTGCGCCGCCGATGACGAAATACCCAACGCCCACACCGCACCCAGGCCCAGATAAACGGCTGCGCCCGCAGCGCGGTAGTCCATCTTGATGTCTGTACGGCGTGCCAGCGCCTTGACCAGCAGGCCACCGAACACCAGGCTCAGGCCCCAGTTCAGCAGCGATGCGGTCAGCGCCACAAATGCCACCCAGGCCACGGCACCGCGGCCGGTCTTGGGTACGCGGGCCAGCGCCTGAATCAGTCTGGAAGCAGGCTTGGAGCTGGCCACCACATAACCGCCAATCACCACAAAGGCCATTTGCATGGTGAAGGGAATCAGGCTCCAGAAGCCTTTACCAAAGGCCTTGCTGGTTTCCTGCACTGGAGCACCGATGGCGAACGCCGCCAGCACCACGATAAAAATGCCGACCACGGCAAAAACCCAGGAATCCGGAAACCACTTCTCCGCCCAGCTGGCGCAGCGCATAGCAAAGCGCGCAGTGCGGGTCTCCTCCATATTGACGTGAGTTGTCATGAGTGTGTGCTTTCTACTTTTTGCAAGAAAGCGCGGATTCTGCAAAATGAATCTCATCAGACTCAGGAAAACACCTCAAGGAAAACCCTAGTACGCAATCACACCTCTCGCGTAAACACCTAGAAATCATTCCATGCAAAAAGGCCTGTGCAAAGTGCTTGCACAGGCCTTTTCAGCAGACTCAGGGTGCCCTCAGGGCCGCATCCGTCCGCTATTAACCGCCGGTCACTGGCGGAAAGAACGCCACTTCATCACCGTTTTGAATGGCCGCATCCAGCGCGCACATATCTTGATTCAGCGCCATGCGCACGGCCTTGCCAGCGGCCAGGGCGTTGGCCGCGGCAGCGCTGCGGCTCATCAACTCTTCACGCAGAGCGCCCACGGTTTCGGCGGCGGTCTGCAGGCTTTCGCTGCCAGTGCCCAACACCTCGCGGATAGAGGCGAAATAACGAATGGTGATGGTCTTCATGCAGGACTCCTTCAAGCCATCAGCTCTGCGAACGGGATAAAGCGCACGGTATCGCCTTCGGCGATCGTGGTGCTGGGGGGATTGTCCACCACACCATCGCCCCAGGCTGTCGATGTCAGCACGCCCGAGCTTTGATTTTTGAACAGCTCCAGCCCGCCACGTTCGTTGTAGCGCACCCGCAAAAACTCACGGCGTTTGTCACCCTTGGGCCAGACAAAGTCGGCACGCGCATCAATTGCACGCGGCAGCACGTTCTGCACGCCTTGCAGGCGCAGCAGGAAGGGACGCACCAGCACCTGAAAAGTCACAAAGCTGGAGACGGGGTTGCCTGGCAGGCCGATGAAATGCGCAAAACCGGCGCCCTGACGATTCACGCGCCCATAGGCAAAAGGCTTGCCGGGCTTGATGCTGATCTGCCAGAGGTCCAACTGACCCAGCTGCTGCACAGCAGGCTTGATATGGTCTTCTTCGCCTACGGAGACACCACCGCTGGTGACGATCACATCATGGTCCACGGCGGCCTTGGCCAGCGCAGCCACTGTGGCCTCGCGGTCATCGGGAACAATGCCCAGATCGGTCACCTCGCAACCCATGCGCAGCAGCAGAGCGCGCAAGAAAAAGCGGTTGCTGTTGTAAATGCTGCCGGGCTTCATGTCCTGCGGCGCCACCGTGCCAGGCATGACCAGCTCATCCCCGGTAGAAAACATGGCCACGCGCGGCTTGCGGGCCACGGGCAAACTGGCAAAGCCCATGCTGGCCGCCAGCCCCAGATGCGCAGGTGTGAGGCGCACACCGGCCTCAATCACCGTAGCACCCTGGCGGATGTCCTCGCCCGAGCGGCGAATCCACTGACCCACCTTGGGCTGGGTCTTGATACGCACGCGGCCGTCTTCCAGCAGTTCGCAGTCTTCCTGCATGACGATGGCATCGGCCCCCGCAGGCACGGGCGCGCCCGTAAAGATGCGGGCCACCGAGCCAGCGATTAACGCATCGGGTGCGGTACCGGCAGGAATGCGCTGCGACACGGGCAGCTCCGCGCCACCACTGGCGCACTCCGCCGCATGCACGGCATAGCCATCCATGGCGGAGTTGTCTTGTGGCGGCACCTGCAGCGGCGAAACAGCGGCTTGCAGCAGCACGCGGCCATCGGCCTCAAACGTGTCAACGGACTCTGCGCCTGCCAGCGGCTGGGCATGGGCCAGCAGCTCTTGCAGGGCGTCATCCAGAGGCTTGAGTGGGGTACGTGGGGCTTGCATTGCGGTGTCTTTCTTAGTTCTTGTATTCGAGAGTGTCAGCATGGGCCAGCAGCCATTGCAAAACGGTTTGCGGCTGGCTCAGATCCAGCACGGGCTGGGCCGGCGCGGCGGGCAACTGGTCAGGATCGTCTGTGACAACGGCCAGCACCATGGCGTCATGCGGAAACAAGGGCTCCAAGGTCTTGCCCTTGTTCAGTCGGTCTTGCTGCTGCCGCCAGACTTCGATTTTGGGCACATCGCCATGCTTAAAGCCTTCGATGAGCACCCAGTCCACCGACGGGTCCAGCTGCGCAAGCATGTCGTGCACGCTGACCTGCGTGGGCTGAGCATATTCACGCATCAGCGCCATGCGCTGGTCGGATGCCAGCAGCACTTCATAGGCACCAGCCTTGCGGTGGCGCCAGCTGTCTTTGCCTTCGCGGTCCACATCAAAGTGGTGATGGGCGTGCTTGATGACCGAGACCTTGAGCCCGCGCGCCTTCATCAGCGCCACCAACGCCTCGACCAGCGTGGTTTTGCCCGCGCCCGAATAACCGGCAAAGCCTATGACCTTCATCTTGTTCAATATGCTTTTAATAGCTACCAGCGCTTGATGGACAAGAGCTAGAAGCCAATTTCATGTAAAGAAAAAAGCACCTGTCGCCAAGCTCCAGGTGCTTTTGAACTTTAACGCCGCAAGACTTTACTTGCAGTTTTCAGTGATAAAGGCCTTGACCTGGTTCACGTCGGAAGCCATCACCACCACACGTTTGGGCAGGTCTTCGATGCCGTTGAACTTGGCGGGGCGATCAGGCAGACGACCCAACGCTTCTTCGATGGTTTCCGCAAACTTGATGGGCAGAGCCGTTTCCAGCACCAGCATGGGCTCGGCACCTAAGTGCTCGCGCGCCACCTTCACACCGTCCGCAGTGTGGGTGTCGATCATCTGACCAAAGCGGTTGAACGTGTCCTTGATGGTGGCCAGACGATCAGCGTGCGTGCTCTTGCCACTCACAAAACCGTATTTGCCTGCGGCGTCCTTGAAGGCGGGGTCTGCGCTCAGGTCAAACTGGCCGTCCTTGGCCACGCCCTGGTCGAACAGCTGCTTGGTGCGCTCGCCATCGCGGCCGACCAGATCGAACACAAAGCGTTCGAAGTTGCTGGCCTTGGAGATGTCCATGGAGGGACTGGATGTCTCGTAGGTGTTGGCCGCGCCGCGCACCTGGTACACGCCGGTACGGAAGAATTCGTCCAGCACATCGTTTTCGTTGGTCGCCACCACCAGCTTGGCAACCGGCAAACCCATCTGGCGTGCCACATGACCCGCGCAGATATTGCCGAAGTTGCCCGACGGCACGGTAAAGCTCACCTTCTGGTCGTTGGTCTCGGTGGCTTGCAGATAGCCGGCAAAGTAGTACACCACCTGGGCCAGCAGACGCGCCCAGTTGATGGAATTGACGGTACCGATCTTGTACTGGGCCTTGAAGGCGTGATCGTTGGAGACGGCCTTGACGATGTCCTGGCAGTCGTCAAACACGCCTTCAATGGCGATGTTGTGAATGTTTTCGTCCTGCAGGCTGAACATTTGCGCCTGCTGGAAGGGGCTCATGCGGCCGTGGGGGCTGGTCATGAAGACGCGCACGCCCTTTTTGCCGCGCATGGCGTATTCGGCCGCGCTGCCGGTATCGCCGCTGGTCGCACCCAGAATGTTCAGCTCCTCGCCCCGGCGGGTCAGTTCGTACTCGAACAGATTGCCCAGCAGTTGCATGGCCATGTCCTTGAAGGCCAGTGTAGGGCCGTTGGACAGGGCTTCGATGTGCAGCACGCCATCGAGCTGGCGCACAGGCACGATGGCCTCGGTGCCAAAGACTTCCTTGGTGTACGTCTTGGCGCACAGGGCGCGCAGGTCGTCGGCAGGAATGTCATCGATATAGAGCGACAGAATCTCGAACGCCAGACCCGCATAGCCTTGGGTGGCCAGCGTTTCGCGCAGCTGGGTCAGCTTGGCATCGGTGATCTGGGGGTACTCCACAGGCAGGTACAGGCCGCCATCGGGTGCCAGGCCTGCTAGCAAAATATCGCAAAAACGCTTGCGGTCAGCATGGCCGCGGGTGGACAGATACAGCATCTCAAACTCGCCAAAAACTAAAATTCAAAACGGACAGCCAAAACGGGCAGAACTTACGCCGCCAAGCACATCATTATCGGTCAGCAGGCTGGCATTCACTCGGCGTAAATGCAGAGACCGGTCAACGCAGTTTCACCAGAGCAGCCAACTCAGCACAGACCTTGGCCGGTCAGGGCTGGAAATAACGCTCTGCATCAGGCTTGAGATAAGGCTGCAGTTTCTTGAACGAAATATTTACCCCGCTTCCCAGACACGCCCCCATCGCATGGCCAATGCCCGAGATCACAAAGCTCATCTTGTCCGGCTTGTTCAGCATCAGCGCCATGTATTCCGGCAAAAAATCGTTGCACTCCCTGTCGTCATGCGGCTCAGGCTGGTTGACAAGGCTTTTTTGAATGAAGCCAGTCATCTGCGGGCTGAACTCCAGCCTGTACTCCCCATACTTCGCGCCCTTGAACAGGCGTGTGAAGTCCATATCGCCGCCGCGCAGCAGGTCCAGTACAAACGGATCGAAATGGTTGTTGGGGTGAGCTCCGCCACAACCATTGGAGCCCGACTCCACCACGCTCATCAAAGCGCTGGATAAATAGCTGACCTTGACTTCTTCATGGTTGTAATTTCCCAGAGAGCCAGCTTCCGGGCCGCTGCTCAGGTAAATCGACCCCGCACAGCCCAGAGCCTCCAGGTTCATCTCCCAGTGGCGCAGCTCCAGCAAGGCATTGGTCTGGCTCAGAATTTTGGCATCCGGGTGGCGCGTCAGTCGTGGATACCAGAACCTCGTGCGTGCATCCCGCACCGGGCGCCAGGCCAGCGATGGATTGACCACCACCTCCCGGCCCTGCTCCAGCTTTTGCTCAATCATTTTCAGATAGTCGTAGGGCGCGCTTTGGGTCGTGAGCGCCACACCTTTGGAAACACTGCTGCCGTAGCCCTGAACAATCGTCTTGGTCACAGCCTCTACGCCCTGTGGCGCTATCTTTTCAGGATCGTACTTCGCAATACGTTTAAGGCTTAGCGGAAGTTTTTTGCCTTTAAAGCCATCCACCCATTCCCCCACCAAAAAATCACCCTGGGGCTGCAGCCGCCACTGCATGCTGCGCTGTTTGGCGTCGGAAAATACAGGCCAGTCGCTCTGGGCGCGACGCCATTCGTCATTGATAGGCAGCGCTTCTGCCAAAGCACCAAGCGTCCCTTTGAGCGGGATATCGACACCATTGCGCACATAGAAGTAGCGCCCTTCGCGCTCCCCCCCTGCCTTGGGCTGGCCCAGCTCCATCACCACATCCGCACCACCCAGCGTGCCGCGATAAACATCGACGGGTGCAGCCTGCACGCCCGTCACCGCAAAAGCAAAAAAGGCCAGCGCCACAGGACGCCAGCCTTTGATAACACCTGTAGTGTGCTTATCGCACTGAACAGGGGAAGATCCGGGTTGAGTGCAATCAGACATGCCAAGCTCCGAAACCATCATGTGGGAAACGGCCACTGACCCAGGTCAGTGACACCAAGCAAGGGCCTCCCCGCAGCGATGGTGTCGTCCCCTTCCGCAAAGCAGAGAGGGGAAGCGGCAAAGCCGCTCAGGGAGCGAACCCCAATCAGTTCAGCTCTTCTTTGCGGATACGGGTGAGAGGCGCCAGCACCGTGTGCAGACCCTGAATTTCATCCAGCGCCTTGTTCATGTCGCCTTCACGGGTGTCGTGCGTCAGGATGATCAGATCGGTCTGGGTCGAGCCTTCGCCGCCCACTTCATCGGCTTCGCGCTGCAGCACAGCATCGATGCTGATGCCGGCATTGGCCAGGATGCCAGTGATCTTGGCCAGTACGCCAGCTTCATCGGACACGCGAATGCGCAGGTAATAGCTGGTCACCACTTCACTCATGGGCAGCACAGGCAGCTCCTTGCCCGCAGCGGCAAGCGTGTGCGACTGAAATGCCAGCGCAGGCACGCTGTGGGCGGCATCAGCGCCTTGCAGGCGGGCAATGTCTACCAGATCGGCAATCACGGCCGACGCGGTAGGCTCGGAACCTGCGCCCTTGCCGTAGTACAGCGTGGTGCCCACGGCGTCGCCGTTCACCACCACGGCGTTCATGGCACCTTCCACATTGGCGATCAGGCGCTTGGCAGGCACCAGCGAGGGATGAACGCGCAGCTCGATACCCTTGTCGGTGCGCTTGGTGATGCCCAGCAGCTTGATGCGATAGCCCAGTTGTTCGGCGTACTTGATGTCGGCACCGGCCAGCTTGGTAATACCTTCCACATAGGCCTTGTCAAACTGCACGGGAATGCCGAAAGCGATCGCGCTCATCAGCGTGGCCTTGTGGGCAGCGTCCACGCCCTCGATATCGAAGGTAGGGTCGGCTTCGGCATAGCCCAGACGTTGGGCTTCCTTCAGCACCACGTCAAAGTCCAGACCCTTGTCGCGCATCTCGGACAGGATAAAGTTGGTCGTGCCATTGATGATGCCGGCCACCCACTGGATGGAGTTGGCCGTCAGGCCTTCGCGCAGTGCCTTGATGATGGGAATGCCACCGGCCACAGCGGCTTCATAGGCCACGATCACGCCCTTGTCGGCCGCCGCCTTGAAGATTTCGGTACCGTGCACGGCCAGCAGTGCCTTGTTGGCGGTCACCACATGCTTGCCAGCGGCAATCGCTTCCAGCACCAGAGCCTTGGCAATGCCGTAGCCACCAATCAGCTCGACGACGACGTCAATTTCGGGATTGGCAATGACTTCGCGGGCATCGGCTACGACCTTGACCTTGTCACCCACCACGCTCTTGGCGCGTTCGGTATCCAAGTCGGCCACCATCGTAATTTCAATGCCACGACCCGCACGACGGCGAATCTCGTCTTGATTGCGTTCCAGCACATTGAAAGTACCGCTACCGACGGTGCCAATGCCCAACAGGCCTACTTGGATGGGTTTCATAAGTTCTAAGGTCAAAAAAGCGCCGAAGCGCTTGAATAGCAAGCGCTGCCAGCTATCAAAAAGAAAGGGTTACGCGGCCTTGTCAGCCTTGACGGATTTCACCGTCTTGTCAGCTGTCACAGCCTTGGGCTTGTCTGTGCCATGGCGTTTGCGGTACTTATCAAGGAAGAGCGCCAGACGGTTGATGGCTTCGCGCAAGTCTGCCTCGTGCGGCAGAAAGACGATGCGGAAGTGGTCAGGGTTGGGCCAGTTAAAACCTGTGCCCTGCACCAGCATGACCTTGGTTTCCTGCAGCACTTCCAGAAAGAACTCCTGGTCGTCCTTGATGGGATACACCGCCGGGTCAAGGCGCGGGAACATGTACAGCGCGCCTTGCGGCTTCACGCAGGACACACCGGGAATGGCGTTGATCAGCTCCCAGGCCAGATCGCGCTGCACACGCAGGCGCCCGCCTTCCTGCACCAGCGAGTCAATGCTCTGGTGGCCCCCCAGTGCCGTCTGTACGGCCCACTGACCGGGCACGTTGGCGCACAGGCGCATGTTCGAGAGCATGTTCAGGCCCTCGATGTAATCCTTGGCGGGCTTTTTGTCGCCCGAGATCACCATCCAGCCCGCGCGGTAACCGCAGGAGCGGTAAGCCTTGGACAGGGAGTTGAAGGTCAGCGTCAGCACATCGATGGACAGGCTGGCCAGCGGCGTGTGCTTGACATCGTCATACAGCACCTTGTCATAGACCTCATCGGCAAAGATGACCAGACCATGCTCACGAGCCAGCTCCACGATTTCGAGCAGCAGTTCCTTGGAATACAGCGCGCCCGTGGGATTGTTGGGGTTGATAACGACAATGCCCTTGGTGCGCGGCGTGATCTTGGCGCGGATGTCAGCCATATTGGGCATCCAGCCGTTTTCCTCGTCGCACATATAGTGCACGGGCGTACCGCCCGACAGGCTGGTCGCAGCGGTCCAAAGCGGATAGTCAGGCGCGGGCAGCAGCATCTCGTCGCCGTTGTCCAGCAGCGCGTTGGTTGCCAGGCTGATCAGCTCGGAGGCGCCATTGCCCAGATAAATATCGTCTAGCGTCACACCCTTGATGCCCTGATGCTGCGTCTCATGCATCACGGCCTTGCGGGCGGCAAAAATGCCTTTGCTGTCAGAGTAGCCCGCCGAGTTGGGCAGGTTGCGGATCATGTCCTGCTGCACTTCCTCGGGGGCGTCAAAGCCAAACACGGCCAAATTGCCGATGTTGAGCTTGATGATCTTCTGGCCGTCGTCCTCCATCTTCTTCGCCGCGTCCATGATCGGCCCGCGGATGTCGTAACAGACGTTTGCTAATTTGGCGGATTTTTGAACGGTTTTCATGCGATTCAATGCAAAAGGATTTCAGGCACCCATGGTGGCATAAACCACCATGATGAAACCTATAATTTAAACACAGTTCCGCACTGCAGCAATGTCCCACCCGAGCTGTATGGAGACAGCAGCCATCGCCCCCGTCCATCGCTCTGATTGCGCACACTATCGACCATGAAATTCCAGGCAGACAAATCCGATGCACAAACCATCACCGGCTACGGCCCGGGCTGGATCGCTGTTGACAGGCAAAACCACGAGACCAGCCTGCTGGTCGGCGCGCGCGGTCTGCTTACCAGCTGGAGCTGCATGCGCTTTGAAGACCTGACGGCAGCGCATTTCGAAGAGCTGGCTCTGCTGGACGCGGAAGTGATTCTTTTTGGCAGCGGCAGCAAGAACCGCTTTCCGCCCGTGGCCTGGCTCAAACCCTTGATGACTAAGCGCATAGGACTGGAAACCATGGACACCGCATCAGCCTGCCGCACCTATAACGTGCTGGCCAGCGAAGGGCGCAATGTGGTCGCGGCCCTGCTGCTGGCATAGCCTTGTAAGCCAGCATTGAGAAAAATACGTATTTCAGGGTAAAATCGCAGGTTGCGGCTGGGGGTAATTCGCAACAAAAATAACAATATCGACGAACACCCTCGGCATTTCAACGAACACACCCGAGAGATATAAGCGCATGGCGATCGTTGTCAACAAACCCCTTCCAGAATTTGAAGCCAACGCCACCGGCGGCATCAAGGTGTCCAACACCTCGCACAATGGCCAGGTTCTGATTCTGTACTTCTACCCCAAGGACAACACGCCCGGTTGTACCACGGAAGCGATGCAGTTCCGCGACAAGTACAAGGATTTTGTCAAGGCGGGAGCGACTGTGTTTGGCGTTTCGCGCGACAACATGAACTCGCACAACGACTTCAAGGAAAAGCTGGAACTGCCGTTCGAGCTGATCGCTGATACCGAAGAAAAGATGTGTCACATGTTCGGCGTGGTCAAAAACAAGATCATGTACGGCAAGAAGGTCAAAGGCATTGAGCGCTCGACCTTCCTGATTGGTGCCGATGGCCTGCTGGCTCAAGAATGGCGCGGCCTCAAGGTTCCTGGTCACGTGGACGAAGTGCTCAAGGCCGTCAAGAGCCTGAAGACTCAAGATAAAAAAGTGGCCTGAGCCACCTGCGCCTTCTTAAGGCACTATCTTCACCAAAGACCTGAACCCTGCGCGCGTCTACACGCAAAGCATTTCAAAGTCTTTAAACAAGGCAAAACAGGAAATACTGCTTCCAGCCCCGCATAGCCTATGCATAATGGGCCAATGCCTCAGCGCTACACAGTATTACCTGTTCACCCCACCAAAGCCGCCTCGGTTTCCAGGCGGCTTTGTGCTTTTTGAATCTTGTTGAGGAACGGTTCGTCCACTATGCCCCTGCCCCCCGCCCCCGGCCACCGCGCCGCAAAGCTCCCCGCAGAAGCCTTTTTGTCCAACCGCAAAACTGCCAAGCAGACTGCAGCACTTGACGAAGATCTGAACCCCTCCAGCGGGGCGACCACCGTCGCCAACGCTGCACCTTCGGCCAGCAAGCCCCGCCGCAACACCAGCAAGGTCACAGCCGCGAGCGCTTCTACTGCTGCAGTTCAGGTCAAAGCAACACCTGCACCCGCCGCAACCACAACAGCCGCCAAGCCCGCACCGAAATCCGTACGCCGTGCCCGCAATAAGCGCACCGGTCCGACCACGCTGTTTGTGCTGGACACCAACGTTCTGCTGCACGACCCGAGCAGCCTGTTCCGTTTTGAAGAACACGACATCTTCCTGCCCATGGTGGTACTGGAAGAGCTGGACAACCACAAAAAGGGCATGACCGAGGTGGCGCGCAATGGCCGACAGGTCAGCCGCACGCTGGATTCTCTGGTTGCCTCTCAGCCCGATGATGGCTTGGAAAAAGGCCTGCCGCTGAACGCTACAGGCCAGCGCACTGCCACGGGCACGCTCTACTTCCAGACCAATCCTCTGGATACCACCCTGCCTGACAGCCTGCCCCAGAGCAAGGCCGACAACCAGATTCTGGGCGTGGTCGCTGCGCTGCGCGAGCAGCACAAGGACCGCGAAGTGGTGTTGGTATCCAAAGACATCAATATGCGCGTCAAGGCACGCGCACTGGGTCTGGCTGCCGAGGATTACCAGAACGACAAGGTACTGGAAGACGGCGACCTGCTGTACTCCGGCGCTCTGGCCCTGCCCCACGACTTCTGGACCAAGGCCGGTAAGAACGTGGAAAGCTGGCAGGAAGGCGCTATTACCTACTACCGCGTCAGCGGTGCCATTGTGGACTCGCTGATGATCAATCAGTTTGTCTATTACGAAGCACCAGGCGAGCCCAGCCTGTACATGCGCGTGACCGAAATCCGCGACAAAACGGCCGTCATGAAGACGCTGCGCGACTTTGGCAACCCCAAGAATGCGGTCTGGGGCGTCTCCACGCGCAACCGCGAGCAGAACTTTGCCATGAACCTGCTGGTCAACCCCGAGGTGGACTTTGTCACCCTCACGGGCACCGCAGGCACCGGCAAGACCTTGCTGGCACTGGCCGCCGGTCTGGCACAAGTGCTGGACGAGCGCCGCTACACCGAAATCATCATGACCCGCGCCACCGTGAGCGTGGGCGAGGATATCGGCTTCCTGCCCGGCACAGAGGAAGAGAAGATGGGCCCATGGATGGGGGCCCTGGACGACAACCTGGAGTTTCTGGCCAAGGGCGATGGTGGCAATGCAGGCGAATGGGGCCGCGCCGCGACCAATGAGCTGATCCGCAGCCGCATCAAGATCAAGAGCATGAACTTCATGCGCGGCCGCACCTTCCTGAACAAGTACGTCATCATCGACGAGGCGCAGAACCTGACTCCCAAGCAGATGAAAACCTTGATCACGCGCGCCGGCCCCGGCACCAAGATCATCTGCATGGGCAATCTGGCCCAGATCGACACACCGTACCTGACAGAAGGCAGCTCAGGCCTGACCTACGTGGTGGATCGCTTCAAGGGCTGGCCCCACAGCGGTCACATCACACTGGCACGCGGCGAGCGTTCGCGTCTGGCGGACTTTGCCAGCGAGGTTCTGTAAGTGGTGAGCTGGATTTCTGCGCTCAAGCTCGTGCCCTGGGGCGAGGTCATCAAGGCCACGCCTCAGGTCGTGAAGGCGGCGCAATCCCTGCTCAAGAAAAAAGAGGCGCAAGCCGAAGCCTATGAGCACAGTGCCAGCGCACAACAAGAGGCGCAGCACCTGTCACCACCCACCTCGACGGGCGAGCAAGCCTTGTTGCTGATTCAGCAGCAGGAGCTGCGCATTACCCAACTGGAGCAATCCCAGCGCCAGTCGCTGGAGATCATCGAAAAGCTGGCCCAGCAAAATGCACAGATCGTCACCACTGTAGGCGCCCTGCGCACGGGCGCTCAGCGCCTGGCATGGGCCTGTGGTGTGCTGGGTCTGTGCGTGATTGGACTGGGGATTTACCTGTTCAGCCGCTGAGATCGCAACCCCAAAAACAAAGCCCGCAAGCATCACGCTTGCGGGCTTTTCTATTGAGCGCTAGAAACTCCATAGCTTCTAGCGCGTGATATTCATAGATATCAGATCGATAAAAGCCTGAGATCCTTATTGATCGAGCGCTAGCAGCTATCCTTCTTAGAGCCGTTAAGACAACCCTTGAGACGTCGTTACTTCGCCTTCTCGTACTGCAGCACTGCCTGCGGCTTCGCGCCTCGTCCCAAACGCAAATTTGCGGTTTTCTGAGCTGCGTGAGCTGCTTTTAATACTCATCACCGCCACCGTAGCCCATGGCCAGATTCTCAAAGCGGGTCTGGTTCTTCTGGAAGAAGACTTTCACCGTCCCGGTCGGTCCATTACGCTGCTTGCCGATGATGATCTCGGCCACATTGGGCTCTTTGCTTTCTTTGTTGTAGTAATCGTCGCGGTAGATGAACATGATGATGTCGGCATCCTGCTCGATAGCGCCGGATTCGCGCAGGTCGGACATCATGGGGCGCTTGTCGGTGCGTTGCTCCACCGATCGGTTGAGCTGAGACAGCGCAATCACCGGGCATTGAAGCTCCTTGGCCAGCATCTTCAAGCCACGCGAAATTTCACCCAGCTCGGTCGCACGGTTATCACCGCCACTCCCCCCAGAGCCTGTCATCAACTGCAAGTAGTCAACCACAATCAAGCCCAGCTTGCCGCATTGGCGCGCCAGACGGCGGGCGTTGGCACGCAGCTCAGAAGGCGTCAGACCCGGTGTTTCATCAATGTGCAGGGACACGGTGCGCAGCTTCTCGATCGCCTCCGTCAGGCGCGGCCATTCGTCGTCGCTGAGCTTGCCGGTACGCAGATTACCCTGATTGACCCTGGCAATAGAACCAACGATACGAACCGCCAGTTGGGCGGCCCCCATTTCCATGGAGAAAATGGCGACTGGCAGACCTTCATTGAGCGCCACATGCTCGGCAATATTCACGGCAAACGAGGTCTTGCCCATGGAAGGACGTGCCGCCAGCACCACCATGTCACCCGCCTGCAGGCCACTGGTCATGCGGTCCAGATCGACAAAACCGGTAGGCACCCCGGTCACGTCCATGGGGTTGTCGGCCATCTCCTGAACACGGTCCAGCAGATCAACCACCAGCGTATCGAGTGACTGGAAGCCCTGCTTGTTGCGAGCACCCTCTTCACCGATGGCCATGATCTTCTGCTCGGCCTCGTCGAGCACGCGCTCCACCGTCTTGCCCAGCGGGTTGAAGGCGTTGGTCGCAATCTCATCGCTGGCCGTGACCAGCTTGCGCAAAATGGCCCGGTCACGCACGATTTCCGCATAGCGACGAATATTGCTGGCACTGGGTACATATTGCGCCAGCTGGTTCAGATACATCAAGCCGCCGATTTCTTCGGCCTTGCCTATGCTTTGCAGCTGCTCATAAACCGTAATCACGTCAGCCGGCTTGCTGGCATTGACCAGCTTGCCAATCGCGTCATAAATCAGCTTGTGCTCGTGTCGATAGAAATCGCTCTCACTGAGCAAATCCCCCACGCGCTCCCAGGCATTGTTGTCCAGCAGCAAACCGCCAAGCACCGACGATTCCGACTCCATGGAGTGCGGCGGCACGCGCAGCTGCGCCACTTGCTGATCAGCAGGCGGGACAGGCGCGAATGCATCATCGTGCAGATCAAGCGGGGGCATTACAGACGACATGAGACTCCTTGGGTCAAGCCCTCCATCGTAGCCGGAGGCAGCAAAAGCATCAGCGTGGATGGCTATAAAAACACTGTTCCATCCAGGATCGCCAAAAAACAAAAAACCGCCCGAAGGCGGTTTCTTGCCAATTCAGACCGGAGTCTGGATTAGGAGTGGTCGCCGTACACGGAGACAGACACTTCTGCAGACACGTCGGTGTGCAGAGCCACCACAACAGTGGCGTCGCCAACGGTCTTGATGGGGCCGTTAGGCATGCGCACTTGCGACTTGTTCACTGCAAAACCAGCCTTGGTCAGTTCTTCAGCGATGTCGGCGTTAGTGATAGAGCCGAACAGACGACCGTCAACACCGGCCTTCTGAGTGATCTTCACGGTGGAGCCGTTCAGCTTTTCGCTCAGTTCTTGAGCAGCCGCCAGCTTTGCAGCAGCAGCCTTTTCCAGCTCAGCGCGCTTGGCTTCGAATTCGGCCTTGGCAGCAGCTGTCGCACGACGGGCAGCGCCCGTAGGGATCAGGAAGTTGCGAGCGTAGCCATCCTTAACCTTGACGATATCGCCCAGGTTGCCCAGATTCACAATCTTTTCGAGCAGAATAATTTGCATTGTCGTGCTCCTTAGATCTTGTGCTGGTCAGAGTAAGGCAACATAGCCAGGAAGCGAGCACGCTTGATGGCTGTGTTCAGCTGACGCTGGTAAATTGCGCGCGTACCGGTCAGGCGTGCGGGAACAATTTTGCCGTTTTCAGCGATGAAGTCACGCAGGGTGTCCACATCCTTGTAGTCGATTTCTTCGACGTTGGCGACGGTGAAGCGGCAGAAGCGCTTGCGCTTGAACAGCAACGACTGGGTGTTGCGCTTAGGACGCTTGTCCTTGTTGAATTTCTTGAACGTGGCCATTTCTGGACCTCTTGAAAATTAGTTTTGTTGGATATCCTGAATGTGAAAAACCAGCATCTTGCTGTTGCGCGGCGTTGCCAGAAAACCTTGAAAGGTCCATTGACTACCGGGAGCTTGGCGGGCCAGCTTTTCAGCCAGGGCGCCAAAGGCAACAGCTTTAACAGATGCAGTGACGCTGCGCGCGTTGCCTAGCTCTTGCTGCTGCGAACTGTGTTCAATTCGCAAGTCCAGTGCAGGCAATCCGGCGGGCGTGTAGCGCAAAGCAGCTTGCTCTGCGAGGTTGCCCGTCAACACAACGCGGTTTTCCACTCCTTCAGTGTCTGATGCTATTAAGCGTGCTCAGCCTGGTTGGCCTTGCGAGCTTCTTCGCGCTCAACGCTCTTCATCATGGCGGAAGCGGCTGTGTCAGCCTTCTTCTTTTGCACAGTCAGGTGGCGCAGCACAGCATCATTGAACTTGAAGGCGTGCTCCAGTTCAGCCATCACGGCTTGATCAGCTTCGATGTTCAGGCACAGGTAGTGGGCCTTAGCGAGCTTGTTGATCATGTAAGCCAGTTGACGACGGCCCCAGTCTTCTTCGCGGTGCACCTTACCGCCACCAGCGGTAATCATGCCCTTGTAGCGCTCCAGCATTGCAGGAACTTGTTCGCTTTGATCCGGGTGGATCAACAAAATGATTTCGTAGTGACGCATAACCACTCCTTTTGGGTAAACGCCGCCCACTGCGTCTGTAGTGGTGCGGCAAGGCAAAACGTTAGATTCTAGCCTAGCGCCTGAGTATATGTACACTCTGGGACGCATAAACCTTCAGATCGCTTGGGGCTATGCAGACAAAAGCCTTGCCAACACAATCACTTAGTCTCTGAAGCCCCATCCGACATTGCTGACGCGCTGCAGCCATGGCGCTTGCTAACCAACTTTGGCAGAGCAGGTCTTGAAATAGATCGGCACGCGCGCATCTAGCCTGCAGATTGTCTTAAGTTTTGAGAAACCTTCACACCTATGACCGAGAACAACAACCCTAATCCATTCAATGACGCCAGCCCCGAAGAGCTGGAAGCAGCCATGGCCGCCAATGCATCGGACGAGCTGGGTCGCCTGAAGGCTGAGCTGGAAGAACTCAAGGCCAAGAGCAGCGATCTGGCAGATCAGTATCTGCGCGCCAAGGCAGAAGCCGAGAATGTGCGCCGCCGCGCTGAAGAAGAAGTCTCCAAGGCCCGCAAATTCGGCATCGAAAGCTTTGCCGAGAGCATGTTGCCCGTGATCGACAGCCTGGATGCCGCTCTGGCCATCCAGAACGCCACACCCGAGCAACTGCGCGAAGGCTCTGACGCCACACTGCGCCAGCTGACGTCAGCCCTTGAGCGCAACAAGGTTATGGCCATCAACCCCGCTGCAGGCGAGAAGTTTGACCCTCACCATCACCAGGCTATCAGCATGGTTCCTGCAGACCAGCCATCGAACACGGTGGTGAGCGTGCTGCAAAAAGGCTATGTGATTGCCGACCGCGTGCTGCGCCCCGCTCTGGTGACTGTGGCCCAAGGCTGATTCGACACCTGACACTGTCACGGCGAAATTTTGTGGCACCGGACTCTTGAAGCCAGCCGCAGCGCCCACAAGTGATAAATCAAGCAAACATTTAACAAATTACGGAGAGAAACATGGGAAAAATCATCGGTATTGACTTGGGCACCACCAACAGCTGCGTCGCGATCCTCGACGGGAACAACACCCGCGTGATCGAGAACAGCGAAGGTGCACGTACCACGCCTTCCATCGTTGCTTACCAAGAAGACGGCGAAATTCTGGTGGGTGCCTCCGCCAAGCGCCAGGCCGTCACCAACCCCAAGAACACCATCTACGCTGCCAAGCGCCTGATCGGTCGCAAGTTTGACGAAGCCGAAGTGCAAAAGGACATCGGCCTGATGCCCTTCCAGATCATCAAGGCTGACAACGGCGACGCATGGGTGCAAGTACGCGACCAGAAGCTGGCTCCTCCTCAAATCAGCGCCGAAGTGCTGCGCAAAATGAAGAAGACCGCCGAGGACTTCCTGGGCGAGCCCGTGACGGAGGCCGTGATTACCGTTCCTGCGTACTTCAATGACGCACAGCGCCAAGCCACCAAGGATGCTGGCCGCATCGCTGGTCTGGAAGTCAAGCGCATCATCAACGAACCAACGGCTGCAGCTCTGGCCTTTGGCCTGGACAAGCATGACAAGGCTGACCGCAAGGTTGCCGTGTATGACCTGGGTGGCGGTACGTTCGACGTGTCCATCATCGAAATCGCTGATGTGGACGGTGAAAAGCAGTTCGAAGTGCTGTCGACCAACGGCGACACCTTCCTGGGCGGCGAAGACTTTGACCAGCGCATCATTGGCTACATCATCGACGAGTTCAAAAAGGACCAAGCCGTTGATCTGTCCAAGGACGTACTGGCTCTGCAACGCCTGAAGGAAGCGGCTGAAAAGGCCAAGATCGAGCTGTCGAACTCCGCACAGACTGACATCAACCTGCCCTACATCACGGCTGATGCCACAGGCCCCAAGCACCTGAACATCAAGCTGACCCGCGCCAAGCTGGAATCGCTGGTGGACGACCTGATCGAGCGCACCATCGCTCCTTGCCGCACAGCTATCAAGGATGCAGGCATCTCCGTGTCCGACATCGACGACATCATCCTGGTCGGCGGTATGAGCCGCATGCCCAAGGTGCAGGAAAAGGTCAAGGAATTCTTCGGCAAGGAACCCCGCAAGGACGTGAACCCTGACGAAGCCGTGGCCGTGGGCGCTGCCGTACAAGGCCAGGTGCTGGGTGGCGAGCGTTCCGACGTGCTGCTGCTGGACGTGACGCCTCTGTCTCTGGGTATCGAAACCCTGGGCGGTGTCATGACCAAGATGATCACCAAGAACACGACTATCCCGACGAAGTTCGCACAGACCTTCTCGACGGCCGAGGACAACCAGCCTGCCGTGACCATCAAGGTGTTCCAGGGCGAGCGTGAGATTGCCAGCGCCAACAAGATGCTGGGTGAATTCAACCTGGAAGGCATCCCACCAGCATCGCGTGGCACGCCCCAGATTGAAGTGACCTTCGACATCGACGCCAACGGTATCCTGAACGTGTCGGCCAAGGACAAGGCTTCCGGCAAGGAAAACAAGATCACCATCAAGGCGAACTCGGGCCTGTCGGAAGAAGAAATCCAGAACATGGTCAAGGATGCGGAACTGAACGCCGCCGACGACAAGAAAAAGCTGGAACTGGTGACCGCCAAGAACCAGGGCGAAGCCGCTGTTCACAGCGTCAAGAAGAGCCTGACCGAGCATGGCGACAAGCTCGATGACGCTGAAAAGTCTGCCATCGACGCCGCTTCCAAGGATCTGGAAGAAGCGCTGAAGGGCGAAGACAAGGACGCCATCGAAGCCAAGACTACGGCACTCATGGCTGCCGCTCAGAAGCTGGGCGAGAAGATGTACGCTGAAGCTCAGGCCGCTGCTGGCACTGAAGCAGCGGGTGCATCGGCCAGCGCAAGCGCCTCGGCAGCAGCCGCTGACGACAATGTCGTCGACGCCGAAGTCAAGGAAGTCAAGAAGGACTAAGCGCAAGCAGGTCCTGGCCTTAGACCATTGACCGCTTGCCGCCGCGCTGGCTCTGAAAAGAGTTAGCGCGGCGTTCTTGCTCTATCCGACCGGAATCCCACATGTCCAAACGTGACTACTACGAAGTTCTGTGCGTTGTCAAAAGCGCCACGGACGATGAAATCAAAAAATCCTATCGCAAGCTGGCGATGAAGTTCCACCCTGACCGCAATCAAGGTGAAAAGGCCAAGGAAGCTGAAGAAAAGTTCAAGGAGGTCAAAGAGGCCTACGAGATGCTTTCCGACAGCCAGAAGCGCGCCGCCTATGACCAGTACGGTCACGCCGGCGTGGACCCCAACCGCGGCATGGGCGGCGGTGAAGGCTTTGGCGGCGGCTTTGCCGAAGCCTTTGGCGATATCTTCGGCGACATGTTCAACGGCGGCGGTGGCCGTGGTGGTCGCGGTGGCCGTCAGGTCTATCGCGGCAATGACCTCAGCTATTCCATGGAAGTCACCCTGGAAGAAGCAGCCAAGGGCAAGGATGCCCAGATCCGCATCCCCAGCTGGGACAGCTGCGACACCTGCCACGGCAATGGCGCCAAGCCCGGCACCAGCACCAAGACCTGCACCACCTGTAACGGCATGGGCACGGTTCAAATGCGCCAGGGCTTCTTCAGCGTGCAGCAATCCTGCCCGCACTGCCGCGGCACGGGCAAGATCATTCCCGAGCCCTGCACATCCTGCGGCGGCCAAGGCAAGGTCAAGCGCCAGAAGACGCTGGAAGTCAAGATCCCCGCTGGTATCGACGACGGCATGCGCATTCGCTCCGCAGGCAACGGCGAACCCGGCACGAATGGCGGCCCGGCAGGTGACCTGTATATCGAGATCCGCGTCAAAGATCACGACATCTTCGAGCGCGACGGCGATGACCTGCACTGCAATGTGCCCGTGAGCTTCATCACCGCGGCACTGGGCGGCGAGATTGAAGTGCCTACGCTGCAAGGCAAGGCAGCGATAGACATTCCTGAAGGCACTCAGGCCGGCAAGCAGTTCCGTCTGCGCGGCAAGGGCATCAAGGGTATTCGCTCCAGCTACCCCGGCGACCTCTACTGCCACATCGTGGTGGAAACACCCGTCAAGCTCACCGAGCACCAGCGCAAGCTGCTCAAGGAACTGGACGAATCTTTGAAAAAGGGCGGCGCCAAGCACTCGCCCAGCGGTGAAAGCTGGACAGATCGCCTGAAAAGCTTCTTCAGCTAAGCACTGAAGCCACAAAAAAGCCCACCAGCCTCCGCCGGTGGGCTTTTTTCATGGCGCTTGAAAGCTGCGCCGCCTGAAAGCGTCTTAGCTCTGTGGCTTCCAGTTACGCACCTCGCGCTGCACCCGCACCTTGTCTGCCGGGGTCAGCTCCTGCTCCAGCGTTTCCACCCGGCTTTGCACAGACGCATCTTTGGCCTGCGCCAGCAACAGCCAGTAATAGGCCTTGCTCACGTCTTTGCGAACACCCTGCCCACTGATGTACATGGCAGCCAGATTCGTCTGCGCCAGCGTGTAGCCCTGCTTGGCTGCCTGCTCGAACCAGCGCGCGGCCGTCGATGCATCCTTGCTCACCCCCTGCCCGTTGGCATACAAAAACCCCAGCGACGACTGCGCTGCAGCATTGCCTTGCGCAGCTGATTTCTCCAGCCACTGCGCAGCACGCGGCAGATCTTGCGACACCAGTGCGCCCACTGCATAAATCATGCCGGCGTTGTACTGTGCATCCGCATGGCCTTTGCCTGCCGCCTGCTCAAACCAGCGCAGCGCAGCCACGCCATCTTCCTTGGTGCCCCGGCCGCTGGCCAGCATCACACCCAGGCTGTATTGACCGGCAGCGTCACCGCTTTGCGCCGAGCGCTCAAACCATCGCAGGGCCTGCGCCTCATCCTTGGTCACGCCGCGGCCTTCGGCATACATCAGGCCCAGGTTATTCTGGGCAATGCCATCACCCAAATCGGAAGCCTTGCGGTACCAGTACACGGCCTGCGCTTCGTCCTGCGTCACACCTCGCCCATTGGCATACAGCACGCCCAGATCGGACTGGGCAGGAGCGTAGCCCTGATCCGCCGACTTGCGATACCACTGCACGGCCAGCGGCAAATCCTGCTTCACATCCTTGGCAAAACGATAGCGCGAACCCAGTTCGTACTGTGCCTTGGCATCGCCTGACTCGGCTTCGGCACGCAGGGTAGCAAGCTCTCTGGCGTTTTCACCCCGATTGGTAGAACCCGGAGTCGGCGCCCAATGCTCAAGGCCCATGGGTGCAGCTGCTGCTGCGCCAGCGGCAACAGCACCCACTGCGGCAGTCCGGCCAGCCTTGCATGATTTTTTGCTGCCAGCCTTGCCGGTCGAATGGGCTGCAGACTTGCCAGCCACGTTTTTACCTGGCTTGGCTGCGGAGGCACTCTTGCCGCCCTTGGCAGGCGCTGGTGCACTGGATTTGCTGCTTGCTTTGCTTTGCGTCTTCCCCTTGGCCATGGCCGGCACAGCAGCGCCCCCCGCCAAAGCCAGAGCGACGGCCAGCAGGCAGGCCTGACTCCAGCCGGCAGCTTTGCGGGACACAGAAGTGCATAACGAAGGGCTTAAAGCAGCGGCAGAAAATTCGGGATGCTCACCCTCGGGCAGCGGATTGTTTGGAGCTCTCATGGCTCTCATTTTTGCAGCAAATAGCCAGGCCTTGAACAGGTTTGCTGACGATTCGCCGCGGTGCCCGAGGAAACATCACGCAGCTTGACGTTCGTCACTGCCTTTGTACGGAAAACAGCTTCTAGCCTTTATCGATAAAGCGTTAGCAGCTATCAAAATCAAAGTCGTTTCAAGCAAACGTTGACGCCTGCTGCATCCGCCTCCATCAAGCCATCGCAAACCAGCAATTGAGGCATCGCCATAATTTACCCATCGCGAAACAAGACATCTCGGCTAAAGATGGATAAAGCGAAATTTATCGGTAAAAATGCTGAAAACTTCTCGAAACGAGAAGACTAAAGTTAGCCCACATGAAGAATTCAGAGCGCAGTTTTGCGCGCCGTATCGATCTCACCTCGCTTCAACTGTTCGTCGCTGTATGCGAACTGGGAAGCATTGGCCGCGCTGCAGAGCGCGAATTCATTGCCGCCTCCGCCGTCAGCAAGCGCCTGTCCGACCTGGAGGCCACGGTAGACACCGCCCTGCTCTACCGCCACAGCCGCGGCGTGACGCTGACCCCTGCCGGTGAAAGCCTGCTGCACCATGCCCGCAACGTGCTGTACGGGCTGGAGCGCATGCAGGGCGAGCTGAGCGAGTACGCCGACGGCGTGCGCGGCCATGTGCGCATGCATGCCAATATGTCGGCCATCGTGCAGTTTCTGCCCGAGGACCTGGGCGCTTTTGCCCGCGAGCACAGCCAGATCAAAATTGACCTGCAAGAGCACCTGAGCCCCGATGTGTTGAGCGCTGTGGCCGAGGGCACGGCCGACATTGGCATCTGCACGCTGGGCATTGGCAAAAGCAGCGAAAGCAACCGCGCCACCGTTCAGATCACCCAGGGCAATGTGCCGCTGCAGTACCGCACTTATAAAGAAGACCGCCTGGTCGTCGTCGTGCCAGAGCGCCATGCGCTGGCGGACCGCAAGAGCGTGGCTTTCACCGAAGTGCTGGAATGGGACATCGTCAGCCTGCATTCGGGCTCTTCCATCAGCCTGGCCATGCGCGCTGCAGCGGCGCAGGCCGGCCATCCGCTGCACCAGCGCATTCAGGTCACGAGCCTGGACGCCATGTGCCGCATGATCGACAACGGCCTGGGCATTGGCCTGCTACCTGACCGCGCCTTTGAGCTGATGCACGGCGTGGGCCACCTGCGCGCCGTACAGCTGACCGACGAATGGGCGCACCGCGAGCTGTGCGTCGTCGCCCGCGACTTTGAAGCACTGCCTGTGACAACCCGCCTACTGGTCGATCACCTCTGTCCGGCCAGTGCCAAGTCTTGAAGTCCGCTTCCGGCCTGACCAGAATAAACCACCCAACAAACTCAACTCACGAGAGCAAAGCACCATGGGACGCACCCTCTACGACAAGATTTTTGACGAGCACGTCGTTCACACCGAAGAAGACGGCACCTCCATCCTCTATATCGACCGTCATCTGGTGCACGAAGTGACCAGCCCACAGGCTTTCGAAGGCCTGCGCGAAGCCGGTCGCAAGCTGTGGCGCGTCAGCTCCGTGGTGGCGACAGCCGATCACAACACCCCCACCGACGGCTGGGAACGTGGCTATGACGGCATTGCCGACCCCATCAGCAAAGAGCAGATCGTCACGCTGAACAGCAATATTGCCGAGTTCGGCTCGGCCGCCTTCTTCCCTTTCATGGACAGGGGTCAGGGCATTGTTCACGTGATGGGCCCGGAGCAAGGCGCCACCCTGCCCGGCATGACCGTGGTCTGCGGTGACAGCCACACCTCCACCCACGGCGCTTTCGGCGCGCTGGCCCACGGCATCGGCACCTCTGAAGTCGAGCACGTGATGGCCACCCAGACTCTGCTGGCCAAGAAAGCCAAGAACATGCTGGTGCAGGTCAACGGCAAGGTCGCGCCCGGCGTAACCGCCAAGGACATCGTGCTGGCCATCATCGGCAAGATCGGCACCGCCGGCGGCACGGGCTACACCATTGAATTTGCGGGTGAAGCGATTCGCGACCTGTCCATCGAAGGCCGCATGACCGTGTGCAACATGGCCATCGAAGGCGGCGCACGCGCAGGCCTGGTGGCCGTGGACGAGAAAACCATCCAGTACGTCAAGGGCCGCCCACTGGCACCCGTGGGCGCCGAGTGGGATGCTGCCGTCACCTACTGGAAGACACTGCACTCCGACGCTGATGCGAAGTTTGACGCCGTAGTGGAGCTGAACGCCGCCGACATCGTGCCGCAGGTGACCTGGGGCACCAGCCCTGAAATGGTGCTGGGCGTGGATGCCTCCGTGCCCGATCCAGACAAGGAAAAAGACGCCAACAAGCGTGGGGCCATTGAGCGCGCGCTGACCTATATGGCGCTGGAGCCCGGCAAACCTCTGAACGACATTTTCGTGGACAAGGTGTTCATTGGCTCCTGCACCAACAGCCGCATCGAAGACATGCGCGAAGCCGCTGCCGTGGTGAAGAAGCTGGGCCAGAAGGTCGCCAAGAACATCAAGCAGGCGCTGGTCGTCCCCGGCTCGGGTCTGGTCAAGGAACAAGCTGAGCGCGAAGGCCTGGATGTGATATTCAAGGCCGCAGGCTTTGAATGGCGCGAACCCGGCTGCTCCATGTGCCTGGCCATGAATGCCGACCGCCTGGAGCCCGGCGAGCGCTGCGCATCGACCAGCAACCGCAACTTTGAAGGCCGTCAGGGTGCCGGTGGCCGCACCCACCTGGTCAGCCCCGCCATGGCGGCGGCTGCGGCCATTCACGGCCACTTCGTGGACATCCGCAAGTTCGCTTAAGTCGCCAAGCCTCAAGATTCTGGAATCACGCCATGCAAAAATTCACCGTGCACAAGGGCCTCGTTGCCCCCATGGACCGCGAGAACGTTGACACCGACGCCATCATTCCCAAACAGTTTCTGAAGTCGATCAAGAAAACCGGCTTCGGCCCCAATCTGTTTGACGAGTGGCGCTATCTGGACCAGCCCGGCCAACCCGGCCAGCCCGAGTCCTCGCGCAAACCCAACCCCGACTTTGTGCTGAACCAGCCGCGCTACAAGGGTGCCAGCGTGCTGATCGCTCGCCAGAACTTCGGCTGCGGCTCCAGCCGCGAGCACGCGCCATGGGCACTGGACCAGTACGGCTTCCGCGCCATTCTCGCCCCCAGTTTTGCCGACATCTTCTTCAACAACAGCTTCAAAAACGGCCTGCTGCCCATCGTGCTGCCCGAAGCCGTGATTGAGCAGCTGTTCAATGAAGTGGCGGCCTTCCCCGGCTATGAGCTGACCATTGACCTGGAGCGTCAGGTCATCGTTCGTCCACAAGGCGAAGAGATTCCCTTCGACGTCATCGCCTTCCGCAAGTACTGCTTGCTGAACGGCTTTGACGATATCGGCCTGACCATGCGCCATGCCGACAAGATCAAAGCCTTTGAAGCCGAGCGTCTGGCGCAAAAACCCTGGCTGGCACATACGCTGATTCAGAAGTAACCCCCTGAGCCGCTTTGCGGCCTCCCCCCTCTCTCTTCGGGAGGGGGACGGCATCTGTGCTGCGGGGCGGCCCTTGCTCGATGCCCTTAGCTGGGTCGCGCCGGGGCTGAGGCAATGCCCACACTGGCATTGTTCATCTCACGCAGTTGAGGGATGCAAGCCGCTTGGACCTAAAGTAAAAATATCAAGAAGTGAGCTACAAGTGCTTGTTTTTATTGGATATCAAACAGTATTCAATATGAAATCTATGAATATCAAGCGCTGCTAGCTATCAAATTAATCAAAGGAACATCATGAAGATTGCAGTTTTGCCCGGTGATGGCATTGGCCCCGAAATCATTGCAGAAGCCGTCAAGGTGCTCGAAGTCCTGAATCTGGGTCTGGAGATGGAAACCGCTCCTGTGGGCGGCGCTGGCTACGAAGCCGCCGGCCACCCTCTGCCCCCCGCCACACTGAAGCTGGCGCAAGAAGCCGATGCCATTTTGTTCGGTGCCGTGGGCGACTGGAAGTACGACACGCTGGACCGCCCTCTGCGCCCCGAGCAAGCCATTCTGGGCCTGCGCAAGGCACTGGGCCTGTTCGCCAACTTCCGCCCCGCCATCTGCTACAAGGAACTGACCCATGCTTCCAGCCTCAAGCCCGAGCTGGTGGCAGGTCTGGACATCCTCATCATCCGCGAACTGACCGGTGACATCTATTTCGGCGCACCCCGTGGCCGCCGCGTGGCTCCCGATGGTCACTTCCCCGGCAGCGAAGAAGCGTTTGACACCATGCGCTACTCGCGCCCCGAGATCGAGCGTATTGCCCATGTCGCCTTCCAGGCCGCCCAGAAGCGCGACAAGCGTGTGACCAGCGTGGACAAATCCAATGTCCTGGAAACCTTCCAGCTGTGGAAGGACGTGGTCACCGAAGTCGCCAAACAGTACCCCGATGTGGCCCTGGACCACATGTACGTAGACAACGCCGCCATGCAACTGGTCAAAGAACCCAAGCGCTTTGACGTGGTGGTGACCGGCAATATGTTCGGCGACATTCTGTCCGACGAAGCTTCCATGCTGACCGGCTCCATCGGCATGCTGCCTTCGGCCAGCCTGAACGACAAAAAGCAAGGCCTGTACGAGCCCAGCCACGGCTCGGCCCCCGACATTGCTGGCAAGGGCATCGCCAACCCCCTGGCCACCATCTTGTCGGCCGCCATGATGCTGCGCTTTAGCCTGGGTATGGAAGAAGCCGCTTTGAAGATCGAAGCCGCCGTCCAGAAGGTACTGGCCGACGGCCTGCGCACCGCTGATATCTACAGCGAAGGCACGACCAAGGTCTCCACCAGCCAGATGGGCGACGCCGTGGTCAAGGCGCTGCAAGCCTGATGCACAAGGCCTGAGCCGAATTGGTTCAGGCACCCGCATTCAAGCCGGATGGAGGTTCATCCATCCGGCGGTTTCAAGGCAAGTAGCTCAAATCCGCATCCAGGCCAGTCCGGCAATACTCGGACTTTTCTGCACGGCTGCACCGACCAGAAAGCAGACCCGGCGCGATCTTCAGCGCATAACGCCTTGAAAATCCATTCACCAACCAACAAAACGTCAAAATTTTATTCATTTTTTTGACGAAGTGACCAAATAATTCATTGATTCTGACACACTGAGGTTTCCACTCATTGGCTAGAATCACGACTGTCATGTTTGCCACACGCCCTTTCATCACTGAAACCACAACACCTGCTGCTCAAGCCGGTGTGGACGCGTGCGCAATCACCATTAAGACGATTACAGGCTGACCCAGCCCGGTTCGTCGTGCGCCCCTTCCGGCCAGACGAGCCGGACGAAGCAGTCAAAAGCTACTGTTTTCAATACTGAAAGGGCGTTTCAAATGAGCAAGCAACTGGTAGGTTTGGTGGGCTGGCGCGGCATGGTCGGCTCCGTGCTGATGGACCGCATGCAAGCCGAAGGCGACTTCGAGCTGATCGAGCCTGTGTTCTTCTCCACCTCCAATGCCGGCGGCAAGGCCCCGGCCATGGCGACGGTCCACACCCAGCTCAAGGATGCCAACGACATCGCCGAGCTGTCAAAGTGCGACGTCATCATCACCTGCCAGGGCGGCGACTACACCAAGGAAGTGTTCCCCAAGATCCGCGCTGCGGGCTGGAACGGCCACTGGATTGACGCCGCCTCTTCGCTGCGCATGGAAGACAACGCCGTCATCGTGCTGGACCCCGTCAACGACGACCTGATCAAGGCCAAGCTGGCTGCGGGCGGCAAGAACTGGATTGGCGGCAACTGCACCAACTCCATCTTGCTGATGGGTTTGGGCGGTCTGTTCAAGGCCGGCCTGGTGGAGTGGGTTTCCTCCATGACCTACCAGGCCGCCTCGGGTGGTGGTGCCAACCACATGCGCGAACTGCTCAAGGGCATGGGTGTGGTCCACGCTGCCGTGGCCACAGAGCTGGCAACGCCTGCTTCCGCCATTCTGGAAATCGACCGCAAGGTGGCCATCACCATCCGTGAAGAAGTGTCCACCGAATTCTTTGGTGCCCCTCTGGCTGGCGGCCTGATCCCCTGGATCGATGTGCAACTGCCTAACGGCCAGTCCAAGGAAGAGTGGAAAGGCCAGGCCGAGGTCAACAAGATTCTGGGCACCGAAGCCACCATTCCCGTGGATGGCCTGTGCGTGCGCATTGGCGCCATGCGCTGCCACTCGCTGGCTTTGACATTGAAGCTCAAGAAGGATCTGCCTCTTGAAGAGATCGAAGCGCTGATCAAGGGCGGCAACCCCTGGGTGAAGTTTGTGGCCAACGACCGCGCAGAAACCGTCAAGGAGTTGACGCCTGCGGCTACCACCGGTGGTCTGGAAGTTGCAGTAGGCCGCGTGCGCAAGCTGAACATGGGCCCCGAGTACCTGTCGGCTTTCGTGATTGGTGACCAGCTGCTGTGGGGCGCTGCCGAGCCCCTGCGCCGCATGCTGCGCATCTTGCTGGCTGATTAATCCCAACCGTGATCAAGCCGCTAAGCGGCTTGATCGCGTGAAAAGCGCCATGTCATCCTGGTGATGTCTGGCGCTTTTTTATGTCCGCGCCTTGGGTTAGCTCAGGCTTTTCGGCTTATTTCGCTGAACAAAGACTGTGAATGAACCTAGATTAATTTGCATCTCGTTGCCAATCGACAACAATTGCGCGCCTTGTCAAGCCTGCTTTTGCTCGCAATGCAATAGCGTCGTTGACAATGCATGCAGTGTCCCCATGTCAATGAGCCGCTCATTGACTACTGGATTTTTCAATTTACATGTGCACCGCAGCCACAAACCCGGCTAATAACAAAAAGGGCTGTTGGCTGCACAAATCAAGTTTGATGCCATATGCAACGCTGGAAACTCTCTGCGCTCGCCGCAGCCACCCTCGCTCTGTCTAGCCTGTCGGCCACCGATGCATGGGCATTGGCACTGGGTCGTATCACGGTCCAGTCGGCTCTGGGAGAGCCTTTGCGTGCAGAGGTCGAGATTCCTCAGCTCAGCGCTGCCGAAGCCGATAGCCTGCAAGCCGCCGTGGCATCACCTGCGGCGTTCCGCGCGCAGGGCATGGAGTACTCAGGTACCGCCAACACTGTTCGCGTCAAGGTCCAGAAGCGCTCCAATGGCTCGACTGTGCTGCAGCTGAGCAGCTTCCAGCCAGTTAACGATCCCTTTGTGGACCTTGTGATTGATGCCAACTGGGCCTCTGGCAAGCTGCAGCGCAACTACACCTTGCTGCTGGACCCCCCCACATCGCGTCGCCCGACACCTGCGCCGACAACAGTGGCCCAGGCTGCTCCTGCTGAGATGCCAGCCCGCCCTGCGGTAGCAAGTCGCCCCGCGTCTGCCCCTGTGGTTGCAGCAGGCCGCGACCTGCGCAATGACCGCGATCTAGACAGCACATCGGCCAAGCCTCAACGCAAGACCGGCACCGCTGCAGCAACGCCTTCCAGCACTAAGGGGGAGGTTCGCGTCAAGGCCGGCGATACCGCCGGCCGTATTGCTGCCGCATACAAGCCTGCAGGCGTTTCGCTGGATCAAATGCTGGTCGCCATGCTGCGCAGCAACCCACAAGCGTTCATCAACGGCAACATCAACCGCATGCGCAGTGGCGCCGTGGTTCAGTTGCCCGACGAAGCAGCGACTCAGTCCACTTCCGTCAAGGAAGCGCGCCAGATCATGGCAGCCCAGTCGCAGGACTTCAATCAGTTTCGCCGTCAACTGGCTGGCGTAGCACCTGTGGCCACGGTCGAGGCCGCGTCGCGCAGCGCATCCGGTCAGGTTCAGGCCCATGTCGAGGATGCCAAGCCCAGCACTGCAGCGCCAGACAAACTGACCCTATCCAAGGGCACAGTCAAGAGCACTGCCGCAGACGAACAACTGGCGCAGCAAAAGCAGACTGCCGATCAGGCGGCTCGCGCTGATGAGCTCAAACGCAATATGGCAGAACTGAGCCAGATTGCAGCCGCCACCAAGCCTGCAGGCAGCCCGGCAGCCACAGCGGCTGCAGCAGCGCCACAAGCCCCTGGCCTGGGCGTACCCTCCGCCACTACAGCAACCACCAATACGGCAGCGGCTGCAGTGCCACCTGCTGCACCCGCTCCTACAGCTACGGCCTCCGCCGAAGCTGCAGCGCCTGAAGCAGCCAAGCCCGTTGATACCGCCAACGCACCAGCAGAAGGTGGAGAGAGAACCCCAGAGGCTGCGCCCGCAGAAGCAGCGGCACAACCAGCACCGGTGGCGCCTCCTAAACCAGCTGCAGCACCCATTGCTGCACCTGAAGAACCCAGTTTTATCGATGGTTTGATGGACGACCCCAGCATCCCTCTGGCCGGAGCAGCCTTGCTCGCCTTGCTGCTGGGCTACGGTGGCTACCGAGTCATGCAACGCCGCAAGGCAGCGGCCGCCGGCGCAGACAGCACGCTGGGTGACAGCCAGCTTTCCGCAGACTCCTTCTTTGGTGCCAGCGGTGGCCAGCGCGTGGACACCACGACCAACAGCAGTCAGCTGTCGGCTCAGTCCATGCAGTACTCACCCAGCCAGCTGGATGCCGGTGACGTGGACCCATTGGCCGAGGCTGATGTGTATCTGGCATATGGCCGTGACCTTCAGGCCGAAGAAATCCTCAAGGAAGCGCTGCGTACCGACCCCAACCGTCTGGTTCTGCACCAAAAGCTGGCCGAAATCTATGCCAAACGCCATGACCGCATGGCCTATGCATCTGTCGCAAACAATCTTTACGGGCTGACTCAGGGCAAGGGCCCAGAATGGCAGCGCCTGGCGGATCAGGGCCGAATCCTCGACCCTGACAACGCGCTGTACCAACCCGGTGGTTCGCCCCAGACCCGTCACTCCGATGCAGCTGCGAGCATGAGCAATGCCTTCAGCCCCACCGACCCAGCCTCGGCCCTGACAGCGGGCACTGCTGCTGTCGCCTTTGGCTCGGCACTGGCTGCTGCCAAGGAGGCTGACCGCGAAGGTCCTCCTACTCAGCCCGCAGGCTTGGACTTCGACATGGACCTGGATCTGCCCGGCGGCCTGTCGCCAGCGGCAGCACCCGTTGCCGCAACGCCTGCAGCCCAGCAGCCCAGCGAGCAAGACTTCGCCTCACTGGCGCAATGGGAGGCGCCTGCTGCAACGCCAGCAAGCCCTGCACATGCCGCAGACAATGGCCTGAGCCTAGATTTGGATGACTTGGCCTCATTCAGCCTGCCCGCCACCGCATCGCAAGCCCCTGCTCCTGAAGCGTCGCCTGTCGCTGCACCTATCGAACAAGGCTCGCTAAATGCTCTGGAGTTTGACCTCGACAGCTTTACTCTACCGCTTCAGTCCGCTACTGAAAGCACGGAAGACAAAGACACTTCCCGCGCTGAACTGACCGCTCACCACGCTGCGTCCGAGGAAGAAAGTCACAGCACCGAAGCCATGACCTTGCAACTGCCGATGGATGCCGTCAGCACCCACGCCATCAGTGACCAAAAAGCCGAACCCACTTTTGACCTGAGTGGTTTGTCGCTGGACCTGGGCACGCCCAACCATGCAGTGGATCTTGGCACCGTCGCTTCGCCTGCTGAACCCGAAGACCCGCTGGCAACCAAGCTCGCTTTGGCCGAAGAGTTCAATGCCATCGGCGACAGTGACGGAGCGCGTACACTCATAGAGGAAGTGATCGCCGAAGCCCATGGCGATCTCAAAGCCAAGGCTCAAAGCCTGCTCTCTCAGATTGGTTAATTGATTTGATGCGTTCCCCCCCCACGCCGGGAGCCATGCCATGCGCATAGCTCTTGGCGTAAGCTACAACGGTCAGGCCTACCAGGGCTGGCAAAGCCAGTCCTCCGGCAACACCGTACAAGACAAACTCGAAGCGGCCTTGGGCCGCTTTGCTGCTGAAAAAGTGTCCACAATTTGCGCAGGCCGCACCGATGCCGGTGTTCATGGCCTGATGCAAGTCGTGCACTTTGATACTGAGCTGGACCGTGCCCCCTACTCCTGGGTGCGCGGCACCAATACCTTTTTGCCCGCTGACATTGCCGTGCAATGGGCGCAGCCCGTGTCTGAAGAATTTCACTCACGCTATTGCGCCACGGGCCGCCGCTATGCCTATGTGCTGATGCAGTCGCCCGTGCGCCCCAGCGTAGAAGCGGGCCGCGTGGGCTGGATGTTCTATCCACTCGATGGCGAGGCCATGCAAAAAGCCACACAGTATCTGGTGGGCGAGCATGACTTCTCGTCTTTCCGCGCCTCAGGCTGTCAGGCCAAGACGCCGGTCAAGACCCTGTACGACATACGCGTCACCCGTCGCATGACCAGCGGCGGCTCTCGCGAAGCGGCAGCCAGCTCCATGCGCCCTGGTGATACCGAGCCCATGGAGTGCTGCTACTGGCGCTTCGAGTTTGATGGCAGTGCTTTTTTACACCACATGGTGCGCAACATCATGGGCTGCCTGATTGCCATTGGTCAGGGCCAATATCCGCCTGAATGGATGAAAACCGTGCTTGCAGCCCGCGCGCGTGATGCTGCTGCACCCACGTTTTCGCCGGATGGTCTCTACTTCCTCGGCCCCATCTACGATGAAAAATGGGGTCTACCCACCCGTACGGTGGGCTTTGACTGGTTGCCATGAACCGAACCCGGATCAAGATCTGCGGCCTGACCCGCGAGCAAGATGTAGACGCAGCCGTCGCGGCAGGAGCTGACGCTATCGGCTTTGTGCTCTACGCCCCAAGCCCCCGCGCCGTCACGCTGCAACGCGCGGCGGAGCTGGCCAGACGCCTGCCGCCGTTTGTCACACCTGTTTTGCTTTTTGTGAATGAACTTGCTAGCAATGTCATAGCTGCTTGCGCAGAGATACCAAACGCTTGCGTGCAATTTCATGGTGATGAATCACCCGAGGACTGCGAAGTCGCCACCCGGGGCGTGCAACCCTGGCTGCGGGCTGCCCGCATACCCCTAGGGGATGATGCGGCGCATTTTGACCTCGTAGAATACGCACAACGTTATTCAAAAGCCCAGGCCATATTGCTCGACGCCCATGTCGACGGTTATGGCGGCGGCGGAAAAGCATTCAATTGGTCACTTCTGCCAACAAGCGTCGACTCTCACCTCGTTTTGTCTGGTGGACTCACGCCTGCAAACGTGACCGATGGCATCTTGCAAGTACGCCCTCGCGGGCTGTCGCTTGCCATTGATGTGAGCTCGGGCGTCGAGGCCGATGGCCCCGATGGCAAGCCCCTCAAAGGCATCAAGGATGCCCACAAGATTCACCGCTTCATGGCTGCCGTACGCGCAGCTGATGCACAAATTTTGCAGACTGACACATGTTTGAATACCAATACCCCGACGTCCAAGGCCACTTCGGCCGCTACGGCGGCAGCTTCGCCAGCGAGACCCTGACGCACGCTCTTGTCGAGCTGCGCGACGCCTACGCCAAGTACCAAAACGACCCTGAATTCATCGCTGAATTCCAGTCCGAGCTGGCCCACTATGTGGGTCGCCCTTCGCCCGTCTATCACGCAGACCGCATGTCGCGCGAAATGGGTGGCGCTCAGATCTATCTGAAGCGTGAGGACCTCAACCACACCGGCGCGCACAAGATCAACAACGTGATTGGCCAGGCCATGCTCGCCAAGCGCATGGGCAAGCCGCGCATCATTGCTGAGACGGGCGCGGGCCAGCATGGCGTGGCTACGGCCACCATTTGCGCACGCTACGGTCTGGAATGCATCGTTTACATGGGTGCAGAAGACGTAAAGCGCCAAAGCCCCAACGTCTACCGCATGAAGCTGCTGGGCGCCACTGTGATTCCCGTCGAGTCCGGCAGCAAGACGCTGAAAGACGCGCTCAACGAAGCCATGCGGGACTGGGTGGCCAATGTGGACAACACCTTCTACATCATCGGTACGGTAGCAGGCCCGCACCCCTACCCCATGATGGTGCGCGACTTCCAGAAGGTCATTGGCGACGAGTGCCTGACGCAGATGCCCGAGTTTCTGGGCCCTGAGCAGCAGCCCGACGCGGTGGTGGCCTGCGTGGGCGGCGGCAGCAATGCCATGGGTATCTTCTACCCCTACATCCCGTTTGAAAACACCCGGCTGATCGGCGTAGAAGCCGCTGGCGAAGGTCTGGAAACCGGCAAGCACTCGGCATCGCTGCAAAAAGGCAGCTCGGGCGTGCTGCACGGCAACCGCACCTTCATCATGCAGGACGACAACGGCCAGATTCTGGAAACCCACTCCATCAGTGCCGGTTTGGACTACCCCGGCGTGGGCCCTGAGCACGCCTGGTTGCAGGAAATCGGTCGCGCCCAGTACGTGGGCATTACCGACACCGAAGCGCTGGACGCCTTCCACTATCTGTGCCGTGCCGAAGGCATCATCCCCGCTCTGGAATCCAGCCATGCCGTGGCCTACGCTATGAAACTGGCCAAGACCATGCGCACCGACCAGTCCATTCTCATCAGCCTCTCTGGCCGCGGCGACAAGGACATTGGCACCGTGGCAGACCTGTCGGGTGCCGAATATTTTGACCGTCCATCCATGCGCGGCCTCACCGTCAAGGGTGCGCCCGGCCACGATGCGGCCAAGGCAGCCGCAGGTGGGAGCAACAAGTTATGAGCCGAATTTCCGACACCTTCAGCAAACTCAAGGAAGAAGGCCGCAAGGCGCTGATTCCTTATGTGACCGCTGGTTTTCCCTTTGCCGCCATCACCCCTTCCCTCATGCACGGCATGGTGGAAGCTGGCGCTGACGTGATCGAGCTGGGCGTGCCCTTCTCCGACCCCATGGCCGACGGCCCCACCATTCAGCGTGCGGGTGACAAGGCTATCGCCAACGGCGTGGGCCTGGCCCAGGTGCTGGCCTATGTGGCCGAGTTCCGCAAAAAGGACCAGACCACCCCCGTGGTGCTCATGGGTTATGCCAACCCGGTCGAGCGCTACGACCAGATTCACGGTGAAGACGCCTTCGTCAATCACGCCAGCGAGTCTGGCGTGGACGGCATTCTCATCGTGGACTACCCACCTGAGGAATGCGAAGAGTTTGCCGCCAAGCTCAAAGCCCGCGACATGGACCTCATCTTCCTGCTTGCCCCCACCAGCACCGATGAACGCATGCAGCAAGTGGCCCGCGTGGCGACCGGCTATGTCTACTACGTCTCGCTCAAGGGCGTGACCGGCTCCGGCGCACTCGACACTGCGGCGGTGGAAGCCATGCTGCCCCGTATTCGCAAGCATGTGAGCATCCCTGTGGGCGTGGGCTTTGGCATTCGCGACGCCCAGACCGCCCAGACCGTAGGCCAGGTGGCCGATGCCGTCATCATTGGCAGCCGCATCATTGACCTGCTCGACAACCAGCCGCATGAAAAAATCGTGCCCCTGGCAATAGACTTTCTGCGCGGCGTGCGTAAGGCACTCGACGCATAATGCTCCCCTTGCACATGCAGCTGGCCCAAGCCAGCTCCATGTGCCACCAGCGTCTGCCAACGGTCATAAGAGCCCTGAGAGCAGCGCCAGAAAAGGAAACACCATGTCTTGGCTTGAAAAACTTCTGCCTGCAAAAATCCAGCAGACTAACCCGACGGAACGCCACCAGCAGATTCCCGAAGGTCTGTGGATCAAATGCCCCAGCTGCGAATCCGTTCTGTACAAGACCGATCTGGAAAAGAACCAGAACGTCTGCCCCACCTGCGGTCATCATCACCGCATCGGTGCGCGTGCGCGCCTGAACCATTTCCTTGACGCTGAAGGCCGCTATGAAATCGGTCAGGAAGTCATTCCTGTCGACCCCTTGAAGTTCAAGGACAGCCGCAAGTACCCCGAGCGCCTGAAAGAAGCGCTGGAGAACACCGGCGAGACCGATGCCCTGATCGTCATGGGTGGCTCTGTCAAGAGCATCAACATGGTTGTGGCCTGCTTTGAGTTCGACTTTATGGGTGGCTCCATGGGCTCCGTGGTCGGCGAGCGCTTTGTGCGCGGCGTCGAAACCGCTATTGAGCAAAAAGTACCTTTCGTCTGCTTCACGGCCACCGGTGGTGCCCGCATGCAAGAAGGCCTGCTCTCGCTGATGCAAATGGCCAAGACCAATGCGGCGCTGACCCGCTTGGCCAAGAAGGGTCTGCCCTATATCTCCGTGCTGACCGACCCCACCATGGGCGGCGTGTCTGCTGGCTTCGCCTTTGTGGGCGATATCGTGATTGCAGAACCCAAGGCCCTGATCGGCTTTGCCGGCCCGCGCGTGATCGAGACCACAGTGCGTGTCAAGCTGCCTGAAGGCTTCCAGCGTGCCGAGTTCCTGCAGGAAAAGGGGGCCGTGGACATGATCGTCGACCGCCGCGAACTGCGCGACCGCATCTCCAGCTCGCTGGCCATGCTGCAGCGCTTGCCTGCTGACGCAGTGGAATAAGCCACTTCGCTATCAAAAGAAAAGCGGCTAACGCAGATTCTGTCTGCGTTAGCCGCTTTTTTTATGCCTGTTTCAGCAGCTCATCACACTCAATGCCCAACCAGTCCTGCAATCGTCACCAGCCCACCCGCCTGTACGTAGTTGAGCACCATCAGCAGCACCTGCAGAATAATCAAGGCGATCAGCGACGAAAAGTCCACATTGCCGATCAGGGGCACCACCTTGCGAATGGGGGCGACCAACGGGTCAGACAGGCGCTGCAGCACGCCATAAATAGGCGAGTAAGGCTGCACCCAGGAAAGAATCACGAAGACCAGCAAAATGCCCACCATCCCCGACAGGATGACTTTGAGCAGCCCGCAAAAGGCCAGCCAGGGCAGCGCCAGCGCCGTGCTTTTGGCGCCCAGCAGCAGCCAGATCAGCAGCACCTGCGCAAATTGCAGCAGCAAGGCAGCCAGCAGGCTTGATTTGTCCCAGCGGCCTTTGGCGGGAACGATCTTACGCAGCGGCATCACAATCCAGTCGCTCAAGGCAAACACCAGCTGCCCGACGGGGTTACCGAAGGGCACACGCTGTGCCTGCATATACATGCGCAGCAGGCAGGCGCCGCTGATCAACCCGACGACAACGTCCAGCAAGAACAAAACAATTTCAAACAGCATGTGACTCAATTCAGGATGCAGCGAACGTATCGCCTATTCGTGGGATGATAGCCGCGCACCATGACTGACACACAAAGTCTGCACTCTCTGCCCCTGTTCCCTCTGAACACGGTGCTGTTTCCTGAAGGCCTGCTGAGCCTGCAGGTCTTTGAAGTGCGCTATCTGGACATGGTCCGAAAATGCCAGCACGCAGGAGCCCCTTTCGGGGTAGTGGCGCTGCAATTGGGCCATGAAGTGCGCAAGGCTGGCTCAAAGGTAGAGCAGCTCCACGCCGAAGGGGTGCTGGCCCACATCACCCAGCTCGACTCGCCCCAGTCAGGCCTGCTGCATCTGCAATGCAAAGGCACGCAGCGCTTTCATATTCAGCGCTGCTGGCAACTGCCGCACGGTCTGTGGGTGGCCGATGTGAACATGTTGCCAGCCGACCCCAAAGTCGCCGTCCCCCCGCATTTACGGAGCACTGCTTACGCCCTGGCACAGGCTCTGCTTAATCTGCATGGCCACGACCCAGACCACGCCCAGCTCCCCACACCCGAGCAAATGCATGATTGCGCCTGGGTGGCCAATCGCTGGGCGGAGATGCTGCCGCTGCCGGTACGCATCAAGCAGCAGCTTATGACACTGGACGCCCCCCTGCTGCGACTGGAGCTGATTGCAGACATGCTCGAGCAAAGCGGCATTGCAGGCATGCCATCTGCACCAGATTCATAAGAATCAGGCTAATCCTCAATAAATACAAGCACCAATAGATCTTATTTTGATAGTAATTGCCATTATTTATTGATGACCCAACGCTGCCGACAAGCCGCATACCGCAGTTCCAGCCAGCGCTTTGCCCGGCTGTTCGCCGCTGCTTCGGCAAAAAACTTAAAATCTCGGCTTTCGGGCTGCGCAATCCTTGCCGCCTCCCATCACTCCCTTGTGGACTCAAACCGGCGCTTGTCGCTGGCGCTCTCTTTTCATGACTGAACAAAACATCTCTTCTGCGGCAGAAAACACCGCCCCTCAGGACGAAAACAAACTCATCGCTGAGCGCCGCGAAAAACTCAAAGCCTTGCGCGAGCACGCCAAGGCCCAGGGCATCACCGCTTTCCCCAATGACTTCAAGCCTGAGCACCGCGCCGAAGCGTTGATTGCCGAGCATGGCGATAAGGAAGCGGAAGCACTGGACGCCGCAGCCGTCACCGTCAGCGTGGCAGGCCGCATGATGCTAAAGCGCGTCATGGGCAAGGCCAGCTTTGCCACCGTGCAAGACGCCACCGGCCGCATCCAGGCCTATGTCACCCGCGACGCCGTGGGTGAAGAGGTGTACGCCGACTTCAAGAAGTGGGACCTGGGCGACATCATCGCCGTCGAAGGCCAGTTGATGAAGACCAAGACCGGCGAGCTGTCGATCAAGGCCACCAAAATCCGCATGCTCACCAAGAGCCTGCGCCCCATGCCCGATAAGTTCCACGGCATGGCCGATCAGGAACAAAAGTATCGCCAGCGTTACGTCGATTTGATGATGGACGAAGATGCCCGCAAGCGCTTTGTGGCCCGCAGCAAGGCCGTGTCTGGCCTGCGCGACTTCATGGTGCAAAACGGCTTCCTCGAAGTCGAAACGCCCATGCTGCACCCCATCCCCGGTGGCGCCAACGCCAAGCCGTTTGTGACCCATCACAACGCGCTGGATCAGGAGATGTACCTGCGCATTGCGCCCGAGCTGTACCTCAAGCGTCTGGTGGTCGGTGGTTTTGAGCGCGTGTTCGAGATCAACCGCAACTTCCGCAACGAAGGTATCTCGGTACGACACAACCCCGAGTTCACCATGATGGAGTTCTACGCGGCCTACTGGAACTACCAGGACCTGATGGACTACACCGAAGCGCTGATCCGCGACGCCGCCATGAAGGCCGTGGGCACGCTGCAGCTGACTTACGGCGGCAAGCCCGTGGATCTGGAAGCTCCGTTTGAGCGCCTGACCATCGTGGAAGCCATCGTCAAGTACACCGAAGCCGGCGAGAACGTCACCAACCGCGAGTGGCTAACCAACGCCCTGCAAAAGCTGGGCATGAAGGAAGAGAAGAACAAGCTCTCGACCCGCACACTGGCCAGCCTGCAAGTGCTGTACTTCGAAGAAGTGGTGGAAGAGAAGCTGTGGAACCCCACCTTCATCATGGAACACCCCACCGAAATCTCGCCTCTGGCCCGCGCCAATGACGAGCGCCCTGAAGTGACCGAGCGCTTTGAGCTTTACATCACCGGCCGCGAATTCGGCAACGGCTTCTCGGAGCTCAACGATGCGGAAGACCAGGCAGCGCGTTTCAACGCCCAGGTCGATGCCAAGGACAGCGGCGATGACGAAGCCATGTACTTTGACCAGGACTTTGTGCGCGCGCTGGAATACGGCATGCCCCCCACCGGTGGTTGCGGCATCGGCATTGACCGCTTCATGATGCTGCTGACCGACAGCGCAAGCATCCGCGATGTGATTCTGTTCCCCGCTTTGCGCCGCGAAAGCTGATCCAGCACTCCTGCCACCATGCCCAGCGCCTGCCGCGCATTGGGCATGGCAATGGGCATCGATTATCTGCCCGAGGGTCGCCACCCTTATTGAATTCATCGACCGAGGGGGTGGGCAGATGTCCCACAGCTCACCCCAGATGGTCAACAGTCATCGCATTCGCCGCTCACTAGCGCGCTTGGGCGTTTCGTTTTAAGCGCTGTGCTGATTGCATGTCTGGTACTCATGGCCCGATACTGTTTCACCATCAAGCCCCGTGTTTGATGAGTGCATGCGATCCCACCATGATCGCGAGACCCATCAGTCTTCCCCTTTTCTGATTACAGACCTGAAAGCAGCATGTCTCATATTCAGCAGCGAATTTTTGTCGACGGCGTCAAGCAATTCCCCCCCGGCATTTTGAGGACTGCAAAGTTCTTGAAGTAGGCAGCCTGAATATCAACGGATCGGTACGGGATTTTTTCAGCGGTTGCCAATACACAGGGCTGGATGTGGGGCCAGGACCTGGTGTGGACGAGGTCGGTTACGGAGAAAATTACGGCAGCCCCGCGAATCACTTCGACATGGTGATCTCATGTGAAGCCATGGAACACAACCCTGGCTGGCGTAAAACCTGGTTGAACATGCTGCGTATGCTCAAGGGCGATGGGCTGATGCTGATGACCTGCGCCACTTTAGGCAGACGTCAACACGGCACGGATAACTTCCAGCCCAATGATTCCCCGCTGACCATCGGCCTAGGTCAAAGCTATTATCAAAATCTCAGCGAGTCGGATTTTCTGAGCCTGCTCAATCCGCAGGCCTAGTTCTCCGTCTGGGGCTTTTTTGTCGATAACAGCAGCCACGACCTGTACTTTTTTGGTCTGGGGCTCGAAGCCGATGAAACCACGCGTACACAGGCACTGCAATTGAGTAATGCCTTGACTGCGCACTATCACCAAGTCAATGTGATGGGCGTCTACTGACCCAGCCATTGCTCTCAACGCCATAGTAAAAGAGACAAAACACGCCCACTCCCAGTGGCGTGCACCACCCCAGCAGCCCTCTGATTTCAGAAAAGGCCTTGGCTATACTGCCTGACATGCAGATTCCCCAGTACTGGGCGCAAGTGCGACTGCGCCATCAAACAGGTATTCGCCATGGGGTCACCGTCCAGTGCTGGGGCTGGTCTGACCGCAGCGAGCACGATGCACATACTCATGCACAGCAGCGAGCCCAGCAAGCGCTGGATGCAGCGCTCAGTGTCCCCCTAGAGCGCAGCCTGCCCTCAGACTTCGAGCGCATGGAATGGCTGGGGGAATATGGGCTGAACGGCAGCACGCCGATTCGCGAGGAGGTGCTGGAGCGGCGCGGCCCCACCGTGATGACACGCAACAGCTATGGCGCAAAGTGCCTTAATACAGAGCATGTGGCCATTGCGGATCTGGACTTTCCGCACAAAAAAAAGCCTCCCCATTTCCCCGTCATCTCCACAATTTTGCTGGCCATGGCCTTGCCTTGGCTATGGGTCACACCGATAGTCTGGAGTCTGGGTCTGGCGGTGTTGATGCTGATCATTGCCAGCATTGGCCTGATCTTCTGGTCAGGCATGCGCAAGTGGTTTCATGCGCGCCGCCAACTGCGCGCGAATGCCAGCCAACTGTCACCCGCCCAGGCCGCTCTGGCAAAGGTAGAGGCCTTCTCCGCAGCACACCCTGACTGGGGGCTGCGTGTGTATGAGACGCCCAAGGGGCTTCGGGTCATCGTGACCCACACTGCACTCACCTCCAGTTCACCCGAAGTGCAATCCCTTTTCAGCCAGCTAGAAGTTGACCCGCTGTATGCCTTACTCTGCGCCAAGCAACAATGCTTTCGCGCTCGCGTCAGCGGCAAGCCCTGGCGCATGGACTTGAATGGTTTGTCCACTCAGGAGCGCCGCTGGCCCTTGCCTGCAGCCTATCAAGCCGCACGCCAGCAGTGGGTTGATGCTTATGAGGCACAGTCTGCACAATTCGCCGCTTGCCGCTATCTCGCTCAAGTGGGTGCGGCAACTCATTGCGCTGAAGCACAGGCTTTTGTGAGCTGGCATGACGAGGCCTGCAAGGCCCACTCCTCCCTCGCATTAGCCTGAGGTCGCTCAGCAGCTATGCTGAGATTCTTTTTTGAAACTAGCGTATAAAGTAACAAGATATTTCTCACGCTTGCTGACTAATTGACAGATTTGGCCTGACCTCGTTTTATCTTCTGCCACATGACAGCTTTGCCATCCTTCGTTTCACCTGCCATCGAATCCAGTGGTGCGCGCTTTTCCTCTCCGGAATCTGGCGCGCCGTTTTCCGTCCTTGTGGTGGAAGATCAGGCTGTCATGCGCGCTGCGCTGGTCACCGAATTGCATCAGGCAGGCGTCACTCAGGTTCTGGAAGCCGAGAATGGACGCTCGGCCCTGGCACTGTTTCGCAGCGAACGACCCGATCTGGTACTGCTGGACATTCGCCTGCCCGGTGAAGACGGCTACTGGGTCGCCCGTCAGCTGCGCGAAGCCGAGCCCGGCGAATGGACCCCCATTATTTTCCTATCTGGTCTGGACAATGATCTGGACGTCTGGCGCGGCATTGAAGCGGGTGGCGACGACTACCTGGTCAAGCCCGTCAAACCCATTGTGCTGGTTGCCAAACTGCGTGCCATGCGCCGCCTGCTGGACATGCGCCGCCGCCTGGTCACCGTATCCGCAGAGCTTCACCTGGCCAACCAAAAGCTCAATGAAATGGTGGAGCTGGATGCACTGACCGGCCTCGTCAATCGACGCGGACTGGACCGCATGCTGCATGCCGAAATCTCAGCAGCCCGCCGTGAAGGCAAGCCGCTGACCTTGATGCTCTGCGACCTGGATCATTTCAAGCGCTTTAACGACACCTACGGCCACATTCAAGGCGATGAGTGCCTGCGGCAAGTGGGCCGTCTGCTGCGCGAGGTCTGCGTGCGCCCGCGCGATATTGCGGCGCGTTATGGGGGCGAAGAGTTCGCCCTCGTCCTGCCCAATACACCTCGCTCAGGCTCCATGACATTTGCCCGCGCGCTGGGGCAAATGCTCAAGCTGCTCAAGATTCGCCCGGCAGGCTCGGACGAAGAAATTCTGCTGACTCTCTGGCGGCATCACCACCTGCATCCCCGATGAAAACACCAGCGCTGAATCCATGCTGATGCGGGCTGACGAAGCACTGTACGCCGCCAAATCTCAAGGGCGCAACCGCTTCTTCAGCTTTGAGATGCAGATGGATACCATCGAACAAAGGCAGATCTAGCCCCCTAGCCACTTTGCGGCGTCCCCTTGAGGGGAAGAGCACGTCTGCCACAGGGAGGCCCCTGCAGCATGCACCTCACTATGGGCATGCCTGATTGACGTTTACCCGCTTTGCCTTGAAGAAACGCTAGGATCGACGCATTACTTCGTCAGTCCCGCCGGACTGCCCTCTCCCGTTTTTTGAGTGACTGGTTATGCGTCGTTTTCAAATGCACCTGCCCGAATGGATGCAGGACTGGCTTGAAATCCTGATCCCCGGGGTTCAGATTTTCCTCATCATCTTCGTGGCCTGGCTGATCAACTGGCTAATCAAGCGCATCATCTTGCGCGCCGGCAAGGCCTACGATCTGCCGCACGAGCTGCTGATGCCGCTGCGCGGCGTGTTCCGCTGGATCATTATTGCCGCCGCCATTCTGGCCATACTGGAGCGTCTTGGCATGTCTGCCACCGTGCTGTGGACAGCCTTTACCAGCTTCGCCACTGTAGGTGCCGTTGCCTTTTTTGCCGCCTGGAGCGTGCTCTCCAACCTCTTTTGCGCACTACTCATTGTCACCGTCAGCCCGTTCAGGCTGGGCGACTATATCGAGGTGCTCGATACCGCCGAAAAACCCGGAGCCAAGGGGCGTGTGATCGACCTCAACATGCTCTACATCACGCTGCAGGACGACAGCGCCCCTGCGGGTATGCCCAATCTGCTGCAGATTCCCAATTCCCTGATCTTTCAGCGTGTCATCCGCCGCTGGAAAGGCGGCATGCCGGTCGTCACCGAGAGCACGCCAGCGACTAACGATGAAGAAGCCTCTGCGATGGAGATTGCAACACCCAGCAAACCGGCCTGAACGCTTGTTTCATTCATGAAAAAGGGCTTCTGATGAAGCCCTTTTTGCGGTCCAATTGCGTTAGGGCAGTCGCGGCTTGACCTTGCTGGCGGACAACTTCGCATTCACACGCGCCTGCTCCACATCGGCAGCGCGGGCCAGCGCCACGCCCATGCGACGCTTCACAAAGCTCTCGGGTTTGCCAAACAGGCGAATGTCCGTACCGGAAATAGCCAGCGCTTCATCCACACCCTCAAACACCAGACCTTCGGCATCTTGACCGCCATAGATCACAGCGCTGGCACCGGGGTTGCGCAGGCTGGCATCCACCGGCAGACCCAGAATGGCGCGGGCGTGCAACTCAAACTCACTTTGCCATTGGGTCGCAAGTGTGACCAGGCCTGTGTCGTGCGGGCGGGGCGAGACCTCGCTGAACCACACCTGCTCTCCCTTCACAAACAGTTCTACGCCGAACAGGCCCAGCCCCCCCAGGTTATCGGTGACGGCCTTGGAGACCTGGCGTGACTTTTCCAGCGCAGCCGGGTGCATGGGGTGGGGCTGCCAGCTTTCCACATAGTCACCCGCCTGCTGGATGTGACCTACGGGGTCACAGAAATGGGTTTCAATCTGGCCATTAGCGCCTTTGGCACGTACGGTCAGCTGGGTAATTTCGTAGTCAAAGTCGATAAAGCCTTCGACGATGACGCGGCCCTTGGCCACGCGGCCACCGGCCATGGCGTAGTCCCATGCGGCAGAGACATCGGCCGCACCGTCGATCTTGCTCTGCCCCTTGCCAGAGCTGCTCATCACAGGCTTTACCACACAGGGGTAGCCAATGGCAGGCTGCCCATCGCTTCCATCAATGGCGGCTTGCAGCTCGGCCAGCGAATCGCAAAAACGGTAGGGACTGGTGGGCAGGCCCAGTGTTTCCGCAGCCAGACGGCGAATACCTTCACGATCCATGGTCAGTCGCGTGGCACGGGCGGTAGGGATGCAGGTGATGACGCCTGCTGCCTCCAGCTCTTCGAGCATGGGCGTGGCAATGGCTTCAATCTCGGGCACGACCAGATCGGGTTTGACCTCCTCAATCAGTGCTTTGAGCTGGGCCGGGTCGCTCATGGTGATGGTGCGCGCATGGTGGGCTACCTGCTGGCCGGGAGCGTTCTCGTAACGATCCACCGCAATGGTTTCCACGCCCAGGCGCTGCAGCGCAATCAGCACTTCCTTGCCCAGCTCGCCGCTGCCCAGCAGCATGACTTTGGTGGCATTGGGGGAGAGAGGCGTTCCTAAGGTAGTCATCAGGTGTTCCAGCGGGCACAAAGCCTTGAGTGGCGGTCAAAAACACGCCGGGAGCAGAGCCCCAGCGTGCGGCAAGCCCGCCATCATAAAGGTGCGGGGCTTCAATCCTTGCCGGGCATGACCGAGGAATGGTGACTGGTGATCAACCACTGCTGGCCATCCCAGCCATAGGTAAAGCTGTAACGTCCGCTGACCTTGGTACCCGTCTTGGCAAAGCTGAAGGTGTAGAGACCCGCATCCAGCGCCGTGTTGCAGCCGATGTCGACAAAGCGCATGTCAATGCTTCCCACAGGCTGGTTTTCCAGAAAGTGAACAAAGTAGTCCTCCTTCTCGGCAGCGCTCAAGCGCAGCTTGTTGGAAACCGTGGGCAGCAGGATGGAGCGAGCCGCATAGTTCTGCACCACTTTTTCAGCGCGGCCCGTCTTCAGGGACTGGTTCCAGCGGTCGAACAAGGCGGCAACTTCTGGCTCGGTAATCGCCTTGCAAATCGCCGGCGACTGAGCCGAGGCACGTGAAGCGGGAGCCGCCGCAGTGACAGCTGCAAGCTGGGTGCTGTTGCTGGCGCAACCCGTCAATACCGCACAGGCCAGTGCGAACGCGGTCCAAGAAATTTTGCGCATGAGATGCCTCCTGATTTTTGTCAAAAAGAAAAAAGCGCCCGCTGGGCGCTTTCAGTTGTCGGGTCTCGATTCCTCAAGATCCGGCTGACTATAGCTTTTGACATTCATCAAAACTTGATCTGCATTAAGCTGCAGCGGCATTCATGGGTCACAACAGTTTATCGACCTAATTTGTTGCAAATTGCTACTTAATCAATAGCACACTCTGCTTACGCAAAAACGCTTACAAGGCATTCATCCTTTACTTTTGCAAGGGCGAGTAATGCTCAATGCGGCAGGGACCACGATCCTTGCACTCGCCATCCAGATAACGGTAGCGCACCTTCACCGTGGTGCCAGGCTTGGGCCATTGGCGGCGCGGCAGCTCGCTTTGATAGTCAGTAGTCTCGGGCCTGAAGCTCAGCGCTGTCCCCGCCTGCGGACATTCGGCCTGCCCCTTGGCCTGGCTTTCAAGCACGCGGACCTGCAGCGCCTGGCGGTCGGTTTGCTTGTCACGCACCTCGACCTTCAACTCGCAAATCTCCCAGTTGCTCGCCACGGCTGGCGCACTGGCGGCACACAACAAGGCGGCGGCCAGCCCGATTTTTCGTTTATTCATAGACATGATCAAAAAACTGTCGCTCCAGCTTCACTGCCCGCTGAAAGTAATGGGTGGCTTCGGCCTTTTGCGTCTCATCCAGCGTGGGGCCGATGCGGTCCAGCTCGCCGCGCAGCCAGCCTACAAAGCCGCGAAAGAAGTCATTGGCATGCAACACGATCCATTCCGCGTGCTCAAAGCGCTCGGGCATGGGAAGGTGCTTTTTGGCAGGCTGATCGGCCCAGTCCAGATAAATGCCTTCGGCCACGGCCAGCACGGCCATGCAGTTGGCGTAGTTCAGGCTTTGCGCGGCTTCATGCATGAGCTGCTGAAAAGCCTTGGTGGGCGCAGTCAGCTCAGGCGTCAGGCGCTGCTCTTCAGGCACGCCCAGCATGTCAAAGCTGCGCAGAAAATATGTGTTTTCGTCGCTGGTCACCATGCCCGCAAACTGCGACAGCACCACGCGCGGCGCAAACACATCGGCACTGGCAATGGCTGCGCCCAGCAGGGCGACAAAACGGTTGATGAACTGATAGTCCTGCACCAGATATTTGCGCAGCACCGCGTCATCCAGCGAGCCATCAAAAATTTCCTGCACAAAGCGGTGCTGCACGCAGGCATTCCAGTCGGTAATGCATGACTGACGCAGTTGCTCGGCAAAGCCTTGGGATGGATTCAAATCACGCACAGCTGTCTCCAGTTCCTATGAAATCAATAGCTGAATGCGCTTGATGCAAGCGCGCTACAGGCCATTTTCATTAAAAAGAAGGGGATCAGCATCAATGCGTGAGAGCGGCTGTTTTAACGCCGCGTTGCGGAATGCCGCCGCTGTCGAATGCCATGTCTGAAGTCCAGACCGCATCGTCCCAGCCCCAGGGGCTGCTGGCCTGCTCCAGACTCAGCACATGCACGCCGCTCATGTCCTTGACGCGCTCTTTAAGCCAGTCCACCTGGTCGCTGCGCACAAACACCAGACAGGCAATTTCCCAGTCCGGCTGCGTGATGTTCAGGCCGTGCAGCTGCGTCAGCAGTGGCGCATACCACTTCTCAATACGTTCATTGAGACGGTTGACCAGCGCCAGCGGGTAGCCCGAGGCCGAGACTTCCACCACATAGACCTGGCGACGCGCCGGGCGCAGCGCGACAAAGGCCGGGCATTGCCAGCCTTCGGTCAACTCGTATTTGGGGGCCACAAAGGTTTCGCCATTGGCCGTGAGCAACTGCATCACGGCTTCTTCATGTCGGTCCATGCTGTATCTCTCCGGCGCGCGGAAAGTGCGCGCAGGCCCACACCTTAGCGCAGCCTAAGCCTCGCCGAAGCAAATACCGATATCGCGCGCCATGCTCAGCAGCGGGCTGTCCAGGGGCACGGTGCGCTGGGTGTTGGCCACATCGGCAATCGCCACGCTGCCAATGCGCCCGTTTTGCAGCGTGACCATATGGCCCAGCTGGCCGCCCAGCACCAGTTGCGCTGCGTGGTGGCCGAATTGCGTGGCCAGTACGCGATCAAAAGGCGTGGGGTCACCACCGCGCTGCACATGGCCCAACACCGTGGCGCGCACCTCGCTCTTGAGGTGGGGCTGCAGGCGCTCGCGCAGCACATGGCCTACACCGCCAAGACGCACCGGATCGGGGCTGTGCGAAATGCGCTCGCGCACCGTCAGGCTCTGGCCGCTTTCCTTGGCACCTTCGCCAATGCAGATGATGGTGTAGCGCTGACGCTCTTCGCGCTCCTGGCAGACCTTGATGATGGCCTGCAGGTCATAGTCGATCTCGGGTAGCAAGATGATGTCGGCCGCACCGGCAATGCCAGCCTCCAGCGCCAGCCAGCCCGCATGGCGGCCCATGGTCTCCACAATCATCACGCGGTGGTGACTCATGGCCGTGCTCTCGATGCGGCGCAGGCTTTCCGTCACCGTGGCCACCGCCGTGTCAAAGCCAAAGCTGCGCTCGCAGCTGGCAATGTCGTTATCAATGGTTTTTGGCACACCCACACATTGCAGGCCGACCTGCTCCAGCCCATGCGCCAGACTCATGGTGCCGTCACCGCCAATGGCCACCACCACGTCCAGCGCCAGCGCCTTGATATTGAGGCCGACCTGAGCCAGCGTCTGCGCATCGCGCAGCGGGTTGGCGCTGTTGCTGGTGCCCAGAATGGTGCCGCCAATATGCAAAATGCCCGAGACCTCGTCCCAGCCCAGAGGGCGCACGCGTGGCTGCGCGCCCATCAGGCCCTCAAAGCCATCGGCAATGCCCAGCACATCGCACTGGCCGTGGTTGATCAGGGACTTTGTGACCGAGCGGATCACTGCATTCAGGCCGGGGCAATCGCCGCCACCAGTCAGCACACCAACGCGCATGAGAATCTCCTAGTTCTGCCAAACCTGGCCTTGAGCCCTGTTGAGCCCCGCCAAAACAGAATCATCCCACGCCCCATGTGGCTGTTTAGGTAGCGCCCATAAAAAACAGGCCGGACTTTCATCCGGCCTGTTTTGCAGCGCTGATTTTTTACGTGCTCAGTGGCGACGCACTTCTTGCGCAGCTGTCTCAATCAACACTGCGCCTTTCGCAGCCTGATCGATTCACACTGCACTTAATTGGCGCGTTCAGGGGCCGCAGCCGCTTGTACATGCTTGCGTACCTTGCTCACCTGACTTTCGCTAACCTCAGAGGCCTGGTTGCCCCAGCCCTTGCGCAAAAAGGTGGCCAGTGCAGCGACTTCACTATCAGTCAAGCGATCAGCATAGCCTTGCATCACCAGATCCATGGGACGGCGATCCGTCTTCAGCGAAGCGGTGCCATTCAAGATCAGGGCCACCAGTGGACTGGCATCTTTGCCCAGCACCATGGAGTTGCCTTGCAGCTCAGGGAAGATCTCGGGCGAACCCTTGCCGCTCGTAAAGTGGCAAGCTGCGCAGTTGTCGAGATACAGGCGAGCACCCAGAGGCATGTCAGGCGATGCCGACTTCAGCAGCGCAGCTGTTGCTTGACCGGCTTCGTCGGCAGGCAATGGAGCCATGCTGCGAGGACCGGGTGTAGCAAGCTTGGCAGGAACCGCTTCTACCGCCTGACCATCCATGGTCTTCAAGAAGACCGCCATGGCTTTAAGGTCAGAGTCACTCATGTGCTGCAGCGAATGCTCAACGACCGAGGCCATTTCGCCATTCGCCACGGCATGTGCATTACGGCCGGTCGCCATGTAGGCGGCCACTTCTTCCGTACTCCACTTCTGAATGCGCGCATCCTTGCCGCGCAGTGCAGGTGCAGTCCAGTCGTCCACCATGCCGCCGCTCAGGAAGCTCTTGTCGGAAAGACGCGTGCCGTCCTGCGCCATATAGCTGGTGCGGGGACTGTGGCAAGCGGCGCAGTGACCGGCACCTTCGGTCAGGTACTGACCACGGATTTGCTGATCATCCCCGGCCATGGGCTTGAACTGGGACTCACCCGACAGGGCCAGCCAGTTCCAGGCACGGATGCCGAAGCGCATATTGAACGGAAAGCTCAGGCTGGTTGCCGCGACTTCGTTCTTGACGGGCTTCACTTCGGTCTGCAAGTAGTCGAACAGTGCGCGCAGATCGCTTTCCGTCATGTAGCGGTAGTTCTCGTACGGCATGGCAGGGTACAGCTGCTGGCCGTGGCCACCGATGCCGTCCACCATGGCTGCGCGGAACTGATCCATGGTCCAGTTACCAATACCGGTTTCCTTGTCAGGGGTGATGTTAGACGCCCAGATGGTGCCCATGGGGCTTTCAATTCCACGGCTACCAGCCATGGGCTCACCGCCCTTGGCCGTGTGGCAGGCCATGCAGTCACCAACGCGCATCACGGCTTCACCACGGCCGGGCTCGGCCTTCCAGTCGGTGGGAAAGGCCTCGTTTGCGGGTGTGGGCTTGAAAGGCACGTAGATCAGTGCCAGCGCCGCAAGGATGCCGAGAACGATCACTGCAATCAGGATGCTGAGGTATTTTTTCATCGTGTGCTCCTGCTCAGACCAGCGGACGGGGGTTCTTCAGGTACATCGTGCGGATGGCGTGCAGCGTCCAGTACGCAAGACCGCCGACCATGCCAGTAGGGTTGTACTGGGTGTTCTGCACAAAGTTGCCCGCACCGAAGACAAACACGTTGTGCTTGTCCCATGCCTGGCAGTAGCGGTTGACCGCACCTTCGCTGGGCTTGTCGGACATGACATGGCCACCGGTGTTGTGCGTGGTCTGGTAGGGGCGCACGTCAAACTTGGCACCGATGTTCTTGAAGCCGGACTGCAGCAGATCGGGCTTCAAAGCGTTGCCCACTTCCTCGGCCTTGATCTTCTGGTACTGGGTCATCTTGATGTCGTTGTCCTGCCAGTTGAAGGTCATGCGCATCAATGGACGACCATGGGGATCCTTGTAGGTGGGATCCAGATCCAGATGGTTGTTGCGGTAGGACATGTGCGAGCCGTGTGTACCGATGGACATGGAGTGGCCATACCACTCACCAATGCCCTTCTTCCAGCCAGCGCCCCAGCCCGGTGTGCCCTTGGGCAGCGGCATAGAGCGGATAGGCTGTCCGTTCATGGTGCCTACGCGCCAGTAAGCGCCGCCGATGAAGCCCAGCTTGCCGAAGTCGTTCTGGTTGATGCCGAAGTCATCGATACACATGCCGTTGGAGCCGTGACCGATGAAGGGATTGAAGTTTTCCTCCTTGAAGAACAAGGTCACGCCACCGTTCATCTGGTAGGCGTAGTTCTTGCCCGTCACACCGGTGTTGGTCTTGGGGTCGTAAGGCTTGCCAATGCCGGACACCAGCATCAGGTGCACGTTGTTGAGCTGGTAAGACGACAGAATCACCAGGTCTGCAGGCTGGAAGACTTCTTCTTGCTTGATGGCATCAAAGTAAGTCACACCTGTAGCGGTCTTGCCGTCCGCCGAAGTTTCCACGCGCAGCACTTCAGAGTGAGTGCGGTAGCTGAAGTTGGGTTTGCGCTTGAGGGCATCCAGCACGGCCGTCTGGGGCGACGATTTGGAATACTGGTAACAACCAAAGCGCTCGCAGAAACCGCAGAAGTTGCAGGGTGCCATCTGCATGCCATAGGGGTTCACATAAGACGTCGATGCAATACCTGCTGGTGCGGGAAATGGGTGCAGCCCCATATTCTTGGCCGTGGCTGCAAACTTGCTGGAGTCGTAAGTCGTGCCCAGCGCAGGCATGGGGTACTCTTTGGAGCGCCAGCCTTCGAAGGGATTACCGCCTGCCTGAATCTGGCCCTTGAGATTGCCAGCCTTGCCGGAGACACCGGCCACCTCGTCAAACTGGGTGAAGAAGGGCTCCAGCTCGTCATAGCTGACGGGGTAATCCATCAGGTTCATGCCTTCAGGAATGATGGACTCGCCCCATTTTTCCTTCACATAGCTGCGCAGCTTGATTTCTTCGGGCTGAGGGCGCCACAGCAAACCATTCCAGTGCGTACCGGCACCGCCCACGCCATTGGCGGGCAGGAAGGAGCCCATCGAACGGTAAGGCAGAGCGATTTCATTGTCGTCACGACGTACTGTCACCGTTGCCTGGCGCGGGTGCTGCATGTTCTTCAGGCGCACACCGTAAGTCAGTTCGTCGATCTGATTGGGGTACTTGAACTCCGGCACCGTGTTCTGGTCACCGCCACGCTCCAGCGCCACGATTTCCAGGCCTTCAGCGGCCAATTCCATACCTGCGATAGAGCCAGTCCAGCCCAGGCCGACGATCACGACGTCTTTTTTCTTTTCAATGCGTGCCATGGTTATGCTCTCTCGCCTTTGATGGATACAGGGCCCAGGGGGTACTTCTTGTTGTGCTGATCCACCCATTCGGCGTAGCTGGCGCGCGCGCCGGGGAAGCCGATGTATTTCCAGGACTGCATGCCGTGGTTGCCGCCGTGCACAGGGTCGGCAAAGTAGCCTTCCTTGGTATTGGCCAGCAGCGTGGTGAAGAAGAAGCTCAGCTCAGGGTCCAGCTTGATCTCGCCCTTTTGCAGTGCGGTCAGTGCTTCGTCTTGCTGCTTGGGGTCCAGAGCCTTGAATTCCTTGCCAAAGCGCTCTTTGCACACTGCGTTGAACGCAGGGATCGCCTTGCGATAGAGCTGTGCAGGGTTCAGCGGCGACTGCCAGCCCCGATCGGGCGTAGCGGCAGGGTCGTGAGGGCCTTCCATGTACCAGATCTCGGCATTGCCGTAGTAGCCCTGCAACTGGCGGTCGATGAACACCGGCACATGGGCTTCGATAGCGCCTGGGCCGTCGCCATCCGAAGGGATCAGGCGGGCCGTGGCGGCCATCACAAAAGCCCATTCCTCAGGGTTGAGGTACTCAGGCTTGTACTTGTCCAGCGGAACAGGCACCTCCTTGGAGTTGGCATGAAACGTCATGGCAACACCGGTCAGCGCCACGCCGGCACCAGCACCGGAGGCCATCAGAAACGATCTGCGACTGGGTGGGGAAGAGTTAGACATTGTTGATTCCTACATCGTGTAAACAGCGAGATCGGCATGCCAGCCATTCGCTGGGATGCGCTCGTTCAGGACTTGTGACCCTGTGAAATGCGACGAGACGTGCATGCAAAAATTGGCAAAACCCGATAAAAAAGTACGCACACACACCCGGAAAAAGCCTGCACGATGAAGCTTTCTCATACTTTTTAATGTCTCAATAATAGTTACCCATGCAATTAGCTGTATCTTGGAATGAGCACAACTGCCTGCCGGTCGTGGTCTTTTATCTCAGCAAAAACGTGGGGTTTACCATTAGATATAAGACATAAGACTGACCCTCATCAGCATGAAGAGGCGTAAAAAAATCCGCTGCAAACCGAAGCTTGCAGCGGATGTAGGAGTGAGCCTGTTTATCGTGATTTAAGGCAGCAGATTCAGCGCCTCCAAATAAGCGGGCTGACGCATCAGATCGTCCCATGCCTGAGGTTCGGTATCCGGCAACAACGACAGGCGGCGAGATTCGCTGTCTTCGTCAGGCAGCCAGCGGCCATCGCGCAGCGCAGCATCCATGCCGTCCAGTAATTCATCCACATGCTCGCCAAAGCCCAGGCTCTGGTTGCACAGCAGCACCATGTCACAGCCCGCATTCAGCGCAGCCAACGCGGCATCGGTAAAGCTGATCAGCTCACCATTGATACGACGCGCGCCCTCCATGCTCAGGTCATCACTGAAGATGGCACCGTCATAGCGCAGGCGGCTGCGCAGAATGTCCTTGAGCCACTTTTCGCTAAAGCCTGCGGGACGCTTATCCACCTTGGGGTAGATGACGTGGGCCGGCATCACTGCAGTCAGCACGCTGGTCAGCCAAGGGTATGGAGCGGCATCTTCATCAAGGATGGCGCCCAGGCTGCGCTTGTCGACGGGGATATCCACATGTGAATCCGCCTTCACAAAGCCATGACCCGGGAAATGCTTGCCACAGTTGCCCATGCCGGCCTGCAGCAGGCCGTGCATCAGGCTCTTGGCCAGGGTCGCCACCACGCGCGGATCACGGTGGAAGCTGCGGTCGCCAATGACCGAGGATTCGCCGTAGTCCAGATCCAGCACGGGCGTGAAGCTGAAATCCACGCCGCAGGCACGCAGCTCCGTGCCCAGCACATAGCCCGCCGCCGTGGCCGCATTCATGGCGCGCATGGCGCCGCTGCCTTCACGCTGCTTTTTGCCCTTGCCGTCATCCATCCACATCTCGCCAAAGGCGCGCATGGGCGGAATGTGGGTAAAGCCATCGGTACGAAAGCGCTGCACCCGGCCGCCTTCGTGGTCCACGCTGATCAGCAGGTCAGGCTTGATGGCCTTGATGTCAGCGCACAGCTGAACCAGAGCGCTACGGTCTTCCCAGTTGCGCTTGAAGAGGATGATGCCGCCCACCAGCGGATGGGCCAGACGGGCGCGATCCTCATCGGTCAGCGATGTGCCGGCAATGTCAATGATCAGAGGTGCGTGCATGCTCATGAATACTTCTAGAAAAGTGAACTTAAAGGTTTTCCTGACCAAACCCAGAGGCCACCAGCAAGGGCCGCCCCGCAGCAAAGGTGGCCGTCCCCCTGGGGGAAGCCGCGAAGCGGCTCAGGGGGGTGATATTTTTTCCACGACGCAGAAGCTGGCCGCGTAGTCGCTTTCATCCGTGACCGACAGGTGCACGGTCAGATGGTTTTTTTCAAACCATTCTTTGAGTGCGCCATGCAGGCAAATCGCAGGCTGGCCGCTGGGCAGTTTGATGACCTCGCAATGTCGCCAGGTCATGGGCATGACCATGCCCATGCCTATCGCCTTGCTAAACGCCTCTTTGGCCGAAAAGCGCGTGGCCATATAGCGAATGCCGCGCTCGGGCCAGCGCTCGCTGCGGGCCTTCCAGGTAGCCAGTTCGCCATCGGCCAGAATTTTTCTGGCAAAGCGCTCGCCATGCTTTTCCAGACTCTCGCGAATGCGGCGCACGTCGCAGATGTCCGTACCTATGCCGTAGATCATGCTTTACTCCTTATGAGCCAAAAATGGCTCAAGCGCTTATTCATCAAGCGCTGGCAGCTATGGTTTTAGGATTTCTTGAGCGCCATGCCAGCATCGATGCAGGCCTGATACGCCTTCACGGTTTCGGCATAACCCAGCTCCAGCGCATCGGCAATCAGGGCGTGACCAATCGACACTTCGGCTAGGCCGGGCACGCGCGCCACAAAGGCAGCCAGGTTGTCGCGATTCAGATCGTGACCAGCGTTGATACCCAGCCCCGCATCCAGCGCGGCCTGCGCGGCCTTGGCGTAGGTTTGCAGTTGCAGCTCTTGATCAGCCTTGCCCCAGTTAGCGGCAAAGGGCTCGGTATACAGCTCCACGCGGTCGGCACCCACGGCTTTGGCGGCAGCCATTTGTTCAGGGACAGGATCCATGAACAGGCTGACGCGCACGCCCAGCGCCTTGCATTCGGCGATCAGAGGCTTCAAACGCTCGGCATCCTGCGGGAAGGTCCAGCCATGGTCGCTGGTGAACTGCTCTTCGCTGTCAGGCACAAAAGTGGCCTGATGCGGACGCGTCTGACGGATGAAATCCATCAGGTTCTGCGTGGGGTTGCCCTCAATATTGAACTCGGCCTGGGGCCAGCTCTTGAGCAGTTCCTGCAGATCAAACACGTCTTGCGCGCGGATATGGCGCTCGTCAGGACGGGGGTGGATGGTAATGCCCTGCGCCCCGGCTTCCAGACAGATTTGCGCCGCGCGTGTGACCGACGGAATACCCAGATGGCGGGTATTGCGCAGCAGCGCCACCTTGTTGACATTGACTGAAAGCGCGGTGCGTGGGGAGGCAGAGTGGTTCATAGCGATTGCAAATCCATCATCAGCTGGCGGGTGCGCAGCATTGTCGAGCCGCAATGGTATTGCAGAAGATTGCGCAATTGCGGCTTCAGGGCCTGAGCCACTTCGGGCTCGGCCAGCGCCTTGAGGGTGCGGGGAAAGGGCTGATCGGTCTGCAGCGCCAGCTCTATGCTCTGCCACTGTACGCCGGTAAGCGCCGCGCGCTCGTATTCAGAGGCCTGGCGCAACCCGCCATCAGCCACCAGCGTGTAGCGCAAAGCAGTATTGACTTGGCTGAGCGTGGCGCTTTCCTGCGTCAGATCCGGCAGATGGCCCAGCTCACGCAGCAGTACCAATTCAAAAGCGCGCAGCACCGGCTCTATGGCATCGGTAGTGCCGCCATGCTGACCGGCCAGCACGCGTACCACGCCAGCGTAAATATCAAACAGCGCCGCATACGGGTCGTCGCGTGCCAGCAGGCGCAGCAGCAGCTCGTTGAGATACATGCCCGACCACAACGCATCGCCCTGCGGCATGACATGGCCGCCCACCCACTCCGCGCCTTTGAGCGAGTGAATTTCGGCATTCCCCTCTGCACCCAGCGTGTAGTTGAGCTTCAGCGGCTGCAGCGGCAGCAGCACGGGGCGGAAGTTGGAGGTGTGACGCTTGACGCCCTTGGCCGCCAGCGCCACGCGACCACGATGGCGCGTGAACACCTCCAGAATCAGGCTGGATTCGCTCCAGTCGTACTGGTGCAGGATGTATGCGGGTTCGTCGCTGACGCGTTTGGCTGCCACGGAGTGCTTCAGAAAAGAGAAAAGGCCTCAGCAGAGGCCTTGGTTCGGAAATGATAGCTTGCAGCGCAGTATTCACCGAGCCGCAAGGCAATCACTCATAGCCGAAGGATTTGACGCGGGCCTCATCATCCGCCCAGCCAGACTTGACCTTGACCCAGACTTCCAGAAACACCTTGGCGTCCAGAATCTTTTCCAGGTCTTGGCGCGTTTCGGTAGAGATACGCTTGAGGCGCTCGCCACCCTGACCAATCACCATGGCCTTGTGACCGTCGCGCTCAACCACGATGGTGGCGGCGATGCGCATGAAGCGGCCAAACTTGGGGCTGGGCTCTTCCTCGAACTTGTCGATGACGACCGTGGAGGTGTAAGGCAGCTCGTCGCCGGTAAAGCGGAACAGCTTCTCGCGCAGGGTTTCAGACGCCAGGAATTTCTCGCTGCGGTCGGTCAGTTCATCTTCGCCGTAGAACCATTCCTGCTGTGGCAGGTACTTGGAGCAGATACCGAACATGCGTTCGACATCTTTTTTGTTCTTGGCCGACATGGGCACGAACTCAGCAAAAGGATGGCGCTCTTGCATATCCTTGAGCCAAGGTGCCACTTCATGGCGGCGGCCCACGGTGTCCAGCTTGTTGGCAATCAACAGCGTGGGAATACCGGGCTTGAACAGGCTCAGCACCTTGGCATCCGCCGGGGTAAAGCTGCCGGCTTCGACCACGAACAAGATCAGGTCCACATCACCAATCGCGCCCAGAACAGTCTTGTTCAGCGACTTGTTGAGGGCGGTGGAGTGCTTGGTCTGAAAACCGGGCGTATCCACAAAAACGAACTGCGTATCGTCCTTGGTACGGATACCGGTAATGCGGTGACGCGTGGTCTGTGCCTTGCGCGAGGTAATCGAGACCTTCTGGCCGACCAGCGCGTTCATCAACGTGGACTTGCCGACGTTGGGCTTGCCCACAATGGCGATCAGGCCGCAGCGCTGCTCTTCTGGCGCGTAAACGCGCGCAGGCTCAGCCGACTCTTCATCGCGCATCACAGTAGGAGCGCTGCCGGGCTTGGCTGCCGCCAGCATTTCGCTGATGTAGTCCAGGCTAGGGTCGCTGATATCGGTAGAAACGGCCTTAGGCCCTTTCAGGGCCTTAGCGTTCGATGCACCTACGGTGCCTGCTATCTTTTTCTTAGCAGCATCGGTCATGGATTTTTGGCTTTCAATTGATCCAGCACGGCAGCAGCTGCTGCCTGCTCGCCCATACGGCGGGATATTCCCGTCCCCTGGGCTTTGATGTTCCATTCGGCAATGGTGCACGCGACCTTAAAGGTCTGCTTGTGCGCCGCGCCACTGATTTCCACCACATCGTATTGCGGCAGCTTCATGCGCTTGCCTTGCAACAACTCTTGCAGTGCGGTCTTAGGGTCTTTTTCAGCCGCACGCATGTGGGGGTTGATGTCCACGCCTTCAAAAAGGTGATGGACGACTTTCTCGCCTGCGGAAAATCCAGCATCCAGATAGACAGCGCCAATCAGCGCTTCCACGGCATCCGCCAGGATGGAGGGGCGCTGCTTGCCGCCCGACTTGGATTCGCCTTCACCCAGACGCAACAGCCCGGGCAATTGCAGCTGCAGAGCAATTTTGTGCAGCGTGCCTTCTTTGACGAGATTGGCCCGAACGCGCGAGAGATCGCCTTCGGGCATGGATTCCAGCTTGGCATACAACAAGCTGGAGATGGCGAGACTGAGCACCGAGTCACCCAGAAACTCCAGGCGTTCGTTGTTGTCAGCCGAAAAGCTGCGGTGCGTTACCGCACGCTGCAGCAGGGCCAGATTAGAAAATTGGTGTTGCAGTCTTTGCTGCAGTGCGACTAGAGCAGGTTCCACCTGAAAGGACTATTTCTTGAAACGGTAAACAAGGAAGGCAGGGCCTGCCAGAGGAATTTCACGGGAATATTCAAAGCCCACGACGATCTTGTCGTTGACCTTGGTCACATTCAAGTCGTTGCCCGTGACTGACTTGAAGTCATCAATGGCTGCTGAGCGATCAAATGCGGCTTTGACTTCCGCCACGGTATTGCCTTCAGCGGCGGCCTTGTTGGCGGCCTTGGTGATGGCTTGATACTCGAGGAAGACGGGCACTGATTGTGCGCCAATTGCCACCACCGAGACGATGATGGCCACGAGAAACACCAGACCGATAAAGGACAGGCCACGTTGGCGCGAACGAAATGCCAGATTCTTCATTCTTTTCTCCTCTTTAGGCGGGAATGTATCGACCCGCTCATCCCAGAAAATTGTCGAAACAGATGCCAGAGCTTAGCTAGAGCTTAGTGAAAGCGGCCAATACGGCCCAGATCACCAAAGTTCATCCAGACAAAGAAGGCCTTGCCCACGATGTTCTTGTCCGGCACAAAGCCCCAGTAACGAGAATCCAGCGAGTTATCGCGGTTGTCGCCCATCATGAAGTAATGGCCTTCGGGTACTTTGCAGGTCACACCCTCCACGCTGTAGCGGCAGTTTTCCTTAAAGGCGAAATCGCTTGTGCCTTGAATGAAACCGGGCACATCGCTGTTAACGATGATGTTGTGCGGCTTCTCACCCAGGGTCTCTTCAAACTGCTTGAAGTAACGCATCACGTCACGATCAAGAAAATCTGGCAGCTCGCGGGTGGGCAGCTCCTGGCCATTGATGGTAAGGCGCTTGTTGATATAAGCCACCTCATCACCGGGCACGCCCACCACACGCTTGATGTAATCGAGCGTTGGCTGGGGTGGGTAACGGAACACCATCACATCGCCGCGCTGGGGCTTGTTGCCTTCTGTGATCTTCTTGTTGATGACGGGCAGACGGACACCGTAGGTGAACTTGTTCACCAGGATCAGGTCACCCACCATCAGCGTCGGGATCATGGAGCCCGAAGGGATCTTGAAGGGCTCAAACAAGAACGAACGCAGCACGAACACGATGGCAATCACCGGGAACAGGCCTGCGGTCCAGTCCAGCCACCAGGGCTGCATCAAGATGCGGCCCTTGGCCTCTTCCGAGACGTCAAGATCCGTCTTGGCGATGCCCATGCGATCCAGCTCGGCACGACGCTCAATCACCGCCTGCTCCAGCGCGACCGCCGCAGCGCGGCGCTTGGGCCAGAAGTAAAAGCGCTCGGCCAGCCAGTACACGCCAGTCACCACCGTTGCCAAAAACAGCAGTAGCGCGAAGTTGCCTTCGATGGAACCCGTGTACCAGGCAGCGATGTAGCCTACAAACGCCGCCAGGATGGCAGCCGTGATCCACTGAATGACTTGCATCAATCCTCCACTTGCAAAATGGCCAGGAAGGCTTCTTGCGGCACTTCGACCGATCCAATTTGCTTCATACGTTTCTTACCAGCCTTCTGCTTTTCCAGCAGCTTGCGCTTACGCGAAACGTCACCACCGTAGCACTTGGCCAGCACGTTCTTGCGCATGGCCTTGACGGTTTCACGCGCAATGATGTTGGCACCAATGGCGGCCTGAATGGCCACATCAAACATCTGGCGGCTGATGATTTCGCGCATCTTGGCCACCACGGCACGACCACGGAAGGTCGCCTGTGAGCGGTGAACAATGATGGACAGAGCATCGACCTTTTCGCTGTTGAGCAAAATATCGACCTTGACCACATCAGAGGTACGGTACTCCAGGAACTCATAGTCCATGGAGGCATAGCCACGCGAGACCGATTTGAGCTTGTCAAAGAAGTCCAGCACGATTTCGCCCAGAGGCATTTCATAGGTCAGCATGACCTGACGACCGTGATAGGCCATGTTCTTCTGAACACCGCGCTTCTGGTTGGCCAGCGTCATTACCGGGCCCACATAGTCTTGCGGCATGTACAGATGCACGGTCACGATGGGCTCACGGATTTCCTCCATACGACCCTGGTCGGGCATCTTGGATGGGTTCTCCACCTGAATGACTTCGCCGTCGGCCTTGACCACTTCGTACACCACGCTGGGGGCTGTGGTGATCAAGTCCTGATCGAACTCGCGCTCCAGACGTTCCTGCACGATTTCCATGTGCAGCAGACCCAGGAAGCCGCAGCGGAAGCCAAAGCCCAGCGCCTGCGAGACTTCGGGCTCGTATTGCAGCGCAGCATCATTGAGCTGCAGCTTTTCCAGCGCATCGCGCAACTGGTCATATTCCGAGGCTTCGGTGGGGTACAGACCCGCGAACACCTGGGGCTTGACTTCCTTGAAGCCCGGCAGAGCCTTCTCGGCTGGGCCCAGATTGTTGGGCAGCTTTTTTTCCAGAGTGACGGTATCGCCCACCTTGGCGGCCTTCAGCTCCTTGATGCCTGCAATGATGTAGCCCACTTCACCGGCCTTGAGCGCATCGCGCGGCTGGGTGGCTGGGGTGAACACACCGATGTTGTTGGCTTCATAGGCTGCGCCTGTGGCCATCATCTTGAAGCGCTCGCCCTTTTTAAGCTGGCCATCAACCACGCGCACCAGCATCACGACGCCCACATAGGGGTCAAACCAGCTGTCCACAATCATGGCGCGCAGCGGGGCATCAGGGTTGCCCTTGGGGGCAGGCACCTTGGCCACAATGGCTTCCAGGATCTCGTCGATGCCCATGCCGGTCTTGGCCGAGCAGGGAATGGCATCCGTCGCATCAATGCCGATCACGTCTTCGATCTCGGCCTTGGCATTGTCAGGATCGGCGTTGGGCAGATCCATCTTGTTCAGCACGGCAAACACTTCCACGCCCAGGTCGAGCGCGGTGTAGCAGTTAGCCACGGTCTGGGCTTCCACGCCTTGCGAGGCATCAACCACCAGCAGACCGCCTTCGCAGGCGGACAGCGAGCGTGAGACTTCGTACGAGAAGTCCACGTGGCCGGGGGTATCGATGAGGTTCAGGTTGTAGACGTTGCCGTCCTTGGCCTTGTACTGCAGCGCAGCCGTCTGCGCCTTGATGGTGATGCCGCGCTCTTTCTCGATGTCCATCGAGTCCAGCACCTGGGCTTCCATATCGCGGTCAGCGAGACCGCCGCAGCGCTGGATCAGGCGGTCCGCCAGCGTGGACTTGCCATGGTCAATGTGCGCAATGATGGAGAAATTACGGATGTGATTCATCAACGAGAAAGACAGCTTGAATTGAAAAAAGGTGGTTGGCAGACGCAAGAAAAAAGGGCGCGTCCCTCAGCGGCGCGCCCTTAACCAACAATCTCTGGCAACTGCGATAGTTGGGACTTCATTGTAGGCAAAACTGGCCGCAAACCAAGACCCAGCAAGGCTTGACAATTTTCGGTTTGTGATTTTCAACTTCATTTACTAACAGTTTATTCACAATTCAGAAAACGCCGATCACCTTTTAGCAGCCGGAGATTGCAAGGGCTTCTGCACCGCTTAGAAACCGCTTATCAGCGCAGTTTTTTGCGTCCAACCACCATGCATTTGGCATGGATTCTACCCAATGGCATAGGGACACTTGCAGGTGCAGGTCTTGCCACCATTCCAGATCATGAAATGACAGCCAGACCTGCTGCTTTTGGGTGCTCTTATTTAGAGGGGCGAATCAGCACGTACTGCGCCCAGTCGCCTCGGCGCACCAGCACGTTCACGGGCTTGGACTTGTCCGCCTTGGCCCAGGCCGCCTCAAAGCTCTTGAGATCAGTCACTTCGGCATTGGCCAGCTGCAGGATGACATCACCTTCGCGCAGACCTGCACGGGCGGCAGCATCGACCGCAGCCGTCACGCGCACACCGCCCTTGACGGAGAGTTCCTTCTTCTGCGCCGCCGTCAGCTCGCTCAAGCTCAGGCCCAGAGATTTATTTTCCAGCACGCCTTGCGGAGTCTTGCTGCCACCTCTTTCCGCCTTGGTCTTGACCGCTTCGTCAGAGGGCACTTCGGCAATCACCATGCTCAATTCCTTGAGCTTGCCACGGCGCAGCACGGTAATCGTGCTCTTGGTGCCGGGCTTGGTATTGCCCACCATGCGCGGCAGGTCGGACACTTTTTCGATGGCCTTGCCATCGAACTTGGTAATCACGTCACCGGGCTCGACCCCTGCCTTGGCAGATGGCGAGTCAGGCTCAACCGCCGACACCAGTGCGCCTTCGGGCTTGCCAAGGCCAATGGACTCAGCAACCTCCTTGGTCACAGGACCGATTTGCACGCCAATACGACCACGCGTCACTTTGCCGCTGGTACGCAACTGCTCGCTGACGCGAATGGCCTCATCCACGGGAATCGCAAAACTGATCCCCATGAAACCGCCGGAGCGCGAATAAATCTGGCTATTGATGCCCACCACCTCACCACGCATATTGATCAGTGGGCCGCCCGAGTTACCGGGATTAATGGCCACATCCGTCTGAATAAAGGGCAGATAGTCACCCGTGTCGCGCTGTTTGGCCGAGACAATGCCGGCCGTGACCGAGTTCTCCAGCCCGAAGGGTGAGCCAATCGCCATGACCCATTCGCCCACGCGCAGCTTGCTCACATCGCCAATCTTCACGGCGGGCAGGTTTTTGGCATCGATCTTGACCACGGCCACATCGGTGCGCTTGTCGGAGCCCACGATTTTTGCCTTGAACTCCCGCTTATCGGTCAGCGTGACGATCACGTCGTCTGCGCCTTCGACCACGTGAGCATTGGTCATCACATAGCCGTCGGCCGTGAGCACAAAACCCGAGCCTACGCCGCGAGGCTGTTCTTCTTCAGACTGTCCGCCCTTAGGAGCGCGCCCTCCTGGCGCTTTGGGCACGGGCAGACCAAAACGGCGGAAGAACTCCAGCATGTCTTCATCCATGCCCAGTGCTTCGCCAGCATTGTTAGAGACTTTCTCCAGCGTACGAATGTTGACGACAGAAGGGCCGACCTGGTCGACCAGATCCGTAAAGTCCGGCAGGCCTCGCACCGCTGCAGCGCTTTGCGCATGCGCTGCAGAGACGGGTAAAAAGGCCGCCCCTGCCGCAGCGGCCACTGTCAGGGCGCTGGCCAGTGCTGTGGCCGAAACACGGGATTTGAGCGTCATCCAGGCTGGTGTGCGCATCGTTGTTATCCTTGTTCAAGTCGTCTGACGAACCGGGCCTGAAACCAAAATCTCAGACCCATGAAAAAGACAAAGAGTGCCATTCAAACACTCTTTGTAGCAAAAGCCATCAGCCCTCGCAAACGCCTAGCGGCATGAAGGAGGCTGTGGAATATTCCATAGTTACAGGCAAGCCGCACAAAATCAATAGCTGCTTACGCATATCCTGCTTGAGCTTGAAGCCAAAAAGGCTTGAAATCAAGCGCACATTGCTCGCTTCAATGGCGCGTTGCGGTCGCAAAGCTGGCATTGCGCAAAAAGCTGGCCGGCATCTGCAGATTGGGGGCGCTGCTGTATTGAGGGTGAGCGGCCAGCAGCTCATCCAGCCGCGAATCGCGCAACATCACAGTCTGGCCATTGGGGCCAGCAACTGCGACGGCTGTCGAGGACTGCGCTTCAGCATCCAGAGCAGTGGCCACACCCGGCTCTGTCGAAGTGACCGACATCAAGCCATTTGGAGCCACGGGGGCTGCGGAAGCGAGAACTACATTCGGGCTAGCTGCCGCCAGTTGCGCATCGCCCTGATGGCCATTCAAGCCACCAGAGCCTGCCAGCATCACGCCCCAGCCCACCGCAGCAACAGCAGCGACGGAGGCAAAGCCCGCCGCCATCTTCCAGCGAAAGACCGAGGCATTGGCCGCCTGGCGCGCAGGCAAGCTCACCACCTTGGCCTGCGTCTTGCCTTGCTGCTCGGCCGCAGTGACTTGCTCCAGACCATCAGAGGTCAGACCTGACAGGTGAATGCCCTGGACCACTCTCATTGGCTCGCTCGCCATATGGGCGCGCACGCTGCTCAAAATGTCATGCTGACTGTGATGGGCCAGCTCGGGGGAGCGCAGCACATCGCCAATCAAGTGGTACATGCCCCAGGATTGCTGACCTTCGTCGCTTTCCGCAAAAGAAAGCACAGCCTGAATATGGGACGAAGAGGCTTCGCCATCCACCAGGGCCGAGAGCTGTTCGCGCTTGATCAGATCGTCATTCATGAAGTTCACCTGCTCATCTTGCATGTACTACCAACGCTTTCCACCTTGGCGCTCCAGCAGGGGCTTGACCCTTGCCGAAATCGCCTCACGAGCCCGAAAGATGCGCGAGCGCACCGTACCAATGGGACAGTCCATCGCCAGGGCGATTTCCTCGTAACTCAGCCCTTCAATCTCGCGCAGCGTAACCGCCTGGCGTAAATCCTCGGGCAAAGCATCCATGGCGGCATTGACAGCTTGTGCAATTTCTTGCGCCGCCAGCACGGTTTCCGGGGTTTCCTGAGTGATTAGTTCCTGTCTGTGAACAGAAGTTTCATCATCGTCACTACCAGTGTGTAACGCGCTCTCGGAGATCACTGGCGAGCGGCGCATTTCCATCAAGGCCTTCTTGGCGGTATTGACGGCAATGCGGTACAGCCAGGTGTAGAACTGTGCTTCGCCCCGAAACTGGTGCAAGGCCTTGTAGGCACGGATAAAGGTTTCCTGCGCAATATCGGGCACCAGGTCCACATCCCGGACCATGCGCCCCACCAGTCGCTCGATGCGGCGCTGGTACTTGATGACCAGCAGTTCAAATGCCCTGGTGTCGCCAGCATTGGCTCGCTCAACGAGCGCCAGATCACTGTCTGCAGAAGGTGTGGGGAAATCGGGAGGTGTCATGAAGTGCCAAGCGGCGTGCTGCCATAACCGGCAAGGGCCTAACCCTGCTCTGCCAGCGGCACGACTGATGAATATACCGCACGCCGCAAGTCTCCCCATTGCACAGGGCTGTGCTGCTGGCTTATAAAAAGCCATAGCACCTTACGCTTGCTGCTCATAGGCTTGAGCACTAAAACATCTGAAATACACATCCACAGCCAACTGCCGCCATCCAGCCCTATGCGAAGCTGCACGGGCTGTGACTCAGCCACTGACAGCGCCTTGGACTCGATGGACCAATGCTCACCATCCCAGAGCAGCCTTCCCTGCGGCCAGCCTTGCCATTGGCTGCGCAGCAATCCAGCAGCCAGCAGCAGCGCAAACAAAGCCATCCATGCGGTCAACCCTCTACCCCACCCAGTCTGCGGCTGAAGACACCAGACCAGCATGGCCGCCAGTAATGCCAGCCAGACCAGCAGCAGCGCCCACCCCAGCCAAGCCGGGCGAGCAAAGTCATAGGCAACAGCAGGTGCATGGTAGCGGGCATTCATACCTGGCAGTGTGCAAAACCTCTGCAGCGGTCTGGCCTAGGGAAAGCACGAGCAAACTCAAGGTCAGAAACAACAAAGCCCGCAAAGCATGAACTGTGCGGGCTTGTGCAGTCGTGTAGTCGCAAGAACGACCACGACATTGAGTCGTCTAGATACGCTTGAAAACCAACGTACCGTTGGTACCACCAAAGCCAAAGTTATTCTTCACAGCCACTTCCAGCTTGGCATCCCGCGCTGTATTGGCGCAGTAATCCAGATCGCACTCGGGATCCTGGTTGTCCAGGTTGATGGTCGGAGGAATCTTCTGATCGTGCAGCGCCATCACGGTGAACACGCTCTCGATACCGCCAGCACCACCCAGCAGGTGACCTGTCATGGACTTGGTCGAGCTGACCACCAGCCCCTTCTTAGCGTACTCGCCCATGGCCGCCTTGATGGCGTTGGACTCATTCGTATCACCCAGAGGGGTCGATGTGCCGTGCGCATTCAGGTAGTTGACCTGATCCTGGTTCACACCCGCGTTGCGCAAAGCGTTGAGCATGGCTCGGCGGGGGCCGTCCATGCTGGGAGCTGTCATGTGACCCGCATCGGCACTCATGCCAAAGCCAGACAACTCCGCGTAAATCTTGGCACCACGGGCCTTGGCGTGTTCGTACTCTTCGAGCACCAGCACACCGGCACCTTCGCCGAGAACAAAGCCATCGCGGTCCTTGTCCCAGGGGCGCGAGGCAGCCTTGGGGTCGTCGTTGCGCGTAGAAAGCGCACGCATGGCCGCAAAGCCACCGACACCCAGAGGCGACACAGTCGCTTCCGTGCCACCAGCCACGACGATGTCAGCATCGCCGTATTCAATCATGCGTCCGCCTTCGCCGATGCAGTGCAGACCTGTTGTGCAGGCTGTCACGATCGACAGATTCGGCCCCTTGAAGCCAAATCGCATGGACACATGCCCTGCCACCATATTGATGATGGAAGCAGGCACGAAGAACGGCGTAACGCGGCGAGGGCCACGCGCAGCCAGTTCTGCGTGAGTGTTCTCGATCAGCGGCAGACCTCCGATACCCGAGCCGATCACGCAAGCAATGCGTGTGGCCAGGTCTTCGGACAGGGCTTCACCCGTAGGCAGGCCCGCGTCTAAAACGGCTTGCTCCGCAGCCGCGATACCGTAATGAATGAAGCTGTCCATGGTGCGCGCATCTTTCGCGCTCATGTACTTCTCCACATCAAATCCCTTGACCTCACCCGCAATCTTGCAGGAGAAGTTCGACGTATCGAACTTGGTAATGAGATCAATACCGGACTGGCCGGCCAATACATTGGCCCAAGCTTCTCCCACCGTGTTACCCACGGGGGAAATGCAACCTAGACCGGTCACGACAACGCGACGACGGCTCATGCGTTCAAACCTTTAACTGATCGCTGAAAAAAGACCCTTAGGCCTTTTGGTGGGTGTTTGCGTAGTCGATGGCGTTTTGCACCGTCGTGATCTTCTCTGCGTCTTCGTCAGGGATCTCGATGCCGAATTCATCTTCCAGGGCCATCACCAGTTCCACGGTGTCCAGGGAGTCAGCGCCCAGGTCAGCCACGAAGGCCTTTTCGTTGGTTACTTGAGACTCTTCAACGCCGAGTTGTTCAGCAATGATTTTTTTGACACGTGCTTCGATATCGCTCATGGTTTCCCTCAGGGGGTTGTGAATGAACCCGCGATTCTAGCCGCTTCGGGAGAAGCCCCTTGGCGGCAGGCCGTCGCGAGGACACGGCCACTGAACTTGCAAAAGTGTTCAGCTTCTGGCAGTAGGTATGACAAATGCCACTCCAGCTGCCGAAATTTTTTACATGTACATGCCACCGTTGACGTGCAATTCCTGCCCCGTCACATAGCCTGCACCAGTCGAAGCCAAGTAGGCCACGGCATGTGCAATGTCGCTGGGCTGGCCCAGGTCACCCATGGCGATCTGCGCCTTCAGCGCAGCCTTCTGCGCCTCTGGCAGGTCTGCCGTCATATCGGTGGCAATAAAGCCCGGAGCCACGCAGTTTGCGGTGATGCCGCGGCTGCCCAATTCCTTGGCCAAAGCACGCGTCATACCAGCCACGCCAGCCTTGGCTGCAGCGTAGTTGACCTGACCCGCATTACCCGATGCACCAACCACGCTGGTGATGCTGATAATGCGGCCAAAACGTTGCTTCATCATGGGACGAATAGCCGCACGGCTGACTCGGAAAACGGCCTTCAGATTGGTGTCAATCACGGCATCCCAGTCGTCATCCTTCATGCGCATGGCCAAGGTGTCGCGGGTAATACCGGCGTTATTGACCAGTACATGCAAGCCGCCATCGTTTTTCACGATGGAGTCGATCAGCGCGTCCACGGCAGCACCGTCGGTCACATTCAGCATCACGCCACGGCCGCCAAAGGCAGACAAAGCCTGCGTAATTTTTTCAGCACCGGCATCAGAAGTCGCCGTGCCGATCACTTGATAGCCCTTGGAGGCCAGCTCTTGTGCGATGGCAGCGCCAATGCCACGGGTGGCACCGGTCACCAGGGCAACCTGGGGCTTGGTCTGGTTATCAGTCATGCGAGCAATTCTTTCACGTCAGCCAGAGTGGCTGGGTCATACAGTGCGGCACCCGTCAGGTCCGCGTCAATTCGTTTGGTCAGGCCCATCAGCACCTTGCCGGGACCGCATTCCACCAGATGACTCACGCCACGGGCCTTGATGGCCTGTACGCACTCCACCCAGCGCACGGGACCAAATGCCTGACGATACAACGCATCGCGAATCGCATCAGCATCCGTTTGGACGGTCACGTCAATATTGTTGATAACCGGAATCTGGGGCGCAGCAAAGCTCAGATCCGCCAGCGCAGCCTTGAGCTTTTCGGCCGCAGGCTTCATCAGGCTGGAGTGGAAAGGTGCCGATACAGGCAGCGGCAGAGCCCGTTTGGCACCCGCCGCCTTCACCGCCTCACAGGCCTTCTCAACGGCCAGCTTGCTGCCAGCGATCACGGTTTGCGATGGGTCGTTGAAATTCACGGCTTCCACCACTTCAGCACCGCCCAGCTGGGCAGTCACTTCAGCGCAGATGGCTTGCACCTTGAGCGCATCCATACCCAACACAGCAGCCATGCCACCCGTCCCCACAGGCACGGCATCTTGCATGGCTGCAGCGCGCAGGCGCACCAGAGGTGTCGCCTGAGCCAGCGTCAGAACGCCGGAAGCAACCAATGCCGAGTACTCACCCAGAGAGTGACCTGCCACCGCATCAGGCAGCGCACCGCCTTCCGCCTGCCAGACACGCCAAGCAGCCACACCAGCCACCAGCATCACGGGCTGGGTGTTGGTAGTCAGAGCAAGGGCTTCCTTGGGGCCTTCCTTGATCAGTTGACCGACATTCTCACCCAGCGCCTCAGAGGCTTCAGCCACGGTTTGTGCGACCACGGGATGATCAGCCCAGCCGTCCAGCATGCCAACGGACTGCGAACCCTGACCGGGAAATACAAATGCGAATTTCTTCATATTTCTTAGTATTAAATTTGCCTCAAACGCTTACCTAGCTTGCACTGAGCGCTACATCTTGACGAGCACTGCACCCCAGGTGAAGCCACCGCCCACGCCTTCGAGCAATACGGTCTGGCCTTTTTTGACCTGACCGTTGCGAACGCCATGATCCAGTGCCAGCGGAATCGAGGCCGCCGAGGTGTTGCCATGCTGATCGACAGTGACAACCACCTTATCCATGGAAAGCTTGAGCTTGCGCGCTGTACTTTGCATGATGCGGATATTGGCCTGATGAGGAATCAGCCAATCTATATCAGCATCCGTAAGGCCCGCCTTCTCCAGTGCAGAGCGCGCAGCCTTATCCAGCACACTCACTGCCAATTTGAAGACTGCCTGGCCATCCATCTTGAGGACAGGGTCACCCAGCACATTGCCGCCAGACACATGTCCGGGCACGCAAAGAATGCCAACATGGCTGCCGTCGGCGTGCAGCTCGGTTGCCAGAATGCCAGGCTCATCAGAAGCCTCCAGCACCACAGCACCGGCACCATCGCCAAACAGCACACAGGTCGTGCGGTCGTTGAAATCCAGAATGCGACTAAAAACCTCAGAACCGACGACCAGCACGCGCTTGGCCGCGCCCGACTGAATCATGGAATCAGCCACCGTCAGCGCATAGACAAAGCCGCTGCAGACCGCCTGCACATCAAAGGCCGGACAGCCATTGGTAATGCCCAACTTGTTTTGCAAGATGGCTGCGGTCGAGGGAAACACCATGTCCGGCGTGGAGGTGGCAACAATAATCAGGTCAATATCCTGGGCTGCGAGGCCAGCCGCCTCGATCGCTTTGCGGCTGGCTTCCAGAGCCAGGTCACTGCTGGCCACATCAGGCGCAGCAAAGTGGCGCGCACGGATACCAGTGCGCTCAACGATCCACTCATCCGAGGTTTCAAGACCGCGCTGAGCCAGTTCGGCCGCAAGGTCGTTATTAGTCAGGCGTCGGGGAGGCAGGTAACTGCCAGTGCCAGTGATGCGTGCGTAGCGTCTCATGTCTTCTATCAGGGCGTCGAATTTCCAGGTTCCGTATGGGCGGCCAGCAACAAAGGCGCTGCGGCAGCGATACGGCTACGGACACGGTCAAGCAGGTTGTTTTTTGCTGCATCATACGCGCGCTTCAGAGCGAACTCGAAAGCCATCACGTCAGCAGAACCGTGGCTCTTGAAGACCAGACCCCGCAAGCCCAGCAAGGCCGCGCCGTTGTAGCGGCGATGATCCACGCGCTTCATCAGTGCAGATAGCACCGGATAAGAGATAACAGCCGCAAGTTTCGTAAAAATGTTGCGTTTGAATTCAGCCTTCAAAAGGCCCGAGATCATGGAAGCCACGCCCTCGGTCGTCTTGAGAGAAACATTACCAACAAAACCGTCGCAAACCACAATGTCCACCACACCCTTAAAGGTGTCGTTGCCTTCCACGTTGCCGTAGAAGTTCAAGTTACCAGCCTCGCCCGCCGCCCGCAGCAGCTCGCCGGCGCGCTTGATGACTTCGCTACCCTTGATCAGTTCTTCACCAACATTGAGCAGGCCCACGCTAGGCGCATCCGTATTTTTGAGGGCCGAAACCAGCGCTGAGCCCATGACGGCAAACTGCAGCAAATGCTCTGCCGAGCAATCCACATTGGCCCCCAAGTCCAGCATGGTGGTTTCGCCACCGGTGGAATTAGGCAAGCCAGAGGCAATCGCAGGCCGGTCAATGCCATCAAGGGTTTTGAGGACATAGCGGGAGATAGCCATCAATGCACCAGTATTGCCCGCAGAAACAGCCGCCTGAGCAGCACCTTCCTTGACCTGCTGAACGGTCACGCGCATGGACGAATCCTTTTTCTTGCGCAGAGCCACTTCCACAGGGTCATCCATTCGCACTACTTCAGTAGCAGGAACGATGGTGACACGTTCATGCTTGAAATTTTTCAGCTCTTCCACCTTACCTACCAGCAGCAGGTGGGCATCAGGGTGAGTATTCAGAAACTGACGACACGCAGCCAGCGTGACGCGGGGGCCATGATCGCCCCCCATGCAGTCAACAGCCAAAGTAATCATGGGCGACTGATAAGCCCATCGGGGCTTGGGGTAAGAGGTTGTAGGGTCCAGGACCCGAGCAGGAGTTATTTACAAAAACAGCTTGATCATTGTGCGACACGGTGCAACAAGGCTGATTTTGTAAATATCTCCTCGAAAAACAAAAGCCCGTTGCTACAAATAATGTAGCAACGGGCTTTGCGAATGCAGTCGTCGCTTAGGCTTCAGACTTGTTCTTCAGCACTTGGCGGCCACGGTACACGCCGGTAGGGCTGATGTGGTGACGCAGGTGAGTTTCACCAGTAGTCGCTTCAACAGCGATTCCTGGCACATTCAGTGCGTTGTGCGAACGGTGCATGCCGCGCTTGGAGGGAGACTTCTTGTTTTGCTGAACAGCCATGATGGCTCCTGTGTATCTTGAAAGGGTTGGTAACACGACCTACACATAAAGAGCAGACAAAGATTTTTGCCCTTTGACACACCAGTGAGGCGCGTACTTTCTTGTCTGTGTAAGTCCTAAAAAAACGCGATCAGCCCATTAAAGACACGAGGGGGTTTCGCGCGAAGCTCACGATTATAGCGCAAACGCATTTCGTGACTCACGCAAAATCAAATCCCATCGCGTTCTTATCGGGGTCAGTCTGCAGATTTGCCTACATTGAGGGATTGCAGCACGGCAAAAGGATTTTTTTTCTCCTCGCTTGCCTGCTCGAAGTCGGGATCAACAACTTCCAGCTTGACCGGCACCGGGCAGACCTCGTGGCGTGGCACCACGGGGACTTCCATCAGTAGCTCGTCTTCAATCAGCTCCAGCAGATTGAATTCGCTGCTCATTGCCAGCACATCCTCATCGCTGTCGTCATCTTCCAATTCTGCCGTTGCTTCGTCTGTAACGAAGCGGAATGACCGATCCACATAAAGGGGAATATGGGCCTCAGTCAGGCAGCGCTGACAAGTCATTGGTAGCTCTACCTCAGCGGACAGGTGCAGCCAGACATGGCCTGCGCCGCCGGTTTCCTCAACCAGCTCGCCTTCAGCCTCCCAGTGCACCAATGGTTGCTCGCCTTTAATAGCCAGCGCATCCGCTGCCAGACGCTTGAAGTCCGACAATGGCGCTTGACCATGCAAATGACCATCGGCTTGCGCGAAGTTACGCACTTCAAGCCGGGTCGCAGAAAAATCCTTGCTCATGTAGCGAGTGTAAGAGAATCCCGCAATGCCTGACTTATTGATTACCGGACGCCTTGAGCGCCCATTGGTTCTCGGCTCCACCTCCCGCTATCGGCGTGAGCTGCTCAGCCGCCTGCAACTGCCGTTTGAAACAGTCTCGCCCGAGGTGGATGAAACCCCTTTGAGCGACGAGACTCCTTATGACCTCAGCCTGCGCCTGGCAAGGGCCAAGGCCCAGGCCGTGGCTCAGCTCCATCCCGGCTCCATCGTGATCGGCTCTGACCAGGTGCCAGAGCTGGATGGACAGCCGCTGTCCAAGCCCGGCACGCACGAGCGCGCTACCGAGCAGCTGCGCCAAATGAGTGGCCGCCAGATGAATTTCCACACAGGCGTCTGCGTGACTTGCGCGGAAACGGGCTTCATGGAATCCAGCGTGGTGACGGTGCAAGTACGCTTTCGCGAGCTAAATGATGCCGAGATTGAACGCTATCTGCGTGCCGAACAACCCTATGACTGCGCTGGCTCCGCCAAGAGCGAAGGCCTGGGCATTGCTTTGCTCGACGCCATCGTCAGCGACGATCCCACGGCCTTGATCGGCTTGCCGCTGATTCGCACTTGCCAGTTGCTACGCGCTGCGGGAGTGGTTCTGCCATGAGCAACACTCCTAAAAACAAAGCAGGCACCCTTTATCTGGTGCCAGCTCCACTCGATTTTGGCTGCGATAGCCAGACCGCGCTGACCGAAGTGCTGCCCGAAGGTACGCTGCGCCGTGCCGCGTCGCTGACGAACTGGATCAGCGAGAACGCCAAGACGGCCCGCGCCTACCTCAAGCGTATTGATGCACTGTTTCCGCTGGCAGCTCCGCTGCAAGCCCAGAACATTGCCGAACTGCCCCGTGAAGCCCATAAAAAAGGGGACCACGGCAACAAAGGTGCAGCCGTGTTTGACCCCAAGCCCCTGCTGGCGGCAGCCCTTGCAGGCGAGGACATGGGACTGATCAGCGAAGCCGGCATGCCCGCCGTGGCCGACCCAGGCAGCTCCATCGTACGCGCCGCGCATGACTTGGGTATTCGCGTTGTGCCGCTGATTGGCCCAGTTTCACTATTGCTGGGTCTGGCTGCCAGCGGCCTGAACGGTCAGAACTTTGCCTTTGTGGGATATGTGCCGCAGGATGGCGCCGAGCGCACTGCTCGCCTCAAGGAACTGGAAAGCCTGGCCCTGCGCCATGGTCAGACCCAGCAATTCATCGAGACGCCCTACCGCAACGCAGCGCTGTGGCAGGCGCTGCTGCAGACCTTGCAGCCCAATACCCGTCTGGCACTGGCCAGCGGCTTGACACTGGAGACTGCGCGCATTGAAAGCCATCTGGTGCGCGAATGGAAGCAGCGCAACGCGCCGCCCGACAACCGCACGCCGGTGGTGTTCTCTATCGGCCGATAAAGCAGCCAAAGCCTGAGCAACAAAAAAGCCCGCTGTATTTGCAGCGGGCTTTTTCAATATTGATAGCTGATTGCGCTTTATACATAAGCGCAAGCAGCACTTTTCATCACTATCAGCGAATTGCAGGCACCAGACCACGCACGGCCTGCACCGAGCCAGATCCAATCGATGCACCAAATTTCTTGACCAGACGTTCAGCCACGTTGTCACGGCGGGTGTAGTCGATGACCTCTTCGGCCTTGACCACTTCACGCGCCACGTAGTCGAGGCTACCCAGCTTGTCGGCGAGACCCAGCTCTACGGCCTGCTGACCTGTCCAAAACAGACCGCTGAACATTTCAGGGGTTTCTTTGAGCTTGTCGCCACGCCCCGCCTTCACCACGCCGATGAATTGCAGATGGATTTGCTCCAGCATCTCTTTGGCAAATTCTTTTTGCTGTGCCGACATGGGGCTGAACGGATCAAGGAAACCCTTGTTCTCGCCCGCAGTCAGCAAGCGGCGCTCCACCCCCAGCTTGTCCATCACGCCGGTAAAGCCAAAGCCATCCATCAGCACGCCGATGCTGCCCACGATGCTGGCTTTGTCTACAAAAATCTCATCCGCTCCGGCGGCAATGTAATAAGCGGCAGAGGCGCAAGACTCTTCCACCACGGCATACAAAGGCTTGTTGTACTTGGCCTTGAGACGCACCATCTCGTCATTGATGATGCCCGCCTGCACGGGGCTGCCACCGGGCGAGTTAATCAACAGCACCACTGCGCGTGAGCCTGAGTCTTCAAAAGCGCTACGCATGGCCGCAACCACAAACTCGGCGCTGGCATCAGCACCCGAGGCAATCTCACCCTTGATTTCAACAACGGCCGTATGGGGCGTCGTGCTGGTCTTGGTAGCGGTGTCTTTGAAAAACACCACCCACAGCACCAGCAGCACGACCACCGACCACAGCAGGCGGCTGAAAAAGCGCCAGCGACGCGAGGCACGCTGCTCCTTGATGGATGCGAAAACCAGCTTTTCCAGCACATCGCGCTCCCAACCCGTGCCCCCAGAGGCCTTGGCTGCAGAAGGCGCCTCAGCGGACGCAGCTGGCGCAGCGGACGCTTTGGACCAAAGGTCCGCGCCCGGCGTTACATGCGGCTGGGAGTCATTGTTATCAGGAGTATTTGGGGAGCTCATCTCAAAACTTTAAAGGTTTTAGTTGTGGGGCAGTATGCCAGCGCACCATGCCGCCGCTTTCGCTCAAGGCAATTTTCACCAATCCCCCCCGGCAAGGCCCGCTTGAACAGGCCCCGCTGTCAGGTTCATAGGCCGCACCGTGGGTAGAACACAACAGCCAGCGACCCGAGTCATCGAAAAGCTGACCGTCCTGGTAGTCCATTTCCACAGGGATATGACTGCAGCGATTCAGGTATGCATGAACTTGCCCCTGATAGCGGATGGCGAAGGCACGGCTGCTCTGACCCGCATACAGCACATCAAAGCCAAAGGCCCGCCCACCATCGACGAGATCGGCGCTGGGGCACAGTTCCACGATCTCTGTCATGTCCATCGGCGTCATATCCATCCCCGTCATGCTCATCCTCCCGCCTGATCAGGCGCTGGCCAGCAGCCATTCACGCAGCTGCGCCGCCGAATCTGCCACAAACAGCGGGTTGAACTGGGCAAAGCTGTCTGGCGCATGGGCACCGTAGGACACACCTACACAGGGGCAACCGGCGTTCACCGCCATCTGCAAGTCGTGGGTGGTATCGCCAATCATCAGCGTGCGCTCCGGCTCCACACCAAACTCGGCCATCAGCTCATGGAGCATCAGCGGACTGGGCTTGCCGGCGGTTTCATCGGCCGTGCGCGAGCCATCAAACAAGCCTTTGAACTGCGGGTCTTGCAACGCATGATTCAAGCCCATGCGGCTTTTGCCTGTGGCCACGGTCAGCCAGTGGCCGCGCGCACGCAAATCAGCGAGCAGCGGCAAGATACCGTCAAACACACAGATATCGTCCTGGCGCTTGAAGAAGTGAAAACGATAGCGGTTGGCCAGCTCCTGATATTTTTCAGGTGGCACATCGGGGGCGGCTCTGGCCAGCGCTGGCATCAGCGCCATGCCGATCACATAGGCGGCCTGCTCATCGCTGGGCACGGTGCCGCCCACATCGCGCACCGCATCTTGAATGCTGCGACTGATGATGGCCGTGGAGTCAGCCACGGTACCATCCCAGTCAAATGCGAGCAAATCGAAGCGGCGTGGGCGCTGTTTGCTATAGTTTTCGCTATGATTTTCAGTAGTCATGCAGGCTTTTAGTTCACAAAATCCGCCAGCTCCGGCGGCAGCTCGGCACGCAGCTCCACTCGCTCACCGCTGGCGGGATGATTGAACTGTAGCCGCCAGGCGTGCAGAAACATGCGTTTAAGGCCCTGCTTTTGCACACGACGGTTGAGATCAAAATCGCCATATTTATCGTCACCCACAATCGGATGACCTTGCGACGAGAGGTGCACGCGAATCTGGTGAGTACGCCCTGTCTTGATGGTGACTTCCAGCAGGCTCATGGCGGGCAGGCCCTGCATGGGCCTGGCCTCCATCACCTTACGCACCTTGACCAAAGTGATGGAACGCATGCCCTCGGGGTCATCCACCGTCGTCACGCGCACGCGACGCTCGCCGTCCGCCTGCAAGTATTTGTGCAGCGGCTGGTCAATCACCTTTTTGTTGGCAGGCCATGCACCCTGCACCAGAGCCAGATAGGTCTTTCCCGTCTCACGCTCACGGAACTGGTCCTGCAGATGGATGAGCGCAGACCGCTTCTTGGCCACCAACAAAATGCCTGAGGTTTCGCGGTCGAGGCGGTGCACCAGCTCCAGAAACTTGGATTCGGGCCGCGCTTGACGCATTTGCTCGATGACACCAAAGCTCACGCCCGAGCCGCCGTGCACGGCCACGCCCGCAGGCTTGGACAGCGCAACCATGTATTCGTCTTCCAGCAGAGCGGGAAAATCCTTAGCAGGCGCTGGGCGCTCTGCTTTTTCGGCCACTTTTTCGGAAATCCGGACCGGAGGAAGTCGCACCATATCGCCCGTCTGAACACGGGTCTCAGCGCTCACGCGCCCTTTGTTGATGCGGACTTCGCCACTGCGAATGATCCGGTAGACATGGGTCTTGGGCACCCCCTTGAGGTGACGCATGAGAAAGTTATCAAGACGCTGTCCTGCGGAGTCTTCATCGACCTCCAGGAGGCGTACTGAAGCGGCGGTCGTATTCTGGGACCGGTCCTGCGCCGGTTTGCCCTCTATAATGTGTTTCACCTGTGCCGAGCTTACTTGTAAGTGGTTGATTCTCATGGAGTTTAGTCCATACAGCCATTCCCTACCGCACAGGCAGGTCGATGCCCGCCAGTTTTGCACACGCAAATTGCAGTCAAGAAGCGCTGCAGCAGTCTGTGAAAGCCTGGCAAAGGCTGACGAATTGAAACACTGATACGGAATCTCACCCCGGCAGTTGACTCAGGCAAAAGCAGCCTGCAACTACCGGTGATCACAACGAGCATGTGGATCTTCTGGACATTGCTGATCAACTTCTGGGGCAAGGCACAGCCGGCCCTTGAGGGATGCTGTGCCCTGAAGAAACCACCCACCTCCCTAGCACGCGCCTCGGCTTCTTTTACTCCTCGATTGCATGCGCGTCCGCTCCCGCTCGTCCCCCGGCCTGTACCTCCGCTGCTGACTTGAGATCAAGCCAGTAGCGCAGTCCTGTACCGCCCCAGATTCCTCATTCGTTTCAACGCGTTCGTCTGGCATCACGGCTCCTGTAGAGCCTGTCTTTGATTACCAGTCAAGGTACGTTGGTCCGTGGCAAAAGCCCATGACCAACGTGCCCAGAAAACGAATAAAGGAAACGCATCATGAAACGGATGCTGATTAACGCAACGCAGTCTGAAGAACGCCGTCTGGCCATTGTTGATGGTCAAAAACTGCTGGACTACGAAATCGAAATCGAAGGCCGCGAACAGCGCAAGGGCAACATCTACAAAGCCGTAGTGACCCGCGTTGAGCCATCTCTTGAAGCCTGCTTTGTGGATTACGGCGAAGACCGCCACGGCTTCCTGCCCTTCAAGGAAATCTCCAAGCAATTCTTTGCTGAAGGCGTCTCCCCCAGCCAGGCTCGCATCAACGATGTGATCCGCGAAGGCCAGGAACTGATCGTTCAGGTCGAAAAAGAAGAACGTGGTAACAAGGGCGCAGCCCTGACCACCTTCATCTCGCTGGCTGGCCGCTATGTGGTGCTGATGCCCAACAACCCCCGTGGTGGTGGTGTGTCGCGCCGCATCGAAGGCGAAGACCGCGCCGAACTCAAAGAAGCCATGGACCAGCTGGAATACCCCAAGGGTATGTCCATCATTGCGCGTACCGCCGGTATCGGCCGCACCGCACCTGAGTTGCAGTGGGACTTGAACTATCTGCTCAAGCTGTGGAACGCCATTGACGGTGCCGCCAAGGGTGCCAAGGGCGCTTTCCTGATCTATCAGGAATCCAGCCTGGTGATTCGCGCTATCCGCGACTATTTCAACAATGACATCGGCGACATCCTGATCGACACCGATGACATCTATGAGCAGGCCCAGCAGTTCATGGCCCATGTGATGCCTGAACATGCCGCCCGCGTAAAGCGCTACCGCGACGACGCCCCCCTGTTCTCGCGCTTCCAGATCGAGCACCAGATCGAGTCGGCTTACTCACGCACCGTGACCCTGCCATCGGGCGGTGCCATCGTGATCGACCACACCGAAGCACTGGTGTCGGTGGACGTGAACTCGGCCCGCGCCATCAAGGGCGGCGACATCGAAGAAACCGCCACCCGCACCAACCTGGAAGCCGCTGACGAAGTGGCCCGCCAGATGCGTCTGCGCGATCTGGGCGGCCTGATCGTCATCGACTTCATCGACATGGAAGAGTCGAAGAACCGCCGCGAAGTGGAAAACCGCCTGCGCGACGCGCTGCGTCAAGACCGCGCCCGCGTGCAGTTCGGCACCATCAGCAAGTTCGGTCTCATGGAAATGAGCCGCCAGCGCCTCAAGCCTGCCCTGTCTGAAGGCGCGCACATCAACTGCCCACGTTGCAGCGGCTCCGGCCATATCCGCGATACCGAATCGTCGGCACTGCAAATCCTGCGCATCATTCAAGAAGAGTCCATGAAGGACAACACGGCTGCCGTGCACTGCCAGGTGCCCGTGGAAGTGGCCTCCTTCCTGCTCAACGAAAAGCGCGCGGAAATCACCAAGATCGAGCTCAAGCAGCGCGTTAACGTGCTCATGGTGCCCAACAAGTCCATGGACACGCCGCACTACAAGCTCGAGCGCCTGAAGCACGACGACGCCCGCCTGGAAACCATGGAAGCCAGCTACAAACTGGCCGATGAGCCCGAAGATGTGACAACCGTCACACGCCGCTCGCAGGAACCCACCAACAAGCAGACTCCCGTCATCAAGGGTGTGTTGCCTGATGCGCCAGCGCCGATTGCCGAGCCCCGCGCTCCACGTCAGCCCCGTACAGGTGCAGCAGGTGCGCCAGCTGCAACGCCTACCCCGGCCGCGGCCCGCCCACCCGTGCGTGAGCAAGGCTTCTTCGCCTGGCTCAAGAACCTGCTCGGCTTTGGTGCCCCCGCTCCTGTGGCTGCCCCAGCCCCTGTCGCCGAGGCGCCCGCACCGGTGGTCCGCGAAGGCAACCGTGATGGCCGCCGAGGCGAAGGCCGTGGTGGCGACCGCAACCGCCGCAACGGTGGTGACCGCAACGAGCGCAATGAACGTGGCGGCGACCGCAACAATGGCGAACGCGCAGAGCGCGGTGGTGATCGCAACAACGCCCGTCGCAATGCCCCCGGCCGTGATGCTGAACAGCAGCAGCGCAACGAGCGCCCTGAGCAGCAACAGCAGCGTCAAGATCGCCCTGAGCGCGGCAACCGCCGCAATGGCGAGCGTGGTGAACGCAACGAACGCCGTGACGAGCGCCAGCCACAAGTGGCCGATGCAGCTCTGAACGCCAGCGAAGAGTTCAACACCCAGGCCGCACCCAAGGCCGAGCGCACCCGCCAGGAGCGTGGTGACCGTGCTGAGCGCGGCGAACGCGGTGAGCGTGGAGAAGGCCGCCGTGAGCGCCAGAACCGCAACCCCGAAGCACAGCCCGCCATGCAGCCTGTGCCCGATGAAGCAGCAATGACTTCTGAGCCCGTTACGCAAGCGGAAGGCATTGAAGCGCAAGGTCAGGACGGACAGGGTGATTCCACACGTGAGCCCCGTCAGCGCCGCTCGCGTGACCGCTATGGCCGCGACCGTCGCGACCGCGCGCCTCGTGAAACTCAAGCCGACGGTCAGACTGCGGAGATGTTTGCACCTTCCGACGTGCAAGCGCCTGTGACTGCTCCTGCTGCACCCGCAGTGGCAGACGCTGGCGAGCAGCCCGCACGCCGCAGCTACTTTGACACTGCTGCGGCTCAAACCCAGACAGAGCAAGCGCCTGCTGCTACACAAGTGCAAGCACCTGTGGCTGCAGCACCCGTTACAGCTCCAGCACCTGCACCGGCTATTGCACCCGTAGAAGCCGCCGTGGCTGCACCTGTTGCAGCTCCAGCACCTGTGGCTCAGGCTGTGGTTGCTGAAGTGGTGGCTTCACCTGTGGTGCAAGCGCCCGTCGCAGCACCTGTGCCCGCACCTGCGGTGGTGGCTGCTCCAGCCCCTGCGACAGCCAAGGCCGAGGCTTATGACCTGCCCATTCCCGCACTGCAAGCTCTGGCTGCAGCCTCCGGTCTGCAATGGATTAACTCCGACGCTGAGAAAATCGCTGCTGTGCAAGCCGCGATTGCTGCTGAGCCCAAGCCTGTGCGCGTTCCCCGCGAGCGCCCAGCGCCCGTGGTGCACGATGAAGGCCCGCTGATTCTGGTTGAAACCCGCAAGGATCTGAGCCTGATGCAGCTGCCATTTGAAAAGGAAGAACAGGCTGCCGGCCACAACGCCTAAGCAGACTGCCTTCCGGCATCACAGGGCCAAGGGCACTGTCCACTCCGGTGGATGGGCCCCTGGCCCTTTTTCATTGATCGTCTTCTGATTTTTAGTGTCAAGCCATGCTGTTTCTGATCTCTCCGGCCAAATCACTGGACTACGAAAGCCCTGTCCCCGCCGACCTGCCGCACACGCTGCCGGTCTTCAAAAAGCAGCCGCTTGAACTGATTGACGTGCTTCGCGAAAAATCGCCCCAGCAGCTCTCACAACTGATGAGCATCAGCGACAAGCTGGCCTTACTCAATGTGGGTCGCTACGAGGCCTTCAGCCCCAAATTCACGCCCAAAAACTCTCGCCAGGCGGTGCTGGCCTTCAATGGCGATGTGTATGAGGGGCTGGATGCCGCCAGCCTCAAACCCAAGGAACTGGACTGGGCCCAGGACCATGTGGTGATTCTCAGCGGTCTTTATGGCGCGCTGCGCCCACTGGACCTGCTACAGCCCTATCGCCTTGAAATGGGCACCAGGCTTGAAAACGCCAAGGGCAGCAATCTCTATCAATTCTGGGGTACGCAGATTTCGGACTACCTGAACGAGCGCTGCGGCGAGCAACCCGAAGCCGAGCGCATCGTGATCAACCTCGCATCACAGGAATACTTCAAATCAGTCGATCTGAAAGCACTCAAAGCCCCTGTGGTGGAGTGCGCGTTCGAGGACTTCAAGGGCGGTAAGTACAAAATCATCAGCTTCCACGCCAAGCGTGCACGCGGCCTGATGGTCCGCTGGGCTGTTCAGCACAAGGCAAAAAAGATCTCTGACCTGCGCAAATTCGATCTGGACGGCTATGCACTGGCCGAACAGGCCAGCACGCCCCATAAGCTGGTGTTCCGCCGAAAGCGCGAAGACTGACGCTGATTGAAATTGAGCGCAGTGCGCACTAGCATAGTCACCATGAGCACATCCACCCCAGATCAGTTCGCCACCCCGCCCGGCTTGACCCCTGAGTTGATGCAATGGGTGCGCACGCAAAGCGCAGCCGGTGTGCCGCTGCCATCGCTGCTTCACTCCATGCGCACGGCAGGCTGGGCCGAGCATCTGGCCCGCCGCGCCCTGGCTTTGCCTGAGGCAGGTCACCTGCCCCACCCTTTCGACGCAGTCAAACCGCAGAGCGATGGTCAGCAGTCCGCGCTTGATAGGCATCTGCCCGATCCCGATCTGCAAACCGACCCGTGCTGCATTGATGCGGGCGACCGTCAGGTTCATGTGCTCATGAGCATGCGCCACCCGCGCGTGGTGGTATTCGGCAATCTGCTTTCCGATGAGGAGTGCGAGGCCATCATTGCCGCTGCCAGCCCCCGCATGCAGCGATCACTGACGGTGGACAACCAGAGCGGCGGCGAAGCCGTCAATGACGACCGGACCAGCAATGGCATGTTCTTCCAGCGCGGCGAGCTCGATCTCATCAGCCGCATCGAAGCACGTATTGCTCGTCTGCTGGGCTGGCCCACTGAAAATGGCGAAGGTCTGCAGGTGCTGCACTACCGTCCCGGTGCCGAATACAAGCCGCATTACGACTACTTTGCCCCCAACGAACCCGGCACGCCCACCATCCTCAAACGTGGCGGCCAGCGCGTGGGCACTCTGGTCATGTATTTGAACGAGCCTGCACGCGGCGGCGGCACCACCTTCCCTGACGTGGGTTTGCAGATCGTGCCCCGCCGAGGCAATGCCGTATTCTTCAGCTACGACAGGCCCGACCCGGCCACCAAAACCCTACACGGCGGCGCGCCCGTACTGGAGGGAGAGAAGTGGATTGCCACCAAATGGCTGCGAGAACGCGAGTTCAAGTAAGAATCGGCCAAACCCCTTACGAATAAATCGCCAGCAGCTATTGTTTTTGCTGCTGGCAAATCTGTTTTTCCATCATGCAAACACCTGAACAATCGCAGCTGGGCAAAAGCTCGGCCTATGTGGACCAGTACGACGCGTCCCTGCTCTTTCCCCTGCCCCGCCTGACCAAGCGCGAAGAAATCGGCGCGGGCAGCAACCCGCCCTTTTTTGGTGCCGACCTCTGGACCGCTTTCGAGCTGTCCTGGCTCAACCTGCGCGGCAAGCCCCAGGTGGCGCTGATGCACTTCACCATTCCCTGCGAGACGCCGAACCTGATCGAGAGCAAGTCTTTCAAGCTCTATCTCAACAGCTTCAACAACACCCGCTTTGCCGATGCCAGCGAAGTGCTGGCCCTGCTGCGCACCGACCTGGCAGAGGCGGCCTGGCGCGGCAGCGAAAGCAAGGGCAGCGTAGGCGTACGCCTGCTGGAGGCAGAGCAATTCGAGGCCCAGAAAGTGCATGAGCTGGACGGCCTGCTGCTGGACCGCCTTGATGTGGAATGCACACAGTACACGCCCGCTCCCGAGCTGCTGACCGCCAAACAGGACGAGCCACCCGTGACCGAGTCCCTGGTCAGCCACCTGCTCAAGAGCAACTGCCTGGTGACCGGCCAGCCCGACTGGGGCAGCGTGCAGATTCAGTACAGCGGCGGACAAATCGACCAGGAAGGCCTGCTGCAGTATCTGGTGAGCTTTCGCAACCACAACGAATTCCATGAGCAATGCGTGGAGCGCATCTTCATGGACATCTGGGCCCGCTGCAAACCCATCAAACTCTCGGTCTATGCCCGCTACACCCGCCGCGGCGGTCTGGACATCAACCCCTTCCGCACCAGCCACCCCGGTGCGCTGCCCGCCAACGTGCGTACCGCACGCCAGTAAGCGTCAATACAGGGGCAAGCTAACGCAAGTGGGCAGGGAGCAAGAGGCCGCATCGCGGCAATGCTGCCGTCCCTTGAGGGAAGGTGCAAAGCGCCTCAGGGGGGCGTCAGTTTCTCCAGGGACAATCATCCTGCCCAAGCAAAGTCTCCGCATAGCGCAGATCCTGCTTGCGCAGCCACAGCCCGCCCGCACCTTGGCGCAACGGCTCCACATCAGACCGGTTCCACATCGATAGCGTCACCAGTTGCGGCGCAATCACTGCTCGCTTTTCTCCATCGTCTTCTTCAGGTGCCAGATCAGCCCAGTGCAGGCCCTGTGTGTCCCAACCCTTGAGCTGGGGCATATTGACCGCCAGCTCCAGCGTGCGCACTTCTTTTTCAACCGGGTTAAGCCAGTGCAGCTTCCACTGATCCGGCTTGCCATAGCGGCGCTCCCCATACTCCAAGACAGCCCAGCCTTCCCCAGCGGGGTGCGGGCAAGCGCCAGGCCCGGTACCGCATAGCGCAAGACCGCTCTGCGTCATGCTCACGCCTTCGATGCGGCATTCCTCCTCACTCCAGTAACTGTTGATGCGCTCGTTCTGCCCGCCCCACCACCACAGGGCATCGCCACGCACGGCATCGCGCCAGACATAGTCGCCGTCGGCGCAAGGGTGCTGAATTTGCTTTGCCTCACGCCAGCGTGGCAGCAGACGCCAGTGGCCTTGGGCATCCGGGGCCATTTCACGGCGCTGGTAAAGCGCACGCCAGTCCGGGCGCGAAAGATGGCTGGACGAAACCGAATGCATATTCCAGCGCCAGCTGCCCGTGCTGGGATTCCAGTCCTTTTCGTCCAGGCAGGCTGTCAGCGCAATCATCTCCACGCGCATTGCCATGCTGCCATCCAGCGCAGGCAACGGACACAGGCGCATCACCGGCCAAGGCAAATCCACCGTCTGCAGGCGTTCACCGTCCCAGATTTGAATCTGCCCCGCGCCGCCACGCTCCGGCGCGCGCCCAAAAGGCATGAGCACAGCCCAGCGGCCCTTGACGATCACATGCTCCAGCGCCCAGCTACCGCTCAGGTGCTTGTCGCCCCATTGCAGATTCCAGGCCGATGTCTCACCCTGCTCATCCCTGGCTTCCTTGCTCAGCGTCCAGATCAACGGCTTGCCCATAACCGGCTCGCTCTGCGCACGCCAAACATCGGACTGAGCCGGGTCCCGCAGCCAGCAGAAGGTGGTGACGGGTTGAGCCCTGAGCTGCACTTGCCCGTCTGCCGCATGCCCCGCACAGGTTTCAGTGCGGCTGGTCACGCAGCTGAGGCTTGTACCCTCATGCAGCCGCTCAAGATCAGCGGTATCGACCTGCACGCGCTGCAGCAACACCGCACCACTCCATTGCAGCGGTGCACGCGAGTCCACTTCATCGGGCCAGAAATGCTCTACGGCCCAGGACTTGCGATCGGCAGGCAGGGGCTGCGGCCATTGCTGCCAGTTCTGCTCTGCCGTCCAGACCAGCAGCCGACGCAGATAACCGTCCTCCCCTTGATCAGGGATGGCATACAAGGCCAGACCCTGCCCATCATCACGCCAGACCATGGCGGGATCCTGATCCAGCAGCCAGCCCGTGGGCTTGCCATTCATGCTCAGCGCCCAGCTGGCCTGTCGCAGGGGTTGCAGCGGGTCAGTCAATCTGCGCAGCGATGCTGGCCAGTGGCGCTCCACCGTCAACTCGGGCGCGGCCACATTGGGGGCCGGCGTTTTCCCATCTTCTCGCAGTACTGGCGGCGCCACAGGCAAGTGCGGCTGCAGGTCGCCCGCTTCTGCAGGCACGCATTCCAGCGGCACCCAGATATCGCGCAGAGCCACCAGCGGCTGGGCCGTGGCATCCACATGCTCAGCCAGCCAGGCTTCAAAACTGGCATCGGACATGACCACATGCGCATCGTCTGCAATGCCGCTTTCATTCAAGGTCTCGCCACTCCAGCGCGGTACGCGCCAGTGCACGGCGTCCAGCACTTCAGCGTCGCTCTTTGAAATCAGCCAGCTGCGGCGTGATTTGCGGTCCACCAGATGTGCGGTTTCGCTGTCGTAAAAGCCCGTGCGCAGCCAGCGCCCGTCGTACGAGGTGTGCAGATCACCCTCCCAGACATGGGGCAGGTAAACACCGTCAGCACACATCACATCGCCAAAGATCGGCCCGCCCATGCCGCGCTCGCCTTGCATGCGAAAGCTCACATCCTTATTGACCTCTGGCGTTTTATCTGCTTGCGCTGGCAGCTCTTTATTTGATAGTGATGCCTGCGGCTGCGCCTGCGAATTGACCGCAGCCACCGGTTTTTCAGCTGCTGATACAGGCTTTGAAAACGACGAAGGTCTGGAGTCATCGCGCAAACGCGAGAGCAACCAGACCAGTAAACACAGGGCCAGCGCCGCAACGGCAATCAAGATCAGCACAACACTCATGTCGCAATCCTACCGAAAGCAGGCACAAAAAAGGCAGCATCTGCAGCTGCCTTTGGGATTTAAAGAGGCAGGGAATCTACGACTTCAAAGATGGAACACATCTACCGAACGCTCCAGCGTTCTGGCACTCTGGCGCAGCGATTGAGCGGAACTGGTGGACTGCTCCACCAGCGCGGCGTTCTGCTGCGTCACGGAGTCAAGCTGGGCAACGGCCTCGTTGACCTGAGAGATGCCAATCGACTGCTCGCGGGTGGCAATGCTGATCTGATGCACCAGTGAGCCCACCTTGTCCACGGCCTGCACCATGCCATCAATCGTCTGACCTGCAGAGCGCATGCGGGCGTTGCCATCGTTGATGCCATCCACCGTGCGGTTGATGAGCACGCTGATTTCCTTGGCCGCCTCGGCACTGCGCTGGGCCAGCGCCCGCACTTCGCCCGCCACCACGGCAAAACCACGACCTTGTTCACCCGCACGCGCGGCTTCCACGGCCGCGTTCAGCGCCAGCAGATTGGTCTGAAAGGCAATACTTTCAATCACGCCAATGATCTCGCTCATGCGGGTCGATGAGCCACGAATACGCTCCATGGCCTGCCCCACCTCGCTGATGGCCGCGCCGCTGCGGCTGGCAACTTTGCTGCTTTCATCGCTGGCACCCGCCATGTACTGTGCGGTGTCTGCCGTCTGCGAAACCGTGCCAGAGATCTCCTCCATCGATGCTGCTGTCTGCTGCAGGTTGCTGGCCTGCGACTCGGTGCGACCCGCAAGATCAAGGCTGCTCTGGGCAATTTCATGGGCAGTCTGAGCAAAGCCCTGCACCTCGGTTCGCACATCACCCACCACGGCACGCAAATTGATCTGAATTTGCTGCAACCTCAGCATCAACGCGCCCATGGCACCGTTGTAGCTCTGATTGGACTCGGTGCTCAGATTGCAAGCCGCCACATCGGCCGCAAAGCGGCTGGCTTCTTCAAGCCCGGCCACGCAGCGGCGATGAAAGCGCCACAGCACAAACACGCTGCCCGCCACCAGACTGGCTGCGCGCCAGCCCCAGGCGGCCGCGCCCTGCCAGCCCAGCATGTCGGGCAGCAAAACCAGCAGCGCCAGCACCGCCAGCAACCACGCCATGCGTGCAACCAGGCCCACATCCTTGCGGCTATCCCAGAGGCCCATCAGACCAAGGCGGCGTACCTCACCGGCACGCAGGCGAAAGCTGGACTGACCTGACTTTTCTTCCGTGCGCATGCGTGCGTACAGGACTTCGGCCTCGGCCACTTCCTTGGCTGAAGGCTTGGTGCGCACCGACAGATAGCCACGCGGCTTTCCACCTTCCATGATGGGCGTGACATTGGCACGCACCCAGTAATGGTCGCCATTTTTGCGGCGGTTCTTGACCAGCGCCGTCCACGGGTAACCATGGGCAATGGTGCGCCACATGTCCTTGAAGGCTGCGGCGGGCATGTCAGGATGGCGAATCAGGTTATGCGGCTGACCAATCAACTCCTCATAGGTAAAGCCGCTGACCCGCACGAACGCCGGGTTGCAATGCGTGATCTCGCCCTTGGTGTTGGTGCTGGAGACCAGCAGCTCATCGCCGGGAAAGTTGTAGTTTTGTTGGGATACCGGCAGGTTCATGCGCATGGCTTGCACTCCTCGAAAGAGCCTGTTTTTTAATGAGAGAGTGAGCGATCAGGCATTCCGGCGATGCTGGTTAACCAGATACACAAATTCACACTTCAGATCATCGCACAGCAAAGATGCTGGAGTAACGACTCTCAGAACAGAGATGCTGTGTAGGGGTCCAGGTTCTTGATGGAAGTCAAAACCTGCGGCCTCAGCAATGACTCCCGCGCCACAGGGTCGTCAGCACTGGCCTGCCAGGCCTGCGCTGAAATCAGGCCCGAGACCTTGACCCCCAACAGCCGCATGCGCTTGCCCAGTGGCACTCGCTTCAGGCATTGTCCTGCGGCCTGGCGAATGGCCGCAGCATCTTGCACCGGCAGGGCCAGAGTCTGATCGCGCGTCGCAATCTTGAAGTCGTCATAGCGCAGCTTGATGCCCACGGTGCGGCCCACATAGCCTTTGCGCTGCAAGTCCTCCGCCACCCGCTCACACAGGTCAGTGAAGATGGCCCCCAGTTCAGCCCTGTCGTGTACGGCATGCAAGTCGCGCTCAAACGTGGTTTCGCGGCTCATGGACACCGGCTCACTCTCGGTCACCACCGCCCGCTCATCGCGGCCCCATGCGGATTCATGCAGCCAGTGCCCATAGGACTTGCCAAACCATTGCAGCAGCTGCGGCAAGCTTTTGGCGGCCAGATCGCCAATGGTTTCTATGCCCAGTTTTTTGAGCTTTTCATCGGCCTTGGGTCCTATGCCGTTGACCTTACGGCAAGCCAGCGGCCAGATCAGGGTTTGCAAATCTTCAACCTGAACAATGGAGATGCCGTTGGGCTTGTTGAACTCGCTGGCCATCTTGGCCAGCAGCTTGTTGGGCGCCACGCCCACCGAGCAGGTCAGACCCGTGGCTTCAAAAATGGTTTTCTGAAGCAAGCGCGCCAGCACGCGGCCGCCTTCGCGCTGGCCGCCTGCAACGTCGCTGAAGTCTATATAGACCTCGTCCACGCCCCGGTTCTCCATGACCGGGGCAATGGAGAGGATCACCTCTTTGAAAGCTCTGGAAAAGCGCCGGTATTCGGCAAAGTCCACCGGCAGCAAAACCGCCTGCGGGCACAGCTTGGCTGCCTTCATCAAGCCCATGGCCGAGCCCACACCGAATTGCCGCGCCGCATAGGTGGCCGTGGTGATGACGCCGCGCCCCGTGTAATCCTTGAGCAGGGGAAAATCCGCCACCGGAATCTGGCACAGCGGCAAATGCGCATACCGCGCCAGCAGCTCGTCATCCGGCGCACGGCGTCCGCCGCCAATCACCACGGGCAGGCCCTTGAGCTGGGGATAACGCAGCAGCTCCACAGATGCGTAGAACGCATCCATGTCCAGATGGGCAATGCGCCTGGGAAAATCGGAGGAAGGGGCGAAAGAATCACTCACGCTGCCGATTTTGCCTGCGCTGGCAAGAATCAGCAGCCATGCTTAAAACAGACATGCTCCAAGCAAGTAACAGCAAGCAAGGGCCGCCCCTTACGCTCCGCTGTTGTCCCCTCCCGCGAAGCGAGAGAGGGGGCGCCCGGCCAGGGGAAGGCGCAAAGCGCCTCAGGGGAGTTACTTCCCTGCCGCTTCCCGCTTGATTTCGTCCAGCTCATCAAAACGCATGTCGGCATAGCTGACCCAGGTCTTGCGCTTGACCAGCCAGTAGCCCAGCCAGAACACCAGGAACAGCGGAATGCCCAGATAGGTCGAGACCACGCCACCCCAGTCAATACGGTCTTCCAGAAAGGCTTGATAGTTCTGGCCCAGCGTCACCACCAGACACAGCACAAACGCAAAGATCGGGCCGAAGGGGAAGGCTCCGGCCTTATAGGGCAGCAGGCTCACATCGTGGCCATGCATCACATAACCACGGCGAAAACGATAGTGGCTGACGGCAATGCCCAGCCAGACGATGAACTCCGTCATGCCCGCCAGATTCAGCAACCAGATATAGACGGCCTGCGGGCTGTACAGCGATGAGAACAGGCACAGGCTGGCAATCAGCGTGCTGCCGATCAGCGCATACAGCGGCACGCCGTTCTTGGTCAATTGAGAGAATATGCGCGGCGCATTGCCCTCGGTCGCCATATTGAAGAGCATGCGCGTGGCCGCATACATGCCGGAGTTACCGGCGGACAGCACCGAGGTCAGAATCACCGCATTCATCACCGTGGCCGCCGACAGCAGACCGGCGTGCTGGAACACCAGCGTGAACGGGCTCACCGCAATGTCGGCCACATCGGTGCGCAGCAGTTGCGGGTCGGTATAGGGAATCAGAAAACCGATGACGATGATGGCCAGTACATAGAACAGCAGAATGCGCCAGAACACCTGGCGAATGGCCCGTGGCACGTTCTCGCGCGGGTTCTCGGATTCGCCAGCCGCCACACCGACCAGCTCGGTGCCCTGGAAAGAATAGGCCACGATCATGGCCACGCCCACAAAGGTGGCGAAGTTGCCCACAAACGGCGCATCGCCTGTGGTCCAGTTCTCGAAGCCGGGCGCATGGCCGTTGCTGATGATGCCAAACAGAATCAGCACGCCGGTGATCAGAAAGGCCACCACAGCCACCACTTTGATCAGCGCAAACCAGTATTCGGCCTCGGCAAAACCTCGGGCAGAAAAAGCATTCAGGCCCACCATCAGCAGCAGAAATATTCCGCTCCAGATGATGCCCGGCACATCGGGCAGCCAATAAGCCATCACCAGCTGTGAGGCCACCAGATCGACCGCCACCACCACGGCCCAGCTGAACCAGAAGTTCCAGCCCAACGCAAAGCCAAAGCCGCGGTCCACATAGCGCGAGGCATAAGTCGAGAAAGAACCTGCCACCGGCATGAACGCTGCCAGCTCGCCCAGGCTGGTCATGATGTAGTACACCATGATGCCGATGAGCAGATAAGTCAGCACTGCGCCGCCTGGGCCGACCTGCGAAATAGCCGAGCCAGAGGCCACGAAAAGACCCGTGCCGATGGCTCCGCCAATGGCAATCATGCTCAGGTGGCGCTGCTTGAGCACCCGGTGCAACTGGGGTTTCGCGTTGCCACTGCTGCCAGTCGCCAGCGTGGCCTGCGCGGGTTGCTGGCTTGAGTTGGGTTGGGACATAAATGTCTTGTTGTATTGGTTTGCGCCCATCTGCACAAAACACCCAACCATCCCGCAGGCGTTGCAGCAAGCAACGCAAAAAAGCGACCAATGCGATCGCAGACAACAAGGACACAGGAACGAAGCCATGAAGCAGAACACCGAGGCCGATAAGCCCGTCGCATCCTGTATCGGCAGCCACCCCAGTCGGGCGCTTCAGTGGCAAAGCGGTGATATCGCTAGGCCAGTTGACAGGCAAAGATGACATTTTGCCCAAAACCTTCAAACGCCATACCCGACGGCACCAATGCAGGGGCTGGCTCTGGGGCTGCTCAAACCCACTTGACAGCTGTTAGCGCTATGAAATTGGAAGCCTTTTGCGCTGACCTTTAAAGCACTTTCGCATGATCAAGCATCAGAACCCATCAACAAAAGGCGCAAGCTGCTATCTATTTTTCAGATGCCTGAACGCCAGCAAAGCCAACAACTCTAGAAAACCCGTATACCCAACAACCCGACTTTTTCCTACATTCGCCATCAGGCTCTCAGCCTAGTGATGCCGAGAGAGACTGTAGCGACAACTTTCGTAAGCAGCGCCGAAGGAGCAACCGCCCCGGAAACTCTCAGGCAAAAGGATCGGCATCACTGCTTCAACACTCTGAAGAATGTCCAGACGTCATCGTCCGCCGGGCATACCGAAGGAGCAAGCGAACATCGCCCCTAGCGCTGCTTCGTGAATCTCTCAGGTCCAGAACAGAGGGGGCGTCCGCTGCGCATGTTGCGCACGGACTCCACCCCTGACGTTTGCTGGAATCTGAATCATGAAGACAATCGCCGTTATCGGTGGTGGCATCACGGGCGTGACCACCGCCTACGCCTTGGCTCGCCGGGGCTTTTCCGTCACCTTGTTCGAAAAGCAGCGCTACGCGGCCATGGAAACCTCATTTGCCAATGGCGGGCAGCTATCGGCGTCGAACGCCGAGGTCTGGAACCACTGGTCCACCCTTCTCAAGGGCCTCAAGTGGATGCTCAAAAGCGATGCGCCGTTGCTACTGAACCCCAAGCCCAGCTGGCACAAGATTTCGTGGTTTTGCGAATTCCTGGCCGCCATTCCTCACTACGAGAAAAACACCGCAGAAACCGCCCGCCTCGCCATTGCGGCACGCGAGCATCTGTTTGACTGGGCCACACGTGAGGGCATTGATTTCGACCTGAAGAAGAAAGGCATTCTTCACATCTACCGCCATCAGGCCGGCTTTGAGCATGCAGGCCGGGTGTCAAAACTGCTAGCCCGGGGCGGTCTGGAGCGCCGCGCCGTGACACCACAGGAGATGCGAGCCATCGAGCCCACCCTGTCCGGCAGCTACTACGGCGGCTATTACACCGAGAGCGATGCCACCGGCGATATTCACAAGTTCACCAGCGGCCTGGTTGCCGCCTGCTCACGCCTGGGCGTGCACTGCCGGTACGAGCAGGAAATTCTGTCCGTCAATGCCCATGGCAAGCAGGTTAGCGTAACGACTCGCCAGGGACAGGAAGCCAGCACTACAAGCTTTGACGGTATCGTCGTCTGCGCAGGCACGGCCAGTCGCACGCTGGCATCGCAGCTGGGTGACCGTGTCAACATCTATCCCGTCAAGGGCTACTCCATCACGGTCAACTTGCTTGATGAGGTCAGCCGCTCGGCAGCGCCCGTCGTCAGCCTGCTTGACGATGAAACCAAGCTGGTCACCAGCCGTCTGGGCGATGACCGCTTCCGCGTGGCGGGCACGGCAGAATTCAATGGCTACAACAAGGACATTCGGGCCGACCGTATTCGTCCGATCATTGAATGGGTGCAGCAATGCTTCCCGGGCGTCAGCACCCGCAGCGTCGTGCCGTGGGCGGGACTGCGCCCCATGATGCCGGACATGCTGCCCCGCGTGGGTCGAGGCAATCAACCCTGCGTGTTCTACAACACCGGCCACGGCCACGGCCACCTGGGCTGGACGCTGTCCGCCATCACGGCCGACATGATTGGAGACATCGTTCAGCAGTCTCTGGGCAGCGTGGCAGTGGCACCAATGCCCGCGTCCCTGACGCCAGCCAGAGCCTGATTCACGCCTCTCATTCCTGATAGCGCTTAAACCAATTAGCAAGCGCAGTACCAAATCTTTACAGGTGTTGCGCTGTTTTGCTATTGGTCCAAGAGCTGCCTGTGCCCATCTAATAAGCATTTCATGCACGAATCAATGCGGAAGTGAAGTAGAACATGCACAGGCAGCTCTCCAATTCAGAGCTGCAAACAAATCAATACCAGCCCCAGCATCATTAGCGCCATGCCCAGCTTTTCCGTCAACGACAACTGCTCGCTAAACACGCGGCGCGAGACGAGGTAGCTGAACACCACCTCCACCATGCCCAGCGTGCGCACCGCCGCTGCGCCTTGCATGGCATAGGCGGTAAACCACGCCAGCGATGCCGCCGCGCCCATGCTGCCTGCCAGCAGCGAGATGCGCCAGGCCTTGAAGATGGGGCGCAGGCCCTGCTCATGGGTCTTCGCAATCCAGACGCCCAAGACCAATGACTGCATGCTCTGTGCAATCAGCACGCCCCATGCACCAGATAGCCAGGGCGAATCCACACCCAGGCGCGCAATCTCTACCGCGCCGCCACGAAAGCCAATCGTGGCCAGTGCAAAACAGGCTCCGCAAATCAGTCCATACATCGACGACTTGCTTGCCCATGCCGACAGCGTAAGAATCTGCCCGCGCGGTGGCAAGGACAACATGAGCACACCCATAGTGGCCAGCACCATGGCCAGCAGCGCCCAACGCGTAGGCAACTCATGCAAAAACATGGCGGCAAACAAGGCCACCTGCAACACCTCGGTTTTGGACAACGTGACTGCCACGGCAAAGTTGCGCTCCTTCATGGCAATCAGCAAAGCTGCCGTGGCCGCGACCTGAAACGCCGCACCCATCGCAATCCAGCCCAGATACGTGGCGCTGAACTGCGGCAGCGCCCGTGACTGATCGCCAAAGCCATACAGCGCCAGCAGATAGACGGCTGCAAACGGCAAGCCGTAGAGAAAGCGCACCAGCGTGGCAGGCATGGTGCCGACCTGCGCTGTCAGCGAGCGCTGGGCCGTGTTGCGCACCGTCTGCGCAGCAGCCGCAAACAGCACCACGATCACCCACACATATTCCGTTCCAATGCCCGACATGACTTGCCTTCCCTCTTGTTGCCGCACCAGCATAGCGCCACCCAATCACGACTGCTGACGCCATTCATGCAGCCCGCCTGCTTAAGCCAAGGTGACGTGAAATGCGAATGGATACAGGACTGATCACGACAGCCGCATCAAAGACAAATATCCTCAAATCAAAGCCAATCAAACAGCTTTAGCTACAATTCACACCGGGTGCCCGCCACATACGGTGGTGATGGCAGGTGAATCTTCATGCGCAGGTCGGGCCGCCAGCGCGCCAGTCGTTTGCAGCGTTTGATGCAGCAATGAGGCATTGCCTCGTGCCTTTACGCATCTCGGGCAGAGGACTTCAGACACCTGAATCGATAGATGGACCCACAGACTCTTGTGCAGGCCCCTGCGCCTTCTGCACCCCCAAACCCTCCTCGCATCCCCGCCCTGCAAACTGCGACCGAGCGCGTGCAGGCAAAAATGGCTCATCTGCTGCATATCGAATCCTTTGCCGGCATGGTGCTCATGCTGGCTGCGGCTGCAGCGCTGATCTGGGCCAACTCCAGCAACGCTGAAAGCTATTTCGCCCTGTGGCATGCCCCCGTCGCCATGACACTGGGGCCCTGGAGCTTCAGCACCGACCTGCATTTCATCGTCAACGATGTGCTGATGACCGCCTTCTTTTTGGTCGTAGGCATGGAAATCCGGCGCGAGCTGCACAACGGCGCGCTGGCCAGCCTGCGCCAGGCCAGTCTGCCGCTGATGGCCGCCATGGGCGGCGTAGCCGTACCCGCGCTCATCTATGTGGCGCTGGCGGGCAGCAACCAGACTTTGCTCAACGGCTGGGCCATTCCCACGGCAACCGACATTGCGTTTGCCGTGGGCGTACTGGCTCTGCTGGGTCGCAACATCCCATCCTCGCTGCGCATCTTTTTGCTGGCGCTGGCCATCATTGATGACATCGTGGCCGTACTCATCATTGCCTTCTTCTACTCCGGCGGTCTGCAGGCCATGGGCTTTGTGATTGCCGGTGCGGGCGTGCTGCTGGTGCTGCTGTTCAACCGCATGGGCATTGCCGCTGCGCCGCTGTATCTGCTGCCCGGCGCGGTGCTGTGGTTTGGTCTGCTCAAGACCGGTGCCCACCCCACACTGGCCGGCGTGGTGCTGGGCCTGATGACGCCGGTGTTCGCGCGCCCTGCCAAACAGCCACCGCTTATCACTGCGCAAGCCGCCATGCGCAAGGCCAGCGAGCAAGTGCACACTGGCCAGCCCGATCCGCAGCACCTGCTGCAAGACCTGCGTACCGCACAATCTGCCCAGCGTGATCTGCTGCCACCCGCTTTGCGCCTGCCTATGATTCTTCACCCCTGGGTTGCGTTTGGTGTCATGCCCATTTTTGCGCTGGCCAATGCGGGCGTGCAGTTTTCCGGCATCGACCTGAGCGCTGCAGCCCCGCAAACCACGGCCATAGCCGTGCTGATAGCGCTGGTGCTGGGCAAGCCTCTGGGCGTCTTTCTCTGCACCTGGCTGGCCGTGAAAAGCGGCCTTTGCAGCCTGCCAAAGAGCCTGAACTGGCACGGTGTGTTGCTGGTAGGTCTGCTGGCGGGGATCGGCTTCACCATGTCGATCTTTGTCGGTGGTCTGGCCTTTGAAGATGCCGCATTACTGGGTGCCTCCAAGCTTGGCATTCTGGCGGGATCGGCGATTGCAGCAGTGTTGGGCCTGAGCTATGGCTTTGCCGTGCGCAAGCGCTTGCAGCGCAATTAAGAGCCCACCGGTCACGACGCGCAGTCAGGCCAACACGCCTTGATCAATAAGGCTTCGCCGCCAATCGATGGAGCCGACTTGGCGGCAATCAAGTCCGCGACGTGACTAGAATGCCTGCTCGCTGCTGCTCGCCGTCTATGCATCAGGAGCCCATCAAACCAGTCACTGTCACTGGCACGTCACAAGCGCTCAGTCCATGAAAAAGCGTGAGCATGATCTGGTCTGCCACAGGCTGCTTGCGCCCGACGAATTGCTTCACGCTGACCTGGTTCGATCTCTCATGGGAAAAGGCCTCGGAAGCTGCCTGAAGCCATATCGAGCTTTGCCGCAGCAGGCCGGACACGGCGCATCTATCGCAGGAATATCAGGAAAAAAATGAAGAAACACATGGCCCCCCTTTACTCCGCTGCGGCATTGCTGCTTGCCAGCACCTTGGCAGTGGCACAACCCGCAGATCTGGTGCGCAAAGCGCAGGCGGGCGATGCCCAGGCTCAGCTTGACCTCGGACAGATATATGTAGAGGGCCGTGGAGTGGCGCAAAACGATGAGAAAGCCGCGCAATGGTTCGGCCTGGCGGCGGCACAAGGCAATGCCTTGAGCCAGAGCAATCTCGGCTTGATGTACGACCAGGGCCGTGGCGTGGCAAAGAGCGATGTGGAAGCCGTCAAATGGTATCGCCTCTCGGCGGCGCAGGGTGAAGCCAACGGCCAGTTCAATCTGGGTGTGATGTACGAAGATGGCCGCGGTGTGGAGCAAAGCGATCAGGAAGCCATCAAGTGGTATCGACTCGCGGCAGCACAGAACGTTCTCGACGCCCAATACAACCTGGGGCTGATGTATGTCAGTGGCCGCGGTGTGGAGCAAAACGATAAGGAAGCTGCAAAATGGTTTGGCATGACGGCAGCCAAGGGCCATGACTCGGGCCAGGTCAATCTAGCCGTGATGTATGCCACCGGCCGCGGCGTGCCGCTCAATGAGAAGGAAGCCGCCAGACTGCTGGGCCTGGCCGCAGAGCAAGGCAATGCAACGGCGCAGGTCAACCTTGGAACGATGTTTGAAGAAGGACGCGGCGTCAAACGCAGCCTGTCCCAGGCCTATTTCTGGTATGCCTTGGCAGCCGCTCAGGACCTCGAAGACACGGAGTCACTGCGCGATGCCGCAGCCCAGAAGCTCAAGCCTGCAGAGCGTGCAGCACTGGACAAGAAGATCAGCGCCTGGAAACCCAAGACAACAAATCGTTGAGTTTGCACGCTCGAAACCACCACTCTTTATCGACAAGCACGCCATGAAAAAGCAATTCAGCCATTTCCTCTGCGCAGCCGCACTACTGCTCTCCAGCCCTTTGGTCATCGCGCAATCGGCGGACCTACTTCAAAAAGCCCAGGCTGGCGATGCACAGGCCCAGTTCAAGCTCGCCGCCGTCTATATCACAGGTCGTGGCGGGCCCAAAAATGATGATGAAGCCGCCAAGTGGTTCATGCTTGCGGCAAAGCAGGGCCATGCGGAAAGCCAAGCCAATATTGGCCTGATGTACGGCCGCGGGCGTGGTGTGCCGCAAAGCGATGAAGAGGCGGTCAAATGGTATCGCCTGTCCGCAGAACAAGGCGATATCGATGGCATTTTCAACCTCGCCGTGATGTATGACGATGGCCGTGGCGTGGCAGAAAACCAGGAAGAGGCCGTCAGGTTGTACCGCCTTGGGGTGGCGCAAAACCATGTCTCGAGTCAGAGCAATCTCGGCTACATGTACGACCATGGCCGGGGCGTGGCACAAGACAGCAAAGAGGCCTTCAAGTGGTACATGATTGCCGCAGAACAAGGCGATGCCAACAGCCAGTTCAACGTGGGCTCCATGTACGCCTTGGGCCGCGGTGTCAAGCAAAGCTGGCCCCAGGCGTATTTCTGGGCGCTGCTGGCAGCCAGAGATGGCGAAAAGGATTCGGCCAAGCAGCAGGAAATCATCGCCAAGAAATTGAAGCCTGCGCAGCGCTCCAAAATCCAGCAACAGGTGCTGGAATGGGAACCCAAAGCTGGCAATTCCTGAACGCCAGTCTGAGATCGCGGCGGCTTGCAGCGCAGCAAGCCGCCAGCCGCCAGCCGCCAGCCGCCAGCAGATCAGATCACTTCAAACGGTTTGGGGTAGGTGCCGGGCAACAGGATTTCGCGGCCTACCTTGTTGATATTGGTGTGACCGCAAAAAGCCATGGTGGTATCCAGCTCCTTGTGGATGATTTGCAGTGCCTTGGTCACACCCTCCTGGCCGTAAGCACCCAGACCATAGAGAAAGCTGCGGCCGATCATCGTGCCTTGCGCACCCAGCGCGCGGGCCTTGAGCACGTCCTGGCCGCTGCGAATGCCGCCATCCATCCAGACTTCGATGTCCTTGCCTGCAGCTTCGACAATCGAGGGCAGGGCCGCAATCGACGAAGGCGCACCATCGAGCTGGCGACCACCGTGATTGCTGACGATCAGCGCATCAGCCCCGCTTTGCGCGGCCAGTCGCGCGTCTTCAGCATCCATCACACCCTTCAAAATGATCTTTCCGCCCCAGAGCTTCTTGATCCATTCCACATCGCTCCAGTTGAGCGAGGGGTCGAACTGATCGGCCGTCCAGGACGACAGCGAAGACACATCGCCCACGCCATCCACATGGCCGACGATGTTGCCAAAAGTGCGGCGCTTGGTGCCCAGCATGCCCATGCACCAGTGAGGCTTGGTGGCTAGATTGATCAGGTTGGCAATCGTGGGTTTGGGCGGGGTGGAAAGGCCATTCTTGATGTCCTTGTGACGCTGACCCAGAATCTGCAAGTCCAGCGTGACCACCAGTGCCGAGCAGTTAGCCGCTTTGGCGCGCTGGATCAGCCGCTCCATGAAGGCCTTGTCTCGCATCACATAGAGCTGGAACCAGAAGGGGTGGCGATCTGTGTGTTCGGCAATATCTTCCAGCGAGCAAATGCTCATGGTCGACAGCGTGAACGGCACGCCAAAGGCCTTGGCCGCCTTGGCCCCCAGAATCTCACCATCGGCATGCTGCATGCCGGTCAGGCCTGTGGGCGCAATCGCCACCGGCATGGCCACATCCTCACCAATCATGGTCGAGCGTGTGCTGCGCCCTTCCATATTCACCGCCACGCGCTGGCGCAACTTGATCTTCTGGAAGTCGTCCTCATTGGAGCGATAAGTGCCCTGGGTGTAGGAGCCCGAATCTGCATAGTCATAAAACATGCGCGGCACGCGGCGCTTGGCCACCACACGCAGGTCTTCAATACAGGTGATTTTGGAGAGATCGCTCACGATTTCTAGCCTTGTTATTGGAACTGGCCTCGATGGTAGCTTTCATCACTGCCACGCGAACAGCTCTTTGGGTTGAAGTGATTTATGCCGGTATTGAAATTTTCTACAGCGGCGTTCAATCAAGGGCTAATGCTAGGTCTATAAGCCCGGTCGCACAGCCACCATCCTCGTCACCCATACAACAAGGAGACAAAGGCAATGGTTTGGCAACAGGTCTACGACCCCCTCTCGAATATGTGGCTATCCACATTGCTGGCGGCCATTCCGGTCGTGGTGATGCTGGTGGGCCTGGGCTTTTTACACATGAAGGCCCACCTGGCCGCAGGAGCCGGGTTGATTGCCGCGCTGGTGATTGCCGTGTTCGTTTACAACATGCCTGCCGAAATGGCTGGCCGGGCTGCCTTGTTTGGCGGCTTCACCGGCCTGCTGCCCATTGGCTGGATCGTGCTGACCATCATCTTTTTGCATCAACTCACTGAGCAAAACGGCAGCTTCAAGGTACTGCAGGATTCGCTGTCGGGCATCACCCCTGACCGACGCATCCAGCTCTTGCTGATTGCCTTTGCCTTCGGTGCCTTCTTCGAAGGTGCAGCAGGCTTTGGCACACCCGTCGCCGTGACGGCCGCCATCCTGATCGGATTGGGCTTCTCTCCTCTGGCCGCTTCGGGGCTGTCCCTGATCGCCAACACCGCACCTGTGGCTTTTGGTGCACTGGGCACGCCAGTGATCACCCTGGCCAAAGTGCATGGTTACGACCTGATGGAAGTGACAGCCATGATTGGCCGCCAACTGCCCTTCTTCTCGGTACTTGTGCCCTTCTGGCTGATCTGGGCTTTTGCCGGACGCAAGGGCATGATGGAAATCTGGCCCGCCATTTTGGTCACCGGCCTGTCGTTTGCCATTCCTCAGTATCTGGTCTCCAACTTCATCGGTCCCGAGCTGGTGGACATCATTGCTGCCATCGTCTCCATGGTCAGCCTGGTGCTGTTCCTGCGCGTCTGGCAACCCAAGAAAATCTGGACCTCGGCCTCGCTGCGTGGCAAGGATGTCAGCGCTGCTGAAGCCAAACCACCCCAGCCCGTGGTCAAGCACAGCCGCTCGGCCCTGATTGCAGCCTGGATGCCCTGGCTGATTCTGTCGGTCTTCGTGTTCATCTGGGGCCTGCCTCCATTCAAGGCATGGCTCAACAGCCTCTTTGCCCCGGCCTTCCCCATGACCGGCCTGCACAATTTGATCGAGAAAATGCCACCTGTAGTGCCCCAGCCCACCAAGGAAGGCGCGGTCTATACGCTGAACCTGCTGTCGGCCACCGGCACCGGCATTTTGCTGTCGGCCGTCGTCAGTGCCCTAATCATGAAGTACAGCCCGGTGGCGATTGTGCGCACCTTCTTCAAGACCATCTGGCTGGTTCGCTACTCACTGCTGACCATTGTGCTGATGCTGGCTCTGGGCACGCTGACCCGTTACTCGGGCACCGACACTACCCTGGGTCTGGCTTTTGCCAATACCGGCATGTTCTACCCCTTCTTCGGCACCTTGATGGGCTGGTTGGGCGTGGCGCTCACGGGCTCGGACACGGCATCCAATGTGCTGTTCGGCGGCATGCAAAAAGTGGCGGCCGAGCAATTGGGCCTGTCGCCCAACCTCATGGGCGCAGCCAATAGTTCGGGCGGCGTGATGGGCAAGATGATCGATGCGCAGTCCATCGTCGTGGCCTCCACCGCCACCCGCTGGTTCAACCACGAAGGCGACATCCTGCGCTACGTGTTCTTTCACTCGATTGCGCTGGCCTGCCTGATGGGTCTGTATGTCACATTGCAGGCCTATGTCTGGCCCTTCCATCTGATGGTCAATTAATCGCTCACTGAGCCATAGCAACGGCCGCAAGCCCTATCAAGGCTTGCGGCTTTTTGCACCCAATTTCTGGCCTGCTGCACCCATTTTTCACGACTTCATCGCCTGCAGCAATATCTCGAAAAAGCTTCACATCACCTCAATTGGTATTACCAATAAATCCAATTTATCAAGGGAAAACCACTAATTTATTCTTTAAAACCAATTTCTATAATGCAATCCACTCGAATTCACCAAAATTGGTCATACCAATATACACCAAAGCACAAGCCACCCAGTACCGGGAATGGCACAGCCTGCTTGCTGCACGGTGTTATTAAAAATTGACGGGAAGACTTCTGGACAGTCAGGAGGCTTGCCCTTCGCGCGCATATTCAGGAGATCAAGGCAATGCAAGAAATCTGGTCGCAGAACTACGACCCCGCAGGCAATGTGTGGGTGTCAGCGCTGGTGGCGCTCATACCCATACTGTTTTTCTTTCTCGCGCTGACCAAGCTGCGACTGAAAGGTTATGTGGCGGGCACCATCACGGTGGTCCTGTCGCTGGCCGTGGCCCTGCTCTTCTATCGCATGCCGGTCGCCAATGCTCTGGCAGCGGGCGTCTATGGCTTCTTCTATGGTCTGTGGCCCATCGCCTGGATCATTGTCGCGGCGGTGTTTCTCTACAAAGTTTCGGTCAAAACCGGGCAGTTCGACATCATCCGCTCCTCGATTTTGTCGGTCACGGAAGATCAGCGCCTGCAGCTGATTCTGGTGGGCTTTTGCTTCGGCGCCTTCCTTGAAGGTGCGGCCGGCTTTGGCGCGCCCGTGGCCATCACGGCAGCGTTGCTGGTAGGCCTGGGCTTCAAGCCCCTGTATGCCGCGGGCCTGTGCCTGATCGGCAACACCGCACCGGTCGCTTTTGGCGCCATGGGCATTCCTGTCATCGTGGCTGGCCAAGTCTCGGGCATCGACCCCATGGCCATCAGCCAGATGGCGGGCCGACAGTTGCCCTTCATGACCATCATCGTGCTGTTTTGGCTCATGGCCATCATGGACGGCTGGCGCGGCGTCAAGGAAACCTGGCCTGCGGTGCTGGTCGGTGGCGGCAGCTTCGCGCTGACCCAGTTCCTGACCGCCAACTACATCGGCCCCGAGTTACCCGACATCACCTCGGCCATCGTCGCCCTGGTGGCGCTGACGACCTTTCTCAAATTCTGGCAACCCAAGCGCATCTTTCGCTTCGAGCCTGAGCCCGGCAGCGTGATCGCCCATACGACAAGCCCCACAAAGCTGACGGCCGGTGTGGTGTTCAAGGCCTGGTCTCCCTTCATCATCCTCACGGCCATGGTGACGATCTGGAGCCTGAAACCCTTCAAGGCGCTGTTCGCCGCAGGCGGCGCACTGTCCAGCACGGTGTTCAACATTCCCGTGCCCCTGCTGCACAACCTGGTGCAGAAGATGGCTCCCGTCGTGGCCACGCCCACGCCCTACGGCGCGGTGTACTCCTTCAACTGGCTGTCGGCCACCGGCACGGCTATCGTGATTGCTGCCGTTCTGTCCATTCTTTATTTGCGCCTCAAGCCTGCGGTCGCGCTCAAGACGCTGGGTGAGACCTTCAAGGAACTGGCCCTGCCGATTTACTCCATCGGCATGGTGCTGGCCTTTGCCTTTATTGCCAACTACTCCGGCCTGTCCACCACGCTGGCCATGGCGCTGGCCCATACGGGCAAGGCTTTTGCCTTCTTCTCGCCCTTCCTGGGCTGGATCGGTGTGTTCCTTACGGGCTCGGACACCTCGGCCAATGCCCTCTTCGGTGCCCTGCAGGCCACGACCGCCGCACAACTGGGCCTGCCCGAAGTGCTGGCCGTGACCGCCAACACCACAGGCGGCGTGACCGGCAAGATGATTTCACCCCAGTCCATCGCCATCGCCTGTGCGGCCGTGGGCCTGGCGGGCAAGGAATCTGACCTGTTCCGCTTTACCGTCAAGCACAGTCTGGCCTTTCTGGTGCTGATAGGCATCATCTGCACGCTGCAGGCCTATGTGTTTCCGTGGATGATTCCCACCACGTAAAACTCCCGGTAGATTCCATGCCCGCCCCACGCCTGTCCGACCGCGTTGCCCAGCAATTGCAGGAGCTGATCCAGAGCACCCATCTCCAAAGCGGCGACAAGCTGCCCACCGAGCGGGCACTGGCCGAACAGCTGGGCGTGTCGCGCACGGCTTTGCGTGAGGCCATTCAAAAGCTCTCCAGCCGGGGCCTGCTCGAGAGCCGTGTCGGTGCCGGCACCTTTGTCTGCGCGCGCGTGCCGCTATGGCATCAGCAGGCTGTCGCACCGCTGGAGCCGCTGCTGCTCGACGATCCGCAGTACCGCTACGATGTGCTTGAAGCCCGCCAGGCGCTGGAACTCAGCACCGCCTGGTATGCGGCACAGCGCGCTACGGCCAAGGACAGGGATCGCATCCGCCACTGCTTTGACGACATGTTGCTCCACCAGCAGGCGCGCGATGCGGCAAGCGCAGCCCGCTCGGATGCCCAGTTCCATCTGGCCATTGCCGAAGCCTCGCACAACGCCGTTCTCGTGCAGCTGATGGGCAGTCTCTTCGAGCTGGTGCTGGGCACCGTGGCCCAGAACCGCCGCCTGATGTTCGTCCACGACGATCCATCGACGCTGGAGCACCTGACCGCCCAGCACCAGAACCTGATGCAAGCCATTCTCGACGGCGAGCCCGAGCAGGCCAGAAGCGCCATCGGTCAGCATCTGGGCTATGTGCACGACAAGCTTTTCGAGTCCGATGCGGACGCCGCCCGGCGCAAGCGACTGGACAGACTCTCATCCAGCACAGGCTTTTTCTCATGATCATCTCCTCCACCACTGACTACCGTGCGGCCGCACAAAAGCGCCTGCCGCCCTTTCTGTTCCACTACATCGACGGCGGTGCCTACGCCGAAAAAACGCTGGCCCGAAACGTCGATGATCTGACCGACGTGGCCCTGCGCCAGCGCGTGCTCAAAGACATGAGCCAGCTCGACACCAGCATCGAGCTGTTCGGCGAAAAACTCTCTCTTCCCGTGGCGCTCTCGCCCGTGGGCCTGACCGGCATGTACGCACGCCGCGGCGAAGTGCAGGCCGCCATGGCGGCCGACCAAAAAGGCATTCCCTTTACCCTGTCCACCGTCTCGGTCTGCCCCATCGAGGAAGTCGCGCCCAGGCTCAGCCGCCCGATGTGGTTCCAGCTTTATGTGCTCAAGGACCGGGGCTTCATGAAGAATGCGCTGGAGCGCGCTCAGGCCGCCGGCGTCTCCACCCTGGTGTTCACCGTGGACATGCCGGTACCCGGCGCACGCTACCGCGATGCGCATTCGGGCATGAGCGGCCCTAACGCAGCCATGCGCCGCTATCTGCAGGCCGTGACGCATCCGCACTGGGCCATGGACGTGGGCCTGATGGGCCGCCCCCACACGCTGGGCAATATCTCGACCTACCTGGGCAAAAACGTCAGCCTCGAAGACTATATGGGCTACCTGGGAGCCAACTTCGACCCCTCGATTTCCTGGTCGGACCTGGAGTGGATCCGTGACTTCTGGAAGGGTCCCATGGTCATCAAGGGCATTCTCGACCCTGAAGACGCCAGGGATGCCGTGCGCTTTGGTGCCGACGGCATCATCGTCTCCAACCACGGCGGTCGCCAGCTAGACGGCGCGCTGTCGTCGGCGCGTGCACTGCCTGCCATTGCCGACGCCGTCAAAGGGCAGATCAAGATTCTGGCCGACTCGGGCATACGCAACGGCCTGGACATCGTACGCATGCTGGCCCTGGGTGCCGACTGCACCATGATTGGCCGCGCCTTCATCTATGCCTTGGCGGCCGAAGGCGGTGCGGGAGTGAGCAATTTGCTGAGCTTGCTCGAGAAGGAAATGCGCGTGGCCATGACGCTGACCAGCGTCAAGAATGTGTCGGAGATCACCGGCGACCTGCTGGTGCGCTGATCATCGCCTGAGTACTGCGCTCATGCTTGAAACCGCGGGTCTTGACCAGCGGTTTTTTCATGCCTATCTTTTTTTCTTGATGTCTTCGGGGCCTGCGACCAGCGCGCCAGCGCCGCGCACTTCGATATAGACACTGTCCAGCAGCTTGCCCGATGCATCGAGCAGCTCCAGTTGATGCCGCCCCGGCCATGGTAACCAACCCACCTGGCTGCCGCGCCCCAATTCTCGGCGCACTTCGCGCATCACAGGTTTGGTGTTGGAGGGCGATCCAGCCGGTGGTGCCGAGTATTGCCGTGTCACCAGCTGCCAGCGCAGGCTGTTGTCATGCCAGGCCTGCTCTGAAGCCATACCGGCCTGCCGCGCAACCAGTTGCACGCGCTGGCTGTCGGGTGGAATGTCTGGGTCCAGCGCCAGAATGGTTCCACTCGCCGGGCGCAAGATACTGGCGGCTTCTTTTATCGGCACGGGGTTTGTTGCAGACTTTGAGTCTTTTCGCCCTCTAGCCTTTGAATGATCAGCGCTAGCAGCTATGGAGTCCATAGCAAACAGCGACTGCTGCGTGCCAGTCACAAACCATTCGCTGCGGGTACTTTCAATTGGCATGTTGCCATTGCTGGCAAGGCCAAACGTCACTTGCTGATTCAGCACTCCGGCCGGTGCCTTGGGTGGCCTGCTGGGGGTGTTACGGTGCAAAAACCCCATCACCTCCGCCCAGATGGGTGCTGCACCGCTGGTGCCGCTGACGGAATGCATGGCCTCGCCTCCCGCATTGCCCACCCACACGCCCACCGTGTAGCGCTCAGACCAGCCCACGGCCCAGTTGTCGCGCATATCTTTGCTGGTGCCGGTTTTCACCGCCGACCAGAAGCGCGTGGCCAGCACACTATCGGTACCAAACGTGGGCGCGCGCGCCATGTTGTCGGAGAGGATGTCGCCCACGATGAAAGCGGCCTGGGCATCCAGCGCCTGCACGGGCTTGTCTTCCGACGAATCACTGGGTTTGCCACCGGCCTTGCGGCTGCCTGCAGGCACCGCCCAGTTCACCGGCTGATAAACGCCGCCATTGCCCAACGCGCGGTAAGCGTTGGTCAGTTGCAGCAGCGGCACCTCGCTGCTGCCCAGCGCCAGACTGAAGCCGTAGTAGCCGCCGCTTTCGCGCAGCGGCAGGCCCAAATTTTTGAGCTGGGTAAAGAATGCATCGGGCGTGACCATCACCAGTGTGCGCACCGCAGGCACGTTAAGCGATGAAGCCAACGCCGTACGGGCCGACACCCAGCCCTTGAAGCGGCGGTCGTAATTCTGTGGAATGTAGAGGCCGTTTTGCGTATTGATCTGGGCCGAAGAATCTTCAATCAGCGATGCCGCCGTGATGCGCTTTTCAGCAATCGCCTGCGCATACAAAAAGGGTTTGAGCGTGGAGCCTGGCTGGCGCATGGCCGTCACGCCATCGACTTCCGCAGCCTGACTCATCGCACCCGATGAGCCCACCCAGGCGAGTATTTCTCCCGTGCGGTTGTCCAGCACCACCAGCGCACCATCTTCCACATTGCGGCCTTGCAGCTCACGCAGATGCTGCTGCAAGCTGCCAACGGCAAAACGCTGCAAAGGCGCACTCAGGGTAGAGCGTACTTGCGCCTGCCCTTTGTTTTGCGGCTGCGCCAGCCAGCGGCGTGCAAAGTGCGGCGCTACGCCTTCACTGGCCAGCCATTGGCGACGCTGCAGCACGCTGGCGGTATAGAGCTGCAGCGCAGAGCCTGTCTCAGCGCAATTGCGCGCCGCCACATCATCAGGAATCATGATCTGCAACACGCCACAGGCACGCTGAGCCACGCGCTCCACCGAGGCATTGGGCGCTCGCACCAGAGCCGCAGCAATTGCAGACTCACGCGCATCCAGCCCATGCGCGGCCTTGCCGTACAGGCTTTGCGACAGGGCATCGATGCCAACGATCTCGCCCCGGAAGGGCACCGTATTCAGATAGGCCTCCAGAATCTGATCCTTGCGCCAGCGTCTGTCCAGCACTTGCGCAGCCACCGCCTGCCCTACCTTCTGCACCACACTGCGCCCGCCCGGCCCCTGGCGCCAGTCGCCATCCAGCAAGCCGGCCAGCTGCATGGTGATCGTGCTGGCACCCCGGGTGCGCGTGTTCCACAAATTGCCCCAGGCCGCAGAGGTGACAGCCGCCCAGTCCACACCGCTGTGTTCATAAAAGCGTTTGTCTTCGCTCAGCACCAGCGCGGTCCGCAAAGCCGGAGACACATCGGCCAGCGGCACCCAGGGGCCGCGGCGCACCGTGCTGTCGGTACGCTGGCGCTGCAGCACCTCACCTTCCCGCGAGAGCAGCAGTGTCTCCGACGATCGATGCTCGCGGCGCACCTCCTCAAAACTGAGGACCGCATGGCTGGCCGCCGCAAGACCGAGCAAGCCCGCCATCACAGCCAAAGAACGCCAGGTCTCTCCCGGCTTCAGGGTCTTGAAATACCGCCACATGCCTTGTTCCATGTCTGTTGTGCACCGTTTGAATTCAGCAAGCATTGTCCCAAAGATGCAGCAGCAGCGACGGGATAAAAAAAGCGGCTCCGGGGAGCCGCTGATGGAACGCGTGTTTCGCTTTTAGATAGCGGTGACCTTTTTGATCTTGAAGGCCAGGATCACCATCAACACGCCAAAGATCACCGCATAGGTTGCCAGAACCCACAGCATGGCCATCAGACCAGCGCCGGGTTGGGCCAGCACAAAAATGCCAAACAGTACCGAGAGCAGACCGCCAAGCACCAATATCCATTCGCCGTCGATTTCCTTGCGCAGACGCAATGCCGCCACGATTTGCAGCACGCCGGTAATCAAAGCCCAGACGCCAATATAAATGGTCAGCACCAGCGCGGTGACTGCCGGATTGATGGCAGTGAGCACGCCCACAATCACGCCCGTCAATCCCCAGATCAGCACCAACCACCAGTGGCGTGACTGCTTGCGGCTCTTGATGGCGGTATAGATGCCCAGCAACCCATCAACAAACACATAGGCCCCGAACACCAGTACCAAGGCCGCTGCGGAAGCCACGGGCTGCATCCAGGTCAGCACACCAAAAATGATGGCCGCCGCACCACGCAACAAGAGCACCCACCAGCTGCGGTGCAACATGATGGACATGGATGGAATTTCTACAGGCATGAAAACTCCTCTCGTAAAGGGTTCAACAACATTGCAGCTTGCGCTGCAGCTCGTCTATTTCAAGCTCGACCATAACGGCTAGTTCAAGCCAGCGTCAACATCACAGGCTGGTGGTCGGACGACTGCGTAGAGCTATCCACCCGCCAAGCTTGCACATATTCACTTAGGCTCTCGCTGACCCAAATCAAGTCACAGGCTCCGGGTTCCGCTCCCCAGGTTCTGTCCAGCAGCCTGAAGGTGGGCGGCTGCGGCGCGTCACCATGCAGCACGCTCCAGCTGTTGAGCCACTGACCGGGCTGCAGACTGCCCTGCTCGCTGGCCGACCAAGGTGCCGACAAGGCCGCATATTCAGTCTCATGCGGCTCAAAGTTGAAATCCCCGCACAACACGGCATGGCGGGTATGTGGCTTGGTCTGATAAGGCGTGCCATCGCTGGCAGGCTGCGGCGGCGCATCGGCCAGCGCGCAAGCCTGTATCTGCAAATCACGCAAAGCCATGGCTTGTTCCATGCGCTGGCGTTTAGAGAAATATTCAAGATGAGTCGTCATGATGCGAACCGGCCCCAGCGCCGTATCCCTCACGGTTACCACCGAGCACATGCGCTGCATGCAGCGCATGTTGGCATCGGCAGGCATGGGCAGCGGGTAGTGCTGAACCTGCAGCACCGGTAGCCGCGTAGCAATCACATTGCCAAACCGCTGATGCCCCTGGGCAGTGAACTCATCAATGGGTGAGCCCAGAAAGACCTGCCAGCCGGGTAGCAGCGCCTGCAGTTCGCTCAACTGGTCGCCGGGCCTGCCCTGAAGACCGGGATAATTGACGGCAATCTCCTGCAGGCACAGCACATCGAGACCACCAGCATCGCCTTGCTCACCCATCTGCAACGCGTGTTGCACGATACGCGCCACACTGACCTTCCCATCCATGCCACAGCACCATTGCGTGTTCCAGGTCAGTATGTTCATCTCTTCGCTTTCTTATGCATTAAAAATGGCTGAGTCGCTTATTTTTAAAGCGCTAGAAGCTATTATTTTTACGCACTGGCTATTGATCTGCGGACAGCTTCTCGCGCAGCTGGAACACATTGCCTTCGCAATCCATGGCGTTACAGGCAGCAAAACCGGGGCCTTGCCAGCGCTCGTCAAACACCTGCCCGCCAAGCTCCTCTGCCGCTATTGCGGCCTCGGCAATCGCAGGCACGGTGATGAAGAACTTAAGGGCCACATCGGCTCGGCGCTGCGGTGGTGTGTCGATGTGAACCTGCGTTGCAATCTCGGCAGGTATGGCGTGAATCACCAACTGCAGCGCGGCGGACTCGAGCACGATGATGTGCTCATCTGCATGCAAGCGCTGCATGTGCAGAACCTGCTCATAGAAGCGAGCCAGACGATGAAAATCCTTGGCATAAATCAGCACACCAGCAGCAGCGGGACCGGCCATCTTCAACTCCTTGAACAAAGCACTGACTATAGACCCGCCCTTTGGCGCACGCGTGAATGAGGCGCTGCACTGAAGCGGCAAACACCTCTCTTTTCACGCGTTGCGCCTGCTCAGCTATGCCCAGGCGCGCGATTGAGCAGCTGTGTGCGCTGATCTGCACTGAGCGACAGATAGCGTTCGTAGTGACGCAGTATGTCGGCAATGATCTCTTCGGATCGCAGGTACTGAATGTCGTAGCCCTGGCGACCATCCTCGAAGAAGGTCATGGGCTCGTAGACATGGCGACGCGTGCTTTCGCTGGCCGCATCCCGCACCATGAAGGTAGGCACGGAACGACGTGTGCTGCGCACGCCATAGACAAAATCACGCAGCGCCGGATTGGGAATCGTCAGGCGCAATTCCCCGTCGGCCACAGACTCCTCGCTGACAACGGCCTGCACGCCCCGCTTTTGCATTTCGACCGCCACCTCTCGCATGGCGGGAAGTACCACGCTCGCAAGAAATTTGCGCACATCCGCACTCGATGGCTGATGCACGATCTGCTCCAGACGTTTGCGCCAGTGCAGGCCGCTCCAGAAACTGGTGGCCGGTGCCAAATCCTGCGTGAAATGCGCACGGTCAGCCAGCAGCCCCTTCCATAACCCATAGCACAGCGCCAGCATGATCATGGTCACAGGCACGGCCGCTACCAAGGTCATCGCTTGCAAGGCCTTGAGGCCTCCCGCCAGCAGCAGCACCAGAGCCGTCAAACCGAGCACCACGGCCCAGAACAGGCGCTGCCAGACCGGCGAGTGCGGGTGACCGCGCGAGGCGATGGTGTCCACCACAAAGGCGCCCGAGTCCGCCGAGGTGACGAAGAACACGGCGATCAGCAAGATGGCAAGCCAGGCCACCACCTTGAACCAGGGCAGATACTCAAAGAAACGAAACAGCAAGGCATCGACATTGCCCACTGTCTGGCCCAGCGCTCCCTGTGCCACATGCGTATCAATCCAGATGGCGCTATTGCCGAAAGCTGTCATCCACACCAGATTAAAGGCCGTAGGCACCAGCAGCACGCCGATGACGAACTGGCGAATGGTGCGCCCGCGCGAGATACGCGCGATGAACATGCCCACAAAGGGGGACCAGGAAATCCACCAGGCCCAGTAAAGAATGGTCCAGCCGCCAAACCAGGCCGGGTCGTTTGCCGGTTCATAGGCAAAGGTGCGCAGCGACAGACGCACCAGATCAGAAAGGTAGTTGCCAATATTCTCACTGAGTGCCTGAAACAGGAACACCGTTGGGCCGGCGACGAGCACAAACCCAAGCAACAGAAAGGACAGCGACAAATTGAATTCACTCAGACGCCTCACGCCCTTGTCCAGCCCCGATACGGCCGAGATACCCGCCAGCACCACCACGATGACGATGACCCCGGCACGAAACCCCATCGTTGACGTGTCCCAGCCCGTCAATGTGTGCAAGCCCGCAGCCAGTTGCAGCGCGCCATAGCCTAAGGTTGTGGCGATCCCCGCGATCGTCCCTACCAGGGCAAAGGCATCGACACCATGACCTATCGGACCATTAATGCGCTCCTTGAGCAGTGGATACAGGCCTGAGCGCATGGTCAGTGGCAGGTTGTAGCGAAAACCAAAATAGGCCAGCACCAGCCCCATGGTTCCGTAGACAGCCCAGGCATGAAATCCCCAGTGAAAGAACGTTGACTGCAAGGCCTCACGCGCAGCAGCTGGCGTTCCTCCCGCAGCGGTAGGCGGTTTCAAATAATGCTGCAGCGGCTCACCAACGCCGAAATACATGAGACCGATACCCATGCCCGCAGCAAACAACATGGATGTCCAGGAGAGAAAACTGAACTCTGGCACGGCATCGTCAGGACCCAGTCGGATATCGCCAAAACGGCTGGCCGCCACTAGCACAAGAAACACCAGAAACAGCGTGACAGAGACTGTGTAGAACCAGTCCAGATGCCCTACCACCCATGCCTGGACACCAGAGAACAAAGCATCGGCACGCTGCGGCATGAGTCCGCAAAACAGGAGCAGAACACCCAGCGCCAATAGCGCAGGAACGACCACCGGCGCGGCGAAGGTAGTGCGCGGAACAGCCTCCTCACCAGCGCCCGCAGACGAAGGCGGAGAGGCAGCAGACGGCATGGAGGTTTCCGTCGCTTTATCACTGGCTTCAGGCATGGATTTCTCCCTTGGCAGGTGCTCCATGATCCAGGTGTCAGATGCCCACCGGCATAGCGGACAAAAGGTCTTGGCGCATTGGGTTGCAGAAGGTCACATTGTGTATGTGCACTACCATAACGAAATGCGTGGGACGGCGGCCAGAAATATCTGACGGCAACATTTTTTTGCGAAGCCGTCTGACTCTCAAGCTAGGACCGATGCGTGCAGGCTGTTCTGGATTCACCCCCTGTGTCGCATGCGTTGCTGGATCTTGGTCTACCCCACAGCAGGGGCATAAATTAAATAGCTCCAGTGCGTGCTCCAGGTCAGCAGATTCATTGCCTTGCTTCTTCTGTATCAAAAAGGCCTGTAGCGCTTATTCATTAATCGTTAGTAGCTCATATTTTTACAGCATCACATAAAAAGCCCCGGCCAGCTTGCGCCAACCGGGGCCTGTCGTCATGACTGCCTGTTTTTACTTGGGCATCACCACCTTGATCTTGGCATTGGGACTCTCGCCAAACATCTCGGGCGCATACAGCGCTTCGGCACGTGTGGGCGGCAGGGCAAATTCACCGGCGTTGTTCAGGCGCACGGTGTATTCGACCTTGGTTGTACCTGCAGGCAGGTACTGGTAGTAAGCGCGGTAGGCCTCGAAGCTTCGCTCTTCATAGGCCAGCCAGCCAGCGCCTTCCTTCTGCTCGCCCTTGGTCGCGATTTCCGAGTCACGGCCCAGGCCACCACCCAGAATAGTCGCACCCGTGGGCACAGGATCAGTAATCGCCACCCAGGTCATATCCGTCTTGGCCTGCACTTCCAGCGTCACGCGCAGCACATCGCCGCGTGAGTACTGGCCGCCACCAAACATGCCCTTGTCCGCCTGATCCACCGGCGTAATGGTCTTCTTGATGGTGTAGCCCGCGCTGAACGGGGCCTTGAGAGCCACGGCCGCCACGGACTGCACGGTCAGCCAGGGCTTGCCTGTGCCTTGCTGAGTCACGCTGAGCTGACCCTTTCCGGCCTTGGCCCAGGGCATGAACATGCTGTTGTTCAGCAAGCCACCTGCACGCACGGGCTCGCCAAAGACGCTGGTGGCATGGGCTGCGCCCTGTACATCTTCAGATGTCGCGCGCTTCACATCGGCCCAGTTCACCTTGGCTTCGTTGCCGTTCATGGTGGCGACTGTCGTACCAGCCACAGCCTCGGACTCAAACTTCTGCGAGAAACGGCGCAGCGCCAGCGCCCCCCAGAGGTTGGCCGTGGTCGTGCTCCAGGCTCCGGCCTGCTGACGGGCAATAAAGCCGCTGACCAGACGAGGCATGTCCTCTGCCCAGGCGGGATCATTGATCGTCACCAGCATCAGGCGTGCGAGGTTCACGTCGGGTCCCTGCATCAGCCACCACCAGCTGTCGTCCTGATCGGTCGAGAAGCCGGCACGTGTGCCGTTGAAAGTCAGGCGCGCACGCAAAATTTGCATGGCCTGTGCCAGGCGTTCATCCCGCTGAGGCGCATCGCTCATGCGCTGCAGCAGCATCACCCAGTCAATGACCGCATGCGTAGGCCACTGGTTGGGCGTGGCGTTGATGCTGTCAAGCATGCGCGGCGTGGCCTTGCCAGACTGCGCCAGCGCAGCAATGGCTGCCAGCTTGCGCATGTCCAGATCCTTGCGCGGGCTCCAGAAGTTGCGCTGAATACGACCTTCCACAAAGGCAATCAGGCCGTCTTCCATGTGCGCACGTTCAGCCGCCGGCAGCACAAAGCGCTTGTCAACGCCCTGCGCCAAGGCAGACAGATTGATCAGGTGCGCCGTCAGCGTATCGCTGCCGCGATTCACGCCCCCACCCATCGATGGGAAGTAGTTGGCCAGACCGTCGCTGTCCAGATAGTTGGGCAGCTGCGCCATGGTGCTAGCCCACAGCTCGGCGTTGTTCATGCCAACGGCCTTGCTGGTGGTCTGCTCCAGGCACGAGTAGGGATAGCGAGCCCACCAGTCACGCACGCCTGGCAGACCTTCGGTCAGCTTGGGCACCAGCGACATCTGCAGGCCACCACGGCCGGGCAACGCATCAGCGGGCGGGTTCACGGGCACGGTGTAGGTGCCGTTCACCTGCACCAGCGTGGCCTGCTGCACCGTCAATGGCACGGCGGGCACAATGCGCTGGCTGATTTTCAGGGCATCCTGCGCAGCGTCTGCACCACCGCTGGTGTCACGCGCGGCGATCTCCCAGATCAGGGCCTCGGCACGCGTGCCTGATAGCTGGGCCGGAGCCTTGACATTCCATGTCACTTCACGCGCTTCACCTGCGGGAATTTCCACGGTCTGTGGCTTGAGTTCCAGCATGGTGGCGCGCGGCGTCACTTCCACCTTCATGGCCTTGGCCGAGGTATTGCGCAGCGTGACCTGGGCAAGGAACTGGTCATCCTCGCGCACCAGAGGCGGCAGGCCGCTGATGATCTGCAGATCCTGCGTGGTACGAATTGCCGTCTGGCCGGTACCAAACAGGCTCACGCCCGCATCGGCTACGGCCACCACCTGGAAAGTGGTCAGCGCATCGTTGAGCGGCACATCGATCAAAGCCATACCGTTGTCATCGAGCACCACATTGGGAGCCCACAGCAACAAGGTGTTCAGCAGCTCGCGCGTGGGGCTGCGGCCACCGCCACCGCCCGCAGGCACGGCCTTCTTGCCATAGTGTCGTCGGCCAATCACCTCCATCTGCGCGGTAGATGTCTGCACACCCCATTCGCGGCGCGTCAGCATGGCGTCCAGCAGGTTCCAGCTGGTGTTGGGCATCAGCTCCAGCAGGGCCTGATCCACAGCGGCCAGCGCCACATGGGCACCTGCCGCCGGCTTGCCGTCAGGCAGCGTGGCCTTGATAGTGACCTTGGCCGTGCCACGCACCTTGTAGCTGGACTTGTCCGAAGTCACCTTCACATCCAGCGTGTGGTTCTTCAGACCCACGCGAATTTCAGACATGCCGAAACGGAAGGCGGGCTTGGAGAGGTCAACCATCGACGTAGGTGCAATGAACTCCTTGCCATCGTTCCAGAACGCACGCCACCACTCCACCGGCGACTTGAAGCCCCAGGTGAAGAAACTGTACCAAGGCACTTCCATCAGGCGACCACGCAGCGCCAGCACGCTGACATAAACATTGGGCCCCCAATTCTCTTCAATCTTGACGTCTACCGTCGGGTTGTCACCCGTCAGCTCAACGACCTGCGTGCTCACCACACCTTCGCGCTCCACTGCCACCAACGCGGTTGCGCGGCGGAAGGGCATGCGCACTTGAAAGCGTGCAGTCTCGCCGGGCTCATAGCTCTTGCGCTCGGACAGCACATCCATGCGGTCATGGTCTTCGCCACCGAACCAGATTTCACCCTTGCCCGTCACCCAGACCGATGCAGCGGCCTGACTGCTGCGGCCTTCTTTGTCAGAGGCCTTGACGATCAGCTCCACCTCACCGGGCTGAGACAGCTGCGCCTCGCACTGCAACAGGCCGTGGCTGTCGCTGGTGCCAGAGCAAATAGTGCCCAAAGGTTTGAGCGTGGTCTGGTTGTCATAACTGTAAAAGCCGCCGACCAGTCGTTTGCGGCTGGAAGTAGTAATGCGCGCAACAGCTTCGACCTTCACAGGCACACCAGCTTGCGGCTTGCCTGCCGTATCCAGTGTCAGCGCCTGAAAGCTGAGCTTGCGATCCACCGAAATCCAGTTTTCGGAACGCACGCCTGCCACCACGGCCGCAGGCCAGATGGTACGAGTGCCGCGCAGCGTCTGCACCTCGCCATTGGGGTCGGCATAAGTCGCTTCCATCAGCAGCTCGCGCGGCTCGGTGGACTTGGGCAGCTTGTCGATGGTGACCTTGCCCAGACCATTCTTGTCCAACGTCACGGGCAGCTTGTCTGCAACCACCTTGGTGTCATCGCTGGCAGTGCTCTCCTCATCATCACTGCTGCCCACATCCTGCGCGCTGCGCGGCGGATTGAAGCTGAAGCCATCCCAGCCAGAAAAGTCTGGCGACTTGGAGCGCAGCAGCGCCGACACCTTGACGGGCAGGTTAGAAGCCGCGCCACCGGAGACATAGTTGATCTGCACTTCAGCAGGAACGCTGCTCGCGCCATACAGCGCATCTTTGCTGGCCGGGCCCACGCGGCCCTCCATCACAGGCAGGCGAAACTCCTCAACGCGGAAAATACCGGTGCTGAAGCTAGAGCGGCGACCGCTGTTGTTGCCATTCTCATAGCCGAGTTCAACCGAATACTCACCCAGCTTCGCCGCCTTGGAGATAGGGAACTCGCTGATCGCGCTGCCATTGGCAGACCAGCTCAAAGCCTGCGTAAAGCGCTGGCCGCTGCCCAGATGGGTAATGGTCAGGCGGTCGGGCTTTTCTGGGGTCTGATCAAAGCCCTTGGAGTTCTTGCCGGCGCCGGTCAATGCACGCAGGTAATGCTTCATGGACACGGTTTCGCCCGCACGGAACAGCATGCGGTCAAACACCGTATGCGCCACTTCGTCGCGCTTGCTGCTGGAGCTGGTCGGCACATTGAAGCGCCAGGACTCAATGCCCTTGTTCCAGTTGCTCCAGACAAAAGCCAGTTCCTCGCCCGCATCGGTCTTGGCGCGGGCACTCACAAAATAAGAAGCACTGCGGTAGTCACCATCATTGCGGCAGTCGGGCGGACTGGGGTTCAGACCGTTGAAGGTCACCACGCCCTGTTCATTGCTCACAGCCGAGGCAATGGCCTGACCACTGCAGTCCGAAACCTGAACCGTGGCACCAGACACGGCCTTGCCCTTGTCCAGCGTCGTCACCCAGGCCACGGAATTTTCACGGCCCAGCTTGAAGTGCACAGCCAGATTGGTCACCAGTACCGAAGTACGTACATACATGGTGCGACCCGCACCATAACCCTCGTCGAGCAGCGACTGCCCCAGCATGGGCGAGGCGATCTCGACGACCTGGAAGCCGGGATTCAGCGGAATGCCCACCACTTCAAACGGACGCGGGTCATTCTTGGCCGCCTTGGGCAACTCCAGCGTCTGCGTCTGGCTTTGCCCGTCCAGCAGCGACAGCATGCGTGTCTGCACCCAGTTCTTTTCGTCATTGATGACCGGAGGCAAAACCTTCACATCGCGGGCAGCGCGCTTACGCTCCACGCTATAGTTGTCATAGCGTTCGACCTTCTTGAGCCAGGCGATGATGTCCGCATCAGAGCCCCCCTTTTTGGTGCGCACCACGCTGGCATCCAGCGACTTGCCAGTCAACTGCGGCTCCACATTGCGCAGCGTCACGGGCAGCAGCGCCGGGCCATTGGGACCTTCGGCAAAGCGCTCCACAATGCCGAAGGGCGAAGCGGCAAACTTCACCAGCGGCGGCATATTGCCCGTGGCCGTGGCCAACGGGAACATGTTGGCGTTGCTCAGCGTGCGACCCGCAGCGTCTTTGAACTGCGGGGGCAGCTCCACCACATACTTGGTGCTGGCCGTCATGGTGGCCGGGAAGGTCACGCTGTCCACCAGTGAGTCTTCGGCCAGCTTGTCGCCATTTTGCTCAATGATGGGAGCGACCGCCGAGGCACCACTCTTCAGGCGAATGCCCTCAATCAGCTTGCGCGGCACAGGCGCACTGAAGGACAGGCGCATGGGGCGAATGGGCAGGCAGGCGGCATTGGCGTTTTCACGCTCGCAGCTGAAATCGGCCGTGAACGGCTGGCGCACCTGATACTGATAACGCTGCTCATCCTTGCTGGCCAGGCCATTGGTCATGACCACACCCTTGCCATAGACCAGGGTCATCTTGCTACCCGAAGTCAGGCGGCGATTACAGGCCAGCACGGCATAGTTCTGCGGGTGCTTGGCAGCATCCTTGTCCCAGTGCCGCTGCTTGAGAACGGCATCGCGATCCTTGCCGTCAATCAGTTGCACAGGAATGCGCTCGCCCACGCCTTCAGACGTACACCAGACACGCTGCTTGAGGCTGTCTGCCGTGGCAGCGCCCGTCAGGCGCAGTGCAAAGTACTGCTGCTCATCCACCTCTTCATAGGTATCCGGCGCGATATCAGCAACCTGCGGGCCACCTGTCTGAAATTGATAGCTGGCAGCGCCCGTCAGCGCTTTGCCATCGACAGCCTTGAACTGAGGGTTGAGCGTAGCCGTGCAGCGCACGCCAGCGGGCAGATTCTGGGTCAAGTCAAACACCCATTCCTTTTCGCTGTTCCAACGGCCTTGCCCCTTGGCCGCCTGAGCATCACTGCACTGCAAGTTGACGGGAGCGGCGGCCTTGGGGTCGCCAAAGCGTACGGCCGCTGCATCAAACTGCACGACCACCTGCCCCACCTTACTCACATCACCCTGCGGACTGAACTGGCGCACACCGGCTGCATGTGCAACCACGGCGCTCAGGCCCCACAGCAAACTCGCATTCAGCAGCATGCGCCAGCGCGGTGCATGCCCCTCCGTTCCGCCCGTCTTTGCATACGGCTTGGTCATACAGTCATCCTTTTTAAAAGCAGGCCCAAGACCTGCTCTGGCTGTTTGAATCTGGAGTCTGGAATCCATCAAGGCAGCACGGCAAGTGCAGCAACAAAAAAGCCCTGCCTCACAAGTGAGCAGGGCTTTGAGCATGTACTGCAAGCGCAAATTACTGCGGCTGGAACCCACTGCGCTGAATGATACCGGTCCAAACGCGGGTATAGGCGGTCTCTCTGGCCGCCAGCTGTGCGGGATTCATATATCCCACTGTAAGACCCAAGGCCGTCAGTTGCGCGTAAACGTCACGCTGCTTAAGCACGTTGCCTACGGCGGCCGAAAAACGATCCACAAACGCCTGCGGCACACCCTTGGGCGCAAAGATGCCGTAGTAAGGCAGCTCTTCAAAACCCTTGATGCCCTGCTCCAGCAGCGTGGGCACATCGGGCATCGATGCCTGACGCTTGGCCCCCAGCACGCTGATCACGCGCAGCTTGCCGGCCTTGTGGTTCTCCATGAAGTCAGGCACCGATGCGATGCCTGCCGGAATCTGATTGCCCAGCATGTCTCCCAGCAGCGGGGCACTGCCGCGGTACGGAGCAGCCACCAGATCGAGCTTGTAGTGGTCCGTCAGAATTTTGACCAGGAACTCTGGCGTGGAGGCCGGAGCTGGTATACCAATCGTGCCGCGCTTGGGGTTGGCCTTGAGCCATGCCACGTACTCGGCCAAATTCTTGCCTGGCGTGTTGCTGGAAACCGCCAGCGCATTCACAAACGTGGCAATGCCTGCCACGGGAATAAAGTCCTGCTGCGGATCGAAGCCGGGCTTCTTCACAACCTGGGGCAGGATGGAAATGGTGTGGTCATGCGTGAGAAACAGCGTATGACCATCGGCAGGCGCGGCCTTGAGCAACTGCGCCGCAATCTGGCCGCCAGCGCCGGGGCGGTTGTCCACGACCACCGTCACACCGCCCAGTTCATCCTTGAGCTTTTCAGCCAGCAGACGTGCAATCGCATCCGATCCGCCACCGGGCGGAAAGCCCACCAGAATGCGAATGGGCTGCCCCGACGAAGCCCAGGCCACCGAACCCAGAGCCGATGCTGCAGCAGCCCCCACACCGGCCTTGAGCAGTTGACGACGAGATTGCGTCATGTGTTTTCTCCTTGTATTTTTTGAGCCTAACCAAAACAAAAGCGCCCGGCAAAGGGCGCTTTCAAGGCGTTATCGTTACGCCACAGTGCGGCGAGTCATCAAGCCAAACGAGCCTGATGCTTGGCCAGCTGGATACGCACCTGAGCCGGAGCCGTGCCGCCCAGCGTATTGCGGGCATTCAGCGAACCTTCAAGGCTCAACGCCTCGAACACATCGGCTTCGATGTTGGGGTTAAAGGCCTGCAGCTCTGCCAGCGGCAGCTCGGTCAGGTCCACGCCCTTCATGGTGGCCAGCTTCACGGCGTGGGCCACGGTTTCGTGGGCGTCACGGAAAGGCAAACCTTTCTTGACCAGATAGTCGGCCAGATCGGTGGCGGTGGCGTAGCCCTTCAAGGCGGCAGCGCGCATGTTCTCGGCATTGACGGTGATACCGCCTTCCTTGGTGCCGGTGGCAGGGTTGAGCTGACCGCCAATCATCTCGGCAAAGATGCGCAGCGTGTCCTTGAGCGTATCGACGGTGTCGAACAGCGGCTCCTTGTCTTCCTGGTTGTCCTTGTTGTAGGCCAAGGGCTGGCCCTTCATCAGGGTGATCAGGCCCATCAGGTGACCGACCACACGGCCGGTCTTGCCGCGTGCCAGCTCGGGCACATCGGGGTTCTTCTTCTGGGGCATGATGGACGAGCCGGTGGTGAAGCGGTCGGCAATCTTGATGAAGCCAAAGTTCTGGCTCATCCAGATGATCAGCTCTTCCGACAGACGGCTCACGTGCACCATGCACAGCGAGGCGGCGGCGGTGAATTCAATGGCGAAGTCCCGGTCAGACACGCCATCCAGCGAGTTTTGCGACACGCAGGCTTCGCCTTGGTCATTCACCATGCCCAATGTCTTGGCCACGCGTTCGCGGTCCAGCGGGTAGGTGGTGCCGGCCAGAGCGGCCGAGCCCAACGGCAGCACATTCACACGCTTGCGCACGTCCAGCATGCGCTCGGCGTCACGCTTGAACATCTCGACATAAGCCAGCATGTGGTGGCCAAAACTCACGGGCTGGGCCACTTGCAGGTGGGTGAAACCGGGCAGGATCACATCCACATTCTTGGCTGCCACTTCCACCAGCGACAGTTGCAGCTCTTTGAGCAGGCCTTCAATCAGGTCGATTTCGCCGCGCAGCCACAGGCGCACGTCGGTTGCGACCTGGTCGTTACGGCTGCGACCGGTATGCAAGCGCTTGCCCGCATCACCCACCAGCGCGGTCAGGCGCGCTTCGATGTTCAGGTGCACGTCTTCCAGATCCAGCTTCCATTCGAAGCTGCCAGCTTCGATTTCCGAAGTGATCTGCGCCATGCCCTTCTGGATCGAGGCAAAGTCGTCAGTGCCAATGATCTTCTGGGCCGAAAGCATTTCGGCATGGGCCAGAGAGCCCTGAATGTCGGCCTGCCACATGCGCTTATCAAAGAACACGCTGGAGGTGTAGCGCTTGACCAGGTCGCTCATGGGTTCAGAGAACAGGGCAGACCAGGCCTCGGCCTTGGTGTCGAGCTGGTTGTGCGAAGGAGCAGATGTAGACATGTAAGGACAGCAATCCCGTAAAACCACAGGCCGTCAATTCAGAAGATGAGTGCGGCAGCTGTGCAAAGCAGAAACAGGGATTTTATCGGCCTGACTCGCCCGCAGTGCCAGACAAGCCCAGAGCCATTGCCTTCAACTGCGACAAAGCAGCTTTCACCACGCAATTCCTCATATTTCAATAGCTTCAATCGCTTTATACATAAGCGTTACAAGGCAATTCAACCTAAATCCTGTGAATCTGGCTGCTGTGCTCTGGTTTTTGACTTGCGCAGAAAATCGCGCCGTCTTCGCTTTCTTTCTCACTGGCCGCAGCCTTCAAGGACTGTGCGCCGCCCCAGCATGCACTCCCGTTCCTCCCTGATTTCTGGCTTTGGCTTTGCGCTGGCCGCCTGCGCGCTCTGGGGCGCTATTTTTCTGGTTCCGGCCATGCTGCCGGAGTTCTCTCCGCTGCAGATCACCTTTGGCCGCTTCGTGCTGTATGGCGTGGTGGCCCTGTTTATTTTTTTGCCTCAGGCGGCTCAACTGCTGCCCAAGCTGAAAAAAGCCGACATCTGGCACCTGATCTGGCTGGCCCTGACCGGCAACGTGGTGTATTTCGCACTCGTCGCCACCTCGGTGCAGTGGATTGGCATGGCCGTCACATCGCTGATCGTGGGGCTGGTGCCTGTCACCGTGCCACTACTGGGCCGCAACACCAGCGGTGCGATTCCGCTGCGCCGCATGCTGGCACCCATAGCACTGATTCTGGCCGGCATTGTGCTCATCAACGCCCACGCATTGACTGCGGTGCCTGAGGGCAGCCAGAGCCGCTATCTGCTGGGCGTGCTGCTGGCAGTTCTGGCCGTGATCTGCTGGAGCCGCTATGCGCTGGACAACACCCGCTATCTGGCGCAAAGCCAGTTCAATGGCACGCAATGGTCCACGCTGTGGGGATTGGTGGTGGGCCTGATCAGCGCCCTGCTCTGGGCCTTGCTGTGGCTGATGTCGCCCGAGACCGATGCCCACGCCGATGTACCCACCATTGCACCCGCGCGCTGGCAGATGTTCTGGCTGCTGAATCTGGCTGTAGCCATCTTTTCGTCATGGCTGGGCAACTGGATGTGGAATGCCGCCAGCGAGCGCCTGCCCATCACCTTTGTCGGTCAGTTGCTGGTGTTTGAGACGCTATTTGCACTGGCCTACCACTACCTGTATGAGCAACGCCTGCCGCAGGCCAGCGAGCTGGCGCCTATAGCTCTGATTCTGGCTGGCGTGGTCTGGTCGCTCAAACGCTTCAAGGCCGTGAAAACCGCTTAACCAAGTACTGCGGCAGCGCAAGGGCTGATGCAACAAACCGACACATATCGGGCTGACAAGGGTCTGATTGCGCCTGCACGCAAGGCTATCGGCCAATAATCCAAGGCATCATCCCGCTTCAAACAGCCTGTGCCCATTTCCCCTGTCACCGCTCACCCCCTCTCGCCACGCAGCGCGCTGGTGTTTGATGCCTGCAATGCCGGCGTGGTGCTGCGTGCCGTGCTGTTTGTGCAAGTTGTGGTGGCCACCGTCGCTATTTACGGTGCGGATTCAATCTGGGAGTGGTTTTCCTCCGCCGCCCTGCTCACCGGTGCCTGCCTGCCCGGCACCCTGGTCTGGCTGATTACGGCCTGCAGCCTCAAGCACCAGTTGCAGCGGCTGGGCACACGCGGCCAATATCTGGCAGGGGTTCTGCTGGGCGCGCTTGCCGGGCTTTATGCCTGCGCAATGCTGGAGTTTGTCGGCATTGGAAAAGCCCCCTGGCTGGCCAGCGCAGTCACCGGCGGCCTGCTGGCCGCCTTGCTGGTGACAGCGCTGGTACTACGCGCTCGCGGCAACACGCCCGCGCAGACACAGGCCCGCCTGACCGAGCTGCAATCGCGCATACGCCCGCACTTTCTGTTCAACACCCTCAACAGCGCCATCGCTCTGGTGCGCGCCGAACCAGCCAAGGCCGAGGCGCTGCTGGAAGATTTGAGCGACCTGTTTCGCTACGCGCTGGCCGAGCCCAATCTCACCACCACGCTGGCGCAAGAGATTGAGCTGGCCCAGCGCTACCTGTCCATAGAGCAGGTGCGCTTTGGCGAGCGCCTGCAAATTCAGTGGCAACTGGACGAAAACGTGCACAGTGCACTGCTGCCACCGCTGCTGCTGCAACCCCTGGTTGAAAACGCCATTCGCCACGGCGTGGAGCCCAACCCGCGTGGCGGCAAGCTGCAGGTGCGCACGGAAAAGCGGGGCAACGAGGCCTTGATTCAAATCATCAACACCATACCGCCCACGCCGTCGGCCTCTTCGACCTCAGGCAACGGCATTGCGCTGGATAACGTCAGGGCCAGACTGTCGCTGCTGCACGATCTGCAAGGCAGCTTCAGCGCCCGCGCGCGCGACGGGCTGTATGTGGTGCGCCTGAGCGTGCCTTTGCCGCAGACCGCTTAAACCCGGGAGAATCGCGCCATGCACATTCTGATTGTTGATGACGAAGCTCTGGCCCGGGGAAGGCTACGTACTCTGCTGAGCGACTGCGCCCATGGCCCGCATCCGGTGCAAGAAGCAGCCGATGCCCAGCAAGCCCTGCGCCTTTTGCAAGCTGCACAGCCCACGCACGTGCAGCTGGTGCTGCTGGATATTCACATGCCCGGCCAGGACGGCCTGCAGTTTGCGCAGACGCTGAGCAGCATGCCCAACCCGCCCGCCATTGTGTTTGTGACGGCCCACGCCAACCACGCCGTGCAAGCCTTTGAGCTCGATGCCGTGGACTACCTGACCAAGCCTGTGCGACTGGAGCGCCTGCAGCAATCCCTGCAAAAAGCAGAGCGCGCGCTCAGCACCCGAAGCGTGGTGGAAAGCGGCCCCGTACTGCTGATTCAAGAGCGCGGCGGCACGCTGCGGCTGCCGCTGTCTGAAGTGCGCTACCTCAAGGCCGAGCAAAAATACATCACCGTGCGCACCGTGCAGCGCAACTACATTCTGGATGGCGCGCTGGCCGATCTCGAAACCCGCCACTGCGAGCAGTTTCTGCGCATTCACCGCAACGCACTGGTGCTGCGTGCCGCCCTGCGCGGGCTGGAAAAATATGACGACCCCGAGGAAGGCGAAGGCTGGGGCCTGCGCCTGCAAGGCATACCAGAACTGCTGCCCGTCTCGCGCCGCCAGCTGGCGCTCGTCAAGATCGAACTCAAAGACGGGGCTTGACCCGCTTCTCCCCCCAATAAAAAACCGGCCTCATCGAGCCGGTTTTTTATTGGGGGTGGGACGCGCTATCAATGCGTGTGTTTTTTCTCGGCATCGTGTGAATGCACGGCCTCTGGTACGCCTTCATGTGCATGGTCATGTTCGTGATCATGCGCATGATTGTGGGCCGCACCACTCATCACCGTCACCACCACAATGCCCACCAGCAGCCAGAAGACTTGCGCAGCCGTTTCTTTGGCACTCAACCGTTTTTGCAGCTGAGGAATCAAGTCAGCCAGGGCCACATAGATAAAGCTGCTCGATGCAATCGTCAGAAAGTACGGCAGCAAATCATGCAGCTGGCCGATAAGGAAGTAGCCCGCCACACCGCCCAGCGTGGTCACGGCCCCGGCCATGGACACTTTGATCAAGGCCACGCGGCGGTTGCTGCTGGACTGGCGCAGCACCACGATGTCACCCATGTGGTGAGGCACTTCGTGAGCCAGTACCGACAAAGCGGCAATCAGACCCAGACGAATATCCGCCATGAAGGCCGATGCAATCAGCACCCCATCGCCAAAGCAATGCACGCTGTCGCCCGTCAGAATGGCCCAGCCGCCCTTGGTATGCGCGTGACCATGAGACTCGTGGTGATCATGCGAATGATCGCCCTGCTCATGCGCATCCACATGTCCGTGGTCATGACCATGCGAATGCTCATGGCCGTGGTGCCACAACTCGGCCTTGGACAGCAGAAAGAAAAACACCAGCCCGACCAACAGCACCACAAACAGGTCGTGCGCCTTGCCGTGGCTTTCAAACGCTTCGGGCAACAAATGCATGAAGGCCGTAGCCAGCAATGCGCCCGCAGCAAGGCTGAGCAGGCGCTGAGGCATGACCCCGGGCGTGCGACCTCCTCCGAGGCTCATTAACAACGCGGCCACCCAGACACTGCCGATACCAGCAGCCAGGGTGGCCAGAATAATTGCTACCAATGTCATAGCTTTATGTGGCTTAACTGCAACCTTTACAGGCGAAACACGGGGATTTTCGCAGAATGTGACAGCCTGAGCGGCTCCATCTGACTATCCCCATACCGTCAGCCCCGGTTGCGCATCATGCATGGATCACGCCCCGGGACTTCTTTCACCTTAGCAAAGCTGTCAACCCCCCCGATCACAAAATCAGGCCACGCCTTGCTTCTGGAACCAGCTCAGCATGTGCGCCCATCCGTCCTGCGCCGCCTGCTCACGGTAGCTGGGACGGTAATCCGCATGAAAAGCATGGGGCGCATCGGGGTAGATCACAAACTCAGAAGCCTTGGCCGCCGCAGATCCGCTCTTGAGTGCGGCCTTCATCGCATCGACCGACTCTTGCGGAATGCCCGTGTCCTTGCCGCCATACAGACCCAGCACCGGGGCCTTGAGCTTCGCAACCAGATCAATCGGATACGTGGGCTGCAGCTCATTCTTGTTACCCTGCAGACGCCCATACCAGGCCACGGCCGCCTTGACCGGGCCATGCGCGGCATACAGCCAGGTAATGCGTCCACCCCAGCAAAAACCGGTAATGGCCAGTTTGCTCACATCGCCTCCATTGGCACTGGCCCATTGCACCGCCGCATCCAGATCACCCATCGCCTGCGCATCAGGCACCTTGGCAATCACCTCGCTCATCAGCTTGGCCATCTCGCCATAGGCCATGGGGTCGCCCTGGCGTACAAACAAATCTGGCGCAATCGCCATATAGCCTGCGCGTGCCAGTCGGCGGCAGGTATCTGCAATGTATTCATGCACCCCAAAGATTTCAGAAATCACCAGCACCACCGGCAGATTCTTTTTGCCCGCAGGCGCGGCGCGATAGGCTGGCAGCTTGAAGCCGTGGACATCAATACTCACCTCGCCCGCCGTCAGGCCCTCGGCAGAGGTCTTGATCGCCGTCTGTGCCATCACCGGCCCGGCCACGCTGGCATAACCCACGCCAAGTCCCGCGCCCAGCGCGGCCCTCAACGCAGCGCGGCGACTGGGTGGAGCGTCGGCATGGGCGCCAAGCAGGCCCTTCATATCCTGAGCGATGTCTTCGTACTTCATGAATCCTCCTCTGGTTGATGGAATCTCAAGCCACGGCAGCGCAATCAGCCAGCCGCCTGCGCCCTGCAGTCTAAAGCCTGCTCATTCAAGCCAGCCAGCGCAGCAGCGCCGAAGCTGCAGCCCCCAGCACCACAACCAGCAAGAATGGGGCGCGCAACCACAGTGCCATCGCAGCCACCAGCAAGGCGCCCAGACGGGCATCCAGCGCCAGCTGCGTGCCACTGGCCACGGTATTCATCACCGTCAGCGCAGCCAGCAGCGCCACCGTCAAGCTGGCCGCTACCTGAGCCATGCGCGGGTTGCGCATCCAGCGCTCCGGCAAGCTGTAGCCCAGCAGCTTGGTCACAAAAGCCAGCGCGCAGGCCAGCAAAATCCATTGCCATAACGACAAAGTTAGAGGCAGCGTCATTGCTCTGCCTCCGAGGGTCTGACCCAGCCCCAGAGGGCCCCCACGGCGGCAGCCAGCAAAATGGGCACACCTGCCGGCACCACAGGAATGGCAATCGCCGTCACCAGCCCGCAAGCCAGCGCCAGAGCCACCGGTTCGCGCGCATTCAGGCGCGGCCAGAGCAAACCCAGAAAGGCGGCCACCGCCGCACCATCCAGTCCAAAGCGACGCGTATCGCCCAGCGCATTGCCCATCAGCGCGCCCAGCAAGGTAAACAGGTTCCACAGTAAAAACACACCCGCACCAGCCACCCAGAAACCACGACGCTGCTCACCCAGCTCATCCTGCCCGGATGCGGTTGCCGCAGACTCATCAATCGTCCAGTGCGCAGCCAGCCAGCGCGGCAGCCCTTTAACGCTCAGCAAGCGGCTCATCTGCATGCCGTAAATCGCATTGCGCACACCCAGCAACGTGGCGGCCCCCACGGCCGCCAGACCACTGCCACCACCAGCGATCACGCCGATAAATGCGAACTGCGAGCCGCCCGTGAACATCAATGCGCTCAACGCCATGGTCTGCCAGATATTGAGCCCCGCCGCCACGGACAATGCGCCAAAAGAAATGCCGTACAAGCCGGTAGCTACCGAAATGGATAGCCCCATGCGTACGGCGGGTGTCATTGCAAAGTCTTTGAACAAAGAATCCTCAAATCATTTCAGTAGCTGCCAGCGCATGTAAATAAGGCACTTCAGACATGAAATCATCTGAAGTGCCCTGTTTTCTTGCACTAAAAGCTCACTATTTAAAAGCGCTTTGGCGTGAAAGGCTCAGTGAGCCTGTAGTGAAAAGCGCATCAATGCGCTTTTTCCCAGTTCTCGCCAAAGCCGATCTCGGCCAGCAGCGGCACGGCCAGATCGGCCACGCCGGCCATGATGGCGGGGATTTCGGCCTTCACCCAGTCCCTGGCCGACTCGGGCAGCTCGAACACCAGTTCGTCATGCACCTGCATGATGACCAGCACCTCGGGCTTTTCCGCATCCAGCCGGGCTTGTACGGCGACCATGGCCTTCTTGATCAAGTCCGCCGCTGTACCTTGCATGGGGGCGTTGATGGCCGCTCGTTCTGCCGCTTTCTTGCGCGGGCCGTTGCCGCCGTTGATTTCAGGCAGTACCAGGCGGCGACCGAAAACGGTCTCGACATAGCCTTGGGCATGGGCCAGCTCCACGGTCTGGTCCATATAGCGTTTCACGCCGGGGTAGCGCTGAAAGTATTTGTCGATGTATGCAGCGGCGGCCTTGGTCTCTATACCCAGATTCTTGGCCAGGCCAAAGCTGCTCATGCCGTAGATCAGGCCAAAGTTGATGACCTTGGCGTAGCGGCGCTGCTCGCTGCTGACTTCGTCCACCGTCACGCCAAACACTTCGGCGGCCGTGGCGCGGTGCACGTCCAGCCCGTTTTTGAAGGCATTGAGCAAGGCCTCGTCGCCCGAGAGGTGGGCCATGATGCGCAGCTCGATCTGTGAGTAATCTGCGCTGGCAATCAGCTTGCCCTCAGGCGCGACAAAGGCTTCGCGCACGCGGCGACCTTCGGGGGTGCGCACGGGAATATTCTGCAAATTCGGATCGTTGCTGGACAAGCGCCCGGTCACCGCCACAGCCTGCGCATAGTGGGTGTGGACACGGCCGTCGGTGGGCAAGGCCATCTGCGCCAGCTTGTCGGTGTAAGTGCCCTTGAGCTTGGACAGGCTGCGGTGCTCCAGCAGCTTGGCGGGCAGCGGGTAGTCCTCCGCCAACTTTTCCAACACTTCTTCGTCGGTGCTGCGCGCGCCAGTGGCGGTTTTCTTCACCACGGGCATGCCCAGCTTGTCGAAGAAGATTTCGCCCAGTTGCTTGGGGCTGGCCAGATTGAAGGGCTGGCCCGCAATTTCGTAGGCCTCTTCTTCCAACTTCAAGATGCGCGCACCCAGATCATTGCTCTGGCGTGCCAGCTCGCCCGCATCAATGCGCACGCCGTTGCGCTCAATGCGAAACAGCGCTTCGCTGGTCTGCATTTCCAGCTCATAAATATGCAGCAGTCCGGCATTGGCCTGAATCTGCGGCCACAGCACTTGATGCACGTTCAGTGTCTGGTCCGAATCTTCACAGCTATAAGCCGCCGCCTTGTCGACCGGCACCTGCGCAAACGGAATCTGGCCCTTGCCCTTGCCGCACAGGTCTTCGTAACTGATGCCGGTGCGGCCGGTGTGGCGCAGCGCCAGACTGGTCAGGTTGTGGGGGCGATCGGCTTCCAGCACATAGCTTTGCAGCATGGTGTCGTGCGCATAGCCGCGCACGGTGATGCCATGGTTGGCAAACACATGCTGGTCGTATTTGACATGCTGGCCCAGCTTCTTTTTGCTGCCGTCTTCCAGCCAGGGCTTGAGCTTGGCCAGCACGCTGTTCATGTCCAGCTGCTCGGGCACGTCCATGCCTTCGTGGCGCAGCGGAATGTAAGCGGCTTCGCCAATGGCCACGCTGAAGCTGATGCCGACGATCTGCGCCCGCATTTCATCCAGCGAATCGGTTTCGGTGTCGATGGCGGTCAGCTCGGCGGCGTGGATCTTGGCCAGCCATTCATCCAGTTGCGCTTCCGTCAAGATGGTGGTGTAGACCACGTCGCGCTGTTGGGCGGCCACAGCCACTTCAGTGGCTTGTGCGTCATCCACGTCGAACAGGCCGCCCTGGGCAGTGTCAACCTTGCTGGTCTTGGCAGGCTTGGCGGCTTTTGCGGGAAGTGCTTCAGAAGCCCTAGCACCCAGCGCACGCGCCAGGCTCTTGAAGCCATATTTTTCATAAAACGGCACCAGCGCCGCATTGTCAGGCTCGGCCAGGACCACGTCGTCCAGCTGGGGCAGGCCGCCGATGTAGTCGGCCAGATCACAGTCGGTCTTCATGGTCACCAGCTGGCGACTCAGTGCCAGCTGGCCGCTGGCAATCGCATCACGCAGGTTTTGGCCTGCAACACCTTTGATGCCTGCGGCATTAGCTATCAAATTTTCTAGTGTGCCGTGCTCTTCCAGCCATTTGGCAGCGGTCTTCGGGCCGACCTTGGTGACACCGGGAACGTTGTCCACGGTATCGCCCACCAGCGCCTGAAAGTCGACCATCAACGACGGGGGCACGCCAAACTCGGCGGTCACCCCGGCCACGTCGCGCTTTTTGCCGTTCATGGTGTCGATGATGGTGACGTGTTCGTTGACCAGTTGGCTCAGGTCCTTGTCTCCGCTGGAGACGATGACATTGATGCCCTGGGCCGCCGCCATCTGCGCCAGCGTGGCGATCACGTCGTCGGCTTCGACGCCGGGCACAGCCACCACTTTCCAGCCCAGCAGCTTCACCACTTCGTGGATGGGCTCGATCTGGCTGCGCAGATCGTCGGGCATGGGCGAGCGCGTGGCCTTGTACTGGTCGTACATGGCATCGCGGAAGGTAGGGCCTGAGGTATCAAACACGCACACCGCATAGTCGCCCTGCACATCCTTCCTCAGCGCCTGCATCATGTTCACCATGCCGCGAATGGCGCCCGTGGCGGGGCTGGCCGGGTCGCCGGGAATGGCCCGCAGGTCAGGCATGGCATGGTAGGCGCGGTAAAGGTAGCTGGAGCCGTCCACCAGCACCAGGGTCTTGGAATTACTCATACCCCGAATTGTGCACGCGTGCCCGCTTGCGCAGGGCCCGGCTGCAAAGACGGACAGAGCATAGTGGGAGAATTCGAAGTCGCCCTACAATCGAACCATCATGCGCGCTGCACCACTTTTCATCATTCTGAGCCTGGCTGCCGGATCTGTTCTGGCCCAGACCTCCACTTCTGAACCTGCCCAAGCCGTGGCAGCTCCTGCGCCTCAAGGCCAGCAGGACAACTCCGCGGCCACCGGCAAGCACAACCAGCGGATTGAACATATCCGCGTGGAAGACGCAGGCAGCCGTGTTGATGAGACCCGTGTGGGCGGCCAGACCCAGAGCATTACCGTGCAGCCCAAGGTGGGCTCCATGCCCGAGTACGAGGTGCAGTCCAACGACGGCGCCCGCGCTGCCCGCAACCGCGACAACAACAGCGGCGACACCACAGGCACCCGCGTCTGGAATTTCCTCAAATTCTGAAGCGCCGCGCGCTTTTCCCCCATTCATGACAGGGCAGTGCCGCACCGCACTGCCCTGTTGCGTATAGAACCCATCACCTGTTAGCTCGGCCGACTGTCACAGGCCGGCGCATTCACCATGGCTGTTTTCACCGAAGTTTCCGATAAAGATGCGCGCGACCTGCTGCGCCGCCTGTCCCTTGGCTCGTTCAAAGAATTGCGCGGCATTCAGGGCGGCATTGAAAACACCAACTACTTTCTGACAACGGATCAGGGGGAGTACGTGCTGACTTTGTTCGAGCGTCTGAGCTTTGAGCAGTTGCCGTTTTACCTGTACCTGATGAAGCATCTGGCGCAGGCCGGCATCCCCGTGCCAGACCCGCAAGGCGAAACACGCAGCGGCGACATTCTGCTCAAGGTCTGCGGCAAGCCCGCCGCCATCGTCAACCGCCTGGCTGGCAAGAGCCAGCTGACTCCCCAGCCCGTGCACTGCGCCGCTGTAGGCGACATGCTGGCGCGCATGCATCTGGCTGGTCAGAACTATGAACGCAACCAGCCCAATCTGCGCGGCCTGCCCTGGTGGAATGAGACCGTGCCTGTGGTCCTGCCGCATCTGGACGAGCAAAAAGCGGGCCTGCTGCGTGCAGAGCTGGCCTATCAGAACCACATTGCCGCATCGGCGGCCTATGCGGCCCTGCCGCGCGGCCCCATCCACGCCGATCTGTTCCGCGACAACGTGATGTTTGAAGGCGACAAGCTGACCGGCTTTTTCGACTTCTACTTCGCGGGCGTGGACACCTGGCTCTTCGATCTGGCCGTCTGCCTGAACGACTGGTGTATCGATCACGCAACAGGTGCACACGATGCCGCGCGCGCCAAAGCCATGCTCGCGGCCTACCAGGCCGTACGCCCATTGTCGGCTGCCGAGCGTGAACTGCTCAACGCCCAGCTGCGTGCTGGCGCGCTGCGCTTCTGGATCTCTCGCCTCTGGGACTTCTATCTGCCGCGTGAAGCGGCCTTGCTCCAGCCCCATGACCCCACGCACTTCGAGCGCGTGCTGAGCCAGCGCATTGCCCACCCACTGACGCTGGACTAAGCGCCGAGCCCTACTCCCAAGCTGCAAAGTGCTACGGGGCTATTAATGGCCCCGTAAAGCCGTCTCGGGTACAGTGCAAGAAGCGACTTTTGCACGCTCTCGCAAAAGTATTTCAGCCTCTTCCATGAAACTTCAAATCGTTCCCGCCCGCACTGGTCTTCAGTGGGTGCTCCAAGGTCTGCGCACGTTCAAAAGCCAGCCTCTGGCTTTGGCCGCCCTGTTCTTTCTCGGCATGGCCAGCATGTCGCTGATCTCGGCCCTGCCGCTGATCGGCCCTGTTCTCGCTCTGGCACTGCTGCCCTGCATCTCGCTGACCATGATGGTTGCGGCCTCCGAAGCCGCCCACGGCCGCAAGCCCACGCCCGCATTGCTGCTGGTGTCGTTTCGCTCCGGCAGCCAGCACCTGCATTCCATGTTGATGCTGGGCGGTATGTACGCCGCAGGCTTTCTGCTCATCATCGGTGCCTCCACCATTGTGGATGGCGGCAACTTCGCCAGCGTCTATCTAGGGCAGACCCCCATGACCCGCGAGCTGGCCGAAGAGCCCGAGTTCCAGTCCGCCATGTGGCTGAGCATGTGCCTTTACCTGCCTCTGTCGCTGGCTTTCTGGCATGCCCCTGCCCTCATTCACTGGCATGGCATCAGCCCCGTCAAATCGCTGTTTTTCAGCTTTGTCGGCTGCATCCGCAATATCGGCGCGTACTTTGTCTTTGGCGTGTGCTGGGTCGGCGTCTTCATCGCAACCGGCATGGTGTTGGCCATCGTCACCGGCATTCTGGCTGCGCTCATCGGCAGCATTGCAGGCGGGCTGATGGTGGCGACGGCGCTGGCCCTGGCTGCAGTGTTTTTCACCTCCATCGTGTTTTCCTTCCGCGACAGTTTCAGCCCACCCGATGCCGACCCGTCTCTGATCGACTCCACGTCCAACGCAGCGCCGCCTTCCGATCTGTAAACATCTGGCGCATTAGCCATCACCAGCCTCGGCCAAAAGCCGGGGCTTTTTTCATGGCCTCGGCACCCGCGTCGCCTCGCCACAGGGCATTCATCAGAGCGTCATCAAGCAGCCATTCCACTGTCATATTTGTTTCCTAGGATTCGCAGGACTGACCAAAGCGCGCATCTCATGCCTTGGCATTCATCCAATTAAGCGCGGCCCACAAGTCTGCGCTCCACCCCACACTGCGAAACTCTCATGGCACAAAATCTGCTCAGCCGTCGTAAGGCCCTGCAACTGTTTACCGGCGCTCCTCTGCTCCCCCTGGGCTCGGCCATTTCGGCTTCCAGCCTGCTGGCCGCTTGTGGTGGTGGCGATGATGACAGCACGACGCCGATCACTCCGCCGGTCACCAAGAACTATGTCTCGGCAACTTTTACCAGCATGGCTGCCCCCACGCTGACCACGCCGGCCAATATGGCCACCATGTATGTCGCATCGCAGCTAAAAGTCACTTTTGACGACAAGAGCGAGCAAGCCTACGACCTGGGTTACCAGCCCTTCTTCGTGACTGGCGACGAGGTCTCTGACGGCAAGGGCGGCAAGATTCTCTCCGGTGGCTATTTCGACATCTTCAACAACAAGATCATCGACAGAACCGTCTCCGGCAAAGAGCGCCAGTTCTTCTCCGATTCGCCCGACGGCACCTCGCTGCTGACCGTACCCAACGCCAAGGTAGATGGCGTCAAGGGCCAGCCCGTGTTTGCCGTGGTGCAGTTCGAATACACCACACTGGCCCAGGACAGCAAGACCGATATGTACGGCAAGCTGCCCTCGCCCATCGCCGTGGTGACACTGGACCAGGACCAGACCACCGGCAAACTGAGCCTGGTGAAATACCATAACGTGGACACCTCCAAGGTCCATGGTCTGTGGATCACCTGCGGCGCCAGCCTCTCTCCCTGGGGTACACACCTGTCCTCGGAAGAGTACGAGCCTGATGCCTTCAGCATCGCCAGCAACGCCATGTTCCAGGCCTACAGCCAGAACCTCTATGGCGATGCGAACAAGGCCAACCCCTATCACTACGGCCACATGCCCGAAGTGATCGTCAACGTCGACGGCACCGCCACGATCAAAAAGCATTTCTGCATGGGCCGCATCTCGCACGAACTCGTGCAGGTCATGCCCGACCAGCGCACCGCACTCATGGGTGATGACGCCACCAACAGCGGTTACTTCGTGTTTGTGGCTGACAAGGAAAAGGATCTGTCCTCGGGCTCGCTGTATGTCGCCAAGGTTGGTGCCGGTTTCTCCATCGATCCCGCCGCCAAGAGCACGGCAGCTCTGACCTGGATCAAGCTGGGATCGGCGACCAGCGCCGAAATCGAGAACCTGGCCAACACGCTCAAGCCCACGGACATCATGACCGTGGCCAAGACCGACCCCAGCGACTCCAGCTACACCAAGATCGTGGCCAACGGCAAGACCGAGTGGATCAAGATCAACCCCGGCATGGACAAGGCCGCCGCCTTCCTCGAAACCCACCGCTATGCCGCCTTCAAGGGCGCCAGTCTGGGCTTCACCAAGATGGAAGGCACGACCGTCAATGCCAAGGACAAGATTGCCTACTCTGCGCTGCAGAACGTGCAGTCCTCCATGGTGGCTGGCAACGCTGCCAACGTGCCCGGCAATGGCGTCTCCGTACCCAAGCAACTGGTGGCTGGCGTGGTGATGGCGCTGAACCTCAAGGGTGCCCAGAAGGACACCGACGGCGCAGCCATCAACAGCGAATGGATGCCTGTGGACACCGCCCCTCTGCTGGCCGGCGAAGATCTGCTGGACAGCGATGGCAAAACCCTCAAGGGCGACGCTCTGGGCAACACCGCCAACCCGAACAAGATTGCCAACCCCGACAACCTCAAGTTCTCGGAAAAAATGCGCACTCTGTTCATCGGCGAGGACAGCAGCCAGCACGTCAACAATTTCATGTGGGCCTACAACGTGGACACCAAGCAGCTGTCGCGCGTGCTGTCCGTGCCCGCGGGCGGTGAATCCACCGGTCTGCATGCCGTGGACGAGATCAACGGCTGGACCTACATCATGAGCAACTTCCAGCACGCTGGCGACTGGGGCAGCATCCATGCCACCGTCAAGACCCAGCTCGACCCGCTGCTCAAGAGCAACTACAAGGACAAGTTCGGTGCCGCTGTGGGTTACATCACGGCCTCGCCCGCACAGATGAAGCTCAGCGCCAAATAAGCGCCCAAGCCTCAAAGAAAAAGCCGCAGCCTTGCAAAAAGGCGGCGGCTTTTTCATGCCTGAAGACTTCAGAGACTCAATCCACAATCGTCAGCTTGGCAATCGACAACGCCAGCCACTTGGTGCCGTGACGGCCAAAGCTGACCTGGGCGCGCGCATCGTCGCCCTGGCCCTCGACAGCCAGGACCTTGCCCTCACCGAACTTGTTGTGGAACACCGCAATGCCCGCCTTCATGCCATGCGACGGCTCGGCCTTTTGCTTGGGCACGGGCGGGCTGGCGAAAACGTCTGTCTGTTTGCTGCCCCAGTTGGAGCCAAACTGGCCTCCAGCCCTTGATCCATAAGAGCCACCTGCACCCGAATTAGGAGTAAAACTGCCAAAGCCGCTTTGCTTGGGCGTGATCCATTTCAGAGCTTCCTCTGGCAATTCGTCAAAGAAGCGGCTCTTGGTGTTATAGCGCGTCTGGCCATGCAACATGCGTGTCTGCGAATGGCTCAGGTACAGACGCTTGCGGGCACGGGTGATGGCCACATAAGCCAGGCGGCGTTCTTCTTCGATACCGCCACGGTCCATCATGGCGTTCTCGTGAGGAAACAGGCCTTCCTCCACGCCGCCAATGAACACGGCATCAAACTCCAGGCCCTTGGAGGCATGCACCGTCATCAACTGCACCGCGTCCTGCCCGGCCTGGGCCTGGTTGTCACCGGCTTCCAGCGAAGCATGGGAAAGAAAAGCTGCCAACGGCGACATGGTCTCGCCCGTGTCTTCATTAACCATGGATGCCGCCGTGCCAGCGGGTGCCTTCAAGGCTTCATCCAGCAGCGGAGCATTCGGGTCAAGCCCCTGGCTCGCCGGACTTTGCGACAGGTTGGCACCGGGCAGAATCTCCTGCGCATCCACCGGCAAGGCCACGGCATCGCGGCCAAAGCCTTCTTGCGTGACAAAGCTCTCGGCAGCCGTCACCAGTTCCTGCAAGTTTTCGATGCGGTCGGCACCTTCTTTTTCATTGCGGTAATGCTCGATCAGGCCGCTTTGCTCTTGCACCGTTTCGATGATTTCGCGCAGCGTCTTGCCCTGCGTCTGCTCGCGCAGCACATCAAGCTTGGCCACAAAGCCCTGCAGCTTGGTACCGGCTGAGCCCCCTACGGCCGTCACCGCATCATTCAAGGAGCAACCGCTGCCGCGCGCCGTGTCCTGCAGGACCTCGATCGTGCGCGCACCAATGCCGCGTGCGGGGAAGTTCACCACGCGCAAGAAACTGGTCTCGTCGTGCGGGTTCTCCAGCAAGCGCAGATACGCCAGCGCGTGCTTGATTTCCGCGCGCTCAAAAAAGCGCAGACCGCCGTACACGCGGTAGGGAATGGAGGCGTTGAACAGCGCCGACTCAATCACCCGGCTTTGCGCATTGCTGCGGTAAAGCACGGCAATTTCCTGGCGCTTGAAGCCGTCGTTTTTGACCAGCTGCTTGATCTCGTCAACCATCCACGCCGCTTCGGCGAGGTCGCTGGGGGACTCGTAAATGCGCACCGGCTCGCCCGGCCCCTGCGTGGTGCGCAGGTTCTTGCCCAAGCGGTTGCTGTTGTGGCTAATCAGCGCATTGGCGCAGTCCAGGATATTGCTGTAACTGCGGTAGTTCTGCTCCAGCTTGATCTGGTTTTTGACACCAAACTCGCGAATGAAGTCGGCCATATTGCCCACGCGCGCACCGCGAAAGGCGTAGATGCTCTGGTCATCGTCGCCCACGGCAATCACGCTGGATTGCGAGACATAGCGGCCGCCATCGGCCTCGCCCGCCAGTTGCTTGAGCCACTGGTATTGCAGCTTGTTGGTGTCCTGAAACTCGTCGACCAAGATGTGCTGAAAGCGGCGCTGGTAGTGCTGGCGCAGATGCACATCGTCACGCAGCAACTCGAAGCTGCGCAGCATCAGCTCGCCAAAATCCACCACGCCTTCGCGCTGGCATTGCTCTTCGTAGAGCTGGTACAACTCCACCTTTTTGCGCGTATCGGGGTCGGTGGCCACCACATCGGCGGGGCGCATGCCTTCCTCCTTGCAGCCCGCGATGAAGTACATCAGCTGCTTGGGCGGAAAGCGCTCGTCATCCACATTGAACTGTTTGCACAGGCGCTTGATGGCCGAGAGCTGGTCTTGCGTATCCAGAATCTGAAACGCCTGCGGCAGCTTGGCGGCCTGATAGTGGGCGCGCAGCATACGGTTGCACAGACCGTGGAAGGTGCCAATCCACATGCCGCGCACGTTGTAAGGCAGCATGCTCGACAGGCGCAGCAGCATCTCTTTGGCGGCCTTGTTCGTAAAGGTCACGGCCAGGATGGAGCCGGGCGTGGCCTGCCCGGTCTGCAGCAGCCAGGCAATGCGCGTGGTGAGCACGCGGGTCTTGCCCGAGCCAGCGCCCGCCAAGATCAGCGCATGGCCCGCAGGCAGCGTTACAGCCGCCAGTTGCTCATCGTTGAGGCCCGCCAGCAGGGGCGAGTTGGATGCGGGGTTGGTGCCAGAATTTGCATCTTCTGGCGCGGAGTCAAGCAGGTCGATCGGGAACATAGAGCGCCATTGTAGAAATGCTGGCGACTCCCTGCGATTTACTGCTCCATTACGCTATAAAAAGAAAAGCTGCTTGCGATTGATTTGTATGGGTTTTAAGCCTCTTAAGGCCTGAAACCGATGTCAATCAAGCGCAAGCAGCTATCAATTCAACGAGCACTAAAAAGCACTTAGTGCCCTCCGGCTCCCGGTTCCACGACGCGTGTCGGCTTGGGTGCCAGCCAGATCGCACAGGCCGCCAGAATAAATCCACCAGCAATGATGAACATGATCTGATTGGTGGCCAGCATCACGCTCTGGCTGGTGATGAGGTGATCGAAGGCCGAGAGCGACGCATCCGGGCTCATGCCCGACTGCTGCAGGCCCTGCAATACCTCGCCACTGCGGTCGCTCAGGCCCACCAGTTCGGCATGGTTGCGCGTGGTGCCGTTCTCCCATGCGGTGTTGACCACCGACACTGCCGCAGCGCCCGACAGGGTGCGCAGAAAGTTCATCAGCCCGGCCGCGTTATCCATCTCATGCGGCTCCACGCTGGCCAGCGCCAGCCCGGTGGTAGGGATGAAGAAGAACGGCAGGCCAAAGCCCATGAACATCAGCGGCAGGGCAATGTCCCAGTAGCCCATGTCAGTGGTCGCAAACGCGCGCCAGCAGGTGATGACACCCATCCAGAACACACCACCGAAGATCAGCTTGCGCGGGTCCATCTTGGCGGACAGCCCTGCGGCGGCAGGTGCGACAAACAGCGCAAACAGCCCCGTCCAGGCCGTCACCATGCCCGCCAGCGTGGCGGTGTAGCCCATGAAGCTTTGCAGCCACAGCGGCGTGAGCACGTTGACCGCAAAAAAGGCCGCAAACGCCAGACTGATGGTGAGCACCGCCATGGAGAAGCCTCTGTGCCTGAACACCCGCAAATCCACAATCGGGTGCTCGGCATGCAGCTCCCAGATCATGAAGGCGGCAAAGCCCACCACGGCGACCACGGCCAGTGCCACGATCATGGGCGAGGCAAACCAGTCCAGGTTCTTGCCCTCATCCAGCATCAGCTGCAATGACCCCACCCAGACGATGAGCAGCAGCAGGCCCACGGTGTCTATGGGGTTCTTGAGCAGTGGCTGCTCATAGCGCCGCACCAGGTGCCACACGGCAAAAGCACAGACCAGCGCCACCGGGATGTTGATCAGAAAGATCCAGTGCCAGGTGTATTCATCGCAAATCCAGCCGCCCACGATGGGGCCAAGAACGGGCGCAATCAACGTGGTCATGGACCACAGGCCAATGGCCGCCGGAGCCATGCGCGGCGGGAAGATGCGCAGCAGCAGTGACTGAGACAGCGGCATCAGCGGGCCACCGGCCAGACCCTGCAAAATGCGCGCAAACACCAGCATGCCCAGCGAATTGGCCATGCCGCACAGCAGCGATGCCAGACCAAACAACGCCATGGAAGTGGCAAACACGCGCACCGCGCCAAAGCGCGAGGCCAGCCAGCCGGTGAGAGGCACAGTAATCGCTTCAGCCACGGCGTAGCTGGTGATGACCCAGGTCCCTTGGCTGGTCGTGGCCCCCAGATTGCCCGCAATGCTGGGCACGGAGACATTGGCCACCGTCATGTCCAGCACGGCCATGAAGTTGGCCGCCGCCAGCACCAGCGCGGCCAGCCAGAGCGTGCCGTCTGTCAGCGGCACCATGCCGGGTGCCATGGGCACGGCAGGGGCATCAGCCCCTGCTGCTGGCACAGGGCTGGCCTGCACAGAATTTCCGTGGTGATCGCTCATAACAACAAGCTCACTGAGCGGCCGCCACGCCAGCGCCATCGGCAGGGCCGGTGCGTGTATCCACCGTCACATGCATGGACAGGCCTACGCGCAACGGGTTCTTTTGCAGCTCAGCCGGCTCCAACTGAATGCGCACCGGCAGACGCTGCACCACCTTGATCCAGTTGCCTGTGGCGTTCTGCGCGGGAATGGCGGCAAAGGCCGAGCCAGAGCCACCGCTGAAGCCCACGATCGTGCCCTTGTACTTCACGTCGCTGCTGTACAGATCCGCCTGCAACTCCACCTGCTGGCCCACGCGCACCTTGCCCAGCTGACCTTCCTTGAAGTTGGCATCGACATAAATTTGCTGCACAGGCACCACAGCCATCAGCGCTGCACCGGCCTGCACGCGCTGACCAATCTGCACGCTGCGCTTGGCCACCACGCCATCGACGGGAGCAAGCACCGTGGTGCGATCCAGATCAACCTGAGCTTGATCACGGCGGGCCTGCGCCAGCAGCACCTCGGGATTGCTCTCGCCATCTGCGCCTTCAATCAGCGTGGCGTTGACCTGCTTGGCGCCAATGGCGGCTTCGCGGTTGGCCTTGGCCTGCGCCTGCGCTGCCACCGCCGATGCCTGCTGCGCCTTGGCGGCGGCAAAGGCGTTCTGCGCCTGTGTCAATTCCTCACCAGAGACCGAGCCACTCTGGGCCAGCGCTTCACGGCGCTTCAAATCAATGGTGGCGCGCTCCATATCCGCCTGCGCGGCCAGCAACTGGGCAGCGGCGCGTTTTTCATCCGCTTCGCGTGCTGTAACCTGCGCTTTCAGCCCGCCATCATTGGCCACATAGCCTTTCACACGGCGTGTGGCACGGGCCAGTTCTGCTTCGGCTTGCGCCAGTGCCAGCTTGGCGTCTGTGGGGTCGATGCGCACCAGCACATCGCCTTTTCTCACCGCCTGCGTGTCCTTGACCAGCACCTCCAACACCGTGCCGCCCACCGATGGAGTGACCTGCGCCACCTCGGCCGCCGCATAGGCATTGTCGGTAGAGACAAAGTGGGAGGAATGCAGCCACCAATAGGCACCCGCAGCAATGCCCGCGACGATGACCACAGCGGCCAGACCACCAAGCAGCTTGTTACGGCGCTGCACGCGGACAGCAGAATTTTCGCTCACGGAAGAAGCGTTTTCAGTCATACAAAACCTTGGAATTATTCAGTTCTAGAAATCGATCAGGCCTGGGGCTGCTCAGCCGCCTTTTGCGCGCTGGCGTCTTCGCTCCAGCCGCCGCCCAGTGCACGGTGCAGAGCAATGTCCAGCGTCAATGCACGCGACTGCACATCGACCAGCTGGCGCACGCTGGCCAGCAACTGGTCTTCCGCCGACAGAACATCGAGGTAACGCGCCAGCCCGCCTTCATAGCGGTTTCTAGCCACGCGTTGCGCTTCAGTCGCTGCTTCTACGGCTTGCTCCATGGCCGTCAATTGCTGCTGCAATGCGCGCTGGCTGGTGGCGTTGTCTGCCACTTCCTGCAAGGCACGGTTGAGCGTGCTGTGGTACTGCGCTGCGGCTTCGTCATAACGGGCACGGGCCGCGCCCAGTTCAGAACGCAAACGGCCGCCGTTGAAGATGGGCAGGCTGATAGCCGGGCCAATGCTGGCAATGCTGGAGCCGCTCTTGGTCAACATGTCCAGCCCCAGCGACTGCACGCCGATAAAGGCGCTCAAGTTCACATCGGGATAAAACTCGGCCTGCTGCGCAGCTACGCGCGATTCCAGCGACTGCGCCTGCAGCCGTGCCGCCACCACACGGGCCGACGGCCCAGCAAGTTCGCGGACAGTTGCTCTGGCAAGGCCCAGCGTTGCTGCCACAGTGACTGCAGGCGCTGAGTGTCAATCTGAATATGGGCACCACGGTCAGGCGCAGCGCCCATCAAAGCAGCAATGCTGTTGCGCTGCAGAGCCACCTGCTCCTGCATTTGCGACAGCTCAGCACGGGCGGCTGCCAGTCTTGCATTCGCACTGTGTACGCTGCCCTTGTTTTCCAGCCCATTGGCATAGCGTTCAGCAAACAGGTTGGCCGTGGCCTGACGCACTTTGATGGACTGCTCCAGCGTCTGCTCATTCGCAGCCAGACGCAGCAACTGCGCATAGGCACTGGCCACGTTGCTGGACAACAGCAGGCGAGCCTGCGCGGCATCGGCCTCGCGGGCAGCCAGCTCACCGACAGCAGCTGCAACTGCTGCACGCTGCTTGCCCCACAAATCCAGCGACCAGCTCAAATCCAGCGTGGCGCGACCATAGTCATTCATGCCACGCGGCGTAAAGGCATCTGGGCTCAGGTGGTTGTAGCTGAGCTTGTCTTCACTGGCCGATGCGCGGGCCGACAGCTGCGGCGCGCTGGCCGATTCGCGCACGCCCAGCATGGCCTTGGCCTGTCGCACGCGGGCTGCGGCAGCGGCCATGTCTGGTGCGGTTTCCAGGGCTTCCGCAATCAACTGGTCAAGCTGTGCATCGCCATAGCGTTGCCACCATTGCTGCGTCGGCCAGTCCATGCGCGGGGTATTGCGCGCAGCCTGCAAAGCATCTGGCACAGGCTGAGTCAGCGATGCTTTTCCACTCCATTCAGGAACCTGAGCGCAGGCGGCCAGCAAGATGGGCAAGCCCAGGATCAGCCAGCCCTGGCGGATGCGCGGGTGACCCTCCAGCGCCGGTGCGATGCGTGTTGTCATTGAAATACTTTAATAATGAACTGTACGGTACAGTATATGTTTTAGAGTATTTCAATCGCAAGCGATACACTGAAAGACATCACATCAACCCAAGGACATTTCTCCTCATGCGTACCAAAACGGAGGAAAAGCGACAAGCCATCATTGATGTCGCCGCAGCCACCTTTGGCGAGCTGGGCTTTGAGCGCACGTCGATGTCCGAGATCTGCACGCGGCTGGGCGGCTCCAAGGCCACGCTGTACAACTATTTCCCGTCGAAAGAAGCGCTGTTTCTGGAGGTGATGTTTCAGGCCTCTGAAGCCGACTTTCAGAACACCATGCTGGCGCTGCAAACGCCCGGCGACGATGCGGCGCAGACGCTGCGAGACTTTGGTCAGCGTTTTCTGGGCCTGCTGTATTCGCCCAATGTGATGGCTGTGCGCCGCCTGCTGGTCTCAGAAGGCGGACGCTCCAATATCGGCCAGCGCTGCTGGGAAATGGGGCCTGCGAGGGGAAATGCAGCCATCAAGGATTTTCTGCAACTGGGCATTGAGCGCCAACTGCTGCGCGCGGCCGATCCCGAAATCATGATGCACCAGCTGCTGGCCTTGCTTGAAGCCGAGCTTTTGCCGCGCTTTGTGTTTCAGCATCTGCCTGCCCCGACGCCCGAAGAGATCATCCAGATCAGCGAACGGGCGGTTGAAACCTTCATGCGCGCCTATGGCCCATAGGCTTAAAAACTCCGAGACAGGTTCTATACGAAATTGCATATAACCCTCATAAGTTTATGTGAACATCCGCTTTTGATCAGCTCCATATAGAATCAATCACCGGGCCCAAGCTTCTTGTGGTCCGGTTTTTTTTGCCTGCTGCATGCCAGCACTGCCAAAAACCGGGCTCCAAGCCAAGCGCCTATCCTTGAAAATTGAGGTGGGTGAGATTCCCACCGTGACCTTTTCCGGAGCTTGGAACCATGGAAATCTTCGACTACGACAACATTCTTCTGCTTCCCCGCATGTGCCGCGTGGAAAGCCGTTCGGAATGTGACACCAGCGTGGTGCTGGGCAACCGCAGTTTCAAACTGCCCGTGGTGCCTGCCAACATGAAAACGGTGGTGGACGAGAAGATCTGCACTTATCTGGCACAAAACGGTTTCTTCTATGTGATGCACCGTTTTGACATCGACAACGTGGCCTTCACCAAGGACATGCAGTCCAAGGGTCTGTTCGCCTCGATCTCTCTGGGCGTCAAGCAACCCGACTACGACACGGTCGACAGCTTTGTCGCAGACGGCATCTGCCCCGAATACATCACTATCGACATTGCCCACGGCCATGCCGAGAGCGTGAAGAACATGATCCAGTACATCAAGGCCAAGATCCCCGCGGCCTTTGTGATTGCTGGCAACGTGGCAACACCCGAAGCCGTGATCGACCTGGAAAATTGGGGTGCCGATGCCACCAAGGTGGGTGTAGGCCCCGGCAAGGTGTGTATCACCAAGCTCAAGACCGGCTTTGGCACGGGCGGCTGGCAGCTATCGGCGCTCAAGTGGTGCGCCCGCGTGGCGACCAAGCCCATCATTGCCGACGGCGGCATCCGCAGCCATGGCGACATTGCCAAGAGCATCCGTTTCGGAGCCACCATGATCATGATTGGCTCGCTGTTTGCAGGCCATGAAGAATCGCCAGGCAAAACCGTGGAAGTGGATGGCAAGCTGTTCAAGGAATATTACGGCTCGGCCTCTGACTTCAACAAGGGCGAGTACAAGCACGTTGAAGGCAAGCGCATTCTGGAACCCGTCAAGGGTCCGCTGATGAATACGCTGATCGAAATGCAGCAGGACACTCAGTCCTCCATCAGCTACTCGGGCGGCACCAAGCTCATGGACATCCGCAAGGTCAACTATGTCATTCTCGGCGGCGACAACGCTGGCGAGCATCTACTGATGTAAGCGCGTAAGCGCAACTCACCAGCGCGAAGGTGAACCTCCAAAAAAAGCATCAAGGGCAGCTTCGGCTGCCCTTGTTGTTTCTGCGCTCAGTGCACACAACTGATCTGTGCTCACCCCAGCCATTGCCAGAGCGCTCAGGGCTTAGCATGTGGGTATTCATAAAAAACTCCAAGGAAACAACGCAATGAGCACTTTGAAGATCGCCGTTCTGGGCATAGGAATGATGGGCCTGCCCATGGCGCGCCGCCTTGCTCAGGCCGGCCATGAAGTCCACGCCTGGAACCGCACCCGCGCCAAGGCTGATCAGCTGGTCGCTGACGGAGTGACCATTCACGACAACGCCGCAGACGCCGTACTCGGTGTGGACTTTGCCGTGAGCCTGCTGGAGAGCGGTGCCATCGTCGGCGAAGTGCTGTTCAATCTGGGCGTGGCCGACGCCATGCCCAAAGGCTCACTCTTTATCGACATGGCCTCCATCCAGCCACGTGAAGCGCGTGAACATGCCAGCAAACTCAACGCCTTGGGCGTGCAGCACCTTGATGCCCCCGTCTCCGGCGGCACACTAGGCGCAGAAGCTGGCACACTGGCCATCATGGCTGGTGGTGATGCCACAGATTTTGAACGTGCCCTGCCCGTCTTTGCGGCACTGGGCCGTGCCACCCATGTGGGCCCGCATGGCGCAGGCCAGCTGGCAAAATTAGCCAACCAAATGATTGTGGGCATCACCATTGGCGCTGTGGCCGAAGCCTTGCTGCTGGCCGAACGCGGTGGAGCCGACCCTGCCAAGGTGCGTGAAGCGATCTCGGGCGGTTTTGCCGACAGCCGTATTCTGCAGGTGCATGGCGAACGCATGGTCAACCACGACTTTGCACCGCGCGGCCGCATGACAGTTCAGCTCAAAGACATGCGCAACGCCACGGCCACCGCCGATGAAATCGGCTTTGACGCCCCCATTACTGGCTTGCTAGAACAGCTCTATGCCGAGGGCGTAAAGAACGGCCTGGGTGATCTCGATCAAGCCGGCCTGTATGTGGAATTGCAAAGACGCAATGCGCTGGATTGAAAAAAACCGCGGGTTTTCCTGCGAGCCCTCCAGAAATAGCGCATAATTGCGGTCTTGCTTGCAGTGCAGGCGAGATGTGGGGCTCTTAGCTCAGCTGGTAGAGCAGCGGACTCTTAATCCGTTGGTCGAGTGTTCGAATCACTCAGGGCCCACCAAAATTCTTCAGTCTGGTTTCGCATCAGATTGATCCTCCGGATTTACTCCGGCGGGCTCTTAGCTCAGTTGGTAGAGCAGCGGACTCTTAATCCGTTGGTCGAGTGTTCGAATCACTCAGGGCCCACCAAAATTTATTCGATCTGTTTCTCGCAGATCAAACCTCCGGTTTACTCCGGCGGGCTCTTAGCTCAGTTGGTAGAGCAGCGGACTCTTAATCCGTTGGTCGAGTGTTCGAATCACTCAGGGCCCACCAAATATTCAAAAGCCAAAGTTCTCACGAGCTTTGGCTTTTTTGTTTGGCACTTCGGCACTCTCACCCCCCCTACCGGCCCCATCAAAGCGTGAGTTCTGTCACGGCTGCAGCGGGTATCTCAGGCATCATGCAGGCATATCGGCCGCCAAGCCGGCGCACAACCGTGCAAGCCTTCAAGATTCACTATGCAAAATAATCTCTCCACCTTCTGGCGCGGACCGCGCTGGACTCTGGCCATGCTGCTTGCCATCCTCGGCATGCTCGGCCCGTTCTCGGTAGACACCTATATTCCGGCGTTCTCGGGTATCGCCAAAGCCCTGGGCGCAACCCCTATCGAGATGCAGCAGACGCTGTCTGCCTATCTTTTTGGCTTCGCCTTCATGAACCTGTTCCATGGCGCACTGGCCGATAGCTTTGGTCGCCGCCCCGTCATCCTCTGGGGACTGGTGATGTTCACACTGGCATCCGCCGGCTGCGCCCTGTCCCAGAACATTACCCAGCTGGTGATCTTTCGCACCCTGCAAGGCCTGTCCACGGGCGCTGGCATTGTGGTGTCACGCGCGATTGTTCGAGATATTTTCCCACCCGCTCAGGCCCAAGGTCTGATGGCACAAATCACCATCTTCTTCGGCATTGCCCCGGCGCTGGCGCCCGTGATGGGCGGCTGGCTGTTTGTGCATCTGGGCTGGCAATCCGTGTTCTGGTTTCTGACGCTGATTGGCATTCTGCTCTGGTCTATCAACGTGAAGTTTTTGCCAGAATCCCTGCCCGCAGAAAAACGCCAGCCCTTTGAGTTCAAGCCGCTGATGCAGGGCTACAAAATTCTGCTGACGGACCCACGCTTTCTGCTGCTGGCACTGGCCAGCGGCATACCGTTCAACGGCATGTTTCTGTACTTGCTATCCGCACCAGCCTTTCTTGGCGATATTTTGCAGCTGGAGCCGACTCAGTTTTTCTGGTTTTTCGTCTCCACCATTGGCGGCATCATGGCCGGCAGCTGGACCAGCGGAAGGCTTGCCGGGCGCATTGCGCCGAAGCGGCAGATTCGCCACGGCTTTCTGATCATGTTCGTGACCTCCATCATCAATCTGGCGGCCAATCTGATCTGGCCCGCGCATGTGAGCTGGGCGCTGATTCCCATCTGCCTGTTCGCCTACGGCTGGGCACTGATGGTGCCCGTGGTCACATTGCTGGTGCTGGATGTTCACCCCGAGCGACGCGGCCTTGCCTCATCCCTGCAGGCCGTTGTGGGCTCTGTCGCCAACGGCATTGTGGCCGGGGTGATTGCGCCGCTGGTCATGCACTCAGCCGTGCTGCTGGCCATAGGATCGATTTGCATGATGCTGGTTGGCCTGATTGCCTGGATGTATCTGCACCGCCACTGGCCTGAGATTGGCCGCACAGCTTCAGAGCTTTGAAATAACAAGAGCTACCAGCGCCTGACAAATAAGGAGTTCAGACTCATTCATAGCTGAAATTCCTATTAATCAAGCGCAAGCAGCTCCTCTTTTTGATAAAGCGCACAACAAAAAGCCGGCTACAAGAGCCGGCTTTTTTATGGTTCAAGCGCAAGCCTGAATCAGCGATTAACGCTCGTCACGACGGGGAGCGCGGGGCTTGCGGTCAAAGCCGCGATCGCCACCACGGTCTCCGTGAGGCTGGTAAGGCTTGCCTGCACCTTGGCCAAAGGCTGGACGACGATCGCCGCCACCACCAAAGCCACGCGATTCGCCACCGCGGAAGCCACCTTCACGAGCGCCACCGGCATGGGCGCCATCACGAGGACCACCAAAGCTCTTACGGGCTTCGCCGCCTTCGCTGCGACCAGCAAAACCGCCACGGTCACCACCGCGATCGCCGCCGAAGCCACCACGGCTAGGAGCACGATCACCGCCGCCGAAGCCGCGCTGGTCGTCACGAGGACGGTCACCGCCAAAGCTAGGACGGCCGCCGCCGAAGCCACGATCGCCACCACGGTCACCGCCGCGATCCGCAAAACGGTCACCGCGAGGTGCGCCAAAGCCTGGACGATCGCCACCACGGTCATTACCGCGATCGCCACCGAAGCCACCACGATCACCGCCGCGGTCGTTACCACGAGCGCCGCCGCCGAAGCTGCCAAAGCCGGGCTTGCGGCCATAGCCGTCGCCATCACGACGAGCACCACCACCGAAACCACGGCCACCACCGCCACCACCACGACGGCCATCACGGTCGCCGCCTGCGGGGGCGCGCTGTACGGGTTCCAGACCAGGAATCACTTCAGCCTTGAATTGCTGACGTGTGTAGGCTTCGATATCGAACACACGGCGACGGTCACGGAATTCCGCAAACGTCACAGCAGTACCTTCGCGACCAGCGCGACCGGTACGACCGATACGGTGGGTGTAGTCTTCAGCCTTCATGGGAAGGCCGTAGTTGAAGACGTGGGTGATGGTGGGCACGTCGATACCGCGTGCGGCCACATCCGTTGCCACCAGAATTTGCACTTGACCGTTGCGCAGAGCCATCAGGCGGCGGTTACGCAGACCTTGGCTCAGAGCACCGTGCAGAGCCACGGCGGAGAAGCCGTCTTGCTGCAGGTCGGTAGCCAGGCCGTCACATTCCACTTGTGTGGATGCAAACACGATGGCCTGGTTAATGCTGCTGTCACGCAGCCAGTGGTCCAGCATCTTGCGCTTGTGCTGAGCGTTGTCAGCCCAGAACAACACTTGCTTGATGCTGGCGTGCTTTTCCTGAGGCGAATCAATCGTCAGCTTCTTCACGCCGGAACCGTTGTCGTGCATCACACGCATGGCCAGCTGTTGCACGCGAGGTGCAAACGTAGCGCTGAACATCATGGTTTGCTTGCGCTGGGCAGTCATCACATTGACTTCAGCCAGATCGTCGGAGAAGCCCAGGTCCAGCATGCGGTCGGCTTCGTCAACCACCAGGAACTGTACCTTGTCCAGCTTGATCTGCATAGAGCGCTGCAGATCCAGCAGACGGCCAGGAGTGGCCACCACCAGGTCAGCGTTTTGCAGCTTGGCGATTTGCAGCTGGTAAGGAATACCACCCACCACGTTGGCAACACGAATGCCGCGGCAGTGCTTGACCAGCTCGATGGCGTCATGCGCAACTTGCTGAGCCAGCTCACGTGTGGGGCACAGAATGAGGGCGCCAGGAGTAGCAGCCTTGAAATTGCGGTTGTTGGTGGGGTCCTTGCGCTTGGCACGCTTAGGAGCAGGTTCACCATTGGCTGCGGCTTCAGCGCACAGACGCTCGAACTCAGCCTTGGATTCAACTTCAGCTTGAGCGCGTTGTTGAATCAGGGTGTGCAGCACGGGCAGCAGGAAGGCAGCAGTCTTGCCGGAGCCAGTCTGGCTGGAGACCATCAGGTCGATGAAACCGTTGGCATCAGCGCCTTCACCCATGGCCAGAGGAATGGCCTTGACCTGCACTTGTGTGGGCTGGGTGTAACCCAGATCAGCCACGGCCTGAACCAGCTCAGGGGCCAGACCCAGTTCTACGAAGCCGTTAGGAACTTCTTCAGCCACTTCTTCAGCGGCAACCTCTTCAGAGGAAATTTCTTCAGCAGCAGCGTCTTCTGCGTCCATGTCGGCCAGCATGGCGTCCAGACGGGAATCGATTTCAGGCGAAGACAAAGCAATATCAGCAGCGGCCACTTGGCCCTGCTCTAGGGAGTTTTCTGTCATGAATAGCTCACGAAAAAAGCGACGCAGTCAGCGTGCTGCTCGCTTCTTTTGACGGTTGGTTATCAACATCCACCGTCAAACTTTGACTGGCCCGTTCGCAAAACGGGGCAGATGGGTGTTATGTCTTGGCGTATCGGCTGTATGCAGGCCGTTGTACGCAAGTAAGAACCCGTGTGTGATGGAGATGCGCAAAAATTACCCATTGATCGGGTAAGCAACGCATTGTCTCACACACCGGGTTTTCCCGCAAGTAGAAAAGTTGTATCTACCCTGCTGCGAGCATGACTACCCGCAGCAAACCACCCTCAGGCGCTGAGCAACTCCTTGCGGTAATGCTGCAGCTCGTCGATGGATTCATGCACATCAGCCATGGCGGTGTGACGCTGCGCCTTCTTGAAAGAGGTATAGGCCGTAGGCTTCCAGCGCTTGGCCAGCTCTTTCAATGTGCTCACATCGATGTTGCGATAGTGAAAGAAGTTGTTGAGCTTGGGCATATAGCGTTCCATGAAGCGCCTGTCCTGGCCAATGCTGTTGCCACACAGCGGTGTCTTGCCCTTGGGCACGTATTTACTCAAAAAGGCAATCAGCGCAGCTTCAGCTTCGGCTTCGGTAATGACAGAGGCCTTTACCTTGTCGATCAAGCCGCTTTTGCCGTGCGTGCCCTTGTTCCAGGCATCCATGCCGTTGAGCAGTTCATCGGACTGGTGAATCGCAAAAACAGGGCCTTCAACACGCGTTTGCAGGTCGGAGCTGCTGACCACCACCGCAATTTCGATGATGCGATCGTGGTCCGGGTTCAGCCCCGTCATTTCGCAGTCCAGCCACACCATATTGAGGTCGGATTTGGGCAGCACAACAGGGGTCGCCGCCACGGGCGCAGCACTGGCGGAATTCGTACAGGAAGCTTCAGACATGGCGCAAATTGTCGCCTACACTGCCAATACATGGCTTCCAACCTAGATTTTTCTCTGCCGCTTTCGCTGCTATTTGCAGCCGCAGTGGCCCTTCAATGGCTGCTGCGTGTATGGCTCATCTCTCGCCAGGTGCGCCATGTGGCCCAGCACCGCCCGGCAGTGCCCGCCGCCTTTGCTCACCGCATTAGCCTGACCGCACACCAAAAGGCGGCGGACTACACCTTGGCCAAAGCCAAGGTCTCGCTGATTGACATCACCCTGTCTGCCGCTGTGCTGCTGTGCTGGACGTTACTGGGCGGGCTGGACTGGCTCAACCGCGAGCTGCTTGAATTCATCAACCCCGGTCTGTGGCAGCAACTGGCCCTGCTGGCCTGCTTTGCACTGATTTCTGCCGTCATCGAGCTGCCGCTGTCGATCTACCAGACCTTCAAGCTGGAGCAGCGATTTGGCTTCAACCAGATGACGCCGGGTCTGTGGCTGGGCGACCTGCTCAAGTCCACGCTGGTCGGTGCCATCATCGGCCTGCCGCTGGCAGCACTGATCCTGTGGCTGATGGGCTCAACCGGCCCACTGTGGTGGCTGTGGGCATGGGCCGCGTGGACGGCCTTCAATCTGCTGCTAATGTGGATCTTCCCCAGCTTTATCGCGCCGCTGTTCAACAAGTTTGAGCCGCTGGCCGATGAAAGCCTCAAAGCCCGCGTCACCCACTTAATGGAGCGCTGCGGCTTTGCAGCCAAGGGCTTGTTCGTGATGGATGGCAGTCGCCGCTCGGCCCACGCCAACGCTTATTTCACGGGCTTTGGCAACTCCAAGCGCGTGGTGTTTTTCGACACCCTGCTTAAGCAACTGAGCCCAGGCGAGGTAGAAGCCGTGCTGGCCCACGAACTGGGCCACTTTAAGCACAAGCACATCACCAAGCGCATGGTGATGATGTTTGGCGTGTCGCTGATGGGCTTTGCGCTACTGGGCTGGATCAGCCAGCAGCCTTGGTTTTACTCAGGGCTGGGCGTGCCGCTTCTGGAGAGCAAGCACCTCGGCGTGCCTGCAGAAAACAATGCCATTGCTCTGCTGCTATTCATGCTGACCGTGCCTGTGTTCAGCTTCTTCATCACGCCGCTGATGTCTGCCATGTCACGCCGAGACGAGTTTGAAGCCGATGCCTATGCCATGCAGCAAACCGATGGTGCTCAACTGGCTTCAGCACTGCTAAAGCTTTACGAGGACAATGCCTCAACCCTCACGCCAGACCCTTGGTATGTGAGCTTTTACTACTCACACCCTCCCGCAGTGGATCGACTGGCTCGCATGCCGGCCCCCAGCGGCAGTTTGTAACTCCACACGAGCTTTCTCATGAGCACCTCAACCCTGCAACAAAAAGACTGGTCCCAGCTCAAGCGCAGCGCCCTCAGCGCCGAGCATGTGCGCGCGCAGCTCACCGCCCTTGAAGACTGGGTACTAGTGGGTAGCGATACCAGCCCCGCCATCAGCAAGACCTACCGCTTTGCCAATTTCTACGAAACCATGGCCTTTGTGAACGCGCTGGCCCTGATTGCCCACCAGCAAGACCACCACCCCGACCTGGAAGTGGGCTACAACCGCTGCAAGGTGAGCCTGAACACGCACGACGTGGGCGGCATCTCTGAAACCGATATCGACTGCGCTCGCCGCATCGAAGCACTGCTGAAGCTGGCCTGATTTCTATGGCAAAACAAGGACAGCGACCCCGCACCCAAGCAACCGCTGATACTCAGGCAGGCTTGGTGGTTGCCAGCTATGGTCGCCACTGCGTGGTCGAAACACCGGACGGCGAGCGCCGCATCTGCCACCCGCGTGGCAAAAAAAGCCAGGCAGTTGTGGGCGATTATGTGCTGTGGCTGGCGCCCCCACCTGGTCAGGGCGATGAAGGCACGATCGAGAAAGTACTCGAGCGCCGCAATGTCTTCTACCGTCAAGATGACATTCGCACCAAAACTTTTGCCGCCAATCTCGACCAGCTCCTGATTCTGATAGCGGCCGAACCTGTGTTCAGTGAAGTGCAACTCGCCCGCGCCTTGATTGCCGCCGAAGCGGCTCACATCACGCCCATCATTGCGCTGAACAAGATGGATCTGGAAGAGCCTTTCTTGCGCGCCTGGGAGCGGCTGGCCCCCTACCGCAGCATGCGTGATTCCGTGGAAGACCCACCCCATTACATGGTGCTCCCCCTATCGCTGGAAGATGCCGACGAAGAGGACCGCGATGCCATCATTGGCCTGCTGCAAGGCAAGACGACCCTGGTGCTTGGGCCTTCGGGCGTAGGCAAAAGCACTTTAATCAACCTGCTGCTACCAGACGCCAAGGTTGCGACCAAAGAAATTTCGCAGGCTCTGAACACCGGCAAGCACACAACCACCAGCACTACCTTGTATTGGGTGGATGAGGCGCGTACTACGGCCATCATGGACTCACCGGGATTCCAGGAATTTGGCCTCTATCACATCGCCCCCACGCAGTTGCCCGCCTGTATGCCAGACATTGGTGCCCATGCCAAGAACTGCAAGTTCTACAACTGCACCCATTTGCATGAGCCGGGCTGCGGAGTGATTGATGTAGTGAAAAATGGCTCTGACGATTTACCGATCAGCGATAACCGCTACCGTATTTATAGCGAACTGTTCGATGAGCTGAGCCAAGTGGGATACTGAATCGGCGCTGCGATCACGGTCATCGCAGACGTTCGCTAAATCCATAGCAGGTAACGCTTAACCCATAAGCGCTAGCTGCTTTTTTAACGGATTACCCAAGCAGGCGAGCAAACGTCAGCAGAGCCAGCAACAGCAGCCAGACCACTACCGAGCGCCAGACCAAGCCCACCACGCTGCGTAAATGGGACATTTCAGGCTCGCGCCCCGGGGTGGAGTCGCTGCCACTCTCCCACTGCGCATCAGCCCCCTCTTCGCCGTAACCCGCATCGCGCCGGCGCAAGGCCTCACCGCCCAAGCGTACATTGATGGCACCGGCAGTGGCGGCCAAAATTACGCCATCGTTGTCATTGGGGAAGCGCTGGGCGTAAACCCGCCAGTTATCGATAGCCTCTTCAAAGCTACCCACCATGGCAAAGGAAAGCGCCGTCAGCCGCGCAGGCAGCCAGTCAATCACATACCAAGCCTTGGCTGCGGCAGACTGCAGGCGCTCACTGGTCGGGGCCTGCAAGCCTTCAGCGCCCTTGCGTGACCAGGCCCGCGACAGATATTCCGCCATGCGGTACAGAATCGCGCCCAGCGGGCCCAGCCCCAATGCCGAGAAAATCGAAAACCAGAACAACACGCCAAACACATGGCGGTGCGCGGCCAGTACCGAATATTCGATGACATGGCGCACCACCTCACTGCGCGGCACCTCGCTGGCGTCCACCTGCTGCCAGTCGGCCAGCGCCTGGCGAGCGGCAAATTCATCTCCTGAATCCAGCGCATCACGAATGTGGGTGAAGTGATGGCTGAACTGGCGAAACCCCAGCGTGACATAAAGCACAGCCACGTTCCAGAGCATGGCAGCAGGCCAGCCAATCAGTTGCAGCAAGGCCCAGAAGATACCGAGCACGATGGCGCAGGGCAGCAAGACCGCCATAGTCCAGGCCAGCCAGCCGTGGTGCGCCTTGCCAGCATCAAAGTTGCTGCGAACGGTCACAGTCCAGGCGCGATAGCCCGCCTGCACCAGGTTAGACCGGGCCAGCGGGCGCGCCTGCTCCAGCAGCAAGGCGATCAAGATGGCAAAGAAACTCATTGCTTCATCATAGCGGGGCTGTTTGTCAGCTTGTTACAACTAACGTCTCAAGCCGCCAAAAAACGGTAAAGATTGCGCAACATGCCTGCCGTCGCACCCCAGATGTAGCGCTGCCGCTCGCCATCCTGATAGGGCATGGCGAACCACTCTCGATCTACACCCTGCCACTGCATGGCATGGCGCTCGTGGTGAGCAGGATTGAGCAAAAAGGACAAAGGAACTTCAAACAAATCAGCCACTTCGCCCGGATTCGGAAAGTAGCTGGGCTGCGGGTGCACCAGCGCCACCACAGGCGTGATATTGAATGCCGTCCCCGTCACATAGACAGGCAGACGCCCCAGCACCTCCACATTCTTGGGGGCCAACCCCACCTCTTCATGCGCCTCGCGCAGCGCTGTGGCCTCGGCCGATACATCCTGCGGATCGCGCTTGCCACCCGGAAAAGCCACCTGCCCAGAGTGCGTGGACAGCTTTGCCGAGCGCACGGTCAGCAGCACTGTCGGCTGCTCACGCAGCACGATGGGCACCAGCACGGCGGCATCCGAAGGCTCGCGAGTGGTAAAGCGCTTTTCTGACATGTACTCAGGGGACCACTGCGGCGGCTGTGCGAAGCGTGTGCGCAGGGCTTGAACGGTCTGAGCGCCCAAGGGAACCGGGGGCAGCCCATGGTCAATGCCCAGCAATCGCGCCAACCTGGGGTCTGCGATGCCAGTAGAGAGAGTAGAGGATTGATCAGATGCAGGCATGTATTCAGCCCAAACAGGAGCAAAAGCAAGAACAGCAAAAACACGACAGCCATAAAAAAAGCCGCCACAGCGAACTGTAGCGGCTTTTACGGAATCACTTCCGACGCGCGTATTACTGAGCAGCAGCTGCAGTCTTAACGCGGCGCTGAGGCAGCTTTTCCTTGATACGAGCAGACTTGCCGCTACGTTCACGCAGATAGTACAGCTTGGCACGGCGCACATCACCGCGACGCTTGACTTCAATGCCAGCGATCAGAGGGGAGTAAGTCTGGAACGTACGTTCCACGCCTTCACCGCTGGAGATCTTGCGCACTGTGAAGCCGCTGTTCAGGCCACGATTACGCTTAGCAATCACAACGCCTTCGTAAGCTTGAACGCGCTTACGAGCACCTTCAACCACGTTCACGCTCACGATGACGGTGTCACCAGGAGCGAATTCGGGGATAGTCTTGTTCAGGCGAGCAATTTCTTCTTGCTCGAGAGTCTGGATCAGATTCATGATGTAAATCCACTTGGATCTTGTCCGCGCCAGAATTGGCAAGCACCGGGATTGGTGCCATTGCTGCATTACAGGAACTGCTCGAAAGCAGATCCGTTATTCCTTGCAGCGGCCGGATAGAGGATCAAAGAGCCTAAGATTATAGCTTGGGAGCTGTTTTTGCCAAAAACCCTTCGTCTTTGGCATTGAGAAGCCCCTGTTTCCGAGCTTGCTCAATCAGCTCCGGGCGGTGCTGCGTCGTAATGCGCAGGCGCTGGTCACGGCGCCAGCGCTCGATGTTGGCGTGGTGTCCAGACAACAGCTCAGGCGGCACATCCTGCCCATTCCAGACTTCGGGGCGGGTGTAATGCGGACAGTCCAGCAAACCATCCAGTGCAGGGTTGAAGCTGTCTTGCTGAAAGCTGCCTTCGTCGTTGAGCACACCCGGCTGCAATCGCGCCAGAGAGTCCAGCAGCACCATGGCCGCCAGTTCTCCGCCGGAGAGCACAAAGTCTCCCAGACTCAGCTGATGCGTAACGTGGGTATCGATAAAGCGCTGGTCAATACCTTCATAGCGACCGCAAAGCAGTACCGCGCCACGGCTTTCGGCCCACTCCGCCACCACCGCATGCTTGAGCGTGGTGCCAATGGGCGAAAACAAAACTACAGGTGCGGGCTCGGACTGCTCTTGCGCATCCGCCTCGATGCGGGCTGCGCGAATCGCATTCAGACACAGCTGCAAGGGCTCGGCCATCATCACCATGCCGGGGCCGCCGCCAAAGGGGCGGTCATCGACGCGACGGTAGTTGCCTTCGGCCCAGTCACGCGGGTTCCACAAGTGCACTGCGACCTGGCCAGAGCTGTAAGCGCGGCGAGTCACCCCACTTTCCAGAAACGGGGCAAATAACTCAGGGAACAGGGTAATGATGTCGAAACGCATGATCTACAAGCGTAAGCAGCTATTTAATTAATAGTGCTTACGCATTCACATTCAATAATCAGGCTGCCAGTCGGCGACGATGAGCTTGGTGGCCAGATCAACCGAGTCCACATAGGCGTCAACAAAAGGAATCAGGCGCTCCTGCTCCTTGCCTTCAACTTCATAGCCCAGCACCAGCACGGTCTGTGGGCCAGTCGACATCAGATCCGTGACAACGCCCAGAGCCACACCTTCTCGGTTGACTACAGACAAGCCCAGCAGATCGACCCAGTAAAACTCGCCGTCATCGGTCTTGGGAAAATGCTCACGCGCTACAAAGATGCGAGCACCGCGCAAGGCTTCAGCCGCGTTGCGGTCCGCCACTTCAGGGGAGGTAGCCACCACAGTATCGGAATGAAAACGCGCCTGTTTGACGGGCAAAACTACAGTCCCTGTGAACTGCTTGGCACCCTTTTCCGAAGGCAGCAAGAACCAGTTCTTGGCAGCAAACAGTGCATCAGGGGCGCTGCTGAACGCCTGGACTTTGAACCAGCCCTTGATTCCCCAGGCATCGGCAATGCGACCGACTTCAACGGCATCAGCAGGCAAGCTCGTAGCTTGAAGAAGAGGCATGTGGCTCATGGGGATCAGCGAAAGAGAGATTTCAGAAATTCAATAAAAAACGGGTCCCGTCAGGCAAGCCAACGGAACCCGCTTTGATAAGGCGCTTAAAAAAGCCGCCACCTAATAAAATTAGGCAGCAACCTTCTTGGTAGCTTCCTTGATCAGGCGTTCAGCCGTATCAGAAGCTTGAGCACCAACGCTCTTCCAGTAAGCAACGCGGTCCAGAGCCAGACGCAGGCCTTCTTCGGCGCCACGGGCGCTAGGGTTGTAGAAACCCAGACGCTCGATGAATGCACCGTCGCGACGAACGCGCTTGTCAGCAACAACTACGTTGTAGAAAGGACGAGCTTTAGAGCCGCCGCGGGAGAGACGAATAACAACCATGATGTTTCCTTCGGGTGGTTACAGCCAGTGCCATCAAAAATTTGACCAGCTGCGCAGGTTTTCTTACAGCGTTTGAGACACGCGACATGACCACCCGGCCAGCGACACGCCGTAAAACAGGAAATTATATCGATTTCTGTCCACGATGCCTACAGCTCGAAAAATGAACAGCTGCAGTGCAAAGGTCTATCACCAGTTAGACCGCACTTGCCCTGTGCCAGAAGACCCGCATGACGGGAATAATGGACTGGTCTTATCGCTTTCAGCTTCTGCTCCCTGCCATGAACCCTATTGCGCCCGCTACGGCCCCCACCTCTCGCGCCAAGAACAAGACTGTCGCCGCCTGGCTGGCATTTCTGGGTGGCCCACTGGGCTTGCACCGCTTCTACCTCTACGGCCTGGGTGACTGGTTGGGCTGGCTTTTACCTATCCCTACCGCTCTGGGTATTTACGGAATTGAGCGAGTCCAGCAGCTTGGTCAGGACGACCAACTGAGCTGGATTCTCATCCCCATGCTGGGCTTCACCATCGCCGGGTGCGCACTGCGCGCCATTCTTTATGGGCTAATGGACAAGCAGGCCTGGAATGCCCACTTCAACCCCGGCGCAGCTTCTGATGCACCTGCGGGCGGAACACGATGGACCACGATTTTCGCCATTGCACTATCGCTGATGTTTGGTGCCACCGTGCTGATGGCCAGCATTGCCTATAGCTTTCAGCATTATTTTGAATATCAGGTGCAAGAGGCGCGAAAAATATCGCAATAAAACAGATTCAGAGTCTTTGATCCAAGGGATGAGCCTGATAAAACTTATTTTCAACATGCATTTTTTGTAAGTAAAAGTCTAATTTGAGATTTAAGCGCTTTAAAACGCTTCCCTATCAACCGACAGAACCCACAATGCCAATCTGAAGAACATCTTGCAACGACTTCGCCTCTCTCAGACTCTGGATCCTTAGGCGTTCTCGCTGCACTTGCCTGACGAGGTTTTATGTCCGTACCTGCCGACAAGTCTGTCAAATCCGAAGTACATGGGCAAAGCCCCTTCCCGGCAGCCACCAGCCTGGTGGGCGTGTACGGAGAGCAGCTTTTCCGCATTCTTGAACAGACCAGCAGCGGCTATGTGCTGCTGGATGCGCAAAACCGGGCTCAGCGCTGGAATGATGGTTACCTGCGCCTCTTTCCCTGGCTTGTACCGACTCTCAAGGTTGGCGCAACACTGCAGACGGTTCTGCAATCTGCTGCGGCATCTGCACCAACCACATCTGCGCCAACCCTGAACAGCATTGCCGAGAGCCAGCTGTCCCTGATCACGCGCCAGCAGACCAGCATCCAGATACAACTACCCAATAGGCGCAAGGTCAGCCTGTCGGCTCACGCTCTTTCGGCCAATTACACCGTGCTGGCCTGCAAGGAGCTGGTTGCCAGTGAAGGCGACGCGGAAAGCCTGGCATTCTTTGATGCCCTGACCAACCTGCCCAACCGCCGCCTACTGCTGGATCGTCTGTCGCAATCCATGATCCAGTCTGAGCGTACCGGCTGGCGTGGAGCTCTGCTAACCATCGACATGGAGCCCGCCAAGGGCTTTACCCACCTGAACGCCGATGAGGCCAGTACCTACCTCGCGTCAGATATTGCACAGCGCCTGCTCAGCTGCGTGCGCGCCTGCGATACCGTGGCTCGCATGGATGCCAAGCACTTTGTCATCATGGTGTCTGATCTTTCCCCAGATATTGAACTGGCCAACCTGTTGGTCGAGCGGCTTGGGGAGAGACTTCAGGAAAGCCTGAACACCAGCTACCAGCTCAACAATCAGACTGTGAAGCTCGAGGCGAATATCGGTGCCACCTTGTTCGGCCCTCACTCCCGCTCGGCCACCGAGTTGCTGCAGCAGGCTGAAACCGCCATGTACCGTCTGCGCGACGAGGAAGCGCCGGGTCTGCATTTCTTCAGCCCCGAGCAGAAAATTCAGCCCGTAGACCGATCCCGCATGGAACATGGTCTGCGTGAAGCACTGCGTCTGGGTCAGTTTGAACTGCATTACCAGCCCCAGTACTCCACCCGCGGCGACGTGAGTGGACTCGAAGCCTTGCTGCGCTGGCGCCACCCTAGCCGTGGTCTGGTGCCACCCAGCATCTTTTTGTCGGTTGCAGAAGAAACCGACATCATTGTTCCACTGGGCCGCTGGAGCATTCAGGCCGCCTGCGAGCAACTGGCTCAATGGAAGAATGATCCACAACTGAGCCATCAGGCCGTGTGCGTCAACATCAGCGCCAAGCAACTGCAGCATTCGGATCTGGCTGAGCAAGTTGAGAGCATCATTGCGCAAACGGGTGCCAACCCCGCCCTGCTCGTGCTGGAGCTTTCAACCAAAACCCTGAACCCCGTCAATGCCGACATCATTCACGCCTTGAGCCGCCTGAGCGCCATTGGTCTGCGACTGTCGCTGGATGACTTTGGCAGCGGCTCCAGTACATCCGAGGTGCTGCGTCAATTGCCTTTGTGCCAGCTCAAGCTCGCACATTCACTGGTTCAGCGCCTTGGCCCCAACAATGCCAGCGAAGCTGCGGTTCAAGCCGCGATTGCGCTAGCTGGCCGTCACAAAATCACCGTGGTCGGCGCAGGTGTTGAAACCCTTGAGCAACGTGCACTGCTGGCGCAGCATGGTTGCGAGCACTTCATGGGTTATCTATTCAGCGCCCCGGTGCCGGTTGGCCAAATCAAGTCACTGCTGCAAAACCCGGCATTGTTTGGACTGCAGAAACACGTCGACTGATCCCGGATTCAGGCATAAAAAAGGCTTCGCAATGCGAAGCCTTTTTTTTCATCAATCCCTTGACTCATATGCGATAGAAGCTATGAATCCAGTAGCAGATTAATACAGCTGCAAGCTGACCCAATAGGCAATAGAAGCCACAAAGGCGCTCGCTGGAATCGTCAAAACCCAGGCCCAGACGATGTTGCCAGCAACACCCCAGCGCACTGCGCTGGCTCGCTGGGTAGAACCTACGCCCACAATTGCGCCGGTGATGGTGTGTGTGGTCGACACAGGTACGCCCAGGAAGGTTGCGAAGAACAGTGTCAAAGCGCCACCCGATTCAGCACAGAAGCCGCCAACGGGCTTGAGCTTGGTGATCTTCTGACCCATGGTCTTCACGATGCGCCAGCCACCAAACATAGTGCCCATGCCAATCGCTAGGTAGCAGCTCACAATAGTCCACGTCGGTGGTGCTGAGTCAGCTGCATTGGTGTAGCCCGTCGCAATCAGCAGCAACCAGATGATACCGATGGTCTTTTGAGCATCGTTACCACCGTGACCCAGGCTGTAAGCGCCGGCAGAAACCAGCTGCAGACGACGAAACCACTTATCCACGCGATTGGGGCTTGCGCGGCGGAAAATCCAAGCCACCAGCACCATCATCAGGGAACCCAGCAGGAAGCCCAGCACGGGAGACACAAAGATGAAGGCCACTGTCTTCCAGATACCGCTGGCAATCAGCGCGCCAGCGCCAGCCTTGGCCATCACCGCACCCACAATGCCACCGATCAAGGCGTGCGAAGAGCTACTGGGAATACCGTAGATCCAGGTGATGACGTTCCAGGTAATGGCACCCACCAAGGCACCGAACACGACGTGCGTATCCACAATACCCGGCTGAACAATGCCCTTGCCCACCGTGGCCGCCACGCTCAGATGGAAGACAAAAATCGCCACCACGTTGAAGAACGCAGCAAATATCACCGCATGAGCGGGCTTGAGCACCCCCGTAGAGACTACGGTGGCGATGGAATTGGCAGCGTCGTGAAAGCCGTTCATAAAGTCGAACAGCAACGCAAGCGCCACCAGCAAAATCACAACCCAGAGGGCTGCCTGTACCGGTTCCATGATCGGGCTCCAGCGAGAATCAGGAATTCTCGAGGACGATGCCCTCGATCAGATTGGCTACGTCTTCGCAGCGATCTGTAACGGTTTCCAGCAGCTCATAGATAGCCTTGAGCTTGATCACTTCACGAACATCGGGCTCTTCACGGAAGAGCTTGCTCATGGCAGCTCGCATCACGCGGTCAGCATCGCTTTCCAGACGATCAATCTCATCGCAGGTCTTGCTCGTGGCGTCCACGATGGAGGGATCCGAAAGGCGATCCAGCAACTTGACGGCATCACGCACCCGTTCACAGCAACGCACACACAGGTCGGTCAGACGTGTGATTTCTTCCGTCATGTGACGCACGTCGTACAAAGCCATGGTCTCGGCCGAGTCCTGAATCAGGTCAGCCACGTCATCCATGGTATTGATCAACGAGTGAATGTGCTCACGATCCAGAGGGGTGATGAACGTCTTGTGTAGCAGCTTGGTTACATCATGGGTGATGCGGTCAGCGGCGCGCTCGGCGTTATCGACGTCTGCGTTGTATTTTTCGCGCAGATGGGGGTCGTTGTAATTTGCAACGAGTTGCGAGAAAGCATGAGCTGCTTCAACAATGCGGTCTGCATGCTGATTGAACATCTCGAAAAAATTGCCTTCTCGCGGCAATAGCTTGCCAAATAGCATGAATGCTCCTTACCGGGGAAAAGAAACCAGGCGACTCACAGCAAAAGAGCATGGTTCCCGGCTTAAACGGGGCGAAGTTTACTCTTGAGTCCTTGTGCGTTTCAGCGCGCAAACAAGACAGCCCTTCAAGGGCCACGAAAAATAAAACACACCGTGTTCTTCCCACAAAATCCTGATAAGACGGCTGCAGCTCATGCAGAGAAAGAGATTTCTCTCAATGAAAATTGCGTAAAGTATCTGGTGTGAAATGACAGTAAAAAATCACGCGAATAAGTTCTAAAAATTTCTTTTTGTAATAAGCAAATTCTTTCAAAGCATTGAAAGGAATTTAAAAGAATCAAAAAGAAATTAAAAAAACATTCAAAAACCCAAAAAAAACGTCATTTATTTGTCATATTCTTCAGTTTACGGGGATTTCTGCAGGAAATTGAGACTCCAGAGCATGCTCAAAATGAGCCGCCCCAGAGCCAGCTGCAACCTCTCGAATACCCGAATGAAGGTCTACTCGCCCAAATAGGCTGCGCGCACACGAGGATCCTTGAGCAAAGTCTGCCCCGGACCCATCATGGTGATGATTCCAGACTCCATCACATAGCCCCTGTCAGCCAGCGCCAGTGCACGACTGGCGTTTTGCTCCACCAGCATCATGGTGACGCCCAGAGCATAAACATCGCTGACCACCTCAAAAATCTTGTCCACCATGATAGGGGACAGGCCCATGGATGGCTCATCCAGCAGCAGCACCTTGGGCTGGCTCATCAAGGCACGCGCCATGGCCAGCATTTGCTGCTCACCACCCGACATCGTTCCCGCCAACTGATCTTTGCGCTCTCTAAGGCGAGGAAAGATACCAAACATGCGCTCAATGTCGGCCTGAATACCGGCCTTGTCATTGCGCGTGTAAGCACCCATGAGCAGGTTTTCGGTGATCGTCATGCGTGCGAACACGCCGCGCCCTTCTGGCACCATGACCAGACCTTCGGCTACCAGATCCCAGGCTCCTTTGCCCTTGATGCTTTTGCCCAGATACAGAATTTCTCCATCTGCAATAGGCAAGCCGCGAGTAACGGCTTTCATGGTGGTGGTTTTGCCCGCACCATTGGAGCCAATCAGCGACACCAGTTCGCCCTGATGCACGACAAAATCCACCCCTTTGACGGCCTGAATTCCGCCGTAGCCCACCTTGAGCCCACGCACCTCCAGCAGCACCGGCGCTGCGGAGCTGGCCATCCGGGCTTGTTCCAGCACTTGTTCCTGCATATTCAATGGCCTCCGGTGCCCAGATAGGCTTCAATCACTTTTTCGTTCTTTTGCACTTCGGCAGGCGTGCCTTCGGCAATGGGTTTGCCGTAGTCCAGCACTGTCACGCGATCGCAGAGCCCCATGACCAGCTTGACATCGTGCTCAATCAGCAAAATGGTGCGGTGGTCATTGCGGATGCGGTCAATCAGTTCACGCAGTTGCACCTTCTCCGTCGCATTCATGCCAGCGGCAGGTTCATCCAGAGCGATCAACTGCGGATCGGTGGCCAGCGCGCGGGCAATTTCCAGCCGGCGCTGATCGCCATAGGACAGCGTGCGGGCCTTGAAATCGGCATATTTCCCAATGCCCACATAGTCGAGTAGCTCTCGTGCCCGCTGGCGAATCGCAGCTTCCTCTGCCTTGAAGCCCTTGGTGCGAAACACCGCGCCCAGCAAGCCCGAATGCGTGCGCACATGGCGACCCACCATCACGTTCTCAAGCGCCGTCATTTCGGCAAACAGGCGAATGTTCTGGAAGGTTCGGGCAATTCCCGCTCTTGCCACCTTGTGCACGGCCGTAGGTTCGTAGGGCTTGCCAGCCAGCTCAAACTTGCCGGTATCTGGCGTATACAGACCAGTGATGACGTTGAAAAAAGTCGTCTTACCGGCGCCATTAGGGCCAATCAGGCCATAGACCTGCCCCCGCTCTATCTTCATGTTGACGTCGGACAGTGCCTGCAAGCCGCCAAAGCGCTTGGAGATGTCCGAGACGTTGAGGACCGTGGAAGTCGTGTTCTCTGCCATATCAGTTCACATTCCTTGTCTTCACTGTCATCAGGACACATGGTCCAGGTTTTTGGCACGCTCTGGCGTGGGCCACAGACCGCGCGGGCGCATGAGCATGATGACGATCATGGCCAGCGCAATCAGCAACTGGCGCAGGATGGAGGCGTCTAGCCGCCCGCCCGTCATCTCCTGCAGCGGGCCCGCCACATAGCGCAGCGCCTCGGGTAAGGCCGACAGCAGAACCGCCCCCAGAATCACGCCGGGTATATGACCCAGACCACCGAGAACCACCATGGCGACGATCATGACGGACTCCATGAGACTGAACGACTCTGGCGAAACGAAGCCCTGAAAAGCAGCGAACATGGCCCCGGACACACCGCCAAACGATGCGCCCATGCCAAAGGCAAGCAGCTTCATGTTGCGCACATTGATGCCCATGGCCTTGGCGGCGATTTCATCTTCACGAATCGCCATCCAGGCACGGCCAATGCGCGAGTCCTGCAGGCGGTAGCAAATCAGCACAGTGAACAGCACCAGCACCAGGAACAAGTAGTAGTACATCGTGACCGATGCGACATCAAAACCAAAAAACTCATGGCGCTTGGCCAGGTCAAAGCCAAAAACCTTGACCGAGTCGATCTGACCAATGCCTTTGGGACCATTGGTGATGTTGACGGGCTGGTCCAGGTTGTTCACAAAGATGCGGATGATCTCGCCAAAGCCCAGCGTCACGATGGCCAGATAGTCCCCGCGCAGCCGCAGTACGGGAAGCCCCAGCAACACCCCCGCACATGCCGCTATCAGCATGCCCAGCGGAATCACCAGCCAGATAGAGGTGTGCAGCCCGTCCGGGAACATGGCCGCAAACCCCTCAAAAGTCTCAGCCAGATGAGGCGACGCCATCAGCGCAAACATATAAGCGCCCACGGCATAGAAGGCCACATAGCCCAAGTCCAGCAGACCGGCATAGCCCACCACGATATTCAGGCCCAGCGCCAGCATGACGTAAAGCAGGGCCAAGTCGGCAATGCGCACCCATGCGTTGCCGAAGTACTGCAGGATAAACGGCAGCACCAGCAGGCCAATGCCGCCTAAAACCCAGGAAAGTATCTTTTTGTTTTTCATGGGTAATCCTCAGGCTCGATCGGCCACACGCTCACCCAGCAGGCCCGAAGGGCGCAGCGTCAGGATGATGATGAGCACGACGAAGGCAAAGATGTCGGTGTACTGGCTACCCAGCACCCCGCCCGTCAGATCGCCGATATAACCCGAGCCTATGGACTCGATCAGTCCCAGCAGCAGGCCACCAACCACCGCGCCGGCCAAGTTGCCAATGCCGCCAAACACCGCAGCCGTAAACGCCTTCAAGCCCGGCAGAAAGCCCATGGTGTGGTGCGCCGTGCCGTAGTTGGAGGCATACAAAATACCAGCAATGGCCGCCAGCACGGCACCGATGATGAAGGTGGCAGAGATCACCATGTCAGGCTTCACGCCCATCAGCGAAGCCACACGCGGGTTCTCGGCCGTGGCACGCATAGCGCGGCCCAGCTTGGTGTAGTTCACCAGGTACATCAGCGTCGCCAGTGCCAGTGCCGTGACCACCAGCACCAGAATCTGTGTGGGCGTAATCACCGCTGTGCCAATTTCATAAGGCGTGCTGGACAGCAGCGTGGGGTACGCCTTGTAGTTAGGCTTCCAGATGATCATGGCCAGCGTCTGCAGCAGGATGGAGACGCCAATAGCCGTAATCAGCGGCGCAAGACGCGGGCTGCTGCGCAGCGGGCGATAGGCCACTTTTTCGATCACAAAGTTCAGCGATGCAGCCACCACGCAGGCAATGATGGCGGATATCAAAAGCATGAGCCAGCCCGGCAGATAGGGCATGGCTTCCTGCATCAGACCGATGCAGCTCCAACTGGTTAAAGCCCCCACCATCAGCACTTCGCCGTGGGCAAAGTTAATCAGCTGAATGATGCCGTACACCATGGTGTAGCCCAAGGCTATCAAGGCGTACATGCTGCCCAACACCAGACCATTGATGATCTGTTGCAGCAAGATATCCATAAGCGCGCTCCCCTTCTCTCGACCCAAGACGGAGACACAGCGAGCCTCTCATCCCGAACGACGGAGCCAGCGATGCCATGGTTCCTCTTTTGCAGTCCGCCGCTTTGTGAGCCGCTTGTCGCAAAAGAGTGAATCGATTCTAGGGAGCAGTTTTCATGCCAGAGGGCGGGGGTTTCCCGTGGCAGAGGCGGGTTGATGCTGCAGCGCAAAAAATTATCGGCCGTGCAAGCTCAATAAATTCAGGCACTTAGTCAGGAGCAAGCGCCACAAATAGCGATAAACACTAAAAGTACCAGCAAGAACGCCGCATTCCCACTAGTACCTGTCTTGCAACACTGAGCAAATGGCCTGCGCGCAGCGCTTGACGCAATTACGGCTCAGGCTCCGATTCCTGCTGCGGCTTGCCAGCACGTGCCGCCTCGTTTAGTTCGCGCAGTTGTTCCAGCTTCTGGCCAATCTTGATTTCCAGCCCACGCGGTACCGGCTGGTAAAATCCCGGGTCTTCCATGCCATCGGGCAGATAGCTCTCACCCGCGGCAAAGCCGCCCTCTTCACTGTGCGCGTAGCGATAGTCTTTGCCATAGTCCAGCTGCTTCATGAGTTGGGTCGGTGCGTTGCGCAAATGCAGGGGCACAGGGCGCGTGGCGTCGGCCTTCACAAAGGCCTTGGCTTTGTTGTAGGCCATGTAGCCCGCGTTGCTCTTGGGAGCCACAGCCAGATAGATCACGGCCTGCGCCAGCGCCAGTTCGCCCTCGGGGCTGCCAAGGCGTTCATAGGTGGCCGCTGCGTCATTGCACATCTGCATGGCTCGCGGGTCGGCCAAACCAATATCTTCCCAGGCCATGCGCACAATGCGGCGCGCCAGATAGCGTGGGTCTGCACCGCCATCCAGCATGCGAGTGAACCAATACAGTGCGGCATCCGGGTCAGAGCCACGCACGGATTTGTGCAGTGCGCTGATGGTGTCGTAGAACTGCTCGCCACCTTTGTCGTACCGGCGCATGCGCTCGCCCAGCACCTTGAGCAGCCATTCATCGGTAATGGTTGCCACCCTGGCCTGCTCAGCCGTGATGGACAGGGTCTCCAGCGTGTTCAGCAAGCGGCGTGCGTCACCGTCGGCATAGGCGATCAGGCGTTCAATCGCTTCATTTTCTATAGCTGGTAGCGCTTTTATGGTCTGGGCTTTGGCTACTATTTGCTTTAAATCGGCTTGCGTCAGCGACTCCAGCACGTAGACCGCCGCACGCGAGAGCAACGCCGAGTTGACTTCAAACGACGGGTTCTCCGTCGTCGCACCGATAAAGGTGAACAGCCCGCTTTCCACATGCGGCAAAAATGCATCCTGCTGGCTTTTATTGAAGACAGGTACGATCCTTTGCACTCGTTTTAAATCAACGACTTGGAGTGCATTAGAGCGGCCAATTTGCACAAAACACCGCTTTTGATGCACAATTTTTCGCACCACAGATTTTGATTGTGCAAATTGGGTAGTGATCCAGCTTGCACCACCCCTCAAGGGACTCAAAGAACAGGAAGGATTCATAGTGTCTGTCTACGCATTCAAGTACAAGGTTCTGAACAGGGAAACAGGCCGCAAGGTATCTGTCACCCGCTGGCGCGTTCAAATTCGCAAAGGTGGCGAGAACATCAACAAGGTGTTTGACGATGAGGCTCTTGCCAGGTCATGGGAAGACCAAGAGCTTCATAGGATCAACACCGGGGTTCCCCAGAACCTCATTTTTGACATGAAGTATCAACTTGAGATGCCCAACATGAAGGCACTTCTCCGGGAATACTTCGACCAGTTCATGAGCAAGCAAGCGGCCAGTTCGCTCAAAACGAACCAGAATCGTTGCCTTCGTGCTATCCCCTCAATCCCTATCTATCTCAAAGACTTGGGTTCTAAGATTGACAACTACCGCTATCAAAGCACAGTGGTTGATGCAATGTTGGGCAGGACCTACGCCAAGGACTACATTGAATTTGGCCAGTTCAAGATTGACACAGTAGATTTCTGGCTCTTGATTGCCTATATGGATTCAAGAAGGAAAACAGGCATCAAGAACAACACCATTCTTCGTGAAATTTCCACTATCAGTTCAGCTTTTGAGAAGGTCTACAAGCTCTATCCTGAGAAGTTCCCTAACGGCCTCATGAATCCCGTGAAGATGCTTCCACGTGGAGAAAAGCCAAAAGCCTATCTCGGACGCAAGCGGGTTCTTTCCGAAGATGAAGCCGTTCAGATTGCAGAGTGGATGAAGCTCAAAGCCAATCAAGAACCTTACTATTTGTTTGTCACTTGTCTTGAATCTGGAGCCCGAAAAAGTGAAGTGCTAGGTGCGCAATGGGAGAACGTGAATCTTCAGCTTTGGTCTATTCACATTCCAAAAACCAAGAATGGAAAGCCAAGGGACATCATGATCCCAGAGGATGAAGATTTTCGGGAATGGCTCAAAGCAAACCGTTTGGCAAAAGGCCCTATCTTCAAACTGACAGCTTGGAACTTTAGGCAATACTGGGTTGATGCATTGAGGGCACTTGGCCTGTATGACGACCCAGACACTCGCCTTCACTTCCACGATACCCGCCGTACTGCACTGACTAAGTTGATTCGTCAAAAGAAGTCCAACAACTTCCAGATTGCAAAAGAGATGGGTGTTTCACCGCAGACTGTTGAGCAGACCATTCAGAACATGCCTGATCGATTGGCAGAAGTATTTGCCAAGCTTCGTTCAGGTCAATCACTGAATGAGAATGAGATCATGCTTCTTGCTGGTCATAGCTCTTCTTCAATGACCAACGCCTATTTTGGTGACAGGAACTAGGAAAGCTCAAATTTATATCTTAATTTATTAAGATCAAGCGCAATCTAGTTGACGATCCTTGCTCTCGAACATACAGTACATTTATCAACAAGCAAAAGCACTGTAGTAGCTTGTTGAACACCTCAAGCAACTACAGTCTTACTTTCACTACTGGAGAATTTATATGGCAGAAGCCAAGAAGCTGACACTCGCTGACATCCTCGCCAAGCGCAAAGAGTTTGATGACATGGTCGCTGCTCAACTGAAAGCAGAACGCCCTGCTGCTCTTACTGAAGTGTTGGAACAGATCAAGATGTTCGACTTCACCGCTGACGAACTGGGTTTTAAGGCTGGTTCTACCGCCAAGGCTTCAACTGGTGCCAAAACTGCTGGCACTCGCACCATGAGCAAGCCACTGAAGTCCACCAAGGGTGACGACACTGGTGTGTGGCTGGCCCACCCTCCCAAGTTCTTGGAAGCTGAAGGTGCATTCACAACCTACAAGGCGGGCAAGTCAGTTGATGCATGGTTGGTCACTCCGACAGAAAAGAAGGCCAAGAAAAACTTCTTGAAGAAGCTCGCCAGTCATCAAAGCAAGGCTCCCACCAAGGAGCAGTTGGGTGAAATCACAGAAGCCGAGTTCAAAGCAGAATAAGCTTTCTCCAAACTAATGAACAAAAGCACCCAATTGGGTGCTTTCTTATTAATGACACACTATCGGCAACGATCTCTATATAAATCACCAAGGCCTCCATGGACTACTATCTTGATGAAAGTGGAAACACTGGCGATCTGAGTCGCACAAATGCAGAGCTTACCTTTGGTGGTCAACCTGTTTTTAGCCTTGCAGCTATTGGCATTGACGACGAGCTAAAGCTGACAACAGAACTAGAGTCTCTTCGAAAAAAACATAACGTCAAAGCAGAAGAACTTAAACTCAGTCAAATTTTGAAGAAAAAGCCGGAATTTGCACTTGACGCCGTTGAATTAATAGCCAAAAACAAGCACCCCTTTTTCATAGAAATTGTAGACAAGAAATATCAGTTAGCCATAAGCATCACAAATGCTCTGGTCATGCCTTCTGTCTTCGCACCAACACAAGACGAGAAATCCGTTTATGTGATGAACGTTTTCGCTGATTACATTTACCACAACTTCCCCGACGACATCATATTTTCGTTTGTTCAAACGATGGATGGACCATCCAATGAAAGAACCGATCTTCTCTTTGATAAACTAATTTCCTACACCAAGAATTTGAGGGATGAAGTTGGCAAAGCATTGGCAACGATGCTCATCGAAAGCAAAGATGACTTAAAGACGGCAAGCGAGATGGAGGGAGCAATAGCATATAAACACTTTCTACCCATTCCAGATATTGGGAAACGCGACCAGGAGGTATGGATTCTTCCAAACTTTGGTTCCTTCACTAATATCTATGCTCGTATAAATTTGCAGTCCAAAGGCAAGCTTGATGACAGTAAGTTTATTCATGATACGCAAGCGCATTTTGACGAAATTACTGAACACGCCAAATCTCAGATGGAGGGGCTCGACGCAGACAGGATGGGCTACCACCCACCCTACTCTGACTACAACCTCACTGAGAACGCCAACCTATTCTTCAGGAAATCTCACGAGAGCACAGGTGTTCAGTTGGCCGACATCATGGCCGGCTTATCTATGCGCTGGTATCTTTCTCATCTAGATAAAGATCGCCCAGACACTTTCGTCTTGGACGAGGCAATACGCATGTTATACAACTGTAGCGATGCCCGTATCGGAACAGGCATAAACCTAGTTGCCCCTCATTCAAAGGCTATTGAACTGTTCGGTGCAGACGGCTATTAAACTGCGCCCACCTCAAAAACGATAAGTAAAAGCACCCATCCGGGTGCTTTTTTCTTGTCAATTTGACTTTCACGAATAAATTTCGTAAAACATTAGCAGAAATGAAAAATGCCCAAGCGGTTAACTTGAGCATTTTAGAAATTCAGGGACTTGAAGAAGCTTGGCGGCTTGACCTGATGTAAATATTAAAACGTATTTAAAATCAATTGTCAATATCTAACTAGAAAACATTCCTGAATTTCATAAGAAATAAAGGAATTTCCATGTTAACTAGTTTTATTGAGGCATTGCCAGAAAAAGTCAGAAGTGCCGAATACAAGGATGAAGGCACAAGATTCAGAAGAAAAGAAAAGGCCCTTGCATATCGCTATGTGGAGTTAAATCAACTCTATAAGAAGTTCATTGCACTGGACATTGATATTCCAGGATCTGCCTTTTTTTGGGATGAACGAGGACTTCCCCCACCTTCAATCATTGTTATCAACCCAGAGAACGCCCACTGTCAATATTTCTATGAGTTGAAGACGCCGGTCTACTACACAGAGGAAGCACGAAGAGCACCCCAGAAGTTCTATGAGGCAACAGACATTGCTTTGACCCACATGCTAGGTGCGGATCTGGGATTCACTGGCCACCTTGTCAAGAACCCCATTCACCCATATTGGCACACGATCTGCCATAACAACAAGGTCGATCTTGAGGACTTCCAGGACTATGGTGTTGATCTCAGGGCATACAAACGCAAGCTGGCCCTGCGCGAATCAGGAATTGGTCGAAACACCACCTTGTTTGACACCCTTAGACACTGGGCATATGTAGAGGTCAAAAAATACCCTTCCCTTGCTGCTTTTCAAGCTTCTGTAGATACCAAGGCACTGACTATCAACGGGCATTTCATAGACCATTTAAACAGTGTTCTACCAGCGAAAGAAGTGCTATCAACAGCGAAGTCAGTAGGCAAGTGGACTTGGAAGCATAGAAACCGTATTGGGAACCAGAAGAACAGGGGTGTTCTTGAGCTTCCAGAAGATATGCCAATCAAGGATAAGCAGGCTCAAGGTGCAGCCTATACCAACGTTGTTCGCACAGAAGCAATTGACGACACCATCAAGTTAGCTATCCATACCTGCAAGCAACGAGGATTAAAAATTAACTCAGGCAATCTTGGGAAATGTGGCCTAAGCATGAGCACTTATTACAAACATAAAGATGCTGTTTCCAATTGGATTAGATTGCTCTCATAACTATCAAAATAGTTCCACTACGGTGTATATCAGATAGTTACCCCATCTATTGGGGTGATGGGCAAAAATAATTCCGAAGCACTTTTATTCAAAAATCATGACCCCGATAGGGAATCCATCTAAAACTTAATCTCCGAAGGACAAGCTTCAATAGAAGCAAAAAAATTGGCGAAATTCCATAAGCACCCATCGAGGTGCTTTTTTTTCTCAATATCTTATTGACAAAAGTGGATATCTTTGTAGGTTGATTATTGTATTGCAATGATTAATCCATTTCATAAAATTAATATAAGGAGCAATACCTAGAAGAAAAATAACAGGAATCTATGAGAGACAATAACAATAAGAAACTACATGGTCAATTTTACACAACAGTCAATCCATTTCATAATGAACTATTTATGCAATGGTTTGAAAGAATTGAGAACAGAACAAGCAAAATTATCATTGAGCCATTTGCTGGATCAAACAACATTGTCAAGATGGTCAATGAGTTCTATAGCAGCAAGTGGGCATGTTTTGACATTGATCCTTGCCACGAACTCAATAGTGCATGCCAATTCCCAATCAGTAAAAATGATTCTTTGAAGAACTTCCCTACAGGGTTCAGCATTGCCATCACAAACCCACCTTATCTTGCACGCAATAGTGCAACTAGAGATGGATTGGCCTTTCCAGACACCCAGCATGATGACCTCTACAAGCACGCTATTGATGTGATGTTAAGAAACGTTGAATATGTTGCAGCCATCATTCCCGATTCATTTAGAACACAGAATCTGTTTCATGACAGACTATTTGGAATTGCCTCATTGAACTGCAAAATGTTTGATGACACCGAATGCCCTGTATGCCTAGCCTTGTTCATTCCATTCCAAGACAAAAAGCTTCACGGCCTCCAAGGAAATGACTTCCACTATTACAAGGGCAACGTCCCACTAGGCTTCCACAGTGAGATTCAAGCCAAGCTCGATCAGTATGCCCAAGGCGAGCAGGCTGCAAATTGGAAGTTCAACGTTCCTGACGGTGAAATTGGCTTGTATGCCATTGACTCTGCAAAGGAGAAGTCCATTCGCTTTGTTGAGGGTGAGGCTATCGCACAGGAACGAGTAAAGCACTCCAGCAGAGGTGTGACCCGCATCGCGGGCCTACCAGGTGGCATGGCTGCAAGCGAGGTGATCGCGCAGGCCAACATCATCCTTGGCGATTTCAGAGACGACACCTCCGATTTGTTCCTAACCTCATTCAGAGGCTTGAGAGAGGATGGGGACTACAGACGCCGCCTTGACTACAACCTAGCCAAGATGATTCTCAATCGCTCTGTTGATCGTTTGGGAGGCATTCATGCTTGATTACAGAGCCGAAGAACTGAGACATCGAAAGCTCAACACTAAATCATTTAGGGAAAAACTTGCAGAAAATCGTTTGGACAAAGCCTTGATTGAGAAGATCAATTCCTTCTGTGAAAGACATGATCTCAGTTTCAACTTGGTCAAGTACAAAATTCTGCATGACGATTTATTCTGCCTTTACTTCATCAAAGATCCCGGAAGGCAAGGAATTCACCAGGCTATCGCCGCAGAGTTCATTAAGAGCATAAGTTGCATCGAAAGTTTCCGTGTACTTCCCGCCAGTGGCAAGGATTCCCTTTATGGCATAAACGGTATGGTGGTCAGTGAGGCACAGAAAAAGAACAGCAGTGAAGGAGTCAAATCCATTGATTTTGAGTGGGCCTTCCCAAACGCTATTGGCGAAAAAATCAAGTGCTACGCCTCACACAAATATACACATCAGGACGGCGGTGCGCAGAGGCAGCAGTTCATTGAACAGATGAAGTTCATGGAGCATGCACAGCGTCATAAACAGAACTTGTTCTTCTATGCAATTTGCGATGGGAGCTACTACCGCTCACCGTATGAGGATTCACTAGACAAGATTGACTATCTCAACAAAAACTATGGCGGCCCAAGATGTCGCGCCATTTCTCTAGAGAAGCTTGAGCAGCACATTAAGAGCAATCTATAAAAAAACAAGATTCAAGTTCAAAAACTTGACATTAATATTATTTTTTATAAAATTATTTATAAAGGAGTAGAATATGAAAACAAAAAATACAATAACCAAAATAAGCTCAATCATTGCTGTATTATTTTGCACAAATGCCAATGCTGGTACAGGCATGGGAATGGACTCAACAAGCATCATTCCATTGTCAGAATTAGCAATGAAACCAATATCAAATGCAAATAAATACATCGCGCCAACGCATACAGCGCCTCCACCTCAAGTTAATGGTAAATGTGGGAGCGACAATAGCGTTACCGTCTATGTAACTCCAACTGGATTATGTTCTGTTGGCGTTGCAAGTGCAGTAATAATCAGTGGATCTACTTATAGTTGGGTTTGCAGTGGATGGTCAGGCGGTACGAGTGCAAGTTGTTCAGCAAATCAATATATAGCACCACCTCCACCACCTCCACCAACATGCCAGAAAGACTTTAATGGGCCATTGCCACCTTGTCCATTTTTCACACCAGCACCTCTATTATGTACAGCTTCTGGATATAACATTCAATGGTTTGATGGTTACTGTGGATACAAGCCTTAAAAAATTCAAATGAAGAAGCCCCGTTAAGGGGCTTTTATTTAAAATTCCGTATTGACTTTTTGTGGTTATTCTACATTTCGCATTACTACTGGTCCAATAATCACTGGAGATGTATTTCCTACTGGCCCGATAACCACTGAAGATGTATTTGCCACTGGTCCAATAATTACTGAAGGTTTATTTTCTACTGGCCCAATAGTCACTGAAGGTGTATTTACAATTGGTCCAATAACCACTGAAGATGTATTTGCTACTGGCCCGATAGTCACACTTGTAGATTGCACAGGTGCTGCTTTTACAGCGAGAATGAGAGCATGAATTTTTGAGTTTTGCTGTGCTTGAATTGATTCAGGTCCAACAACAGTAGCATTACCAACTTGACCTGTTACTCCAGATACAGTATTTGAATCTATGGTTTTCATTGTAGAACTTGGGCCAACGACAACATTTGGACTAGCTGTAGGTCCAACCGTTACTTTGCACATATTAAAGACAGTTTGATTTTGCTGTTGTTTTTGACAATCTACACTTTGACCAAAAGCCAAAGAGGTAAGCATTGATAACGCAATCGGTGCATATTTTATTTTCATAATATTTCCTTTTTTGTTTTAATTATGAAATATTTGAAACGAATGTCAACGCCGACTGTACTTTTTCAATTCAGCAAATTATTTATCCTCTATTAAAAAAGTAATATATTCTCAAATAACACTCAGCCAAAAGACCCATGACATTCACAACCGGGATCATTAGTTCTTGAATAAATTTGAGAATTTCCACGCCCATCCAGTAAAACAATTTTTTATATCTCCCCATAAATACCAACTCCATTTTTATTCAATGAAAGCAGATACAAGGCAATAGTCAAGTTGAAGTCTTGCAAAAGATTGCAGAACGATTGAATCCACAGGCAGAAGAAGCTTACGGATTTATGGACGATATGCTTTGCATAACGGCATGCTTACCGTGGACAACTCTACGAGTTCCCCACCGCGCATACCTTCGCCCACAAGCTCCACAGCCACCGACTATATTTTTGATTTTTTATATCGAAGAAAAAGGCCAAGAAGAAGATGCATAAAGGCAAAAATCTTGTAGCGCATCTTTACGATCTTTCTTGGTGATTTTCATGATGTGGAGCACAAACGCTTGACGCTGAAGGCTGTACCCTTATAGTGGACGTGACTAAAGAGAAAATTTATGTTTTCACACCTCACCTCCGACGCCACACCAAGCAATCATGCCCACCAGGCAGAGCAGATGTTTCTGTCTCAATGGATCGTTGCCCAACCTGCCTACAAGGCAACAGCACCCAACCTTGGAAATACTGGAGATGCCCCCTTCTCACCTGACCAAATTGACGCGATCATTGCCATTCGCAAACGCATCGCAGCCCAGCAATCCCATGACTGAACAGTCACCCTTGTCAAATGACGAGGATATTTGGGACAAGCTTTTACAGTCCGAGGCCAGCCAAAGGTTCTTGGAAGAACAAGTCAAGAAGGCTGAAGAGCTTTTAAGACAAGAACAAAAATAAAGCACCTTCGGGTGCTTTTTCTTTTTGTGGCTGGCATGTCAATCTCAGCTACCACCTGATTTTGATTCCAGAATTACCCTCTCCTTCGATGTACTTCTTTCTCATAGCCAATATTTTATTTTCGACAGCTTTCACAGGTCTGTCATAGGCACTTCTTACATCAACCACTTTCTTCTTTTTGAACGGTTGATGGTGAAGATTGAACTCTTCTTCGGAGAGCTGTACTGCACGGTTGTACCACTCCCTTGTACCGTCACACCCTTCAACAGCAGGGCCATCCTCACGGTGTAGCTCACCTGTTTGATACCAAGCTCTGGCACCACTGGTGGCTTCTATGGCAGGACCATCTACACGGTGCAAGCTGCCCCTCAGATACCAGCGACAGCTACCGTCCGCGTTGACAACAGCAGGGCCACTTTCATGGTGTCTCTCACCATTGACCCACCACTCTTCACCGCCCATCTCCCCAGATAACAGCAGGCCCGTCCACACGGTGTAGTTGTCCGTGGACGTACCACGATTGAGTGCCGTCCTCTTCAGTGCAAGCCGGTCCATCCTCACGATGAAGCTCATCGTTGAAGTACCACAAATCAAGTCCGTCTTCTTGGTAGCGTCCATTTTTCATATACGCCCCTCCTATGTATCTTGCTATTAACCTAGCAAAATAGAAAAGATAAACAAGTGGACTCGGTTATCGGATCTTAAGCACCAATAGGTGCTTTTTTTACGACCCTACGTTTTCCTTTGTGTCACCAAGAACCAGTTCATAGATCTTTTTTCTTGAGAAGCGTACAGTTCGTTTTATTGATTAGCGACATTAAAAAATCAATCAAATAAAGCGATCACCCAGCAATTCAGCGACCACCCACTTCATACCTACTATGTAGATAGGCTACATAGAAAGGAGGGATTAAACATGCTTACATAAAGGAAATCAACATGAAACAGCTTAACCTTACCGCAGTTCCCAACGGCGCTCTTACTCTTGAAGAAGCCCTTCAAAATCCAATCCTTAAAGATCTTGTTCAACAGGTTCAATCTGCTGAAGGGTCAGAGATTTCAAAAATCAAAACGTTTCTTTCCGTTTATCAAATGATTGATGCTTTGGCCCAAATGCGAATTCAGGGCATGGATATGAGTCAAGTCAACTACGAAGGTTTGAAAGACTCAATGATCATGTCCATTGAAGTTGCATACGACTCAATCATGAGGACTTTTAGTAACCACGAACGAAAGAAACTTCATGAAATGTTTGGTGACGCTCCAGCGCACTAATCTAACTTAATCCAAACACCTACGGGTGTTTTCTACAGCGATCACCCACTTCATACCTACCACTTGAAATGATTCAAGTGGAAAGGAGGGTTCTAAATATGACTTAAAAAACCAACTTAAAGAAAGGGTTCCACCATGAACCAAGCAGAACAAAAATACTTCGGCATTAATGCCCTTCACAATCTTGATGGTCAAGCTGGTCTTGCCACCGTTCCAAGCAACTTCGTTGACTTGGTGTTGACCGACCCTCCATACGGCATTGCGGACAGTTCAAAGCTCACCAAGAAAGGTAGCAAGATTGTCACCACTAGCCAGGCATGGGGTTCAGACTTCCAGGATCAGTGGGCAACCATTGACGACTACTATCAATGGCTAAAGCCTTTCATTGCTGAATTCGTTCGTGTTCTCAAAGACAACGGCTCAATGATTCTCTTCCTTGATAGGAAGTACACCGGACTCATTGTTCATTGCCTTGAGCAAGACTTTGAATTGAATTTCAAGAACAAGATTTACTTCAAGAAGAAGAATCCTGTCCCTAGCATTCGTAAGAACAACTACCGCAGCACCATTGAGGAAGCTGTGTGGTTCACCAAGGGCAAGCAGTACACTTTCAACTTCGGTGCTCAGTCCGAGATGTTGCAGGTCTACGAGGGTCCTATTGGCAAGAAGAAGACAGCCCACCCAACCGAAAAATACGGCTGGATGATTGAGCCACTTATCAGGAATCACTCCAAGCCCGGTGACATCGTGCTTGACGCTTTCGCAGGGTCTGCCACCACCTTGGTAGTGGCGAAGCAGCATGACCGTCATGCCATTGGCTTTGAGAAGAGTCCAGCCATGTATGAGATGGCCAAGGCCAGGATCGAGGCAGAGCAGCTTGCCTTTGACTTCTATGCACCTGATGACGAACCCGCCATCGTGCGCGAGTTGGACAGGCTCATGGATACCGAGTTTGCCAATTTGGTAGCAGCATAAGGAGAGCAGACATGAAAAACACAACATGCCTCCAATACTGCATCAATGGAATGAGTGACAAGATTTTCAACTTCGCCAAGACTCAGGATGGCAAGAAGTTGATCCACATCTTCAAGAAATGGGGATCAACTAACGACGAGCGGATTAAGGAACTTTTGATTGGCTACAACAGCTATTTCATAGTTCAAGCAGGAATGCAACTTAATGGCATGCCAAAGCACCCACTATCAGTGATTGAATTCATGAGTTCTGAAGACTTCACAGCATTGCATGACGAACTGACAAAAACAGTTCAGAACAACTATCCTGTTCTAATGTCTTGCTTGGATAGGAAACAGAAGCGAAAACTTGAAGCACTCTTCGCATAAAACAAAAGCACCCAATGGGTGCTTTTTCTATTGTTGACTATCAAACGGTTTTTGCTATAAATAATATAAACAGGAGAAGCAATGAACGGAAAAGCAACAATAAAATTTGAATCAATCCAACGAATCTACTTTGAGGTAAAGACAGGGATTGCTACACCAGCACTCAGACAATCATTATACGCCTCAGCTACAGAAGATCCATTCTTTGAACATAAAACCGCCGACGAACTCGGTGTAAGCATCGATTTCGCCGCTACAGAAGATCCATTCTTTGAACATGAAACCGCCTTTGGCGATCTTCTAGATTTAGCCATCAAGGGAAACACAGTGTTCAATGGCACTATCAGACCAGAAGACAGGAAGTATCTTTTAGATGGTTTTGAGGCTTTACAGAAAATCATCAACGAAAAGAAAAATCAGGTTGAAGCGATACCGGACTTCAATGCGGTCAAGAAGATTAAGTTCAAGCCGTAAAAAAAGCACCGAGGGTGCTATTTCTATTCGCCCTGTTTCACATCCTTTGGATGGATATAGCAAGCGATCTCTTCTAAGACATCCAGCAGCCGCCCAAAGCGGTCATACACGTACATGAGTGTCCTGCCGTTCTCAATATGCATCTCAGTGAAAGTATCTCCATTGAGCGCCTTAATCCGAAATCCATTATTCACCGCTTGCTCCAAAGCTGAACCACCTTTCTATTCCTAACAATTTCATCTATTTCAGGTGTTAGGGTCCTGTGAAGCTCCAACATAGCCGCACTCACTAGACAGCCTTCAAACCAGTATTCTTCTAACCGATTCTCACCACTACCTTTGATGACAGCAGGCCCATCCTCACGGTGAAGCAATCCATTCTTCTTCCAGGTCTTCACAGTGTTGTCGACCACACACTTCAATTCTGGCTTCATTCCATGACTCCCAAACAGGATGGGTTCAGTCTAGCGTGCTCGTCCACGGTTGATCTAGGCCCCTATGTCAGTCAAAATCATATGAATTTAACTAGACACGGCACAACATGAGCAGGCAACTTCAACTTAGACACATCGTAGGACAGCGGATCAAGCAGAAGCGCATGGAGGCAAAGCTTGTGCAACGGATAGTGGCGGAAGGGTTAAATATGACCACTGAAGGCTATGCCCGTTATGAGCGTGGCGATAGTTCCCCAGATGTGGAGTTGCTAGGCAAGCTCGCCAAAATTTTTGGATGCTCAGTTGCAGAACTTGTGACTGAAACCAGCACAGCTTTGAATGCTCAGGCCCAGCACATTGCCAACCTCATGGATGGTCTAGGCAGCAGCGATAGAGATGAATTGCTGAAGATCGTTGAAGGTGTATGCGCCATTGCCCATAAGAAGTACAAGAAGAGCCTCAAACCGTGAGACAGATCGGCTTTGACAGAAAGTTTGGTCTTCTTGCTCAAGAAGCACACCTCACCAAGAACACCCTGCTATCAGGTTTTGACCTTCTTCTGAAGGCCAATTTTTTCCAGGACAAGGATGGTTATTTCTACTCAGCCTTCTTCCACATTTCCATAGGCATGGAGCGAGTGTTGAAGCTGGCAGTAGTCACGCACTACATGCTGACCAACAGTTACCAGACCCCCACTATCAAGCAACTCAAGAACCAGTTTGGGCATGACATAGCCACCCTCTACAGTGAGTGTGTGAAGCTCATGCCGACCTACCGCAATCCACAAGCAACCCTACCGGTTTTGAGTGAAGAGGATCAGGCATTGGTGGACTTCTTCACTGAGTATGGTGTTGGGTCACGCTACTTCAATCTCAATGAAATCTGCGAAGCCAAGATGGACAGAAGCCCACTCTACAAGTGGCTCGATCTCGCCAGAACCACCTATGAGGACTACACACCCGGCCAGGTGCGCGAGAGGTCAGCATTGAATCTCATTTATCGCATGGATAGAGAGGGGCCGCCAAACGTCTTCACTAGCCACCTCGATGAGCACGGACACCCCATGACGGTGTTTGACTGCCTACACCGCCAATATGTCATTGAGAAGAGCGCTCCATTAGTCATCTGGAGAATCATTGAGGTGCTGCAACCCATTTACTTCCTGCTGGAAGGCATGTCTCACAAGGCGAGTGAATACGAAGCAGCCAATGGAATTTCCGCTATGGTGATTCCCCATTATGAAGACTTCTTTCCCTTCCTGCTGGCTGATAGAGCAACTATCAAACGTAGGAAGAAGTGGCTGGACATCTTCAACAGTTAACATCCCCTGCCGGGAGCACCTACTTCATTTTCAAGGCTGGATCAGCCCCAAAAATAAAGCAGGTCGATGAAAGACAAAGCACCCAACGCGGGTGCTTTTTTTGTTCTGCAACTAGGTCACGTCAGTGAGAACGCTTCGTCGTTCCTTAACTACGTGAGGCCGGGGCCGCCTCAAGGCGTGTGCGATACAGGTAGATCACCCTACGCTTAAAGCACCTATCTTAAGTCCATTCTTCCTCACGATAGATTCAAGCACCATTTGAAGCTCTTGATGCCTTTGGTCTTCAATGGGAATGCTGAAAGCTTGAATCAAATCCCTCAAGTCTGCCACCGACACTTGCAATTCAGATTGAGTGGTCAATATTTTCTTGTCATAGTTAAAGTCCATCTCACACTCTTCGTCTTGCGCTCAGTTCAAGTAGCATTTTATAGATGGCCTTTTCTTCCTCTGGCAATTCCTTGAACCAATCACGGCTCATCATTTTTTTCAGATCCGCACTAATTAATTTTTGAACTCTTTCGCCAATGCTTGTGCCCTGCATTGAGTAAAGTTGTTTTGCAGCTAAATGAAGTTCAAAAGGCATTTTGGCGCTGATCTTCACTTCTTTCGGCTGGAAGCAGTTTTCATATTCATCACTCATTCTTTCATATTCATCACTCATTCTCACCTCCGTTCTTGTTTGGGTCGTTCAAATTAAAGCCACTATCTTCTTCGGATTGAGAATCATTTTTTGAATTACCAACCGCCTTTTTCAATTTCTCAAAATACTGCCCCTCTTTTCCAGAAGTTGAATTGAGAAACCACTTCTGCTTCATCTGATAGTCCAGATCCCTTTCCACTAACTCTTCAAGTTGATCTTCAAAGTTGACACCTTTAACACCATAAACATATTTCGCAAGTTGATAAAGACCTCTAGACATTCGAGGCCCAATCCTTACTGTTGTTCTTTCATTTTTTATGCTTTTCTTAGTCATTACGAAAATTTCTCCATATCGTTCATGACTCATTGAAACGTATTTTTTTATGAAGTCAACAACAATGACAAATTGAGTTCATGTCGCATGGCTACATATATGATGAATTTGTCTTATGTCGCATGAACACATATATGATGAATCTGCCCTATGTCTCATGGCGACGTCATCTTCCATTGATTTTATTGAAGATGACACAGTCCGTTTTTTATTCATACAAATTTTCGACCATAAAACATCTGCTCATACTACTGATGATCGTTGACTTCGATTTTGATCTTGCTAAGGTATTAATAAGCACCGTTACTCTAACCCCCTACAAATTCAAAAAAATGGGGAAAAGGAGTTTAAGCAAGGTCAATCAATCCTACGTTATCCCTTTCGGGCTATCTTTAGGTTGAATATCGTGGGTTTCACCCACACCCGCTGCTGCGCGAGGCTCGATAAAAACAAGAACAAAGGAGGCCCCTATGGGATACCCACAAAAAGAAAAAGACCCGACTCTCAAAAGAAGAGCGGGTCAAGCAGGTGTAGAAGTCAACAAAAAAATTCGCAACAAGCGTTTTGAAATCAGATTCACACCAGAAGAATGGATCGCTCTTCAAGAAAGATCCGCTGAAGCAGGTGCTTCTTCAACAGCAATCTTTGCACGTGCTGTGCTGCTTCCTTCAAATCACCAAGCCGATCAAGAAACCAAAGCAGAGCACAAATTGCGTGTTCAGCTTTTGGCTTCCCTTGGCAAGATCGGAAGCAACATAAATCAAATCGCACGATCACTGAACCGAATGAAAGTTTGGAACTCAACAACAGAAGGAATGTTCCAAGAACTCACCAAGATTCAGGAAGGAGTTAGCACTATTGCAGAACTATTCAGAGGGAAAAAATGAACATCACCATTTTTCCAACTGGCAAAGGAGGTTCTGAATCAGCCGTTAAATATCTACTCAGTGACATCGATCACGAGAAGAAAAAGCGCTCTGTCCTTCCTGAAATTCTGTTTGGTGATCCCAACACTTTCACCGAGATAGCCAACTCCACCAAAAGGCAACACAAGTACACCTCTGGTGTCATCGCCTTTCGTGATGGCCTTGAATCCCAATCTGTCACTCCAGAGCAAATCACTACTCTGATTGAGACATTCCGCTCAACCTTCCTGCCATGTCTGAAGGTTGATGAGAACTTCGCTGACTTCTGGGTCATGCATCGTGATAAAGGAAATCTTGAGCTTCACTTCCTTGTTGCAAATTCCGAGCTTTCCAGTGGTGGCCAGCAACTAAACATTCATCCGCCCGGCGAAAAGAACATTCAATTCTTCAATGCGTTTTCTGCTGTCATAAATGACAACCTTGGGTTCGCGCAAGTTGTTCCCGATCCACTCAAGATCGCACTCAAACCATTTGAGGCGAAGTCACCCAATGGGAAGAAGGACAAGAAGGCAAAGAATGACTTTGCCCAGGTGCTTCATAGCGAGATTGTCAATGGCACCATCAGCAATCGCAATCAGTTGATTGGCTACATGAAACGCCACGGCCTGGATGTGCAGGTTGTTGGCAGTGAGTTCATCACCGTGCGTCTGCCTGGTGCCAGTAGGAACACCCGTCTGAAGGGACAACTGTTCACCAAGGGCAGCGATTACAAGCAGCTTGTGGCCGAGCACCACCAGTCCAAGATTCCGAAGTTCCTCACCCCGGTAGAGGCCAAGGAACAGAAGGACAAGCTCATTGCTGGCATCGAGGCCAGAACCGCTTTCAATCAGCGCCGCTACCTCACCCCTAAGCCTGGTGCGAAACGCACTCCCAGAGCCGCCAAGCTACCTACTGCCAATCTTCCACACCGAGTAGCACGCCGCAAGGACGAACAAGATCAGATGGTCAAGCCAGTGCCTTCCAAAGAGATTCGCAGCACTCTGAGGGAGCAGCTTACCCAGTTGAAGGAGCAGGCCGATCCCGCCACCAAGCTTCCGACTGCCGACCTTCCACACCAAGTGGCCCGCCGCCAAGATGAGCAGGATCGTGATGGCCCGTTGGGTAGTGGCATGGGTGCGGCCGCCGTAGGTGGATTGGAAGCACAAATTGGTGGTCTATCTATGCAGTACCACAGCTTGCTTCTTCAGCTTGCCAGTGCCAAAGGCCGAAGAGCTTCACAGATCAAAAGCCAGCTTATGGCATTGGAGCAAAAGCTGATTGCTCTAAATCTTGAGCTTGAGAAAAAGAAGCTTCAAACCAAAGACTCATCAAAGCCAACAATCATATAAAGCATCTTCAGGTGCTTTTTTATTGTCTGCCTTAGTCAGTTAAATTCATATGAATTTAAATTGACAACTTAATTTATCCTGCTAGATGTACAGCACGCAGGAGAGTTAATTGATTAAGAAGAAAAACAACACCTACAGACTGATAAAGGCGAACATTGCCAAGCTAGTCATCATCCAGCAGACCACAGACATCTCCCCAAGTCGTCTGGTTTCTCTATTTCTGAAAAACCTTACCACAGACGATCTTCTTCTCCAGAAGAAGACAAAGAATGGTCATTGGGATTGGAAACTAGATGACAACACAGCTTACAAATACTTCAAGAAAGAACTGGCTGTTTATCAAAAAATGAGTCTGAACGATCCATGCTCTATCACTATGCAGGAGCACTTCAAATCCAACTACCTAACCAAAGAATACTTTGGAGATAACTATGAGTCTTTGGCTGAAAACTACTATGCACAAGAACAGCCGCTAAAGGACTTTGTGAGAGAAGGCTTCATTGCAGTACACCCAATCACCCCTGACATGTCTCCCAAAGAGGTAGCCATCAGAAATCAGAGACTTGGGAAGATTTCGGTGAAACATTGGATTGGCGACATCACCAATTGTGACTACTTCAGCCAAGCACCAGGTTTCATGATGAAGAATGTTCAAGAGGCTCTTCAGTACATTGACCTTTACATCATAAATATTTTGAATGAAAAACAGCTTGATTTTGAACTTATGAATCTATCCATTAGCCAGAGGCTTGAGGTCAAGCTTGTGCCGAAAGAACAAACAAAGACCAGGGTCAAGAAAATCTAAGCAAATCAACTCAATAAACACAAGGAGAAAATATGAAAGAAATAGAGCAAAAAATCGAAGCAACCTTCCCTACTGGCGATGTCAGGAGGGGAATTATTCTTGTAGATGAGCAAGAAATAGAAGCGATGGACCAAATGTTGCAGGCCATTATTGATGGCAATCTAAAACGAATATATGAGATTGAAACTTTCGGAATAGATATTACTCAAAATTTTTTAGTGAAATTAGCCATCAAATATGAACAATTACTTGTCGTTTGCCACCAAGTTCATAAAGGTGCAAACATTGATACTGTCATTGGATATGCGGAAGACTACGATACAGGAACAATTTGGCAATGGGCCAAGTCATGGAAAAAATTACATTTCACACCAAAATCAAACAACCAACCCAAGGAGACAATATGGAAAGAAAAGAACTAGATGAGAAAGTTTTAGCCGCAATAACCAAACTAAATAATGAAGGAAAAAACCTCACTGTCATCAATATAGAAAAGATCACTGGCTTGTTGAAGTATCAAATTTATTCCTCCAAGTATAAAAGTCAGCTAGAAATCAGAGGCAGGAAAGCCAGAGCCATTCATAAAGCTAGAGCAATTCAGCGTGCAACAGAGACACTTTCTGTCGCTAAGGATTCAGACGAAGCTCTAGCCGTAACTGTCCGAGGGCAAAAAAAGGTTGTTAACCTTAATCTCTCATACAAACTTTTAGAGTCAGCTCTCGAAATCGATATGAAGGAAGCAACTGCCGACGACATAGATGCAGCCATTGAAACTTTGACCTTCTTATTCAAAAAATCAATTAAAAGGCTAGAGCTTGAAAAATCAAGACTGCAATAACAAAAAAGCACCCCATTGGGTGCTTTCTTCTTTGTGTCAGTCAAAATCATATGAATTTAACTGTCAGTGCTTTTCTTGATCATATAGTTGGCAGAGGTTTGCCCGCGCATATGATCGTAAGTGACTTTGCGCCACGAGTCATAGCAACATAAAGGTCTTTTGAATCAAGACTGTCCGCGTCCAGAATAACGGCATGGTCGTATTCCAAACCTTTGACAAGCAAAGTGGTTCCTACGAGTTTGGTATGACGAATTGGGCGTCCGGTATGTCTCATGTCACGTTGATAAATCTTTACCGATTCAGCAAGTGTATTTCCCTCACCGTCTATGTGTATTTTGAGAGTATTCAAAAACCGATAAAAAAGATCTCTTCGGAATAAGGATGTGTCCGGGTTAGCCTTCAACTCCAGAAAGAAGGCTTTGAGATTCTTCGGGGATGGGTCACCAAGATAGAGATTGGCTGCATGCAGCATTAACGGGTGCTTCGTCGTTTTAATCTGCTTGGCAACTTCACCCTTCTTCGTTCCTGCTGCAAGGGCACCATCCACTCCAGTGAAACACTTCTTGGCAAAATCAAGTGCATGCAGAAAAGCCGATTTCGCAGTCTTCGCCGCCGTAATTTTCTTAATGATCGAATGAAGTGCTTTTCCCTCAACCTCTTCAATAGATGAAAACTTGCCGCCCAACATTCGGGCTAAAGCGTGAGTTTTTTCTTTTAACTTTTGATCACCGCCATGAAGCCCAATAACGGAACCATCTTTATTTAGTAACTTCAACAACGTTAAATACTGCTGTTGTGAAAGAAATTCCTCTTTCGTATAGATGCGTTCAACGCAAGCTGGCACCCCATGAACTAGATCTAGTTTCTGGCCCTTTTCAAGCCTTTCTCTAGACACTTTTAGCCAAGCGCCAAGCTCAGGTGCTTGGGCATTCTCCCAACGCCACGGCTTCTCCAGCTTTCCAAGACACTCAAAATGAGGATAGATCTTTGTATGCCAATCAACAGGCTTTTGAGCATCTTCAAAGTCAAAGATTGCTTGCATCGGATCACCTAGCACGCGACATGGCAGGACTTCAGCTAACGCACACACGAGTTCATGCTGAAGGTCTGAACAGTCTTGATACTCATCGACGTAGACGCCTGAATAGCTGCATAACACTATGTGCCGTATGAACGCTTTCGCAAGCAAACCAGAGCAGGATGCGTAGAGCTTGTCCCACTGCTTACCAGAAGGATGGTCAGCTTTCCAGCCCGAAGTTTTCGGGTACGCCAGACACAGCCGAAGTGACCAACTTGCTATTGTGTCAACCTGGTACTGCGAGGCTGGCACCTTCAAGGCCGTCATCTTGGCTTTAATTGAATTCACACCCGCAAAGGTGTGCGTCAAAATCAACTGTCTGTTTGTAGAGGCTTTTGCAGCCAATGCAATAAGGTGAGTTTTGCCATAACCCGCAGGTGCGATTACATACCCCTTGGCTACGCAATTGACCAGCTTGATGGCCAATTCGTCAGACATCAGATGCCCATGTCCAAAGCGAGGCAAGCTTTACTGCTGTGTCCTTCTTTGAAAACTCCGGATCTGCAAACGCTGGGCTTATGGTAGCAAACCACTTGTCGCCACGTGTTATGTCTTTGAACCATCCGCTATCTTTAGCAGCACGACCAATTGCAGTTTTAAGCTCTGGGCTTTCAATCCATTTATTTAAATCCTTGTCCAAGTCTTTTTGAAGCTTGGAACGCACATTGTCATAAACAGGAAACTTCAGATCGTCTTGCGCCAGCTTTAGGCTTGTCACTACACTGGGCCAAGGCAAATCTTGAAAAGCTCGTTCTTCCAACGAGAGCATGTCACTCCACGCGTAGACATTAACCTTGAGCTTTTTAAGTTCTTCTTCGTCCACAGGTGAAAATAGTTTAGGTGCATCTGCGTCGGCTAACACCGCCACGTCATAACACAAACCCTTGAACGCTTTGGCAAGTCCTTTGACATTACCAGCACCCCCAGCATTCAAAAGGGCGACACCGTGATAAGAAAATGGATCGCCACCCTTCCCAACCTGGTGGTCATCAAATCCTCTCAAAAAACCAACTTCAGTGGCACCTTCACAGACGACGACTTTTTTGGCTAAGAATGCTTCAGCACTCGATCGAATCTTTCCTTGGACTTCGTGCTCTTTCAGGCTATCACTTGAGGCAGCAATGATTTGGACATTTCCAGCCTTGCTATGAACAACATAAAGTTCGTTGATCGTCAGTTCTCGCAACACGACCGGCGAATGCGTGGTCAAGAAATATTGACCACGTTTGTCTTCGCGCACATGCTTAATCAATCTTGATATGCGATGAGGCTCAAGCCCAAACTCAACTTCGTCAAACAGGGTGATATGCCCTTCGTCCAACCCTACTTGCTGAATTCCGCACAGCAGCATGCGACGAGATCCCAATCCCAACTGACGCAGTGGCATGTCGCCGTCATGCAGTGCCAGCCCACCAGCTTTCAGATTGATTGAGTTCAAATCCAAATGTGCTTGATATGAAGTAGTCACCGGGACACCCAACAGTTTGGCGATCCCCTCCGACTTCACAGCAGCCGCGTCAAAATTCTTGAGTGTGACAAGGCGATCAGCATCTAACGACGTCCGGGCAGTCCTAGAAGCTGTCGCGAGAAGTTCGTTCAAGCTCTGCGCTTCGGTCAGCTTGGCTAATGCTGTTCCAGCGGCCCAAGATAACTGCTTTTCACTGAACGCACCAATTAAGCCAACACTTACCTTGGCTCTGTCAGCTTGCTTGAATAGCACACCTTCAGGCGTCCGATCAGTAACGACGATCCACTTGGGCTCCAATTCCTTGCCGATAGTTAGGCGAACCGTCAGGACAGATTCAAGGTGGTCATCTGATTCATCAGTGAGCTTCTGGGTGGCTTTATCCCACCCACGTTGATGATGGCCATACTTTTGATCGGAACAAAACTCAGGAGTCAAATCACCAAGGGTGACTTCGATGACTATGCCGTTATCCACCTTACACTGATAAAAATCAGCATCAGTAAATATTGGGTTCCACTGAGGATAGAAGGCGTAGCGAAGCGCCTCCAAAATTGTGGATTTGGACGAATCACCTTTGCCAATTAGGCAGAAAATTTCGGCGGCTGGCAAACTCCAATCAAGCTCTTTAATACCTCGAAAATTTTTGATCGAAATTTTTCTGATTTTCATTTGTAAAAATTCCCGAAATTGAGTTGCTTGATTTGGAGTTAGAGACTCAATCTCTTGGCTTCAATGCCTCGCCTAAAAAGACAATAATGAGCGGCAGGTCGGCCAAAAGCAGCATCTTTGCCATACCCATTTATTGACTTTCTTCACTTTACAATGCCTCAATTAGCTTCAGCACATCACCAGTGGTATGAGCCCCGTCAATCGGGTTGCTCTCAAATACCATCATGTAGTGATAGCGGTAGCCGGTTTCATGCGCAATCTGGTTAGCCTGAGACTCCCAAATTTTGCCAAGCTTCAGCTTGTCCTTGGAGTCAGAGTTATCCCTATCATCACCCTTGGTTTCCACCACAATGATGTTCTTGCTCTCAGTGAGAACAATGAAGTCAGGGTAGTGATTAAGGAAACCATTCAGCAAGAACCCCTTGCCACGCTCAAGGTTTCTGTGCCACCAGACAATGTTTTCCAGTTCTGCAACACCCCGGATAACCTTGCTTTCTAAGTTGTTCACACTACCTTCAGTGACATAAAGGCTCTTGCTGATAGCAGGAGCATTTTCACTTGGTGCAATCGTTGCAGGCAACGAGAAAGACGGACGAAGTTTGATTTTCTGAGTGGTCAGCCAATTGCCAAATTCCTTAGCAGCATACTCATTGGCAAGGCTCTGAATCTTATCTTTGATGAGCTTGACATACGCATAGTCACGCTCAAGGCAATCAGCGCGCAGATCAGCACTCATGGCCTCAACAATTCGTTTGAGGTAGTGCTTAACATCGTTGTCTTCAATTGGGTAGAAACTGTTCTTACCAATTAGGCTGAAAAGCCGACCAACGATAGAAGTGATTTGACCTGAAGTCGGCTGACTCTTGATGATGCTGTTGAGCTTTTCTTTTTCTGCCTTCTTCACTACAGTGAAAGATGGAGCACTTTCACCATTACCAATCTCTTCGGCATCTACCTTATAGACATCAGATTCAATGGCTGTGAAGTTAATAGTGGCATCGAGGTTTGCCAACACAAAGTTAGACAGCAAGTTTTCTTTAGCCAACTTGTGCCACTCATCACCACTGTCAAAGAACCCACCATCAGAGGGCAACTTGATGAAGAACTGGGGTAGCTGAATTGCCTTTGCAGACTCTTCAAACTTTTGCTTCATCTTATGCTCGTTCATATGGGCCTTCAGTTCTTCTGGAACAGATTCACCACTCGTAGCATTGGCCTGTTCTTCAAATTCTTTAGCTTGTTCAGCAGCCTGATTCTTGATTGCTTCAACACCTGTTGCATCACTGCCAGTTGAGGCAGGCTGATCGCCATTTGGGGCTATAGCAGCTTGCTCCACAGCTTGTTGTTCCCAGTCAGGATTGAGCTTGCTCTTCTCAATTTCAAGATCCTGGCCATCACTCGCTTCAGCAGGCTTGTCCCCACCAGTTGGAGGCGTAAGGTTTAATTGTTCCTGAGTTGGTGATGGTGTAGCACCCGGCTCTGGCTCAATCGCAGACAGGTCAAATTCTCTGTAGTCGCGCTTTGAGAAACCAGCCTTGTTCAAACCCGCAACCACCTGACTCAACGTGTTCTGGAAGTGGCTGGACGAGGTAAAAACATAGCTCAAGTTCAGTAGCTCAATGCTGTGCTTTCTGGTGTAAGGCATACGCAGCACACGACCCAAAATTTGAGTCACATCCACCACAGAAGACTTGTTTGCCAGTGTCGCAAGCACATAAGCGAACGGGCAATCCCACCCCTCTTTCAGCGCATTGACCGTGATGATGTATCGCACTTGGCAATCACGGCTCATCAAATCAACATTCTTCAGTTCGTTGATATTGGCAGTCTTGATGGCAATATGTTCTTTTGGAATATTCAGTTCAAGCAGAATTTCCCGCACCTTCTCAAAGGTGGTGGTGTCGTCCTTGTTCTTCGGTTCAGCCTGGAACAGCACGATAGGGCGAATGTAGCCACCGCCCTTTTCTTCAGCCTTCTTAGCGAACTCTTCCAATTGCCGCCGCATGTTCAAAGCCGCCATGATCACATCTTCTTGGCTTCGTTGATTGGCAACAATCACAGGAAGCTTGACCATGTTTTGCTTCTTGAGTCGCAAGGCATCAACATAGCTGATGATGTTGCTGTTATCTCGTGGAGTAGCGGTCAGGTCAAAAATGAAACTTGGGTTGAGATTGCGAAGCATGTCCACGGACAAAGTGCTTTCAGCATTGTGGCTTTCATCCACAACCACAATCGGCTTGAGGGTCCGCATGACATTGATGAGCGCGGAAGGATCAGTTCCTTCCAGTGGCTCAACAACTTCACTGTCATCATTCAAAAACGAAGCGAGATAGCCGTTTTCTTGAAACGCTTTACGGTTCTCTTTGTTGGTTGCCTTGAGTGAGTCAAACGACATCACAACCACCGATAGCTGCTCCTTCACAGTGTCCGCATTGAACCCTGCACCCTGAAGGACATCAGCCTTCTCGTAAATCTGCACACGACCATTGAACAGGTCATTCAATCGCTGACGATATGGGTGATCGATGTTGGACAGATTCTTAACCGTTTGCTCAAGGATGGTCAGTGAAGGAACCAGCCACACCACGAACTTAGGGCGTGTGGGGTTGTACTCTGCAAAGGCAGAAAAAATTCTGTCCAAGGCATTCACTGCAATGAAAGTCTTGCCACCAGCAGTGGGGACCTTCACGCATACATGAGGCACTTCTTTGATGTTGTTCTTGTATGCCTGATTGAGAACACCACGATCTTTCCAATACTTGATAAAAGCATTGGGAAGATGCCCCTTGCACTCAAGCAGTGTTTCTAAATATTTACTGAGGTCCGTTAGAACGTCAGCTTGATAGTCTTTGAGTTCCATGTGTTTTTCTTCTTCTTAGAATCGTGTGATGTCACGAGGAATGCGCTTGAATGTGATTCCGTGTTTGTAGAGGAAGTCTTTATCCAAAGCACACTTGTCAGCGTAAATCACAAACTGTTCAGGCCTGGACTGTAGATCCTTGATTTTCAGTTGTCCAAGAAAATCAATATCAAGTGCAGTGACCCGATCGCGTTCATAGAAAAAGACACATAGCGAAGTTTCTGTTGCACCTAAAGCATAGGGACTCACAGAATTTCCAGCGTCCAACCTTTTCCCAGTTGGAATTTTTTCTGTGTAGGCTACATAGTCTCTGATGGCTTCTGCTCCAACTTCTTCATTGAGATTCTTGTCATCTTTGAAGAGAGCTGTGCCAACTGAATAGAAGTCAAATCCGCCTCCCAATCCTGCTACAGCCTTCTTTCCTTCACCATAGCCATTGATGACACGGCGAACCCGTTCAGCCGTAATCGTTTCAGCATAGTCCAACGTTTCACACAAAATGAAACGACGATTGCCATCATCTTGAGCATTCAATTTCAAAACAGCATGCGCTGTTGTTCCGCTACCAGCAAAGGAGTCTAGAACAACACTATTCGGCTTCATTACAAAACCAAGTAATTCTTCAAGCAAGACTGAAGGCTTAGGGTAGTCGAACGGCTTAGATCTATCTGAAAAAATATTCTTGATTTCGTTTGTTCCAGTTCGACCATCCAATTCAATGAGTGAAGCAAGCTTTGCTTTGTAGTCTTTTACATAAAGCTTTAGCTCAATGAGCTTAGATTCGTCCTCGCCAAACAGAATGCGATCTTCATCTAAAAGCTTTTGCATTGTCTCTGGCGGAAACCTATAACCCATCAATGGTTGCTTGCATGCCTTCTTAGTCTCAGGATGAAAAACATCATAGCGATAACCCTCTTTTCCAGGGTTATGGACACTACGGCTTCCTGTGTAAATTCCATCATGATCTATGAACTTGTAGTCTTGGAACGGCCACAACTCTGATTTGTGTTCACGATACCATTCAGCATATGAAGACTTTAGTTCACCCAAGTCTTCATGTTTTTCAGCCAATTTTTCACCAAGCTCAATTAGCTTCGTTTTGACCTCCAAATATGGGGAGGACCAAATTGGACTAATCAGATTCTTGGATTTTGCGTAGCACAAGATGTACTCATGCTCTAAGCTAATGTTCGTTGGGTTGTTATCAGTAACATTTCGCCAAACAATTTCCCCAACCCAGTTTCCTGCACCAAATATTTCTTCAAGCAACAACTTGAATGTTGCCATTTCATTGCGATCCAGACTAACGAAGAAAATGCCATCATCTGCTAACAAACGATGAAGCAACTTCAAGCGCGGATACATCATGCAAAGCCACTTATCGTGCCTGCTTAAATCTTCGCCTTCCTTACCTACAACTTGACCCAGCCACTTCTTGATCTTTGGGTCATTGACGTTGTCGTTGTACTTCCACTCTTCATTGCCAGTGTTGTAAGGTGGATCAATGTAAATACAATTCACTTTACCTTCATATTCTGGAAGAAGGCTTTTCAACGACTCTAGATTGTCACCATGAATGATGCGATTGTTCATGGAGTTGATTGGGGCACCCTCGTTGGCTTTGAAGCTGTATTGCTTATCTAGCAAACGGAATGGCACATCATGATGGTGGTTGACCACCTTGTTTTTTCCGACCCAGTGCAGTGTTGGCATAAATCTATCTTTTTATAAGCTACTGGCACGCTTGCACCAGTGCATGTTTATCGGAATTCGTTTGAATTTCTATTCCCCAGCTTCCTCATCCCACTTCCGCAGGAGAGCAAGCTTTTCAGCAATTTTGACTTCAAGTCCTCTTGGCACCGGTTGATACCAACCCGGTTCTTCTATGCCTTCAGGAAGATAGGTTTCACCAGCAGCATAGGCATTGGGTTCATCATGAGCATATCGGTACTCATGCCCATAGCCCAGTTCCTTCATGAGCTTCGTTGGAGCATTTCGAAGATGAACAGGAACCTCCCGGCTCTTGTCCTGTTTCACGAATGCTTTAGCTTGGTTGTAGGCGTTGTAGCCAGCATTGCTTTTGGCAGCTATGGCCAAATAGATGACAGCTTGCCCCAAGGCTAACTCACCTTCAGGACTACCCAACCGTTCATAGGTCAATGCAGCGTCGTTGGCTATCTGCATAGCCCTTGGATCAGCAAGTCCGATGTCTTCCCATGCCATGCGAACAATGCGCCGCGCCAGATACCTTGCATCAGCACCACCGTCCAACATACGGGTCAGCCAGTAAAGGGCAGCATCAGGATGGGAGCCACGCACCGATTTGTGCAAGGCTGAAATCTGGTCATAGAAGTTGTCCCCACCCTTGTCAAAGCGACGACTGTTCAGGGTCAAAGCATTCTGCAAGAAGTCAGCATTGATTGCTGTGATCCCAGAAGCCTTAGCTGCTGTACTGGTCTGCTCCAACAGGTTCAAGAACCTTCTGGCGTCCCCATCTGCATAGCCAATGATCGTGTCTCTAGCCAGGTCATCAAACTGAAGATGTCCAACGGCGAGGTCTTGGGCACGAACAAGCAAAAGCTTTAGTTCCTCGTCTGTCAAAGACTTCAAGACATAGACTTGAGCACGCGACAACAAAGCCGAATTCACTTCAAAAGAAGGGTTCTCAGTAGTGGCGCCAATGAAGGTGACTAGCCCACTTTCGGCATAGGGAAGAAGTGCATCTTGTTGGGACTTATTGAACCTGTGAATTTCATCTACGAACAAGATTGTGTGCTTGCCCATAGAGAGGTTCTGCTGTGCTTGCTCCATTGCAGCGCGAATGTCTTTGACACCAGAGAAAACTGCAGACAAGGCAATGAACTCGCACTTGAAGGCTGTAGCTGTGAGGCGTGCCAAAGTGGTTTTGCCAACACCCGGCGGCCCCCAGAAGATCATGGAGTGGGGTTTGCCTGACTGGAAGGCAAGTCTTAAAGGCTTACCTTCTCCCAACAAGTGCGACTGTCCGACCACCTCGTCCAAGGTCTTTGGACGAAGTGCTTCAGCCAGTGGTGCAGAGGGCTCTTGTGCGAACAAATCAGCCATGCTTCACCCCCATTGAACAATGGGGAAGCACAAGGAATTGCACAAACGCATTCCTAAGTTGTTGATTTATATATGACTTGACAGCTTTGTTGAAGCGATGCACCTCATCCACAAACACGATAGTGCGCTGCTGCATCAGCCCATCGCGCGCCAGCTGCGCCTGCTCCACGGCTTCACGAATGTCCTTGACACCGCCCAGCACAGCGCTGATGGAGATGAATTGTGCATCAAACGCATCGGCCATCAGGCGCGCAATCGTGGTTTTGCCCACGCCGGGCGGGCCCCAGAGAATGCAGCTGTGCGGGCGGCCCGACTCAAACGCCAGGCGCAGCGGCATGCCCTCGCCCAGCACTTGTTGCTGGCCGACCACCTCCCCCAGCGTGCGTGGGCGCAGACGTTCTGCCAGAGGCTGATGGGACACTGCCGAGGAATGAGAGTTGTTGTGCATGACCATGACCCCTCAAGTATCCAACGCGCCAGCCCTGCACGCATCCAAAGGGGCAGAGCGGTTTGGCCTAGCCCCTTTGTAGCCAGCACTCACCTGCGTTAACCCTTATTTCCTATCAGAATTCTTGATAATGGAGAATAGCGTTTTAACGGATTAAATCTCTCCATTAACGAGGCCACCCCTCGCCTTCATGGAAGTACTGCCCCTGTTCTGCCTGCCAAAAGCCAGGTCAGCCTTGCGTGGCAGCGCGTTTAGATTCATTGCCTGCTGCCCACCTTGGGCAGGCAATGCCTGAGACTGATACGGCTACCGCCTGTCAGCCAGCACTCAATCGAAAGCATCCGCAACTTTCCTTGATTCCAACTGACTCTGAGCGCGCTGCTGCAAGCACCGTGCGCCAGATCCTATGCGTATGAAAAAACTCAAGACGTGGGACATTTTTGCCCTCGGCTTCATGACTTTTGCCCTGTTCCTCGGGGCAGGCAACATCATCTTCCCCCCCATGGTGGGCATGGCTGCGGGTGAAAACCTGCTGGGCGCATCGGCCGGCTTTTTGCTGACCGGCGTGGGCCTGCCCCTGCTGGGCGTGATCGCCCTGGCCCGCGTGGGCGGTGGTCTGGACACTTTGACCCACCCCATTGGCCGCATTGCCGGTCTGGTTCTCGCGGTTGCCATCTATCTCACCATAGGCCCTCTGTTCGCCACGCCGCGCACCGCTACAGTCTCGTTCGAGATGGGTCTGGCACCGTTTGTGGGCAACACGCCTGGCATGCTGCTGGCCTTCACCATCACCTATTTTGTAATGGTGGCGCTGCTGTCGCTGTTCCCCGGCAAGCTGATGGACAACGTGGGCAAGATCATCACCCCCGTGCTGATTGTGGCTCTGGCTGTACTCGGCGGCTCTGCCGTGCTGGCCCCTGTGGGCGGCTACAGCGTCAGCACCACAGCCTATGCCACGCAGGCTGCAGCCTTCTCCGAAGGCTTTTTGCAGGGCTACCAGACCATGGATGCATTGGCATCGCTGATCTTCGGCATCGTCATCGTCAACGCCATCAAGGCCGCTGGCGTGCACGACACCAAACTGCACACCCGCTACTGCATCTACGCCGGCATCATTGCCGCCGTCTGTCTGGGTCTGGTCTATGCATCGCTGATGTATCTGGGAGCCACCAACAGCAATCTGGCAGCCAACGCCACCACCGGCGTGCAGATCCTCACGGCCTTTGTGCAGCAGACCTTTGGTCCCGCAGGCCTGTGGCTGCTGGCCATCGTCATCATGCTGGCCTGCCTGACGACCGGGATCGGCCTGATTACGGCCTGCAGCAGCTTCTTCAGCGACCTGACAGGCATCAATTACCGCACCATGGTCATCGGCCTGTCTGTCTTCAGCGCCGTCGTCGCCAACCAGGGCCTGGCCCAGCTGATTGCCGTGGCCGTGCCTGTGCTCGTGGGTCTTTACCCTCTGGCCATCGCCCTGATCGCCCTGAGCCTGCTGCACCGCTGGAACCAGCCATCACGCGTCTACATCCCCGTCATGGCCGTCGCCTTGGTCTTTGGCCTGTTCGACGCAGCCAAGGCGGCCACGTTTGATTCACTGGTCCCCGCATGGCTGGACAGCCTGCCCGGTGCCGCCCTCGGTATGGGCTGGGTCACACCCGTAGTCTGCGTACTGGTGATTGCGGGCCTGCTGGACTTTGCAACCGGCAGCAAGCAAGCCATGAGCGCCAAGCGCGCCTGATGACGTCATCTTGAACCGGCTCAGCCACTATCAAAAGCGCAGCGCTTTGCACTTGATAAGTAAGGTCTAGAGCCTGATTCAACAGTAAAAAAGGCCTGCGGAAATTCATCCGCAGGCCTTTTTTACGCGTCCGGGCTATCCGGTTTACTGCTTGAGCACATCCGCCCCCTTAGGCGCTTTGAACTGGAAAGTCGATGCTGGCAAAGAAGCCTGCGTCTGCAAAGACTGGAACTTCATCAGCGAATGCTGGCCAAAGCTGTCTTCAATGCTCAGCGCCGCCAGTTGCCCTTCGGGCGTAAAGCCAATGCGCACGCTTTTAAGCTGACCGCCTTTTTGCTTGGGGCTGGCCAGCACCCATTCCAGGCCATCGCCATTGTGCTCGTTGCTCAGCTCAAAGTCCGCCTTCAGCGCCTTCAGATCCGTGGCCGAAGTCAAAATGGCCGCCGGCGTGCTGCCCAGCGCCTGCGCCTGTGCGCGCTCTGTAACTTGATTCAGGTCGGCGTCATACAGCCACAGCGTCTTGCCATCCGCCACGATCAGCTGCTCAAACGGCTTGACGTAGTTGAAGCGGAACTTGCCGGGGCGCTGAAATTCAAAGCTGCCACTGGAAACCTTGGTGCGCACCTCCTGTCCCTGCTTGGGAGGAGCCGTCACTGCCTGCGTGAACTCCGCCTTGCCTGCACGGACGTTCTTCATGAAAGATTCAAGGCTTTTCAGACCATCCGCCATTGCTGTGCTTGCGCCAGCAGCTATCAAAATTGCAGTCAAAAGACGTTTCATCTTTTCTCCAAAAATTTATCCATTGAGGCAGTGGCTTAGCGAGGGAAACCAAGCAAGAGCCGCCTCCGGGCAAAGGCATCACCCCTCAGAGGAAAGCCACAATGCGGCTCAGGAGGCATCCCGGTTCGGCACCAGCACATCACGCTGCCCACTGGAGGTCAGCGAGCTGACCAGCCCGGCCTGCTCCATCTGCTCCAGCAGATTGGCCGAGCGGTTATAGCCAATGCGCAGTTTGCGCTGAACGTAGGAAATACTGGCCTTGCGGTCTTTCAGCACAATTTCCACGGCCTGGTCGTAAAGCTCGTCTTTCTCGCCACCACCGCTTTCGCCGCCAGCATCGCCCTCGCTATCGACGGTCCCGCCTTCCAGAATGCCTTCGATATAGTCAGGCTCACCCTGCTCTTTGAGGTAGTTGACCACGCGGTGCACTTCGTCGTCGGACACAAAAGCGCCGTGCACACGAATCGGCTGACCAGTGCCACTGGCCATGTAGAGCATATCGCCCATGCCCAGCAAGGCTTCGGCGCCCATCTGATCCAGAATGGTGCGACTGTCAATCTTGGAGCCCACCGAAAACGCAATTCGCGTAGGAATGTTGGCCTTGATCAGACCCGTGATCACATCCACGCTGGGGCGCTGGGTGGCCAGAATCAGGTGAATGCCAGCCGCACGCGCTTTTTGCGCCAGACGAGCAATCAACTCTTCAATTTTTTTGCCCACCACCATCATCAGGTCGGCCAGCTCGTCAATCACCACCACGATATGCGGCAGGCGCTGCAGCGGCTCGGGCTCTTCAGGCGTCAGGCTGAAGGGGTTGGGAATGGATTCCTCGCGTGCCTTGGCATCATCAATCTTGGTGTTGTAGCCCGCCAGATTGCGCACGCCCATCTTGCTCATCAGTTTGTAGCGGCGCTCCATCTCGGCCACGCACCAGTTCAGACCGTTGGCGGCCTGCTTCATATCCGTCACCACGGGGCACAACAGGTGGGGAATGCCTTCGTAGACCGACATTTCCAGCATCTTGGGGTCGATCATCAACAGGCGAACATCGCGTGCCTCAGCCTTGTAGAGCAGAGACAAAATCATGGCATTGATACCCACGGACTTGCCGGAGCCGGTGGTACCCGCCACCAGCACGTGGGGCATCTTGGCCAGATCGGCCACCACGGGGTTGCCCACAATGTCCTTGCCCAGGCCCATGGTCAGCATGCTCTTGGCATCGTGATAGACCTGCGAGCCCAGTACTTCAGACAGGCGAATCGAATGGCGCTTGGCGTTGGGCAGCTCCAGCGCCATGAAATTTTTGCCGGGAATCGTCTCGATCACGCGAATCGATACCAGAGACAGTGAACGCGCCAGATCCTTGGCCAGATTGACGATCTGCGAGCCCTTGACGCCGGTGGCAGGCTCTATCTCATAGCGCGTAATGACGGGGCCAGGCATGGCAGCGACCACCCGCACCTCCACGCCAAAGTCCTTCAAACGCTTTTCAATCAGCCGGCTGGTCATTTCCAGCGTCTCGGCAGAGACCGATTCCTGTCGCTGAGGCGCCTCGTCCAGCAAGTCGACCTGCGGCAGCTTGCTGTCGGGGTGGTCCGTGAACAGCGGCTTCTGGCGCTCCTTCACCACACGGGCGCTAGGCTGGGCCGTTTCTTGCAACACGGGTTCAATAATCTGCACCGGCTGATGCACAGGGACGCGGATTTCGCCCTCCGTGCGGTCAAACACGACTTCCTCGCGCTCACGTGCCGCTCTTTTGCCGACAGAAACATCCTTGGCAATCTCGCGGCGCTCGCGGCCAAATTGCACCAGACCATCCAGGCGTGCGCCCAGACCTTCGGCCAAAGAGCCCCACGAAAAGCCAAAGACCATGGCTGCGCCCAGCACGAAAAGGCAGATGCCAATCAGGCCAGAGCCTGCAAAGCCCAGCCATTTGAGGCTATTGAAGCCCATCATGTATCCGAATACACCACCAGCCGGGCCAGGCAGCAGGCTTTCAAAGCGGTAAAGACGGGTCCATTCCAGCGCGCAGCTGGCTACCATCAAGACAGCCAGACCGCCCCAGAACAGAAAGCGGCGACGCCATAGCGGCATCAGCGCTATTGGGGAACCATCTTTGTTCACGCCGCCACGCATCCAGCGCACCAGCGATGTAATCCAGGTCTGCGCAGAGGCCAGCACCAGCCACCAGACGGACATGCCAAAGCCGAAATAACAGGCATCGGCCAGCCAGGCACCAACGCGGCCCATCCAGTTTTGAACAAACGGCCTTTGCCCGGCACCAGATGTGGACCAGGCAGCATCCTGCGGGGAGTAGGTCAGCATGGCGGTGAGCCAGAAGACCAGAGCCAGCAGGCCAATAAGCAGCAAAACTTCCTGACTGAAGCGAATCACTCCGTAGCGCGGAGTGGTTGCCCGGGCTTTGGATTTGCTGGAAGAAGACGCCTTCGAAGCGTTCAATGTGTATGTCATACGCAGGCGCAAGCTTACCTTAGCCCTTTATCCAAGCGGTGATTCAGCCAGCACGATTTTCCAGCCTAATGCAAGCACATGCAACAAAGCTGCCAGTCAGCTCAAATAAACGCTTATTCACTATCATTTTTAACAATTGCAGTGATTAAAAACAGCTGAGCGCAGAGTCCTTGATACGGAGCGATACTCCCATACCTCTCCAATGCTTTCATGACTGCGCGCCGGTTGTCGGCCTGCTTATTTTCAGAGTCACGCTTCATGTCCTCCACCAAACACGCACAAGTTCTCATCCTGGGCTCCGGCCCTGCCGGCTACACGGCAGCCGTGTACGCCGCCCGCGCCAACCTTAACCCGCTGCTGATCACCGGCATGGCTCAGGGCGGCCAGCTGATGACCACCACCGAGGTGGACAACTGGCCAGCCGATGTGATGGGCGTGCAGGGCCCCGAGCTGATGCAGCGCTTTCAGGAGCATGCCGAGCGCTTCAAGACTGAAATCGTGTTCGATCACATCAACAAGGTCGACTTCTCCAAGCGCCCCTTCACACTGACTGGCGACAACGGCACTTACACCTGCGACTCCCTGATTCTTGCCACCGGTGCCTCGGCCAAGTATCTGGGCCTGCCTTCTGAAGAAGCCTTCATGGGCCGCGGCGTTTCGGCCTGCGCCACCTGCGACGGTTTCTTCTACCGTGAACAGCCCGTTTGCGTGATCGGCGGCGGCAACACTGCAGTGGAAGAAGCGCTGTACCTATCCAACATCGCCAGCAAGGTCACACTGGTGCACCGCCGCGACAAGTTCAAGGCCGAGCCCATTCTGGTGGACAAGCTGATGGCCAAGGTGAAAGAAGGCAAGATCGAGCTCAAGACCCACTTCACGCTGGATGAAGTGCTGGGCGACCAGAGCGGCGTGACCGGCATCCGCATCAAGAGCACGCAAGACGGCCACACAGAAGAAGTGAAGCTGCAAGGTGCCTTCATTGCCATCGGCCACCATCCCAACACCGACATCTTCCAGGGCCAACTGGAGCTGGAAAATGGCTACATCGTCACCCAAGGCGGCCTCAAGGGCTTTGCCACACAGACCAGCGTGCCCGGTGTGTTTGCCGCTGGCGACTGTCAGGACCACGTATACCGTCAAGCCATCACCAGCGCCGGCACGGGCTGCATGGCAGCCCTTGATGCACAGCGCTTCCTCGAGCAAGAGTCCTGATCGGCAGCGAGCACCGTATTAACGGTGCTCACACAATACAAAAGCCCTTGAGCTTGGCCTTCTTTGGCCCGCCTCAAGGGCTTTTTGCTTAAAACGCTATAATCGCAGACTTTGCTGAATTCAAGGTAGTACAGACCGAGTGCTTTATGCACTTTGTGCCATCGGGACTTCCGCAATCGGGCTACCGCCACCCATTACAAACTGGCGAGGTGAGGTTGTCGGCACCTTCTGCGCAATGCAGGATGGCAGCGCTGGCAGCCGATTCAACTATCGGAGTGTCCAAATGGCACGCGTATGTGAAGTTACGGGCAAGAAGCCCATGGTGGGCAACAACGTTTCCCACGCCAACAACAAGACCAAGCGTCGTTTCCTGCCTAACCTGCAGTACCGTCGTTTCTGGGTCGAAACAGAAAACCGTTGGGTGCGCCTGCGCGTTTCCAGCGCTGCTCTGCGTTTGATCGACAAGAACGGCATCGACTCCGTGCTCGCAGATATGCGCGCCCGTGGCCAAGCTTAATTTCCACTAAAGGAGAATCAACATGGCTTCCAAAGGCGGACGCGAAAAGATCAAGCTGGCTTCTACTGCTGGCACCGGTCACTTCTACACCACAACCAAGAACAAGAAGACGATGCCTGAAAAGATGTCGATCATCAAGTTCGACCCCAAGGCTCGCAAGCACGTCGAGTACAAGGAAACCAAGCTGAAGTAATTCAGCCTGTTTCTTGAAAAACCGCCTCACGCAAGTGCAGGCGGTTTTTTTATACCGGCTGCGGTGCAAGAGCTCGGGCCAGGACCCTCCCTATACTGGACGCTTTGCAACGCACAGGGATGGATCACATGAATCACAAGATGCTGAGCACCTTGCTTTTTTCGCTTGCCGTGTCACCAGCCGTCTTCAGTCAGACCTTCATCTGCCCCACGGGCCCAGGTCCCGGCCAACGCCAGGTCGGCATGACAGGCGGCTCACCAGGCCTGGCTTCCGTGCCTGTCTGCGAACAGTTCAGCACAGCGCCAGCAGCCACCCAACGCGCCGAGCCATCCCCAGCAGATGCCCTTGGCGGCTTGGTACGGAGTCAGATCGAGCTGCTGCGTGAGGGGCAGGAGCTGATCAAGGAAGGTCAGAAAATTGCACAGGACCCGCAGTATCAGAAGCTGCGCAAAGGCTACTGGATGTTTTCGCATGACGAGAAAAACCCGCGCTCGGGTCTTGAATGTGCGGCGATTTTTGGCAGCATGTCCGGCGCTGTTCAGCTTTCCGGCCCCACAGCCAAGCACAACGGTGCCCTGCTGACCTTTCTGGGCATGGACATTCCCCAACCCGCCAGCCCGCGCAAGATCAGAACCACGCTGACCCAGAACCAGGACAAGCCCCAAGAGGTTGATGCCATCAACTACACCATGTCCAACGGCAAATGGGGAGCCATCGTCTATGCGCTTGGTGGATCCGAAGCGCTGGTCAAAGAACTTGGGGAAGAGGAAGAATCCCGCTTCAAGGTCTCGATCGAGGGCAAGGAAGTTATCAGCACCTTCTACAAAGAGGGTGCCAAGGCCCGCGAGTTCCTGCGCCAATGCATGGCCGGTCAGCTGACGAAATAAAGACGCAGGGCCGCTCTAGCTACGCAGACCCCGCCCCAGTTGCCAGCAAGCCATCGCCCCAAGATCCTGCATTGCCTGCTCCATCAAAGAATCGACGGTATGGGTGCAGGCCAAGCGCATGCAGTGCTCATAGCGGCCCGAATTGGAAAACATGCTGCCCGGCGCAATCCTGATGCCCTTGCCCAGGGCCGCAGTGAACAACTCCGAGGTGCGCATTTCTGCAGGAAATTCCAGCCACAGACACAGCCCCCCGGCAGGCAGGCTCATGCGCGTGCCCAAGGGAAAAAATCGGGCTACCAGCTTGGCCATGGATTCACGCTGTTTCTTCAACTGTTGCTTGAGCTTTTCCAGACTGCGCTGATGCGTGGGCGAGCCCAGCACCTCGGCCACCACCAGTTGCCCCAGCGTCTGGGTATTGCGGCTTTGTGCGAATTTGAGCATCTGCACCCGACCATGCCACTGGCCGCCATTCATCCAACCCTGGCGCAGGCCCGGTGCCAGACTCTTGTTGAAAGCCTGACAGTAGATCACATGGCCCGAGACACTGTCCCAGGCCTTGAGCGGCTTGACAGCCTGTTGCCCCTCCACGAACAGTCCGTAGGAGTCATCCTCAATCAGCGCAGCGCCATGTGCGGCACACAGAGCCACCAGCCTGGCTTTGTTATCGTCGGGCATGCGGGCACCCAGCGGCATCTGCAATTCCGGCACCACCACCACGGCCTTTAGCCTTGGCTGGGTCTGAAATGCCAGCTCCAGCGCCTCGATGGACATGCCTGTGCGTGGACTGCAGGGAATCTCCAAGGTTTGCAGCTGCAGCGACTCCACCACCTGCAGCAGCCCGTAATAAGTGGGTGACTCGACCGCCACCAGGTCGCCTGGCGAGGCCACGGCCGCCAGCGCCAGACTCACAGCTTCTGAATTACCCGTCGTAGCCAGCACATCCACCGGAGCCACGCGTATGCCAGCGGCCAGCGCCCTGCGCGCCATGGCCTGCTGAAACAGGGGATGATTGCCCTGATTGGCCAACAAAGACCGACCTTGCGATAGCAGAGTCGGGTGCTCGCGCAACAACCGTGTCACGGTCTTGTTCAGGTAATGGTGGTCGAACAACGCGGCAGGGGGCGTGCAGCCGCCGATATCCATATACACATCGGCCTGACGCCCACGCTCCAGCAGCAGCGAAATATGTTCGTTGATGCCCACAAAATGCGCATAGGGGTTGGGCTGTACGGGCTGGCTCAGATCTGGCTCGCTGGTCAGAGGCAGTGCGGAAACAGCACCCGTTTCGCGCACGAAATAGCCCACGCGAGGCCGAGCGTCCAGATAGCCGCTCTCCTCCAGATAGCGCAGCACCTGCAAAGCCGTGGACAGACTGACCTGATGCCGCACCATCAGCTCTCGCACCGAGGGCATGCGCTCGCCGGGTTTCAAGGTTCCCAGCGCCATGGCTGTGCTGTAGTTGGCAGCCAGCCGCTGGTAGAGCGGCAATACCGGGCTATTGGCCTGACTACTGGCGGATGACGAATCAAGAGTGGCGGGAATCAGCATGGTGACGGTGTGAGCTGCTGGGCCTGCATCATGCCAGCAAGACCTGTTCTGCAACAGATACAGATTCATAGCAAACCAGGCAAAACAGAGCAGCGTCGATCTGTACTGATACGCCTTGGCAATAGCTGCGCTGTACCTGTTGCGAAATTCGCGTCAAAACTACGCTTGAGGCCTAGAACACTTCTGAGCAGGATCCCATGCATTGCCCTCAAAGCACACACTCACAGTACCAGCTTCGCACTGGTCAGGCCTTGTCACTGCATCTGCCGCAAGGTCACGAACTGTTCTGCCAGCAAGGAGCGTTACACCTGATGATCGGCCCCTTGAGCTTTACCGACAACCATTTCGGCCAGCTCATGGTACTGCACACAGGCCAGAGCTGGCGCTCACCCTCAAACACCTGGGTACAACTGAGTACCCGGCAAGCAGGCCATGCACTGGTTCAGGTTCATCAACCCCAGATGCAGCAAAGCTGTACTACCTCCATCGAAAAAGCAGTACAGCTTGTCAAAAATGAGCCGCCTCAGGGCATGAACGACACACCGGCCAAAACCTGGCGAAGGGTACTGAGCTTGCGCAGTCTCAGATGGAGCAGCTTCAGGCGCGGGCAGCGCGCAGCTTGACCGAGAAGTCTTTGAGCGCAGCAATACCACTGGCCTCGGCGCGCAAGCACCAGGCCTGCAGCTGATTGGTCAGTTGTTCGCGGCTCAGCGTGGTATTCAGCCACAGCTGGCGCAGCTCTTCACGCATGGTCAGCATCTGATCAATCACCGGGTGGGCAGCCCGCGCCTGCGCCAGCTGGCCTTGTGCGCGCTCGGGCACTTTTTCTGCATCGCGGTGCAGCCAGCGCTGAACGCCCTTGAGCAAAGACACATCTGATTTTTGCGCCTGCTTCTGCTTGAGCAAGTCCAGCTCTTGCTGAACAGCAGAACGCACGCCGCGCGCATAGCGGGCCATGACTTCGTAGCGATTGGCGATGATGGCTTCCAGCGTCAGCTCATCAGCGACCGGCTTGACCGCCCCCATGCGCAGGCGCGGCGGCGTCTTCTTGACCTTGGCCCAGCCCAGCTTTTGCAGGATGCTGATATAGAGCCAGCCAATATCAAACTCGTAGGGCTTGACGGAAAACTTGGCCGACGTTGGGTAGGTATGGTGGTTGTTGTGCAGCTCTTCGCCACCAATGATGATGCCCCAGGGCGACAGGTTGGTGGAGGCGTCCATTGCCTCGTAATTGCGATAGCCCCAGAAATGGCCTATGCCATTGACCACGCCAGCGGCCCAGAAGGGAATCCAGACCATCTGCATAGCCCAGATGCTCATGCCAATGACGCCGAACAGCGCCACATTGAGGATCAACATCAGCGTGGGACCCCAGACCGAATGTTTGGCGTACAGATTGCGCTCCAGCCAGTCATCGGGCGTGCCGTGGCCGAACTTCTTGATCGTTTCCGTATTCTTGGCTTCGCTGCGATACAGCTCAGCGCCTTCGCGCATGACTTTGCTCAGGCCACGCGTCTGCGGGCTGTGAGGGTCGTCAACGGTTTCGCACTTGGCGTGGTGCTTGCGGTGAATGGCAACCCATTCCTTGGTCACCATACCCGTACCCAGCCACAGCCAGAAACGGAAGAAATGAGAAGGTACAGGCCCCAGATCCAGAGCCCGGTGCGCCTGACTGCGGTGCAGAAAAATCGTGACACCCGCAATCGTGAAATGGGTGGTGACCAAGGTGTACAGCAGCAACTGCCACCATGACAGATCCCACAGACCGTTGGCCATCCATTCCACGACTGCATTCCAGAGCAAGCCAATATCCAGCGACATAAATAACAAAGCCTTTGGCAAAAAACCATGCCTCACCTCATAAAGCACGGTCGTGCAATTTTAGGTGAGCTGCTTACAAGCCTACTGCTGATACCCTGACAGCTGATACCGGATTTGCACGGAAGTTACGCCTTCTTCACCCAAGCAGCGGCGAAAAATCCGTCAGTTTCGTGCTGGTGCGGCCACAGACGCAGGTACAGCTTGCCATCCTCACCACCGCTGCACAACTTTTCGCCATCAACAACCTTGATCTGCTCCAGCACATCAGCAGCATTCAGCGGTTCAAACTCGGGGTGAGCCGCGCTGAAGGCTTCGGCAATGGCTTCGTTTTCCTGCGGCAGGATGGAGCAAGTCGCGTAGATCAGGCGGCCACCGGCCTTGACCAGACGGGCGCTGCTTTCCAGAATCGCGGCTTGTTTGACGGTCAGCTCTTCCACCGCCTTGGGGCTTTGGCGCCACTTCAGATCGGGGTTGCGACGCAAGGTCCCCAAACCCGAGCAAGGCGCATCCACCAGCACGCGGTCAATCTTGCCAGCCAGGCGCTTGACACGTTCATCACGCTCATGGGCAATGGCTGCGGGGTGCACATTGGACAGACCCGAGCGCGCCAGACGTGGCTTGAGTGCATCCAAGCGATGGCCCGAGACGTCGAACGCATACAGGCGGCCGGTATTGCGCATGGAAGCGCCAATGGCCAGCGTCTTGCCACCGGCACCGGCGCAAAAGTCCACCACCATCTCGCCGCGCTTGGCATCCAGCATCAGGGCCAGCAGTTGCGAGCCTTCGTCCTGCACTTCAATCGCACCGCGATTGAAGGCATCGACCTTGGCCAGCGCAGGCTTGCCATCGACACGCAGACCCAGTGGCGAGAACGGTGTGGGCTTGGCCTTGATGCCCGCTTTTTCCAGTTCTTTGCGCACTTCAGCGGGCTTGTCATTCAGGGCGTTGACGCGCAAGTCCAGTGGCGCGGCCTTTTCCATGCTCGCAGCCAAGGCCCAAAACTCATCACCCACTTGTGCCTTGAGTGGCTCAACCAGCCACTCGGGCAGGTTGTGGCGGTGGGATTCCATGAGCTCTTCAGGCTTGATGTTGTCGCAAGCGTCCAGCCACTTGAGTTCCTGAGGCGTCAGCGCAGCCTTGATAAAGGTCTCGCTGTCCTGGCCGTCCTTGTTCTTGACGTTGCCTTGCTTCTTGCCCTGCTCACGCAGGACAGCAGCAAAGCCGAGAATGGCCAGACGGCGCTCACGCGGGCCGCTACCGGAATGTGCCAGGCCTTCAAACAACAGCTTCTTGCGCAGCACGGTGTAAGTGGTTTCGGCCAGAGTGGCGCGCTCACGCGGGCCGAGGTAACGGTTTTCGCGGAAGAAGTAAGACACCACGGAATCGGCCGCGTGTTCAAAAGTCATGGCGCGCTTGACGAGTTCAGCGCAAGCGTCGAGAAGCTGTTTGGGATGCATAACCCCAATTGTCCCACTGTCACCCTGGCCTTGGCTTGCGCCAGAAATCTATGGCCCCCATGCGTCGGCGAAGATTCATAGTAAAAACAGGCTCTAGCCCTTTTAGAGCATGCTCTAACCGCTCATTTTTTAAACACCATGTCCGACCACAACCTGCCGCCCCTCATCACCACCCCGCCCGGCCTGTACGAACATTACAAAGGCATGCCCTACGAAGTGATTGATACCGTGCGCCACAGCGAAACGCTTGAGCCTATGACGCTGTACCGCGCCCTGTATGGCGAGCGTGGCTTGTGGGTGCGCCCCGCTGCCATGTTCAATGAAACCGTGGTGATTGATGGCATGGAACAACCACGCTTTCGCCGCCTGCCTGAAGATCAGCAACAATCTTCATAAAACAAGGCTCTAGCGCTTATTCAACAAGCGCTAGCAGCTATTCAATCTGATTCAGCCCTTGATCAGATTAAGCACAGCACGCGGATAAATAGCGTGCTCTTGCACCAGCACGCGCGCGGCCAGCAGATCGGCCGTATCGCCGGGCAGCACAGGCACCACGGCCTGTTCCAGAATCGGGCCCACATCCAGCTCGGCCGTCACGCGGTGCACAGTGCAGCCCGCAAACTTGCAACCTGCATCAATGGCGCGCTGATGGGTGTGCAGGCCCGTAAAGGCGGGCAGCAGCGAGGGGTGGATGTTGATGAGGCGACCCTCGTAGTGCGCCACAAAACCGGGCGTCAGAATACGCATAAAGCCAGCCAGCACCACCAGATCAGGTGCATGGCGGTCAATCACCTGCATCAGCTCGACATCAAAGGCCTCGCGGCTATCAAACTGCTTGTGATCCAGCACTTCGGTGGCAATGCCGTTATCGCGCGCAAAGACCAATCCTTTGGCGTCAGCCTTGTTGCTGACCACGGCCGCGACCCGGGCGTTGTACTGCTTTGCCCAGTTCTGCTGCTGGGAAGCACGCACAATGGCGGCCATGTTCGAGCCGCCGCCCGAGATCAGGATCACGATGTTTTTCATGGGCGGCGATTGTCGCATTGACGGGCTAACCCTTGGTGGCTCGCAGCCGTTCCCTTGCGCCGTTCCAGACTTTTGAGGAGACCACATGCCTTTTGACCCACGCAATATCCCCCTCACGCCCGTTGAGGCCCGCGTTCTGGCCACGCTGATGGAAAAAGCCCGCACCGTGCCGGACAGCTATCCGCTCACGCTCAACAGCCTCATCACCGGCTGCAACCAGAAGTCCAGCCGCGACCCGGTGATGGAAATCAGCGAAGGCGAAGCCCAGGAAGCGCTGGACAGCCTGCGCATGAAAACGCTCGCCGTGCAGATCAGCGGCTCCCGATCCACCCGCTGGGAGCACAACTTTCCCCGCGGCATCGGCGTGCCCGACCAATCCGCCGTGCTGCTGGCCCTCTTGATGCTGCGCGGCCCCCAGACGGCGGGCGAGCTGCGTATCAACTCCGAACGCTGGCACCGCTTTGCCGACATTTCCTCAGTCGAGGCCTTTCTCGACGAACTGCGCGAGCGCAGTGAGGAAAAAGGCGGCCCGCTGGTCGTACTGCTGCCCCGTGCACCCGGCGCCCGCGAATCGCGCTGGGCCCATCTGCTCTGCGGCCCGGTCGATGTAGCTGCCCTGCAAAGCGCAGCCAGCGCCAGCGGTGGCGCAGGCGGCAATGCATCCGCCCTGCAGCAACGCGTGGATACGCTGGAAGCGGAAGTGGCCCAGTTGCGCGCCACCGTGCAGATGCTGTGCGAATCACTGGGCGTGGAGCCACCTGCCATCCAGGCAGCGCCAACCGAGTAAACCAGCGCATTGAAATTGATAGCTTCTAGCGCTTGATGAATAAGCGCTAGAGGCATATTTCAATCAACCGCCCAAAACGCCCCCTCCACGCCAAGGGCATCAAGGCTGCCATCCCCTTAAGGAAAAGCGCAAAGCGCCCTAGGGGATCAAGAACCTCGGGGGAACCCTGCCTTGTCACGACCCGGACAGGAAGAAAAAGAACGTGCGTGCTACAAAACATCCAGATTTTCTGGAGACACCGCATGGACTTGGCATTCACCCCTGAAGAACAGGCTTTTCGCGATGAAATCCGCACCTGGGTGCGGGCAAACCTGCCCGAGGATATTGCGCACAAAGTGCGCAACGATCTGCACCTGACGCGTGACGACTTGCAGCGCTGGGCCAAAATTCTGGGCAAAAAAGGCTGGCTTGGTTACGGCTGGCCCACTGAATTTGGCGGCCCCGGCTGGTCGGCCGTGCAAAAGCACTTGTTCGAGGAAGAATGCGCACTGGCCTGCACGCCGCGCATCGTTCCCTTTGGCCCGGTGATGGTGGCCCCCGTCATCATGGCCTATGGCACGCCCGAGCAGCACAAGCGCTTTCTGCCCGGCATTGCCAGCGGCGAAGCCTGGTGGAGCCAGGGCTACTCCGAGCCCGGCTCCGGCTCTGACCTGGCCAGCGTCAAAACCCGTGCCGAGCGCGTGGGTGACAAATACATCGTCAACGGCCAGAAGACCTGGACCACGCTCGGCCAGTATGGCGAGTGGATCTTCTGCCTGGTGCGCACCAGCAACGAGGGCAAGCCCCAGACCGGCATCAGCTTCTTGCTGATCGACATGAAATCCCCCGGAGTGACCGTTCGGCCCATCAAGCTGCTGGATGGCAGCCATGAAGTGAACGAAGTCTTCTTCGACAACGTGGAAGTCCCCGCCGACCAGCTGATCGGCGAAGAAAACAAGGGCTGGACCTACGCCAAACACCTGCTGAGCCACGAGCGCACCAATATTGCGGACGTGAACCGCGCCAAGCGCGAGTTGGAGCGCGTCAAGCGCATTGCCAAGGCCGAAGGCGTGTGGGAAGACACGCGCTTTCGCGACCAGATCGCCCTGCTGGAGATTGATGTGATCGCGCTGGAGATGCTGGTGCTGCGCGTACTCTCGGCCATGAAGTCGGGCAAAAATCCACTGGACATTGCCGGCCTGCTCAAGATCAAGGGCAGCGAGATTCAGCAGCGCTATTCCGAGCTGATGATGCTGGCCGCCGGCCCCTACTCCCTGCCCTATGTGCAGGAAGCCATGGAGGCAGGCTACCAGGGCGACTTCCCCGGCGGCGCGCTCAGCAACGCACCTCTGGCCGCCACCTATTTCAATATGCGCAAGACGACCATTTACGGCGGCTCGAACGAGGTGCAACGAAACATCGTGGCTCAGACAGTGTTGGGCTAAAGCCCAGCACTGTCTGCATTTTGCACGTACGGCTCCCCCGTGCCCCCTCCGGGAGGGGGTTCTTGCTAGAGCTTCGCTGAATGTGATGGTGCGCAAAGCGCACTCACTTCGGCAGCAGGAGACAAATATGGATTTCGATTTTTCCGACGACCAGCAACAACTGCGTGATGCCGTGGCCCGCTGGGTCGACAAGGGCTATACCTTCGAGCGCCGCCAGAGCATTGCCAAACAAGGTGGCTTCTCGCGCGAGGTCTGGAACGAGCTGGCCGAGCTGGGCCTGACGGCTCTCACAGTGCCCGAGCAATACGGTGGCCTGGGTCAGGGCGCAGTCGATGTGATGGTGGTGATGGAAGAGCTGGGCCGCGGCCTGGTGATGGAGCCGCTGACGCAGGCTTTTGTGGCCAGCGCCCTGCTCAGCCAGTTTGGCAGCGAGGCCATCAAGCAAAGCTGGCTGCCCCAGATTGCAGCGGGCGAGAAACTGGTGGTGCTCGCATCTCAGGAGCGCAAAGCGCGCTACCGCATTGATGTTTGTGATGCAAAGGCAATTAAAACTGGCAATGGCTATACGGTAGACGCTACAAAGAACATCGTTCTTTCCGGTGACAAAGCCGACGCCTTCATCGTGCCTGCCCAGCTGGACGGCAAAATTGCACTCTTCCTCGTCGAAAAAGACGCAACTGGGATCACCACCATCGGCTACGCCACGCAAGATGAAGCCCGCGCCGCCGATCTGGTCTGCAAGGCAGCGCCCGCCACGCTCATCACCAGCAACGGACTCGCCGCACTGACGCTGGCGCAGGACGTGGCCAACGCCGCCCTGTGCGCCGAAGGGGTGGGCGTGATGGAGCAAACGCTCAAGCTCACCACCGAGTACATGAACCAGCGCAAGCAGTTCGGTGTGCCCATCTCCAGTTTTCAGGCGCTGCGCCACCGCGTGGCCGACATGAAGATGCAGCTGGAGCTGGCCCGGTCCATGAGCTATTACGGCACGCTCAAGCTCAGCGCACCGGCGGAAGAGCGCCATTTGGCCATTGCCCGCGCCAAGGTGCAGCTGGGCCAGTCCATGCGCTATGTGGGCCAGCAGTCCGTGCAACTGCATGGCGGCATTGGTGTGACCGATGAATATGTGGGCAGCCACTACTTCAAGCGCCTGACGCAGATGGAAATGACGGGCGGCGACACCCTGCACCACCTGGGCACCGTGTCTGCGCACATGCAAGATAGCGCTGGCGTCTTTGCCTAAAAGCGGCAGAAATACACAGCAAATTACGGCAACGGCATTCAACATAAAAGCAAAAGTCAACAGCACGCTACGGCGTGCTGTTTTGCTTTTGGCATGCTCTATGCACAGCCCTGCGCTTCCTATGATCTTTGCGCCATTCACAAGATCAAGGAGACACGCATGAGCACGCAAGACACCGAAAAGTACCTGCTGGAGTCCATTCGCCTGGCCATGGGCAATGTCAAAGGCCGCGAACGCGCCACCTGGCCCTTTGGCGCCGTTCTGGTGCGTGACGGCCAGGTGCTGGCCCGCGCCGTCAATCAGGTCGATGAGCTGTGCGACCCTTCAGCCCACGCCGAGATGCAGGCCCTGCGTATTGCCGCCAAGGAGCAAGGCAGCACCGATCTGTCCGGCTCGGTGATGTATGCCAGCGGCTACCCCTGCACCATGTGCCACACGGCCATGCTGCTGGCCGGCGTGAAGAAGGTCTTTGTCGCCTACTCCAACGAAGAGGGCGAACCCTATGACCTGTCCGCCTCCCGTGGCTACGATGAACTGGCTCGTCCTGAAGACAAGCGCGAGATGCCCGTCATCAACCACCGCGTGCGTGATGCCGGTGAGGACCTGTACGAAGCATGGCAAAAAGCCGTGGATGAAGATCGCGCCACTGTCTAAGCAGCGCAAGCGCTAAGCGCTATCAAAAACAAAGCCCTGAAGGATGAGTTCAGGGCTTTGTTGTTTCCAGCACAGCTGGTTTCAGGTCAGCAGATAGTCCACCGGCTTGAGGGGTGGCGGCACCTGCGGGTCGCCCAGCGACTGGCTCAGGCTGATCTCAATGCCACGGCACATGGAGTCCAGCGCCAGATCGTTGCTTTCCATGCCAAAAGGCTCTTCCAGCTCATCGCCCAGCGCATCAAGACCGTAGAAGGTATAGGCCACGATGCCCACCACAAACGGCGTCATGAAGCCCGTGATATCCACCAGACCAAAGGGCAGCAAGAAGCAGTAAAGATGCGCCGTGCGGTGCAGCAGCAAGGTGTAAGAAAAGGGAATTGGCGTGTTCTGAATGCGCTCGCAAGATGCCGCCGCCGAGGTGAACCCGCTAAGTGTCCTGTCAACCGAGACCGCCAGACAAGGATCGATGCGCTTGTCCTTCAGGCATTGCCCCAGGTCCTGCCCCATGGCCAGAACAATTGCATCTGTGCGCTGGCCCAGCGGCAATTGCTCCAGACGCAGCCATTCGTCATCGGTCAGCCATTGCTGGGCCGCCGTATCCTCTTTCAGGCCGCGTAACTGGGCGCGCAGCGCGTGGGCAAAGGCCACGGCGCGGTGCACCATGCGCACGCGCACATCGTTAGCACGCTGGCGCGGGTCAA
>NZ_JABBCQ020000007.1 GCF_012844455.2 Comamonas suwonensis | reverse complement strand
CAAGCGCTCTCCCAGCTGAGCTATACCCCCCAAATTCCTTCTCCTCACAACACAACCATTTAATTAGTTGCGTTGTGCTGAGCCTCGAATTATAGACAGGTTTTTAGCGATTTTTTAAACGTGCGATAACTTTTTCACGTCCGAGCAGTTCCAGCACTGCATCGACCGATGGAGTGTGGGCCGTTCCCACGGTCAAAACACGCACAGGCATGGCCAGCACAGGCATCTTCACCCCCTGGGCTTTGAGCATTTCCTTGATGGCCGCCGCAATGGCCTCCTTGCTCCATTCCACGCCTTCAATAACAGACACAAACGCATCGAGCAAAGGATTCGCTGCCTCTGTCACATGCTTTGCATAGTCTTCTGCATTGCGCTCTACGCCATCTACATAGAAAACCTTGGCCCAGTTAGCCAGATCAACCAGCGTTTCGCAGCGATCCTTGAACAAAGCGGTAATGCGCACCAGACGATCATCCGCATCCATCACGCTTTCAGTCACACCAGCCTTGATGACAAAAGGCTTGACCAGCTGAGCCAGCTCAGCGTCATCCATAGCCTTCAGGTGCTGGGCATTCACCCAGCGCAGCTTGGCTTCATCAAACTGACCAGCGCTGCGACCTAGGTGATCCAGGTTGAACCACTCCAGGAATTGCGCACGGCTGAAAATTTCATCATCGCCGTGGCTCCAGCCCAGACGGGCCAGATAGTTCACCATGGCATCAGCCAGATAGCCTTCATCACGGTAGGCGGTCACAGCCTTGGCACCGTTGCGCTTGCTCATCTTCTCACCCTGCTCGTTGAGCACGGTCGGCAGGTGGGCAAAAACGGGAACAGCGGCGCCCAAAGCTTCAAAGATGTGGATCTGGCGAGGCGTGTTGTTCACATGGTCATCGCCACGAATCACGTGGGTAATGCTCATGTCCATGTCATCCACGCAGACGCAGAAGTTATAGGTAGGCGTGCCATCAGGGCGCGCAATCACCAGATCATCCAGCTCGGTGTTCTGGAATTCAATACGGCCCTTGCACTTGTCTTCCCAGGCTACAACGCCAGACTGAGGGGTCTTGAAGCGCAGCACAGGCTTCACGCCTTCAGGAATCGCGGGCAGCACCTTGCCGGGCTCTGGGCGCCATGTACCGTCGTAACGTGGCTTCTCCTTGGCGGCCATCTGCTTTTCACGCAGGGCATCCAACTCTTCCATGCTCATATAGCAGGGGTAGACATAGCCCTTTTCTTGCAACGTAGCCAGAACTGCCTTGTAGCGATCCATGCGCTGCATTTGGTAGAACGGACCTTCGTCATGGTCAAGCTTGAGCCACGCCATGCCTTCGATGATCACATCCACCGAAGCCTGTGTAGAGCGCTCCAGATCGGTATCTTCAATACGCAGCACAAATTCGCCGCCATTGGCGCGAGCAAAGGCCCAGGGGTACAGAGCCGAGCGGATGTTGCCCAAGTGGATAAAGCCCGTAGGCGATGGAGCAAAGCGAGTGCGAATTTTGTTAGTAGTCATGTCAAAAAATCCTTGTGCTGCAAATCAAATGTCGAGAGCGCCTTACCTGAATGGAGCATGCTATCAACCAGAGATGCCGAGCAAGAGCCGCTTCGCCGCGAAGCGACTCAGGTGGGGTCACTTCAAAGTGTCTAGCCCACGGGAAAGGTCAGCCTTCAAGTCATCAAGGTGTTCCAAGCCCACGGAAATACGAATCAAGCCCTGACCCACGCCCGCAGCCTGACGCTGGGCTTCGGTCAAACGGCCATGCGAGGTGCTGGCTGGGTGAGTGATGGTGGTCTTCACATCACCCAGATTGGCCGTGATGGAGCACAGACGGGTGCTGTCCACCACATGGAAGGCGTTGGTACGCAGCTGCTCGGCGTTGTCACCAATCACATCAAAGGCAAACACCGCGCCGCCCATACCGTTTTGCTGGCGCATGGCCAGCTCATGCTGCGGATGACTCTTGAGACCGGGGTAGTACATGCGGGCGACCTTGGGGTGCTTCTCCAGCCAGGTCGCAAATTCCAGTGCCGCAGCGCTTTGCGCCTTGACGCGCAAGGCCAGCGTCTCCAACCCCTTCATCACCGTCCATGCGTTGTACGGGGCGATATTCAGACCGCCGCTGCGCAAGAAAGTACCCATGACCTTGTCCACCAGTGCGATGGTGCCGCAGACTGCACCGGCCATGACACGGCCTTGACCATCCAGGAACTTGGTGCCCGAATGCACGATGATGTCTGCACCAAACTTTACGGGCTGCTGCAGCACAGGCGTGGCAAAGCTGTTGTCCACCGCCAGCAAGGCGCCATTGGCGTGAGCCACTTCGGCCAGCGCAGCAATGTCGCACAGGTCGGTCAGCGGATTGGTGGGCGTCTCGGCAAACAGCATGCGAGTGTTGGGTTTCACAGCAGCTTTCCAGGCTTCGATATCGGTTTGCGATACAAAGGTGGTTTCCACACCGAAGCGTGCCATTTCCGTGCCCAGCAGCTTGATGGTGGAGCCGAACATGGATTGCGAGCAGATCACATGATCGCCCGACTTGAGCGCCGTCAACGCCACCAGCAGAATGGCCGACATGCCAGTGGATGTGGCAACCGCGCACTCCGTGCCTTCCATGGCCGCCAGTCGCTTTTCAAAGCTGGTGACGGTGGGGTTGCCGGTGCGGCTATAGGTAAAACCGGGCTCTTCGTTGGCAAAGCGGCGTGCGGCGGTCGCTGCGTCGGGCTGCACAAAGCTACTGGTCATGTACAGGGCTTCGCAATGCTCGCCCCACTGGCTGCGCTCAACCGCTTCACGCACGGCCAAAGTTTCAGGATGCAAACCTTCAGGTAATGTCTTGTTGGTCACAGTCGTCAAATCCAGATGGTTGGTACTGGTCACGAGCACCGCTGCGGGAGTCAATCACCTCCAAGCGTTTTACTCAACCAGATTGACCAGCGGCACTTGCCAGGCCGGTCTTTGAATACGCCTTGCGCAGGCCTTCAGTTTTGAGTCAAATTGCACTCAAGCCCTTTATTGACAGGCGCAGCACGCTCACTTTACAAGAGCAGGCCAAGCGCATGGCAACGATATTGTCCTCCTGAATGAAAAGGGTTGCCTAAGCAACCCATTTCATTCAGTCATTCAGCGCACTGTTTCTGCAATTGCACGCTCAATTGTCTTGCGCATTGGGCAGAGACAGGCGCGAAGTGTCTTCACTTTCCTCTTCGCTGCCACGGTTACGGCCTTCATTCAATGCCGTCACCTCTTCATCGGAGATATCGCCGGTGATGTAGATGCCGTCAAAGCAAGATGCCTCAAAGCCGTCAACCTGAGCATTGATCTTGCCCACGGCCTGCTTCATGGCGTCCACGTCCTGATAAATCAGTGCGTCGCAGCCAATGACTTGGCGAATTTCTTCGACGGAGCGGCCATGGGCCACCAGCTCGGAACGCGTAGGCATGTCGATGCCGTACACATTGGGGTGACGCACGGGTGGCGCAGCCGATGCCAGATACACCTTGTTGGCGCCCGCATCGCGTGCCATCTGCACGATTTCCTTGGAGGTCGTGCCACGCACAATGGAGTCATCCACCAGCAGCACGTTGCGGCCCTTGAACTCGCTACCAATGGCATTGAGCTTCTGGCGCACCGACTTTTTGCGCGCCCCCTGGCCCGGCATGATGAAGGTACGACCCACGTAGCGGTTCTTCACAAAACCTTCGCGGTAAGGCTTGCCCAGCAACTGCGCCAGCTGCATCGCACTGGGGCGGCTCGACTCAGGGATAGGAATCACTGCATCGATTTCATTGGGCGGAACCATCGAGACCACACGCTTGGCCAAGGTCTCACCCATGTTCAGGCGGGCCTGGTAAACCGAGATGCCATCCATGGTGGAGTCTGGGCGCGCCAGGTACACATACTCGAACACGCAAGGGTTCAGCTGACTCTTTTCAGAGCATTGCTGACTTTCAACACGACCATCGTTGTGCACAAAAATTGCTTCACCGGGGGCGATGTCGCGTTCGAACACTTGCGAAGTGCCTTCCAGTGCGACGGATTCGCTGGCCAGCATGATGGAGCCATCCGCACCGCGACCCATGCACAGAGGGCGAATACCGAAGGGGTCACGGAAAGCCAGCAGGCCGTAACCAGCGATCAGAGCGATCACGGAGTACGAACCCTTGATGCGCTTGTGCACCGCACGCACCGCTTCAAAAATATCTTTGCTTTCCAGCGGAGCACCGCTGGATGCGCGACCAATTTCGTGCGCCAGCACATTGAGCAGCACTTCAGAGTCGCTCTCGGTGTTGGTGTGACGGTGGTCGTTATCGGCCAGTTCACGGCGCAGTTGCTTGGCATTGGTGAGATTGCCGTTGTGCACCATGACAATACCGAAGGGCGCATTCACGTAGAAGGGCTGAGCCTCCTCTTCGCTGGATGCATTGCCCGCCGTGGGGTAACGCACCTGACCCAGACCCACATCACCGGGCAGAGCGCGCATATTGCGGGTGCGGAACACGTCCTTCACCATGCCCTTGGCCTTGTGCATGAAGAACTTGCGTTCTTGCTGGGTCACGATGCCGGCTGCATCTTGCCCGCGGTGCTGCAGCAGCAGCAAGGCGTCATAAATCAGCTGATTCACGGGTGCGGTGCTCACCACACCAACGATTCCACACATAGTTGCGTTCCATCTGTTCGCGAAGATTGCTCTTCGCCACACTCGCCTGCTTCGCCACCCATTGGCTAGCCTGCGCTTTGAAATCCGGCATGGCGGATCGCGCCAAAGCCAAATCAACGTCAGCGCTCACTGCGTTTTACAGCAAACACTTTAGCCACTCTTCACTCACGTAAATTGCGACAAAAAACTCTTCTTCAAGAAGCCACTCCAGGCAGATACTGCCCCCACTCAGGCGGCAAGGTTGGTAAAACCCAGCCCAGCGCCGCAGACAGCCAGGGGGACAACGCTGAGTCCAGCCACCACTGCGCCTTGTGCAGCGGGGTGTACTGAATGACCAGTGCCAGCACCAGCAGTAGCACGCCACCACGCAAGACACCAAACAAGGCACCCAGAGTACGGTCTACGGGCCTCAGCCCCACGGCCTCGATCAATTGCTTGGACAGCCAGGAGATGACACCCCAGGCAAACATGGCCCCCACCAGCAACAAGACAAAGCCTGCCGCGTAGCGCAGCTGCATATCCCAACCGTCCAGCGGCAACCAAACTGCAACTTCTTGCGCCCAGGTACGCGCCACCATGAAAGCGACCACCCAGCCCAGCAAGGACAGGACTTCATAGACCAGGCCACGCCAGGCACCCAACAGCATGGAGCCCAGCAATACGGCGATAAAAATCCAGTCCAGCGTGGTCATCAGTCAAAAACGGCGCGCAAAAACTCAAATCATCCCTTAAACACCGACGCTGGAAAGCCCAGTCCCTTGGCTCTGGCTGCGGCTTTATCCGCCTCTTCACGACTCTTGAAAGGCCCCATGCGTACACGTGTGCGCATGCCGTCCTTGGTATCTACTGACTGGGTAAAAGCGCCACTACCGAGCTTGCCCTTGATCTCATTGGCCTTGCTAACTTCAGCAAAAGCGCCAATCTGCACGATAAAGCGCTCATTGCCAGCAGCGTTATCCTTGGCTACAGCTGTGTCTCGTGTGGAGCGGCCTTCCAGCAAAGCGCGGGCACGGGCAGCTTCATCGACCTTTTCAGGCTTGTGCTTTGGCTCAGGCTTGGATTCAGGTTTGGGCTCAGGCTTCTTGGCCTCGGACTCCGGCTTTTTAACTTCCGCCTTGGGCTTTTCTGGCTTGGGTTCAGGTTTCGGCTCTGGCTTCGGCTCGGGTTTGCGCTCGGGCTTGGGCTGCGGCTTAGGTTCAGGCTTGGCCTGAGAAGCAACAACTGCAGCCCCTCCAACAGCCGCCGCTGCTGCAACGGCGCCAGTCACGGGTACGGACGCAACAGAGGGAGCCGGCGCAGCCGCTCTTGATGGAGCCAGAACTTCCTCGCCATCATCCAAAGACGCATTGGCGGCAACGCGACCAGACGAATTACCGGGCACCACCTCTGGGGCCGAATTCGCCTGATCAGGAATTTCAATGGGAATATTCACAGGGATGGGGCGCGGCTGCGTATCAAACAGCAATGGGAAGCCCACCACACCAATCAGCACCAGCGCAGCAGCACCGATAAGGCGATGACGCGCGCGACGGCGCATGTCATCCACGCTTTCGCCTTGGGCCAGGCGGCTGGGCCGCTTGGCTCCAGCCACAGACTCGGCATCATCTTTTTTGCCAGTCCAACGGAAATTGAAAAGTGCCATGAATTTGGACAGGTTGAGGTCAACCGCTGGACATAAAGCCCAGGCGATTGACCGCAGGCTCAGTGAGCCAAGTGTTTGGCGTTCAGACGAGGTGTGCCGTGCTGCAGCACTCCGCCTACGGTGAAGAACGATCCAAAGACCACGATTCTATCAGCGGCATCGCTTGCCTCTACAGCGGCATCCAGTGCCTGCTGAGGATTGGAAAAGGTTTGCATGCTCACATCTTTGCGAATCACACCCTTGGCCTGCAGCTGCATCAGCTTGGCCTTGAGTCCTTCAGCGGAGTCTGCACGCGGCGTTGGCAGATCGGTGAAGTACCAGCGATCAATCAGTGGCCCCACCTTGGTGAGCATGGGCTCCCAATCCTTGTCAGCCATGGCACCGAACACGACATGGGTGGTCGGAAAGTAGCCCATGGCATCCAGATTAGCCGTCAGCGCCGCCACCGAGTGCGGGTTGTGCGCAACATCCAGCACCAGCGTGGGCTGACCCGGAATAATCTGGAAGCGACCGGGCAGCTCCACCATGGACAGACCGGTGCGCACGGCCTGCGCGGTCACGGGCAGCTTGCTGCGAATGGCTTCATAAGCTGCCAACACGCCTGAGGCGTTCATCAGCTGATTGGCACCGCGCAGCGCCGGGTAAGCCAGACCCGCATAGCGGCGGGTGCGACCAGCCCAGCCCCATTGCTGCTTGTCACCGTCGTAATTGAAGTCTTTGCCAAAACGCCAGAGCTCGGCACCGATTTCAGCAGCGTGGTCAATCACGCTTTGCGGAGGCACAGGGTCGCTGACGATGACAGGGCGACCGGCGCGCATGATGCCCGCCTTCTCGCGCCCAATGCTTTCACGGTCCGGACCCAGCAGGTCCATGTGGTCGAGGTCGATGCTGGTGATGATGGCGCAGTCGGCATCCACGATATTGGTGGCATCAAGACGACCGCCCAGACCGACTTCCAGAATCGCTACATCCAGCTTGGACTGGCTCATCAAATGCATGATGACCAAGGTAGTGAACTCAAAGTAAGTGAGCGCAACCTCCTCGCCACCCTTCACTCTGGCCTGCTCTACTGCCTCAAAGTGAGGCAGCAACTCATCGGCTTTGACGATTTCGCCGCCAATACGGCAACGCTCTTCAAAGTGAACCAGATGGGGAGAGGTGTAGACACCAGGGCGGTAGCCGGACTGTAGGGCCACGGCTTCGAGCATGGCGCAAGTTGAGCCCTTGCCATTGGTGCCAGCCACGGTGATGACCGGGCAATCGAATTTCAGGCCCATGCGCTGTGCGACTTCACGCACGCGATCCAGACCCAGGGCAATGTTCTGGGGATGCAGGCGCTCGCAATAAGCAAGCCATGCATCCAAGGTGGGAAATGTGGTGTGCATACTGGGCGCTATTGTCGCCGACAGCCAGAGGCCCTATGAGCTCTGGCACATGGCAAATACGTTACATCCAACTCCAACCGTTTCACTGAAACTGACACCGCATGAGCAAGATCACCACCGTCTATGGCATCCCTAACTGCGATACCGTCAAGAAGGCTCGCACCTGGCTGAGTGAGCAAGGCATCACTTACCAGTTTCACGATTTCAAAAAACAAGGCGTTCCCGCCGAGCGCCTGCCCGACTGGATGCAGGCCGTGGGCTGGGAAAAACTGCTCAACCGCCAGGGCACTACCTGGCGCAAGCTCGATGAAGACACCAAAGCCAGCGCAGTCGATGCCGTCAGCGCAGCCGCCGTAATGCAGGAACATGCCAGTACGATCAAACGCCCCGTGGTGGAATGGGCTGACGGGAAAATCACGATCGGATTCAAGGCTGATGAATGGCAGACCTTCATCAGGCAATAAGCAAATACTCACATTCACACATTGCTTTACCTAGTTTTACCCTGCAGAGTTATCGAATTCACGCAGATCCCATAAACTTTTTCGTGATCTGGCGCGTTATAGCTTCAGAGACAGGAGAGATGTTCATGAAAACTCTGGCAGTTTTGACTTTCACAGCCGCAGCAGCGACCGGTGCATTTGCACAGGAGCAAGGCCGCGTGCTGTCTTCCACCCCTATCACGCAGCAAGTTGCCGTGCCTCAGCAAGTGTGCAACGACCAGCAAGTAGCGGTCGCCCCCCGTCCAAGCGGCGCGGGCGCGGTGGTTGGAGCCATTGCAGGCGGTCTGCTGGGCAATGCCATTGGCGGCGGCGGCGGGCGCGCCGCAGCCACAGGTGCGGGCCTGATTGGCGGCGCCATGCTGGGCAATCAGGTCGAAGCCACTGGCCCAGCCCAGTACCAGACTGTGCGCCAGTGCAGCACGCAGACCTTCTACCAAAACCGCACCATAGGCTACAACGTAACCTATGAGTACAACGGTCGCAGCTACACCACACAGACAACCGATCTGCCCGGCAAGTGGATCGCACTGAATGTGCAGCCTGCCGCCAACAACAGCACTTACGGCAACAACGGCTACTACAGCAATCAGGTGCCGGTGCAAGGTGCTTACTCGACCAGCTACCCACAAAACAGTCAGGGCAACTACCAGGCGGGCTATCCCAGCGATTACCCAAACGGTTATTACGCAACTCAGCCGGTAGCGCCCACGTATTCGACGGGCTCCACCTATTCAGCACCGGACTATGTCGGCCCCCTGTTGCTGGGTGCGGTCATCGGTGCCGGAGCCTACTACGCCACGCGCCCCAATCACTATTACCGGGGTTACGGCGGTGGTTACCGCCCCAACCATGGCCATGGAGGTGGTCACGGCTGGCGCCGCTGATCTGCGCCCAATCGGTCGCCATCAACTGAGCAAGAGCCCCACTACGGGGCTCTTGTTTTTCCTGCCTTTGCCAAGCATTCCCACAGGTACAAATCTCGTGGCCTAAAATCAGAGGTTTTGACCTTCGACCACGCTCAGCGTACTTCTTCCATGACCACTGCATCCATCGACCACGTCAGCCTCACCACCAAGGCCAATGTTTACTTTGACGGCAAGTGCGTCAGCCACAGCTTCACTCTGGCTGACGGCACCAAGAAGTCGGTCGGCGTGGTTCTGCCCGCGACCTTGACTTTTGGCACCGCTGCCGCAGAAATCATGGAATGCGTGGGCGGCGCCTGCGAGTACAAGCTCGACGGCAGCGATGAGTGGAAGAAGTCTGAAGCAGGTGAAAGCTTCCATATCCCCGCGAATTCCAAGTTCGACATTCGCGTGACCGAGGCCTATCACTACATCTGCCATTACGCTTAACCCGCGTTGGAGCAGTGCCTGATACAGGCATAGAAATTTCAAGCCTTTTCAGCCCCAAACGCTTATTCATCAAGCGCTTGCAGCTATCACTTTGAAGAGAAATCTCATGGAAACCATTCTGCAAAATGTTCCCGTCGGCCAGAAGGTCGGCATCGCCTTCTCCGGCGGTCTGGACACCTCCGCCGCTCTGCGCTGGATGAAGAACAAGGGCGCTGTGCCCTACGCTTACACCGCCAACCTGGGCCAGCCCGACGAAGCCGATTACGACGAAATCCCTCGCAAGGCGATGGAATACGGCGCTGAAAAGGCCCGCCTGATCGACTGCCGCCCTCAGCTGGCCAACGAAGGCATTGCCGCCATTCAGTCCGGTGCCTTCCACATCTCCACCGGTGGCATCACCTACTTCAACACAACCCCCCTGGGCCGTGCTGTGACCGGCACCATGCTGGTGGCCGCCATGAAGGAAGACGACGTCAACATCTGGGGTGATGGCTCGACCTTCAAGGGCAACGACATTGAGCGTTTCTACCGCTACGGTCTGCTCACAAACCCAGATCTGAAGATCTACAAGCCCTGGCTGGACAGCACCTTCATCGATGAGCTGGGCGGCCGCGCTGAAATGTCGGCCTTCATGACCCAAGAAGGTTTCGGCTACAAGATGTCGGCTGAAAAGGCCTACTCCACCGACTCCAACATGCTGGGCGCAACCCACGAAGCCAAGGATCTGGAATTCCTGAACTCCGGCATCCGCATCGTGAACCCCATCATGGGCGTGGCTTTCTGGAAGCCTGAAGTCGAAGTCAAGGCGGAAGAAGTCTCCATCACGTTCGACGAAGGCCGCCCCGTGGCCATCAACGGCAAGGAATACACCGACGCTGTCGAAGTCTTCCTCGAATTGAACCGCATCGGTGGCCGCCACGGTCTGGGCATGAGCGACCAGATCGAAAACCGCATCATCGAAGCCAAGAGCCGCGGCATCTACGAAGCCCCGGGCATGGCCCTGCTGCACATTGCCTACGAACGTCTGGTGACCGGCATCCACAACGAAGACACCATTGAGCAGTACCGCATCAACGGCCTGCGTCTGGGCCGTCTGCTGTACCAAGGCCGCTGGTTTGACCCACAAGCCATCATGCTGCGCGAATCCTCGCAGCGCTGGGTGGCCCGCGCCGTGACCGGCACCGTGACGCTGGAACTGCGCCGCGGCAACGACTACTCCATCCTGAACACCGAGTCGCCCAACCTGACTTACGCTCCCGAGCGTCTGTCCATGGAAAAGGTCGAAGACGCGCCTTTCAGCCCCATCGACCGTATCGGTCAGCTGACCATGCGCAACCTGGACCTGATCGACACCCGCGCCAAGCTGGCCATCTACTCGCAGGCCGGCCTGCTGAGCGTGAGCAGCGCAAGCGCCCTGCCCCAGCTGGGCAACGACAAGAAGTAATTCAGGTCGCCCCACAAAAAAGCCGCTGCACTGCAGCGGCTTTTTTTATGCCTTTTTAGCCTCTAGCGCTTGCTAATCAAGCGACATCAGCTATCAATCTTGAATCAAAGGCGGTTGATATTTTGCAGTTGCTGCTCCAGCTGCCCCACATAAGCCGCCGTGCTGTTGTCCGACTCCTGAGCGCGCTGCACCAGATGGGCTTCCAGCACATCCAGGCGAGCCATCAACGCCTCTTTATCCTTGGCATGCAGCGCTTCCAGCACACCGCGCAGCTCGGTAAAGCGCGATGCCTCGGCCTTGTCCGCCAGATCGCGCTGGCTCTGCATTTCCTTGGCGTGGCGACGCGCTTCCATCAGCACCGAGCCCTGCATCCACAGCACATAGGCGATGAAAAAAACGCTGAGCAGGATGGTCAGCGCCAGCATCAGCAAGCCCAGCGGGGCCTCAATCGTCGTCACGCCCAGCGATACCGCGCTAGGGGCTGAAAGTGCCGTCCAGTTAAAGGCCGCCAGCACGGCGATCAGCGCCACGATGATGGCGATGCAAATGGTGCGAAAGTTCATGATCTTCTCCTTGTCTCTGAGATGCCTTGTTTTAACCCAAGAACACACGCTGCCAAGTCAGCCGGAGCCAGAAATGACAAAGCCGCTGTGAGCAGCGGCTTTGTCATTATCGGGCAGTCAGATCAATTGACCTCGGACAGCTGATCCAGGATGGCGGGGTTCTCCAAAGTACTCGTGTCCTGCGTAATCGCCTCACCCTTGGCCAGCGAACGCAGCAGGCGGCGCATGATCTTGCCGCTGCGAGTCTTGGGCAGGTTGTCGCCAAAGCGAATGTCCTTGGGCTTGGCGATGGGGCCGATCTCCTTGGCCACCCAGTTGCGCAGCTCGGCAGCAATCTGCTTGGCCTCTTCGCCCGTGGGTTTGCCGCGCTTGAGCACCACAAAGGCGCAGATGGCTTCACCGGTCAGATCGTCGGGGCGGCCCACCACGGCCGCCTCAGCCACCAGGTCGGTCTTGGCGACCAATGCTGACTCAATTTCCATAGTGCCCATGCGGTGACCCGAGACATTGAGCACGTCATCAATACGGCCGGTGATGCGGAAGTAGCCACGGTCTTCGCTGCGCACCGCACCATCGCCGGCGAGGTAATAGCCCTTGAGTTCTTCAGGGAAGTAGCTCTTCTTGAAGCGTTCGGGGTCCCCCCAAATATTGCGAATCATCGACGGCCAGGGCTTTTTCACCACCAGAATGCCGCCCGAGCCATTGGGGATTTCGTTGCCGGCCTCATCCACAATGGCCGCCGCGATGCCAGGCAAGGGCAGGGTGCAGGAGCCGGGCACCAGCGGCGTGGCACCGGGCAGCGGCGTGATCATGTGACCGCCGTTTTCGGTCTGCCAGAAGGTGTCCACGATGGGGCATTTCTCCTTGCCGATGTTCTTGTAGTACCACATCCAGGCTTCAGGATTGATGGGCTCACCCACCGAACCCAGCAGGCGCAGGCTGCTCAGATCCCAGTTCTTGGGATGCACGCTCTCATCGGACTCGGCAGCCTTGATCAGCGAGCGAATGGCCGTGGGCGCGGTGTAGAAGATGGAGCATTTGTGGCGCTCAATCATCTGCCAGAAGCGGCCCGCATTGGGGAAGGTGGGCACGCCTTCAAACACAATCTGCGTCGCACCTGCGGCCAGCGGGCCGTAGGCCACGTAGCTGTGACCGGTGATCCAGCCGATGTCAGCAGTGCACCAGAAGACATCGCTGTCCTTGGCATCGAACGTCCACTCAAACGTCTGTTTGGCCCACAGCACATAGCCGCCGGTGGCATGCTGCACGCCCTTGGGCTTGCCGGTGGAGCCGCTGGTGTAGAGGATGAACAAAGGGTGCTCGGCATTGACAGGCACCGCCTCGCATTCGGTGGCCTGCCCGGCCAGCGCCTGGGCAAAGCTCAGATCACGGCCTTCGACCATATTGCAGGCCGTGGCGGTGCGCTCGTAAACGAAGATGGTCTTGATGGCTTCGCAGCTGCCCAGCGCAATGGCGTCATCCACGATGGCTTTGAGCGGCAGCTCCTTACCGCCGCGCATCTGGTAGTTGGCGGTGATGACGGCTGTGGCGCCCACGTCCACAATGCGCTCCTGCACGGCTTTAGCCGAGAAGCCGCCAAACACCACCGAATGCGTGGCGCCAATGCGCGCGCAGGCCTGCATAGCCACCACGCCCTCAATGGTCATGGGCATGTAGATCAGCACGCGATCACCCTTTTGCACGCCGCGCGCCTTGAGGGCGTTGGCGAACTGGCTGACGCGGGCCAGCAACTCTTTGTAAGTGACCTTGGTGACTTCGCCGCCATCGGCTTCAAAGATGATGGCCGTCTTGTTCTCCACGGGCGTACCCATGTGCTTGTCCAGACAGTTGGCGCTGGCGTTCAGCTCACCGTCGGCAAACCATTTATAGAACGGCGGGTTGCTCTGGTCGAGCACCTGCGTGAAAGGCTTGGTCCATTGCACGTTCTCGCGGGCCAGTCGCGCCCAGTAACCCTCGTAGTCACGCTCGGCCTCATCGCACAGGGCCTGGTACTGGGCCATGCCCGAGATACGGGCCTTGGCAGCAAAGTCCGCAGGGGGCGGAAATACGCGGTTCTCCACCAGTACGGATTCGATGGGTGATGTCGCTGTGCTCATCGTTTTGTCTCCTGATGCATAAGCAATGAAATTATTGTGGGTGTACTGTCAAGGCTCGGTCTTACATGCCACTGACTGAAATGAGCATCCAGATTTTCTGCGCCAGCAAAGCCGCGATTCACTCCCATTTTTGCAGCAGCAAGTGCACATACAGTCTTGATTTGCTTGCAATTTTGTCAAAACACCTCAGAACAAACCCTTAGAATCGCGCACCTGCTGCCAGCGGGGTCCGCGCAAGGCGCTGCATGACCTCATCGGCACAGCCAGTCCGGGACGCGGCCCCATCAAAACCAGTCTTTCAAGGTGGCGCGCCCCATCGCCCTCCTCCTTCAACGGCCTCACAGGCCGGACCCGCACACACATCATGAGCCGCATCCACTCCGACGAAGCAGGCACCTCATCCTCCAAATCGCCTAAGGCGAGCTATCAAGCTCCGGCTGCGCTGCGGCCCCTGCCCTCCCTGATCTTTGCCAGCCGCTGGCTGCAGCTGCCCCTCTATCTGGGGCTGATTGCAGCGCAGGGCGTCTATGTCTGGCACTTTCTGCTGGAGCTATGGCATCTGGTCGAGGCCGTCTTCGGCAACAAAGAAGCCCTGCAGGCCCTGATCACCAACATTGGCTATAAGAGCGATGTACAGATCACCCATCTCAACGAGACCATCATCATGCTCGTGGTGCTGGCGCTGATCGACGTGGTGATGATCTCCAACCTGCTGATCATGGTCATCGTGGGTGGCTACGAAACCTTTGTCAGCCGCATGGGCCTTGAGTCTCACCCCGACCAACCCGAGTGGCTGAGCCATGTGAACGCCTCGGTGCTCAAGGTCAAGCTGGCGCTGTCCATCATCGGCATCAGCTCCATCCACCTGCTCAAGAGCTTCATCAACGCGGGCAGCTACGAGGTGCAGGTGCTGATGTGGCAGACCATCATCCACGTGGTCTTCCTGCTCAGTGCACTGGCCATTGCGCTGACAGACAAGCTGACGCAAAGCGCCCACCAACACTAAGTCCTGGCACTTTCCAGCCACATTCCTGAAAAGCCCCGCATGGTTCGCCATGACGGGGCTTTTTCTTACCCCTTAACCCAGCAAAAGTCATCAAAAGCTGACAACCGGTAAAAAAAAGCCATTAATCAGCAGAAACCCCTTATCTATCAATCACTTATTGCTCTGTTTTTAGGGTATGTAAATGTTTCAAGCCCATTGTTTCATGACTGCTGAGCGCCCAATGCTTACAGTTCGATTTGACGCATAAAACTCAATTCGATATATTAAAAAGTCATTTACAACCTGCCGCGCAGGTCGTCACCGTATTTTTTGAACGCGGCTGACTCACTCCCGGCGGATCGTTGTGTCAATCACAGGAGCTTCTCGCTCCTTTGGCGCAGCCCCGTCAACCGGGCCGAAACACGGCCCTGATGCATGGGGGCTTCTCCCGGTCTAAAGCACCGGAAGCTAGCCTGACAAGAAGAAGCGCATGGGCGTGCCAGTCGGTACCCCTGGTGCCAGCCACCCGCTTCTTCACATTTGACAGCTCTTGCGCACACCTCGCTTGTGCCATCCGGGCTGAATCCCGGCGCCGCCATGGCGCCATCTGCATCGCGCAGTCCTGCCCACAAGGCCGGGCTGAGCGGCAGCATCAGGGCTCATTTTTGGCTTGTGCGCCAGCGCCTACCGGCATTGCCGGTTGTGGGCGCTGGACTGTGTTCCATCTCACCCAAAGGAGAACGCCACAGTGGCCAAGCAAATCGCTATTGATCATGTCTTCAAGGTCTTCGGCAACGATTCGAAAACCGCGCTCAACCTCGTGAAACAAGGCCTGAGCAAGCAAGAAATTCTTGCCCAGACCGGGCAATCCATCGGCGTATTCGACGCCCACTTCACCATCGAAGCTGGTGAAATTTTTGTTGTCATGGGCCTGTCGGGTTCGGGCAAGTCCACGCTGGTGCGCATGCTCAACCGTCTGATCGAGCCCACCAGCGGCCGCATTCTGGTGGACGGTCAGGACATCAACGAACTCAGCGACAAAGAGCTGCGCGCTCTGCGCCGCAAAGACATCTCCATGGTGTTTCAGTCATTTGCGCTGATGCCCCATCTGACGGTGCTGGACAACACGGCCTTTGGCCTTGAGCTGGCAGGCGTGGACCGCGCCACACGCCAGAAGCAGGCGCAGGATGCACTGGAGCAAGTGGGCCTGGGCGGCTGGGGCGCAAGCTACCCCGACGAACTGTCCGGTGGCATGCAGCAGCGCGTGGGCCTGGCCCGTGCACTCGCATCCGACCCCTCCATCCTGCTAATGGATGAGGCCTTCTCGGCACTCGACCCCATCATCCGCACCGAGATGCAGTCAGAGCTGCTGCGCCTGCAAGAAATCAAGCGCCGCACCATCGTCTTCATCTCCCACGATCTGGACGAGGCCATGCGCATCGGTGACCGCATTGCCATCATGAAGGACGGCATGGTGCAACAGGTCGGCACACCTGATGAAATCCTGCGCAACCCGGCCAACGACTATGTGCGCACCTTTATCCAGGGCGTGGATGCTGCGGCCGTGTTCAAGGCTTCCGACATCGCCCGTCAGGCGCTGACCGTGATTTCGGAGCACAGCGACCGCGGCTGCCGCGCCGCACTGCGCCTGCTGGAAGATTCTGACCGCGACCATGCCTATGTGCTCAGCGCCCGCAAGCGTTTTCTGGGGGTCGTGTCCTCGCAATCGCTGCGCGATGCGCTGCACGGCCATGAAGGAATGCTGGGACTCAAGCATGCCTTCATCCCCGATGTACAAGCCATTGCCAGCAACACGCCAGTGGCCGAGCTGTTTGGCGCCGTGGCCGCACCACCCTTCCCGCTGCCGGTGGTCGACGAAGACGGCAAATACCTGGGTGTCATCAGCCGCACCACCATGCTGAAATTCCTGGACCGCGCCACCCCGCCCGTGCCGCCGCCCCAGCAGGAAATTCCGCCCGTCAAGCTGGATACGCATTTCCAGTCCACACCGAACAAGCAAGCTGCCCTGCATGCAGCGCAATAAGAGGAGGGAGCCGATTTGAACGACAACACACTGAACAACCCAACCACCGACGGCACCGCAGCCAGCGCTGCGTTTAATGATCCCTGGGCCGCAGCCTCGGCTCCCTCAGCCGAGCCGGCGAGCGGCACCGCTGCTCAAAGTGCTGCAGATGCCGACCCTTGGGCGGCCTCCTATGCAGAGCCCGTCCCAGCCAGTGGCAGCGACGCCTGGAACAGCGGCGATGCGGCTGACCAGGTCAGCAGTACCGACTGGCTCAGCGCCCCCTCTCCCACCGACATTCCCGAACATGACGGCGGTATCGGTCAGCTCTGGCACCAGATCACCACCGAAGGCCTGCCCGTGCAGGACTCCATCAACAACGGCCTGGCCTGGGTTGTCGATCATTTCCGCCCCTTCTTCCAGGCTGTGCGCACGCCAATCGATGCCACGCTCAACGGCGTGACCGATGTGCTGCAGACCATTCCCATGCCTGTGCTGGTGCTGCTGATTGCCTTGCTGGCCTGGCAGTTTGCGGGCCGCAAGCTGGCCATCGGCGCGGCACTGTCCCTGCTGGGCGTGGCGGTGCTAGGCATCTGGCCTGAGGCCATGGTCACTCTGGCGCTGGTGCTGACCTCGCTGTTCTTCTGCATCGTGATCGGCCTGCCCTCAGGTATTTTCCTGGCCAGCAGCGACCGTGCCCAGCGCTGGACACGCCCGCTGCTGGACGCCATGCAGACCACGCCCGCTTTTGTCTATCTGGTGCCCGTGGTCATGCTGTTTGGCATTGGCAACGTCCCCGGCGTCATCGTGACCATTGTGTTTGCTTTGCCACCGCTGATTCGCCTGACGAATCTGGGTATTCGTCAGGTACGCCCCGACCTGATTGAAGCCAGCCGCGCCTATGGCGCATCGCCCGCACAGTTGCTGTGGAAGGTGCAACTGCCACTGTCCATGCCCTCCATCATGGCGGGTATCAATCAGGCGCTGATGCTGTCGCTGTCCATGGTCGTCATCGCCTCCATGATTGCCGTGGGCGGTCTGGGCCAGATGGTGCTGCGCGGCATTGGTCGCCTGGATATGGGGCTGGCCACGGTGGGCGGTCTGGGCATTGTGCTGCTGGCCATTGTGCTCGACCGTATCACGCAAGCCATGGGCGAGCCCAAGCGCGGCAGTGCCCGCTGGTGGGCGACTGGCCCCGCCGGGGTTGTTGTACGTCTGCTGAAAAAGCCTCAAGCCGCCCCCGCGCCGCAGCGCAGCGGTGAACCTGCCAAGCCCGCTGCGGTTTGAACCCGAAAAACGAGGAGGACCTATGAACATGACTCACAACGCCCCCCGCATGCGCCAGAACCTCGGCCACTGGCTGCTTGCCAGCACGGCCGCAGCCACCATGGCGCTCGCGGGCACAAACGCCTTTGCCGCTAACGACCTTCCCGGCAAGGGCGTGAAAGTACACCCGCTCAAAAGCTCGATCGCCGAGGAAAGCTTCCAGACCCAGCTGGTCATGAAGGCTCTGGAAAAGCTGGGCTACGAAGTGCAGCCCATGAAAGAGGTGGAGTACCCAACGGCCCATATTGCGCTGGCGAATGGGGATGCGACTTTCATGGCCAACCACTGGAACCCGCTGCACGCTGACTATTACAAGAACGCGGGCGGCGATGCCAAGCTCTACCGCAAGGGCGTTTTCTCAGCCAATGCAGCGCAGGGCTACCTGATCGACAAAAAGACGGCGCAGGCCTATGGCATCACCAACCTGGGGCAGTTGCAAAAGCCTGAGATTGCCAAGCTGTTTGACACCGACGGCGATGGCAAGGCCGACCTGACCGGCTGCACCCCCGGCTGGGGCTGTGAAGCCATGATTGAACACCAGCTCACTGCCTACAAGCTGCGCGATACCGTCACGCACAAGCAAGGCACTTACTCGGCGCTGATGGCGGACACCATTACCCGTTACCAGGCGGGCAAGCCCATTCTTTACTACACCTGGACGCCTTACTGGGTGAGCAATGTACTCAAACCCGGCAAGGAGGTGGTGTGGCTGGAGGTTCCGTTCTCCGCCCTGCCCGGGGAACAGTCGGGCACGGACACCAAGCTGGCCAACGGCAAAAACTACGGTTTCATCGCCAACAGCCAGCAAATCGTGGCCAACAAAACCTGGGCCGAGCATAACCCTGCCGCCGCCAAACTGTTTGAAGTCATCACGCTGCCCGTAGGCGATATCAACGCCCAGAACTTCATGATGAGCCAGGGGCAGAACAAGCAGTCGGACATAGAGCGCCACACCAACAGCTGGATCAAGGCCCATCAAAAGACATTTGATGGCTGGATCAGCCAGGCCCTGGCCGCCGCCAAAAAGCCCTGATCAACCCAGACCAGACAGATGACGGCGACCGCTTTGGCGGCCGCCGTTTTTTTCGGGCCAACCAGCCCAGCAACTGCAAGGAGAAATAACAACAATGATGAAGACAATGCAAAGCATGACATCGCCCCAGCTCGCCAAACGCCAGTGGCTCCTGGCCGCAGCAGCCACCGCCGTACTTGGCCTGGGCCCCACAAGCAGCTGGGCGGCAAGTCAGAATTCACCAGGGGCAGCACTGCCGGGCAAGGGCATTACGGTACTGCCCGTCAAAAGTGCGCTGGCTGAAGAGAATTTTCAGACCCTGCTGGTGATGAAGGCGCTCCAGCAACTGGGCTACACCGTCAAGCCCTGGGAAGAGCTGGACTACCCGCTGATCCATTTGGCCGTTGCCAATGGCGATGCCACCTTCATGGCCAACCACTGGAATCCGCACCATGCCGAGTTCTACAAGCAAGCTGGTGGCGATGCCAAGTTATCGCGCAAAGGCGTGTACTCTGCAGGTGCAGCCCAAGGCTACGTGATCGACAAAAAGACTGCTGACGCCTACAAGATCACGCACATCGACCAACTCAAAGACCCCAAACTGGCTGCGCTGTTTGACATGAACGGCGACGGCAAGGCCGACCTCATAGGCCCCAACGCAGGCTGGGGCGGAGAAGCCGTAGTGGCGCACCAGATCAACGCCTTTGGCCTGAAGAATACCGTCACCTACACACAGGGAAACTACCCCGCCCTGATTGCGGACACGCTGTCGCGCTTCAATGCAGGCAAGCCCGTGCTGTATTACGCGTGGACGCCCTACTGGCTCAGCAATGTGCTGCGCCCAGGCCATGAAGTCGTGTGGCTGCAGGTGCCGTTTTCCTCCATGCCAGGCGTGCAGGCGGGTACGGACACAAAGCTGCCCAACGGCCGCAACTACGGTTTCCCGCTGAATAACGAGTACATCGTGGCGAACAAGGTCTGGGTAGAAAAGAACCCGGCTGCAGGCAAACTGTTCGAAATCATGCAGCTCCCCCTCAATGACATCAGCCAGCAGAACCGCCTGCTCAACGATGGAGAGAGCAAGCCCGCCGACATCAACCGCCATGTGGACAGCTGGATCAAGGCCCACCAGAAGACCTTTGACGGCTGGATTACCCAGGCCAAGGCCGCAGCTCAGAAGTCCTGATTTTCGCAACGGCGCACCGAAGCTATTTCGGGCGCCGTTTTTCTTTGTCTCTTCCGCTTTTCCACGCCGATTCAGGGGTAGGCACCCAGCATCCAAGGAGCAATCTATGAACCGCATCACTTTGGCAAACCACTTCCACCCACATCAGCAGCGCCAGCCCAGACTCGGCCTCATCGCCGCCGCCGCGCTGCTGGCCTTTGGCGCCGCACAGGCGCAGACGGCTGCAGGCGACCTTCCGGGCAAAGGCGTCTCGGTACAACCCATCAAGGGCACGGTGGATGAGGAGTTGTTCCAGACCCAGCTGGTTTCGCGTGCTCTGGAAAAGCTGGGTTACCAAGTGCAACCCATCAAAAGTTTGGAAAACGGCACCCAGCATGTGGCTGTAGCCCAGGGGGATGCGACGTTTACCGCCACGCACTGGATGCCGCTGCACCGCGCTTTCTATGAAAACAACGGCGGCGACAAAGCCTTCTATCGCGCAGGCACCTATTCGCGCAATGCCGTACAGGGCTATCTGATCGACAAGGCCACGGCAGAGAAATACCAGATCACCAGCATCACGCAGCTCAAGGACCCAAAGCTGGCTGCGCTGTTCGACACCGATGGTGACGGCAAGGCCGACCTGACGGGCTGCAACCCCGGCTGGGGCTGCGAGCTGGCCATCAACAAACATCTCAAGGGACTGAATCTGGAGTCAAGCATCGCCCACAAACAAGGCAACTATCAGGCCCTGATTGCCGACACCATCACCCGCCACAAAAGCGGCAAGCCCATTCTTTACTATGTCTGGACGCCATTCTGGGTGAACACCGTGCTGCGCCCCGGCAAGGAGGTGAGCTGGCTGGAAGTGCCAAATATCCCCGACGCACAAGGCGAGGACCAAACCCAGCTGTCCAATGGCAAGAACTACGGTTTCAAGCTCAACCAGCAATACATCCTGGCCAACAAGGCCTGGGCCGAGAAGAACCCCGCCGCAGCCAAGCTCTTTGCCGTGATGCAGCTACCTATCGAAGACATCAACGCCCAGAACATGCGCATGCGTCAGGGCGAGAGCAGCTCAGCCGATGTCAGCCGCCATGTAGACGGCTGGATAAAGGCCCACCAGCAAACCTTTGACGGCTGGCTGGCGCTGGCACGCGCCGCAGCTCATCAATAAGCATTAAAACGGGCTCAAGCGCTTATCAATAAAGCGCAAACAGCTATCAAAAAGAACCGGCCATGAAGGCAGGTTCTTTTTGGTGGGGTTCTGTGCGATTACCAGCTGGACTTGCCATTGGCGCAAGTCGATTGGCTCGACAGGCTGACAAAGCGCTCCACACGCAGCGCCAGCATCTTGCGACCTTGCTGGGCCAGCACCGGGTCACTGACCGGGCGTTCCACCACCCGGCCCTGCACCTCGGCCAGCATGCTCACGGCAGCGTTGCTGCGCGTGTTCAGGTAGGCCTGCTCCAGCAGCACGTTATCGGCCTCGGGCAGCACGGCAATGAATTGGCCGGACTCGCACTCCTGAAAGCGCCCTGTCTCGCCTTCCAGGCTATAGAGGCCCTGCCAGCGACCGCTTTCCCGGCTGACCTTCAGGCCCGATGGCAAAGGCGCTTGCTCAGCGGCCTTGGGTGGAACTGCACCCGCAGCCTGCTTCTTACCGCTGAGGCTGGACCAGGTCTTGTCCCAGGTCTGGGAGACCTTGCCCGTCATATTGGAGACGGTGGAACAAGCCGTCAGACTCGTCACCACGATGGCACTGGCGGCCAGACGCCACAGCTTGCTGTGCATGAATACCTCAGATTTTCCAAAAACAGGCACGTTACCAGAGTGCGAACGCCCGTAATCCGTAGCGATATCTGGCTGTGACAAAGTGTTGCATACATAATCACGCATCATCGAATCACTTGCGCCATGAGTACACACAACGCCCCCATCATTCACGGCACTGAAGATGTGCTGATTGCCCTGTGCAACTCCGTATCGGGCGTGCTGCAGGTCGCCACCCAGTGCCCCATTCAGTATTCAGGCATGGTGCAGCGCATCACCAAGACCAGTCTCAAGCCTGATATTGGCTGCTTTGTGCTGATTGACGGCGGCTTCTCGGCGCTCATCATCATCAATTTCTCGGCCGAAGCAGCCATGGAGCTGTACCGCAGCTACCTGCTTTCCATGGGCATGGCAGAGAGCGATCTGGCCAACTCCTACACCTCTGACGAGGTGAGTAACGTCATGGGCGAGCTGATGAACCAGGTCGTGGGCGACTTCACCAGCAAGGTACAGCGCGAGCTGCAAACCCATATCGCGCAAAGCCAGCCCAAGATGATCCGCCTGAACAAGCAGGTCAACCTGAGCGTGGATGCCAATCTGGACGCCCCCGAGGCCCGCCGCGTCACTTTTTATACCGGCAACAACAACATCTTCTATCTGGAGATGGCTGTGGATCACATGGAATTCATCAAGATCAAGGACTTCGAGCCACAGGAAAAGCCCGATCCTGACCTGGTCATGGCCCAGACCCGCGAAGCCCATGCCAAAGCAGCGCCAGCCGTAGCCGCAAGCAATAGCGACACGGACGATCTGCTCAAGTCTCTCGGTCTGTAAAGCAACCATTCAGGGGCGAGGCAAGCGCCCCTGAAGCTCAAGCCAGCCCTTGCCCCGGCCTGTCAGCGCCTTCACTGACAGGCTACACGCACCAGACTCCGCCAATCCCCAAGCCAGGGCGATTGCGCGATGCCGGCAGCAAGTTTCCTGTTGTTTGCTGCTGTTGTAATGCCGCTCCTGTTCTCGCGCAGGCTCCCGGACACGGCACAGGCCAACCCACGCTCTCCCCAGACCCGCCAATACAAACCTTGGTGCGTCCTTGTTGCGCAGCCTTGTCGTTCTTTGAACGCTCAGCGCAGGCAAAAACCCTAGAGGCAGCATCAATGCATGCATGAACAATAATTTGAATACCAATTATTTGAATTGCCGCACCATGCCCAACCACTCATCCCTGTCAAACCGCCAGCGCCAACTCATGTTCGCCATGGCGCAAGTCAACAAGCAGTGGCGGCGCTCGCTCGACCGTGTGCTTGCTCCAATGGGCCTGACGCAGGCGCTATGGCTGCCGCTGGTGCATCTGGAACGCAGCCAGGGTGCCATGCGGCAAAAAGATCTGGCGCAGGCCCTGGCGCTGGATAGTTCTTCCATCGTGCGCCTGATTGATGGCTTGCAGGCGCAGGGCTGGGTAGAGCGGCTGGATGATGCGGACCGCCGCGTCAAGCGCATACAACTCACCGCAGCGGGCCAAGACAAGGTGGAGGCCGTGAAGCAAGTCGTCGCCGAGGTGCGCGGCGAGGTCATGCAGGACTTCCCTGCCGAGCTGCTCGATCAAACGCTGGGCGCACTGGACACCCTGCTCAGCAAGATGGCCGCTATGGAAGCAATCGCTACGGGCGCAGAGCAGCCAGACAGCTGACGTCAAGTTCAGCCTCTCGTCTCGCAACCTTCAGCGCCTCCGTTCTCCGATCGCCCTTCATGCCACGTACTGCTTCCCCTGCTCTCAAAGCTCCCTTATGGCTGCTGGCCATGGTCACCATTGGCGGCACGCTTGCCATGCACATGTTCATCCCGGCCCTGCCGGATGCCGCCAGACAGCTTGGCAGCAGCAACGGCCAGATGCAGCAGACCATCACCGTCTACATCATGGGCATGGCGCTGGGGCAACTGATCTATGGCCCCATGTCCGATGCGCTGGGGCGCCGCCCCGTTCTTCTGGCGGGCCTCAGCCTCTACACAGTGGCCAGCCTGCTCGCCTTCATCGCACCCAGCACTGACATGCTGATTGGTGCGCGGCTGCTGCAGGCGCTGGGTGGCTGCGCAGGTCTGGCGCTGGGCCGCGCCATTGCGCGCGATACAGCCACGCCAGAGAACGCCGTGGGCAGCCTGGCCCTGCTCAACCTGATGATGATGATGGGCCCGGGCATCTCCCCCTCTATCGGCTCCGGGCTGGATGCCGTGTTTGGCTGGCGCTCCATCTTTGCCGCACTGGCCTTGATGGGTCTGGTCACCGCCATCTGCGTATGGCGCCTGCTGCCTGAAACCGGCCGCCCCACAGGCCAGTTGAACTGGCGCACCGTGCGCACCGATTACCGCACCCTGCTGGGCTCGCCCCAGTTCCTGGGTTTTGCCATTGGCGGCGGGGGTGCAACCACCTCCCTGTATGCGTTTATTGCCGCAGCACCTTTCATCTTTATCGAGCAACTCCACACCAGCAAGGCCGAAGTGGGCCTGATTCTGGGCCTGCTGATGGGTGGCATGGCACTGGGCAATGTGCTGGCCCGCCAGCTGATTCAGCGCGTTTCACTCGACAAACTGATGCTGGGTGGCAACCTGCTCAGCCTGAGCTGCGCCGGCGCGCTGCTGGCGCTGACCCTGATGCAGCAGCTCAATGTGGTGCTGGCCGTTTCGCTGATGACGCTGTTCACCATAGGCTCAGGCATGACCAGCCCCGCCGCGCTGGCCAAGGCACTGGGCGTACACCCTCAGCTGACAGGCTCAGCCGCCGGCGTCTATGGATTTGCCCAGATGGCCGTGGGCGGAATCTGCACCATGGCAGCCAGCGTGGGCGACAACCCCTCACTCTCCGCCTTTTCCGTGTTGCTCATTGCGGGCATGCTGGGACAACTGGGCTTTCGTTTTGCGATAAGCAAAAACCATAGCGCTTAGCGCTTTACCTGAAAGCGCTACAGGTACTTTTAACTCCGATCGATCAGAGATTACCCACCATTTGCTCTGGCACCACCCACTGATCAAACTGCTGGGCCGTGACATGACCGCTGGCAATGGCGGCATCACGCAGGCTGCTGCCCTCCTTGTGCGCCTTCTTGGCGATAAAGGCGGCCTTGTCGTAGCCGATATGGGTGTTAAGCGCAGTCACCAGCATGAGCGAGCGGCCCACCAGCTCATCAATGCGTGCGCGGTTGGGCTCAATGCCCACGGCGCAGTGGTCGTTGAAGCTGAGCATGCCATCGGCCAGCAGGCGCACGCTTTGCTGAAAATTATGCGCAATCAGGGGCCGAAACACATTCAGCTCAAAGTTGCCCGAGGCACCGCCAAAATTAATCGCCACATCGTTGCCAAAGACTTGGGCGCACAGCATGGTCACCGCTTCTGACTGCGTAGGGTTGACCTTGCCCGGCATGATGGAGGAGCCAGGCTCATTCTCAGGAATCGAGATTTCACCCAGCCCGCTGCGCGGGCCAGAAGCCAGCCAGCGCACATCATTGGCGATCTTCATCATGCTGGCGGCTATGGTTTTCAGAGCACCATGCGCATGCACCAGGCCGTCACAACTCGCCAACGACTCAAATTTATTGGGCGATGTGACAAACGGGTAGCCCGTCAACTGGGCCAGCTCCGCCGCCACACCTTCGGCATAGCCCTTGGGCGCATTCAGGCCTGTGCCCACCGCCGTGCCGCCCAGCGCCAGCTCATACAGATGCGGCAGCGCCGCACGTACATGGGCTTCCCCATGGGCCAACTGTGCTACCCAGCCGGATATTTCTTGCCCCAGCGTCAGCGGTGTGGCGTCTTGCAAGTGAGTGCGGCCAATTTTGACGATATCGGCAAACGCCTCGCTCTTGGCCTGCAAAGTAGCGCGCAGCTGGGCCATGGCGGGCAGCAGTCGGTTCTGCATCGCCGCCACCGCCGCCACATGCATGGCCGTGGGGTACACATCGTTGCTGGACTGGCTCTTGTTCACATCGTCATTGGGGTGTACCAGGCGCGCTTCACCGCGCTCGCCGCCCAGCAACTCGCTGGCACGGTTGGCCAGTACCTCGTTGACGTTCATATTGGTTTGCGTGCCAGAGCCGGTCTGCCACACCACCAGCGGGAACTCTCCCAGGTGCTTGCCACTCAATACCTCATCGGCTGCCGCATTGATGGCCTGCGCTTTCTGTGCATCCAGCAAACCCAGAGCATGATTGACGGTGGCGCTGGCTTTTTTTACCTGCGCCAGCGCAGCAATGATCTCAAGCGGCTGGCGCTCTCCGCTGATGTCAAAATTCTTGAGCGAGCGCTGAGTCTGCGCCCCCCAGAGCTTGTCGGCCGGAACATCAATCAGGCCAAAAGTATCTTTTTCCTGGCGAATCGCTGTCATAGAAACACTCCTTGAAATACAACTTGGCGCCTCTGCCGAGACGACGCTGCGCCTGACAAACGCTTGAAAAAAGCCCACGCACCATACGGCAAGCGGCTTAGCACATAAGTCAATACCAGCTCAGCTCAAAAACCGCAATCCCTACCCCATTCAACATCCTTGAATGGGCAAGAGCCGAAATAGGTAGTTACATTAGGCCCGCATCGGGCACAGAAACCGATCAGCCTTGCTGAACCAACACATTAATGCTCTCTGACCTTTCCACCCCTCTCGCAGATTCTTTCATGGCATCAAGCTACAGCTTGGTGACCGTGGGCTTTTCCATCGTCATCGCGGTAATGGCCTCGTATGTCACGCTGGGCCTGGCCCGTCGCGTGCACTTGGCCTCAGGGGGCATTGGTCGCATCTGGTGGTTGATTGGTTCCATGGTGATGGGCACTGGCATCTGGGCCACCCACTTTATCGGCATGCAGGCGTTTCAACTGCCTATCTTGCTAGGCTATCGCGGCGCGCTGACCCTGATTTCATGGGTCGCTGCCGTCGCAGCCTCCGCTCTGGCTTTTGGGGTGACCACCAAGACGGAATACCGCTGGCCGCATTTTGTGACGGCCTCGCTGGCCATGGGCGGCGGCATCTGCGCTATGCATTACCTGGGCATGCTCGCCATCGACATGTCCATCCCCATTGTCTGGAACTGGAGTTTTGTCGCCATATCCGTCGTGATTGCTGTGCTGGCATCCGCCACGGCTCTCAGCCTGTTTCGCATCATGTTTTCGCTCTCAGGCAAGAAACTGCGACTATTTCAGGTGCTGGCAGCGCTGGTCATGGGCTTTGCCATCTGCGGCATGCATTACACCGGCATGTCAGCGGCCAGCTTTGCCAGCGGTGCCATCTGCCTGAGCGCTGAGGCGCTGAACGGTCCTGAGCTGACCACCATCATCGTCCTCACCACGGCCATGCTGCTCATCGCAGCCATGTTCAGCACCGTTCTGGATGCCCGATTGCAAAGCACGGCCTTCAAACTCAACGAGTCATTGAAGGAAAGCAATAGCAAGCTGCAGCTGGCTAATAACGAGCTGCGCCAGCGCGCCTTTGCTGACCCGCTGACCAACCTGCCCAACCGCCTGCTATTTGAAGACCGTCTGATTCACGCCCTGTTGAGGCTGGAGCGCACCAACCGCTCCAGCGTCAAAGACCGACTGGGCATTCTGTTTGTGGATCTGGACGGTTTCAAGCCCATCAATGACTCCTTCGGCCACGCGGCAGGCGATGAGATTCTGATTGGCGCTGCCCAGCGCCTGCTGGCACAGGCGCGCTCCAGCGACACCGTGGCCCGTGTGGGTGGCGATGAATTTCTGGTACTCCTTGAAGACGCGCAGGATGCTGCGGCCTGCATGGCCGTCGCCAATCGAATTCTGAAAAGTCTGAGCCAGCCCTTTCAGCTCGGCAACAAAGAGCTGCAGATCACCTGCTCCATCGGCATCGTCGTTTTCCCCGACCATGGCGACCGCGACCACCTGATCGCCAATGCAGACGCTGCCATGTATGTCGCCAAACGCAATGGCGGCAACAGTTTTGCGGTGTTCGAGCCCCATATGGGCAGCGATGCTTCAGAGCAGCTGGAGCTGCAAAGTGATTTGCGCAATGCCATTCAGCGCCAGCAAATGTCTCTGCATTACCAGCCAAAAATTGATGGTGAACGCGGAAGCATCATCGGGGTTGAGGCCTTGCTGCGCTGGACTCACCCTGAGCGCGGAATGATTGCACCCGACATCTTCATCCCGCTGGCCGAGCGCTTTGGCATCATCATCAACCTGGGCAACTGGGTCATTGAAGAAGCCTGCCGCCAGCTGGCCGAATGGCGCGGCATGGGACTGCAAATGCGTGTGGCCATCAATCTTTCCGTGCATCAGCTGCGCGAAAGCGGGTTGGCAGAACGCATCACCCAGACCCTGCAGCGCCACAACGTGCAGGCCAGCCAGCTACTGTGCGAAATCACCGAATCCGTGGCCATGGAAGACACGCAGGCCACCCAGCGCACTTTTGAAGAGCTGCGCGATATCGGCGTCTACCTCTCCATTGATGACTTTGGCACCGGCTACTCCAGCCTCAACTACCTGCGCCAATTGCCCGCGCAGCAGCTCAAGATTGACCGCAGCTTCATCCGCGATCTGGAAACCGAAGAAGATGCCCGTGCCGTAGTTCATGCCGTCGTTCATCTGGCCCACGCGCTGGGCCTGCGCGTGGTGGCTGAAGGGGTTGAAACCGCCGCTCAGCGCGACATTCTGCTCAATATGCACTGCGACGAGCTTCAAGGCTACTTCTACGCCAAGCCCATGCCTGCCGACCGACTTCTGGCCTGGGCCAAGGGTGACAAGCAGGATGACCAGGCCGACTTCTCCACATCCATCCTCGGTGGATTGAGCTAAGGCTCAGATCCGCAACATCAGCCCAAGTCATATATAAGACTTGCGGGTTATGGGCTGCAAAACTTGTCGTCTGGCACCATAATCATGGGGTTTACCGTACGCACCCCACGCGTACAGAAGATTGCAACCCCGAGAAGCCCCCGATGACAACCTCCATCCGCCAGCAGGACCTGATCGACTCCGTCGCAGGTGCCCTCCAGTACATCAGCTACTATCACACGCCGGATTTCATCCAGCATCTGGCCCGCGCCTATGAGCGCGAGCAAAGCCCTGCGGCCAAGGATGCGATGGCGCAGATCCTGACCAACTCCAAGATGAGCGCCACCGGCCAGCGCCCCATCTGCCAGGACACGGGCATCGTCAACGTGTTTCTGAAGGTAGGCATGGATGTCAAGTGGGACGGCTTCACCATGGGCCTGGAAGACGCGGTGAACGAAGGCGTTCGCCGCGCCTACAACCACCCCGACAACACCCTGCGTGCCTCGGTGGTGGCAGACCCTCACTTCAAGCGCAAGAACACCAAGGACAACACGCCTGCCGTCATCAACGTGCAGATCGTGCCCGGCAATACGGTGGAAGTGACCGTGGCGGCCAAGGGCGGTGGCTCCGAGAACAAGTCCAAGATGATCATGATGAACCCCAGCGACGACCTGGTCGAATGGGTTTTGAAGACCATCCCCACCATGGGCGCGGGCTGGTGCCCACCGGGCATGATCGGTATCGGCATTGGCGGCACGGCTGAAAAAGCTGTTTTGCTGGCCAAGGAAAGCCTGATGGAAGATCTCGACATGTACGAGCTGCAGCAAAAAGCAGCCAGCGGTGCAGAGCTCGATGACGTGGAAAAGCTGCGCCTGGAGCTGTTCGAAAAGATCAACGCCCTGGGCATTGGCGCCCAAGGCCTGGGCGGCCTGACCACGGTGCTGGACGTCAAGATCAATATGTACCCCACGCACGCGGCCTCCAAGCCCGTGGCCATGATCCCCAACTGCGCCGCTACCCGCCACGCCCACTTCGTCATGGACGGCAGCGGCCCAGTGTACCTGGACCCTCCGTCGCTGGACACCTGGCCCAAGATCGACTGGGAGCCTGACTACAACAAGTCCAAGCGTGTGGATCTGAACACCCTGACCAAGGAAGAAGTCGCCAGCTGGAAGCCCGGCGACACCATTTTGCTGAACGGCAAAATGCTGACCGGTCGCGATGCTGCCCACAAGCGCATTCAGGACATGCTGGCCAAGGGCGAAAAGCTGCCCGTGGACTTCACCAATCGCGTGATCTACTACGTGGGCCCGGTTGACCCCGTGCGCGACGAAGTGGTTGGCCCTGCAGGCCCGACCACCGCCACCCGCATGGACAAGTTCACCGAGATGATGCTGTCGCAAACCGGCCTGATCTCCATGATCGGCAAGTCCGAACGCGGCCCTGTCGCCATCGAAGCCATCAAAAAGCACAAGAGCGCTTACCTGATGGCCGTGGGCGGCGCTGCCTACCTGGTCTCCAAGGCCATCAAGCACGCCAAGGTCGTGGGCTTTGAAGACCTGGGCATGGAAGCCATTTACGAATTCGACGTGGTGGACATGCCCGTGACCGTGGCCGTTGACGCTGGTGGTACCAGCGCCCACATCACAGGCCCTGCAGTCTGGAAAGAAAAGATTGCAACGGGTGAATTCAAGGGGATCAGCGTGGCCGGTGCTTGATTGCTCATTTGATCAAACGCCTGCTTTTGTCATAAAAAACCGCCTTTGGGCGGTTTTTTATTTTCAACCCACCGATCTGCTTTCAGATGATTGATTCCCAGCTGGTACCCAGCACATTGCGCCACCTGATTCCACTCGCGCAAAAGTTTGGCGTCACCGATGACCTCGCCCGGGAAGCCATCGTTTCTTGCGCCTCCTTGGCAGAGATCGCAGTTCTCAAGCAAGCCGTTCAAGCCAACGATGCATTGCTGGATGCCTGGCTATCCGAGACCGAGGCGACCGGCCCAAGCTTCTCAAATGAATACATTGCCTTCAGCGCAATGCGCATGGCAGCAGACTTGGCATGACTGTTGAAGGTTTTTCTGTCGCGTGTGCAGCCATCGAAATTTTCCGAAGCGTGACAACCATCCCTTGGTCAATATGAGGCAGCAATTCAGAGTTTCACCTCTAGGGTTTGCATGGGCAAACATGCGTGCACGGGCCTGACATGAATCAGATCCATGGAAACCCATGAACCGCTATTTGTTTCAAACCCTGAGCAAGGCGCAGCAGCTGATTGCCAAGATCGTTGAGTAGAGGCGAAGCAAGCCCTGTGCCGTCGACCTGCACGACAGGTAAACAGTGCAGGCCGCAGCGCCAAGCCGATGCAGAAATCACTAAGCCTTCCGTCGTTACAACGGGCAGCGATCCGTACCCAATCTCTACAAGGCTTCAAGGATGAGGTTGCGCCGCAGAAAGTGGCCGCCCAATAACGAGCCTCGTCAGCTGAGAGCCACTTCTGGCATTCAAGGGTTTGAAGTGAAATGAGCGGTAGCGCTTATCTAAAAAGCGTATCCCGCTATGCTTTTTATATTCAAAAGCGCTTTGACTGATGACAGCACCTATTTGAGAGCGCCGGATTTCTTCTAGTATGGCTCCATACCCTACACTGCAAGCTGCATCAGCAAAGCATCAGAAATCGAGTTCGACAAGGAGTTCACATGCGCAAGCCTTTGGCTTTGTTGACAGCCACCGCCACGGCTGCGCTGCTGGTAGGCTGCCTGATACCGGAGCGCTTTACCGCCAAGGTCGATGTGCACCCTGATGCCAGCTTCAGCTATCTCTTTGAGGGCACGGCCGTCGATGCCATGGGCATGATGAAGCTGAGAAAGCAAGGCCTGCTGAGCGAAAAAGACCAGCAGGGGCTGGCCGCTGAAGCGCAGCAGATGAGCAGCGAGCCGGATGTCAAAAAAGCGGTTTACAACGGCAACGCGCGCTTCACACTGGAAATTGCGGGCCAGCGCATTGCGGGTGAGTCTTTGCGGCTGCTGGATATGTTCAGCGTGCAGACCGACAAGGACGGCGTGATGACAATTGCAGCCAAGCCACTCAAGGAGAAGGAAAAAAGCGACTTTTCGCAGCTGGGTATCAATGTCAACGGCAAGCTGAAAGTCCGCCTGCCCAGCAATGCCGAGGTGATCTCGCAAAATGCCAGCGCCACACCCGTGCTGGGTCTAGGTTCCTACAGCTGGAAAATTGGCGGCCTTGGCGTACGCCCTGAAATCAAGCTGCGCTTCAAGCCCGCGTCCTGACACCTCCTGATCACCTCGGATCTCCGTCCAAGGCGGGCATGATGGAGGATCTTTGCGCCATCTCTACCGCCATGCACCACACAACGCCCCCAAACACCCAGCTGCCTTTTGCGCAGGCTTGCGAAAACAACCAAGCCCCCATTCTTGCGGTGCTGCAAACGGCACTGCAAAGCAGCCGACATGTGCTGGAGATTGGCTCGGGTACCGGCCAGCACAGCGTGTACTTTGCGCCGCGCCTGCCGCAGCTGACCTGGCAGACCAGCGACCTGACCGATAACCACCCCGGCATTCAGGCATGGCATGCCGCCCAGACCGCGCCCAATCTGCGTGCGCCGCTGGAGTTTGATCTGGCCACCAGCGCCTGGCCCACGCCAGCAGATCAGCCTGGGTTTGACGCTGTGTTTACCAGCAATACCTGCCACATCGTGGCCTGGCCGCTGGTGCAGCGCATGTTTGAGCTGGTGGGCACACATCTGCCTGCAAGCGGCGTGTTTGCCATCTATGGCCCATTCAACTATGGTGGCCGCTTTACCAGCGACAGCAACCAGGCCTTTGATGCATGGCTGCGCCAGCGTGATGCCCGCAGTGGCCTGCGTGATTTTGAAGCCGTGGTGGCGTTGGCCAAACTGCACGGCATGCAACTGCAGCGCGATGAGGCCATGCCAGCCAATAACCGCACGCTGGTGTTTCGTAAATCGCTGTCTCAGTGATCAAGAAGATAAGCCTTGAGCACCTACTCATATTGCACCTAAAGCGATGAATCAATGATCAACAAAAAAGCTGCCAAGGCAGCTTTTTTGTTGGGGTACAGCTTGGGCCCTGTCAGTTCCAGCCGTCTCGATAGAACTGCTGAATGAGCGCCCAGGCTTCGGCTGGATCGTCCGTGTAACGGAACAGATTCAGGTCCTTGGCGGAGATGGTGCCTTCCTCGATCAGCGCATCAAAGTTGAGCACCTTCTTCCAGAACTCGGTGCCAAACAGAATCACAGGTACGGGCTTGCTCTTGTGGGTCTGCACCAGCGTCAGTACCTCGAACAGCTCATCCATGGTGCCAAAGCCGCCGGGGAAAGCCACCAGAGCCTTGGCGCGCATCATGAAGTGCATTTTGCGCAGCGCAAAGTAATGGAACTTGAAGCTCAGCTCCGGCGTGATGTAGGGGTTGCCATGCTGCTCGTGTGGCAGGTAGATGTTGAGACCCACATTGGGCGCACCCGCATCATGCGCGCCGCGATTGGCGGCTTCCATGATGCCGGGGCCACCGCCCGTGCAGATGTAAAAGCGCTCACTGGGTTCCTGCTTCATGCCTTCGGTCGCCACGATGCGGGCGAACGAACGCGCGGCTTCATAGCGCTGGGCGTTGCGCAGACCACGCTCAGCCAGGGCTATGCGTTGGGTATCGCCACTGGCTCTGGCTTGTGCGAGCTGCTGCTGCGCCTGATCCATGTCCATGAAGCGGGCGCTGCCATAGACCACGACAGTGTGCTCTATGCCGCGCTCGATCTGGGTCAGGTCGGGCTTGAGCATTTCCAGCTGCATGCGGATGCCACGGGTTTCGCGGCGGAACATGAATTCCGGGTCAGCGAAGGCGAGGCGGTTGGATTGAGGCTCCAGCTCTTTGCCGTTATGGGCCTGGTTGTGCAACTCAGCCCAGGCATTGGCCAGATCGGTATCAGACAGGGGGGAAGAGATTTGCATGAGCCCTCAGTTCTTAGAATGCTGAGCAGCACGGGCTACGGGATCATCAAGGATTTAGTAGCGCTGACCGCCCATCCATCAAACACTTCAATATCAAATACACCTGTAGTGCATGTGATGCTTGCACTATACGCTCACAAAGCGATAGCTCATCAGAGTATTTAGCCTCTGAAAGCCAAAGCCATTTGCCTTAATAGTGGTGAATGGCGCAGCCACTCAGCGAACCATCCAGACGTTCCAGCTCAGCATACCGACATAGGTCATACACAGCGAGCCCACAAGGTGAATCGCAGCCCAACCCAAGGCTGCCGCCAGGCGCTGCTGCTGCAACAAGCCAATGACTTCGGCCGAATAGCTAGAAAAAGTAGTCAAGGCCCCCAGAAAGCCGGTGACGAGGGCGAGCCTCCAGACGGGATCAAGCTCGGGCATGGCCTGAAACAGGGCAATGCAGACCCCGATCAGATAACCACCAATCAGGTTGGAAGCCAGAGTACCCCAGGGCAAGCCTGTCCCGTTACTGAGCCACAAACCCAGCCCCCAGCGCGAAAGCGCGCCCAGACTGGCCCCCATACAGATGGCAAAAATATTGAGCATGGTGGCCAATTTAGCGCAAGAAAGGCCGCGATGCAGACCTGCCCTCAGCCCTTCGCTGCAGTGGCTTTGATTTCGGCGTCTTCCACCTCTTCTTCATCCAGCGGCTCGTTGCGCACCAGATTGCTCAGTGTGGGCGGCACGTCTTCGCCAGACCGGCGCGAGCGAAACAAGGCCGCGCGCATGAGGAAGATGGTCGTAATAGGCACGGTCACCGCCACAAAAATGGCGATCAGCACCGAGTGCATGACAAAGCCCTGACCACTCACCGAAAAATAAATCCAGGTGGCATGCATGATGAGCCAGCAGCCCATGGTGGCGATGATGGATGGCGCATGCACACGCTCGAAGTAGCTTTTGAGCCGCAACAGGCCCAAAGAGCCCATGAGCGCAATCAGCGCCCCCAAAAACACCAGTGCAGCCACAAGGATCTGAGCCCACAGCGGCAAGTCCACGCCCATAACGTCTGTGCTCATTCGATCACCTCGCCACGCAGCAGGAACTTGGCCATGGCCGTTGAGCCCACGCAGCCAAACAAGGCCACCAGCAAGGCGGCCTCAAAGTAGTTGGTGCTGTCATACAAAATGCCCATGACAAGCATGACCAACATGCCGTTGAGATACATACAGTCCAGGGCCAGCACGCGGTCTTGAGCATGCGGGCCTTTGAGCAGACGCAGCACCGAGCAGCCCATGGCCGCCAGCAGCATGAACAGCGAGGCAATCAGCGCCCAATAAAACCAGGGGTTCATTCAAAAATCTCCATCAGCGGGCGCTCATAGCATTGCTTGATATGGTCAATCACTTGTTGCGCGTCTTCCACCTCCAGCGCGTGAATGAGCAGCATGGAGCGATCACGCGAAATTTCGGCCCAGGCCGTTCCGGGTGTGATGCAGACAATCATGGCCAGCACTGCAAGACCGTTGGGATCACGCAGCTCAAGCGGAATATGTACAAAGCCCGCAGGATGACGGCGCAGGCGCGGGAACAGCAGAAACCGCAACACATTGAAGTTGGACACCGTGGTGTCTTGCACCACGCGAAATGCCAACTTGAGAATGGTCAGTGGATGACTCACCCGCACGGGCAATGGGCGCAGCCCACCCAACAGCACGGGGATGAGCAGACCCAGAATCAGGCCCAGCACGATCTGCCCGGCACTGACTGAGCGGTTGAGCAGCAGCCAAAGCACCAGCAATGCCACAGACAGCAGTGGCGCGGGAAAGATGGATTTCATCAGGTGCTTCATAGGCGAGTCTCTTCTTTCTGGTTCGCAGCGCTCGTGGGCTTGGCGTCCTCCGAACTCTCGCTTTCCTCACCAATACCTGGTACCGGCGCGGCCTGCATTTCCTGCGCCGCAGCACGGGCCGCAGCCTCCGGGCCTGCAGCTTCCTGGGCCTTCTTTTGTTTGGGGGCTGGCACAGGCTCCAGGCCCATCACAGTACGCACATAGACATCCGGTGAATGCAGGGCGTTCGCCGCGCGCTGGGTGTAGCGCATCACATCATCAGCCTTGACAGACAAGGCCACGCAGCACAGTAGCAAAGCCGCAATAGGCAGGCCTTCCGCCACCTTGAGTGAAGGCGCGTTTGTCTCTGGGTTGGCCCAGAAGTGGCGAATACCAGCACGCGTCAGCGCCAGCAACGCCATCAGCCCGGTGATGATGAGCAAAGCCACCATGCCCCAACCCAGCACGCCAGGATTGACCCCGGCAGACATGCCCATGCCCAAGGGGTTGAGCAAGCTGGTCAGCATCGCGAATTTACCCAGGAAGCCCGCCAGCGGCGGCAAGCCCGAGATGAGCAAGGTGCACGCCATAAAGCTCAAGCCCAGAAAAGCGGCGGCAGCGGGAAAGGCGCGACCAATCAGCAGCTCTTCCTCATCATCCAGGTTGAAGCCTTCAGATGGCAGCAGCTCGGCGTTGAGGAAAGGTGCTTCATCGTCCTCATAAGGCTCGCCCTCTTCCTCAGCGGTGCGCCAGCGGTCAACCACATCCGCAATCAGGAACAGTGATGCAACAGCCAGTGTGGAGCCGGGCAGGTAGTACAGCAGACCCGAAGTCAGTAAATTCTGGCCAAAGCCTGTAGCGGCCAGCAAGGTGCCAGACGACAGAATGGCCGCAAAACCCGCCAGATGCGTCAGCCGCTGCGAGCCCAGCATACCGATGGCACCAAACGCCATGGTCAGCATGCCACCCACAATCAGCCAAGTGCCGCCAAAAAGGGCCGATGCTCCGGCTTCCGAGCTGAAAAGCAGCGTCCACAGACGCAAGATGACATAGACGCCGACCTTGGTCATCAGCGCAAACAGCGCGCCCACGGGGGCGGTTGCTGCGCTGTAAGCGGGTACCAGCCAGAAGTTCAACGGCCATAGCGCGGCCTTAATTAAAAAGGCCGTTCCCAGCACGCCCGCAGCTGCGTGCAGCAGGCCACGGTCAGCATCCTGCACCAGCGGAATAGCACGGGCGAGATCCGCCATATTGAGCGTACCCGTGATGCCGTAGAGCATGGAGACACCAATCAGGAACAGCGAGGATGCTGCCAGATTGATAGCAATGTAATGGAGCCCGGACTGAATGCGCGTGCTGCCAGAGCCATGCAACAGCAAACCATAAGAGGCTGCGAGCATGATCTCGAAAAACACGAACAGATTGAACAAGTCCGCCGTGATGAAAGCGCCACTCAACCCCATAAGCTGCAGCTGGAACAGCGGATGAAAATGCACCCCCGCCTTGTGCCAGCGCGCAGCAGAGAACACCAGCGATGCCAGCGCCACCACATAGGTGACCAGCAGCATCAGAGCGGTGAGCCGATCCATCGCCAGCGCAATGCCAAAAGGCGCAGGCCAGTTGCCAGGCATATAGACCGACATGGTGACGGAGGAGCCCGCCTGATTGGTCCAGCCCAGCAGCATGACCACGATCACCAGACTGATGGTGGTGGACAGAATATTCATGCCCAGCTTCAAGCGCTGGCGCTCCTCGCGCAGGAACAGCATCAACGCTGCGGTCAGCATGGGCAGCAAGATGGGGGCCAGCATCAAGTGCGGCATCAGGTACTCAATCCAAGCCGTCATAGCATTTCCTGCTCGTTGCGTGAGTGCAGACCATCTACGTGGTCATTACCCGAAGATCCACGCGATGCGAGCAGCACCACCAGAAACAGCGCCGTCATGGCGAAACCGATGACGATAGCCGTCAGCACCAGTGCCTGAGGCATGGGGTCAGCATAGTGAGACAAGTCTGTAGGCACGCCGTTTTGCAACACCGGCACCTTGTTGATAGCCAGTCCCTGGCGACCCATGGCAAAAATGAACAGGTTGACGGCATACGACAGCAACGCCAGCCCCATGATGACCTGATAACTACGCGGGCGCAGCAGCAGCCAGACCCCGGAACCGGTGAGCACACCGATGGCAATGGCCAGAACGATTTCCATTACATACCTCCCCGTGCCAGTGCTTCGGCCGTTGCGGCCTGCACGGCGGCTTCTGCCTTCTTGGCTTCTTGTTCCTGCTCTTCCAACAAGCGTGCATGGAAACGATGACCGCGCACCGATTGGTGAGCAATCGCCGTCAAGATCAGCATGGTCGAGCCCACAACCAGCGCGAACACACCAATATCAAAGAACGTGGCACTGGCGAGATGTACATGCCCCACCAGCGGCAGTGAAAAGTCAAAGCTGTGGCTAGTCAGGAAGGGGTAGCCCACGAAAATGGAGCCCATCCCCGTGCCCAGCGCAAACAGCAGTCCCGCAGCAATCCAGCGACGCGGGTACAGCGGCAAGTGTGCCTCGACCCAGTGTGTACCAGAGATGATGTACTGCATCAGCAAAGCAACGGAGAACACGAGACCCGCCACAAAACCGCCACCGGGTTGGTTGTGACCACGCACAAAAATGTAAGCAGCCACCAGCGCTGCAAATGGCAACAGCAATCGCACCAGTACCGCTGGCACCATCAGGTAACCCACGGCCGTATCACTGGCGTTGCGAGGGTTGAGCAAATCAGTCTGCAAGTCACCTGGCACATAGCGCTGCTGCTCAGGAATGTCCATCGCCTCACGCGCGGGACGGAAGCGGCGCAACAAGGCATAGATGACGATGGCCACAATGCCCAGCACCACAATTTCGCCAAAAGTATCAAAGCCCCGGAAGTCCACCAACATCACATTGACCACATTGGTGCCACCACCACCGCCCAGAGCGTTCTCAAGGAAAAAGGTAGAAGAGCTTTCGTAGAAGGGGCGGCTCATCATGGCAAAGGCCAGCCACCCCATACCACCGCCGGCGATCAACGACAGCATCAGATCACGCAGTCGGCGCGCCTTGGCACGTGCATCAGCGCTGTCCGCCACGCGCATGTTTTTGTCACGCTTGGGCAACCAGCGCAGGCCCAGCAAGATCAGTACCGTGGTCGCCACCTCCACCACCAGCTGGGTCAAGGCCAAATCAGGAGCCGAGAACCACAGGAAGGTCAACACCGTGCACAGGCCCGTTCCGCCCAGCATGATCAAGGCCGTCATCCGGTGGTATTTGGCCTTCCAGGCAGTCCCCAGCGCGCACAAGCAACCAATAGCCCAAAGCATTACAAAAGCCCATGAAACTGGCAAAGTGCCGCGATTACCCAGCTTCATGCCCCAGATCCACAGCGGCAACGCCGCTGCCACCAGCGCAATGCTTACCAGCCACAGCATCTGCCACTGCAAGCGGCGGGTAGACAGATTGCGGCGCCCAGCCCGGCCCAGCCAGGTGATGCGGGCCAGCAAGTTCTCAAAAATCACACGACCACTGATACGGCCCAGCACGGGCGTGGTGTCGAAATGCCCTGCCGTACGCTGCCAGCGCAGCAACGTATAGAGCAAGATGCCACCCGCAAGCGCCACAAGACTCATGATGAGAGGCATATTCCAGCCATGCCAGATGGCAAGGCTGTACTCAGGCAAGTCGCCGCCTACCACCGGCGCGGCAGCAGCCGCCAGAAAGTCGCCTACCGCCCATGCGGGCAAGATACCCACAATCAGGCAGGCCAGCACCAGCAACTCAACTGGCACACGCATCCAGTGGGGCGGCTCATGCGGCTCATGCGGCAGGTCAGTCGCCTTGGGGCCAAAGAACACATCGACCGTATAGCGCAGCGAATACGCCACGCTGAACATTCCTGCCACAGTGGCCACCACCGGCAGCACCGTCTTGACCCAGGGCGCGGCATCCAGATAAACGGTCTCGGCAAAGAACATTTCTTTGGAGATAAAACCGTTGAGCAGTGGCACTCCCGCCATGGCCGCACTGGCCACGCAAGCCAGCGTGCCGGTAATCGGCATCATGTAGCGCAGTCCCGATAGCCGCCGGATATCTCTTGTACCGCTTTCGTGATCCACAATGCCCGCCGCCATGAAGAGCGACGCCTTGAAGGTGGCGTGATTCATGATGTGGAACACCGCTGCCACCGCCGCCAGCTTGCTGTTTAAACCCAGCAGCAGGGTAATGAGGCCCAGATGTGAAATCGTTGAATACGCGAGCAACCCCTTCAGATCATGTTGAAACATCGCGCAATAGCCGCCAATCAGCAGCGTTAATGCACCTGCTCCCCCCACCATCCAGAACCAGGCATCGGTGTCTGCCAGCACTGGCCACAGCCTTGCCAACAAGAACACCCCCGCCTTGACCATGGTGGCCGAATGCAGATAAGCCGATACCGGCGTAGGCGCTGCCATGGCATTGGGCAACCAGAAGTGAAAAGGGAATTGAGCACTTTTAGTCAACGCACCCAGCAAAATCAAAACTAATGCCAACAGATAGAGGTGACTATCTCGAATCTGCTGTCCTGCGGCCAGCACGTTATCCAAGTCATAGCTGCCCACGATATGACCGAGCACCAACATACCCACCAGCATGGCCAATCCACCGGTGCCCGTGACGGTCAACGCCATGCGCGCACCCCGCCGCGCATCCTTGCGGTGGTACCAGTAGCCGATCAGCAGAAAGGAGAAAAGACTGGTCAGTTCCCAGAAGAACACCAATTGAATGATGTTGCCCGAGAGCACTACCCCCGCCATAGCCCCCATAAAAGCCAGAAAAAACGAGAAAAAGCGCGGAACCGGGTCTGCAGGTGACATGTAGTAGCGCGCATAAAGCACCACCAGTGCACCAATACCAAAGACCAGCATAGCAAACAGCCACGCAAAGCCATCCATGCGAATCACGAGATTCAGCCCCAAAGCAGGCAGCCAGGGAATCTCCTGCCTTAGTACAGCCCCATCCGCCATTTCCGGGAAGAGCATCCCGACTTGTACGGCACAAACCAGGGCAATGATGCCGGCCAGCGTGGACTCTTTATTACGAGCGTTCGCAGGCAATAAAGCAGCCAGAATGCTGCCAGCAAAGGGTAAGAGAATGAGGTAAATCAGGGGCATGGGCGGATTATTCTAGGGGGTGAGGTGTTTTTACCGCTATAAAAACCTGAGCATTTAACTGCCTTTAGACGACTTTTCGCCGTCAATTGACGCATGAAAATTCATCAAAACAGCGGGTTGCATGCAGATAAAAACCAGCAATAGCAGGACTAAAACATCCTGACCGCATACCCCAACCCCTTGTTTGAATTCATTTTTACCAAACTCTAAGCACCTGCCAACCCATGCATATACGCAGCCACCAGACCGGAGATGAACCAGCGCTGTGGAACATATTTCACAGCGCCGTCCATCAATTGGCAGCCTCACACTACACGCCAGAACAGCTCCATGCATGGGCACCAGATCAGCCAGACTGGCCTGCATGGACTGCGCGTATGCAGGCGCTGCAACCCTTTGTCCTGATAGCCCCGAACGGTCAGCCGGCAGGTTATGCCGACCTGCAGCCCAATGGTTACATTGATCACTTTTTTATAGCGCCATCCTACGCAAGGATAGGCGCAGGCAAGCAATTAATGCAATATCTGCAACAACTGGCCAAACAGCGCGGCCTGAAAGAGATCAACGCTGACGTCAGCTTGAACGCCCAACCCTTTTTTATGAACTCTGGCTTTGTGCTGGTGCGCCAGCAGCAGCCTGTCATACGCGGCGTTGTTCTGGCCAATGCCCATATGCGTCAAAGCCTGAAGCCGTCTTTGAAATAATGAACTGGCTCTGGAAACCCAAGACACCCACCCCACAGAAATGGATGATCTCCATTTTTCTGCTGTCGCTGATTGGCGCTCTGGCCCCCATCATCTGGCGCAGCTTTGTGCCTGCTGCCCACTGGCAACTGCAGTCTCTTTATGGCGCACTGCTACTCACCATCGCTGGCGGGCTATGGCTGCGCAGCCTGTATCGGCGCAAGCTCTGGCGCCCAGCTGGCCCCTGGACAGACTACGGCCCTATCAAGCGCTGGCTGATGACCGCACTGTGCGTCTGCTTTTTCGTCTTTGTGCTCTGGCTGGATCTGGTTGCCACGCTGCCAATGGCCTACACACGCATGATGGGCGACGACGTAATGTTTACAAGCACCGCGGAGAAAAAGCGCGGTTCTGGCCGCCATGCCTGCCGCCAGCAGCTCAAATTGCCAGACATTCACTACATTTTGTTTGAGTTCTGCCTGAATGAGGACTCTTTTAACGATTTACCCGATGGCCCGCTGCCCGCTCGCATCTCTGCGCGCCAGAGCTACTTTGGCAGCAGCATTCACACGATTGAGCTAGCCGTTCCGCGTGCCCAATAGCCCTTAAGAACCAACGCATGCGATTACTTTTACTCCCTCTCATGCTCCTCTCCGGTCTGGGGCTGCTGTGCAGCATGACTCTGCACATTGCCTCACTCACAGGCCACGCCATCCAGCTGCAAAACCTGCTCACGGAGGATATGCAGTTCCGCGCCATGACCAGTATCACCGCAGGCATTTTTGTGGTGTGGCTGCCCGCAGCCCTGATCGCCCAGCGCATCAACAAAGGTAACCGATTGAAGTTTTCCTGGAAGGACGTGCTTGCAGGCTGCCCGCAATGGATGAGCTACGCCGTCTACGGTCTGTTTGCCTATGCATTTATCAACTTCTTTCTATCCATCTCCACACGCGAGATGGACAGCCAGCAAGGTCTTCGCACCTTCTCAGGCCACTGGATGCTGTTTTACGGTATGGCGCTCTGTATCTTCTTTTCGAGCTGGAGACGCCCTTCACTGCTACGCACCCGACACTGCCTGGCCGGACATGAAGTGGCGCATAACGATCAGTTCTGCTCACTTTGCGGTCTGCCTGCGGTACAAAGCGGGCAAGATGAGAACTAATTCAAGGCCTTGCACAGACCCACATTGCCCAAAGCAGCGCATACTGATGCCCGCCTCTGTCCACACTCCACATGAACGTCCGCGCCATGCCCACCTCTCGATCCCCGATCGGTATTTTTGATAGCGGTGTTGGCGGTCTCAGCGTGCTGCAGGCACTACGCCATGAACTGCCACACGAGCAGTTTGTGTACCTGGCAGATAGTGGCAATGCCCCCTATGGCGATGCGCGAGGGGATGCCTTTGTGCAAGAGCGCAGTCTGGCCATCGCCCAGCACCTGCTTGCACAGCATGACATCAAGATTTTGGTAGTGGCTTGCAATACCGCCACGGCAGCGGCCGTGGAGCTACTTCGCTCCCGCCTGCCGGAGCTACCCGTGATCGGGGTGGAGCCCGCAATCAAGCCCGCATCGTTTTCCAGCCAGACCCACCATGTGGGTGTTATGGCAACGCGCGCCACAATCAACAGCCAGCGCGTGGCACGGCTGGTAGCCGATCACAGCGAGCGAGCTCAATTTCATCTGCAAGCTTGCGACGGGCTTGCCAAAGCCATTGAGCGCAGCACCGAGCAGCCTTTGTCAGAGCAGGCTGACAATTCAGAAATCAGAGCGCTTTGCACAAGATACACAAGCGCTCTAGGCAGTTTTGGTCAAAAAACAGGGCAAATGGACACACTCGTGCTAGGCTGCACACATTACGTATTTGTCAAAGACGATCTGCGCGCATTGCTGGGCCCAGATATTCAACTGCTAGACACTGGCGCCCCCGTCGCCCGTCAGACTCGTCGCATGCTGGAGCAACGCGCACTGCTGGCCCCTGAAGCCGATTCACAGCAGGTTCAGCTTCAGACCACCGGCACCTTGAGCGCATTGCAAGCCGCCGCTCAGCGATGGCTTGCCTTGCCTGCAAGCTGCTGCGTGATAGTGAACGTGCCATCGCTCAACGCTGCAATGACGACCTGAGCATCAAGATCCACCCCAAAGCGGTTCACCACCGCCATCCAGATAACTAAGATAAAAACGCACATCAAATTCGAGCTGGTGATACTCAGGCTCCATGTGCATGCACAGCTGATAGAAGGCTTTGTCGTGATCCATGATGCGTATATGGGCCAGCTCATGCACGCAAATCATGCGCAAAAACGCATCAGGTGCCTGCTTGAACATGGCCGCAATATGAATCTCATGCCTGGCATTGGTCTTGCTGCCATGCGCAATAGAGCGCCGCGTGTGCAAGCCCAAAGCATTGCGCATCACATGAATCTTGCTGTCATAAGCCACCTTGTGCAGTTGGCCTGCATTACGCAAATATTCCGCCTTAATGTCGTCAACGTAGTCATAAAGCGCCTTATCTGTGCGCACCACATGGGCCTGCGGATACTTTTTCAGCAGCCACTCCCCGGCCTTTCCTGCCACTAACCATTCGCGTACCTTGCTCTGCAACGACAGCGCATAACCCGACAGATATGGCAAGGCCAGCTGCACCGGTGCATTCTCCGTCGTGGCGCGCGCAGCCCTGTCCTTGCGCAGCTGCTGTGTGATCGCGCCTGAATATTTGGGGGTAGGAATGGGCTTCATGGCAAAAGGCAAACCCTCTGTGTCACGGCCTGATGACCGCAGCGCAGAGGGTTTTTTAATTAGGGTCTGTGAATCAGTGCAGATGGCGTGGACGGCGGTTGCCTCCACCATGGCCAGATCCTGAGCCACCAGAGCCACCACGCGGGGGCTTGCCCAGCTCCAGCGAGCTGACCAGCGCTTCAAAGCGCTGGGAGAACAGCTTGTCGATTTCCTGGACTACACCACTCAGCTCAGCGCCATCAAAGTGGCGCTCCATCAGGCCGACAACATCCTGCACCAGCAGGTCACGCTGTACCTGCATGATGGCGGCGGGGTTAGGGCCCACAAAGAGCATGACGAAATCATCGCGGCTTTGCGATTCATCAGAGGCCTCTTCTTCATCAAACTCGGTATCGTAAAAAGTCACCTCAATGGCAGAGCCCTGCTCGGCCAGCTCGTTCAGGCCCATGCACATATCGTCCAGCGCCTGACGGAAGTCTTCATCACCGCGCACCGTCCAACACATCTGCAGCAGATGCTCCTTCTTGTCGAGCTGAATGCCGGGCTCTTCTTCATAAAGACTCCCCTCGGCTTCGGTCAACGAGCGCGCACCGGCATAGGCCCACAAAGGACGCAATGCGTCTTGCAGCTGCTCGTACGTAACATCAGCACGGAGCAGAACCTGACCGTGGACATGAATTTCAAAAGCAGCGTTGTAACTAGGCATCTTTTTTCTCTTGGAGTGCAGGCCCTGTCAGCATGACAGAACTGAGAACCATATTGCACCGGAATATGGGCTTTTCCAAGCTCATGAACCAATGCTGACACAAGAGTGCCAGATCGCATCTCAGACCCTGAATTTTCCCACTTTCAGCACAGCTGACATGCAAGAAGGCCTCTGAAACCACAAATACAAAAAGCCCGCTACACAAGATATAGCAGGCTTTTCAATTCTGGTGCCCCGAACCGGAATCGAACCGGTACGCTTCGTTAAAAGCGGCAGATTTTAAGTCTGCAGTGTCTACCAATTTCACCATCGGGGCCCACTTCGCAATCGGCGCACGCGCCAACGTGAAGTATTGCATCAGCCATACGACTAAAGCAATAAAAAAGGGAAGCTTACGCTTCCCTTTTCAAAACTTGGAGCGGGAAAACGGGTTCGAACCGTCGACCTATACCTTGGCAAGGTATCGCTCTACCAACTGAGCTATTCCCGCATTTCTGAAAAGTATTTCACCCAACAGAGCAGACTTGAATTATAGCCATGATTTCCAGGTGATTTTGAGAATCTGGCTACTTTTTCAATACTACGTATTCACGCCGGTTGCGCCGCCTGCTCCAGCTTGGCTTTGACGATCTGCAGCAAGTCGCGTTTTTGCACCTTGTTGGAGGCATTCACGGGCAGGCTGTCGAGTTGCAGTACAAAGCGCGGTACCTTGTAATTAGCCATATTGGCGCGGCACCAGACGATGAAGGCATCCTTGTCCAGCGTCACGCCGTTGCGCGTCACCACGCAGGCGCAGCCGACTTCTCCCATGCGCTCATCGGCCACACCGACAACAGCAATCTGAGCCACATCAGGGTGATTGGAGAGAATGCGTTCAATTTCAGCCGGGTAGCAGTTAAAGCCACCGACGATGAACATATCCTTCAGGCGGTCAGTAATGCGCAGATAACCGTTCTCATCGAGCACGCCCACATCACCGGTATGCAGCCAGCCATCGGCATCAATCGTCTCGGCCGTCGCGCCCTCATCCTCAAAGTAGCCTTGCATGATGTGATAACCACGCAGCAGCACTTCGCCGGCCTCTCCGGCAGCTACAGTCTGGCCCTGCTCGTCAACACAGCGCACCTCGGTGCCGGGCAAGGCCTTGCCGCAAGTATTGGCCACGGTTTCCACATCATCAGCAGGCTCGCACAGCGTAGCGCAGCCACCGCATTCCGTCAGGCCATAGGCGGTCGTCACGTTCTTGATGCCCAGCTCTTCGCGCATGCGCTTGATGAGAATCGGAGGAACGGTAGAAGCACCAGTCACCGACGACACCAGCGAGCTCAGGTCAAAGTTTTTGAGACCCGGGTGCGCCAGCATGGACAGAAACAGCGTGGGCGGGCCTGGCATGAAGCTAATGCGGTCGCTTTCAATGCGGCGCAGGATGGCTTCGGCATCAAAGACCTGCTCCGGATAGACCGTAGAGCCTTGCAGCAAAGCGGCCACCCAACCGGCCTTGTAGCCAAAGGTGTGGAAAAAGGGGTTAACGATCAGATAGCGGCTACCTTCGGTCAGCCCCACCACATCAGACCAGGCCTTGAAGGCCAGAATCGTCGGGCGGTGCGAGCACATCACGCCCTTGGGGCGACCGGTGGTGCCCGAGGTGAACATCAAGTCAGCTGTATCGTCTGGCTTGATCTGTGCTTCGCGCTGCTGCTGGGCTTCGGCGGTTGTGCCCTCGGCCCTGGCCATGAACTGCTGCCAGCTCAGGTCTGCACTGGGTAGCACTTTGTCGCCCAACACCACCACCTGTTCCAGCGTTGTGGGCCGCTGACCAACCAGCAGATCAGGGTAGTAGTTGTTCAGAAAATCGCCCACACACACCAGCACTCTGGCGCGGCTGCGGTCCAGAATATCGGCGGCTTCTCCGCCCTTCATGCGGGTGTTGAGTGGCACCAGTACGCCACCTGCGGCATGCACGCCGCAGGCCGCAACAATCCATTCGCTGACATTCGGTGCCCACAGCGCCACACGGTCACCGGCCTGCACGCCCAGTGTCATCAAGGCGCGAGCGGCCTGCCGACTCAGTTGCTGCAGCTGTTCATAGCTGATGGATTGGCCATTCTCGACAATCGCTGCACGGCTGGCGAAGCGGCTAACCACATCTGCCAGCATTCCAGGCAACGTCAGCGAAGCCTCGGGCAGCGCACTCTGGTTGATATTCGACATAAATTACTCCGGAAACTTGACGCGCAGCTTTTCGCTGGTGGGTACGGACTGGCAGGCCAGCGTCCACTTCTTGGACAAATCCTTGGCGTCCAGCACTTCGTTGTGGCGTAGATGGACGCTGCCGCCCTGTACCTGGCACATGCAAGAGGCGCACATGCCTGCCTGGCAGGAGTAAGGCACATTGATACCTGCGCGCAGACCCGCCTCCAGAATGGTTTCTGTACCACTGCAGGTGAACTCGTATTCCTCACCATCCAGGCGCAACTGCACCACGGCTTCATCAACCGCAGCCTCCACAGGCGCAGCCGCCTCCTGCATCTGCTGCAGGGTGTCCTCATCAGGCAGGGAGACAAAGCGCTCCACATGCACCTGCTCCGACGGCATTCCTGCTTCGATCATGGCCGTCTGTGCCGCATCCATGAAGGGACCTGGGCCGCAGATAAAGGCCTGACCAGCATCGGCCACCCAGGGCGTTGCCCAGGCCACCAGCTGTTTTTGCGACGGTGCGCCCTGCACCGAATCGAGCCAGTGAATGACTTGCAGGCGATCAGGATACTCAGCCGACAGTTGCTGCAAATCCTTCTTGAAGATCACCGAGCGCTCATCGCGATTGGCGTAGAACAGCACCACATTGCCCTGATGCTGTTTGAGCACGGTGCGTAAAATCGAAAACACCGGTGTGATACCGCTACCGCCAGCCAGCAGCAGAAAGTTCTGCGACAAATTTTTGGGCGAAAACAGACCAGACGGCGGCATCAACTCGATGGCATCACCCACGCGAATTTTGTCGCACACCCAGTTGGAACCACGCCCTTGATTCACGCGCTTGACGGTGACGCGCAGCGCATTGTCCAGCGCAGGCGCGCTGGACATGGAATAGCAGCGGGGCACATAACGGCCGTCGATAGGCAGTCGCAGCGTCAAAAACTGACCGGGGCGATAGCTGAATTGCTCGGCGAGTGCCTCGGGTACATCAAACACGATGGATTTGGTGTCGTGCGTTTCATCAATCACCGCGCTCACGCGCAGCGGGTGGTAACGCGATGTGGTTGTTGTGGCTTCACTGCTCATTTTTATTGATCCCCTTACTCACTCACACTTTTTGTCGCAGTCAGGTGCCGACGCCCCAGCACATGACTGCCCCCAAAGGGGTCAGGCCGAAACACTATCCAGAGCCACTGCTGGCTGGACTTGCACCCGCTTTTCTGGTTCGTCGCCCTCCAGCGCTAGCGCTGCTGCCTTACCTGCACGACGACCAGAAAACACGCAGTCCGCCAGAGACAGCCCGCTCACATACCGTGAAGAGGCCACACCAATGGCTGTGCGACCAGCGGCATACAGGCCGGGAATATCGCAGCCTGCGCCATTAATCACCGCGCCGTTGTCTTCGTTGACCTGGAGGCCACCCAGACTTAGCACAGCCAGCGGGAACATCTTCTGCGTGATGGAGATATCAATGGCGAACAGCGAGCCACCCTTGAACTCGTGGCGCATGCCCTTGGATTTACCCTGAGGGTCCTCAGCTTCGCCACGCGCAGCAGCATTGGCGCTGTCAAACTGGCGCTGTAAAACTGCAGCATCCATGTCCAGTTTTTTGGCCAGATCGGCAACAGACTTAGCCTTGACTGCAACCTTGTACATCAGCGCCAGCGCTGGCATGGACTGAAAGGCCCACAGACCACCAAACAGGCACTGCCACGCAGCCTGCCTGCGTAGTTTGCTATCAATAATGAGCCACCCCTTGCCACCCTGCTTTTCCATCAGCTCATAGCCCAGCTTGGCGCCATAGACCTGCTCGTTACAGAAACGCTCACCCTTGGTATTGACCACCAACCCCTTGGGCCAGACCGACGGGGGCGTGATGAAACGCCAGGCCGAGATATTGTTCAGATCCTTGCCAACGCCACCCACGGACTGACCCAGACGCAGACCCGATCCATCGCAGCCCGTGGCACCTGTCAGCCAGCCGGGCTTGTATGCCGGTGCGTACTGATCCATCAATTCAGAGTTGAAGATATAGCCACCGGTAGACAGCACTACGCCCTTGCGGGCGCGGATAAAGCGCTTCTCGCCAATCTCGCTCTCAATCTGCGCAGCTTCGCGGCGACCTGCCTGGGCGCGTGGCGCTTGATACAGACGCCACTTGGCTACCAGCTCATCGAGTTTTTTGTGGCGCTCGGTGCGTGCATCACCTTCAGGCAGCACAGTCACTTCCACACCCAGAATACGGCCGGTGACTTGCTCGCGAACCAGTCGCTGCACGCGGGCCTGAGTCAGCGTGCGAGCACCATGGGCCAGCGTCGATTGTTGAAGCGCCGCAAAAAACGTAGCACCCGACTGACCCTTGGCCACCACACGGTGACCACGCGGAGCAGGCTTTCTGACCAGTTGCGGATTGCCATAAGCAGGGACCACTTCGTTGCCCGAGTAGTACAGGTACATGCCGTCGGCAGGGTACGACGTTTTGTACGCAGGCATGGTCGACGAGAAGGTCGCACCCTGCTTTTCCAGCCAGTCCAGATTAGCCACGCTGTCTCGACTGAAACGTGCCAGCGTCTCATCGCTGACCACGCCATTGACCTCATGCTTGAGGTAAGCGGTCATGGCTTCGGGCGAATCCTCAAAGCCTGCTTGCTTCTGGTACTTGGTGCCACCACCGGCATAGACCACGCCGCCCGAGAGCACGCTGGCACCGCCGCCGCTGAAGCGGTCGATCACCAGCACTTCAGCGCCTTGCTCGCGTGCTTCAATCGCCGCGCTCGCACCGGCTCCACCCCAGCCCACGACCACCACATCGACTGCATCAGACCACTGAATCTCATCGGCAGACTGCACATCCAGTGCGGGGCCTACAGGATTAATCGTACTAATGTGTTTTTTTGAATTCGACATACACGCCTCCTGCTTAAACAGCCTTACCCAGCAGGTGTGGGTTTTCGAGTGGCAGAGGCTTGCCCAGCATGTCAGCCACCGCTCGGAAAGCAAATGTCATGGCTGGCCCAAGCGTAGAACCAGCGCCCGCATAAGCCGGCCCCATAACGGAAGCGGAGTTATTACCCACGCAGTACAAGCCATCAATCACCTGACCTTCGGTGTTCAGCACACGGCCTTCACGGTCAGTCAGCAAACCGCCCTTGGTGCCGATTTCGCCGGGCCACAGGCGCATGGCGTAGAACGGGCCTTTTTCGATGGGCCCCAGGTTAGGATTCTTCAGACGTGGGTCGCCGTAGTAGCGGTCAAACACGTTGCCACCGCGGTCAAAGTCCAGATCCTTGCCGGTCTTGGCGTATTCGGTCATGCGGCATGCGCTGTCCTTCAGGCCCGCAGCCTCCACACCGATCTGACCGGCCAGATCTTCCAGCGTTTCGCCCTTCCAGTACACATTATTCAACCAGCTCTTGCGCACCTTGCTGTCTGGAATGGCGGAGGCAGGCATGAGTGGTCCCATGGGGTTTTGAGCGCGGAAAGAGGCATCAAACACAATCCACGCAGGCACGCCGCCATTGCCCTTGGCATGTTCAGCCAGCATGGCTTGCTGAAACTCGGGATATGGGCCGGACTCATCCAGAAAGCGCTGTCCCTTGTTGTTGACCACCATGCAGCCAGGCAATGAACGCTCTACAAAAATACCGCGGAAGGCCGCTTCTTTAGGAACATCCATCGTCGGCACGCCCCAGGACCAATCCATCAGGTGCAATTGCGCCCCCACGGCCTGACCTGCACGGTGTGCATCACCGGTATTGCCGCCTACAGGAGTAGCAGTCCATTCGGCCTTGGTGGGCTTGGTCAGATATTGGTCGCGCATTTCCTGATTGCGCTCAAAACCACCGGCCCCCAGCATCACACCGCGCTTGGCGTTGACTTGTATGCACTGGCCGTTCTTTTCAACGATGACGCCAGTCACGCGGCCCGATGCATCCTTCACCAGTTCCTTCAGTGGCGACTTGCACCACATCTCGACCCCAACCTTGTTAGCCGCTGTCAGCAGGCCAGCGATCAAGGCCTGGCCACCGGCCATGCGGCGATCGCGCGTCGTCTTGCTGCGCCAGGGGTAGTCCAGAAAATATTTGAGCATGATGCCCACGATGGTGAAGCGCGACTTGAGTTCACGCGACAACATGGAATGCGCTTCAAACGCATTAATGCTCATCTTGCCAAACAACATGTTGCCCGTCGCTCCAGGGCGCATGGTCTCAAGCGCTGGCAAGCCCAGCTTGGCGGCGTTGAAATCCATCGGGTCCATGGTGCGCCCCCCGGGCTTGGAGCCTTCGATATGAGGGTAGTAGTCAGCGTACTTAGCCATGGCCCGGTAGGGAATGCCGATCTGGCGCAGGTACTCAGCCATCTTGCTGGCGGTTTCCACATAGGCCAGCACACGGTCATCCGTGGCCATACCGCGTACGCAACGCTTCATGTAGCTGAATGCGGTTTCAAGGTCATCTTTGATGCCCGAATTCTTCTGATCGTAATTGAGCGGAATCCAGATACCACCACCCGACAAAGCGGAGGTGCCGCCAAACAGATCTGTTTTCTCGACCAGCAACGTCTTGAGGCCCTGCTCCTGAGCGCGAATCGCCCCCAGCAGGGCTCCCGCTCCCGAGCCCACGACGATCAGGTCATATTCTTGTTCTGCCATACCTTGTCTCCGAAATCTTTGTTTTATGGATGGTCTGTCGCAAAAGAACGCTTGCGGCAGTGGCCTCTATGGACGACTGCCGCAGTTTCAGCTGATCAGATTCAGACGAAAGGTTCCTGATTAGGAATGCCCAGCACATGCGACCCATAGGCACGCACATAGGCATCCGTATTGTTGGCGATGTGGGTACGGCCCTGATGGATGTCTCGGAACACGCGCTCAATGGGGTTGCTCTTGAAGGTACCGCTGGCGGCGCAGGCACGCATCATCTCGTTGACGTGATAGCCGGTGAGCTTAGGCACATAGGAAGCCTGGGCACGCTGCAGCAGGCGTTCTTCCAGCGACAGCTGAATACCGGTCTTGGCAGCGTCCACGATGCGTGCATAGTTGCGGAACAGCACCAGCTTCAGCTGGTCCAGGGCAATGGCAGCTTCCGTCACCGCAGTCTGCGCATTCACGTCTTCGGCCATCTTGTTGCCATGCTTGCCCACGTGTGCCGTGGCACGCTCGGTGAACGAGGCAATCGTGCCTTCCAGCGCGCCCAGGCAAGCCGTTGACACGGCACGCTGGAATACATGGGTGAAGGGAATGCGGAACAGCCAGCTGGTGTTTTCCACGCGACCAGGGCAACCCGCATCGCTGTGGTCATTGGTGTACTGAATGCGGTGCGCAGGCACGAATGCGTCTTCCACCACAATGTCGTGACTGCCAGTGCCGCGCAGGCCCAGCACATCCCAGTTGTCTTCAATGCGGTAGTCGCTCTTGGGCAGCAGGAAGGTCACATGCTCAAAGCCGGGGGTGCCATCGCGCTTGGGCAGCAGTCCGCCCAGGAACAGCCAGTCGCAATGCTTGGAGCCAGTGGAGAAGCTCCAGCGGCCATTGAACTTGAAACCACCGTCCACAGGCTCTGCCTTGCCGGTAGGCATATAGGTCGAGGCAATGCGCACGCCGCTGTCCTTGCCCCAGACATCCTCCTGCGCCTGAGCGGGGAACAGACCCAGCTGCCAGGGGTGCACACCGACCACCCCATAAATCCAGGCAGTGGACATACAGCCTTTGGCCAGCTCCATCTGCACGCTGTAGAAAACGCGCGGGTCCATTTCATAGCCACCCCAGCGCTTGGGTTGCAGCACACGGAACAGACCCGCCTCGGCCATCTGCTGAACGGTTTCGTCGCTGATCTTACCTTCGCGATCTGCTTGCTGTGCGCGAGCGGCCAGCTTGGGTGCCAGCGCCTTGGCACGCTCGATCACGGCCAGCGCATCGGGGGTGAGGTAGTTGTCTGTCATTGTGTTCATTCAGGTCTCCAGTTGCCGCTCCACCGGACGGCTTGTGGTGTGGTGGGCAAGGCCTTTTTGCCTATGACAGGAATGCTCTCACCATGCAAATTCCCATTCATCGTCCGATCAGACTAACGAGTAAACATGCACAAAACCGCTCCACTCCAAGCGGGTTCAGCACAGCAAAAAACAGAACCCTAGGACAAACACCAAGACCTGTTTACCTCTGCTAGTCCATGTGAAGGATTCAAAAATTGCCCATAGCCAGCACTCTTGGAGCAAGGAGACATTCACCCCATGCAAAGTACTACAGCAACCTTCGACCCCAAAGACTTCCGCCGCACCCTGGGCATGTTCGGCACAGGGGTCACCATCGTCACCACCCGTGCCGAAAATGGCGAGCCTGTAGGAATCACCGCCAACAGCTTCAATTCGGTTTCGCTGGAGCCGCCCATGGTTCTGTGGAGTCTGGCCAAGAACGCACGTAGCCTGCCCGTATTCCAGAGCGCTCAGACCTGGAATGTGCACATTCTCTCTAACGAGCAAGAAGCCCTGTCCAACCGCTTTGCCCGAGCCGGCGAAGACAAGTTCTCGGGCCTGCCACTGGACTCAGAAGAAGCACATGCCCCTCTGCTGCAAGACTGCAGCGCGCGCTTTCAGTGCAAGACAGCCTTCCAGTACGACGGCGGCGACCACATCATTTTTGTGGGCGAAGTGACTGGCTACGACTCCAATCCGCACCCGCCTCTGTTGTATGTGACCGGTGGCTACGCACTGGCATCGCGCATGGCCAGTGCTGTGGCCAGCGAGCCTGCAGCCGATACCAATGCCGCGTATTCAGAGAATCTCATCGGCTATCTGATGGGCCGTGCTCACTTCCAATTCTTAAGCGGCCTGCGCAAGCCCATGGCGGCCTACGGTATGACGGATGCTGATTTTTACGTGCTCTCCCTGCTCAGCATCCAGCAACCTCAGTCGCCTGCCGAGATCGCCTCGCACATGGCCTACACAGGCACTGACATTGGCACCGTGGCACTGCAATCCCTCATCAGCAAAGGCTGGGTGGAAGAAAGCCGTGGTCGCGCTGAGTCACTGCAGCTGACGGCGCAAGGCAACACAGCCATCTTGCATGTGCTGGCCGCGGCCAAGGCGGTAGAGACCGATCTGATCGAAAGCCTGGGCGAGATGGAAGCAGCCACGCTGCGCAATCTGCTCAAGAAAGCGATCACCGCCACCGACCCTGGTCTGCCCAAACTCTGGCAAGCCAAGGCCTGAATGCCCATTTTTCAGCCGAAGGCCGGAGACAGCCTTCGCCAATCCACTCCAACCATAAAGAACAGAGATGAGCACTTTTTCCATCCCCGAAGGCAAATATGTGGACATCGGCAATGTGGCCGGCCAGCCCCAGCGCGTGCACTATCACGAGCAAGGCTCGGGTGATCCCGTCATCTTTTTGCACGGCGCAGGCGGTGGTGCCAGCGGCTACAGCAACTTCAAGGGCAACTACCCCGAGTTTGCCAAGGCGGGATTCCGCTCCATCGTTCCTGATCTGCTGGGCTATGGACTGTCTTCCAAGACCGAAGAGCCCAAGCAGTACGACATGGATTTCTTCATCGCTGGCGTCAAGGGTCTGGTCGACAAGCTGGGCCTGAAGAACATCACCTTGTTGGGCAACTCGCTGGGCGGAGCCGTGGCACTGGGCTATGCGCTCAAGTACCCTGAAGACGTCAAGAGCCTGATCCTGATGGCCCCCGGCGGCGTGGAAGAGTTTGAAGCCTATATGGCCATGCCCGGCATTACCAATATGTTCAACATCTACAAGTCCGGCAAGACTGGTCCCGAAGCCATGCGCGCCGTGATGAGCATGCAGGTGGTGGACCAATCGCTGCTGACCGACGAGATCATCAACGAGCGCGCCCCTATTGCACTCACACAGACCGACGCGTCGCGCCAGCGCCTGTATATCCCCAACATGACCGAACAACTGCCCGATCTGAAGTGCAATGTGCTGGGCTTCTGGGGCATGCAAGATGCCTTCAACCCTGTGGGCGGCGCTGAAAAGTTGGCAAACGGCATCAAGAACTGCCGCATCGTTCTGGTCAACCAGTGCGGTCACTGGGTACAGGTTGAGCACCGCAATATGTTCAACCGCACCTGCATCGACTTCATGCAAAACGGCTGATCCATCATGAGCGACAAGCAATTTATTGAAGCCCAAGGCCAGCGCCTATATGACGCGCTGCGCACCGCCAAGACCCTGGCTCCGCTGACCGACAGCCACCCCGAAATGACGGTGGAAGACGCTTATCACATCTCCCTGCACATGCTGCGCCTGCGTGAAGCATCGGGCGAGCGCCTGATTGGCAAGAAAATCGGCGTCACGTCCAAGCCCGTGCAGGACATGCTGGGTGTATTCCAGCCCGACTTTGGCTTTCTCACCGACAGCATGCAGTTCGAGGACGGAGCCGCCGTCTCGCTCAAAGCCTCCGGCCTCATCCAGCCCCGCGCCGAAGGCGAAATCGCTTTCATGCTCAAGAAGGACCTGCAAGGCCCGGGCGTGACCAAGGAAGACGTTCTGGCCGCTACCAAATGGGTCGCACCCTGCTTCGAAATTGTTGATTCACGCATCAATGACTGGAAGATCAAGATTCAGGACACCGTGGCCGATAACGCCTCTTGCGGCGTATTCGTCATCGGCAAGCAGCACACTGACCCGGCTTCGCTGGACCTGGCCGCAGCCTCCATGCAAATGACCAAGAACGGCCAGCCTGCAGGTGCTGGCCTGGGCAGCGCGGTGCAAGGCCACCCGGCTGAAGCGGTGGCCTGGCTGGCCAACACCCTGGGCGCTTTCGGCATTCCGTTCAAGGCTGGCGAAGTGATTCTCTCCGGCTCTCTCGCCCCTCTCGTGCCTGCCTCTGCCGGCGACCGTTTCGACATGGTCATCGAAGGCATGGGCACCTGTTCCATTCAATTCACGGAGTAAGACACCATGACGCAAAAGAAAATCAAGTGCGCACTGATCGGTCCCGGCAACATCGGCACCGATCTGCTCATGAAACTGCAGCGCTCCTCCATTCTGGAGCCTGTGTGGATGGTCGGTATCGACCCCGAATCTGATGGCCTGAAGCGCGCCCGCGAAATGGGCATCAAGACCACGGCTGATGGCGTGGATGGCCTGCTGCCCTTCGTCAAGGAAGACGGCATCCAGATCGCCTTTGACGCTACCAGCGCCTATGTCCACGCTGAAAACAGCCGCAAGCTCAACGAACTGGGCGTGCTGATGATCGACCTGACACCTGCGGCCATCGGCCCCTACTGCGTGCCCAGCGTGAATCTGGCCGAGAAGGTGGCTGAAAAGGCCATGAACGTGAACATGGTCACCTGCGGCGGCCAGGCCACCATCCCCATGGTCGCAGCGGTCTCGCGCGTGCAAGCCGTGAGCTATGGCGAAATCGTGGCGACGGTGTCCAGCAAGTCGGTAGGCCCCGGTACCCGCAAGAACATTGACGAGTTCACGCGCACCACAGCCGGTGCCGTGGAGAAGATTGGTGGCGCCCAAAAAGGCAAGGCCATCATCGTGATCAACCCGGCAGAGCCGCCGCTCATCATGCGCGACACCATTCACTGCCTGACGGTGGACACACCCAAGGTTGCCGAGATCGAAGCATCCGTGCAGGACATGATCAAGCAAGTGCAGAAGTACGTGCCCGGCTACAAGCTGGTCAACGGCCCGGTCATCGACGGCAACCGCGTCTCCATCTACATGGAAGTCGAAGGCCTGGGCGACTACCTGCCCAAGTACGCCGGCAACCTGGACATCATGACCGCCGCTGCCGCGCGCACGGCTGAGATGTTTGCTGAAGAAATCCTGGCTGGCCGCTTTGAGCCCGCTGAAGTCGCTGTTGCAGCCTGATCTAGGAGAAGAACATGTCCCTCAAAGGTAAGAAAATCACCGTTCATGACATGACGCTGCGCGACGGCATGCACCCCAAGCGCCACCTCATCTCGCTGGAACAAATGAAAACCGTGGCCTGCGGTCTCGATGCAGCTGGCGTGCCCCTGATCGAAGTCACCCACGGTGACGGTCTGGGCGGCAGCTCCGTCAATTACGGCTTCCCCTCCCACACCGACGAAGAGTATCTGGGTGCCGTCATCCCGCTCATGAAGCAGGCCAAAGTGTCCGCCCTGCTGCTGCCCGGCATCGGTACCGTCGACCACCTGAAGATGGCCTACGACCTCGGCGTCTCCACCATCCGCGTGGCCACCCATTGCACCGAGGCCGATGTGTCCGAGCAGCACATTTCCATGGCCCGCAAGATGGGCATGGACACGGTGGGCTTTTTGATGATGGCGCACATGAACAGCGCCGAAGGTCTGGTCAAGCAGGCCAAGCTGATGGAAAGCTACGGTGCCAACTGCATCTACATCACCGACTCGGCCGGCTATATGCTGCCTGACGACGTAAAAGAGCGCCTGTCTGCCGTGCGCCAGGCACTGAATGCGGAGACCGAGCTGGGCTTCCATGGTCACCACAACATGGCGATGGGCATTGCCAACTCACTGGCTGCGATCGAAGTCGGTGCCAACCGCATCGACGCGGCAGCCGCCGGCCTGGGCGCTGGTGCCGGCAACACCCCCATGGAAGTGCTGATTGCCGTGTGCGCCCGCATGGGCATTGAAACCGGCGTGGACGTGTTCAAAATCCAGGACGTCGCCGAAGACCTGGTGGTCCCGCTGATGGACTTCCCCATCCGCATCGACCGCGATGCGCTGACACTGGGCTACGCTGGCGTGTATGGCAGTTTCCTGCTGTTTGCCAAGCGCGCTGAAGCCAAGTACGGCATTCCCGCGCGCGAGCTGCTGCTGGAGCTGGGCCGCCGCGGCATGGTGGGCGGTCAGGAAGACATGATTGAAGACACGGCCCTGACCATGGTTCGCAACCGCAAGGCGGCTGTCACGGCCTAAGCCGTTTTCTTCAGGTTCTCATTTCCACTTTGGATTCGGGTTCAGTGGCTGCTTGGGACGGCCACTGAACCTTTTTTTATGGAGCATCAGCACCCCACATTCCATGGCAACTCAAGCTGTGAAGCCAAGCAACAACAAAAGTCCAAGACTGCTTCCCCCAATACCCAAAGCCAATAAGCGACAGCCATGCAACTTCGTCCAGAGCAAGATGCCCGTCAACGACAGTGCAATCAAGGCACCGGCCAGGGTGTCTGTGAGCAAGATCCAGGCCGCAGATGCACCGGTTGCCATGTGCAGCCGGTTCAGCTTGGCCAGCAAATTGGGGTCCATGCGCTTGCTCGATACCGACTGGTTGCCCACCCAATATTCTGCATTGACCGTGGCCTTTGGGACAGCAAAGGCAATCTGCCAGCGCTCAGGCTGCCTGGCACCGGGCCAGGGTGTGGGGCCTGAGGCCTCCACCTTTTTCTGATGCGGTGGTTTGCTAATCCCCAGCTCCTGCTGCAATTGCCGCACCAGTGCATCAATATCTGCAGGCTGCTGCGCCAGACTGAGCTGCCACTGGGTGTTGTCATACGCAGGGCCGGGTATCTTCATCGTGGCCCGATGATTGAGCAGCAGGCCCGTGGCGCCAAACAACAAGCCAAGAGCGGCACCCCAGATACCCAGCCAGGCATGGACGCGGCGCAGCCATTTGAGAACGACCGGCCGATGCCAGCGCGCCGGAACAAACAAATGTCCGCCACCGGACTTTGCCGGTCGCGGCGTGATCGGTTCACCGCTCATCCCCGGTTCCGCCTTTATCGATGGACGTATAGCGCTCATTTTTTAGAAGCGATAGCGCGCCACAACCTGGGCAGAGCGCGGCGCACCTGGCAGGTTGAGGTTGGGCGAGCTGCCATGACCGGCGACGATATAGCGGCGATCCAGCAGGTTGTTGAGCTTGAGCTGTACATCCCAGACACCCATGCGGTAGTAGGCCATGGCATCCACCGTCACGTAGCCAGGCAAGGTCACAGTGTTACCTGGATTGGCAAACCGGGCCCCCACATAGTTCAGCCCCCCGCCCAGACCAAAGCCGTGACCCAGCGCTTTGGTTAGCCAAAGGTTGGCACTGTGCTTGGCGGTCAGCGTGGGACGCTTGCCCTGCACGGGCTGGCCTGCATCAACAGCTGGCGATGTCGTCATTTCACCGTCAAGGAAGGCATAGCCTGCCCAGATCTGCCAGGAGGGCACAATTTCACCCGCAAAGGTCAGCTCCAAGCCATTGGTGCGCTGTACACCCAGAGGCACAACGGTATTGGTTGTGGGGTCGGTGCTCTTGATATTGGTGCGCTCCAGCTTGAACAGCGAAGCTGTGACCGACGCCTTGCCATCCGGCAGATCCCACTTGACACCAACCTCCTGGCTGGTCGTCTTCTCCGGTGCCAGTTGCGCATTGCTCGCAGCCAGCGCAAAGGTTTCACCCGAGGGCTGGAAGGACTTGCTCCACGAAGCATAGTAAGACCACGCAGACGATGGCTGATAGACCAGACCGATGCGCGGGCTCCAGGCTGTGTCCGTGCGACCCAGATCCGGCTTGCCGGGCTGGCGCTCATGCGTGTCCTGCTGGAAACGGTCGTAACGCACGCCCGCCAGAGCCTTCCACTGTGGGGTAATGGTGACCAAGTCCTGCAGGTATACGCTGGCCACCTTGAAGACGCTTTGATTGTCTGCCGAAGGCTTGCCATCAATGCGCCGCGGCAGGGTTGGCAGCACCGGATTCAAGAGCGAGACGGTCGCCACATTGGCCCGGCTGTATGAGATCAGCTCCTTGCTCTGGCGACCGAATTCAAAGCCATACAGCAGCTGATGCTTCATCCCCGCCAGCTCCAGCTTTTGCGTCAGCTCGGTCTGATTGAAGAAGCCGCTTTCGTCACGCTGCAGATCACCCCGGGTCAGCGATGCAGTCATCGCCTTCTCATTGACCGAACCGACCAGCGTGTTGCTTCTTTCCAGCGAATAGTCGTAGTAGCGGAATGCATTGCGCAGCGACAAGCTGTCGCTGATACGGTGATTCAAGGTCGCACCCAGCGATGCCACCTCGGCTCTGCTCACATCCACATCCCTGGCATTCGCCGCGCCGTAATAGGTGCCCGGGGCCACGTTGACGGGCCTGCCCTGATATGCGGGTATACCGAAATCCGTCAACCGGCTGTCTTTGAGATAGTCGGCCTGCAGCAGCACACTGGTGTCGGCGCTGGGTTTGATCAACACTGATGCGGCCATTGCCTTGCGATCCAGAAACTGCTGGTCACGATAGCTGTCGGCGCGCTCGACGGCGCCGGTCAGGCGATAAGACACCACACCGCCCTCTGGTGCACGGGCCAGGTCGAACTCGCCCCGGCGCTGGTTCCAGCGCCCAAGTGTCAGACCCACTTCGCTGAAGTTGCCTCCCGGCTTCTTGGTGATGCGGTTGATCAATCCGCCCGATGAGCCACGCCCATAGAGCACCGACGCAGGGCCTTTGAGCACTTCAATCTGCTCAATATTGGACAAGTCCCTGAAGTACAGCGCGTCATCGCGCAAACCATCCACAAACTGATCGGCAATGGCTGAGAAGCCGCGAATGGTGACCTGATCGCGCTGACCATCGCCATGAGACAGGCCCACGCCAGGCACGGCTTTGAGGGCATCTTGCATGGACTGCGCGACCTGATCACGCAGCAGGCTCTGCGGCACCAGATTCACGGTCTGAGGGATATCGCGCAGCGGTGCCTCAATCTTGGTTGCGCTCGTTGCCGTAGGCGGGTTGTAGCTGGGATCGAGCTGGCGATCGCTGCGAACCTGCACCTCCCCCAGTGTCACTTCCGATGCTTGCTGCGCCCACGCTGCGCCAGAAAAAGCCAGCCCCAATGCCGCGGCCAGCGGTGAATACCTTAATGCCATAAATGCCTCGTTATATGAAGTTTTTAATGCGGCTTGGCGGGTATCTACCGAAACAGTGACTACGGCATCAATTGGCTACAACCTATGTGCTGTGCGAAAGCGCGTGAATCATAGTCGAGAATGACTCTCATTTACCTGTACTTTACAGTACAGAAATCATGGAAAAATAGAAGTCTTGTAGGCAGCTTTGGAAGCTCAAAAATCATGCGGAGGCCACACAGTGCTGTTTCAGCGCGAGGTCGACATGCCGGGTTGCCTCGTGCTGTTTTCCAAGCGAGCGGAAGCCCAAGCCGCGCGCGTTGGAACGGGGCCGCTGAGCCATGGTTGGCGATCAGGAAGACATGATGAAAGACACGGCTCTGACCACAATGCGCCAGCGAAGTAGCTGCGCGGTTCAAGCCGTTTTCCTCGGGCTCTCACTTCCTCAATGAGTTCGTGTTCAGTGGCGGCCTAGGGCGGCGACGGAACCTTTTACATGGAGAAGTGCAAGAAGCGAAGAGAGGGATAAAAGAGAGCGAAAAGCAGACCGGCTAGTCCCCAGCGCAGGGACCAGCTCGAAACTCAATAGCGGGATGCCAAAACGGTTTGCCAGGACTTATGTGCGCTGGCCATGCTGATGCCGGCAGGCAGCTTGACTTGCGAATCAGCCTGCGCAGCAGCGGCTGCGTTTTGCTGCAGATTCGTGGCAGGCAGAGACAGCGCCAGCGCTGCCAAGCCAAGCCCTAGAAGCCGTACCCTGTTCATCAGTTGAGAAGGCTTTTTCATCGTCGTCTCCTTTGCTATGCCAGCGTTAACGTCTTGAGCTTCTAACGCCCTATTTGCTTGCAGTATCGCCAGCGCAAGAAATGCAACATCGTCCATTTCAACGAACAGGTATTTACCTAAGGTTCAACCCCTAAGCTTTAACTGTCCGGCAATGAAAAGCGCCTGTCATTGACAGGCGCCTAGCAAGAGGAAACTATGAAATCTGTAGCTACTAGCGCTTATCCAGCGTGCACCAAAAGCTGATTTAACCGTGATTTTTTACTCAGCAGCAAATGGAGGACAGGTACCACGCTGGAAGCCAGTGCGAACCACAGCACAGGCTCAATTCCCTGCGCCCCCATGAGCTTGCCCGCCACACCCGGCCCCACCATGGAAGCCAGTGCAAACGCACCCGGCACCAGCACAATGGCGCGCCCCGAAGGGTCGATACGCGCAATATGAGCCGTCTGTAGAACGCAGCCGCAGGTAAAGGCAAACTCCCATAGCCAAGCACCGGCGGCATAAAAGCCAAAACCCGTGGCGGATGCCAGCAGACCCAGCCCGCCCATCAGGCCCAGCAAGGTCACACTCAGCCCCCTCGCCAGCGACCAGCGCGCCCCCACTCCGGCAATGCAGAAAGCCGCCACGCTGCCCAGCAGCTTGAGCACGGCAAAGACCACCCCCATGTCCGTCGCACTGACAGACAGGTGGACACCAATGCGCTCCAGAAACGCCCACAGACCGACATTGCCGACCAGAAACAGCCACAGCACGGCCAGCGCCCACCAGGCTTTCACAGGCGTGCGATGAGGCTGAATGGTCAGCGCATCGGTTAAGAGTGTTGAACGGGCGTGTGCCCCACTTGGTACCCAGAAGACGGAGAGTCCCAGCAGCAGCACCAGCGCTGCCAAGGCCCAGGCGGCACCTGCATACTGAAAGCGGGCAATCAGCAGCGGCGGCAGCGCAAACAGCACCGCCGCCGTCACCGAAAGCTCCACCCCCTGACGCACGCCAAAGGCGCGTTCCTTGTTGGGCAAATCGGAAAGCATCCGCATGCCCAGGCAAGTCATGGTCGACGCAAAAAAGCCGGTACAAGCCCAGCTGACATACAGCAGCGGCAAGGCCTGCACCATGGCGCTGAGCGCAAAGCACAGCGCCGTACCCATGGCACCCACCACCGTCAGCCAGCGCCAGTTGAGCCGGTTCATCCAGACGGGCGCGCCCAGCGTTCCCAGCAGATAGCCGCCAAAGCAGATGGAGCCCAGCAGGCCCACCTGCTCAGGCGGCAGATGAAAGCTGTCAGCCAGGCTACCCAGCAGCACTGGCAACGTATTGAACGGCAGGCCACCAATGGTGGAGGCCAGACTGGCCGCCAGCATGAGCGCGACCACATTTTGAGGTTTGAAGGTCGCGCCCATGTCGGTCTTTCGCTGTCGTTCTGCTCGCGCAGATTACATGTACAGAATCACCAGATCATTGATGACCGCAGGGCGGTCCTGGCCGACCACATGGACGTTGATTTCCATGGTGGCCTGCACCCCGCTCTTGACTTGCTCAACCGCCTTGATACGCGCACGGGCGCGAATCTTGCAGCCAGAGGGAACAGGCGATGGGAAGCGCAGACGATCCGAACCGTAGTTGACCATGTTGTTGAAATCAACCACCTCGTAGTCCAGCGGGATCTGAAGCTGGCTGGCCAGCACCTGAACCAGAGCGCCATGGGCGATGGTGGTGCCAAACGGGCTCTTCTCACGCGCTTGCACGGGGTCGGTGTGAATCCAGTAGTCATCGCCCGAGAGCTTGGCGAAGTCATTGATGACTTCCTGGCTTACGGTGAACTCGTTGGACCAGGGACTGTATTCCTCTGAGACCAGCGACTTCATGGCATCGATGTCCTTGACGGAAATCTTGCGCTTGGGTGCCGCGTTTTCCTCCACGGCAGCGGCGGCCGATGCAGCCTCTTCTTCGGCCTTGATGACCGAAGGATGACTGCCCGCCTTGTCGGTAAAGCGCAGCAGCGTAATCTCACCGGGACGGTCGTCAAACACGGGGCGCACCGCCATGCCAACCTTCAGCGCTTCAGGATCGACACCCACCATGGTGGTGTTGATGCGAACGCCTTCTTTCAGCTCAACCACAGCCAGTGCCTGAGGCATCTCGTCCGTGAACTCGGGCATGGTGGGAATGCGCGCAATGGTGAAGCTGTACAGCGTACCTTCGCCGGAGACCTTGCTCCACTTCAAGGAGCGGGATCCGCAGGTGGGGCAATGGGTGCGGGGGAAAAACAATGAATGTCCGCGATCGCATTGCTGAATGCGGACTTCATGGGATTTGAGGCCTTCCCAGTACGGTGCAGAAATTTCCGTGGGATGGGGCAGAGGTTTGTTCCAGGCCATGTTCTTATGCTCCCCGCAGGATCAAGGCGCCCTGCTCGCTCATCACACCACCGGTGCCGGACACATAGGCCAGATCGTTGCGACCCAGCTGTCTGTCGCCTGCTCGGCCCTGAATCTGGTGCACCGCTTCAATCACTTGCGACATACCGCCCGCTGTGCCGGACTGGCCGAAGCTCAGCTGACCGCCGTGGGTGTTCATGGGGAAGTTGCCCTTGAAGGTGAAGTCGTTGTTGCGCAGGAAGTCCATGCCCTTGCCCTTTTCGCAAAAGCCCGCATCTTCCAGCGACAGCATCACGGTGATCGTGTAGCAGTCATAGATCTGCGCCATGTGCATGTCGGAAGGTCGCATGCCCGCCATCTCGAATGCCTTGGCAGATGCTGGGCCGATGGGTGTTTTAAGCATGTCGGCCATGTACGTGGGCGACTTGCTGCTGACATGCTCGCCGCAGCCAACGATGCTGACGGGGCGGTGCTTGGTCGTCTTGGCGCGGTCCGCGCGGGTGACGATCATGGCACCACCACCTGCGGCGGGCAGCACGATTTCCAGCACGCGCAGAGGCTCGGCCACCATGCGCGAGTTCAGCACATCATCCACTGTGATGGGCTGGCCGTAGAACATGGCGTTGGGGTTGTGGCAGGCGTTGAAGCGCTGATCCACACTGATGCGCGCAAGCGCCGCTGCATCGTAGCCATACACCGCACCATAGCGCTGGGCAATCATGGCGTAGCCGGTGTTCTGGGCCATATGGCCATAAGGCAGGTCCATCTCGGCTTCAGGCGCACCAAAGCGGGTGCTGTGGCCGCCAAAACGGCTGGCCTTCATGACTTCCTTGATGTGGTCGTCATGCTCAGAAATCGGTGCCATGCGCGATGGCAGCACGCAGACCACGGTGTTGCACAGGCCCAGCTCAATCGCTGCGGCTGCACGCCACACCATGGCGACGGAGCTGGCTCCGCCCAGATCCACGACCTCGGCAAAGTTCAGACGCACGCCCAGGTATTCACCCGCCATGGCAGGCACAAAGCAACTGGCTTCATGAAAGTGCGGGGCGCTGGTGATCAGACCATCGACCTCGGACAACTCCATGCCCGCGTCCTCCAGAGCCTGCAGCGTCAGATCCGCAACCTGTTCCAGATGGAACATGCGTGGCGCTGTCGCGTATTTCTCCGGTTTGTACTGTGCAACGCCTACCAGCGCCGCTTTTCCTTGCAAACCCATATATCTCCCTTACCAAGAAAGTGTTCATTCATTGTCGGAATGAAGCGGACTGAATCCATCGTCTGTAGAGACTAAAAAACCGGCCCAGTACATACCCCTAATTCTCAGAGCAAACGTCCATTCGGACGATGTTGCCAAAGCCCCAAATCAAGAACCTGCCCTGGTGTTTGCAATACATGCACATGCGTGTAATGAATCAATAAGGAGACAACGTGAAAACAGCCGTCGGTATCGGCGCAGCAGCATTGGTGGCCTTTGCCTCTGCGCTCGCCTTTGCACCTCGCACCCCACCCCCACTGGCCCCCACAACGATTGGCGTTGAGCGCAGCCACTTCAACACCGTCACTCAGGTGGGCGACAGGCTGCTGGCCGCCGGTGCTCTGGGTGGAATCCTCTACTCTGACGATAAAGGCGTGACCTGGACCTCTGCCAAGCTCAGCCAGGACCGCCAGGCCCTGCTCGTCAGCATTGCTTTCGCACCCGACAAGAAAACCGGTTTTGCCGTGGGTCACGAAGGCTGGATGCTGCGTACCAAGGATGCTGGCAGCACCTGGGAGGAAGTCGCTTTCTCCAAAGAAAACGGCGAGCCGCTGATGTCGATTGCACGCCTGCCTTCAGGTGACTGGATCAGCGTCGGCGCTTTTGGCCGCGCCATCACCTCCAAGGACAACGGCCAGACCTGGGGGCCGCTGACGCTGCCTGCCGAAGTCGAAGACAAACACATGAACCGCATTGCCAGCACTGAAGATGGCAAGAACTGGCTGATCGTGGGCGAGCGCGGCCTAGTCATCAAGTCCACGGACTCTGGCGAGACATGGCAAATTGAGCCCGAGTTCTACAACGGCTCCTTCTACAACGCCATGTCTACCCGCGAAGGTGGCTGGCTGATCTACGGCATGCGCGGCAACGCATTTGTGCAGACCGCACCAGGCGAGCAGTGGATCAAGTCCACGATTCAGGCCCCCATCTCCTTCTTCGGCCACGCCCAGGAAAAAGACGGAACCATTGTTCTCGTCGGCCAGGGCAGCATGCTGGGCATGAGCAAGGACGGCGGTAAGACTTTCACGCTGCAGCGCGCCAAAGGCCGCGCAACCCTGACCGACATCGTGCTGACCGGCCCTGACAGCGGTTGGATTTCCAGCGACGCAGGCTTGCAGCCCTTCCCTCCATCTCAGGCCAAGGCAGCCGCATCCGCTGACCAAGGAGCGAAACAATGACTTTGAGCGAACCCACCAGCCGACTGGACCGGATGATTGCAGCGACCGCGCGCTGGCTGATTTCGTGGAGCAAATCCATCGTCGTTCTGACGCTGATTGCCACGGTACTGCTGGCCATTTCTGCCACGCGCACCCATCTGGACCCCGGCTTCAACAAGCTGATTCCCATGCGTCATGACTACATGACGGCTTTCCTCAAGCACGCCAGCACCTTCTCGGGTGCCAACCGCATTCTGGTGAGCGTGGAGTGGAAGGGCCAGCAGGGCGACATCTACAACAAGGAATTTCTGGATGCGCTGCGCGGTGTGACGGACGAGGTGTTCTTCACCCCCGGTGTGAATCGCGGCCAGGTGTATTCGCTGTACACCCCGAATGTGAAGTACATCGAGATCACCGAAGTAGGCTATGTGGGCGAGGTGCTGATTCCCTCTCGCTTTGAAGCCAACGAGGAAGGTCTTGCCAAGGTGCGCTCCAACGTGGCCAAGTCCGGCCAGATTGGCTCGCTGGTCAGCAACGACCTGAAGTCCGCCATGGTGCGCGCCGACTTGCTGGAAGTGGATCCCAAGACCGGCGAAAAGCTGGACTATCACCAGGTCGCCCAGCGACTCGAAGAGATTCGCAGCAAGTTTGAAAGCAAGGACATCTCCATCCACATCATTGGGTTCTCCAAGGTATTGGGTGATGTGATGGACGGCCTGAGCACAGTGATGACGTTCTTCGCCATCGCGTTCGTGATCACCACCATCATGCTGCGCATGTACACCAAGTCCACCAACCTCACCGTGGTGGGCCTGGCTGTGGCCTTGCTGCCCGTGATCTGGCTGCTGGGTATCTTGCCGCTGATTGGTTACGGCATCGACCCCATGTCGATTCTGGTGCCCTTCCTGATCTTCTCCATCGGCGTCTCGCACGCGGTGCAGATGACAGGTGCATGGAAGCATGATGTGCGCGCCGGCTTGAGCTCCAAGCTCGCCGCCGAGAACGCAATTCGCAAGCTGGCCATTCCCGGTGCACTGGCGCTGCTGACCAACGCCCTGGGGTTCATGGTCATCATGCTGATCGACATCCCCATCGTGCATGAACTGGGCCTGACCGCCTGCATGGGCGTGCTGCTGATGATCATCACCAACAAGGTTTTCCTGCCTGCGGTGCTGGCCAATCTGCGTCTGGAAAAGAAGGCGATGCAAGCGCCCTCTTCGACATCCAACGGCCGCAACCCCATCTGGTGGAAGCTGTCGGGTCTGGCCGAATCGCGCCCCGCTCTGCTGACGCTGGCGGTGTCGCTGGTGCTGCTGGCCGTGGGCACTTACGAGTCTCGAAATCTGCTGACAGGTGACGTGGGCACTGGCGCTCCCGAGTTGCGCGCCGAATCGCGCTACAACCGCGACAACGACAACATCATCAGCAACTACTCCATTGGTATGGATGTGCTGTCGGTCTTCGTGGAAACCTCCAACCTCGAAGAAAGCTGCCTGAACTGGCAGGTGATGAATGCCGTCGAGCGTTTTGACGCCCGCATGCGCCGCGTGGATGGCGTTCAATCGGTCTCTACTGTCTCCGGCCTGGCCAAGATTGCAGCATCCAGCAACAACGAAGGCAATCCCCGCTGGGCTGCTCTGCAGCGCACGGAAGCGTCTTTGCGCTCCGGTGCCAAAGCACTCTCGCCTGATCTGGGTCTGAACACCGAAGGCTGCAAGGTCATCAACCTGCAGGTCTTCCTGAAGAACCACGAAGGCGCGACACTGACCCATGTGGTCAATGAAGTGCGTGACTTCATCGCCGCGGACAAGACGCCGAACGTCAAGTTCCTGCTGGCTGGCGGCAACGCCGGTGTGGCCGTCGCGACCAATGAGGCTGTTGAGCACGCTGAAGTGCAAATGCTGGGCTCCATCTTCGGCGCCATCACACTGCTGTGCTGGTTGACCTTCCGCAGCTGGCGTGCCGTGCTGTGCATCGTCGTGCCTCTGGCCATCGTCTCCATTCTCTGCAATGCCTTGATGGCCATGCTGGGCATTGGCCTGAAGGTTCCTACGCTGCCCGTGGTCGCACTGGGTGTGGGTGTGGGCGTGGATTACGGCATCTACCTGTTCGAGAGCATGCAGCACGAGCTGCGCGAGCGCGACATCTCGCTACGCGAGGCTTTCTATGAGGCCATGCGCCAGCGCGGCAATGCCGCCATCTTTACAGCGCTGACCATGTCGATTGGCGTGGGTACCTGGGCCTTCTCGGCTCTGAAGTTCCAGGCCGACATGGGTATCTTGCTGGCCTTCATGTTCCTGGTGAACATGCTGGGAGCCATCTTCCTGCTGCCCGCCATGGCGGCCTGGCTGAATGTGGGCCCGGCTGAAGCCAAGGCCCGCGCCAAGCGCATGCAAAAGCAGCAAGGCACAAAAGCCGCAGCCAGCCCCAGCAGCACAGGTGGCATCAGCCATGCGGGCGGCATGCTCAAGCCCGAGCCCCAGTCGTCCGTGAACGGAAAACTGTGATGAGGACTGCAGCAAGCACGCTGGAGCAGCTTCTTCTCGAGCATGCTCTGGCCCAGACCCTGACTCGCTATGCCACGGCATGCGACACACGCAACTGGGACTTGCTGCAGCAGGTTTTCACACCTGACTGCACCACAATCTATGGCGGCGGCTACACCTGCGAAGGTGTGGCCGGGGTCCGCCATATGATCAGCACACACCTCGACGGCTGCGGCCCCACCCAGCACCTGCTGGGCAACCTGGAAGTGGATGCCAGCAACCCGGCCCGCCCGCGCAGCAAAATGCAGGTGCGCGCAGTGCATCAAGGGCTGGGTGAGCGCGCTCATCTGCGCTATGACGCCATTGGCTTTTATGAAGACGAATGGCTGCAGCTGCCGCAAGGCTGGCGCATTCAAAAGCGCAGCATGACCATGCTGCTGGAGATTGGTGATCGCTCAGTGCTCCAGCCTGCACCCAAGTCCTGAAAACTTCCATCAACGATCAGGCCGCACAGCTCGCTGTGCGGCTTTTTTCATGTCCTCCAACTTCCAACTGGACTACTAAATGCATAGCTGCCTGCGCTTATCAAATAAGCGCCAACGGCTTATCTGGCATAAAAAAGCCAGCTTTAAGCTGGCCTTTGCAGAGTTCAGAAAGCGCTACATCTCAAACCGTGCCTTGAGAAACTGCAGCAACTGCTTGCTCCCCAGGCTACGAGCGGACTCATCACGACCAGCGATATAACCAACCTTGACGCAGTCGCCCAGCGCCTTGCCGCTTTGCACCCGAATCTGGTAGCGGGTCTGACGATCAGGCTGAGCACCTGCAGGAATCAATGGCTGACCGTTCAAGACCGGAAAGTACTTGTCATTGAACTCAATCGTGCAACCCGCCAGGTAGGGGCGGCTCGTCATCTCGCGCGGTTTGTCACTTTCCCAGTCATGGCCTGCCTTGGCGTAGACCACCGTGCTGACATCAGAGCCTGCTTTACGCAAAATGGCTTCCTGCTGGGCACAGGCAACAAGGTCGTTCGATGCATCCTCTCCTGCTCTGAAGCTGAGCAGCGGCGAGCCCGTAGTTTTTTGTGACTGCAGCAGCGCGTAGCAAGGACCGTAAAAGTCCACATGCATGGCAAAAGGCTGAATAAAAGGTGCCAATTTGTCGCGAATACGTGCGTCCATGCTCATACGCGCCGCGATCCCGCCTTTGGAAAATCCCATCACCCCAATGCGCCAGCCATCAATGGCAGGGTGTTTGTTCAATGCCTTGAGCGCTGCGTAAGCATCGGCCACGGCATCGAACTCGGAGGTGCCCATGATCTTGAGGGCATAAGGCATCTCCTCGCTGATGCCACGCGGCTTGAAGTTATCCACCAGCAGCGCAGCAATGCCGTTGTCTGCCAGCATCTGCGCAGTTTCGTTCTCACGTCCGGGAATGGCTCCAGCGCTACCAGGCAGGACCACCATGGCTGGCACCTGTTTTTTCTCGCTGGCTCCCTTGGGCAAAAACAGCTTGCCCATACCCATCGTCGCTTCTGCCTTGGCAGGCTGATTGAGCAACACATCAAGGTCATATGGGCTGCTGGATTTGAAACGAATTTCACCCTGCGTCTCGCTGCGCAGTTCCGTGGGTGGCATCAAAGGAGCGACTCTTGGCAACGGAGGCAAAGCATCGAACATGTGTTGAGCCCAAGCCGCCGAACTCAAGAGGCTCAGAGCAACAGCCCCCAGGGGCATGGCAATTGTCTTTGTCAGAATGTGCATTTGTTTACATCCCCGTTCAAACACAAAAGCCCGGAGAGCCGGGCTTTTGTGGGGTTGGCTCGTCGCAGTGCTTAGAACGAGTACTTGGCTGTGACGGACAGCTGATCGCGGTCTGCCAGAGGACGTGCGCGCAGAGCATCCGTAGATGGATTGCCCAGGTAGTTGATGTAGGCAACGCTGATCGCGAGATTGCTCTTGCGCACAAACGTTGCACCCAGGCTCAGACGGCTGTCGCTTTGGCCACCACCGAAGGTGCCGACCAGAGCGCGACCACGCAGTTGCGACTGGTAGCTGATAGGAATGTTCAGATCCCAGCCTTCAAAAACACCGGGGTAGCTCAGTGTCAAAGTTGCACCAGCCACCAGCGAATTGCGAGTCTTGAAGTTCAGGTTGTCGACACTGCTGCCATCAGCCACGCTCATCACACGCGAACCCGAAACTTCAGCCAGCAAAGACATGTCGTCTGCAATCGCTGTACGGCCGATATTGAAGATACCGCCCACGTTACCCTGCACCACATCACCACGCACAGGCGTCCCAGAGCCATTGAGCACAGGCGTACCCTTGCGATAGCTGACTTCGGTATAGCCGGAGAACTTGCCGAAGGTGGAGCTGGCTGTTGCACCCACCATATGGATGTCATCGAAATAACGCACCTGATAGCCCGTAGGAGTACGGCCATTCATGTTCACCACCAGAGATGGCGTGCGATCGTTGTAGTTCAGGTAGTAGAGACCGACTTCGGTTTCATCGGTGACGCGGAAGCGACCACCAACGCCCCACTGACCAGTGCTGCTGGGGCGAATATCGTTACCACGCTTAAGACCTGCACAGTTCGCCCCCATGTAGACGCCCAGGCAGGATGCACCTGGACCCAAGGCATTGCTGGTGCTGGTGTACATGCCAGGTGCAGGCAGCAGGGTTTCATGGAAACCAAACTGATAATGCGCCAGCAGCGACAGCTTGGGGTTCACTTCCAGAGAAGCCGAAATCTGATCTTCCGGCAGCAGGATTTCCTTGACTTCAGCACCAGGAGAGGCTGCCTTGGCCGCATCGCTAGGGCCTTGAGCCGAAGCGATATTGGCAAACAGATTGGACTCACCCCAGTTCACGACCTGCTTACCCAGTCGAACGGTAGCGCGGCTTTCACCCAGGTTAAAGCTGGTGTAGGCATAGGTATCCAGCAGACGTGAGTAGCCACCACCGTAACGCTTGGCCGCCGAGTTGAACTCATTGACGGGACCCGGCGTGCTGATGAAACGGCTCTTGTTGTCATTGCTGCCGTGATACACGTCGTCATAGAAAGTGCTGGCATTCAGCACAAAGCCGCTGTCGCCCTTGGACAGTTTGCTTTCCCAGACAGCACCCAGACGATTCGCAGTGAGGGAGCCCTTCTTGAAGTTGTTGTTACCGTCGGTATTCAGAACCGGGGATGGATTCTCCAAACGCACACCCAAGCCATAGCTCATGTTCAGACGCCAGTCGAACTTGACGCCATCGCCCAGCTCAATGGTCTCCCCCGCGTGAACAGCACCCATACCCAGAGACAGCAGCGCAGCCACGGCAATGGGGGTGAGTTTCTTTATATTGTTTTTCATAGTGAATTGCTCGTTGATAAAACTTAGTTACCAGCGTTGCGCGCGGCTTCGGGCGTGAACATGGCGGGAGTCAGATCACCCTTGTTCAGGATGGGACCCAGAGGGCGCTCCTGGAACAAGTTGTAGCCCATGTATCCGCCCGAATTCAGGTCGTGATAGAAGGACGTACCTGCGTGCCAAGCCTTGATATCGAACGAGTAGTAGTAGTTGATGAGGGCCTGCTGCCAGAGCTGACCTCGTGCGTCATACATATCGGAAGCCACGGCCTGACCGGTGTCCTCATCTACAAACAGAACGCGCTTGCCATAGAGGTGGCGGAAGCCTTCCTTCAGCGTGCCTTCCACAGCCCATACGCGGCGCAGCTCATAGCGCATGAACTCTGGGTTGGCGTGACCAGGCTTGAGCAGGTCTGCGTACTTCACAGTCGCCTGGTGAATCTTGAAGTTGTTGGCGGGGATATACATCTCCTTCTTGCCCAACAGCTTCCAGTTGTAGCGCTCAGGCGAGCCATTGAACAGACGATCAGAGTCAATCGTCATCTTGCCGCCGGTGCCGGTCATGGGCTGATCAAAGCCGTACTCGGGCACCTGACGCACGCGACGTGTACCGGGGTCATAGCTCCAGGCCAGACGCTTGTCCTTGCCAAAATTGGTGGGTTCTACGGAGTTGGTAACGCCGCCTTTTTCACGCTCGGGCAGCATGCCTCGGGTGGTGCTGTAGGCCATTGGACCTTCCACTGGCGTGCCCAGCTTCTCCGGCATATTCACCATGTCCAGATTGCGGTTGCCCATGCGGCCGAAGCTCATGCTGCCGTCGGACAGCACATTGGCCATGTCGCGAATAATCGTTTCCGTGTAGGCACGTGTGGGCAGCAGGTTGTTCCAGATCACTTCCTGGCCCGTCTTAGGAATCGGGAAGTTGATGGCACCAAAAGTGCCCTTGATGCTCAGGCCATCTGCAGCGACTTCGGACTCCAGCGCATTCTTCTTCAAGATGGCGCAAGTCTCGTCGGTATAGCGGAAATCACGGTGTCCCTTGTAGACCGGAATTTGCATGGTCTTGGGGTACTTCTTGAACATGGCTTTTTGGCCATCACTGAGCTTGTCAGCGTACTTATCCATGTTCTCGGCGGTAATCACGAGAATTGGCTTCTCGCCCGCATAGATGTCGACAGGATGCTTGCCGCTCGCCTGGACATGCGCCACGCCCGCTGGAGCGCCCAGCCACTTGCCAGTGAACTCAGGGATAGTGCCTTCTTTGTTGCCGGCTTTGATCGCACCAACACAAGTCAGCTCTTTGCCCAGCTGTTCTGCTTCGCTAGCCGGTACCTTCGCCCATACCGACGTTGCCACCAACAAACCCACTGCCACTGCGAGCGGAGTCTTTGCTGTCACAAACTTCATCTCTGTCTCCTAGGTTCTAGAGTTTTTTTTGACGGGTGCTACAAACGACATTCATGCCTCGCCGTACCCCTTGGTTTTGCCGTTTGCAGGCAGTTGCATTCTGCTTGAGCAGAGTCTTAAACCCATCGTCTGAGAAGACTACTGACAGACCCTAGAGGCCTAGTCCACATAGGGCATGAAAGTAACTTTTCCCAATGAAAAAGCCTGCTGGCGCACTTGGCGGCAGCAGGCTTTTTGAAGGCTCTGGGGAAAGTCCTAGGACACCCCAGAACAGTGCATTAGCTCATCAGGTGAGCGCACTCCTTACGGATGGCGGCCTTGAGCATCTTTCCGGCTGGATTGCGGGGCAAAGGCTGATCACGCACCACAATCTGTGTAGGCACCTTGTAGCCCGCCAGGCGCTGCGCCACAAAGTCGCGCAAGGCCTCGGGCGTCACCTGGCTCCAGGGTTTCCCCACAACCACGGCAACCACCTGCTCGCCAGTCACCTCATGCGGCATGGAGAACACTGCGGCCTCTTCCAGCGCCTCATGCTGTAACAGGCAAGACTCGACCTCAGCCGCCGCTATTTTTTCGCCACTGCGGTTGATCACATCCTTGATGCGGTCGACGATGGTCAAGAATCCCGAGTCATCCAGAACGCCGATATCCCCCGTGTGGAACCAGCCGCCACGCATGGCGTTTTCCGTGGCCTCGGTATCGCCGCAGTAGCGCTCCATCAGGGTCACGCCGCGCAACCAGATTTCTCCGGCAGCGCCGACAGGCAAGGCCGTTCCATCCAGATCGGCAATGCGAACCTCAATAATGGGAGACAGCACACCAGAGCTGCGAGGATGCGCCTCAAACATGCGGCCAGAGCTGCCTGCGCAGACTCCGTTGGATTCCGTCAAGCCAAAGCCGATGCCCGACATACGCCCGCTGAACTTGCCCAGCACATCATCAATCAGACGGGGATGCAGGCCTGCGCCGCCAAAGCCAACGCCAGAGAGGTTGCCCGAGTTCTCGGGCTGCTCAAAGCCCGGCAAGCTGATGAGCTGCTGCACCATGCTGGGTGCGCCATTGAACTGCGTGACCTTTTCCTTGCGGATCAGCTCGGCAGCCTTTTCAGGCTCCCAGCGGTGAACAAAGATCAGGCGGCGGCCGTGGCGCAGGCTGACCAGAAACTGCGCATGCAGGCCACTGACATGGAACAGAGGAACCGCAGACAGCGTAGTGGGCTGCAACTGGCGCGCCATGATGGCGGCAATCGCATCCGGCGATGTGATCGCGGCCAAGGCGCCGATGAAGTCAATATTGAACAAGCCCTGGCATACAGCGCGGTGCGTTGACTCAACACCCTTGGCACGACTGGTTGCACCCGAGGTAAACAGAACCAGCGCAGGCACATCAGAGTCCAGCTGAGGCGCGGCAAAACCGTCGTGGCCACCCGCCGTCAGTTCAGCCCAGCTGGCATCACCACCCTCGCCATCCACCACCACCGTCTTGATGGCCTGACCAGCGATGGCTTCCTTGACGCGCGCATAGCGATCTGCATCGCAGAACAGCATGACAGGCGTGGTGTCTTCCAGGTTGGCCATCAGCTCGCTGCTCAAGCCAAAGCTGTTGAGCGGCACGGGCACGGCGCCCAGCAAAGCCACAGCCGCAAACGCCACCGCCCATTCGGGGCGGTTACGCATGGCAATGGCCACACGCTCACCGGCCTTCAGGCCATGGAGCTTTTGCAAACGGCTGGCCAGCGCATCGGCCGCGGCAAAGAAACGGTCAAACGTCCAGCGGTCATCGCCGTACACCAGAAATTCAGCCGCGCCATGTGCTCGCCCGGCGTTGATGAACTGAGGCAGGTTCTGAAAAGCATTGCGATAGGTCGCCACATTGCGGCCATCCGCCAGCGTGAGTTGCTGCACTTCAAACGGTGCGCCAGGCGAAGTCAGCTGAGCGCGAACGCCCTTGATCTTGTCGCCAATGGAGGGGGCGGCACTGGTCTCTGTCGTCATCTCAAAATCCTTTCAGCTGAGCAAAGCGGGCACGGTGAAAACCACCATCCCCCAGCAAACGCTGCAAAACACGTGCCCGCTTGAAGAACAGGCCGATATCGAGTTCATCGGTCACGCCGATACCGCCATGCAGCTGAATGGCTTCGTTGCACAGCTTCTCGCACAGATCGGAAGCCTTGGCCTTGGCGATGCTCACGAGCTCTGCCACCTGAGCCTCCTTGCCAGAATCAATGGCTTCATGGGCGCCCAGAACGCAGCTTTCTAGCAACTCCAGCTCCACATACAGGCGCGATGCGCGGTGCTGCAGCGCCTGAAAGGAGCCAATCACCACATCAAACTGCACGCGTTCTTTGAGGTAAGCCACCGTGCGCTCAAACACTTCACGCATCAGGCCCAGCGCTTCAGAAGCCAGACAGGCACGGGCGCGGTCCAGCACTTCATCGAGCGCCTTGGCGGCAGGCATGGCGACCAGCGCCATTTCGGCTGTCAGAGCCACCTGGTCAAACTGCACGCGCGCCATGTTGCGGCTGTCAATCAGCGACTGTCGCTGCACCGTGACACCTTGCGTATTCGCGGGAACCAGCCACAGTCCGGGAGCCCCCTCACCCGAAGCCGCCAGCACCACAAAGGCGTCGGCACCCACGCCGTCAATCACAAAAAATTTCTCCCCGCTCAGACTCCAGCCGGTGCTGCTCTTGGCGGCAACCGTGTTCAGTTTGGCCGGCAGGTGCAGACCCGATTGCTCATCGGTGGCCAGGGCAATGCGCGCCTCGCCAGCCGCCAGCAAAGGCAGCCACTGCTCCTGCTGCGCGGGGGAGCCAGCGCGAATCAGCAACTCAGGCGCAATAATGGCCTGACTCAGCAAAGGCTGGGCCGACAGGTTGCGGCCAATGGCCTCAAACACGAAGCCCATGCCCAGATAGCCTGCGGCAAGTCCATCATGCTCCTCGGGCAACACGGCCACAGGCCAGCCCATCTCCACCATCTGCTGCCAAAGCTGGGTATCAAAGCCCTGTTCTACCTTCTCGTCCCGCAGGCGGCGCTGCTGGGCCACGGGCGCTTCTTCAGCCAGAAAGGCGATGGCACTGTCTTTGAGCAGTTCCTGCTCTTGCGACAAAAGCATGGTCATATCGTGTCTCCAATCTCAATTTCTTATCCGCACACCCTGCCCCAAACCAGAGGCAGCAAGCGAGGGCCGCCCGCAGCGATGCTGTCGCCCCTCTCGGGTTGATCAGCAAAGCTGCTCTAGAGGATCAAGGAAGTTCCAGAACCCGCTTCGCAATAATGTTCAGCTGCACTTCGGAGCTTCCGCCCGCGATCGTGTAGCTCTTGGAGCGCAGCCAGGCGCGGCACACATCCAGCTCATCAGCGCTGAATTCATCGCCTTCCCAGCCCAGCCCACGCAAGCCCAGTACCTGCTCCAGCAGCTCATATTTAGCCACTTCCTGCTCGGTCTGCACCAACTTCATGATGCTGGAGGGGCCAGAGATATCCTGACGCGCCAGCGCTTTCTCCGTCACGCGGCGGTGTGTCAGGCCAAAGGCCTGAGCATCCATCAGCACGCTGGCCAGCTTGTCGCGCAGGGCGGGATCATTCACTTGCCCTTGCTCATCGACCATATAGGGCAGGGCTGTTTTCAAGGCATCGTGTGAAGGTGCACCACCTTCGGTGAACTTGGACATGGCGGCACGCTCGTGCTGCAGCAACTTCTTAGCCAGCGTCCAACCCTCGCCTTCCTTGCCAACCAGCTGACGAACCGGCACGCGTACATCGTCAAAAAAGACCTGGCAAAAGCTGGACTTGCCACTGATCAGCTCAATGGGCTTGACCGTCACGCCGGGGCTCTTCATGTCGATCAGCACGAAGCTGATGCCTTGCTGCTTCTTGGAGCTGCTGTCGGTACGCACCAGCGCATACATCCAGTCACCCTTGTCTCCGTCAGACGTCCAGATCTTGCCGCCGTTGACGATATAGGCTTCGCCCTGCTCATCCGTCACGCGCCTGGCCGATGTCTTGAGGCTGGCCAGATCAGAACCGGCATTGGGCTCAGAGAAGCCCTGGCACCAGCGCTGCTGGCCACGCATCATGGGGACCAGATGCTCCAGCTTTTGCTCGTGCGTACCCTCTTCAACCAGCACCGGGCCCAGCATCCACACGCCCAGGTTGTACTGGGGCTGACGGCAACCCAGACGCGCCATCTCGGTTTCGAGGATGCGCGCTTCTTTCGGGTTCAGGCCACCGCCGCCATACTCCTTGGGCCAGGCAGGTGCAAACCAGCCGCGGTCGCGCATACGCTCGAACCACAGCTTCTGGTCTTCGTTGATGAATTCCAGCTGGGAACTACCCCACACCATTTCCTCCGAAACGATGGGGCGGCGCATGCTGGCTGGGCAGTTTTCTTCCAGCCAGCCAGCGACTTCTTGTTTGAATGTTTCTAGTTCCGTCATGGCAATTCCTTACGTCAACGAAAAATACGCAATCTTGCCTTCTCGGGACTGGCGCGAAAGCTCTCCAGCCAGGTAAAGAAGGTTCAAATGGGCCATGGTTTCCCCTAGTGCCATCAGGCGATCAACGGGGCCGCGCAGCTTGGGAAAAAGCACCGGCACCAGCTCTGCCGCCGAGGCACGCCCCACTTGCTGCAGGTGCGACTTGAGCAAGTCAAACTGCTGCCCGTGGTGCTCCCTGATCTGATCCAGTCGCTCGTGCAGGCCGTAGAACACACCTTGATGCGAAGGCAGAACCAGCGTATCCGCAGGCAAGCTGTGCAAGCGCTGCAGCGATGCCAGCCAGTCCTTGAGCGGATTGCCCTCGGGCTCGATGGGACTGACCATCACGTTCGAGGTGATGCGCGGCAGCACCTGATCGCCGGCCAGCAAAATGCCGTCTTCTTCACAGTACAGACAGGCATGCTCTGGCGAGTGACCTTCACCCAGCACAATGCGCCACTGGCGCTCACCCACCTGCAGCACCTCGCCAGAGCGAATGCGCTGGTAGCTGCTAGGCGGCTTGGGCATGAACGGGTCTTTGCGCATGGCTCCGACCATGTGATCCAGCTCTTCATCCGTGACCCCGGCGCGAGCGTAGAAGTCGCGGTGCGACTGCGGCAGCGGATCAGGCGGCGGCCCCATCAGCGAGCGCAGCATCATGAACTCGCCATAAGTCATCAGTAGCGGCACACCAAAGCGCTCCTGCAACCAGTGGGCAGCACCCGCATGGTCGTAATGGCAGTGGGTACAGATCACGCGGGTCAGCGGCTGGCCGGCCAGCTTTTCCGTGAAGATCTTTTCCCATAGTTCAAAGGTGCTGGGAATACCCAGCCCCGTATCAACCACCGCCCAACCTTCGCCATCACGCAGCAGGTAGACATTGATGTGGTCCAGCGTCATGGGCATGGGCATGCGCAGCCATAGCAGACCGGGAACGATCTCCACATGGCTTCCATCGGGCTTTGGCGGCTCGAAGGGGTAGCGCAGCACGTCAGCGGGCTTGGCCCGTGCGCGTTCTTGCGCGACAGCGTTATCCACGCAGCGCCTCCTCAACTGCGTTTGCAGTCAGCGGCACATAGGTCTGCAGCTTGTCATTGCGCACAAACAGCGGATCGCTGGTCTGGGCAGCGTCATAACCCTGCTTTTGCAGATCGACCTTGCGCAGCTTGTAGTTGCCAGTCATGTCAGGCGTATCCATCAGCCGCACAAACTGCGGAGCAGCGTAACGCGGCAGACGGGCAATAGCCATGTCCCAGAAGGCCTTGGGCTCAAACTGTGCATCTTCGTGCATCACCAGAGCTGCCATGCCCGCACGACCGCCGTGGCCAGGTACCTGCACGCCATAAACGGTGATAGCGTCAAGGCCGTTAAAGTCGCCCAGCGCATCGCTGACTTCCATGGTCGAGACGTTTTCGCTCTTCCAGCGGAAGGTGTCACCAATGCGGTCCACAAACCAGCAGTAACCGTCTTCATCGCAGCGCAGCAAGTCGCCCGAAGTCCACCACACATCGCCTTCCTGGAAGACATTGCGCAGCAGCTTTTTCTCTGACGCCTCGACGTTGGTGTAGCCCTCAAAGCGGCCCGCCACCACGCCCGGATACTGAATCACCATGCCGATGGCTTCGCCTGGTTCGTCCACACCCGCCAGTTGCAGAAAACCGTTTTCGTCACGGATGTAGTCACCCTTTTCCTGATCGAAACGCACCAGGCGCAGATTGGTCTTTTCCCAGTACGGAACGCGACCACAGGAGCCGATGCGGTTGTCCAGATTGATGGTATTGGTGTTGGACTCCGTGCCACCCCAGCCTTCAAAAATCTGGAAGTCAGCGCCAAAGCGCCCTGTCCACTGCTGCCAGATTTCTGGCGTCAGACCCGTTCCAGCCATCTTGCGCAGAGTGTGATCCTTGTCGTTATCTGCTCCGGGAACGCTGAGCAGAAAGCGGCAGATCTCGCCCACGTACTGGCAAAAGGTGATGTCATGAGCGCGAATATCGCTCCAGAACTCGCTGCGACTGAACTTGCGACGCACCACAATGCGCGCACCTGCCGCCATGGCTGTAGCCGTCAGCGACATGGAGGCTGCGCCGTGATACAGCGGCAAGAAGCAGTAAAAGCAATCGTCCTTGGTGATCTCCCACAGTACCTGCATGGAATCACCCGCCATCAGCCAGCGCGCGTGGCTGATAACTGCGGCCTTGGGCAGACCAGTGGTGCCCGAGGTAAAGATGTACTGCGCCGTATCACCCGCCAGAACGCCTTCACGCCACGCAAGCGGCACGGGGGCTCCATCCTCAGTCATGGCCAGTGCCTGCAGGTCTGCGCCAAACTGCTCAAGCACACCAGCAGCGGCTGGGCGGCTTTCATCAGGCCAGTGCCAGTAGGTCAGCGTGGTGTTCAGACCATCGGTCTGCGCAAAGCGCTCGGCACATTCTTCACCCACGATCACATGGCTGGCACTGGTGACTTCCAGCGCATGCACCAAAGGCTTCCCAGCCACATTGGTGTTGATGAAGGCCACGACCGCGCCCAGTTTGGCAATGCCAAACCAGGCGAAGAAAAATGCGGGGCGATTTTCAATGGCCATGGCCACCACATCGCCTTTTTTCACGCCCTGCTCATGCAGCGCACGTGCCACCTGGTTCGCGCGCTGATTGAACTGTGCGTAGGTGTAGCGCACATCGCCTTCTGTCAAAAAGGTGCGCTCACCAAAGTCACGCACGCAGTCGTCCAGACGGTCTGCCATCGTGTAAGGCGTGGCAGCCATGTACTTGGCCGCGATGGGGGCGCGACGATCCAGCTTGAGCTGGGTCTGCTCGCGCGACACCAGAGTGGTTTCACTCATCACCGGTCTCCTTGTCTTTGTTATGTGTGAGAGGTTCGCTCAGCGCTGAGGGCGCGGCATACCCAGGCCGAACTGGGCAATCAGCTCGCGCTGAATCTCGTTCGTGCCACCACCAAAGGTGTTGATAGGTGCTGCACGCAGCTCATACTCCAGCTCGCCCATCAGATAGGCGGCGGCAGAACCACCACGCACGAGAGAGCTACTGCCCACGATATCCATCAGGCGGTGCAATACCTCCACCACGCCTTCGGAGCCATAGACCTTGGTGGCAGATGCCAGGCTCACGTCCATGGCTCCGGCTTCCAGACTTGCCGCAATACGGAAGTTGGTCAGGCGCATGGCTTCGATGCGGGTGTAGCACTCCGCCAGGCTTCGGCGCACCCAGGCCTGATCGACCGCTCGGCGGCCGTTTTCGTCCTTGGCCTTGGCCCATTCCAGCACCTTGGTGAAGGGGCCGAACACCTTGTCAGACCAGGCACCCAAACCCAGACGCTCGTGATTCAGCTGAGCAGTAATCAGCTTCCAGCCACCGTTGAGCGAGCCAATCAGACGGCTTGCAGGCACTTCAACGTTGTCGAAATACGTAGCCGCCGTGAAGTTGCCCACGGTCTGAATCAGCGTATGCGAAAAGCCCTTGGCCTTGGCATCCACCACCATGATGGAGATGCCCTTGTGGCGTGGCAGATCCTGGTCGGTACGTGCAGCCAGCCACACATAGTCAGCGGACTCAATGCCCGAGGTCCACAGCTTTTGGCCGTTGACCACAAAATGGCCGCTTTGCAGATCGCCTTGCAGCTGGGCTTGCGTCTTGAGCACCGCCAGATCGGAGCCTGCGCCGGGTTCAGAGTAGCCAATGGCGAAAATGATGTCGCCAGAGGCCATGCCCGGCAGAAACTCCTTTTTCTGCGCTTCAGTACCATGCTCCATGAGCGCAGGGCCAACGGTGCTGATGGTCACGAAGGGAAGAGGTGCACCTGCGATGTTGGCTTCTTCAAAGAAGATCAGCTGCTCGGTCGCCGACAGGCCCTGGCCGCCATATTCCTTGGGCCAGCCAATGGCCAGCCAGCCGTCGCGCCCCATCTTGCGGATCAGGGCGCGGTACTCGTCGCCACCCTCGGCACCGCGCATGCGGGCCTTGATCTCGGGCGTCATCAGGTTCTGGAAGTAGTCACGGCACTTCAGGCGCAGCGCATGCTGCTCCGGGGTCAAATCAATGAACATGGTTTGCCCCTTTCAATCAAGCGCGATCGCCCAGAATCAGGCCGCTGGTGGGTACGCCGGTACCGGCGGTCACCACCATGTTGTGCACGTCCTTGACCTGGTTGACCGAAGTACCGCGAATCTGACGCACCGCCTCGGCAATGCCGTTCATGCCGTGGATATAAGCCTCACCCAGCTGACCGCCATGGGTGTTGATGGGCAATGAACCGCCACGCGCATGCTCGCCAGCGCGGATGAAGTCCTTGGCCTCCCCACGCTTGACGAAACCGAACTCTTCGAGCTGGGGCAGCACAAACGGCGAGAAGTGGTCATACAGCACGGCGCTTTGCACGTCCTGAGGGCTCAGGCCGCTCTGCTTCCACAGCTGGTTGGCCACATGGCCCATTTCAGGCAGGCCGGTGATGTCTTCGCGGTAGAACGAAGTCATGGACTGCTGGCCATCAGAGATGCCTTGAGCGGCAGCCTTGATAAACACAGGCTTGGCCTTCAAGTCACGCGCACGGTCGCTGGAGGTAATGACCATGGCCACGGCACCGTCGGACTCCTGGCAGCAATCCAGCAAGTGCAGAGGCTCGCAAATCCAGCGGCTGGCCTGATGCTCTTCCAGCGTAATAGGCTTGCCGTAGAAGAAGGCCGCCGGATTGGTGGCCGCAAAGTCACGCACGGCAACCGCCACACGGCCAAAGTCTTCGCTCGTAGCGCCAAACGTGTGCATGTAGCGGCGGGCAAACATGCCCACCCATGACGCGGGCGTGTGGAAACCATGGGGCATATACCAGCCATAGTTCACGTTATCGAAGAACGGTGAGCTACCAAAGCCGTAGCTACCGGTACCGAAGCGGTACCAGCTGCGCTCGTTCATGGCGCGGTACACCACCACCGTCTTGGCAACGCCAGTGGCCACTGCCATCGCGGCATGCAGCACGGGGCCACACGCTGCGCCTCCGCCATGCGGCACTTGCGAGAAGAAGTTCACATTGCGCGCCCCCAGCAGGCGGGCGATTTCATACTCGGGAACCTTGTCCACGGAATAGGACGAGAAGCCGTCCACTTCCTTGGGGTCGATACCCGCATCCGCCAGAGCGGCCAGCGTGGCTTCCATCGCCAGACGCAGCTCAGTACGGCCGGAGTTCTTGGAAAATTCTGTAGCGCCCAGACCCGCAATGGCGGCGCGACCGGAAATATTCATATCGTTCACAGGAATGTCTCCGTTTGTTGTTCTTAAGGCAGGGCGACTTGCACAGTGCCGCTGACGTGGGAGCCCATGGAGTTGCTGCCCTTCAAGGTGACTTGGACGCTGCGCGTGGCATCGTTCTTCTCCGTCACGGAGGCCGTGAACTTCATCGTGTCACCGGGGTAGTTGGGCGCACCCAGACGAATCTTCAGATCCATCAGGCGCGACTCGGGGCCTGCCCAGCTTTCAACAAAACTCTGCACCAGACCATTGGTGGTCAGGATGTTCATGAAGATGTGGGGCGAACCCAGGGCACGTGCGGCATCGCGGTCGTGGTGACCGGGAAAGTAGTCACGCGTTGCAATGGCACCGCCTGCAATCAGCGGCACAGTCACGGGCACGCTCAGGGGTTGGAGTTCGTCGCCGACGTTCACCGATTCAAAGCGAGGTGTTTGATTTGCCATGATGTTGTCTCCTTAGCGGTCTTCAGGAAGGTCGTACTTCCAGCCGAGTGTGTCGTTGTCTGCGAGCCACTGGCCCAGGGCTTCCAGGTGCTGATCGGCGCTGCCGAACTCAACAGCCAGCGCGCGGCACCAGAGCAGGTAGCGGTGCATGTGATAGGTCACATCCACCCCCATGCCGCCGTGCAGGTGCTGTGCCACGCGGCCAATCTTCAAGCCCAGCTCATTGGACTGAACGCGCACTGCGTGCGCCTGAGGTGCGCAAGGCAGGTTGGCATCCAGTCGCCAGACCAGCTGGCTCAAGGCGCTGCGCTGGGCTTGCACGAGGATGTAGCCATCTGCCATCTGGCCTTGCGCCAGCTGGAAGGTGCCGATGGGGCGGTCAAACTGCTTGCGCTCGGTCACGTATTCCACGGTGCGGCGCAGTTGCTCCTGCGTCACGCCTTGCTGCAAGCTGGCCAGGCAGGCAATCGCCTGCTCGCTCACCCACTCCACGGCGCGGCTGCTCAGCACGGCGATCACGGGGGTGGCGCTGAACTGAATATCGGCCACAGCGCAGTAGTCCTGGCGCATGCCATCGACTCGCACCACGCCAGCGGCTTGCAGGCTGACCAGTACCATCTTGATGGCACCATTCTCTGCAGCAGCGGCCACCAGTGCCAGATCCGCCTGTGCAGCCAGAGCGACTGCATTGAGCGATCCTTGCAGCTGGCCATCTTTGATCTGCAGCGAAGGGCCACGGCTGGCGACCAGGTTTTCCAGGGACAGCGCAATCAGCGCACCTTCCAGAACCGATTGCACGGCTGCCGTGACACGGGGATCATCGCCACCAAACTTGGCCAAGGCGGCGGCAGCCACTTGCTGCTGCCACAGAGGAACCTGCGCCAGAAAACGGCCCTGCTGCTCCAGCACGGCCAGCAGCTCGGTCGTTCCCAGACCCAGACCACCAGCGCCCTCGGGCACCAGAATGGTGTTCAGGCCAGAGGCAACGCATTGCTGCCACAGGTCTTGCATGAAAGGCTGACCCGAGGCATCGTGCTCGCGCAGCTTGTCGTCGGTGCAATAGTCAGCAAACAGGCTTTGCGCCATGTCTGCAAATGCACGCTGATCTTCAGTCAGTTGAAAGTCCATGACAGGCTCCTCAACTCAGGCCACAGGGCGGAACTGGGGCAGCGTCAGTTCACCATCATTAAAGGTGTTGAACTCGACCTGAACCTTCTGACCCACCTGCACATCGCCGGGCTTGATGCCGACCAGCTGCGCAATCAGGCGCACGCCTTCTTCCAGCTCAATCAGGCCAATGGGGTTGGGATGATCAAACGGAGGTACTTCGGGGTAGTGCATGACCACGAAGGAGTAAACCGTACCCTTGCCGCTGACCTCTACCGCATTCCAGTCAAACGAATGGCACTTGGGGCAGACGGGGCCCGGTGGGTGGTGCAGGTCGCCACAGCCTGTGCAGCGCTGAATCAGCAGCTTGCCTTGCTTGGCACCTTCCCAGAAAAAGCGGTTGTCATCGCTCACGCCAGGCGCGGGGCGCTTGATCTTGGGCGCGGCCGCTTCAGCAGCCGGTGCAGGCGTGTGCACATTGGCAGGGCGGAACTTGAAGACGCGGAACATCAGCTGACCGACCTTCTCGTCTTCGCCATTCTTGGCCCTGATCGAGAAGTAATCCATGATCAGCGTGACAAAGTAGCCCGTGCCCAGACCCGTGGTCTTTTCTTCGCTGATGGCTTCCAGGCGCGTGGTGTAGTAAAGATCTTCGCCTTCGACCACATCGCGGTCAAACGTCAGCTCGGAGTTCACCGCCACAGTGGATGAGAAGTTGTGCGCCTCGATCTGCTTCAGAACCTCATAGGGGTTCTCGGTGGTGGAGCCGGGCGGATAGTTGTTCTGCACCGGGCCTTCCATGCACCAGACCTGCAGCATGGCTGGCGGCGCAATGATCTTGCCCTCGCTGTTCGTCTTGACAGTCACGCCCATCAGCTCGCACCACTGGCGAATCATCGGGCTGTTGACCTTATCCCAGGCATAGATACGCCCGTACTGCTTGCCCACATAGGTGCGGACTTCTGTCATCCAGTCTTGATCGGTCAAGATTGTCTCCTTTGAAATTCAGTGATTTTTCTGTACGGAATCTGAGTTCGAGGCACCCAGAAATGCCGGGCGCTCACCGCCGCCATGCAGCAGCAAATTCGTGCCGCTCATGTATGAAGCGCGCTTGGACGCCACATACAGACAAGCATTGGCAATGTCCTCTGGCTCGGCCAGACGGCCAGCTGGAATCGTTTGTGCGACGGAGGCAATACCTGCGTCGTCACCAAAGTGCAGATGCGATTGCTCGGTACGCACCAGACCGGGGCTCACGGCCACCACGCGCACCTTGGGGGCCCACTCCACCGCCAGCGAGCTGACCAGACTCAGCACTGCCGCCTTGGCCGCGCCATAGGCCGCTGTACCGGGCGAGGGGCGCAGTGCGCTGATGCTGCCGATGCAGACAATCACACCGCCGCTGTCCTGCTCCTGCATGACGGCATTGGCCGCCTGCGATGCATGCAGAGTGGAGAAAAGATTGAGGCGCAGCACGCCTTCATGAAAGCGGGGCGAGACCGTCGCGGCATCCACCGCTGGCGCACCGCCGGCGTTGTTGACGAGAACGTCCAAGCGGCCATGGCGGGTTTTCACCGCGTCAATCAGGTCCTTGACAGCCTGGGCTTCGCGGACATCGCAAGCGATGAAATCCGCAGTGCGCCCGGATGCGGCTGGCAACACCTCAGGCTGCTGGCGACCGCAAACCACCACCGTGGCTCCCGCTGCCAGAAATGCCTGCGCAATGCCTTTGCCGATGCCCTTGGTGCCACCAGTCACCAGAACCACTTGATGTTGAAAGTCGTTATTCGTATCCATGGCTGCCAATTTAGGTTTCAGCACTCACCGCAGATACGTCCAAAAGGACGATGTAACTCACTCCCTGTAAAACGACCATCCCCTCAGATCAAACCCTTGGAATGCCTTATGACTACATCGCCGTCTGCTATTGAAAACATGGAAAGTACCGAGCAGGAGCTGCTGGTGCAGCGCGCGGAGAACGGCGTCGTGATCGTCAAGCTCAACCGCCCACAGGCCACCAATGCCCTGAGCCTGTCGCTGCAGGCCGCGCTATCCCAGACATTTCAGGCGCTGAGTCATGACGACAGCGTGCGCTGCATCGTGCTGACCGGCGGCGAAAAAGTGTTTGCCGCGGGTGGCGATATCAAGAGCATGGACTCCTGCGGCCCTATAGAAATCATGAAGCGCCACACCGAGCGCGTCTGGGCTCCCATTGAAAACTGCCCCAAGCCCATCATTGCCGCCGTCTGCGGCTATGCCTTTGGCGGCGGGGCAGAACTGGCCATGCACTGCGACATCATCATTGCTGGCCATGGTTCCAGCTTTGCGCAGCCAGAGATTCGCATCGGCATCATGCCGGGCATCGGCGGTACCCAGCGACTGGTGCGCGCCGTAGGAAAATTCCAGGCCATGCGCATCCTGCTGACCGGCAAGCCCGTGACTGCTGACGAGGCTTATGCAATGGGTCTGGTCAGCCTAGTCTGTGCAGACGATCAGGTAATCCCTGAGTCATTAAAAATGGCAAAATTGATCGCCAACATGCCACCGCTGGCCGTGGAGCAGATCAAGGAAGTCGTCATTGCCGGCATGGATGCATCGCTGGACACCGCGCTGATGCTGGAGCGCAAGGCCAACCAGATTCTGTTTGCCACGCAGGACCAGAAGGAAGGCATGAACGCGTTTATTGAAAAACGGCAGGCGGTGTTCAAGGGGGAGTGAACGCCCGATACCAAAACAGTTTGCGACTTTCTCTTGCGTGGCTTGCCCCCTGCACTTCCACTCAGCCTCCTGATGGGTGCTGAGAGGAATACCAGAGAAGTATCACGACAAGCAGTACATAGAACAGCGCGCCCACCCACAGCAGGCCTGTGGTGGTAAAAACTCGCTGCCCATCACGCTTGAAGCAAAGAGCACCTGCCGCGCCATCAATGCGGCTTTCCTTGCTACGCCATCGCTCGCCACGCCATTGCCCAAAACTGGCAGCGGTGACCACGATCTTTCCTGTAAGGACCAGCACAAGATCAATACAGCTCCAGAGCAGCCAGGCAATTACTTCGACCATCGAGCGTCCTCACAAGCCATCAATGAAAAATCTTAGGCCGTGAGAACAGCTAAAGCAACGAGCATTCTTGTCGTGCAGCGATTGAGAGAGCAGAAAAGCAGGCAGTTGCTCGGATCTCGATGTGTCCGCTGCTAACGATCTGTGATCAAAAAATCAACCCAGATCCGCTATCAAAATAAAAGCTGCTTGCGCCTGATATTCATAGAGTTCAGACTAAAAAATACTCTGAAATCCAAGCTAATCAAGCGCAAGCAGCTTTGAAATCAAGAGCAGATACGGCTTAGCTCTTTGCCGATTCAAGCCGTCACATGAATGTTGTCCTTACCAAACAGTGCGCGCATGCTCACGACCTTGCCGGCTTCGTTGAAGCGAAAAAAGTCGATAGGAGCAACCGTGGTCTTGCGGCCCTGGTATTCAAAACTGACGGTGAACGCAAATGCCGCTTCGTTCACCGTCGCACGCACTTCGCCGTGCAAAGCCACCTGCAGAGGCAGCTTGAGCGAATTGGCATAAAACGCGCGAATCGCCGCAATGCCGCGCTGGGGCTCGGAGCCTACGGGGTCCTCGACCGTGGCGTCATCAGCATAAATCGCCACGATGCCCTCCAGATCGCTGGCGTTCAGTGCAACCACGTAGCGCTGCACCACTTCTGTCATATGTTCTGCGGTATTCATCTCAGCTCCAAAAATAAGGACGCGCCTCAAAACAGGACGTCCCCAGATCAGAGACGGCCAGCAAGGGCCGTCGTCCCCTGGAGGACGCCGCAAAGCGGCTCAGGGGGATCAGAACGCTGTTGGGCGCATCACCGCATCAATACCGCCGTCAATCACGATTTGCGTGCCATGCACATAGCTGGCGGCGGGGCTTATCAGAAAGGCAATGACAGAGGCCATTTCCGAAGGCTCGGCACGGCGACCCATCGGCGGCACGAACTTGGCGATGGATTCGCCAAAGCGCGGATCTTCCAGACCGGCTTGCAGCAGCGGGGTCTCTGTGGCACCGGGGGCGATGGTGTTCAGGCGCACGCCAGCCTGCCCCCATGCTGTGGCGCGCTTGCGCACAGCCACCGTCAGCGCGTTCTTGCTGCCTGCATAGGCCAGGTTGCCACCCTGCTCGCCAGCACCTTCCACAATGGCGCGAGCCTTGGCCTCTTCACCCGCCTCCAGCGGTGCAGCCAGCGGGTTTTTGTCAAACGGCAAGTGGGCCGCTGCCACTGACGAAATAACGACGGCTGCAGGCTGCTTGCCCTTTTTCAGCTCAGGCAGAAAAGCGTCCATCAACTCGACCGCGCCAAAGTAGTTGACCGACACGACGTTGCCAAGCACCTTGGTCTGCGGGCCCAGACCGGCGCACAACACGAGACCGTCCATACCACCGCTGCACTTTGCCAGCACATCGGCAATCGCCTGCTTGCGGCCTTCAGCGGTGGAAAGGTCGGCAATCACTTCTGCATCACGGATATCAATACCGATGATCTGGTGACCAGCCTCTTCCAGGGCCTTGCGAGTAGCTGCGCCAATGCCGGTTGCACAGCCGCTCATCACGATAGTGGACATGTCTCTTCCTTGTCTTTTGGGTTGTTGGTGCCACATCAAAGCCCAAGCCTGCGGCCTGCACCACATGCAAACGGACGATGTGATCAGCCTTTGGAAAAATTACTGTGGTGCTTCTGCATTGGCATCGCCATAGTCTGCTGAGCTCCTCATGTACCCCTCTTTGTTCCAGCCCATTCGTGTGGGCCACCTCGCTCTGAAGAATCGCATTCTGATGGGCTCCATGCATACCGGCCTGGAGGATCAGGCTCAAGGCTTCGAAAAACTGGCCGTCTTCTATGCCGAGCGGGCCCGCGAGGGGCTGCAGCTGATTGTGACAGGTGGTTTTGGCGTCAACACCCATGCGCTGGGCATGCCAGAAAATGCCGAATTCTCCACCCTCTGCACACCCGAGCAGGCCGAACGGCACCGCATCATCACGCAGTCCGTGCATGCCGAGGGCTGCCACATCCTCATGCAGCTGCTGCATGTGGGGCGCTACGACCACGGCAGCGGCGGCGTATCACCCAGCAGCGTGATCTCCAAGCTCAGCAACCGCAGCTCGCTGGAGCTGAGCCATGAGCAGATCGAGCAAATCATTGCCGACCATGTGCGCTGTGCACTGCTGGCCAAAGATGCAGGCTACGACGGCGTGGAAATCATGGGCGGAGAAGGCTATCTGATCAACCAGTTTCTGGCCCCTGTGACCAACTTCCGCGAGGATGGCTGGGGTGGCGATGCCCAAGGCCGCAGCCGCTTTCCGCTGCGCATCGTGCAGGGCATTCGCGCAGCCTTGCCCGAGAACTTTGTCATCAGCTTTCGCCTGTCGCTGATGGATCTGGTCGAGCATGGCAGCCACTGGCTGGAAGTGCTTGACCTAGCCCGCCAGCTTGAAGCGGCAGGCGTAGACCTTTTCAACACCAGCGTGGGCTGGCACGAGGCCCGCATACCCACCGTTGCCATGGTGGTGCCCCGCGCGGCCTTCAGCTGGGCTGCGCAGCAGCTCAAGCAGGCGGTGAGCGTGCCCGTGGTGGCCAGCAACCGCATCAACACCCCCGAAGTGGCGGACGATCTCATCGCTCAGGGTCACGCCGACATGGTGGCCATGGCCCGCCCGTTTCTGGCCGACCCGGCTTTTGTGCGCAAATCACAGGCGGGGCAGAGCAGCGCCATCAACACCTGCATCGCCTGCAATCAGGCATGTCTGGACCGCATCTTCACGCGCCAGCCAATCAGCTGTCTGGTCAACCCCCGCGCCTGCCGCGAGTGGGAGTGGCCGATCAAGAAGGCTGAAAAATCGATCAAGCTTGCCGTGCTGGGTGCAGGCCCCGCAGGCCTGGCCTGCGCCCGCGAGGCCGCAGAGCGCGGCCACCGCGTGACCCTGTTTGAGCCCAGCATCCGCATTGGCGGCCAACTGTTTCTGGCGCAGAAAATTCCCGGCAAGCAAGAACTGGGTGAAACGCTGCGCTATTTTGAAAGCGAAATTCAGCGCCTTGGCATTGAGCTGCGCCTGAACACCACGCCCAATGTGGCCCTGCTGGCCGACTTTGACCATGTGGTGGTTGCCACCGGCGTGGTGCCACGGCGCAGCGGCATTGCCGGCGAGAACAATGCCAAGGTGCTGGACTATATGGAGGCGCTGCGCAACCCGCGCTTTCTGGGCGAGCGCGTCGCCATTGTGGGCGCAGGCCCGCTGGGCTTTGATATGGCCGAACTACTGAGCCACAGCAAGGCTGAGGACGGCAGCGTGGCTGCCTTTGAGCGCGAATGGGGTATTGACCAAAAACGCGAGCTGCGCGGCGGCATCAAGCCCATCGAGATCATCGAATCCCCGCGCCAGCTCTGGCTGCTTCAGCGCAGCAAGTTGCCCATGGGCAAAACCCTGCCCACCACCACGGGCTGGATTCGCCGCAACAAACTCAAGAATAAAAGTGCCCGCCTGTTCAACGATGTGAAGTACATCCACATCGACGACAACGGCCTGCACCTGCGCATAGGCGGCGAGCAGCGCTGCCTGAGCGTGGACAACATCGTGGTCTGCGCCGGACAGGAGTCTCACAACCCCTGGTCGGCCCGACTTGAAGCACACAATATTGCGCATACCGTGATTGGCGGAGCGCGAGATGCTCACCAAATTGATGCGACACGAGCCATCAACGAAGGCGCAGAACTCGGCAGAAAACTATAGGAGACAGCAAAGAAAATGAGCAATCCCCACGCACCCCTGCTTCAATCCGGACGCATAGGTTCCATGGAGCTGAAGAACCGCATCGCCATGGCCCCCATGGGCGAGAACTATGGCGGCACCGATGGCATCTGCGGCGAACGCGCCCAGGCCTACTACGAAGAGCGCGCCAAGGGCGGCACCGGCCTCATCATCATGGGCACGGCCGCCATCTCCTGGCCTTCAGGCACCAGCGAGCCACACCAGCTGGGCATCTCGGAGGACTCGTTCATTCCAGGTCTGGCCGAAGTCACGCGCCGCGTGCACGCGCACGGTGGCAAGGTCGCCATCCAGATCAACCACAGCGGCAAAGTCGCCGCCAATGACCGCTCCCATGGCCGCGAGATGTGGGTATCGTCCATGCCTCCGGATGGCCCCGTGGCAGAGGCCATGCGTACCGTCACACCCAAGGAGTTCTCAACCTTCGTCGGCGTCGGCCCCTACCCTGACCGCTACCGCGTGATGGATCAGGCCGACATCGCACAGATGATCGAATGGTTTGGAGCCGCCGCCGTGCGCGCCAAGCAGGCCAACTTTGATGCGGTTGAAGTGCACTGCGCACACAACTACATGATTGCAAACTTCCTCTCGCCCTTCTTCAACAGCCGCACCGATGAATACGGCGGCAGCTATGAAAACCGCAGCCGCCTGCTGCGCGAAGTGCTGACTGAAGTGCGCAAACGCGTGGGCCCGGACTTTCCGGTCTGGGTGCGCCTGGATTCTGAAGAGATGCATACACCCGGCGGGATCACCATGGACGAGGCACTCAAGACGGCCAAGCTCTGTGAAGAGCTGGGCATGAACGCCATCAGCGTATCGGCTTATGCACGCCTGATCACTGGCACGGCATTCACCGATGCCCCCATTCCGCAAAAGCAGAACGCCTATCGCGACTTCGCCAAGCAGTTCAAGAAGGCGGTAAGCCTTCCCATCATCTCGGCAGGCCGCTGGGAACTGGACGATGCCGCTGACGCCTTGAACAAGGGCGAGATTGACTTTGTGGCCATGGGTCGCAAGCTGCTGGCCGAGCCTGAATTGGCCAACAAGCTGCAAGCCAACGCCGCGCAGGATGTGCGCCCCTGCATCTACTGCTATGCCTGCGTCAGTGAAATCTTCATCAACAAGGGCATCAAGTGCGCAGTCAATGCCCAGACCGGGCACGAAACAACCAAGACCATCACCTTTGCGGAAAAGCCCAAGCATGTGCTCATCGTCGGTGGCGGCCCTTCCGGCATGGAAGCGGCACGCGTGGCGGCTCTGCGCGGTCATCGCGTGACGCTGGCCGAGCGCAGCGACCGCCTTGGCGGCACGCTGTTCTTTGCCGCGCTGGCCTACCCGGAAAACGGCCGCCTGCTGGACTATCTGGTCAAGCAGATGAAGCACCCACAGATCGATGTGCGCCTGAACACCACGGTAGATGCCCAATTGCTGGCCGACCTCAAGCCCGACGAAATTCTGGTGGGCACCGGTGCCAAGCGCGCTGCCCCCCCTATTCCCGGCGCCGATCAAACCCATGTGTGGAGCGGTGACGAGCTGCGCCGCCTGATGACGGGCGACCGCGCCGAAGAGATCGCCAAGGCCAAGCTGAACCTGGCCGAGCGCACACTGTTCAAGGCCGGCGGCATGCTCAAGGTGACGGACAGCACCGCAGCAATTCAGAATCTGTCCAAACTGTGGATGCCATTGGGTAAGCGCGTGAGCATTATTGGCGCGGGTCTGGTGGGACTGGAGCTGGCCGAATTCCTGATTGAGCGCGGCCGCGAAGTCACGGTTCTGGACCCAGGCACACACCCTGGTACCGAGCTGCCCATCGTGCGCCGCTGGCGCGTGTATGACGCCGTGAAGAACCACGGCAAGCTGCTGATGCAAGCCAACGTCACCCAGATCGACCGCAAGGAAGTCATCTGGACCGACAAAAAAGGCGAGGAATACCGCACGCCTGCTGACTCGGTCGTTCTGGCCATGGGCGCAGAGGCCGACTCCACCGTGGCCGATCAGCTGCAGTCCATCACACAGACACCTGTGCGCCGCATTGGTGACTGCAACGATCTGGGCTATATCGAGGGTGCCATGCACTCTGGACACCAGGCCGGCCGTACCATCTGATTTGATAGCTAATACCGTATGCAGTGATTGGGCTGCAGCGGTATTTTCTTCAAAATCAAAAACAAAGGGACCTCGCGGTCCCTTTGTTTTTGGCGATGCTCAGTCTTAGAAGTTAGGCGCTTCCACGCCACCGTCCACACCCAGCACCTTGCCGGTTACCCAGCTGGATGCGGGGCTGGCCAGGAACAACGCTGCGGCAGCAATGTCCTCGGGCTGGCCCAGGCGTGTCAAGGGCGTGGTGCGCTCCATGCGCTCCTTGCGCTCAGGGGTGAGGAAGGGAGCCAGCGCATCCGTCATGATGGTGCCGGGTTCAATGGCATTGATACGTACCTTGGGCCCGAAGTCCTGCGCCAGGCAGCGCGTCAACTGGTTGAGCGCAGCCTTGGCCGCAGCGTAGGCACTGAAGTACTTCTGCGAGTAGCGCGCAGCCGTCGAAGAAATATTGACCACGGCACCGCCACCTGATGCTTCCATCGCTGCAGCAGCCTTCTGGATCAGCGTATAGGCAGGCACCACATTGAAGGCCAGCATCTCGCCCACAGCCTTGCCCGTGACTTTGCGCGGGTCATTAGGGCCGCCACCGCCCACGTTGTTGATGAGCACATTGATCTTGCCCAGTTCGGCCACGGCACGGGTGATCAGGTTGTCCAGATCTTCTTCCTTGTTCACATCACCGGGCACGATGATGGCGCGTCGCCCCAGTGCCTCGATGTCAGCCTTGACCGCCTGCAGGTCTGACTCTGTGCGCGCAAACAGCGCCACATCGGCCCCAGCCTTGGCCAGCGTGATGGCACAAGCACGGCCAATACCCTTGCCAGCACCGGTCACTACGGCGACTTGGCCTTCCAGCGAAAACTGGCGAAAAATCTCGTTCATTACTCGTCCTTTAATAGCATTCTGACCCAGTCATACTCTGGATGAAACGCCTTTGAAACATCTGCCAAACGGACCATGGGACAAGCCCCATGGTCAAGCGCAGACCGTTCAGTCAGAACGATGCGCACCGCCCATCACCAGGCAAAAATGCAGAACGCCCTGCCAAGGCAAGGCGTCCAAACAGGTACAGCGCAAGTGCGAGGCAGCCAAGCTCTCGTCCCCCTTCCGAAAAGCGCAAAGGGGAAGGCGCTCAGAAACTTAAGGGGTGACTGCCTGGTTCAGCATCTGCGCAAACTGCTCGTTGTAAGGCGGCAGCATGCCCCACTCACGGCGCGGGTCGTGACTGCCGGCCTTGTAAACCGAGCGAGCGTGGCTGAACTCCAGGAAACCTTCACGGCCATGGTAGTGACCCATGCCCGAAGCGCCGACACCTCCAAAGGGAGCATCTTCCAGCGCGGGGTGCATGACCACATCGTTGATGGAAACGCCGCCCGACAAGGTATTGTCCAGAATCCAGTTCTGCTCGACCTCATCGCTGCCAAAGTAGTACAGCGCCAGCGGACGGTCACCCTGATTGATGGCCGCAACCGCTTCGCGAATGTTCTGGAAGCTGCGCAGCACCACAGCGGGGCCAAAAATTTCGTGCTGCGAAATTTCAGCGTCCTGTGGCGGATTGATGACCAGAGACAGCGGCAGGCGACGATCCACACCGGCTTGCGCAGCACCTGTTTCCACCACCTGCACGCCACGGTCCTTGGCATCTTGCACGTAGGCGCTGACGCGGGCGTGGTGGCGTTCGTTGACCACGGGTGTCATGTCCGCATTCGCCGTGACCGAGGGGTATAGCGACTGGTAATGAGCCACGATGCCATCCGTCAGCGACTGCAGACGCGACTCATGCACCCACACCACATCGGGCGAGACACAAAGCTGACCCGAATTCAGCGACTTGCCCACGGCAATACGTTCGGCCACATTGGCAATGTCAGCCGAGTCCCCCACCAGCACGGGCGACTTGCCGCCCAGCTCCAGCGTGACGGGCACCAGATTCTTGGCCGCAGCCCCCATGATGAGCTTGCCAACGCTGGTCGAGCCCGTGAAGACCAGATGGCTCCAGGGTTGCTCGGAGAATGCAGCCGCCACTTCAGGGCCGCCCTGCACGACTGCCAGCACCTGAGGATCAAAGCGTTTCGCCACGGCTTGGGCCAGCACCTGGGCAGTGCGCGGCGCAATTTCAGAAGGCTTGAGCACGGCACGGTTGCCCGCTGCAAAGGCGCAGGCCAGCGGTGACAGCAGCGTGAACAGCGGTGCATTCCAGGTGCCGATGATGCCAATCACGCCCTTGGGCTGGTATTTGACCCAGGCCGAGGCGCCAAACATGTCAAAGGGCTTGACGCTGGGGCGCACGGAATCGCCCAGCCATTCCGTCAGATGATCACGAGCGTGCTTGAGCGAGGACAGCGAGCCAAGAATGTCATTGGCCAGCGAAAAAACGGCTGGGCGACCACCAAAATCTTCACCCATGGCCTGGCACAGGGCATCTTTGGACTCAACCAGCAAGTCAATGACTTGCTGAATACGCTGTACACGCACCTCGGCGCTGACAGCGCCTTCTGCGATAAAGGCCTGGTTCTGCATGTCCAGCAACTGGCGAATGCCTACGGACGAATTCGTCTGGGTCATTTTGTCTCCTTGATATTTCTCGTAAAAGCCATGAGCGGAAGATCACATGCTCAGACCTGAGGATTTCTCGGTCGTCGTCCAAAAAGACGATGGCACAACCTAAAGCCACCTTCACGATGCTGCGCATGCACACCCCTCAAACCTCGCCCCCCACCGTCACATGGCGCACTCACCTGAGTCTTGCCCTGCTTGCACTGGTCTATATTTTCTCTTTCATTGACCGCCAGGTACTCTCTATTTTGCTGGAGCCGATCAAGCAGGAGTTCGGAGCGTCCGACACGCAGATGGGCCTGCTGACGGGACTGGCCTTTGGCCTGATTTATGCGCTACTGGGAATTCCCGTAGGGCGTATGGCCGATACGCAGAACCGCCGCAATATCGTCGCCGTGTGCTGCGGCGTATGGAGTCTGGCCACAGCCGCTTGCGGGTTTGCGACTCAGTACTGGCACATGCTGGCCGCCCGCATGAGCGTGGCGGTGGGCGAAGCGGGGGGCATGGCACCGTCGATCTCCATCGTTTCGGACTCTTATCCACCCAGGATGCGCTCTTTCGCCATCAGCCTGTTCATGATGGGCCCCAACCTCGGCACGCTGCTGGGCCTGGTCATCGGCGGCATGGTGGCCCAGTACTACGGCTGGCGCGCGGTGTTTCTGGCTTTTGGCATACCCGGAGTGATCCTGGCCGTGCTGGTGTACTTTTTTGTCAAAGAGCCTGTTCGCGGTGCTTATGAAGCGCCAAAGACCAAGCCCGTCGCCAATGCGGCACGTGAGCCCATGCTCAAGCAGGTGTTTCGCCTGCTGGGCATGAAGGCGCTGCGCAATATCTGCCTGGCCTGTGGCATGGCAGGTATTGCTGGCTATGGCTATGGCGTGTGGGCACCCAGCTTTTTCATTCGCATACACGGCATGAGCATTTCGCACGCGGGCCTGGTCTTTGGTATTGCCAGCGGCTCTGGCGCCGTGGTTGGTGCCATGTTCTGCGGCTGGTTGTCCGATAAGCTCACCCAGCGTGATAGCCGCTGGCAGCTGCGCCTGGCCGCCATTGGCAGCTTCTGCGCCGTGCCCGCCGCCTTGGGCGTCTTCTTCTGGCCTGTCTCTGACTTCTGGATGCTGGGCAGCATCAAAGTACCGGTGGCCATGGTGTTTGCTTTGATGTTTGGCTTCTTCGGTGCTTGGTTTGCCACGCTGTCATACAGCGCCATCAGCCAGCTGGTTGGAGCCGGCGAGCGCAGCGTGGCCGCTGCCGTGCTCAATCTTTTTATCACCTTGCTTGGCGTAGGCGTGGGCCCCCTGGTCACTGGCATGCTGTCAGACTACTTTGCCAAGACCCATGGCACAGAAGGCCTGCGCCTGGCTCTATCTGGAGTGTCAATGATGTTCTTGTTGACCGTGCTGTTCTTCGCACTGGCGATCAAGCCCTACAAGCAACGCCTGCAGCAAATGCAGTCGGCATCCGCATAACAAGAATCTGGAGACTTTTCATGACTCAACCCGTCGCCCTCATCACCGGTGCCAGCCGCGGCATCGGTGCGGCCACCGCCGTCTTCTTTGCCAGCAAGGGCTGGCGCGTGGCCATCACCGCCCGCACGCTGACCGAAGGCGCACAGCTTGAAAACCAGCTGCGCCTGCCCAATGGTCAATTGCTCTCTGGGAGCCTGCAATCCACCGCCGATGCCATCGAAGCCGCTGGCGGCGAAGTGTTCTCGCATGTCATGGACCTGATGGATCTTGGAAGCCTAGACAAGGCCACCGATGCCGTGCTCGCACGCTTTGGCCGCATTGATCTGCTGATCAACAACGCCGTCTATCAGAACCGTGAAATCAACGACCTGATTCCCGATATCAGTACCGCATCGCTTGAGCGCTCGATGCAGGGCAATGTGATCGCCCCCTTTCATCTGGCACAGCGCCTACTGCCAACCATGGTGGCGCAAGGTGGCGGACGCATCATCAATGTCTGCTCGGCAGCCGGTCAGTTCAACCCACCCGTGCCCGCAGACAAAGGCGGCTGGGGCTTTGCCTACGGCGCATCCAAGGCCGCCATTGCACGCCTGGCAGGTTGCATCAACACCGAATACAAGACGCAGGGTGTGCGCGCTTTCAGCGTCAACCCGGGTGTGGTGACGACTGAGGCGGTAAAGGCGACTCTGGGTGATGATGGCGTGCTGGCCCAGCGCTATGGCGCAGCGACCCCGGAAGAAATTGCCGCAGCCCTGTTCTGGCTGGGTACAGAAGAAGAGGCCCTGCCGTTGGCCAAAGCCTTCACCATGATTGACCTGCAACCGATCTACAAAGAACGCGTGGCCGCAGTCGCAGCGTAAATCACCGCTGCAGCGCACTGACGACAAATCAGTGCGCTCAAAAAGGCTACGGAGCAAGGATCTGCAGCCCTCTCCCTATTAGGAAGCAGAGCATGTTTAAGTGCATCGAGCTGCGTAAGCGTCTCCCGGACCTGATGTCTGGAGCAGGACGATAGCGGTCAACCCCAAGCGCAAAAATTGAGACCTGACACCGCGATACGCCAACGCCCAGAACAAAAAAGCAGGCACTCACACTCAACATAGTGCAAACCCTTGGTGGTTTGCGCCAGATCAAAGCGTCGCACTCACTCGTCCAAACAGAGTATGCGCAGCATGGCTCCCAGCGCGAAGATTCAGTGTCTAAAACAAGATATGGAGACTTCTGCAATGGCAACCACGAAGGACTACCGCCTCGGTGAATTTACCTACCCACGTGGCTGGTTCATGATTTCCGAGGCCAAGGCGCTCGACACCCACAAGCCGGTGGCGGTGCGCTTCTTCGGCCAGGATTTTGCGATGTACCGCGGTCGCGAAAGCGGCAAGGTTGTGCTGCTGGACGCGTACTGCCCCCACATGAAAACCCACTTGGCAGCGCCCAACACCACCAGCTACGTGGTGATCGACGGCGGTGGCAGTAACGTGGAAGGCGATGGCATTCGCTGCCCCTATCACGGCTGGCGCTTTGGTGCAGACGGCAAGTGCAACCACATTCCCTACCACGACGGTGCGATTCCTGCGGCGGCTGCCGTCAAGAGCTGGACAGTGGTCGAGCAGTACGGCGCGATCTGGGTCTGGTTTGATCCCGAAGGTGGCGAGCCTGATTACGCTCTGCCCACTTTTGGCGACTGGCATGATGAGACCTATGTCAACGGCCAGTGGGACTATCTGGGCGAGCTGAGCCAGCACCCGATGGAAGTCGTGGACAACATTGCCGACTACGGTCACCTGAGCCCCATCCACGGCTCCACCGTGGCGCGCTTTGAAAACGAATTCAAGGCCCACAACGCCATTCAACGCCAGTGCGGCGGCCACCGTACCCTGGTGGGCGAAGGGGGCGCCAGCGACATGCTGCACACAGACACCTGGTATCACGGCCCAGCCATTCTGGTCTCCAAGGTCAGCGGCATGTTCAACTCGTTCATGATGATCATGCACACCCCCATTGAGGACGGCAAGATCAAGGTCTGGCACAACCTGCTGGTCAAAACCGCACACGGCGGCCTGCCCACCAAGGCTGACGAAGTGGCTGCCAAGCAGTTCCAGGAAGCCAGCCGTCTGGCCTTTGCACAGGACTTTGAAGTCTGGTCGCAAAAAGCGCCTTGCCTGAACCCGCTGTTCATCCCCAGCGACGGTGCTTTCCTGAAAGCCCGCATCTGGTACAAGCAGTTCTACAACCCCCGCGCCAAGGCTGCAGAGTATCTGGACCAGTGCGAAGGCAAGTACATCCCACGTGGCATGGTTGCCTACACTCAGGAAGCCGAAGAAGCAGCGGCCTGAAAGAAGTCAGATAGAAGCGTGACTCCAAGGTAAAAAAGGCCCATGCAGAGATTGCATGGGCCTTTTTATTTGTCTGGATTATTGAGTTGGATGTTTGCGAAGTTTCAGGGTCTGGTGTGGGTCACTTCGGTCAATATAAAAACATGCTCACCCCAGCCAAATTCACCATCCTGAGCCGCGCCCGAGACATCCAGACTTTGCGCCGCACTAAGCGCCTGCTCCACAGTATCAAACCACCACTCCACAATGTAGCGATAGCCGTAACCGGCTGGTGCTTTCTCATCAAGCGTGTTGCAAACAATGTGGCTGGCCTGATTGAGCCCACCCATCCTCCACTGCGCAGGACACAGAATAGGACTCGTTGCAGCGCCCTGCCATTCATCGCTGCGCTGCAAAAATCCGATCAGCATGACTTGCGCCTTTTGCGGCAGCAAAGCCGCCGCTGCATCAGCAGCCATGCGCTCATATAGCACCTGCTGGCGGCACAACACCGAGAAGTTGCGTACATAGTCGGCAAAGACGCGCGGCTCGTCGGGGCGCATGATGGCCAGCGTTTCCGCATCGTCCCAGATAGCGGCCCCAGCCTCCCGGTCTGCCAGCACCATCAGATTGACGCCGTCATAGTCGGTACTCAATGCCGGTGCATCCGCAGGCAACTGGCGTGAACACTGAGCCACCGCCTTCACACGCTGGCCCACGTTTTTGCACTGCCGCCCCAGCGCAGAGTGCTCGCGCCAGGCCTGCGGAAAGTCAGCGGCCGCCAGCACAGGGTTGCGCCGGGCCAGGTAGATCATCTTCCACACCGTGGGCTGGTTTTTTTCTTTCATCATTGCTTCAACCATCTCACGCCACTACAGCCACAGGCGAATGAGCCTGACGATAGGCCCCGGGATAGTAAGCCAGCGCCCGCGTAAAGGCCCACAACCCTGGCAACAGCGTGCACATCATCACTACCAGCGCATAGCGCAGGCCCTGCCCTTGCCACACCGTATTGAGCACATCGCTAAGCCAGCCCGCAGCAATCGGCCCTAAGCCATTGCCCAGCAATGCACCAGACATCAGCACCATGGCACTGGCTGTCGCACGGCGCTGCACAGGCACGACCAGACTCAGCGCAGCGTAGGTCGCAGGCGCCCACCAGGCCGTAAAAAATGAATAGATCAGCATGCAGGCCAGCGAGAGCACGAACAGCTCATCGCTCACCAGCAGATAAGCCAAGCCGAAAAGCCCCGCCATGCCCACGCCGATGACGGGAATACGAATCTGCCAGCGCACATCGCCTCGGGCCAGTCTGTCCGTCAGCCAGCCAGAGAAAAGGCTGCCCGCGACTGACAAACATGCGGCCACCGCCGAGATACCGCCCGCCTGCTTCAGATTCAGATCAAAACGCCGCGCCAGCAGCGCCACATTCCAGGAGCCAATCGACAAACCTGCTATCAAAGCGCAAGCAGCTCCCACAATCATGAAGCGCGTTACAGGCTCATTCCATATTAATTTCACTGCAGATTGCGCAGGTTTGACAGCTGGGTCTTCATGGCTCATAGCTGCCTGAGTCAGTGCCCGCACAGGCTCCTGCACCGTAAAGCGCAGCACCAGCGATAGCAGCACGACTCCTAGGCCGATGATGACCAGGGTCACCCGCCAGCCCCACCACTGTGCAAACAGCGGCCCCAGCAGCAGCGCCAGCAAGGCCCCCAAGGCAGCGCCCACCCCGAACACACTCATGGCGCGCGAGCGCTCAGTCGGCGCATACAGATCAGCCAGGATAGACATGGAAGCGGCACCGCCCCCCGCATCCCCCAGCGCAGCGCCCGCACGGGAAGCGGCCAAGCCCCCCGCCCCAGTCGCCAGCGCCCCCAACGCAGCAATACAGCCGCCAATGCCTCGGCACCAGGCGATCAGGCCACGGCGCTCGTGTCGATCTGCCAGACGCCCCAGTGGAATGCCCAGCAGCCCGAAGGTCAACGCAAAGCCAAGACCCGTAATCAGGCCAATCTGCAGATCAGAAAAACCAAATTCCTGTTTGATCGGCTGCAACAGAACCGCCAGAATTTGTCGGTCCATAAAGGTCATGGCAGACAGTGCGGTCAGCAGCGCCAGCACATAAAGCCGGGAACGGTTGGATGAAGGGGTCTCTGTCATTGCTCTTTGAGTTGTATTTCGCGGGAGTCGGTGCGCAGGCAATCTCTACCCGGCAGCTTTCCTATCGTGAAGTTGAGACCCCTTGCTCACATCGTCCCAATGGACGATTCCAATACCCTGTAGGTCCTCGGTGTCACTGAACTCCTAATGTGTGCTGGCTGCCCAAGGCGGCCCTTCACAAGCATTCCCAAAGGAGAAACAAAGTGCCGCACTTTGATATGTTGATTTGCAATGGCTGCGTGGTCGACGGCACAGGTGCCCCGCCGTTTGTCGCCGATGTGGCAGTGCTGGACGGCCGCATTGCCGCCATCGGGCATTTACTCGGCAGTGCCGCGCAAACCATCGATGCCACAGGCCTTCTGGTCACTCCCGGCTTTGTTGATGTCCACACCCACTTTGATGGCCAGGCCACCTGGGACCAGCAGCTCTGGCCCACATCACAGCAAGGTGTGACCACGGCAGTCATGGGCAACTGCGGCGTGGGTTTTGCCCCCTGCCGCCCCGAAGACCGCGACACATTGATCGCGCTGATGGAAGGCGTGGAGGACATCCCCGATACGGCGTTGCATGAAGGTCTGCCCTGGACCTGGGAAAGCTTTCCCGAGTACCTGAACGCACTCGGCGAGCGCCGCTACGACATCGACATTGCCGCATTGCTGCCCCATGGCCCGCTGCGGGTCTACGCCATGGGTGAGCGCGCCGTGCGGCGCGAATCCGCCAGCGAGCAAGATCTGCAAACCATGCAGCAACTGGTTCAGCAGGGGCTGGCTGCAGGGGCCGTCGGTCTGTCCACTTCCCGCACCATGGCCCACCGCTCGAAATCTGGCGATTTCACGCCCATGTACCAGGCGGTGAGCCACGAACTGCTGCAGCTGGGCCTGTCGCTGAAGGACTATCCGAACAGCGTGTTTCAGATGATCTCCGACTTTGAAGACACGGAGCAAGAATTCAGCATTCTGAGCCGCGTCAGCCAGGCCACAGGCCGCGCAAGCACCTTGACGGTGATTCAGTACCCTTATAGGCCACAGCTGCATCGCGAATTGCTGCAACTCATCACGCAGGCCAACGCAGACGGCCAGCGCATCACCGGCCAGGTCCTCAACCGCCCCGTGGGTGTGCTCATGGGCTTTGAATGCAGCCTCAATCCGTTTTCTTGCAAACCCAGCTATGAGGCACTGGCGCACCTCCCGCCGGCAGAGCGCATCCATGCGCTAGGCGATCCTGCCACACGCCGCCGCATCCTCAGCGAGCAAGATCGTCAGCCCCATCTATTCATGGCGTACTTTGGTCATAACTACGCAGGCATGTACCCGTGGCAAGGCGATGCGCCCGTCTATCTGCCGCAGCCCGAGGATTGCGTTCAGGCGCAGGCAGATGCCGCCGCTGTCCCGCCACTGGAGTGGCTTTATGACTTCATGCTCGGCAACAACGGCCAGGCCTTGGTCTACCTGCCCATGGCCAACTACCTCAACCACGACTGCAGCGCACTGCATGAGCTGCTCAGCCATGCGCACACCGTACCCGCGCTGGGAGATGGCGGCGCACATGTCGGGACGATCTGCGACGGTAGTGCCACCACGTTCTTGTTGACCGAATGGGTGCGCGAGCGCGGCCTGTTCAGCATCGAATCGGCGGTGCAACGACTGACTCAGCGCCCCGCTGCGCTCTATGGCTTCCATGACCGGGGCACACTGGAGGCAGGCAAGCTGGCCGATATCAACCTCATCGACCTGCAGGCATTGAAAATCCTGCCACCACAAATCGTTAGAGACCTGCCCGCAGGCGGCAAGCGCTTTTTGCAGAAAGCCGAAGGCTATCGCTACACCATCAAGTCTGGTCAGATTACTTACCGGGATGGCGTGGCAACCAGTGCATTGCCCGGCAAGCTGGTAAAGCGCAGCGAACACACTGCGTAGACGTTGATCAATGGCCCGAACGGGCCATTTTTCATGGAATTCAGATGCCGCCTAGGTACCGCCTATATAGTGGAGCCGTCATCGTCCAGACCGTCACCCCATGCACTTGCGCAAGCTTTGCAGTCCGCTTCATACATGGCTCATGCTGATGAGCTTTTGCGCCATGCCTTGCAGCGCGCAAGAGGCTACAGCTTGGGAAAATCAAGCCTCGGGCCGCACGTCCATTGCCAAGCTGGGAACGGTTCACTATGAGGTGGGCTACAGCAGCGCAGGCTTTGATCACTTTGATTCTGAAATCGTGGTCAAGTGGAATGACAACGGCGCACAAACGCAAACGCTTTACGAAGGCATCTACGACAAGCCGCCCGCCAAGGTCTGGGGTTCCGGGCCTCATCTATGCATTGCCATGCAGGCCTGTGCGAGATATTCCGATCGCTGCAACCAGCATGTGATTGCACACCGCTATGACACACAAGGCAAAGCCTTTGTAGCGCTGAAGTCCGAAAAAACGGCGCACAGAATTTGCAGAGCACCACGCTGAGAATAAAAAAAGGAGGCCGAGGCCTCCTTGTAAAGTCCCGTCGTCAGGCGCGACGAACAGGGGTATTGCTCAATGGGTTTACTGGCTGTGCGCTCCGTGATCAGGCCAGCGCAGCAGCAGCCGTCAGTGGCTGGTTGTCTTGGGCGAAGGCCTTGGCCCAGCGATAGTCAGCCTTACCTGCGGGGCTGCGCTTGACCTCAGACGCGACGAACACGGCACGCGGCACCTTGTAGCCCGACAGATTGGTGCGACACACCTTCTCGAACTCCTGCAGGTCAAACGTCTGCCCCTGCTGCACCTGCACCACGGCCGCCACCTTGCTGCCCCAGCGCTCATCGGGCAGGCCGATCACCACCACGTCCTGCACAGACGGGTAGCGACGTGCCGCCTCCTCCACTTCCTCGGGGTAGACTTTTTCGCCGCCAGTATTGATGCATTGAGAGCCGCGGCCCAGCACCATGTATTCACCCGAGGTCTCGATACGGGCGCGATCACCGGTCAGCACCCAGCGGCATCCATCAATCACCACAAAGGTCTCGGCGGTCTTCTTGGGGTCGCCGTAATAGCCCAGCGGGGTGTGGCCGCTGCGCGCCAGAACGCCTTCCTCGCCCGCCTGACTCAGGATGCGCAGGTCTTCGGAGATCACGCTCAAATCCGGGCGCGGCGCAATCCTCATCAGCCCTGCACTCTCGGGCGTCTTGTCCCCGCCGCCGACCACGCCAGATTCAGAACTGGCCATGCTGTTGTTGAGCACCAGATGCGGCAGCTGCACCAGCAGCCGCTCCTGCAGATGGCGGGAGAACACCGCGCCGCCATTGCCAAAAACCATCAGCGACTTGAGCTGCCAGCGGCCGGGATGGCTCTCCAGCGCCTGAATGATGGGCAGCGCCATCGCATCGCCCACTACGGCCATCACATTGATGCTGTGACGCTCGATCAGATCCAGCATATGCACCGGGTCAAAGCTCTTGCGGTCATTCACATAGACCGGGTGCCCCGAGAAAAGGCTGATCAACGTGGCCCACATGGCCGCGCCGTGCATCAGAGGGGCTGCCGCCAGGTAAGCCAGTGCAGGGCCGTGAGGTACCAGTTGCAGCAGTTCTTCGGGGGCCTCAACCGGGGGGCAACGAAAGTAGTAGCCGCCACCGCCTAAAGCGCCCATGAACAAGGCCTTGTGTGGCCACATCACACCCTTGGGCAGCCCGGTCGTTCCGCCCGTGCAGAGCATGAAGATATCGTCATCACTACGATCCGGGTCGCTCAGCTGCGCACCGCCTTGGGCGAGCACTGGCTCGTAGCATTTCACTATCTTGGACAGTCCTTCACGCGCCTCACCCACACGCAGCGCCAGGCGCAGCGTGGGCACTTGAGGGATGACTTCCAGCACGGCGCCATCAAAATCTGCGCCGTAAACCAGTCCACGCAGGTCCAGGCTGTTGAACAGCCCCAGCAGCTCGTCGGCCACATAGCGGTAGTTCACATTGACGGGAATCGCACCAATCTTGCAGCAGGCAAAAAATGTCTCCAGATATTCCGCGCAGTTGTAGAGCTGAATGCCGACGTTGTCGCCGCGACCAATACCGCGCGCGCTCAGCGCATTGCCCAGCTTGTTGGCGCGCTCGTTGAGCTGCGTGAATGTGAGCTTTTGATCGCCACAGCCAAAGGCAATGCGCTCCGGCACAGCCTGCACCACCAGCTCAAAAATATCTGCCAGATTGAAAGTCCGCTTCATGTCTTTGTCTCCGTCTTTCTCATTGATTCAAATCCGATAGGCTGCGGCATGCTCGACGACGGCGTCATCGTCAAGCGGTCAACCGCCGCATTCATCGTCCACTTGAACTGAGGGCAGACCCTGAGAGCAAACACCCAAGTTTCCGGGCACTGATATTCACCGATAGCCGGGTGTTGTCCTACAGAAGTTTTCCTGAGTTGCAAGCCACGCTTTCATGCGCTAAACCATGCTTAAGCGCCTTTTCAATATGCGCTTCAAGCTCTCTTTTTTGCTGCCATCTGCTGCGCATAAGGTTTGATACTGCAGGCATAGGCCAGCACCCCCAGCACATAAAACGCCAGCATTGATGCAAGTGCCCAGCGCAGTGATTCATTGCCAGCGCGAGCGATAAAAGCATCGCTTAGCAGTCCCACCGTCAGCGGGCCCAGCCCACCGCCCACCGCGGTCAGAAGCAGGTTGTAAATAGACAGCGATGTGGCCAGGCTCGACGATGCAATCACATTGGCCAGCGCCGCAAAAGCAGGAGCCGCCCAGAAGCTGGAGAACACTGCAAACAGGCCATACCAGACAATCGCATGCGGAATCTGCAGACCCGCAACCAGCCACTTCTCGGGCGAATCGTTGAAGTAGAACGCCAGCCCCAGCGGAATCGAAACCAGCGTTGCCAGCACCGGAATGCCGATCTGCCAGCGCACATCACGCTTGGCCATCACATCGGTAATCCAGCCACTGAGCAAGGCGCCAAAAATCGCACCCGGCCCGCCAATAAAACCCATGATGGCCCCGGCATCTTTGAGCTGCAGTCCGTGAGAGCGCACCAGAAATGCCGTGTTCCACATGCCAATCGCGTAGCCTGAAAACGCCATCACCATGCCTGCAAGGCCCAGGCCCACAAAGGCCTTGTTGCGGCGCAAAGCGCTCATCACATCCGAGAACTTTTCGGCCACAGCCTGAGGAGGTGCAACCCGCTTGCCCAATATCTCCTGCGCACCGCGCAGGGGCTCCCGGCAAGTCAGACGCAGCACCAGAGCAATCAGCACACCAGGCACGGCCAGCCACAAAAATGCGGCACGCCAGCCGTAGTGCTGGGCAATCCACGCACCCACACCCAGCCCGACCAGCGAGCCCAGATGCGGGCCCAGACTGAACACACTCATGGCCCGGCTGCGTTGCTCTGGCGGGTACACATCGGCAATCATGGTGGTTGATGCTGCCGTGCTGCCGGCCTCGCCCACGGCAACACCCACACGCGCGGCGGTCAGACTCCAGAAGCCCACGGCCATGCCGCACAAAGCCGTAGCAATGCTCCAACCGCCACAGCACCACGCAATCAGGTTGCGGCGGTTGGTGCGGTCAGCAAACCGGCCAAAGGGCACAGCCAGAATGCTGTAGAAAAGCGCAAAGGCCAGACCGGTGAGCAGACCCATGGCACTGTCCGAGACGCCCATCTCTTTTTTGATGGGCTCAATCAGCACTCCCATGATCTGGCGGTCAATCATGCTCATGCCATAGACGAGCAGCAGCACAAACAGCAGGTAATGGCGACGCCAGCCCGTCACATTGCTCACCGCCCTCAGAGTGGCCGAAGCAGCTTTTGGCACAGTGGCCGCAGCAGATGCACTCATGTCTTGTCTCCTTGTAAGCCGTGGTCTCCGCCACGTTTCATTGATGAAATTTTCTGGACCCGGCCTGATAAAAAATGCGGCGCTCCGTGGCGGGGTCAATGCCCCGGCGCGCCGCGCAAAGTCACTAGGCAAGCAGTTCGCTAAAAGGCACATCCTTGTCCGTGCGGGTCTCAGGGGCCAGACCCAGCACCCGCTCGCCAATGCTGTTGAGCACCACTTCGTCAGTACCACCCGCAATGCGCATGCCGGCAGAGCCGAACCACAGACGCTCGACCATGGCAAAGCGCTCCCCCAGTTCGCTGGCCGCCAGCACACCACGCTCGCCCAGCAGGTCGATAGCGAAATAGCTGAACGCCTGCAGCGCAGCAGCGGCCACGTTCTTGGCACCGCTCATTTCAGGGCCGGGCTGTAAGCCCTTGCTCAGCGCCGTCAGCGCACGGCATTGCAGCAGCCACAAGGCCTGCTCTTTCAGGTAAAGATCAGCCCAGCGTTCACGCATACGGCCGTCCTGCAGCGCGGGTTGGCCTTCGAATTCGTAGTCCGCAAGCAGACCCGCCGTGGTGCGCCACAGCTCGGCGGGCATTACGCCGCCAATGGCCAGGCGCTCAGCCATCAAGCCCGTCAGGGTGACCTTCCAGCCGCCGCCCAGCTTGCCCACCAGCTGGCTGTCGGGCACAAACACGTTCTCGAAGAAGACTTCGTTGAATTCAGACTCGCCGCCTGCCTGGCGAATGGGGCGTACGGTAATGCCAGGTGACTTCATGTCCAGAAAGAAGGTGCTCATCCCTTCAAACTTGGACGCCTGCGGGTTGGTACGCGTCAGCACCAGTCCAAACTGGGCAAACTGCGCCAGCGACGTCCAGACCTTCTGACCATTGATGATCCAGCCCTCGCGGCCATCCGTGGCGCGTTCGGCCCGGGTTCGCACCATGCCCAGATCAGACCCCGCACCGGGCTCGCTCAGAAGCTGGCACCAGAGGTTTTTACCGCCCAGCGCTGGTGCCACATGCCTGCCCAGCACTTCAGGGCTGGCATGGGCCATCACCGAAGGCAGCACCATGCCCAGACTGACGTTGAACATACCGGTAGGCACCTTGACCTTGCCCTCTTCCTGGCGCCAGATCAGCTCTTGCATGGGCGTGCCGCCACGGCCACCCAGCACCTTGGGCCAGGTAATCGCTCCAAAGCCGCCTGCTGCCTTCTTGCCCTGCCAGATGCGGGCCGCCTCCATGCGCTGCTCAGCTGTCATGTCGCGGCCAAAGTAGTCGTCAGCACTGGCCTTGGGTTCGGCATTGAGCTGCAGCCAGGCACGGCATTCGGCGCGGAAGGCGGCTTCTTCGGGGGTATCTTCAAAGTCCATGGACTGGCTGTCACCCCCGGCCATGCTTTGCGCCACCTTCTCTTTCGCAGGTTCATCCATGCACTTTTGCAGCTCTGCCGCCACCTGCTCGCGCCAGGCATGGATATTGCCCAGCTCCACGGCCTGCTGGCGCGCGCGGCGGTAAAAAAGATGGCAATCCAGCTCCCATGTGTAACCCATGCCGCCATGGGTATGCAGATTTTCCTGCGCCGCATCGGAAAGCGCTTGTGTCGTGCTCACGCGCGCAGCCGCAGCGGCAGCCGCCAGCTCGGGCGCACCAGTCGCCTGAGCCATGTCGGCCGTCAGCGCCCATGCGCCGTAGTAGCAGTGGGCACGTGCCAGCTGATTGTTGGTGTAGAGGTTGGCCAGCTTGTGCTTGATGCCCTGATAGGAGCCAATGGCACGGCCAAAGGCCTTGCGTTCCTTGGCATAGGCGGCGGCCATCTCCAGCGCTGCATCGGCCGCACCCAGCTGCTCAAACGCCAGCATGACGGCGGCGCGATTGCGCACGCGGGCCAGCACCTGGGCGGCGCTGCTTGCACCATCCAGCAGCTCGGCAGCCGTGCCGCCAAAGCTCAGCGATGCATAAGGCTTGGAAGGGTCCAGCGTCTTGAGCGCCTTGCGCTGCACCGAGGTATCGAATTGGAAGGCCACCAGCACATCAGCGCCAGCCGCATTGCGCGCCAGTGCCACGCCCCATTGCGCCGCCATGCCGTCGGCCACCAGCAGGCATTCACCCTTCAGCGTCTTGCCATCAAACGCGGGCAAATCGGCCAGTGGCTTTTGACCATCCGTGGGTGCTGCCAGACAGCCGATACTCCCCCCAGAAACAGGCTGCAGCCATTTCTGGCGTTGCGGTGATTGCTCTTTCGTTGATAGCAGAAAGGCCTGCACGGCCAGATACATGGTGGATGCCAGTGGCACGGGGCTGAGCTGGCGACCCACTTCTTCGGCCACCACGCACATCTCCATGGCACCCAGACCAATGCCACCGCAATCGTCAGGCAGCATCAAACTGGTCACACCGAGCTGCGCCATGCCGCTCCACACGCCTTGCGCGTAAAGGCCTTCACCTTCAAGCAGTGCGCGTGCCTGCGTCAGTGGGGATTCCTTGCTCAGAAATTTGCGAATCTCAGTACGCAAAGCATTCTGGTCGTCATTGAAATCAAAATTCATTTTTTTCTTGTCTCCACAGATGGCCCTAAGGCTCACACCACTTCAGCCGCGCCCATTGAACTCAGCACAGTCGCAGCCATCAGGCCCGAAACCTTCCACTGTTTAGGTGCTGGCGGCAGCAAGCCCAGCACCAGATCGGCCCCTTTATCGCCAATCACCACCGATGCGGCATTGGTGTTGCCAGACACCAGATGCGGCATGACCGAGGCATCGATCACGCGCAGGCCCTGCACGCCCTTGACCTTGAGATCCGGCGTCACCACCGTCATGGCGTCATGCGGCTGGCCCATGCGACAGCTGCCGCTGGCGTGGTGACCAGATCCCAGATACATGCCAATCCAGTCCAGCAGTTCTTCATCGCTTTGCAGGTTCGGCGTGGGGCGGGTCTGCGTCTCGATCAACCCCACCAGCGCGGGCTGCTGGGCAATCTTGCTGGCCATACGCACGCCGTAGAGCAAGGCCTTGCGATCGCGCTCGTCGTGCAGAAAGTTCATGCGGACACTGGCCAACTCTTCAGGCTTGCTGCTCTTGAGCTTGAGCACACCACGCGAATAAGGGCGCACCTGATACGGTGCCAGCGTCATGCCGGGAAATGCTTCCGTGCGGTAGTTCTTGCCGCTTTGCATATAGCCTTCGATATCACCCGTCACGGGCAGGCCATGCAACTGGATATCGTTGTAAGGCAGGCTGGGGTCGCTGCTGAACCAGGCTGCAAATTCGGATGCAGGCATGGCCATGGCACCCTGCCTCGTCAGCAAGTACTTGATGAGCGAAGCGCCAATACCCATGCCGCGAAACGATTGGTTGAGGCTGGGCGTACCCACCTTCATGCGCCAGGACATGGGCGCGATGGCATGGTCCTGCAGGTTCGCACCCACGCCGGGCAGATCAACCTTGACCTCAATACCCATCTCGCGCAGATGCTCTGCCGGACCAATGCCCGAGAGCATAAGCAACTGCGGCGACTGCAGCGCGCCAGCGCATAGCAAAATTTCCTGATTAGCACGCGCGCTGTGGCTGCCGCCTGCCTTGTCCTTCCAGTGCACGGTAGTAGCACGCTGGCCATCCAGACCAATGCGAGTGACCAATACCTGCATGCGTACATCCAGATTTCCACGCTGCATGGCCGGCTCAATGGCGTTTCTGGCCACCGATGAACGCTGGCCATTTTTGAGATTGACCTGAAACAGACCCGCACCATCCGGGTGACCGTTGTTGAAGTCCGTGCACGCCGGCATGCCGGCCTGAATAGCGGCTTTTACCATGGCCAGCGACACAGGATGCGGCTTGTGCAAATTACTAGCCGTCAGCGGCCCGCCCCGGCCATGCCAGGGCTTGGTAAATGCTTCCTCATCGCTTTGCTGATCTTGGGTACGCACAAAGTACGGCAGCAGCTCCTCATAGCTCCAGCCCGTTGCCCCCTGCTCGGCCCAGCTGTCGTAATCGACCCGGTCGCCACGGATATAAATCATGCCGTTGATGGAGGACGATCCACCCAGACGCTTACCGCGCGGCAGGCTGATGCGGCGGCTGGCCGCGTGCAACTCAGGCTCTGTCTCGTGCCCCCAGGAATAGCGGGGGTTGTTGATCATCTGCCCCCAGCCAGAAGGCATGCTGACCAGCAAATCCTTGTGACTTGCCCCGCCTTCCAACAGCAAAACCTTGTGCTGACCGCTCTCGCTGAGCCTTGCCGCCAAGGTGCCACCCGCCGAGCCCGCACCGATGACGATGTAATCAAAAACTTCATCCATGGCTTGTCTCCATTGATTGATTTATCGGATGAATATCTGAACCAGGGGCGAGCGCTGCCCACCCCTTCAGCCTGCATCAGGCTCTTGCGGTCTTGCCGTAAAAGGTCTGCCCCTTGAGCGCCATATCACGCAGCAACTGTGGCGGGCGCAGTTGCTCGCCAAACAGCTCGGCCAGTCGATCGGCTTCCGCGACGAACTGGGGCAGGCCCACGCCATCAATGAAGCAGAAAGGCCCACCGGTGTAGGCCGGAAAGCCCACGCCCAGGATCGAGCCGATATCGCCATCGGCCGGTGCCATCAATACGCCTTCTTCCATGGCACGAGCGCCCTCCACGGCCTGCACATACAAAATGCGCTGCTTGAGGTCATGCGCGCTGGGCTGCAGGCTTTTCAGCGGGTAATGCTCAGCCAGACCAGGCCAGATGCGCTTGCCGCCGCTTTCGTCGTAGTCATAAAAGCCTTTGCCCACCTTGCGCCCCAGACGTCCCAGATCAAACAGCTTGTTGATCACAGGAACCGAGCGGCCCTGCTTGTAGTCCTCAGGGAACTCCTTGGCCTGCGATTCGCCAGCGTGCTTGGCAAGATCTATGGACAGCTCATCGGTGATGCCCAGCGGCCCCACGGGCATGCCCGCATGCTTGGCGCAGTTCTCGATCAGCGCGGGGGCAATGCCCTCGGCCACCATGCCAATGGCATCGTCCACAAACGCGCCAATGAAGCGGCTGGTGAAGAAACCGCGCTTGTCGTTGACGACGATGGGTGTCTTCTTGAGCTGGGCCACAAAGTCCAGCGCCTGGGCCAGCGTGGCATCGGATGTCTGCCTGCCGCGAATGACTTCCACCAATGGCATCTTGTCCGCAGGCGAGAAAAAATGCAGGCCGATAAAGCAATCAGGGCGCTCGCTGGCCTGCGCCAGCAGGCTGATGGGCAGGGCCGAAGTGTTACTGGCCAGCACACAGGTCGGCGGCAGAACGGCGTTCAGCTTTTTCGTAACCTCGGCCTTGATGGCCCGGTCTTCAAACACGGCTTCCACCACCATGTCGGCGTCGCGCAGGAGTTCGTAATCAGTGCTGGGCGTGATGCGCGCCAGAATGGCGTCGGCTTTTTCGCGGGTCTGGCGGCCCTTGCCCACCAGCTTGGCCAGCACCTTTTCAGCGTACTGCTTGCCCTTATCGGCTGCAGCCTGTTCGCGGTCTATCAGCACCACTTTGATGCCGCGTTGCGCCGCCACCAATGCAATGCCCGCGCCCATCATGCCCGCGCCCATCATGCCCAGCTTGCGGCATGTAAATGGCTCAAAGCCTGCGGGCCGGTGCATGCCCTTCTCGGCCTTGGTCTTGTTGACAAACAGCGTGCGGATCATGCCGCGAGCCACCGGGCTGCGCGACAGCGTGGCCATGTACTTGCTCTCGATACGCAGGCCTTTGTCGATCGGCAACTGGCAGCCTTCGTAGATACAGCTCTGAATGCACAGCGGCGCTGGCATGTTGTGAAAGGTTTTGGCCTGCAGCAGGGTGTTGCCCACCACAAAGGCCGGGGCCACACGCGGGTCCAATGGGCCACCACCGGGAATGCGAAAACCTTTGACATCCCAAGGCTGAGTGGCCGAGTCATGCGCCAGCAGCCACTGGCGTGCCGCAACCAGCAATTGCTCAGGCGCAACCACATCATCGACCAAACCAGCTTCCTGGGCCTTGACGGCCTGCAGCTGCTTGCCCTCCATCAAGAAAGGCAAGGCCGCCAGAATGCCGATCATGCGTGGCAGGCGCTGCGTACCGCCCGCACCGGGCAGCAGACCCACTTGCGCTTCGGGCAGGCCCACCATCACGGTCGGTGCATCTGCAGCAATACGATGATGGCAGGCCAGACAGATTTCATAGCCGCCGCCCAGCGCCATGCCATTGATGGCAGCCACCAGCGGCTTGCCCAGAGTTTCGAGCTTGCGCAGCAGCCTAGAAAGCGAGGCGCAGGATTCAAACAGCTCCTCAATGGGCATATCGGCCATGGCATCGATATTGGCTTCCATGCCCATCAGGTCGGCACCGGCCACAAAACTGTCCTTGCCCGAGGTGATGATGCCGCCACGCACCGTGGCGTCGCCCTTCATGCGTTCAATGCAGGTGTCCAGGCTGTCCATGAAAGCCTGGTCGATCACATTCATGGTCTTGCCGGGGTAATCCAGCGTCAGTGTGGCGATGCCGTCGGCGTCCACCGCATAGCGAATGATGTCTGTTGTCATGATGACTCTTCCCTCTCTCACACGCGTTCGATGATCATGGCCGAGCCCATACCCGCGGCCACACACAGGCTGATCAGCGCCGTGCGCTTGCCTGTGCGCTCCAGCTCGTCGAGCACCGTTCCCAGAATCATGGCGCCCGTGGCACCCAGCGGATGGCCCATGGCAATCGCGCCGCCGTTGACGTTCATGCGGTCATGGGGAATATTCAGCTCTTCCATCATGGTCAGCACCACGGTGGCAAAGGCTTCGTTGAGCTCCCACAGATCAATGTCCGAGGGCTGCATGCGCGCACGCGCAAGCGCCTTGCGGGCGGCGTAGCTGGGGCCGTCCAGCATTAGCGTGGGTTCGGATCCAATGCTGGCAAAGCCGCGAATGCGAGCGCGGGGCTTCATGCCCTGCTTGGCTCCGGCCTCTGCCGTGCCGATCAGCACCGCCGCTGCTCCATCGACAATGCCCGAGCTATTGCCCGCGTGATGGTGGTGGTGAATCTGCTCGACCTGCGGATAGCGCTGCAGTGCCACGCTGTCATAGCCGTATTTCTGGCCCATTTCAGTAAAGGCAGGCCTGAGTGCGCCCAGCGAATCCACGGTCGTTTCAGGGCGAATGGTTTCGTCCTTCTCCAGCAGCGTCATGCCCAGAAAGTCCTTGACGGGTACGACAGATTGGTCAAAGCGTCCCTCTGCCCAGGCCCTGGCCGCACGGCGGTGGCTTTCTGCCGAGTACGCATCCAGATCACGGCGGCTATGGCCGCGCAGCGATGCCAGCAGATCGGCAGAGATGCCCTGCATGACGAAATAGGTCTTGCTGGCCAGTTGCGGGTCTTGTGCCCACGCACCGCCGTCCGAGCCCATGGGCACGCGGGACATCATCTCCACGCCTGCGCCAATCGTCATGTCAGCTTGCCCGGCCATGACCTTGGCGGCGGCAAAGCTCACGGCTTCAAGACCTGAACCGCAGTAGCGATTGAGCTGCACGCCCGCCACGCTTTGCGCATAGTCGGCCTGCAGCACGGCCATGCGGCCCACGTTTCCGCCCTGCTCGCCCACGGGCACCACACAGCCCATGACCACGTCGTCCACCACGCTGGTGTCAAGCTGGTTGCGCTCGCGCAGTGCCGCCAGCGGCTGGGCTGCCAGCCAGACCGGCGTCACCTCATGCAGCGCACCATCCGGTTTGCCCTTGCCCCGGGGGGTACGGACATGGTCAAAGATCAAAGCCTCCATTGACTACCTCACATCACCAAGTTGTTGTCGAATCCTTATTCAGATTGCCATACGCATTCAGGGCAAACCTACTTGATTCAGACTAGGGGCAGACTATGAGAAAAGTGGCCCCAAACCGGCTCGGATGCATCGCCAGCGGCCATCGAGCCCAAAAACCCGCCTGAACTGCGTGCGAAGCAGCTGCTCACCGCAATATCAGCCCTGAATTGGTCGCCCGCGTGACTTTTTTCAGTGTCGTCAGACACCAAAAAGCATGACAGGCCGCAAGAGCCGCAAAGCGGTTGATGAGCAGCTTTGATGCTCAGGCGGCCAGGCCACCGCCGTTCACAGGCAGCACTTGGCCGTTGACCCATGGCGCCTCGGTCGCGGCCAGATCGATCACTGCAGCGCCCACGTCCTGGGCGACCCGATGCGGCCTAAGGACGTCTCTTTCTTCGCAATTTTCTCGGAACCTTCTCAGTTGTTCATGGCGCACAGCGACAGCGCATTGGCTGTCACGCCATGAGGGCCGACATCAGCCGACAGATTGCGGATAAAGCCGATGGCCGCGGCCTTGGCTGTGCCGCAGGCGCACAGGCCCATACGCAGCTGCGCGGCAGCATTCTCTACGCGGCCCTGATGAAAGTCGTTGACCACCACCTATGCGCCCTGTGTAGCCAGTGCCACTTTTCCATCCAGTCTGAACGGGATTGACGTCTGCACTTTGTTGTAAAGCTCACTGTGTTTTGACTCCGACGCAGCGGGACATACTTCAAATGGACGGGGTCAAAAGCAGAGCTCACAGCAAGATCAAACGCTCACACCACAAAAGGAGACGAAATGACCCCTGAAAAACCTCAAGCCCCCCTGACCGGCATGCGTGTCATTGAATTCGCAGGCATTGGCCCCGCACCATTTGCGGGAATGATGCTGGCCGACATGGGAGCCGAGGTCATCCTGATTGAGCGCAGCGCCGACTATGCGGCTGCATCCCAGTACCCGCGCATGGCACAGAACCGGGGCAAGAAGTCCATCGCGCTGGACCTCAAGTCTGAAGCTGGCCGCGAAGCCGCATGGAAGCTTCTGGAATCTGCAGATGCACTGATTGAAGGCTTCAGGCCCGGTGTGATGGAGCGCCTGGGCTTTGGCCCCGAGGAAGTGGCCAAGCGCGCGCCGCGCCTGGTCTTTGGCCGTGTCACAGGCTGGGGCCAGACCGGCCCGCTGGCGCAAGCCGCAGGGCATGACATCAACTATGTAGCCCTGACCGGCGTGATGGCGACCTCCATGCGCCCCGGCCAGGCACCTGTGCTGCCGCCCACCATCGTCGGCGATATGGCGGGCGGTGCCATGTTTTTGCTGTTCGGCATCATGTGCGCCATGCACGAGGCCAAGCAGTCCGGCAAAGGCCAAGTGGTGGACGCCGCCATGATTGACGGCGTGACCGCCATGAGCGGCCTGATCCACCAGATGCGCAGCGGCATGGGCTACTGGCAGGATGAGCCCGCGCACAACCACTTTCTCAACACCTCGCCCTTCTACGAAGTGTTTGAATGCGCCGACGGCAAGCACATCACACTGGGGGCCATCGAGCCCCAGTTCTATGCCCTGCTGCTGCAGAAACTGGGCCTCGGCGATGTAGACCCCAAGCGCCAGTACAAGACCAGCGACTGGCCAGCCCTCAAGGACCGCGTTGCAGACATCGTGCGTGACAAGACCCAGGCACAGTGGTGCGCGGAGCTCGAAGGCAGTGATGTCTGCTTTGCCCCCGTGCTGAGCTTGGCCGACGCGCCCGCTCACCCGCACAACGCCCAGCGCAATCTGTTCATGGATCTGGAGGTGGACGGAAAAGCCCATCGCCAGCCCGCCCCCGCCCCGCGCTTTTCGCGCACCCCGGCGCGCCGGCCTGTACCAGGCACCAAGATAGGTCAGGACACCGATGCCGTGCTGGCATCCGTAGGCTATGCCGCCGTCGATATTGCAGCGCTGCGGGAGACCAAGGCCTGCGCCTGAGACGGCGGGGTGAGATAGCCGCTATCAAAACGAAAGCTGCTTGCGCTTGATTTCATTGGGCTTCAGAGGTATTTCTTCTGAAATCTATGAATAACAAGCGCTGGCAGCTCTGTTTTTCAACAGCCAGCCTCTCTGATGAACTCATCCCTGGCCCAGAGTGGCTTGATATGCCGCCCAACTTGCAACAGGCTGCAAGCATTTCACGAGAAATCCAGCTTGCTGACACTTACGGTCACGCTCATCAGAGAACAGGCCCTCAAGCAAGGGTATTCTCGGCAGTTCAGTCACGGTCGACATAGTTCAGAGGATGTGATGGGACGCAAGATCAGCAACAGAGGCAGGGTCAAACAGGTATGTGGAAACGTTGTACTGAATCGGCTGCCGGGTTTGCCGGCGTCATTGCGCGAAATGCTGATCAACGGCCGCCAGGGCAAACGGCCCAAGCCTGATCTGCTACAGCTCAAGCAATGGGCTGAGGATCTGCAAAAGTATGCGGCGGAGCTGGGGCTCTATGCCGACGTGGCCTCAAAGCACGACTATCTTCGTGTCAATTTTTTCATCGATGAAGCTGACGCTCCCCCAGCCATTCACGTCCGCGGGCCCAGGCAACTGGAGTTGCTGGGCGAAGCGCTGGAAGCCTGCAGTGCCACAGGCTCGTACCGGCAGCCCAGAAGACTGAACAGAGCGCAGCACAAGAGCAGCCCGGCGCTTGAATCTCCAGCAAGGCTGGCCATGAGTCTGCTTTGAAGGCATTCGAATCCGCCTACATTAGCCAACAAAAAACGGGCCAAAGCCCGTTTTTTCATGGTCGTTCCAGCAGCCGTTCTTATTTATTCCCCAGCCATGCAACGCTGTTGAGGAAGATGCGTACCAGCTCGGTCTGGCGGCGCACGCCCGTCTTGGAGAAGATGGAGCGCAGGTGAGCACGAGCCGTGTTGCGGCGAATGTTCAGTGCTTCGGCCGCCTCTTCCAGCGACAGACCGTTGGCCAGCTGAATCGCCAGCGAAGTCTCGGCCGGTGTCAGCTGGAACAGCTGCTGGGCCAGCTTGACGGGCGGATCGGCCTTGCCACCGGTGTCGCGCACAAAGACGGCGACGCTGGGACGCTGCTTGCCTTCGGTCCACTCGTCGGGGGAAATGCTTTGCACCACCACACCCCAGTTAAGCTGGCCGGACTGACGGCTCACCGACATGCCTTCGGTCATCGACAAACGCGATACCTGGGTATGCATCAGCGCGTCTTTGATGAGGCGCTGCAGCTTGCGATTGTCGTTGGCGTAGTTGGCTTCCAGCACACCGCCGGTGATCTTCAACCCGTCCTGCATATCCAGAATGCTGGCCGCTGCGGGGTTGCATTCCAGCACATTGCCGTTCTGATCGAGGATGACCACACCCACCATCAGCTGGGCCGTGGCCTTGCTGTAGAGAGAGATGACCTGGCGATCCTGATTGACGGACAGATGCAGGTTCAACGCGCGCTTGATATGCGGCAGCATCATGGATCCAAAGGCGCGCTCCTGCTTGGTGAAAGCCGGAGCACCTTCGGGTCTGGTGACACGCAGGCCATAGACGCAGCTGTCCTTGGTGACAATGTCGGCAGCCATCACATGGAAGACCTGCAACTGCTTGCACCAGTCGTTGTAGTAGCTCGAAGCGCGCCACTCGGACTCTGGCATCACATCGCCCACCGTCACGATGCGGTCGGTCGGCATGCTGCGAAACGGGCTCATGCTGATCTTGGGGCAGTTTGGCACCAGATCGCGGCGGTCGCCGGCGGCCGAGACGATCAGACCCACATCGTCGGCAGAGCCGGGGCGCACGATCAGAGATGCGTAGTTGCCGCCCAGTTGCAGGCGCAAGGTTTCCAGAAAAGGCTTCCAGCCCTCTGGGTCCATGGCGGCCTCGTACAGCTGGCTGATAAGCGCGCTGAATTGCTCGGCCGTCACGAACGGAGCATCGGCCGCCACCCGTACAGGTACGGGGGTGTCGAATATAGGCACGTCCTTCATCACACAGGCAATGGAGCTTGGTGTGTAGGTGGAAAAACCCATCTTTGCGAAAGCGCTGTCCATCATTCTCATCTCCTCAATTGAAGATTGGTTTCAGGCAGTTCAGTTCAGCTCAAACAAGCCAGCAGCGCCCATGCCGCCGCCAATACACATGCTCACCACCACAAAACGGACACCGCGGCGGCGACCTTCCAGCAGGGCGTGACCTACCAGACGCGCACCCGACATACCGAAGGGGTGACCGATGGAGATCGCGCCGCCGTTGACGTTCAGGCGGTCATCTGGAATACCCAGCTGATCGCGGCTGTAGATAACCTGGCAGGCGAAGGCTTCGTTAATTTCCCACAGACCAATATCACCCACGGTCAGGCCGTGTTGTTTGAGCAGCTTGGGGATAGCGTACACAGGGCCGATACCCATCTCATCGGCACGGCAGCCTGCCACCGCCACACCGCGGTAGGTACCCAGAGGTGCCAGACCACGGGCGCGGGCTTCGTCAGCGCTCATCACTACGCAGGCGCTGGCACCGTCAGACAGTTGCGAGGCATTGCCGGCCGTGATGAACTCGCCTTCTTGCACCCACTGACCGTTCTTCCAGACGGGCTTGAGCTTGGCCAGGCTTTCCAGCGTGGTTTCAGCACGGTTGCCTTCGTCGCGGGTCAGCGTTACTTCTTCGGTGCCGGTGACGTTGCCTTCTTTGTCAAACAGCTGCTTGATGGTGGTCAACGGCACGATTTCGTCGTCGAACAGGCCCTTGGCCTGAGCGGCTGCCACACGCTGCTGGCTGCGCAGCGAGTATTCATCCTGGGCTTCGCGGCTGATGCCGTAGCGCTGGCTGACCAGCTCTGCCGTCTCGATCATCTGGATGTAGGCCGTGGGCTCTGCCGCCAGAACAGCCTTGGACTGGGCGCGATACGAATTTTTGTACTTGTTTTGCACCAGAGAGATGGACTCCAGACCACCGGCCACGGCAATGTCCAGCTCACCGGTCATGATGCTCTTGGAGGCAGTGGCAATGCTCATCAGGCCCGAGGCACACATGCGGTCGATCACCATGCCACCCACGGACTCGGGCAGACCCGCCGTGTAGCCGCACAGGCGGCCCAGGTTGTAGCCCTGTGTGCCTTGCTGGGCAGCGATGCCCAGAATGACATCGCCCACATCCTCACCCGCCACACCCACCTTGTTCAGTGCCGCACGAATGACGTGACCACCCAGCACCGGAGCCTCGGTGTCATTGAATGCACCGCGGTAAGCCTTGCCAATGGGGGTACGTGCCGTCGAAACGATGACTGCGTCTTTCATATCTTTGTCTCCTAACTAACTGTTCGTCGCGCCCTGGACAGCTTGCGCTGCCCTGATCGAGGTCGGCCACTCTGTCGGCAGCTCATCCCTCTTCATAAAAAATGCAAACGCTGCCGGGACAGCTGTTTGCACTCACTCAATTTTCCTGGATAAAAAACAATCTACTGATCGTTTCGACCACGCACCCGGGTTTGTCCTGACCCCGAACCTGCACCGTGATGCGGATCGTGACTTGCACGCCGTCCGTGCCAATCGGGGTTGCCGCAACCACCTCGCCACTGCCGCGAACCCATGAGTTCACCAGCACGGGCGATGGAAAGCGCACCTTCTCGCAGCCATAGTTGACGCCCATCTTCAGGTCTTCGTAGACCACGAGCTGGGGCAAAAACAGGTTGGCCAGAGACAGGGTCAGATAGCCGTGCGCCACACAGGCACCAAACGGGCCGCTCTTGGCTTGCTCGGGGTCCACATGAATCCACTGGTGATCGCCCGTGGCATCGGCAAACTGGTTGATGCGTTCCTGGTTGATCTGCATCCACTCGGTTTCGCCCAGCTGGCGGCCGACCGAAGCCAGTACCGCAGCTGCAGAGCCAAACACGACTTTTTCAGCAACAGCGTTCATCGCTCAAGCCCTTTGTGAGCTGACGGACACCACTTCACCCGTCATGTACGAGGAGTAGTCACTGGCCAGGAAAATCATGACGTTGGCCACTTCCCAAGGCTCGGCACCGCGGCCAAAGGCTTCTTTTTCAGACAGCTTGGCCAGCAGCTCTTCAGAAGCCGACTTCTTGAGGAAAGCGTGGATCGCAATGGAAGGCGCCACCGCATTGATGCGGATACCGAACTCAGCCGCTTCCAGCGCAGAGCAACGGGTGAACGCCATCACACCGGCCTTGGCCGCGGCGTAATGCGCCTGCTCGGTCTGAGCGCGCCAGCCCAGTACCGAAGCGTTGTTCACGATCACGCCCTTGCCGCGTGGCTGCATGACCTTGAGAGCCGCGCGGGTCATGCGGAAGGTGCCGGTCAGCGTGATATCGATGACCTTGGCCCACTCGTCGTCGCTCATGTCCACGACTTTGCAGCTGGTGCCCATGCCGGCGTTGTTGATCAGTACATCGATACCGCCCATAGTGCTGTCGGCTTCGGAGATCAGTGCCTGCACCTGCTCTTCCTTGCTCACGTCGCATAGCTTGCCGAAGACCTGGGTCAAACCCGTCTCCTTCTTGATCTGCTCCACCGCTTCAGCCAGGCGCCGCTCGTGCACATCGGAAATCACCAGGGCTTTGCAGCCTTCTTCTGCTGCACGTTTTGCAGCGGAGAAACCAATACCAGCGCCAGCAGCAGCGGTAACAAGCACAGTCTTGCCCTTGAGCAAGTCGTGGGGAGCAACGTAAGAAGGAGCGCTATTCATGAGTCATCTAAGGGGAAGTTAAGTTCATCTTCAGGCTCGCGCTGCGCTGCAACATCGTCACTTTGGACGATAGGTCATTCCCTAATGTCGTCCTACGGACACTTTTAAGGCGGGAAAGCGGCAAAAATCCTCTGGCTAACCCTAGGTTTGCTCGCATTTCCAATGACACCCGTCAGCGTATTTACCTACGCCAAAAGGCAGCAGCGCGGCCCACAAAAATCAGCGCGGCATGCCTAAAGCGCGCTCAGCCATCAGATTCAGCTGAATCTCATTGGTGCCGGCGTAGATCGTGTCCGCGCGGCTGACCAGCCACAGCTGCTGCAATGCCGCAAGAGCGGGATCCTTGAGCTCCAGCTCGCCCTGCTCGCCCAGCACATCCATGGCCAGCTCCCCCAGATCGCGGTGCCAGTTGGACCATGCGTACTTGGAGACCGAGGCCACGCGGAAAGGCGTGTCTTCACGACTGGAGCGCAGCGCATGGGCGCGCAGCGTCTGCAAGCCCATGTCGGCCTTGGCAATGCGCTGACGAATCAGCGGGTCGCGGGCCGTGCCATTGCGCTTGGCCAGATCAATGATCAGGTCCAGCTCATAGCGGAAATGCGCCTGCTGGCCCAGCGTGGATGCACCGCGCTCGCAGCCCAGCAAATACATGGCCACCTTCCAGCCATCGCCCACGGGGCCCAGATGCAAAGCACCATCGGTGCGGGCTCCGTCGAAGAAGACTTCATTGAATTCAGAAGTCCCTGTGATCTGGCGAATCGGACGCACTTCCACGCCCGCCTGCTTGATGGGCACCAGCAGCAGCACCATGCCGGCATGGCGGGCACTGGCCACGGGCACGCTGGCTTCTTCGGTGCGGGCCAACACAAAGACCCATTCGGACTCATGCGCCCACGATGTCCAGACCTTCTGACCGTGAATCACCCACTCGCCCGTGGCCGGATCGCGGTTGGCTTTGGTGCGGATAGCCGCCAGGTCAGAGCCCGCGCCGGGCTCGGAGTAGCCTTGAGCCCAGTAATCGGTGCCCGCCAGAATACCGGGCAGAAAACGGGCCTTTTGCTCAGGCGAGCCAAACGCCATCAGCGTGGGAGCCAGCAACGTCTCGCCAATATGGCCGATACGGCCTGGGCCGCCGCTGCGCACATATTCCTCATGGAAGATGACTTGCTGCGACAGGGGTGCATTGCGACCGCCGTATCGGGTGTCCCAGCCCAGACCTGTCCAGCCGCCTTTGGCCAGTTCCTGCTCCCACTCTTTGGCGAGCTCGGCGTCATAGCCTTCCGCACCCAGACCGCTGGCATGCTTGAGGGGGGCGAACTTGCCCGTCAGGTGCTGGGCCATCCATTCACGCACTTCGGCGCGAAAGGCTTCATTGATTTCTGATTCCTGCATGTTCATGCTGCCTCCGTCACGCTCTCGTCCAACAAACGCGCAGCCACTTGCTCGCGCCACTGCTCCACGGTCCCCAGACGCTGGCTGGCAGCCTGCGCGCGGCGGAAGAACAGATGGGGATCAAACTCCCAGGTAAAGCCCACGCCGCCATGCAGCTGTATGCTTTCACGCGTAGAAAAGAGAGCTGCTTCCGTAGCATCTGTGCGGGCTTGCGCTGCGAAATAGGTCAGATCTGTTGTATCACCAGCGGTATCAGCTATGAAAGCTGCAGCGTAGACGGCCGATCTGGCCGTCTCCACCTTCACCAGAATTTGCGCTGCACGGTGCTTGACGCCTTGGAAGCTGCCAACGGCTTTTCCAAACTGCTGGCGCTCTTTGGTGTAATCCACTGCCAGATTCAGCGCACGATCGGCCACGCCGACCTGCTCCGCAGCCAAGCCAATCGCCGCCAGATTGCGGGTCTGAGCCCACAGTTTTTTGAGCGCATCGCCATGCACCAGCACGGCGGCGCCGGTCAGGCTCACATCAACGGCAGCCACATGGGCGCTGCTGCGCGTGGCATCCACCGTCGTCAGCGCCTGCACGCTCAGGCCTTGTGCCTTGGCGGAGACTTCCAGCAAGCCCAGCGATCCGCAGGGCAGCGTGGCGGGCAGCAAAAACACATCGGCGTGCGAACCCGAACCCACTTGATTCCACTGACCGTTCAGCACCAGCGTATCGCCGTCAACCTTCACCGTTGCCGCAGCAGACAGCTCGCCACGCACCGTCATGCCCAGCACGCAGATCTGGCCGGATGCCGCCAGTCGCTCCACCACGGGCAAGCCTTGCTCTGTCTGGCTCAGCACCTTCCACAGCGGGGTGACGGCAATCACGGCATCAAAAAACGGCACGCAAGCCAGGTGGTAGCCCATCTGCTCCTGCAGCAGCACCAGCTCGCGCCAGCCAAGGCCCATGCCACCTGCCGCTTCAGGCAGCGCCACGCTGCACCAGCCCATGTCCACCACTTCCTGCCACAGAGCGCGGTCCAGGCCACCTTCGGTTTCTGAGACTTTGCGCACTTGCGCCGTGGTGCTTTTTTCCTGCAAAAACACCGCCGCGCTTTCGGCGATCATTTTTTGTTCTTCGTTCAGACTTAAATCCATGATGGCTCGCGTCCTGCATTTTTATTGAATAACCAGAGCCGGGCAGCGTGACCCGGCTGCTCTATTGCCGGTACTGCAATCAGGTGCCATAGACCTTTTGCGGGGCCTTGCCTTGTGCAATCAGCTGATCCACCACCGCCGTCAGTTCAGCGGGAGCCCAGCGGCCTTGCTTGTCGTTAATGGTTCCGGTGAACCAGCCATCAGCCACGGACAGCTCGCCGCCCTTGGATTCAAAGCAACGGCCCGTCACATGCCTGGACTGGCTGCTGCCCAGCCACACCACGATAGAGGCCACATTCATGGGGTCCCATACGTCAAAACCGGACTCCGGCTTTTTGACCATGTCGGGCATGGCACCTTCCGTCATGGAGGTCCGCGCGGCAGGTGCCAGGCAGTTGGCAGTAATGCCGTAGCGGGCCAGCTCGGCGGCCTGCACCAGCGTCAGGCCTGCAATACCGGCTTTGGCTGCCGCGTAGTTGCTCTGACCGATGGAGCCTTGCAGACCCGCGCCGGAGCTGGTGTTGATGATGCGAGCGTCCACGTCCTTGCCCGCCTTCTTCTGGTCACGCCAGTAGCCACCAAACACCTTGGCCATGCAGAAGTGGCCACGCAGGTGCACGCGCATGACCATATCCCAGTCTTCTTCAGACAAGCTCAGGAACATGCGGTCGCGCAGCACGCCGGCGTTGTTGACGATGACGTTCACATCGCCAAAGGCTGTCAGCGTGGCATCCAGAATCGACTGCACGCCAGCCACAGTGGTGATGTCACCGGTGTTGGCAATGGCCTGGCCGCCTGCGGCCTTGACTTCATCGGCCACCGCCTGAGCGGCTTCAGCGCGAATGTCATTGATCACTACATTTGCACCTTCTTGCGCAAAGGCCAGCGCATAAGCGCGACCCAGGCCACCGCCTGCACCGGTAATGACGACGGTTCTCTGGTTGCAAATACCCATTTCTTTCCCCTTTTGATTGCTGCGCAGACGGTCTCAGAACCCGCCTGCTTTCTTGAAATTACGCTTTGAATACCGACAGATCCGGTGTGCGATCTGCCCATGGAACGGTTTGTTCCAGCTGCGCAGCCAGGCCAAACAGACGGCCTTCGCGACCGAACGGGGCCGCAAAGTGCGCGCCCACCGGCAGGTTGTCTTTCGTCCAGTGCATGGGCACAGACATGGCGGGCTGGCCGGTCATATTGAACAAAGCGGTATAGGGCGAGGCCTTCACCGCTTCGCGTGCGAACGAGTCATAGGGCTGGTCCAGCGTCAGCACGCCCAGCAGGGGGGGGGGCACGGCCATCACCGGTGTCAGAACAAGGTCGTACTTGAGGAAGAAACGATCCAGAATCTGGCCCGCCGTATCAAAGTGGGTACGCGCCATCAGCATCTGCTCGGCGGTGTAGGCTTTGGCTTTTTCCAGATACAGCCAGTCCATCTGCTCTACCTCATCCTGGCGCACAGCGCGGCCCAGAACCTTTTCACGCGCACGGATGGTGGCCATCATGCCCACCGAGGTCACGATGCCCAGACCCGAGAACACATCAGCCACGGGCAGCTGTGGCATGTCTTCGACAATTTCGTGCCCCAGTGCCAGACAGGCCTTGATGGCCTTGTCCACGGCGGCCTGGCAATCGGCATGTACCGGAATGCCAAAGTAGTTCTTGGGCCAGACCGCAATCTTGAGCTTGCGAGGGCCCTGATTCAAGGCTTCGAGGTAGGTGCCATCGACATCACGCGGCGGCACGGTGCGCGAACCAGGCTCACGCCCCTGTGTCAGATCCAGCAGGTGTGCGCTGTCGCGCACCGAACGGCTGATGGCATGGTTCATGGACAGGCCCATCCAGCCCTCCATGTTGGCGGGGCCCGCAGGCAGGCGGCCACGGCTGGGCTTGAGGCCGAACAGACCGCAATGCGAAGCAGGAATGCGGATGGAGCCGCCGCCGTCACTGGCGTGGGCCACTGGCAGAATGCCCGCTGCCACCACCGACGCTGCGCCCCCCGACGAGCCACCCGTTGTGTGGGCAGCATTCCAAGGGTTGGGCGACTTGCCGTAGAGCAAGGATTCGGTCGTAGGCGTCTGGCCAAACTCGGGCGATGCCGTCTTGCCAAAGATATTCAGGCCAGCCGCCTTGTAGCGGGCCACCAGAGTGCTGTCGTACTCAGCCACCGCGCCCTTGAAAAAACGGCAGCCGTTGGTGGTGACCGTGCCTTTCATGTACTGGTTCAGATCCTTGACCAGGAAGGGCACGCCCCACATGGGAGCCTTGGCGGTCGCTGCGGCGCGGTCTGCAGCGCTCAGCGCAGACATCTGCTTGGCCAGATCACGAGCCAATGCATAGTCCTTGATGACAACGGCATTGAGCTTGGGCAACGCTTCTGTGCGTGCAATGGCTACGTCCAATGCCTCAAGGGGGGTGACATCACCACGGCGAATCTGCTCAGCCCATGCGTATCCATCAAGCATCTGTGACTCCTTCTTGTCCTTGGCCATTGCCGGCACCGCAGCGGAACTCATCACAGCGGTAGTTCCTTGAATAAAGCTGCGTCTGCCTATGTTTTGATTCACTGATTCCATGCTCTTGCTCCTCATATCGCTGGAACACTCAAGCTTTGAGTGCGGAAAGATCAGGCACGCGATGTGCCCATGGCAAGGTCTTCTCCAGCTGAGCAGCCAAGCGCAGCAACCGTCCCTCGCCGCCAAAAGGCGCAACAAATTGAGAGCCGACAGGTATGTTGTCGGCCGTCCAGTGCAGAGGCACCGACATGGCCGGGTGGCCGCTGATGTTGAACAGCGAGGTAAAGGCCGAGGAGTTCATGGCCTCTGCGGCATAGCTCTGGTATGGCTGATCGAGTCGCAGCACGCCCAGCATTTGTGCGGGCACTGCCGTAGTGGGCGTCAGAATCAGGTCGTACTTGGTCAGGAAGGCATCAAGCAGCTGCCCTGCCTTGTCAAAGCCAGCACGACCGCGGTACAGCTCCAGCGCCGTCGCCTTTTTGGCCGCTTGCAATGCAGCCCAGTTCAGCGGCTCCATCTCGTCTTCACGCACCGCGCGGCCCAGCTGTTTTTCACGGTATTCAATACTGCTGAGCAGGCCTGCAGACATGCCCGGCCCCATGCCGGCAAAGATCTCTGCCACAGGCAGGTCGGGCATGGCCTCTTCGAGAATGTGACCCATGGCTTCGCAAGCCTTGGCGGCCTTGTCGACAGCAGCCAGGCAGTCGGCATGTACGGGCGTGCCGAAATAGTTCTTGCGCCAGATGGCAATGCGCAGCTTGCGTTCGGGTTTTTGCATCGCTTCGAGGTAGCCACGCGGCGAATCCGAAGGTGGGCGCACACGCGATCCAAACTCAGGACCTGCGCTCAAATCCAGCAGCAAGGCGGTATCGCGCACGCTGCGGCTGATGACATGGTTGACCGAAAGACCGGTGGCACCATCCAGCGAACTGGGCCCGGCGGGTATGCGACCACGGCTGGGCTTGAGGCCAAACAGGCCGCAATGCGCAGCCGGAATGCGGATGGAGCCGCCGCCATCGCTGGCGTGGCCGACGGGCAGAATGCCTGCGGCAATCACGGCTGCCGTGCCGCCAGACGAGCCGCCCGTGGTGTGTTTGGTGTTCCAGGGGTTGAGCGTAGCGCCATAGAGCTTGGACTCTGTGGTGGTCGTCATGCCGAACTCAGGCGAGGCGGTCTTGCCAAAGATGTTGAGTCCAGCCGCCTTGTAGCGCGTCACCAAGGTGGAATCCTGCGTGGCGACGGCATCTTTGAAGAAGGCACAGCCATTGCTGGTCACGGTGCCGGCCATGCTCATGCCCAGATCTTTGAGCACAAAAGGCAGACCCCACAACGGCGCGGAATCCGTCGCCTGCTTGCGCGCATCGCGGCCCATGGCCGAGATCTTCTTGGCATGGTCGCGTGCTTGTTCGTAATCCTTGATGACCACGGCATTGAGCCGGGGCAAAGCTTCAACGCGAGCAATGGCGGCTTCAAGCGCCTCCAGCGGCGTCACGTCACCCTTGCGAATTTGGGCCGCCATGGTAATGGCATCGGCCGGTGCAGTGGCCTGCACCACAGTCTTGGCGCTGGCTTGCGCCGCTGGCAAGGTCACTGCTGCGGCTGTAATGGCTGCCCCCATGAGAAATTTTCTGCGATCCGTATCTGCCGCGTTGTCTTGCATGTCTTTGTCTCCGTTGATATTTTTTGGATGACTTGCTTAACCGCTAACCCCTGACCGTTGACTTCAACGCCACGCCATGCAGGCACCCACAGGTGCCCGCATGGCTATGCGTCAGAGTCGCTCAATGATGGTCACGTTGGCCTGACCACCGCCTTCGCACATGGTCTGCAGGCCGTAGCGGCCCCCGGTGCGTTCCAGCTCGTGTAGCAGTGTGGTCATCAGCTTGGCACCCGATGCACCCAGCGGGTGTCCCAGAGCAATCGCACCACCGTTGACGTTGGTCTTGGCATGGTCGTAGCCGGTTTCCTTGAGCCAGGCCATGACCACGGAAGCAAAGGCTTCGTTGATCTCAACGAGGTCAATGTCGGACATCTTCATGCCGGCCTTCTTGAGTGCGTACTCAGTGGCGGGAATCGGAGCTGTCAGGTGCCAGATGGGGTCATCGGCGCGCACGCTGATATGGTGAATCCGGGCGCGGGGCTTGAGGTGGTAGCGCTTGAGCGCTGCTTCCGACACCACCAGCACGGCAGCCGCCGCATCGCAGGTGGAGCTGGACACCGCTGCGGTGATGGAAGGATAGGTGGGGTCCACCGGCTCCAGCGTAGCCATCTTTTCCAGCGTGCTCAGACGGGCGGTTTCGTCCATCTTGAAGTCGCCAAAGGGCACGATTTCACGGTCAAAGCGGCCTTCGGCAATCGCCTTCAGTGCACGGTCATGGCTTTCCTTGGCAAACACTTCCATGTCTGCGCGGCTTGCTCCCCAGTGATCGGCAATGCGCTGCGCTGCGTAGAACTGGTTGACGGGAGCGTTGCCAAAGCGTGCCTGCCAGCCCTTGCTCTCCGCAAACGGCGTGGTGAAGCCCAGAGGCTGACCGGCCAGCATGGCCGAGGAAATGGGGATGGCGCTCATGGTCTGCACGCCACCGGCCAGCACCACATCCTGCGTGCCGCTCATCACCGCTTGCGCCGCAAAATGAATGGCCTGCTGGGATGAACCGCACTGGCGGTCAATCGTGGTGCCGGGCACGTTCAGGGGCATACCTGCAGCCAGCCATGAAGTGCGGGCAATGTCGCCGGCCAGAGCGCCGATGGTGTCCACGCAGCCAAAGACCACATCGTCGTAATCCGCCGCGGGAATGTCATTGCGCTCCACCAGCGCCTTGATGACATGGGCGCCAAGGTCGGCACCATGCACGGCAGCAAGAGAGCCTTTGCGCTTGCCGGTAGGCGAGCGCAGTGCGTCAACAATATAGGCTTGGGCGCTCATGCAGCCACCTCTTCAACAATGTTTTTGATAGCTGCTTGCGCAGAGCAGTCGCCGCAGGAAGCGCTTTCTCGATCAAACGTAGCGCCAGGGCCCACGGGGGCATCGGGGCTGCGCAGCAGACCTTGGGTCAGGCGGGCCGAGTGATAGGCCTTGTCGCCCCATGCCGCATCCAGCACCCAGGCGCGCTTCATGAACATCTGCAGATCGACTTCCCAGGTGTAGCCCATGGCACCATGCACCTGCAGGCTGTTGCGCGAGGCAAACCAGCTCGCTTCGCTGCACTGCAGCTTGGCGTGGGAGATGCGCACGGCCAGATCAGGCTCGTTGTGCTGCAGCGCATAGAAGGCCCGGTACAGAACAGGCTTGGCAAATTCAATCTTGGTCACGATGTCTGCCAGATGGTGCTGCACCGCCTGGAAGCTGCCGATCACCTTGTCGAATTGCTTGCGCTGAGCGACATAGTCCACAGACAGGTCCAGCATGCGCTGGGCCAGGCCCACCATCTGGGCGGCAGCCGCCAGAGCGCCACGCTCACCAGCGGCATCCCAGACCTTCTGGCCCTGGGCACCCTCAAGCACACGGGTCGCGTCAGAAGCGATCCAGCTCACCCTGGAGAGGCGACGCGAGGAGTCAATGCTCTTGAGTGCCGTAATTTCGCACTGTGCAGGAGTCAGCAGGTGCAGCTCCAGCCCCACTGCCGTAGCCTGGGGCAGCAGCAAGACATCAGCGTGCTCTGCATCGGCAACAGTCGCATTGCTGGGGTGACCCACGGCCACGCGGCAGCTGCCGCTGGCGATCTTGGGCAGATAGGCGCGGGCGGCATGGCCTTGTGGCAAAGCAGACAGCATGCCCACAGCCACATAAGCGGTATCAGTCAGCGCATCAGGCAGTGCGTAGTAGCCCACCTCCTGCAGCAGCAACGCCCAGTCAATATCGGCCATGCCCATGCCGTCATCAGCCTCGGGAACGGACAGGCCCATCAAGCCCTGCTCCGCAATCTTGGCCCACAGCTCGGGCGAGCGGCCGCTCTCGGTTTCCCAGATATCGCGCAGCAGCTCGGGGGCAGCTTCCGTCATCAGAAAGCGGCTGACCGAGTCACGGAATGCGGTTTGATCTTCGGTAAAGGTGAAGTCCATGGTGTTCTCCCAGCCGATCAGGATTTGGGCAGACCCAGCATGCGCTGGGCAATGATGTTGCGTTGAATCTCGTTGCTGCCCGCGTAGATGGGGCCCGCTTGCGCAAACAGGAAACCTTCCAGCCAGTCATTGGCTTCTTCGTCATCGATCAGCTCTGCACGCTGACCCAGAATGCGCATGGCGGTTTCGTTGATCAGAATGTCCAGCTCGGACCAGACAATCTTGTTCGTACTCGCTTCAGCACCGATCTGCGCGCCCTTGTTCAGGCGGCCCACGGTGTGGTACGAAGACAGTGTGTAGGCCTCGGCACCCTGCCATGCCCGCAGAACAGCGTCGCGGATGGAGTGATCGCGGTCGGCATCGACCTGGTTGCGCAGGTACAGGTCCACCAGTTTCTGGGCGCTGCGCTGATAGCGCGCAGGAGAGCGCAGCAGCAGACCGCGCTCAAAGCCCGCAGTCGCCATGGCCACATGCCAGCCCTTGCCTTCGGCACCAATCAGGTTCTCAGCAGAGACTTCCACATCGTCGAAAAAGATTTCGGCGAAATGCTCGCGGCCATTGATGGCACGGATGGGGCGCACAGTGATGCCAGGCGTGTTCAGCGGCACCAGGATGTAACTCAGGCCGTGGTGACGGCTGGAAGTGGGGTCGCTGCGGAACAGGCCAAAGACCCAGTCTGCAAAGATGGCACGGGTGGACCAGATCTTCTGGCCGTTCAGAATGAATTTGTCACCCTGGCGCGTGGCACGGCTGCTGATGGCCGCCATGTCCGAGCCCGCATTGGGCTCAGACCAGCCTTGCGCCCACATGTCATCACAACGGGCCATGCGGGGCAGGAAGCGGGCTTTTTGCTCAGGCGTACCAAACTCCATGATGGTGGATCCCAGCAGCAAAATACCGTTCTGGTTCACGCGAGCAGGTGCATCGGCGGCCCAGTATTCTTCTTCAAAGATCAGCCATTCGGTCAGATCGCAGCCGCTACCTCCCAGATCCTTGGGCCACATGACGGCGCTGTAACCGGCACCTGCCAGCAAAGCTTCCCATGCACGGTGCTGCTCAAAGCCTTCGCGCGTGTCGTAGCTCTTGAGGCGCTCTTTGGGAACGTTGTCCTTGAGCCAGGCGCGCACCTTGGTGCGAAAAGCCTTTTGCGCAGGGGTATAGGTCAAATCCATCTTGTTGTCTCCTCGTTGCGCTTGGCGAATCAGAATTTGGCGTCGCGCTTTTCCACGAAGGCGCTGCGCGTCTCGGCGGAATCGGGGCTCATATAGGCTTGCAGAGTGAAGCCCTGCTCCCAGCGATATTTGTCTTCCAGATTGCCGTCTTCGATGCCGGTCAGCGCCTCCTTGGCGATGCGGATCATGGCGGGGCTCTTGGCTGCAATCTTGTTGGCGATTTCCATGGCGGTATCACGCAGTTGCTCACGGGGTACCACGCGCTCGACCGCCCCCATGCGGAAGGCGTCCTGCGCTCCAATCATCTCGCCCGTAAAGAACAGATAGCGGGTCTTTTGCACACCAAACATGCGCTGCAGGTGTGCTGCGCCACCCATGGCACCGCGATCGACTTCAGGCAGACCGAAGGTCGCGTCTTCAGCGGCGATCACGATGTCGGATGCGCCGCAGATACCGATGCCGCCACCCAGCACAAAGCCGTGCACGGCAGCAATCACCGGCACCTTGTTCAGATGCACAGCCTTGAACGTGGCGTAGTTGCCTGCGTTCACATCAATGATGAGCTTGTCGTTAGTGGCCAGTTCCTTGATGTCCACACCGGCGCAGAAGCCACGGTTTTCGGCACGGATCACGATCACGCGGACCTCAGGGCGGTCGCCCAGCGACTGGATTTCGTGGGCCAGGCCATACCAGCCAGCGGAATTCAGGGCATTGACAGGAGCGCGGTCAATCACCAGCTCTGCCACGCCGTTGTCGTGAATATTGGAGTGAAATTGTTGAGTGGACATATTCCGTCTTCTCGTTGGCCTGTTAATGAGCGTTATTACGCAGTAGTCAATTCATTGAGTGCGGTGCGACGGGCCATGGCCTGGCGAACAATGCCGCTGATCACGTCTTCGCAGCTGTCGAGCTTGCCAATCAGTGCAGCCACCTGACCGGCAGACATCACACCACCAGCCGGGTTGCCGTCGACCATGGAGCGCTGCAGCAGCATGGGGGCGTTGGCCGCCATGACGGTCTGGGCCACCGAGGAGGAATCCTCACGCATGGCTTTCATGAAAATACTCATGGCCTGACCTGTGGTCATGCCGGTTTCGGCCTTCCACTTCAGTGCCAGATTCACCGCAATGCGCAGGCGCTTCATGGGGCTGGCCTTTTCCAGCATGGACAGGTATTCGTTCGGAATCATGCGCTGGGGCATGCCGTCGACCAGATGCGATACGGCGATTTTTTCGGCATCTTTAGTGGCCAGGTAGCGCTGCAGCGTGGCATCCGGAACCTTGGAATCGCTGGTCATCAGAAAGCGGGTTCCCATGGCAATGCCCGATGCGCCAAAGGCCAGCGCAGCCAGCAGGCCACGGCCGTCGTAGAAGCCACCAGCAGCAATCACGGGCACGCTCACCGCGTCCACCACCTGGGGCAGCAGCACCGTAGTGGGCACGCTGCCGGTATGGCCGCCACCTTCACCACCTTGCACGGTGATGGCATTGGCTCCCATCTCGATGGCCTTCTGGGCGTGCTTCAAAGCACCCACGGTAGGCATGCAGACGATGTCGGCATCACGCAGACGGCCGATGACCTTCTTGTCCGGGCCCCGGCCATAGCTCACCGCGCGCAAGCGGTACTTCACAGCCAGGTCCAGCAGTTGCTGAGCGTTGGGCTGGAACATGTGAAAGTTCAGGCCGAAAGGCTGATCATCCGTCTCGCGCTTGACGCGCAGAATCTCTGCTTCAATCTTGTCGGCGTGAATCGTGGCGCCGGCCAGAAAACCAAAACCCCCGGCGTTTGTCGTACCAATCACAAGATCCGCGCCCGCGACGTAGCCCATGGCGGTCTGAACGATGGGGTAACGGCATCCCAGCAAATCGCACAAAGGCGTGTGCAGTGCATTGACCTCGCTCATTGTGCGGCCTCCTTCTTATTGGCACTGGCCATGGTCCTGGCGTCTTGACCGCCGAGCTGGCCCATGCCCATGGCTTGACTGTGTGCGTGCGCAAAGTGGTGGTAACCAAAGGCCATGTCCATGGTGGAGCGCAGACCCTGCAGCTCCTCAGCCTTGTTGACTACCATCTTGGTCAGTGCCAGACCCAGACGGGGTTGTGCTGTCAGGCGCAGGGCGATGGCATCGACCTGCTCTTGCAGCTGGGCACGTGGCACCACGCGGTTGACCATGCCCATCTGGTAGGCACGGTCTGCAGTCATGCGGTCGCCCAGCAGCAGAAATTCTTTGGCGATGCGGGGGTGCAGCTCGTGGGCATGGGCAAAGTACTCCACGCCGGGGATACCCATGCGCACTACGGGGTCCTGAAAGAACGCGTCATCGCTGGCCACGATCAAATCACAGACCCAGGCCAGCATCAGGCCGCCCGCCACGCAAGCGCCTTGCACCATGGCAATCAAGGGTTTGGGAATGTCGCGCCAGCGGCGGCACATGCCCAGATAAACCTCTTGCTCGCGGGCGAACAACTGCTCGCCGCCGGGTTTGTTGGTGTGATCCCACCACAGGTGCGCACGGTCAAAGGACTTGTTAATGTCTCGACCGGGCGTACCAATATCGTGCCCCGCGCTGAAGTGCTTGCCTGCACCGCGCAGCACGATGACCTTGACGCTATCGTCATCGGTCGCCTTGCGGAAGGCAGCATCCAGCGCATAGGTCATTTGCGAGTTTTGCACGTTGTTGAACGTGGGCCGATTCATGGTGACCGTGGCAATGCCCTTGTCCACGCTGTAGAGCACAGGCTCGTCGGTTTCGTAGACGGCCTTGTCTTCGCGTGTCACAAATTCGCTGGAAGCTGCATTTTCCATATCAGGCTCCCATGGCCGTAGCGCGCAGGTTGTGCGGATCGAGCTGGGCCAGCAAAGCCAGCTGCTCGGGTGTGGGATCCGCCGTCACACCCACGTTGGCTGGGATATGCACAGGGAAACCTGTGGCTTCCTGCACCTGCCCAACCGTCACACCGGGGTGCAGAGAGACCAGACGCGCCTGATAGTCAGGGCCGCCGAAGTCCAGCACGCACAGGTTGGTAAAGATGAAACGAATGTCCGTGGTTTCTTCCAACGTCCAGCCCTTGGCCAGACGCGCGGGGTTGTAACCCACAGAGCCGACCACATCCACCTCGCCCGACACAAACACCTTGGGGCTGTGGTTAGGCACAAAGAAGGAGTTGGCGTGGTTGATGGAGTTACCCGGAAAACCGCGCACGCCCAGCATCATGGACTTGGGACGTGCGTAGTCGCTGCCCACCATGGAGATGTTGCCCTGACCAAAACGGTCCACCTGAACAGGACCCACCATGGCGTGGCGTTTGCCACCCCAGACGTTGTCGAAGATGCGAGAGAAGCCCATCCAGGACTCACGCTTGATCTTGTAGTCACCACGCGGCCCGACGGGCGCAGGTTCGCTGACCACCCAGGCTTCGGAGTCCGTCATGATCAGATCCGTGTTGATGGACTTCATGCACAGCGAAGCCGCCAAACGTGGCACCAGGCCAATGCCGGTGGCCAGAACTTCACCGTCTTTTTCCCAGGCGCGTGCCGCGGCGCAGATGACGCGATCTACCAATGCAATTTCACTCATCTTTGCCTCCTTAGAACACAGGCAGGGGCAGGCGCTTGATTGCATCCATACCACCCACTTTTTCCAGATATTCCTGCTCCGTGCACTGCACGTACTTCTGCTGGTATTCGCTCCAGCCGCCCTCTTCCTTGCTGCTGGCTACGTATTCCTTGAAGTGCTTGACATCAAAGCCATACAGAGGCGCGCAGGATGTGGGGTGAGCACCACCAGGGAGATGAACCACGCCGGTCGTCTCAGAACGCTCCCAGAACACCAGTCGCGCAGCATCCGCCGATTCGAAAGTGCTGGATTCCACCAATTCGTCGCAGCTCACGAACGTATTAGTCGCGGCACGGGCAAACAGGTCGTCCATATAAATATCGGGGCCTGCAATCTGGCAAACACCACGCGAGTCAGCGCGGTCCACATGCAGCAGAGCCACATCCAGATTGATAGCAGGCATCGCAACCCACTCCTTGTTGTCATAAGGAGAGTCCACCAGCTTGATGTTGCTGTTGTGCTTGATCACATCGGTGCCTAGACCCACGCGAGTGGGGATGTAGGGGATACGCATGCCAGCAGCTTTCAGGCCCAGCACCATGTGACCTTCGTCGATTTCCATCACTTCAATGGCACCGTTCTGGCGAGCCTTGCGGAAGTAAGGCTCCAGTGGAATAAAGTCCAGCGACACAAAGGCGAAGATCAGTTTCTTGACCTTGCCAGCGGCGCACAACATGCCCACATCAGCACCGCCATAAGCCACCACGGTCAGATCTTTGACGTCGCTGCGCAGCAGCTCTCGCACCAGAGCCATGGGCTTGCGGCGAGGACCCCAGCCACCAATACCAATCGTCATGCCATCCTTGATGGATGCCACAACGTCTTTCGCTGTCATTAATTTATTGGCCATGTCTCAAGCCTCCTATTAGTTGTTTTCAGGACGACCTACGCTGAAGTCGTGTCCCCAGAGGCTGACGGTCGTGAATTCATGCGTGATGTGGTGATCCCAGTCGATGATGGCTCCGCCATAGCCGAACTCCAGATCGAAGTTGGAAGGCGTTTTCATGTAGAACGAGATCATCTTGTCGTTGGTGTGCTGACCCAGCGTGGCCGACAGTTTGACTTCGCCCTTTTGCATGCGATCCATGGCACGGCCCACTTCGGGCATGTTGTCCACTTCGACCATCACATGCACGCAGCCCGAGGGCGAAGGGAACTCAGCCAGCGCCAGGCTGTGGTGACGTCCATTGGCGCAATGGAAGAAGTGAATGCGGATGGTCGGACCTTCGTCGCCTGCGGGCTTGAAGTTGTAGATATCCGAGAGACCAAAGCCCAGCACGTCGCGCACAAAAGCTGCGGTCTTGTCAAAGTCGGGGGCAGGCAGCACCGTGTGGCCCAGGCCATAGTCACCGGTGATGAAGCGCGACACACCTTGGGGCGATGCGAAATGGGTGAAATCGGACTTGAAGCCCCAGACGATTTCATGGCGATTGCCCGAAGGGTCCTGCACGATCACCAGCTGCTGCACGCGACGCTTGGTGCACAGTGCGGCATTGCCAATTTCGTAACGAACATCAGCGGCTTCCAGCGCCTTGAGCGCCTGCTCGAAGGCTTCCTTGTTGGCCACTTCCCAGCCGGATGCGAAGTACTTGTCCTGGCTGCCAGGCTGAACCTGGAAACGGAACTGACGTTCATCCATCTTGATCAGCAGATCGCCATCAGCGGTGGTGCTGGGCATCATGCCAAGCACGTCCCGTGCATAGCTGACCCAGCGATCCAAATCAGAGCTCTCAGCGACAACGTACGCTAGTCCACGTATTTCCATCATGATGCCGGGGCCTCCAACCCAAATCTTGTTTAGTGATGTGATGGATTCTGGTTCTGACAGAGGGTACAAACATCGTCCATTGAGACTAACGAATTGCCGTCTGTTGCAACAAATTTCATAGCACTCATCCAATAAACAGAAAGCGATACAAGCCAATAGGACGAAACCCTTTCAGCCATTTGAGGTAGTCCAGCTCGACAAGCAGACAACAATGGAGAAAACAAAAAAAAGGCCGCACTTCCCAAAGGAAATGCGGCCAACACGATGAACTACTTAGGGATCAACCCGAAGGCCGATCAGCAATCTCTTAATCAGGCGATCTGAATCTCGTCAGCCTGCGCATAGTCGTTGTAGCCCTTGGCACCAGCGGTGTAGAGGGTGTTTCGATCAAACTTGCTCAAAGGCAAGCCCAGGCGCATGCGCTGCACCAGATCCGGGTTGGCAATGAAATGTCGTGCAAACGACACCGCTTGACCCTCGCCAGCCTGCAGCGCCGCTTCAGCGCTTTCTGCATTAAAGCCATCGTTCAAAATCAGGTTGGTACCAAAGTTCTCACGGGCCAACTTGAAGGCATCAATCGAAGGCTCAAACAGTGCACGCATCACATGCAGGTAGGCAAGGTTCAGCTTGGCGGCCTGGCGCATCAGTTCTGCATGGGTGGCCTCAGAGTTTTCATCCGAGGTGTCATTGAAGGTGTTGCCAGGATTGAGGCGTAGCCCCACGCGGTCAATACCAATCGCATCACCCATGGCCGCCAGACACTCCACAGCAAACCGCGCACGTCTGGCAGCGTTGCCACCGTATTCGTCGGTACGCTGGTTGGTGCTGGAGTGCAGAAACTGCAGACTCAGATAGCCACTGGTACCGTGCAGCTCTACGCCGTCAAAACCCGCATCCACAGCGCGCTTGGCGGCTGCGGCGTGCTCGGCAATAGCTTTACGTACTTCATCAGCGCTCAAAGCATGGGGTACATCAAAGTCCTGCATGCCAGCGGCATCGGTCCAGATCTTGCCCTGCGCCTGAATGGCCGACGGTGATACCGATCGCACCCCCGCAGGCTTGATCTGGCTGCTGCCAATACGACCCGAATGCATGATCTGCAGCACGATGGAACCACCGCGCGCATGCACCGCATCCGTCACCTTGCGCCAGCCGCGCACATGCTCGGCGGTTTCAATGCCGGGCTGGCGGCAATAGGCCTGGCCCGTCACTTCAGGCCATGCACCTTCAGCCACGATCAGACCGGCATCACCGCGCTGACCATAGTGCTCGGCCATGATGTCCGTGGGCGTGCCATCTACCTCTGCGCGATTGCGCGTCATGGGCGCCATGACCACGCGGTTTTGCAGTGCAATCTTGCCGAACCGGGTGGGCGTGAAAAGTGTTTGATTCATACCGACTCCTTAGCGCACACGCATGCGCGGCGCGGGCGTTCCACGGCGCATGGTCTTGAGGAACTGCTCCAGCGGCGCAGGTGCGGCCACTTGCGGCAGCTCATCCTTGCCGGGGCGGTTCATCCAGAACTCTTTCCAGCTCGGGAACAGGTCGTGGAAAGCACCGTGATAGGGCTCGCGGCCGGGCCAGCGCATCTTCATGTCGCCAATCGGCGGCTTGTTCAGATCGGTGGCATACCAGTAGCAGGGCAGACGACGGCGAAAGAACCACTGACCGTCAATGCGCTCGTAGTCATCCCAGTACAGCATCTGCATGATGACCCACTCGGCACCGCACTCATGCTCGTTCTTGGAATAGACCACGCCGGTGGCGTGATCCTTGTCCACGAACTCGATGATGTGCTGCCCCAGATGATGGGAAGTGCCCGTGAACTGGTCACGCAGCGTGCTGTCCTGCCAGGCCATGAAATGATCACGCCCCACCTTCTCCTTGCCGACCTTGATATCGGGGGCAAACAGGTTGACGTGGGCATCCATGTCACGCATGTCCAGCGACAGAGAGTACTTGCCAGCCAGCTGACGAATCGCATCCAGCGACTCCAGACGGTCGATACGCTCTTCCAGCGTTTGTGGCCACTGATTCACGGGTTCACTCATCTTCAACTCTCTCTTACAGCGCTGTCACCAGCACGGCAGAACGACCGCCATCCACAGGCAGTGCAGCGCCAGTCACATAGCTGGCTTCATCGCTAGCCAAGAACAGAATCGCGTTAGCCAGCTCGTTGGACTGACCGACACGGCCCATGGGGATGAGCTTTTCGGTGGTCTTGCGCGAGGCTTCATCAGCCAGCATGCCAGCCGTTGCAGGCGTTTCAACCACCGCAGGGATCACCACGTTCACGCGCACGCCAGCAGGTGCTCCTTCGGCAGCAGCTGCACGAGAGAAGTTGATGATGGCTGCCTTAGCTGCCGAGTAACCCGACATGAAAGGCGTTCCCAGCGTGCCACAGATAGAGCTGATGTTGACGATGGCCCCCCCCTTGCCGCCCATCAGTTTCAGCGCTGTACGTGTACCCCAGAATGTGCCATCCACAGAAGTGCTGAAGTTGGCATGCCAGTCAGCCGTGGTCATGCCATCAATACCGCCCCATGTATAGGCCATGGCGTTGTTGACCAGAATGTCCAGGCTGCCATGCTTCTTGGCAGTCTGCTCCAGCGCGCCAACAAACTGAGCTTCATTACCCACGTCAGCCACAATAGCTTCAACGCTACCGCCGGCAGCCTTGATCCTGGCCACGACTTCATCCAGAGGGTCCTTGCGGCGACCGCAAATCACCACCATCGCACCTTCTTGTGCGAAACGCTCAGCCGTTGCGGCACCGATACCAGAGCCACCACCGGTCACAAATGCAGTCTTGCCTTCCAGGCGCTTGCTCATATTCATTCTCCTTACAGGAAGGCGCTGCCGCCGTTAACAGCCACGTTCTGACCGGTCACAAAACCGCTGTCATCGCTGGCCAGGAACACGGCCACTTTGGCAATGTCATCGGGTTCAGCCATGCGGCCCATGGGCACACCGGCGATGATGGCGTCAGCCCATTCCTGAGGAATGCCTTGCATCATGGGTGTATTGGTGGGGCCGGGAACCAGCGTGTTCACGCGAATCTTCTTGGGGGCCAGTTCCTTGGCCATGCCACGGGTCAGACCCATCAGCGCAGCCTTGGAAGCGCAGTAGTGCGCTGGGCCGTCTCCGCTTACAGCAGAAGTGCTGGAGATGTTGACGATGGCGCCGCCCTGGCCTTCTTGCATCTGCTTGACTGCTGCACGGGCGCAGTAGAAAGCGCCATTCAGGTTCACGCCAATCACGCGCTCCCAGGTGGCATCGGTGATATCGGCAAACTGATCCACAGAGCCCACGCCTGCGTTGTTCACCAGCACATCCACAGAGCCCAGGTTTTGCTTGATTTCAGCAAACAGTGTGTCGATGGCAGCGCTGTCACCGACGTTGACAGAGCGTGCCAGGTGCTTTCCGCTCTTGCCTTCCAACGTCTGCTTGGCCGCTTCTTCGTTCAGATCAACCGCCACCACGGTAGCGCCTTCATCGGCAAAACGCTGCGCAATCGCACGCCCCATGCCTTGGCCAGCCCCTGTGACCACTGCCACTTTTCCTGTTAAACGCATTCTTGTCCCCTTGTTGATGTGCAATCAAGATATGGAGACAGCGTAAAAAGAAAATGGATTCAGCCCATCGTCCATCAAGACTAAGCAAATTTGTTTAATTTGCTACGTAATCAGGAGCACGCAGCGAAATACTGGCGCTTGCAAAGAGCATTTCAATGCTGAAATAGAAAAAGCCAGAACTCGTGAGAGTTCTGGCTTATCTTGGAGGCGCGAACCAGAGTCGAACTGGTCTAACCGGATTTGCAATCCGGTGAAACGCATCGTAAAATGTTGATTTTTAATGATTATTTCAACCATAAAAAACTTGCTACCTTTTTGCTACCTTTAATTAGTCATGGAGCAGGAAAACGGGCTCGAACCGTCGACCTATACCTTGGCAAGGTATCGCTCTACCAACTGAGCTATTCCCGCAGATCTCTGTCCATTTTTTGGCGACTGTTGATTCCATTGAATTTTTCTGACGCTTTGCATAAAGCGTTGTGCAAGCTCCATAAAAAAGGACCCTGCTGGGTCCTTCTTCATGCCTGGTATCGGTGTCGCCCGGTTTCTATGAAGAGCTGCGAAAACAGCTTCCAATCAGTCAAAAACACCAATGTGTCTGGCCCATCAATTCGCATCGTTGAGCCCCTGGCGCTGGCTTGCCAGAACTCAAAAAACGGCAGTGCTTTGATGTCGCTGAACCTGACGAATTGAGTGCCATCTGACACAACGACTGGCAGCCCAAAGTATGTTTTTTCAGTCACCGAAGCCCCTCCACGGGATGCACATGAACACAGGGATCGGGCCTGCGTACTCGTTGATTGCACGTTGAACAGATGATGCAGCTGTTGGCTTTCCAACCTTAAATCGACCGCTCGGCTCATACGATGGTGAGTCTGATCGCACCTCAAACGAGATCACTCCACCCTCTTCCTTACGCTTTACAACTCCAATGGGGGTGTCGTTTTTGCCGGTGCATTTGACGCCAGACGTCAATGGACTGTTGATGTCAGCACCCGCTGGGATTTTGCTGGGTGTGCGGTAATGCTGTGCAGCATTGACGCCAATGCTCGCAATAAGAGAAACAAAAAAAACAATGGTTTTGAGGCTCATGCTTGCTCCTGTGTGGAGATTCAATGTTTGCACCTTAATGATTATTTTCAAAAGATTTTGTTGCTAGAAAGCAAATAAAAAATTCACCAAAAAAAATGACAGCTTCGTGGAATATGTGATATCAAACATATCTCAATACCTGATTTTTCAACATTGACTCAGCAAGCAAGATTTTGAGTCGTTGACTTTCGGCCAGCAACTCATCAATCTGAATATTGCTATCGACCTTCAGATTCCTGTATTCCAATATTTTTTCGCGGAGTTTTCTGCGCCAATAAAAATAAAAACCATGGTTTATTTTGTAATGAGCAAGCCTATTGACTGGACCGTTAACATCAATATCGGAAATGATCTCAATGAGCTGTTGCTCTGTGTATACGGAATGATTCATTGCGCCATCATTTTTTGATATAAACGAATGTATCACTATTTTCTAAAGCCAATAAAAAAGTGAAGTTAGCTTAAAAATAACCACAAACTAGAGTCAAGAAATGCTGTAATTAATTCGTCATCACCTTAATTTCAATGAGGGCATTCATGAAAGATCTCTCAATTAGAAGAATGCTGAAATTAGCGCGCGTCGCATCTACCGATCCAAAACTCGCTATTGATGCTGCATCAAGATTCGGCTGGCTCGAATCCAAAGCGATTAAGCGTTTTTTATATAGAGATAAACATCTCCATGAGATCGAATTCCCTGGCGGCATATACGATGGTATTTGGCACTCTAAAAGCAGAAGATTCCCTGAATCATGCGATCTTGATGATCTATATCCACACCTGGAAAGAGCGCTCTCAAGCACAAAATTTCAGATCGAGTATGTACTGAACAGCAAAAAGCACCATCAAATAACCATTGTTGTTAATGACGACTCATGCTCCATACAAGAGAAATTGGGCTATTCAGTCATCAAAGCATCTGGGATTTCGCACAACAGGCATCTTTGCATCAGTTCTCTGCTATGCATCGGACATATTCCGACCTGGATTAATATCGTCAACGATAAAAATCATTGAATCCAAGAATTATTGAGAACATAGCACGCTAATAGCGTGCTGAAATATAGATACAACCTAAAACAGGGGCTATCTATGAATCAAATCCGTTTTTCTTTTTCTCTTCGTCATGGACATCCCCAAGAGTCCATTGCAATCAAAAAACTGTTTGATATTCCAGCGTCTCGGCGTGCAACAATTATTCGCGGCTGGATTTCCAGTTCAATCGGTAAAATGCCTTCGCATTTCGACTGGAGCGACGCGAGAGAAAGCATCCATCCTCCGGCCAAATTTTCGCTTTATCTTGAGCCCCTTGCCCCTGAAGATGGCGACATCATCGACTCTATAAGCAAGATTCCACCGCAATTCATAAACGACTGGATTCGCGAACGAATTTGCGCAGCACAAGCTCCTGAATTTTTGCAGCTACAAGATAAAGCTCAACTTCAAACACCAACGCCAACACTTCAATTAGTTTCTACTGCTGCAGCAACTATTACTCAACAAATAATCGATGATGTGCCAAAAAAGCAGGCAGTTTTAAGCGGCCTTTTTGGATGAAATGATGACGACCCAGGAGACCTCGATGCTGAACGATCGCGCCGATGCGTACCTACTTTTGAAGCAATTGGGCGCTACGAAGCGTCTGCTGCTACATTTGCAATTAGTCGACGATGCCGCTGATCTGTTGATTGCAGGTTACAAACGACTTGGCATCCCTTTCGATAGCAAGCTAGTTGGATTAGGTGTCGCGATTCATGATATCGGGAAGATCAACTATCCTGCCGAGCTTGACGCTCCAGGATCGCTTCATGAGTCCTCAGGTCGAGCAATCCTGTTAAGTCAAGGTGTTCAGCCCGAGGTTGCGCAATGCTGTGTATCCCACGCAGCATGGGACGGCCCTGAAGTTTCATTCGAAGAGCTGTCTGTTGCTCTTGCTGACAAACTCTGGAAGGGCAAACGAGAAGCTGAGCTAGAGCTTCTCGTTATCGACGCATCTTCAGTTAAGCTTGGCGTTGAGCGCTGGGATGTCTATCTGCAGCTTGACAAACTCTTTGAGAGCATTGCAGCGGATGCTACTGAGCGCATCAATAGAAGCCGCAAAGTGTAATCCCTCCGTCAATGTACAGCTTGCACGCAAACTGCCAATTTTTTATAGCTTTGCTGTCATGATCTCATCCAGCAAATCAATTGCGATGCTTTTTCCTGCTTGAGATCTAATCGTCGCATCCAAAAATTCAATTTCTTTCTCAATTTTTTCATCGTTATTCGATAGACGCTGCAAAGACCACGAAATTCTATGATCAAATTTATCTTTATTTTCCTGAACTTCTCTTAACTCAATCAAGATTTTCTGCGATTCAGATAGTGTATTTCTGCCATATTTTTCAATGTGGCGCATATAACTATCAATCAATTTTCTCGATGAATCTACTGCGCTTTCTTTGTATTTTTCCCTATTTTTCTCGTGCTGCATATTGTAGCGACGAACTGTTTCAGCATCTGTTTTCGCTGCATTTATTGACTTCAATTGCTTGATGTCGCTTGTTTTTGAAACGCTTTCTATAGCTGAGTCGAGCAGTTTGTCGAATGCCTGTCCGGGTGTTTTACCAGCTGCAGTTAGCATAAATTCAAGCAACATTTTGCATGTTTTAGCATCCCCAGCGTTAACGTTTCCGAGTCTTTCTTTTGCCTTACGGTATTCATCAAACTCAACTTCTGATTTTTTCTTGGCCAGAATATTGAGATCATTAATCTGCTGCAGCAAAGTTCTTTTTGTATTGAGTGTCATTTTCTTCTCCTTACGCAGATTTTTTAATTGGCGTGACCAACGCGTTGTTTTTGTCATGCAGTTTTTTAAGCATAGATCCAACTTCTTTCGCTTGATTTCCAGTCACAACACCAGATGAGACAAGCTCCGACAGGCCGAAAATTGAGCTTTTATATGTATCTTCCAGGCCGGAAAATATGCGTTTAACAGCATCCAACTGACTACCAAGAAGCTCAAGATTTTTGTGCAATTCATCTCTCAAACGCATTGCGTCTGCTTTGTCTTTTTCGAGTATTTCGAGTTCAAGTGCGAGTCCAGACATATCTTTTTTGATCCCGGACTCTAATGCCAGCAGCATTGCGCTTTTATGTTGCTGCGCATCTGCTTGCATAGCTAGCGTTTTCTCGATCGCATTGTTGCGATCTTCACGCTCCAGAGCCTCTTTTTCACGCTTATCAATGTCAGCAGTGAGATCCGAAACTTCACTGTTTAGACGTTTGCGCAAAAGTGCTTCTTTATATCCATAGCGCATCCAGGATTTGTCTGCGCAGCGCTGCATCCCGATGGGCTCTGATACTGCTGAAAAATACTCATCCTGCAGCTCCCTGCAGCCTTCTTCATACGCAATCCGAGCACCTTTTTTACAGGCGTTTTCACGCTCTCGATACGTCAAGCCTGGTGGTTGCAGCTTCATTAAATCGTGAAGTTTTTGATCTTGTTTTGCCGCACCAGGGTGGAGGTCCCGAACAGACCTTGCATCGGGTTTTGCAACGATGATATGCAGATGCCCCATGGCCTCATCAACATGCTCATAAACAGCAAGTATGTGAGATCCCCAACGCCTCCTGGCCCACACCAGCACAAGCTCTTTCCAGCTTAAATAGCGCTGATCATTGTCATTAGGAGCCCCGGGGTAGCCGGCTACAACACCCATAAGTGTTGGTATTGATGTCGCCTGGCTGCGCTCATGCGCAGCTTTGAATTTGTCATTTTTATCGATCGTCTCCGAGACAAAAACTATGTTTGATTTTGCTCGCAATGCGTGCTCACGAAGCCACCCACGGAGCATATTGGGAGCCGCACCCTGCAGCACCACAGGAGGCTTTGCCTCTAAATTTTGCAGAGCTAGATGCTGCACAAACTCATCACCAAGCCTGCCAGCTTCACCCAAAACCCCCATCGCTTTGCTTGCTGTGTACAGCTCTGCTCGCATAAAACCAGCGTCTGCACCAGCCGCTGACTTAGCAATTTTTTCAAGAACTGGACGATTTTTCTTCCTACTTTTGACCATTTTGAACCTCCATCCCCCCAGATGAAAATTCCCAGCCGCCTAAGCAGCCCTCCCCGCAAAACCAACCAGACCTAACTCACAGACACGTTCTGTGCATAAACAACTCAAACAAACCGGGCGGCATGCTATTTTCACCCGACTCATATCGCTGTCAAGTTCGTTTTGTCACATATTTATCAACCCTCTTGGCCATAGACTTCGACATTTTTGTTCTCATCAACAATGCGCATATTGCGCCACCCGATATTTAATCCAGGTCTCGCATTGCTGACCTTGCGGCTTCAAAAGTTTCTAAATCACCGCTCTCGATGCCTTCATAGAAGGTGCTGATAGACCTGAAGAGGTTAGCTTGAATAGTAAATATATTGCCCCTTTTCTTGATACTTTTAATGTATCTTTATTTGTTTATTAGAAACAAAAAAATTTCGATGCATTAACCATATGACAACCTATCATTTAGATAAAGTGGTTTCTGTTATTATCATGTAAATATTTTAAGAACACTTGCAAACATAGACAATCTCATTATGCATGGAAAAATCAAGCTATCAATTAAATAGTAACTTATTGAAGAACATCCACTTCATTACCGAACTTTTCATCATCGAAGACCTTACGCACGCATATATAAAAGGTGCCGGATTTCAGCCCCTCCATATGGACAGGACCATCACCCTCGCATCCCCTGCTCTACCACACCGGCATATATAGGGACCACATTTCGCGCACAGGCCATTTCATTTGCGAACCCCTATCGCCAACGCCTCTCATCTCGAAATCAAAGAGTTTTCGACAAAAAATCGGCCAAAATTTGGCCGATTTTGCATTTCTATAAGAAGTAACAAGCCTCAGAGGTTGCTATCAAAATAGTAGTGCCTGAAGTGCTGGATTTCGGCTCTTCACTGGAGGAGTTGATGGCTGCAAACTTCCAAAGCACACGCTATGCTTTCCATAGCGCTTGAAGCCTTGGCATGCTCGCTCAAGTCAGGGCTTTTGAAGAACATCACACGCAGCCTGCTGAATTTTGGCGTGATCACCGCAGTGAGCCCCTTCTGGGCTGCATACGCCTGCAGATCCTTGGCCCATGCACCTCTCCATGCTGGATTGGCCACCCCTCGTCTCCCCTCCTGCACCATCGAGAGCAGGGACGCTGGTAGATCTGGCAGCGCATCAAGATCCACGGCATTGCATGCAGACCTCACATCATCATCCATGGCCAACCTCCTACCCTAAAGGGCCCAGGGGGCTGCGCCCCCCCCACACACCGTCAGCAGGCAGCGCAACGAACACGAAACCCTGCGTTGCCGAACCACCTTGTTGCGACAGCGAACCTGCATGCGCCGCATGCAAGCCACCCTACCCTATAGGTGGGTGGCCATCTGAGTTGGCGAAACCGCGAAAACGAAATGGCTTCGGTGACGAAACCTTCGGGAACGGGCTTGCAGTGACGAAAAACGGGTCTGCGAAATCCGCGGACCAACTTCGCGGGGGTGTGACGGGGACTAACGCTCATAACAGAATTAGTGTTAGTCGACGGAGGTGCGACGATGTTTGTCAGCGGAATTTTTGGCTCTTGCCGGTCCTAGCAATCGTCATAATGATCTCAAACGCAATCGCCTGATCTTCATAGTACGAATTGGCTTCGTCGACAGCGATGTCAAAGAGCAGTTTTTCATTCTGCGTCATCGTTTCGCGCAGAGTTTGTTGTACGTGTTTTTCTGCCAGATCTAGGATTTCAACAGAGAGATTTGGATGCGTTATGAGCCGCTCTTTGGCTTCCCTCAGTTGATACTGCAGCTTGGCCGTGAGGGCTTGTCTGTGCGAGTTCCCTTCCAAAATTTTGTGGTACTTCCTGGGCGTGCCATCGCCAAAAAACACTTCCGCAAGGGTTATCTGCATCCATGCAAGGAGGATTTCAAGTTCTAGTAATTCATCAATTTTTGGGTTGGCTTCAGCAAGAGTCAGATGCGCGTATTCACGTGTGCACATTTTTAGCCTTTTTTGGGATTAGCATCTGCGCTACTGCGCAGACATAAATCCATGAGTTTGCGTTGATGAAAATCCTTGAGTTTGCGTTGATGAAAATCTTTGAGTTTGCGTGGATGAAAATCCTTTTTGGGATCACTGGATGGCTTTCAGGTACTCTGAGTAGACTTCATTTGAGACATCCTTGTACGCTTTGATGCCTCGCAGCACCGCGAGGTTTTGCCAGACGTAAAGCGCGTCCCTGCTGGCTCCTGGTGGGCCTGAGAGCTTGTATATGCGGCCAGATTGGGTCTCTGCGACTAATGCCGCAATGTTGAATTTTTCAATTGGCGAGGTTGTGCGAGCTTCAGCTATCTCAATGCAGTAGCCAATCGCTGCGCGCAGCGTTTTGCCATCATGCTGGAACTCGAAAATGAGCCAGGGGCAGAGCGTTAAATTGGGCTGTTCATTGACGGATTGAACTGTCCAAATGGGCATTTTTTGGCTCCTGTATTGCCTTTTTAGTGTTCCCAATCTTTTCGTATGCTCCAAATATTTTGAAGCGTTTGCGCAACGCTGCGCGCTTTGGAGAAACGCTTTTTTTGATGTATTGGCGCGCGTAGACTGATGTGCACACATTGCATGTGAGATCACGTTGATTACGCCCTACGCTCCTGAAGGGCGCAAAGGCCGCCCTCCATTTCCTGTGGAGATGCAGCAGCAGCAGTGGTTCACGCTCAGCTGGCCGACTGTGCAAGAGGCTTTGACGACATGCCGCTGTTTTGGGACTGTGCGGAACTGCCATGGTGTTGATTTCCACGCAAAACTGACCCGCCCGAGATGGAAACCAACATCTTGCACCCAGACCTCCTGCATGCGGCGATAGCCCCATTGCAATACACAAATGCCGAGCCTTTGCGTATTCGAGCATTTGTTCGCGGATGAATGATTGGGATCGCACCACGCCCATTCACACCACATGTACCTTTGCCACGACATCCTGAATCTTTCGAAGGCTGTGCTTCCGATCTCAATTTTTGAGCATAAATAGATCGCAGTCGATCTACCTATTTTTAAATAAAGATCGCAAACGATACATTTCAATATTTTTTTATATAAATTGTTACTAAACTACTTTCACCGCACTAAATAACTTAGGCTGCCCATGCACATAACCTTGCCGCCCGACGCCCCAAGACGCACGCCAAAACAGCAGCTCGCGCTGAGCGTTACCGCAGCACTGCGAGTCGCTGGGCCAGCCCGTGCAGGCAAGCCCAACAAGCTGCGTCAGACCGATGTCATGCGCCTTACGGGGATGTCGCGCACCACGCTCAGGCCGCTACTGGATACGACTGAGTCCAGCCAGAGGAACCCCGACCTCACAACCCTTAACAAGCTAGCTCAGGCAATTGGCGTCCCGCTAGCCTTCCTTCTGATGACGCCGACGGACTGGCGAGTCCTGATCAAGGCAATCGGCGCTATCGCTGATCACCAGGCTGCAGCAAACGGTTTGGTGACCGACGCGCTCGGCAGTCCCACATTGGCGGAAGCCGTGTTGAAGCGGTGCAAGGTTCATCCTGAGCGACCACCATTTGGCGCGGACTACGACCTGCAGGAAATCAAGCGTCTTGATGCGCGCAACGAGTGGCGGCGGCGGTGCAGCTTGGTAATGGCTGCACTGGCTCAGCCCGCATCGCGTGGCAACCGCAAATCTTTTGTCGACATGACCGCTCTGGCCGCTGCCCTCGCCAACGAAATGACCCCGTACAACCCGGCACCTGACAACAGCAGCCAAGACCAAGAATAAGCCTGATCATGACCTCTCTCATTTCCGACCCGAATCTCGCTAAGGTACTAAGCTCCGCCGATGTTGACGACCTGGCCGTGCTGGTTGATCACATTACCGATAGAGGCGAGGGCCGTATCTCCCTGTCGTCGGACACCTGCAAAACGCTGATGGACGCGAAATCCGCCGGGCGAATCGACAAAGCGACCCGCGCCTTGATTGCTGAGGAACTACAGCGTTTTGGCGGTAACTCGCTGTTCAATCTGATGCGGGGCGGCGCGGGCGTGCCCTACTTGGAAATCCTCTGCGACGTGGCCAGCCACGTGAAAGCACGGCACAACCCCAAAAGCGATTGCGCCCAAATCGAGATTGCCATCCTTGAGGCGGTACTGGAGCAGTCATTGGGCAAGATGAGCGAGCAGGAGAAGAGCAATTTGTTCGCCGAGTTTGGTAGTACCTACAAGCCGAGCGCCGGCCCTGCCTTAATGGCGGCACTCCAGGCCGCTATCAATGCTTCCGGCTTTGGTGCCTACAAGCTCGCGGCTGTAGTGGCCAATGCAGTGGCCAAGGCGATCCTCGGACGTGGCCTAGCTTTCGGCGCCACCGCCGGGTTGATGCGTGGTATCAGCGTGTTCACCGGCCCCATCGGTTGGGCCATCACCGCGATTTGGACCGTCTTCGACCTGGGTAGCCCCGCCTACCGAGTCACCGTACCCTGCGTAATCCAGATCGCTTATATGAGGCAGAAGGCGGCTTATCGCAGTTGTCCGACCTGCAGGGCTCCCGCGGAAGCCGGCAAAAAGTTCTGCGGTGAATGTGGGAGCCCCCTCGCCCTGCTGCTCCGCTAAACCGGTCCAGTCAAAACCCAGCCACTCTGAACTGAGCTCAAAGGAGGATCCCATGATCATCATCGTCTCGACTCCGCTGCGAATCGCTGCGTCCTATGCCTTGGCCTTGGCCGCAGGCGCCGTACTCACCTGCCGATGGCGCATCGGCCGTAATCCCATTCGCTCGAACCCGGCAGAGTCCGCGCCTAGTCTCTGAATCAGCTATCACCCACCCAAGAATATCCCAACCCCAGCGCGGAGGACAGATTGATCTCGAACCCTTTCACCAAAAACCTCGAAGCGCTACAGCGAGAGCGTAATAAATCCAACCTCGAGCTACTGGATTGGAAGACGAAGATCGCTTGGTTCCAAGGCTTTAACCTTGATCGGGAAAACTCCAACCTAAGGCACGCTGAACGAATGGCGTCGGGAGCCCAGGCCAAGCTCCATCAGGCGCAGCAAGGTATGGTCGGGCCAGCGTCATCGGTCCAGCAACTGGAACTTCAGGCTGCCCTGGGCTTCAATCCACGATATTGGTTTTCGTCAGAACGTGCCGTAGCAAAGCGAATGCTCATGGAAGCACAGCAGGGTTTGGCCGCGCAGAAGTCGATGCTGACAAGCGCAGAGATCGAGTTCTCGAAGGCTGCGGAGCTTGGCCGCAAGATCCAAAGCGAAATCGCAATGGCACGCGCGTTTGATCCGCTACTAGCGCAGTCGGCCATCGCAGCACTCAAGGCGAACCTAGACCGAATCGAACCACAGCTAGCGAGCCTGCGCCAACGCAGCAATGATTTGGACGAAATCATGCGGGAACCGCTGGAAAACATACGCAAGCAGGAGGCCGAGCGTGACATGGTCATGTCACGGATCTCTCTCGCCGAGGCGTTCGACTCGTCGCTGAGCAACGCAAGCAGCAGTTATGAAAGAGCCAAGATCCACGAGCAATGTGATATCGAACTGGGCGATAGTAAACCGGGGAACGTGCTGCGACAGAGCAGGAGCGCATTGCGCAGCATCGACGACAGGATTAGAAAGCTTCAGGCCCGAGTCGACAGTCTCATCCGATTCGCCACCTGGGACATCCGGCACATCGTCATTGACGGCAACAACCTGTGCTACGAGGGAAAGCGCTTCCTTAGACTCGCTGCGCTTGAAGCCCTAATCCCCGTCCTCGTGCGGAAGTACAAGGTCACGCTCATTTTCGATGCCAGCATCCGACGCAAACTGGAGCTGAATACCAGGGACATTGAGGCCCGGTTTCCACAGGTGGAGCAAGTCCACATCGTTGCGTCAAAGCGTACGGCTGATGAAACCGTCCTTGCGGCGGCCGGCGATGATCCGCATACCTTCGTGCTTAGCAACGACCGGTTCGTCGACTACCCAGAAAAAATGGTAGTCAAGGAGGATCGAGTGCTACGTCACGAGATAGTCGGCCAGACTGCCTATATCCATGAACTACGGATTGCAGCAAGGTTCGAGATCACACAGGACATCGAAGCAGCGTGAGTAATGTTTTTGATTCTCTTCCGCGGCGTCCAATAAGTGGCCGGTAGTCACGGCAATAGTTAAGCCGGCTACGGTGATCCAGTTGTGTTGACTACCACACCGGCACCAGCAGCTATTGGTTCAAATTCAGCAACTACAGGTCAGCGTCGCGCACTGAAATTAAGGCATTAGCTCATCCCAGTTGCCCACCCTTGCCTATTCGAAACCGCTTCGTCCATGCATCGCATGACTACTAGGAAATTAAACATGGAACTTCAAGGTCATCTGCTCTACATCGATATCACCCAGATCTGCGGCATCGGCTGTGGATTCTGCATGTATGCCGACAAGCACAAGGTGGGCACGAGCATGGAACTGTCGACATTGGCACGAGAGAACCTTGCTACGTTGATAAATGAGCCGTCAGTGAAGCGCATCTCCATCAGTGGTGAGGGCGAGCCACTTAATAATGCGAAGGTATTCCACGAAATCCTTAACCTCTCGAACGGAGGCAAGCGATTCGAGTTCATCACAAGCGGGTTCTTCCCGCACTCCCAAATGGTCGAGTTTTATCATGAGACCAATCGCATCGTCACATCCAACGGAGACACATGCAATATTCGTCTGAGTGCAGACAGCCATCACATTGAAAAGGTCAAATGGCGTGCCCACGGGTTTAGTCTTGACTATCTGAAGCGCCACCAGCCTTCAGGGCTAAGCTTCTCATTCCGCTCCATCGATACAGACAGACACTTTACGCGTCGGTACCTCACTCAAGAGCTACAGAGCTGGGGAATCAAAGCCAATATCACCGAGTTAGGCCCCTTGGAGGATGAGCTAGTGATAGAGCAGGAACGTTTTGGTATAGATTACAAAAACTTGGTGCATCCCGCCGTGGAAACGCCTGAGGGCTACCTCAACATGCACGGCTACATTACGGCCATCGAAGCAAAGGTCAGCAAGCACTTTACCTTTGGCAGCCTGAATCCGTCGCCTCAGGCCAATGGCATGGATGTGACCATTAAACCCAATGGAGACGTATACCTGTATGGTATCGAAACCCAGTGCTTGGGCAATATACATCTTGACCAGCTGGGCTGGTCACGCTTGAAGGCTCTCTTGCTAAATGACCCACTGGCCAGGGCACTCTATACCCAACCTTTGACTGATCTGCTGACTCAATTGAAGAAGCCCAATTTAGTGAACTCGATCATTACACGGGTGAACAACCCATATTGGTTGATCAAGGAGTTGGCCAAGCACGACGGAATATTTCAGGCATGGGAGGCCGCATGATAGATTCGCACAGTCATACTTTTTACTCCAAGCATGCCACAGGCTCAGTAGATGAATTGGTGCGCGCCTCAATCGAGGCTGGTGTCAGCATCCTAACCATCACCGACCACGCGCCGTTCCCCGTGGATATGAACAACCGCCTGCTGGCGAGCGAGCTTGATCGCTATTTTGCCGACATCCAGCAGGCGCGGACGACCTACGACGGGCGGATAACGATCCTGCAAGGCTTGGAGTTCGACTACATGCCTGGGGCCGAAGCCTTCACCCGTGACCTGTTGGCGCGCTATCCACTGGATTTTGCCATCGGCTCGTGCCATTACGTGGAGATGCCCGGCGAGCCCATGGTCAAGGTCTGGGAGTTGCCACGGCTATCGACTGAGGCCTTCCTCGACTGCTACTTCGCTAATCTCGAAGGCCTGATTTCATGCGGCTTGTTTGACTCAGTAGGGCATGCTGACACACTGCTGCGCGGCTTGCCAGAGGACGTTTTCCTGCACCGCTTCGAGCCTCTGCTAGCATTATTGGCACAGAGCGGCATGGCCTTTGAGCTCAATACTTCGGGGCTGCGTAAGTCGAGCTTGACCCCGTTTACACGACAAGAAGTCCAGGGGCTCTGGTCGTACCCATCAAAACAACTGTTGCCCCAGCTTATTGCCCACAGAGTGCCGTTCACTATCGGTTCTGATACTCATGCCCCCGAAGATGCGGGCGCGGGCGTGGCTGAACTGATGAGGGTCCTCCGGCCATTGGGGCTTGAGCGCATCAGTTACTACCAGAGCCGCAGACGAGTTGATGTCGACATAGACACTCTGCAGCCTGAAGATACATCCACCATACTGAAGCAAGGGGCGGCACAGCCATGACTCTGCTTTCCTCCATTGCTGAGCGTTCTTGGACAGAGATGCTGCAGGCGTCGGACGATATTCAGTTGGCTTTATTTCGTCAAGCAGCAGCGCGCCCCTGCAGCAGTGATGTACAAGCCGGTTTGAGAGCATTCGCTGCCGACCTACTAGCGCGCGGCCTAATCGACATGGATGAGTACGTAACAGTCTTAGGAGGTACCGCGCTGGCCTGCCTGGCGCTTGGACCGCAAGGCCGTTTCCATGACATGCGCACTGGCCGCGATGCAGGCGAGCTGGCAGCGATCTACAGTAGAGCAAAGTACGGAGGGGTGGACGATATCCGTTACTTGGCTCGCTGTCTTGTCAACTACCTGCAGGATGAACTTGATGACCCGTACTCGAAATGGACGGTGTTGTTTCGGGATGCCAAAGCCAATGGCGAGTGCGTGGTGATGATGACCACCGGGTGGCGTAACGTGCCATCTACTGCCAACGTGCTTTATGACATAGTCGTGGAAGCTATCAATCTCAAGCTGGCTCACTTGGCTCTGCCCACCATTATCAATGTCAAGTTGCCTAGGCTGGCGCCACCCTGTGAAAACTATGCGAGTCTGAGTTTGAAGGAGCGCGAACAAGTGAATTTGGTGCAGGACCATGTCATTCCCGGCGAGAATTTCTATCGCTGGAGCGGTGTGCATGTAATCTTTGGCGATGACGTGCTGGTTACAGGGTCAACTGCTGACAAGGTGCTGCAGGAATCTTTGAGCAATGGTGCCAAGTCGTTCAGAGCTCTGTATCCGGTCGCAATTGATCCCCGGGTGGCGCTGGCCGATGCCACTATCGAGGAACGCTTGAACAGTGTGGTCATCGCTCACCAGTTGGACGATACACTGGCCCAGTTGCTGTCCGCTCCAGGTTATCGGCCTATCTTACGTACCCTGCGCCTAGTGTTTGGCGAGGGCAACCGAGATGAGCTCGCGACATTTCTACCCAAGGTTTCGCCCCCGGTTTGGCTTGATCTTTACAAAGCAGCCCTGGGTAACGAATTTCTAGCCCAGGCTCAATGTATTCCATCGTTGATGATGCTCAGGTTGTACCTGACCAAGCTGGGTATGTTGGATGACGTTGGGAGGGCCGCGTTGTGAAGGCTATCAGCGTGCCCTATGTCACGTACTGGGAGAATGCACCCGGCCAACTCATGCCGCCTTATGTCTCGCTGGCCCTAATATCGATGCGTAGGGTGCTGGGGGATCGCCTGCTGCTACTAACACCGAGCACCGTCGATGACTACTTGGGGGCAGACGTTGTCGACAAGATGTGGACCTTCGAGCCGCTGGCGTTCACCTTAGCCGATGGTATTGAGGCCATCATCGCCAAGAGCGACTTCATCCGCATGGCTTTCGTACACCGGCACGGTGGTATTTGGGTCGACGCCGACACGTTGTTCCTGCGCGATCCTAGCAAGGCAGTCTTTCCCCATGGGGTTAGCGCCAAGCTTCACTGGTATAGCGAATGCCTGTTCGCGTCGCTGCCCGGTAACCCGCTTCTCGCGCAGGCCCTGCTCCAGGGGATGAGTAGCCGCGCTCATGCCTGGGGTAATCCGGGCGGCATCAAAGATATCGTCGCCCGCGCTGGCGACGGCTTGGTGGTTATTCCTGGTGAGGCTATCGACCCAGGGTACCAGCCGCGCTACAGCTTCTCGAATTGCGATGTCATGCGACGCCGGGATATCGGCGTCACCGACTTTCTACGGAGGGATGTTCCCTTGCTCAAGCTATATAACACTTACTTCAGGCGCACCTGCGCACACATAGAGACTGTAGTGGAGTTTCTGAAAGGCGGAACACTGCTCGCTAACCTATTCCTGCACCTAGAGGCGGACTGCTGCTACTGGCAGGAGGAGAATGAGAAACTGATGGCCGATTTGGCCGATCAGAAGGGGCTTTTGGCACCCCATTACGAACCTCGCCTTACACAAACATTCAACAACTGTTGATTTCCACCTCGAGTTGATCCACTGGGGATGCGGGTAAAAACTTGACCAAGCCGCATAAAACCAGTCTAAATTTTTTTATGCGTATCCCCATAGTTGGATCGATTACTACAACCGCCAGCGCACGCACCAGGGCAACACATGTGCTGTGGCAGGACAATGATGCAAACGCTGATCGACGCAAAGGAGGTATGGAACGAGAAGGTAAAAGCACTCGACTAATCTGGCAACTGGCCCAGTCGAAACAAGAGCAACTACCAGATCAGATCACAGTTTTTACACGTTTAGAACGTCGGAATTAATGGAGGAGAACCGTTCAGCGCAAGATTTTTTCTGGCCATCCGTTTACAAACACTAAGCCATCAGTTCGCAGTCGAACCTCAAGCACACGCTCAACTTCACCGTCACTTTCAATCTGCGCATCGTAACGCGCGGTCAGGTAATGAAATTGTTGATTTATGGAGCCCGTCCAACGGCGACTGTGCTCCGGTAAATTCGCCTCATATGGGCCATCGACTAACACGTCCGTGTAGCGAAGTAGTTGATCAACACCAGGCAGCCGCATCGCATCAAGCTCGTTTTTTGTATACCCGCTGAATACCATCACTGACAGCCCCAGCGACTGTGCACCTTGCGCCACGACAGCCAAGCCTTGTGCTTGCAACATAGGCTCGCCACCAAGGAAGGTCACTCCTTCAAGATCATGCGCATGATGCGCATCTTCCAGCCAGTCGAGAACCGATGAAGACGAAACAAGCTCACGCTCAACCAGCTGCAGATATGCGGGATTGCAGCAGCCACGGCAACGTTTATTGCAGCCTTGCACCCACAATGCAGCTCTGCGCCCAGGCCCTTCGGCCTCGGTGCTAGGTAGGCGAGATGCAATGTTCAGCCAGTGCACAACGTCACTCCAGCTCAAACAACAATTTGCCACCAGCAATATGAACTTCAATTGCCTTACCCCTGATCTGATCAGGAGCGGCCATTTGTTCAAATAGGAAATCGGCCAATGGGTCAATCAGCTTATTGGTCAGTGCGTTGGGAACGCCGCGACCACCCGTTCCGCGATCTACATCCCTGACCAGCAAGGCCAATATCTCTGCCTCCTTAACCAGCCTCAAGTCCGAGACACCCCATTTATCCTTCAGCCCTTTGCGTAATGGCTCCAACTTGGCGCGGGCGATATCAATCAAGAAGCTATCGTCGTGCATGAAGTTAAAAGGGATGATGTTGGCTTCGCCAATGCGCCCTAGCAATTCTGGACGCTTTAATTCGTGCACGAAATGCTGCCGCACCTTTTGGATGAATTCATTGCGAACATCCTGGCTTTCATGACTCACTTCAGCTGCGCCAATATTCGATGTAAAGACGATGACGGTATCCGAAAACAACACCGTTTCACCCTTGCCATCCGTCAAGCGCCCATCTTCGAGAATTTGCAAAAACTTATCAAGGATGCGCGGGTGCGCCTTCTCGATTTCATCAAATAGCAGCAGGGAAAATGGTTTTTGCTTGACCGCATTGGTCAGTTGCCCACCAGCTTCGTAGCCCACATAACCTGGCGGTGCCCCCACCAACCGCTGGTCAGCATGCTCGTGATTGAACTCAGACATATCGAAGCGAATGCAGGCTTCTTCGTCGCCGAAGAGAAATTCGGCAATGGACTTCGCCAGTTCTGTTTTGCCTACACCCGTAGGGCCGACAAAAAACAGCACGCCCTTGGGAGTACGTTGCCTGTAAGAGTGTTGAAGTCCCGAAAGCCCCGTGAAGGCGCGCACGAGGATGCGCCGCACCGACTCAATGGCTTCCCCTTGACCTTTGACGCGCCGCCCCAAGGTTTCGACAATGGTCTGAAGTTTTTTGTGATCCAGTTGCTCCCAGGGACTGTGCCTACGGCCGTGGCGATATAGGTTGAGCAGAGACAAGGCGCTTGAGACTTCAGTCTCCTGTCGTGAAAGTCGTGCGAGATTGTGAATGTCGCGGATACTCTGGCCTTCCAAACCATCCACGAAATCAGCTAACTCTCGTCCGCCTTGCTGCAAAGGGGGCTGCAGCCGAAACACCTCTTTCAAACCCAGTACGGCAGACTCGCGAATCTGCCTTACCGGCAAGGGAATTGCTATTTCCCTGAACAAGGGGTTGTTCAGGTAGATGGATGGTGGCAATACATTCAAGCCCCCGCACAGCAACACCAGCAGCGATTGCGGTTGACCAATGCTTTCAACATTACGAACCACGGCGGCATCACGGGTGGCCTGTCCCAGCCGCAGCAGCCATCCGCGCTCGTTCTCACTCAGCGAATTGACGCTGCCAAACAAATATTGCGTCCAGTCCAGCACAAAAGCGACTGGCTTTTCGGCGCGCGGTTGCCGCAGCCATTGCGCAGCAACAGTCAGTATGTCATCCGCGCTGGCCGTGATGCCGTTGGATGCGGGGCTCGCCACAGGTGTAGGAGGCAAATCACCCATGTCATAGGCATTGCCCTCAAATGTGCTTTCTCTTGCGGCAGGTGGTGCAACTGAGCTTTGCAATTCCCCCCAAGTCCTCGCATCAACGCCGCTGACACCATTGACGCGATTCCAGAAAACTACATGCTGATACCCACGCTGACGCAGCAGATTCATCAACGCAGTAGGCAACGCTGTCCATTGCCCTGGCGCTTCAGGATCGGATGTCAAATCACCCGTATTACCGTGCAAAATCACACCGCGCCGTATGCCGCATTCGCGACGAAAATCTTCCTGCCACGGCAACAAAGCTGAACTCATTTACTTCTCTCCTGTGTGGCATCAGGGTAAGGACGGGCATCCTGATCCTGATCATCGGGATTGACCCAAATCACACGCTTATCACTCAGACTGATGCCGTAAGCATCCTGTAGCGTTGCCATAACGGGCGCGACATCTTTCTCGCAAGTTTTGCCTTTGTACTGATGAAACTTATAGTTGAGATGACCGCTCAAATTCACACGAAAATCTGCCTGCGCACCAGCAGGTCGGCGCGCGCGAATCAGCACTTCGTCTTGGCCTTGCGATACAAGATGCTCTGGCCCATCCACAACAAAGCCCGCTTGTTGCAACGACTGATAAACCGCCCGCACGACTTCACGGCGCTGGCTTTCGTTTACCGCTGCTTCATCCTGTTCTTTCGCCAGTTGACTCAAGGCTTCAACCTGCTCTGCAGGAGCCAGCCCCGTTGCATGCGCCAACGCCTCACGCAACTTGGCAGCGCGTTCGCCACTACCCCTATTCGCTTCCTGCTCCAACTGCGCTCTTTGCAGCGTCAGTACATCAATCACAGCCTCGCGTTGTGCACGACTTTTCGCTTCCTGCAACTGTCGCTCAGCGTCCGCTTCATACCGCTGCTGCACATCATGCAAGGCAGCTGAAATTTGCGTAGGAGTCATGTTGTTAGCAACATCACCCAGTAATCGCTCGCGTAGTTGTTGCAGTTCGCCAAATGCGGCATTGAGTGCGACTGGTGTATTCCAAGCGATCAAGCCTTCGCGCCACGCCGTTTCAAGTTCTGCCTTCATCAGCAACTGTCGTTCGGCCTCAGCTTGCTGCGCTTTGCGAAATGCCTCGGCTGCAGCCAACTCAGCATCTTGAAGGGAGCGGCGCTGCTCACGCGCAAATCGTGGCAAACCGTGAAATCGTCCACCCAGAGAACGGCTTATGTCTCTGGCAGCAAACGGGTCAGACTCCAGCAAAGCCTCCATGCGCCGAAGTTCAGAACTCAATTCACGAAACTCCGCTGGAATAACATCGCCAAGCCCTTGGCTGGCTACATCATTCAATACGCTCCGATAGCGCTCTACAAAAGGGCGCGTTGTCTCACGCACACGCTGCCGAGCAAGCTCTTGTCTGCGTTGTCGCTCAATTTGGTAGCGGTATTCGTCAGCACGGCTCATGGTTTCATTTCCTTGGGTTTTTTCGTTTATCGTGCTTCCGTGATTGCATATCTGACGCAGCAGCCGGCACAGCCCGCGAAGGCGCATACGCCCTGGAATCTTGCGCCCCCAGGCCAAGCGACTTCGCCTTATTGCGTAGGTTGATGTCATTACTCACAAACAAAACATCGTTCAGCCGGAAGAACAGTGCCGTTGAAAGAATGGAATGATCAGGCTCCATGGCATCCCATTCAGCAGGCAGTAAGGCCGTGTATTCTGTTTCATGGCGAATGCGAGACCGAGTGGCATCCAACTGGCGAATGGCCAAGCGCGCCTTGACCGCGCGAGTCTCATCTTCACTGGTCTTCAAACCATCTAACTCGCTCAGCACACGAAGCGGGACCACCGGAATATCGTTGGAGCGCAGCTCCTGCAAAAGCTCTGGATGTTCCATCAGAGCGCTGGTGTCCAGCACAACAATACGGCGCCCAATATTGACGGGAGCCAGCGTCTCCTGCGCCAGAAGGCTCCAGCTTTCTACCGCTTCATTCAGCGCATCCCATCCCGACGATGGGACATTCAAGGCACGAAATTCTTCTGCGATTTTTCGCCAAGCGTGAATGGCATCCAAGGCGCGCGGAGTTAAAGCACGCACATCCATTTTTCCGTTACCAACGGCCTTCAATGCCTTCTCGCCAATGTCCCGGTAGACATCTTGAACGGCTTTCTGAATCTTTTGCAAAGGCTCCAGCAAGGCATGAGGGCCGTGCAACTTAATCTCTTTGCGTTCCAAAACTCGCTCCAACCACATTTGCCGCAATTCGACGGCAAGCAATTCGTCTGGTATTTCAGTCGTGGGAGGCAAGGCAGATCGCAGCTTTGCCAATGATTCCAAGGAGCGAATGGGAGCCGCATAACGCAGCAGCGCGGCTTGCAGAGGCACTGCCCTGTCTGCAGACATCATCTGAGCTACCTGGCTCAAAAGAGAAACAACTTCTTCAGGTTCAAGCTGATTGGGCGTATGCCTCAACGACTCATCAATGGCTTTTGCCAGAGAACCTTCCCACGCAGATCTCCAGTCTTTCCTACCGGGCCGCCACAAACCAATTGCTTGTGTAGCGGGTTCGATCAATGCCATCAAATCGTCTAGTGGCTGCTTAGCACGCGTAGCAAGCCACGGCCACACCGTTTCGTCGAGTGCATCGATATCCCGCCACGCTAAGGGCATGAAGGCAATGCGTGGATCATCGGAGTGCTCGCAAGTACCCTCTAATTCTCTACGCAGCTTGGCCCATAGCGCGGTTGCAGCCTGGTCGTTCAAAGTAACCGCCAAACCACACAAGCGCACTTGTCCAGCCCAATAGAGGCGCAGGTTACCGGCCACCTCTGCTTGAGCGTTCGCTCCGCCGACCTGCGGCAGAGACAAGCTACGAAATCCCGTCATCATTCCTGCGGGGGGAGGCACAAGCAGTTTGAACACGGTCGGTTGCTTGCCATTGGCAACCAACTCCGGTGCACTCACTTCAGACGTTAAAACGATGGTGGGTATTGTCACATCCGCCGCCGCAACGCCTTGCGCAACGATGCACAACCGGGCTCTGGCTGCGCCCCCATTAGTTGCGGCAATGGGGCGGGCAGTGCGGGCATCTCGTAAGACAGAGGAGTCAATGTTGGGCAGCAAAGCATCAGGCTCGCTTGTCAGTGCATCAGCAAGCAGAATTTCCCATGCCAGTTCGGATTGTGCTTGCTCCAACCAACGCTGCAATGCTGCATCACGCGGGGCGCTCGCGGACAGCACACCGTCCTCGCTGCACGTTACTTCAAGTCGGCGCTCTACCCATCCCGCTGGCTGCACCACGGGCGTGATTCGATCTATAACAGTTGCAGGGTTTTTCCAGTCATACGTTTCCTGCGCTATGACGCGTTCAACTTGAGGCAACGGATTTTGCGGCCTCAAAGAGTTGTCGACGGCGCTGATGCGGCTCATGCTGCTTTGGCTCTGCAACCCTGCATCCTTCTTGAATGGTTTGATCTCATCGCCGATAGGGTCGTAATGATGACTGACTTTGATCGTGCGCGAGCGCACCGGCAGGCTGTCGCTGTGCAAGAATTGCAAGCCATCGGCAGTCAGTTCAAACTCAGTTAGAGGTACCTCTAGCGCATCCAGAGCGTAACGTTTGGGCAGAGCACCCAAAGCGGAAAGTTCAGATACGCAGCCTTCCAACAGTTCACGCACATCGCCTGCGCCCAGTTGATCGCGAAAAACACCCAGCAAAGACAAGTTCTGTTTGTCAGGCAAATGGAGCCCAGGATCACACAGCCGCAACACCATCCGCTCGAACACAGTGGGCTTGCGCTCGGTGTGATAGGTCACATCGGAATCAATGCGATACAAGGGCAAGGGAACGGAAATTTCTGCCAGCTTCATGCGCGGCCTCCCCGATTACCGTAGTTCTCACGATTAGCCGCAGCAGTCCGATTAAGTGGAGCATTGAACCTGCCACGCTGCTGTTGTGGCTGCTTCTGGGGCCGCATGTCAGGTGACATCAACTGCCTTGCTGGAACCAGCCGTGCATCGCGCTCCAGTTGATCCAGAATGTCTTTGTAAACGGCTCGCTTCATGCTTCCTGCGCTGTCCATGCGCGGTAAATCCACCTCATAGGACGCGTACATGCTTTTCGCGCCGAAGACGATCAGCAATGCCTGCGCACGCGAAAAGGCCACATTGATGAATTCAAAACGGGCGACATTGGCCTTGCTAGAACGACGCCGGGGCTGATTTCCCGAGCGCAAAGGGTCGTATCCATCGTGGCGCACCATGCTGACCAGTACGATGGACTTTTCCTTGCCCTGATAGCGAATCACGGTATTGACTTCCACATCCAGACAATCAAAACGCCCATTCGACTCCTTGGGTCTTCGGCGGTGGATGGCGGCTCGAATTTCTCGGCATTGGTTCGCGTAGAAAGACACCACGCCGACTTTGCATTTGTTTGACCGGGAGTAGCCCTGTGCAGCGGATTGCCGCTCAATCTGCTCAAGCGTTTCGGCAATCAACTCCGCTTCCAGTCGATTAGTACGTCGGGGCTGGTTGCCGTCCATATCTTCACGGTGGATCTGGTTGTGCAGGTTGTAGGTTGTGTCCACCCACAACGCATGGTCGCCAGGAGTGAGCAGGGGCGAACTTCCATCCGCACTCTTCAATGTCAGTCCGTGAGCACGACGAAGTTTAGGGTCTGGGTCATCGTCAGGCCGAGGGAGGCCGCATTCCAACTGACCCTCGTAAAAGTGGTTAACCATCGCCATGATTTGAGGGTGCATCCGGAACTGCACACTAAGTCGTGCACGGATGGCGTCATCCGCCATCTCAAAATGCGACTTAAACAGCGACGCTGTGACCATCTTTTCAAAACGGCGCAGATTGTCGCGGGTCAGTAAAGTTTGCGTTGCAGCAAGATCCCCTGTGCTGCTTTCCTCTGCGTTGGCCGCATCGTTTTCTTCCACTTCATCCATGAAGCTGCGAGCTTCATCGCCTTCCTGAAACAGCGGCGGCAACTGGCGATGGTCACCCACCAGCACGGCTCGGCGCGCGCGCATCAAGGGCATCAGCAATTCCAACGGCGTAGCCTTGCTTACTTCGTCAATGATGGCGACATCAAAACTCGTTTGCCCGGCATCATCCAGCGTGCGCTCGTTTTCGTTGCAGGTAATAGCTACCACATTGCAGCTCGCCAGAAAATCCGCGCCAAGATGCTGCCAGTCCTCTGCTGCGGCGTTGTTGCGACTCAGATCACGCATCCAATCTTCCAGCAACGGGCCCCATGTCTGGCGTTCATATTGTTGGCTGGCTTGACGTTGCTCCAACGCCTTGATGACTTGGGCGACAGTTTTGATGCGCAGCGACAAATTCGCAGCAGGTTCCAACGGCAACCGGTTGCCCTGCGTGATTGCATCATCCACCAGCAGAGCCTTAACCTTCTGCTCATGCTGCCTGCGCTGCTCGCCCCAGTTATCCAGCTTGCTTTGAGCGCTGCGCTCTTGGTTCCGCGCGCTTTGGACAAGGCCATCATTCGGGGCTTCAGTAGCGGGTTGCGACAACTGAGTCTGCACGGATTGCTTTAGGATTTCGATGGCCTGTTCGATCACCGGCTGCGCCCTATCCAGCGCAATCAGACTGGCATCCATTTCGTCAGCCAGTTGCATCGCGTTTTCAATGGATGCGCACCATTTGCTAGCTTGGCGAAACAGGCCGTCATAACGGCCGTGCTCCAAGCCCATACCAGCCTGCTCCAACTTTTTGAGCTCCTTGCGCGTGGCTCGCCAAGCATCTACAAAAGCATCATCCTTCTCCATCTGCTCCTCCAAGGCTTTGACCTCGTTTCGGAGCGATTCAATGCGTAGCCTGGTGCCGGCATCCTGAATCGGAGTGTTCGCAGCTTCTCGCAGGCGGCGAATGTCCGCAGAAATGGCCTCTCGCACAGTCGTGAAACGCCGCCACGCAGCCAGCATGTGCTCCAGCATTGCACCCCGACTGCTTGCATGAGCCAGCCAATCGTCCATAGAAAATTTCACGAGCAAACCTGCTGCCTCGCAGGAAGCAAGGCCTTGCGCCAAATTTCTGGCAGGCGGTTCCACATCATGCAAGTCACCATGCAGCGTTTCGGCCTCGCCATGCAGCAAGGCCTGAACGCTGTGCAGGCGCTGACGTTTGGCCTTTTCTTCATCTAGCATCGCGCAGGCGGCGCCATACGCCTGCAGAGCCTGTGTTGTCTGGCTGCGGGCCGATGCCAAGTCCGTTTCAAGCTGCCCGCGTCTGGCGTTCAACTCCTTCTCGTCGTGTAACACGAAAGCCGCGCGCTCATGCCATTCTTGCAAGAGACGCAAGTCTTTGTCACCGCGCCTCCACACTGCAAGACGGTCTTCGGTTTGTCCTGCCAAGGCCTTGTAGTAACGCTGCAAGGATGCCTGCCCCGCAAAGGCCGCACCATCTTCCGTCACCTTGCTTTCATTCCGTGCCAACCGAACTACGCGTAAGGAACCGTCATGACCCAACCTTTCCAACGCATTGTCCACAGCGGTATGCGCCTGCGATGCCAGCAGCACCCGCTGCCCGCGCCGCGCCAGTTGCACGATGGCCTCCGCAATCACAGTGGTCTTCCCCGTGCCCGGTGGCCCTTGAACCAAGCACAAGTCCGGTGCGGAAAGAATCTTGACCACGGCCTCTTTCTGGGCCGGGTTGAGCTTGTCGTTGGCCCACTGCGTCACCGGCTCCAAACGCTGCGGCACGGAAACCTGTGCAGCCTCGAACAAATAATCAGTTAGATACGGCGCATAGCCACCCTGTTCTTGCAACTGCCGCAACGCCTGCTGATGGCGTTTGATCAAGCTCATGTCGCCCGCCGTGGAAATGGACAGGAAGCCGGACTCCGGAATTCGATTCAGAATGCGCTCGCGCAAGACATCAGGCTCTTCGGCGTTGGCGAGATCATTCGCGTCGTCTTCGGTCAGTGAGACGGTCAATTCGGCAAGCACGGGCGCAGGCCAAGGACATTCCTGCGAGTTGTCGTCCTTGGGTAATTTCCTATCTTTCGGTAACGATACAGGCTCCGAGAGTTTGCCAGCCTGCCCCAGTCGGGGAAGGCGGCGCTCCTCCCTTTCAGGCAATCCGAACACCCACGCCTCTTTGGATTGCCCAACCTGAAACACCACAAGATCATCCCGCCCCAAGGCCTTGCGGTCTTTTTGCAAAGCCTGTGCGCTCTGTGCGACCAAGGAAAAAATCAACTGCTCGTCACGCCATCCACGGCTTACGTAGCGCAAACCACGCGCCTTGTGGCGGATGAGGCTTTCTTTCCATCGAAGAAATTCAGTCCACTCGATCAACTGCTTTTCGGTTTGCTGCGTGATTGGTGGCAAGTCGGCCAGCAGTTGTGGTGTCAGCAGATTATTGACCCGCTGAATGCGCTGCTGGCCCGGCGTGAATTGCAGACGGTCATGCACGGCAAATGCGGTGACTTCACGCTCGAAAGACCGCGCAGGCAGATCCGCGGTCTCGATGAAACCGTTGATGAGAAATAGTGGTGAAGAGGATTCGGTGGGCCAACTTCCCGTGGCGATGAAGGCACACCCTTCCGGAAACGGCCAATCCCGCCCAGCGGCGTTAATTCGGATCGCCATCTGTGCGTATCGTGGATTCTGCTTGTCCCGCTGCCGATTGGAAACATAGCCCGTGATTGGCATATTGTTCGGAAAAAGCAGCTCATACAAAATTTCCTCTCCATCACGACCATTGCACCAGTTTTTGAATGCCTGATGACGGCGCTGAATATCGGCGATAGCCCGACTCATCCCTTTGTTATTCTGGTCAAGCGCAACATACAAATTCATTACAAAAATGCCTCTTACTTGTTGCACCGCAATGCATCGATTAACCCCAAGCCACGCGCATTAGCGCTGCGACAAGACTTCTATGAATTCGCGCCAATCCTTTTCGATCGGCACCATCGTGTCGGTGAAGCGCAGATCGAAGCCAGTCGCAGTCTTCTGGGCGTTGATGTACTCATCTACCCAGGGCCGCACCATAGTTTCAGCCGACAGTTTCGCTGAGCACCTTCTCATGGATGATGTCCATGGCTTTTTCTGCTCTCACATTTTGCCTGTACATTTTGTACCATTTTTTACATCAAACATCTGCAACCCGTATCTTCTTTCCAGTGGGAAATACAGCCTGGGTTAGCACTGATTCAGCCCGACATCAGTGGTGACTGAATGCAATGGCGTAAGTGGCTGGCGAACCCATCTTGACCCAGCCGAGCAGCAATGCCCATCGATCAGGCAGTGCCAAGTTTCCAGCGATGCGGCGGCAGCTCCTCAATCTGGCTGGCCTTGTGCGTCGGCAGCTTTTGTCTTTGCAGCAGCATCCACTGGTGTAGAGCATCCAGAAGGGGCTGGCTGTGCTCCTGACACAGGGTCAGGCGTTGTTCGGGCCCCAGGTCTTTGGCTTAGCGCTCGATTTCGTAGATCTTGCCGATCTGCGAGAGTGCAAACTCAGCCAACTGGCTTTGGTTGGCCGCATACAGATCGAAGAATTCGCGACGTGCGTGGGCCAGGATCCCGCTTCGGTGATGCCGCCTTGCGTGAAGCTTTGCTTGTAGCCGCGGAAGTCATCGCAGACCAGGCTGCCTTGCCAATCGCCTAGGAACTTGCGGGCATGTTCTCCCGCCCGGAGTTCGCAGAAGTCGTAAGCCACTGCTTTGATGTCTTCAAACGCTCAGGGAGGCGTAGGCACAGAGGTAGGCTCGGTGCGTGCTGCCTTTGCCGGGCTTGAGCATCAGTACCGGTGTTTCGTCGGCATGCAGGACAGTGGTTTGCAGCATCTCAGCATTCAACGCATCCATCAATGGCTGCATCCGCACACGACAGATGGACTCACCAGACGCTTACGCAATGGCGCCATGTATGCTGCAGAAATATCAGGTGTAGGGCGAAAATTCGAAAGCACTGTAGTAGTAGCCGCCTACAGAGAAACGAGGTGGAAACCAAGATGAGTTGCATCACGCAATTGGACGAATCTGTGACACCTTGCACCTTTAATCGCCAAGCCAATGAGCTGGATATCCGAACATCCGTATTGAGTAGTTTTGCAGAACTGGGCCATCCTCAGACTGCATTTACACAACAACGCCCAATATTGGCAACGAGGTCACATGCCATGAAGTGGTGGCGCCAAAACACGCTGCGTGTATGGCACCGCCGGCCAAACCAGCGAGAGACAGTGCATTTGTCCTCCGCGATTTGAAACACGGCACCCTATAAAAAACGAGTCGTCGGTGACCTTGCACCAAGCGGCTTGTGAGCTTTCCACCTTACGACCATACCGCAAGGACTGCCATGCAGACTCTTCTCATAGCAGTACAACCTGTTGGATCAATCAGCCAGCGCCTTGAGCAACGCGTCACGCCCATCTTGGTAGAACTCAATGTCCAACTTGGTGGCCATCTCGTCTGACAAATCAAACAGCTGCCTACGGCACGACACTGGTAGCAGCAGGGACTGTGCGCCTTTTTCAATGGCCATCTCCGCCAACGTCACTGCGTTGTGAACAGGCTCGATGGTGCCACCCAACGTCACCTCGCCCACGACTACAAGACCGCCACGCACCGATTTTTTTAGTAGAGCGCCGGCCAAGGCAATCAGCGCTGCCACACCCGTTTTGGCTCCAGATTTCGCTGCATCAAATCCACGCAATTGCACCGAAAACTCATGCGCTCGCGGATCACGATCTCCTACCAGTTGCGGAGCGCGGGCATACAAATTCTGTTCAGCACAGCGTATGGACTCCTTGAACGATGCAGGCACTGGGTTGTTCAAAACCCGAACACCACTACCCGGCCCTTCGGAAACTTCTAGCCTAAATAGTCCAGGGTGCTCATCTTGACCGCCAGGGCTCAATGTCCATATCTGCCCGCATTCCAGCGGCTCATCACCAATCCCTCCCTGGCTTTGCAGCTCAGGCGTGCTGACGAACTTTTCTACACCCTCAGCCCCCAGCGTGTAGCTGAAATGAGTGTTGCGAAACTCGGCAGCACCAATGCGTTTTTGCTGCTCCTTGACTCGACGCCGAACTTCCAAAGCTAAGCGTACGGCCCATTCCAAGTCTTCATCGCTAACCGGCACTTGCGCATCGGGGTGAAGTAGTTTGAGCAATCCACTTACCGTCTTGTTGACCGCATTGAGATCACGGCCGGAAAGCGCCCCTCCCCAATACACGCGCCCTTGAAGCGCCGAAACCCTACTTTGATTGCGCAACTGGGTAAAGCACTCGGACAGGAAATCGCTCACAAGACCGAAGTGCTGCGTAAACAAGCTTGGGCTGAGTTTGGGTACGTCCCAGCCTGGCAAGAAACAGTGAATGCGGTCCATAAAAGCCGTGTCGTCGCGCATCTCAGCCGGTAGCGGCCCCAGCAGATGACCGATACGCTGCTGATGCTCTACATCTACATCGAAGTTACCTACCAGAACGATCGATCCATCGGCACGAATACTTTCCTTGCCTCGGGAGAACTCGCCGCTCTCCATATAGCCCTTCATGATGTTGACGCCATCCTTCTGGTCGAAGGAAACGCCAGAAACTTCGTCGAAACACACCACGTCGTACTGACAAACCAAGCCGCGTTGACCGTTGGCGTTATTGACGAACATTCGCGCCACCGTGGCCTTGCCACCCGAAATCAGGTGTGCGTAGGGCGACACCTGCTGAAACAAGTGCGATTTGCCGGTGCCGCGCGGCCCCAGCTCTACCAAGTTGTAGTTGCGCTCGACAAACGGCACCATACGCAACAGCAGCGCATCTTTGGCACGTTCTGGCAGTGTATCCGGCTCAAAACCCACGCTGCGCAGCAGTAAGTCACGCCACTCAGCAGTGGAAAACTGTCCTCGCCCCTTAGCCAGTACATCCAGCACCTCGCGCTTGGAGAGCTGAATTGCCCGCAGTGCATCCACACCAAAAGGACGCCCCCCCTTTTCCTGAGCTATCGAAGCGTCATAGCCTAACGTGACCTCTGCATAGAAACCGCCGGTCAACATGCGCTCGTTGTCCTTGACCATTTCCGGGGTCAGCCGGACATCATTCAACCGCAAGCTAGGCAAAGTTGCGATATAGGAATCGGTCTTGGCATCCAGCCGTGCCGTGATGATGTCTATGATTTTCACCGAACCCGATTCACGTGCTCGGGCCTTGAAAAGCTCTTCTTCACCTGCCTTCACCGTTCTGGAAGCCAGCTGCCGCTGCACAATATCCAACCCCTCCTGGATTTCGGTTTCATCGGTCGTCGCGCAGTAGCGCCCCAGTAAAAACTCTACAACATAGGTAGGTACCGGAAACTGGCGGCTGAAGGTGCGAACCAAATCCTTGCGTACCACATAGCCCTCAAAGGCCGAAGTTGCCTTATGGTCAAGGTCATCTAGTTGGATCATTATTTTTCCCCTACCGTGGTCGCTTGCTTGTGCATGACTTTCCCCTTGGCATCCAGCACCACCACAACCGCCGCTGCCCCCAACTGCTCATCATCCGTCACAGCCAAACTGGCCTTCCCGCCATCCACTGGCTTGACACTCGCAACCAGTGAGCTGGTGGCCAAGGCAGCTTTGGTGCGAATGTCCACCTGCCATCCCGCTGCTGCACCTTCCACCAGCACCACGCAGCGCAGCCCCTTCCACGTGACCGACTGAATCTTCGCGACTGCTAGAGAGTCCCCGATATCCCCCCTATCCAATTCCAGTATCGGCACCAGGCACTCCTGTAAGCTGACACCTCCGTGGGCATATTCAGCACCGGCTATAAAGTTAGAAACACCGGGTGCATACGCCACCTGCACCTCTTTGCACCAGTCCCAGCCAAAGGTTAGATCCGTGCCATGCGCACTGTCCTTGAGCACGGCGCAGCGCCCCCAACGGGTTTCTGCCTGGTGCTTGGCCAATTCGGCTTTAGGCAAGCCCCCTGGCATCAGCAGCCAGCCGTGATCGGTCACGATTCGGACATGCCTCCACCCAGAGTCGAGCAGTTCCGCCACTCGCTCAACCACCTGATTGAGCTGGGTGTCCATGTCTCGGGCCAAACGAATGCCATGCGCATGTCCGTAGTGATCCAGATCGCCCGCCTCCGTCCATGCACTCCCTTGTGGGTCACCACGCTCATGCCTATCCAGAGCTTGGACACCATGCTCGCCAAGCAGCTTGCGAAAATTGTGGCCAGACAGCGGCCTGCCATCTGCTTTGACCCTGGGCTGGAAATCGATATCCCCTGCGCTACCCGCAATGAATGCCGCCACTGGCGAACACCACGCTTTGCCAGATGCCGTCACCGATGGCATGCTGGTCCATCCCGCCGAAAGCCGCGTAGGCCCCAGAGCCGACAGCCGCTGCTCCAGCAGCTTTGCCACGTCATAACGCAAGCCATCCACGAAGACAGTGCAGACGCCCTCCACACCTGGCTTATCTGCGCCTTGCGCCGGATACAGACCACCCGCTTTCTTGACGGCCTCTTGCAAGCGCCTGGCCGCTTCATCCAGCCAAGGCAAGTACATCGCACGCAATGCAAGGCCGACAGCCTCCACATCTGCCTTGGTGTGCACAGCCGCCAAAGCATGCAAAGCAGCCTGATCGACCTGCCACCCCATTTGCTGATAACTGTCGGCCAATTCGGTCGGCGTCTGCCCAATGGGCAACAGCGTGCTTTGCTGGGCTACTCGCGCGAGATGCTCCAGGGCTATAGCCAAAGGCGAATACCCCATACGCGCCCATACCCAAGAGCGGCGAGTGCCATGCTCCAGTTCCACCGCCGCGAGCATGGTCCGTGCCTGTGCCGCATCCATACTCACGCAGTCGGACAGTGCCCGGCGCAAGTCCACCTCATTTTGCTCATTGACCTGTGGGTAGCCCGATAACAATTTCTGATCCGGAAACAGACCCAACTGTGGTGGCGCAACCTTTTCCAGCAATGCATAGATGTTAGGAAAGCTGGCAAATGAGTCTTGGTAGAGGGCCCAAACCATGCCCCATTTACCATCTCTACTGGCCAGCAGCTCTGCCGCCGTCAACACACCATCAGCCAACGGATCAAAACCAAAATCGGCTTTGCAGCGCTTTACGAACACATCCCACAGCACAGCACTCCATTGCTGCCGCATGGCTTCTGGTGCGTTCATCCATTGCAGCAAGTCACGCATAGGATTGGGCGCCAACAAGCCGAGCAACCACTCGGCATTGATGGCCCGCCCCTGAAGCGCGGACACAGGCTGCTCCAGCAATACGCCTACTTGCAGGGCCTGGCTCAAAGCCTCTTGTGTCGCCTTGTCCTGCGCAACGTCCAGAGCAAGCCCGCCATTCTTCGATGCCAAAAACGCGCTGACCGTCCAATCCTTGGCGTTGGCTTGGCTCCAGAAAACGCCTCGGTACTGCAATTCAGCCAACGGTTGCAGAGAGCGCGGGCAAGACTCGATAGCACGCAGATCTACCCGACTGACTCCCGGCAGGTACACCACCGGCACACTATCGCCAGGCCCATCTGGTAACAGCCCAGCAATCGCGGCTTTGAGCCAAATCGCCGGGCCGCAGCGCATCTGCGGGGCGTATTCACCCAGCGTAAGCAGTTGCGGTAATTGTGCGCGCAACGTAGGCAAGGCTGACAACCACTGACCATCCTTGTCAGGCCACAAAATGCAAGCGGGCGCCACTTGCACCCCCGTGTTGAAACGCTGCGCCTGCTGCAACGCCTGGGCCAGCGCTTGTAAGACCGTTACCGGCTTGGTTGTTGTCATGGTGCTGTTACTCCAAAGCAGGATCGCAACCTCGCCAACAAAGTGGCGGGGGCTTCTGCAATATCCAGTTGGCCCAGCAAATCGGCGGTGACTTGGCCCTGCACTGCCTGGGCGAACTGGTCCACATCTGCCGCAATCGATACAGGCACTTGGATGTGCTCGCCGTCAGCCAGCAACTGCACCAACCGCAGCACGTCGTTGCGGTGTTTGGTGATGTGTTTTCCATCAACAGCGTTCGCGTCAGCGGCCTTTCGCGCCGACAAATCCAGCCAAGCGCGCGCCTTCAAGGGAATCAAGGCTTTTTCCGTCACCACGTTCACACCAGCAAGCCGTACAGCGTGTGCATGCAAAAAAGAGTAGTAATCGCCATCCAGAAGAATCGCGGACAGGCTTTGCACCGCCTGCTCAAACGGCACGGGTGTCAGGTGGGCCCCTTCCGCCAATGGCAAATGACCTGGTTCACGCGCAAAAAACTCTAGCATGGCCGGGAAAGTTGCATCACTAGGTTTGGCAAAGCGATAAAAGCAGCGCCCAGCCTCCCCTGCCTGGCGGACTTCGTAGCCACCCAAACGGATGAAGTCCCATAGTCTGGCGCCAAACTCGGCATCCAGCGCCTCTACACACAGCACGATGTCCAGATCCTTGGTGGCACGTGCCGCCAAGCCAGCTTCCCCTAGTATCAGGTGCGTAGCCACACCACCAATCAGTACATAGCGCGATGCGTCATCCGCAAAAAAACGTGCAAAAACGTCTAAACCTCTTACCACGGTAGGATCTCCAACAACTCATCCAAAGCTAATTGCACTCGCTCATCTTGGCTACCTTGCAAGCTCAGATACAAAGACAAAGGATCGACAGCACCTTGTGCTGCCGTCCCCTCCGGCGGATAACGCCATAATTCAAGCACGCAGGTGCCGACGTCTGGTACAGGGACAGGGACCGTGACCACCCCCAAGGCACGCCACTGTCGGCTTGCCAACGCAAACACCGGTTCTGCAGGCGCTGCCAAGCTGGAGTGTTGTGCCAATGCAGTCTCTCCAGCACACCATGCTAATGCCTGAGACGGCAACAGCGCTTGCTGCACTCGCAAACGCTGGCGTACTGGGTTCTGCAATAAAGGACGAGCACGCTCCCATATCACAGCAGGGGTATCTAGCAAGGAAAAAACACGCTCGCGTCCCTGAGTTTGAGACTGCACCAGCTCACTGCCTTCCAAGGCCTTGACAGCCTGGCTCACGCTCGCAGCACTGCATCCCAGCCGCTCTGCTGTCACAGCTATCGTGATGGGTGCAAGCAAACGGCCTAACAAAAGAGCTAACAGCAACTGCTGTGCCACTGGCCCCAGCGATTCCACGGCTTGAGGAGTTGTGCGTTGTGGCCGCTGAACCGTCTCAGCACTACCCAAGGCAGGCCAAAAAAGTTGGCGGCCAGGCACTACAAAAGGCTGCCCCAGCTCAATCAAGCGCGTACGCAGGTATGGGGGCAATTGCTCAGCCACCAAGCACACTCCAACAGGTTGGGGTTGCAAGCGCGCAAGAAACTGCTGCAACTGCTTGGATAGCTGCAATGGAGACGGTAGATCTGGCTGACGCAGCAACAACACCAACCAGGTGCGACCAGCAATGGAAGCCAGTAGCGGCTCGTAGCGCTGGCTCAGATAGCTCGGCAAAGACACTCCCGACCAGGGCAACCAATGTGGAGCCTCCCCGGTGAGCTGCTGAACGTATGCAGCAAATGAATCGACAAGCGGTAGCATGCTTTAATACTACTATATTCACACTAAAAAAATAAATTTTAGTGTTTGTTTTTAATGCTTCACGCTTATGATGCATAAGCTTCCGGCGCTTGCCGACAGGCCGCACCGCCAGCTTCGCTAATTATCAAAAGTGATACTTCTCGCTACGACGTTTAAAGGCTTGCTCCGAACCTTCCATAATGTCTAGGACTGCTCGGGCCACCACTGCCCTGTCAAGGCCTCCTTCTGCCAGCAGCCTGCCTCTCCCGTCTCGCGCCTCAAGCGCATAAATAAGCTCAGCATCACCGTTCACGGGAAGATTCGCGTTATGCGTGGCAATAATGAGTTGCCGCCGCTGCTTTGTTGCGCGCAGATCTTTGACCAAGGTTTTGTAGATAAAACTTGAGTCAAGCTCGTCCTCGGGCTGGTCGATAACGATGGGGCCATCTCCACGGGCAAGCATGAGATTGAGCAGCACGGTATTTCTCTGCCCTTCGGAGAGGGCGCCACTCATCTTCCCAGCAGTTGACTGGTCATCCCGCAAGAGTTCCACGTCGATGCCGTCACTGACTCGCGTAACACGTACCTCCTCCCAAATCGGGCGCACGTCCATGCTATCGATGTGTGCGATAAGCGCAGGCTGCAAATCATCACCAAGTGGCCCACCTGTGAAATACAGGATTGCCCGAGGATCCGTTCGGCCAGCCTCCACAGTCTCCCAAGGGCTTTCTTCCGTACCACGTTCCAGCCAAGACTGAAAAAGGTCATCACCCAATTCATCCCACCGCCGGGCCAGCTTGCCACGCCCATCACGAGGCGCAAGACGCTTCCAAGCAGTGCCGAACGACGCTTTGTCTCGCATGTACGTCGTCGTAACGCGAACAGTTTGAGACGCTACTGATGCCTGAATCTCGTCAGCAGTCTCCTTACGAAGCGCAAATTGCCGTTTCCATATGCCATGCAATGACGCAAGAACAGCTGGAAGCTCTGCTGCTTGTTGTCTGGTTTTCTCCAGTTCCTGCTCCCGAGCATGAACCTGCTTCAATCGGCTTTGCTTAGTTTCTTCCAATTCTTGTAGTCGAGCGATGTCCCCAGGACGAATACCTTTTTCTTCACACGCCACCCGGAACTGCTCTTGAGCCGTTTGTATTGCTTCGAGTGCTGGCGCATTCGCATCCAAAACCTTAGCCAAAGCACCTTGATACTTCTGCAACGCTTGGCTCAGCTCTTGCGCCAAGTCATTTCTGGCACCGCTCAGATCCCGGTCTGCAGTTCGGAACCAATCAGCCGCAGGCCACTCTTTGGCCTCATCTGGCAAAGAGGTCGGTTGTGTGGACAGACGCTCAACCAAATCGGATACATCGGTTGAAACCTGTTCAGCTGCACTGAACATCTCATCCAAGTGTCGGTTGGCCCTGCGTGCAAGCTGATCGCGCACTGAGTCGCCTTGCACAGCAGCGCGGGCTTGCAACTGGCGGTCGATTTCTACAGTCTCTTGCCTCAGTGCCTTGACTTCCGCTCCCAAGCGCTGTTCGTCACGCGCCGCCTGAAAAAGTGCTTTCGCTGTTGCTTGCAGCTTGCGTTCATCAACTTGGAGCCCAGAAAGCGGCTTTCCGCAAGAGGCATCGATGAGCGCCAGCACCTGTGCCTGCCCCCCTTCGCCATCGGTCATCCGGCTGAGTTCCCCTTGGCTGAAGAACTGCACTCTGAGCAGCCGTAACACGGTTTGGAGGTCAGTAACTTCCCGCCCTTCAATTTGGCGTTGAGTCGCTGGAGGGTTGAATGGCCGATAGACCAAGGTGTCGGCCACACCTCCCTCTGCCTGAAACGACACCCGAATTTCAGCACCAGGCTGCGCTAGCGATCTCATCAGCTGATCACGCTTCCGGCCCAGCGAAGAAGCTGGGTCAGGCTTGGCGGTTTGATCTACCTCCAGCGCGAAGCGAAGGTATTCCAGCAATGAAGACTTGCCACTCCCACGGCCACCAATGACACAGTTCACGCCTTCCGAAAAATTGACCTCCTGGTCGTCCAGGAACTTCGCACCACGAACTGAGACTTTGGTAATGCGCGGGTGTATCAACACATCGCTAGGCTGGCCACCCAACAGCTGAATACGGGAAAGGGGATCCAAGAAAGCCTGCCGAAGCGCCTCTATGGACGGCTTGGACATTTTGAGCCACGTGTGCCTGTAGCCCAGCGAGTTCGCTATCGGGTTGCCTTCTGCGTCTTTGCGAAGCGACTTGGCGTCAGAAGACATCACATACGCGGGGTGACAGTCCTGTCGTGCCCATGCCCGATCCCGCCCCTCGACAATATCAAGAATCCGTTGTACTGGCGGATTCGCAGTTACTTCCAGAGCCAGAAGCCGCTTGTTCTTGTAATCCTCCATATGCCGGGGATCGTTCAGCAGCCCGTCGTTCTGATCGGCATGCGCCGCAATGACGATGCCTTTATGTTCGTCCTGAACCAGTTCCACCAACTCTTTAAGGCTGATCGCAGCGCCATTCCGGCGCAACGGCATGGGTTGCCCCTGACGAAAACGCTCGTTTTCATCCAGTCCCAGCTTGCAAAGCAGTTTGTTCACCCGCCAAACATGGCTCGCCTTCTTCGCGGGCTCAAACAGGCACAACACGTGGTACCCAATGTCCACCTCGAATCCAGGAAGGATGTGAAGCGGCGCTCGCCCCAAGTCTCTAGCAACGCTTTTGTTCTGCTCGACAAGATGCGTCAGAAACCAATCACGCTGCTCCGTCTTCTGAGAAAAGTTGTGATCCGTTACGCCAATCAGTTCAAGCCCCAATTCATGACATCGGCGCAGATACGCTCGGGCTATTTCTTGCAAGCGGCTCTCATCTGGTTTTGCAGGACTGCCTTGCCCGTTGGAGTCTAGTGCAGGTGCTGATATAGGCCGCCTGGGCTCCAGCAACCTGGTGTCGTCATCGCCCCAATGGGCTGCGTCTTCTGGGGTCTGTACCTGAAAGTCGCACTTGAACCACCGCATTCCTTCGTAGTCAGCCACGGCCTGCCTCCCTTGCCGCTTTCTTTTCCGCCACTGTCAAATGATGGTCATTAATGCGCTCACCGCCAAACACACCAAACCACGGCGCGCTTTCCACGTCCTTGCCGCGATCTTTGTCCAAGGTGATGTTGAGCTTGGGCTTTTTGTTGTGGCGCAGCACCTCGGCGGTCATGAAGGGGCGGATGTTCAGGCGCACGCCGTCGTTTAGGTCGGGGTTCCAGGCGACGGGCTGCTGGGCCAGGGGCTTCCAGCGCACGAAGATGTCGTAGGGCGGCTCACCGGTGGCGATCAGCTCCAGGCGGCGCTTGAGATCTTGGGCCGCCGCGAGGCGCGTGGGAGCGTCGTCAACGCCTTCGTGCACGCCGATTTCCTGCTGGCGAATCCAGTCGCCAAGGTAGGTGTGGATTAGGCGATCGAGCTTGCGGGCGTCGAACTGGTGGTAGTTGACCAGCGCGGCAAAGCCGTCTTTCAGGCCGTCCCACACATGCCAGACAAAGGGGCGGTGGTGAAAGCGCTTGGCGTGCTGCTCAAAGAACTTGTCGCGCAGCCATACATCCAGCCCTTTGCCTGTGCAATCAGCTTGGGCCAGCAGCTTGTCGAGCACGGCGGGCTTCCAGCTACCGGGCTCGACGGTTTCCCAGGAGGCGATCAGCAGCTTCAACAGCCGCTCGTGCGCCGCAGGCTCGCCGCGCACCGAGGGCAGGCAGCAGATGCCATCGTCGTCGATGTGCTCGGCCAGGGTAGAGCAATGGGCTATCCAGACGTGGGCCTGGTCAGACAGCTCCATGGGGGCGGCGCTGCCGGGTACTGGTGCAGCGAGTGCGGAATCATTATTTCGATAGCTGCTAGTGCTTTCTGGTAAAGCGCTGGAGTCCGATTTGGCTTGTAATTCAGACGATGCCGCTGCCTGCAGCTCCGCAGGCCAGCGGTAGCCCACCAAGCGGGCAACTGCGACTTGCAGCGGGTCGGTGGCGGGCTGAGGGTGACCATGGAACAGCCATTGCGTGGGGTCGTCGGAATACGGCTTGGGCAAACCGTGAGGGTAGCGCTCGGCGGCGACTTGTTTCCAGTGGGCGAGGTCGAACGGGACTTTGACCAACGTGGCGTTGGTGACCTTGAGTGCTTGGTCGATTTGGCGAACGGCTTCGTTGTATTCGGGGGAGGAACAGAAGCACCAAATGGCGGGGAGGTTCGATGCGTCGAGCGGCACTAGGGTGGCGCTATTCATGTCCCACGGGCTACCACTGTTCAGCGTCGCTGGCAACTCGCTCATCTGCCGTACGGCAATCCCCCGACTACTCCATGCAACCTGACCTTGAACCCGAGCGGCACTAGAACTAGCAAGGCTTCCTTTGCCGCACTCCCAAAGAAACACTTGCTCTCGACCGCAAAAATGGGCGGTCACATCTCCAGTCGATTGGAAGCTTTTCCAATCTTGCCCCCACTGCCGTTGCTCCCAGAAGCATTGGATGTAGCGAAGGTTGTCACCTGTCGTAATGCCTTGGTATGAGCGAGCAAATTGCTCCAATAGCGGCAATTCAGACGCTTCTTCCAACGCCACCCGCGCATCCGGATTCCCCAACTGCCCTTTCTGGCTCACCGCCACCACCGCGCCCTCGCGCAGCAACAACGCTTTTTCTGGCGCCGACTTGAGCGCGCTGGCGTCCACGCCGTGCAGCGCAAAGCCTTCCGGCGCCGGGGCGCGGGTCTGGGTGAGCAGCACGGCCTGCACCACCTCGCCGCTGATGGTTTCGAAAGCGCCCGGCCCCAAGCGTGCCAGCAGGTTCCACTGCACGCGCTGCAGCAGCGAAGCCCGCTGCTTTTTGTAGCTGGTCAAAAACAGCCAGTTCTGCGGCATGACGATTTGCACCACGCCTGCGCCTTCTTTGCGGCACAGCTCCAGACAGCGCTCCAGAAAGACGTTGGCCAGGTCGTTCTTGGCCTCGGGGTAATGGGTGGCGCAGTAGCTTTTCAGCGCATCGTTTTGCTTGCCGCGTGCCAGATAAGGCACATTGGTGATGACAAGGTGGTAACGCGCCTGCAGCAGACGGGCGGCATCGAGCAGGCCGCGGGCGCTCAGCGCCAGTTCCAGCAGCTCGCCATCGGACGCGTTGGCATCGCTGGTTTCCTGGGCCAGCGCTTGGGCCAGCAGTTCGCGCAGCGTCTGCACGTTGGAGGTAGCCAGGTCGTCCTTCAGGCTACGCGCGGGGTCGAGCAAACTGCCCAGCAGTGGTGCTTGGGCAAAATCGGCCTGTAGTGCCCGCAGGTCTTGCGCTACCAGCTCTTTGTTTAATAGCGTTTCTGGCACCAGCGCGCTCCAGTCTTGGGCGCTGGCGTTCATCTTCAAGCCACAGCAGGCAATTTGCGGCGCAGGCATATCAGCGCGTACGCCCAGTTGGTCGCCATTTTCATCCGGAAAGCGCCAGGCAGTCAGGGCCAATGCGAACACGGCAATCTCCACGCAGCGTGCGTCCAACTCCAGGCCGTGCAGATTGTCTTGCAGCACGTAGTCCACCGCGTCCATCGCACTCAGACCTTCGGCGGCCATGCGCATGGGTACGAGCATGAGGAAGGCTGCCACCAGAAAGTGGCCAGATCCGCAACAGGGGTCGAGCAGCTTGAAGTCTTTGAGGCTGTCGGGCCAGGCGGCGAATGGGCCAGCAGCGGGTGTACCGTCTTCCAGGGTACGCAGGTAGCTCAGCGACACGGGGCATGGTTGGCCGGGGTGGCGCGTTTGCCACCAGGCGCCCAGGCTGTTGTGCAGCAAAAAGTCCACCATATAGGGCTCGGTAAAAAGCTGGGTGACGGCGGGTAGCTCGTCAGCGCCAATCTTGTCCCCGGAGGCATTAACCTCGTCCTTGCGCTTGGCCTGCCAGAACTGGTAAACCCAGCCCAGGCTGTCGCTGGCCTGGAAGACGTCCAAAGGCAGGGCAGCCAGCAGGCGCTCCAACTCGCGCTGGTGCTCGGGGGCAAAGGCCAGCTCAAACACAGGGCTTTGGGGCTTGAACACCTGGGGCAACATCCGTGCGGCGAGCTTGCCGGCCAACTCCCACTGGGTTTTGGCGCCCAGGTTCATGGCGGGGTCGGTTTCTTGCACCAGGGCTTCGCAGTCGTCCAGCGACACCGCGGCGCCAATCTCCCACAGCAGCAGGCCATTTTCTGCCAGAAAGCGAGCAAACAGCATGCGATGCCAGTGCTGGTAGGCCACTTCCCAGCCCAGTTGGCGGTTGGTTTGGCTGCCGTCTGCACCCAGCGCATCGCCCAAGGCGCGGCCATGGGCACGCAGACGGCGGCGCAGGGCTTTTTTGTCGTCGGTGAGGTAGTCAGGCGCCTTTGCGTCGCCTACAGCCATTTGGGTCAATGCGGCTTGCGCGGCTTTTTCGGCCACGTCGCGGGCGGCTTTGACGGTGTTTTCTAGCTGGGTGCGTAAGGGTTTGGGCAGGGGAGCTGCGTGGGCTATGGGCATGAAAAAATCTTTAGTGAAATATGGCTCAAACGCTTTCTAGATAAGCGCAGATAGCTATGTTTTTTTGAGAGCGTGTGGATTGCAGGCTGCGCGCCGGGCTTCAAGAGCCTTGGCCACTCGTGTATGATTACCAGCAATATGCCCGGCGCCTCTGCACTTTGTGTACGCGTCGGTTCTCATTTGTGGCGGCACTTTATGCCTTCTGCTTCCAGGGCAAGGAGTTGGCCCAGCCCTCACAAGCGCCCAGCCCTCACAAGCGCCCAGATCTTGCAACGACAGCCGAGCATTTGCGTGCGGAAATTCATCGTGAAGCAAGGCTTGCACCCGCTGGTCCCAGGTGGAGCGGGGGCAGATCACCTCCAGCAGTTGGCGCATCAAGCAGAAGTAGAAAAACGGGCGCGCATTGTCTGCCTCGGCAGGCCAGCTTGTAGGTACAGCGGCGCGCTCCACCACATTGATGTTCCATAAGCGACTGTGATGGGCCGATACATTGCGGACGAAGTTCAGGCTGCGCAGCCATTGCGCGAATGCCTGGCCGTCCGGCGCGCCGTAGATGGCGGCGATCTGCTGCTGGTCTGCGTATTGCATGCCCGAAAACAGTTTGGAGAGCAGGCCAAAATCCCACACCTCGACCGCAGCCAAAACAGGGAGTGCCCCGTATTGCTGCTGGTGATGGACCACAAAGGGTTCTTTGCGCGCACGGTGCAAAAGCGTTTCGTATTTGGCCAGCCAAAGCTGGTGCTCTGTTTTTCCTACGTTCGGGCCTTTGGTGATACGCTTTTTAGAGAAGTTGCCGTGCAGGCAGTCCGGATTCTCATGAGCGGCTGGGTCCCGTTTACCGAGTAAGTGGGCCACATCCACGCGCACGGCCATTTCTATCCGCTCCAAGGCGTCCAGGGCGAGCAAGCGCAGTTTTTTATCGAACACGTACAAGCGCACCACGTCTTCAAAGCGGCTTCCCGGGACAAAACTGTCCGAGCGCACGGCCCGGCCTTGCTGCCGGGATGCCTCGGCATCTATGGATCGCATGGGATACCAGTAACCACTCAAGCGGTAGTAGCCCAGGCGCTCCAGATAGTCGAGTGCGGCCACGCGGTCTTCCACCTGCAAGCCCCGCGCCTGAAGCACGTCCAACTGCTGGGCAAACGAGAGCCAGGGCTTGAGGGGTTTCATGCGATATGCCTCCAAGTGCCTCAACGCCGGGCTTACAACGACACCGGCCCTTGTTGCAATTTGGCTTGCAACAGGGTTTGCACTTCGTCCAACCAAGCTTGCAGCTCCGCCTGGTCGTTCAAGGTGCGTTTGGGCAGAGTGACGTGGACGACATTGGGTTTGAGCAGTTGCGCGGCGGCATAGCGAGCGGCGTCAAAACGGCTGGACAGAGCCTGAGTTTTGGAAGCCCAGTGCTCCAGATCGCATTCGTCCAGCGCATCTTGCAGTTGCTCAGGCATCCCTAACAGGGGGGCGTTGGGTGCTGCCAGGTGGTGCTGGTTGCGCAGGGTGTCGCGTTGTGCTTCGGTGAGCTTGCCCCAGTCGAAATCGGCCTGGAGCTGTACTTGCTGCTGTTCGAAGACTTGCTGAAACGTGTCCAGCTTGGCGCTTAGGGCCTGGCGCAGCAGGTCGGCGGCCTTGTCCAGCAGCGGGCGCACAGGGTCAGGGTCGGCCAACAAACTGCGTTGTGCTTCGATGGCATCCACCTCGGCTTTCAATGCTGCATAAGGCCCCAGCGCTTTGGCGTGGCGCAGCAAGTCGCCCAGCTTGCGCCAAACGGGCATGCGTTGGGCGATCACCTGCGCCGTTTGGCTCCAGGTTTTGGAGAGCGCCACAATTTCATCGTAGCGAGTGAAAAGCTCTAGCAATTGCGCGTTGCCGCTTTGCGCTTCGATAGCTTCTAGGGCGTCGAGCTTGGGCGCTTGCGGGGCGGGGGCGGTTCCACCTGCTTGGACAGCCTGTTCGCGCAGCTTGGCCAGCAAGGCGGGGACTTTAGTCAGCTCTTCCTTGGGTTGGCAAGGCACGCCGACAGCGCTGAACAGGCTGCGAATCTTGATGAGCTGCGGCGGTGTGATGGTGACGCTTTCGCGCTGAAAGCTCGCTTGGGTGAGCTTGGCGCGGTCCAGGCTCTTGGCATCGACGGGCTTGGAAGCGGCATCTGTAGCTTTGATGTGGCCTGCGGCCAGCAACGCATACAGCGCACCGTCGATGGCGTCGCGCGGCCAGCCGTGAGGCGGGGCTTCGAACTGATCGCGGATTTCAGCGCCTTTTTTGCCAGGACCGATGTAGGCCAGGAGCTTTTGGCTGACGGGGTGTTTGTCAGCCTCCTGGGTGTGCCCCACTGCCTTGAGTGCTTCTAAGCTGCCCTTGCGTGCTTCATCAAGCACCTTGCTCCACTGAGGATGATCGGCAGCATCGAACTGGCTATAGAGGCGAATGGCCGATGAATGGGCTGCCTGCTGGATGCGTTCAGCCAGCTCGTTGCCGTCTTGCACCTCTTGCCCTCCCGCCTGAAAAATGCGTGCGCCGGCGAGGATTTGATTCAGCAGCTCAGCCAGCTCCTTTTCGGCGGCGCGCTGGCGGCTTTCCATGGAGCGCTGGGCATCACGACCCTCTTCGGTGGAAGGTGCGCCTTTTTTCTGTAGCGTGGCGCGTGCGGCTTCCTGTGCAACGATGGCGTTGGCCAGCTCAGTTTTATGCTGCGCGGGCAGGAAGGCGAACAGGCTGGGGTTGTCGGTGCCCAGAGCCTTGGCTTCAGCAAGCACGGATTTTTCTTCAGTCTGCCAGCCATCTTGCAGCCACAGATAGAGGTTCTCGGCATGGTCACGAGGCAGGCGGTCGTCGTAGCTCGGGATCAAGCGCCGCTCTACGTTGTCTGCTCCTTGTACAACGCGTACCTTCTTGAGTACCTCGCCCAAGCGGATCTTGAGAAGGTCGGCACGCTTTTGCTCTATACGCTGTGGTGCGGCCTTGAGTTCGGCCTCCTGAGCGCGGAATTCGTCATACCAAGTGCTGGACTCACGGGTTTGTAGGCGGTACTCGGTACCGTTGCCACCGGCCAGGGCCATCACCAGCCGGTCTTTGCTCTGCAGTTCTTCAAGCAGTTCAGGCAGTTGCTTGCGCAGCTCGGCTGAACCTGCGGACAGGTTCGTCACCAGCAGGTCAGCCAGCACGTCTTCGGTGGCCTTGAGGCCAATGTCCATGGCGGCATCAGCAGGCAGCTTGTTGATGAGGTAGATAAGTTTGAGCAGCCTGGATTTGAGCTGGGCGGCCTCGTCCCCCGCAGCCAGCCGTTGCACGTTCTCAAATACCTCTTTGGGCAGTTGGGCAGTAGAGACTAGGTTGGCAGCAATCTGGTCGTAGAGGAAGTCACCGGCCACGACATGGCCCAAAGGAGCCTCTGCGGTGGCCAGCACGGCCTCATGCACCACACGCAATTGGCTGCGCAGTTGCGAGACTGTGCCCGTGGTGTCGATAGTGCGTAGCACCCGTTCCCAGAAGCGGCGGCGTACAGGCAGCAACGGGTAGTCGGAAGTCATCACGCTTTCGTCGTCGGGGACGTGTTCCAGCTTGGTGCCACGCAGATGACGAGAGATTTCCCCCAAATTGTCGCGCCAGACTTGTTCGACCTGGGGTTGTGCTGTGGGCTTCTTTGCCAGAATGATTTGCCTCGTGACGTTCTCCACGTCCCAGTCCCCCAGCATGATCTGCACAGGGAAACGGCCCATCAGGCGCTGCAGATTGGGCATGCCCGACAGTGCTGATTGGCCGGTGCCCACAAACAGCAGTTTGCCGTTGAAGTGCTTGGACAGCGTTTCGGTGACTTCTTGCACCTGGAAGGCTTTTTCTGCGTCTGCACCAATGTATTGCTGCACTTCATCGAGCACCACGAGCGTAAGCGGAAACTTGTCGCCATCCATGAGCGCAGCCTCGATGGCAGCAGTCATTTGCTCACTGGTGACGTCCTGCACCTGGGGAAATTGCTCCTTGAGCAGCTTGCGCACGTCGGCTTCGGTGTGTGCCAAGTCCGGGCGTGCGCTAAGCAGCCCCTTGGCCAAGGGGCCGGAGACATACATGTGTGGCAGCTCTTGCGCCAAAGACCGTCCCGCCGTCATCAGCTCGGCTTCGACCAGAGACAGGATGCCTTCGCGGCGCATCCAAAGTACGAATTGAGCCTGGTTGTATTGCTCAGGCAGTCCTTTGGACTTGAAGATGATGCCCAGCAGCGCCAGTCGTACTTTATCCCCAGCGCCCGCACCCAATTTACCCGCTGCGGCATGCAGCCCACCGTGGCGTTTGCCATGGGTGCTGAGTTCCTTGAGCTGTTCAAACACACCCGTCGGCAGCGTGGCCAAGCTGCGGGCGGTGGCACCGCCCGTGAACTCGTAATCCGTCCAGAGTGTGCGCAGCATCTTGGCCAAATGGGACTTACCGCTGCCATAAAAGCCGGAGATCCATACCCCCGGCTGCTCGATTCCCGTATCCAAGTTGAGCAGGAATTTATCGAGGATGGTCTCCATCCCCTTCTCGTACTGGCCGTTGCAGACGAAGGTTTCCAATTCGTAGCGCAGAATGGCTTGGGCGGCAGTGGAGTGATCTTCTGAAACTTCAGCCACGCCGTTGTTGACGAGGCGGTTTTCCTGCGGCGGCTTGTTATAGATGTCCCGGTTCAGCATGATGGTTGTTTTTTGCTTCGATGATGTTGGGTATAAGGTCAGCCTTGGGCCAGTAGCGGCACAGCAAGGTAGTTCCAGCCGTCGCGTGCGTCTAGCAGGCGGTAGCTGTGAGTCTCGGGGTGATATTCGCCTGGAAAGAACACCAATAGACGGCCATCGACGGCATCCTTAACGCCCTCGACCAATGAGGACACGCGAGCCACACCGAACAATGCGCCCACGCCCAGTAGCGCCACCACGGTATTCGGCCCGGCTTCTGCTGCGATACGCGCTTTGAGCCTAGCAGTGAGGTCTGCAATGAATTCGGTCAGCTCTCCAGCCTGGTAGCCTGCGAGGTCTTCGGGCGATTCAAAGTAGGCATCACGGTACTCCTGGGCTGCCATCCATTCTGGGAAGGCCAGGGTAATGTCCAGCAGCAGCCACTGTTTGTCCGCCTGCTGGGTAGCCAAGGCAAATTCCTCGACATTAGCACGCAGTCGTAATTCGTCGGATTTGTCGTAAACCGCAAAAATTACGCGCTGAATGGCGGCCAGCCCGGCCTGCCAGGGCACAGTGAGGTGCTGGCGATAGACAGACACTAGCTTAGCGACCTTAGACGACATGTGAAGCCTCCTGGCGGATACGTTCTTCTTCAGGGGTGAGGTAACCAGGAAAGCGGACTTCCTTGACGCCGCCGGCATTCATGAAGACAAGCAATCCCCGGTGCGATGCAGCGTTGGCAAGCGCCTCCAACTCTTCGGCGGAACTACCCAACAAGTCCATCCAGCCGGATGAGAACAGGCGCTGTCCCGTCAACCCTTCCAAGTAGCCAAGGAACAGCAGCAATGCAACCGATTCAGGGTGAGGATGGATGGCTGCGCGGGTCTTGCGCACCTTGCCCTGCAGCAAGCCTGCCGCAGTCCAGGTGCCGCCAATGTTCTGCGCGAAAGACTGCAAGGATGCGGAGCTGAAGCGATCGGGATACACACTTGCGAGAACACCTTGCAACGCTTCACGCGGCACAGCAGCGCCAACGCTTTGCCCCAGAATGAAGGACTGGGTACTGCGTAGCAAGGGATCTCGCGCCAAAGCGGCAACCAGCGCAAGCTGCGGCTGAGCTGCTTCGGCGTATGGCCATAAACGCCGCAGCGCACGAAAAATGGGGCTACTCGGATCAAGCGCATACAGTGTTGCCATATGCCGCGCAGCCAATTGACGCGCCTTGCGAGTAGGTTTACCCAAAACATTGCCTTCAACCACGGCTGCAACATAGTCAGTACGGGAGGATGCTTGCGAGGTATGGGCTAGCAGCAAGCTCAGATCACCCAGCATCATGGTTCGTGCCGCATGCGGACCGTTGATGCCAAAACGAAAACCTAGCTGGGCTAGAAGTGCCTTACGCTGCTCAGTCACGCGGCACTTCCTGGCACGTTGCCACGCACGGTTTGCACCGTATGAGGCAATGTCTCGGCAGGAACGCCCTCCAGCGGATAACCCTGCGCACGGCAATAAGCAACCACCATCACCTCGAACATATTGGCCAGGCTGCGCATCTCCCTCTCTGCAGCCACTTGCATGGCGGCTTTAATGGGAGGCTCAACGCGGACACTGACGACCTCTGATTTGCTGGCGGCCATAGGCGCGCTCCTGTAAGTAAAACGATAGCGGATTGCTAGGTTACCAGATGTTCTCCATTAGCCAGTACATGTTCAGACAATCCGGACCGTTCCTGCAGATGAATGATCTTGCCCCATAACAGACGCGTACATCCGTTGACACAACGAGCGGCAAATCCAGATCTCATGAGAGGAGTAGCCCAATCTATGACCGAGGAGTTCTCTGAATCGCTGCAGAGCCATCCAAGATTTACACGATAACCAAAAAATCAGGAAACACTCCTAATTTTTAATTGAATATTCGCCCATGAGGGGGGGGGGAAGCGCAGATTGGGGGGGGAGCTATGGTTTATATAGCAAAATAATTAAGATGCGATGAAAAGATCAATCATCATCACCTAAAAAATGACGTTGAATATCCGAAATATAACTTTCAGTTCTTTTTCTATCATCATTTATTCCAACAATTTCATTTTGGGCAGAAGACCAGCATCTAACTCTTATCTGCCGTAACAGGCACCAGCTGTTTAAAAATTTTTTTGGAATCATATATCTATACACATTGCTGTTAGCGAATAGAAATTTATGCTTTCCATCATCTCTATCATGCTTCCAAAAATCGCTGCTTGCCAGTGCACCACTAGTTACAAGAACATTGTCCATTTCATTAATAGCATACGCCTCAGAATTTATATTAGAGGGTGATGATACGTAGATACAAGAAATCACCTCATCTCCAGTTATTCTTTTCATCAAATTAACTAAGGGATCAAAATTCCACAACACATATGAATAATAAATCAACTTAGACTTTTTCAAAATTAAAAAAGCATGATGACATCTTTGAAGTAAAGTAGCATCAGTATCTTCATAGCGCCAAACGTTTTCCAACAATTTTGACATCTCATTTAGATCAGAATAATCACATTTTTTATAACGAGAAAAGACTATTGACCAGTCATCTTCTTCATCAATTTCTGGACAAAAAGAAAACTCTTCAAAAATTTCAGAATCAGTACAGTGATGCATTCTTTCAGAAAAAACTCGTGGATTAACTCCAGAGTATTTACTGAAATCTTGAATTTTTAACAAATTCAAAAATAAAACTAGAGCATCTAATCTAGCTTGAGACAAGCTTATTGCACATATATCATGTGTTGCCCGGCAAGCATCAAGCAATTCAGCTAATTTATTAATATTATTATCTTTTAAACCACGATTGGAAATTTTATTTAAAAATTCTCCTGATATATTTAAGTAATTTTGATTTTTCTCCTCTGGAATCTCAAAGGTTATTGATCCTGGAGAAAATTTAATATTTTTTGGACGCTTATCAAAAATGTAATTTTTTCCACATAATTTCTCAATAGAATTCTGAATATCTGAATGCTTCAGGATTTTTGATCTTTCTGAAATGCTTCTCTCTGCGTGTGTAGATACCTTAAATCCACTCCCAATAGTGCACTTACTGTTATCTATACCGCCGCAAATAACGACATACGCAATGAGTGCTGCTAGTGGCTCCTCCAACCCAGCTATCGAATTAATAGCATCAAGTGAGATAGCGAAAAAAGATCGATTCAATTTTGAACGCTTTTTATTTTTACTCAAGTTTTCACTAGCACTCTTCATTTACACCTCGTAGCATTGGACATCTTCCAGTTTATTGTACGCACACTTTAAGCTTTGATGTAGATCTATGGAACAGCTAGAGGATTTTGAATAGCTAGAGCTATTGAAGTCCAAAAATCAGCCCCAATGCCTTATAAACAATAACGATTGCAATTGACGAAGAACGACCGTCCTCTCCAATCATGATGCTCGAAATCTATTTTTATGAATTGAAAGAGCGCAATAATCGAGTACCACGCAATTTGCACACAAATGAGACAAGAATCGTAAAATACGCTACATTAGCAATGCGCGTCACTTGCAAAAACCCATCAAAAATGGGACTGATAGTTATACAACTCAAGCACTTTGAGCATCTTCAGACCGCAATTTCCAATGATTTTCAATTTTAGGGAAATGCCGATGAACAATGCCCATTTCGCTCAATATGTCTTGAGTTGCGAGCAAGTCGCGGAAATGCTTGGTTGTACACAAAAAACGATAGAAGAAAAAGCCCGCATGGGCCTGCTCCCATCTATTAAATTCGGGCGCTCACACATATTCCCTGTAGATGCACTTTTTTGCCAGCTCAACGAACTGGCCAAGGCAAATCTTCGCCCACGAACCAAATCCCCCAAACCCGCAAACGAAAAATCATTCGCCACCGAAACGACTTCGGCAGCGAACGATTTCGCAATCGTAACAAGTTCAAAAAGCATCAGCATTGGCAAAACCAGGAAGCCCAAAGCTTTCGAATTTGGAAGCACTCGTAAGAAAAAAGCCGCTTAGAATTCCCTAATGCTTCGAGATGTTTTTGCTGCAAGCATCAGCAAAGGCGTGAATTTTTTTGTGTTTCCGGACAGAGTAATGTCTAGGGATCCAAGCTTGGACTTAATATCTATGATCGAAACCTGCTCTGCCATGCCCCTGTCTATTTGAAACTGAATAGTTCGGCACAGTGCATCGATAAGATTGAACCAGCCATCACCACACGATATTGGCACATTACCGATGAGTTTTGGGTGCTTCGAGCGCAGTGTATTGCAAAGATCCCGCTTCATAGCTCACCAAGAATGTCATTAATTACAGACTGAGCTGCACTTGCAGATAGCTGAGAAATAGCTGCTGCGTGCAATCCATTTACTATTGCTCCGAGATTTGCATGCTCAGATGTCATTACTGACATTTCTCCAACCTTCTCGATGAAATCTCGCGTGAAGCCTGGATCTAGCTCCATTTTTTGAAGTATGCGAGACTCAAATTCTCTGCGAGCAGCACCGATTTTCTCGTATTTTTCCTTCTGAAAAGGTAGAGAAAATGTTCGGTGGTCCGACATTTTTGAGACAAGCTTATTGAGCTTTTGGTCTTTTGTTTTATTAACAATGTAGACTAAAAAAGCTCTGTCTGGAGCGTTCAGCATAGTTACTCCAGAATGAAGCAAAACACAGTGCCAACATCTTTTCCGCGCAGTTGTCGCGCAATTGTGTCGCGCGCATTGTGCATATCAACAACTCCAGCATATGAATTTTCTTTTGAGCGAACGATGTAATCGTGTTTACCATCGGGGCGCTCTTTGAGCTTCATGAGCTGAAAATACTCATAACCTGGCTTCTCGCAGACACCATGATCAATAAATTCTTGAGCAATATTCTGCTCATTAATTAGACGTGTGCTTGTTGGTGATGCATTTGCAAATGCTGAAAACATAGAGAAAACGAAGAGTATGAAGACGTTTTTCATAAAGCACCTTGGTTGAGTTGCTTTTAGTTTGAACGTCTAGACGTTTATCTCCAAAACCCTGAGTTGCGCCTTAGCACGGCCCAACTTCATTTAGTTTTGGAGATTTTTTGATTGTCTGTTAGAGGCCGGCCTTAGCTGCTCTAGCAGCAGAACTGCCTCGCAGTGAAAGGTATCGGGCAATCATTGCGTCCGATGTCCAACCCATTAAATTCATAATTTCCCACTGGTTATAGAACCAGCCCGGCCCATCCGGATTCTTGAGGGTGAACCATCTGCATGTAGCTTCATGACGAAGATCGTGTTCGTTTAGATCCATCGCTCCTGCTTGTTTGAAAACATTTTTGAATTTTCTGGCAATCGAATTGCTTGTTTTTCTCAGGTCTTCTTCAACATTGCTGCCATCCCAAACTCCGGGAAACAACAAATCAGCGCCATCGCCCAGGCTTTCAATCCATGGATTCAACTCATTTAAGACGATTTGCAAAATCGGAACCTCTCTTGGCGGCGCTTTACCGCGATGCCCTTTCGTTGTCTGAACAATCGCCACGCCACGCGGAACCCCTTCTGCTTCGACAAATGATGAAACCCGCAGACGATAGGCTTCACGAAGCCGCATCCCTGTGTTTGCGATCAATATGAATAGAACTCTCATCTCTGGATTGGCGATGAGCGGCTGCGTCACTTCATCTTTGACGCGCTGCCCGTCAAGGACCTCAATGATCGCTTCATACTCGCCTGGAGCTAGACGCCTATTTCTTGGTGCACCATCTTTGATCTCTCCTCCATTTGCCAGAATCTGCTCAATCTCTTTCTTGCTCGTGACGATTGAGTACCCCTCTGGGAGCTTTCCCCATGGGTCTGGTGCATCGATCTCATTAGCTGCGTGATACCAGCGCCACGCCCTTCCAAGGCAGCCAACGCGGCCGCGGATGCTGTTAGGCGCCAGGTTCTCATCAACTCTCAAGAATTTCGCAAACGACTCAAGCCAAGGGTAGGTTACATCTTGAATTTTGGTCTTCTCGATGTAGTGCATCAGGATCTGACATAGATCCCGATCAGTCGCTGAGATGGATGCGTTGTGCTCTCTGTACGCGGTGACAAGATCGCCAAGCATTCCGGACCGGACATAAGACGCACTGGCATTGGCCGGGGCATCTTCATCAAGGATGAATGCAGGAACAACACCCCGGTTAAGCGATGCACGCACCTCATCTTCGTAGTTTTCAGCATCACTTTTGCTTTGAAATGTCTTGAAATGCTTTCCTTTGGGGAGGCGTTTGTCGATGATCCGAGCCTGGAACTTTTTGCCGTGCGGTCTAGCCATAGTCACTTCCTTTGCAGTGACTGCCCCGGATTACCCTATCCGTGGCAGCGTAGCAATGCTACGCAAATGAGGCGTTTTGAGGCATATCCCAGCCGTGGTGTCCGTGTTTATGGAGCCATTGACAAAAAGCAAAAGCCCCGTAGATCGTTGAATCTACAGGGCTTACTGCTATCAATATTGGAGGCGCGAACCAGAGTCGAACTGGTCTAACCGGATTTGCAATCCGGGGCATAACCGCTTTGCTATCGCGCCGTCATCACAAAAAACTGGAGCGGGAAAACGGGTTCGAACCGTCGACCTATACCTTGGCAAGGTATCGCTCTACCAACTGAGCTATTCCCGCAAATCAAAAAGTTTGGACCTTCTGATGCGAATCTGTATTGCTACAGATTCTAAAAATCTGGAGCGGGAAAACGGGTTCGAACCGTCGACCTATACCTTGGCAAGGTATCGCTCTACCAACTGAGCTATTCCCGCATTCAAAAGGCCTTCACCTTCTGATGCGAATCTGTATTGCTACAGATTCTAAAAATCTGGAGCGGGAAAACGGGTTCGAACCGTCGACCTATACCTTGGCAAGGTATCGCTCTACCAACTGAGCTATTCCCGCAAATCTACCGAAGCCCAACATTGTACAACGTTGTTTGCTGCGATGAATGAATTGTAGCGCAGTTCTGAGGGGTCTCAGAAAAAACGCCACATTTTTCATAAAAACACGCTTAGTGCTTGATTGCAGCCTCTGTAGGCTTGGCATCCGCAGCGGCTACAGCAGGCACTGTTTCCTCAGATAAAGGATCGGGCACGCGCTCCAAAGCGACCTTGAGAACTTGGTCAATCCACTTCACAGGAATGATCTCCAGACCGCTCTTCACGTTATCCGGAATATCCTGCAAGTCCTTGGCGTTCTCTTCAGGGATTAGCACAGTCTTGATGCCACCACGCAGAGCGGCCAGCAGTTTCTCCTTCAGTCCACCAATCGCCGTAACTTCACCACGCAGGGTAATTTCACCCGTCATCGCCACATCAGCACGCACCGGGATACCTGTGAGCGCCGAGACAAAAGCCGTGGTCATGGCCGCACCAGCGCTGGGACCATCCTTGGGCGTCGCGCCATCTGGCACGTGCACATGGATATCCTTCTTCTCAAAGGCCTCATCCTTGATACCCAGCAGGCGTGCGCGGCTACGCACCACAGTACGGGCGGCTTCCACGGATTCCTTCATCACATCGCCCAGCGAGCCGGTACGCGTGATGACACCCTTACCAGGCATGATGGCCGCTTCAATGGTCAGCAAATCGCCGCCCACTTCCGTCCAGGCCAGACCCACCACCTGCCCCACCTGGTTGGCATGCTCCGCACGGCCGTAGCTGAACTTGCGCACACCCAAGTAGTCATTCAGGTTGTCGGCATTCACCACGACCTGAGGCTTGAGCTTGCCCAGTTGCAATCCCTTGACCACCTTGCGGCAAATTTTGGACAGCTCGCGCTCCAGAGAACGCACGCCCGCTTCACGGGTGTAGTAGCGCACGATGTCACGAATAGCGGACTCGGTCACCTCCAGCTCGCTCTCCTTCACACCATTGTTGGTGATCTGCTTAGGCAGCAGGTAGCGCATGGCGATATTGGTTTTTTCGTCTTCGGTATAGCCCGACAGACGAATCACCTCCATACGGTCCAGCAGCGCCGAAGGAATGTTCATAGAGTTAGAAGTCGCCACAAACATCACGTCAGACAGGTCGAAGTCGACTTCCACATAGTGGTCGCCAAATTTGTTGTTCTGCTCGGGGTCCAGCACTTCCAGCAAGGCGCTCGATGGATCGCCGCGGAAATCCATGCCCAGCTTGTCGATTTCATCAAGCAGGAACAAAGGGTTGCGTGTGCCCACTTTCTCGAGGCTCTGCAACACCTTGCCCGGCATGGCTCCGATATAAGTACGGCGGTGTCCGCGAATCTCAGCTTCGTCACGCATGCCGCCAAGCGCCATACGCACATACTTGCGCCCCGTGGCTTTGGCAATGGACTGCCCCAACGAGGTCTTACCCACACCAGGAGGCCCTACCAAACACAGGATGGGCGCCTTGACCTTGTCCACGCGCTGCTGCACTGCAAGATACTCAAGAATGCGGTCCTTGACCTTATCCAGGCCAAAGTGATCTTCGTTGAGCACTTCTTCGGCGTTGGCCAGGTCGTGCTTGATCTTGGTCTTCTTGGACCAAGGCAGACCCGTCAGCACTTCAATGTAGTTACGCACCACCGACGCTTCTGCCGACATGGGTGACATCAGCTTGAGCTTTTTGATCTCCGCTTCTGCCTTCTTGCGCGCCTCGGCAGGCATCTTGGCGAGTTTGATCTTCTTTTCGATCTCTTCGATGTCTGCGCCGTCTTCGCCTTCGCCCAACTCCTTCTGAATGGCTTTGACCTGCTCATTCAGATAGAAGTCACGCTGGTTCTTTTCCATTTGACGCTTGACGCGGCCACGGATGCGCTTGTCGACGTTGAGGATGTCTACCTCGCGCTCAAGCTGCTCGAACAGGTTTTCCAGACGCTCCTTGATGTCCACCAGGTCCAAAACGGCCTGCTTGCTCTCAAGCTTCAATGGCAGGTGGGCCGCAATGGTGTCGGTCAGGCGACCTGCATCGTCGATGCTGGCGATAGAGGTCAGAATTTCCTGAGGAATCTTCTTGTTGAGTTTGACGTACTGGTCAAACTGCTGTGTCACCGCACGGCGCAGCGCTTCGATTTCGCTTTGCGCATGTGCGCCTTCGCCCACTGACTCAACAGGCGCGACGGAGGCTGTGAAATGCGTATCTTCGTCATTAATCAGCTTGACCAAGGCGCGCTGCTGGCCTTCGACCAGCACCTTCACGGTGCCATCGGGCAGCTTGAGCATCTGCAAGATGGTGGACACACAGCCCACATCAAACATGTCTTCAGCAGCAGGCTCATCTTTGGACGCCGTCTTTTGCGCCACCAGCATGATGCGACGGTCGCCGTCCATGGCCAGCTCCAGAGCCTTGATGCTCTTGGCGCGCCCCACGAACAGCGGGATCACCATATGCGGAAACACCACTACATCGCGCAACGGCAGCAGTGGCAGAGTCAGCTCGGTAGAAGGCAAAGGTTTTTTTGCAGACATAGATATCCTCGGTTTCTCAGCGGAAGATGGTCCGCCTACCGGTGTATTTCAACCCCTGGCAACAAATTGTTTTTGCTTCACCAGGGGCATTGCCTTTCAGCCTGCGGCTACAAAGCGATGACTTTTCGTCACGCGCCTTGCATGCCAGCTACAGTATCAAGCCTTTTTGGCGGCTTCGCGGTAAACCAGCAACGGCTCTTTACCGTCTTCAATCGTTGCTTCTTCCACCACGACTTTTTCCACGTTTTCTGCGGTTGGCAGCTCGAACATGGTGCTGATCAGCGACTGCTCCACGATGGAGCGCAAACCACGAGCACCGGTCTTGCGGGCCAGCGCCTTGCGAGCAATGGCCTTCAAGGCGGCAGGGCGGATTTCCAGTTCCACGCCTTCCATGGCCAACAGCTTGCTGTACTGCTTGACCAGCGCGTTTTTGGGCTCAGTCAGGATCTGCACCAGCGCCTCTTCGCTCAGCTCAGCCAGCGCAGTCACTACGGGCATGCGACCTACCAGCTCAGGGATGATGCCGAACTTGATCAGGTCTTCAGGCTCAATCTCCATGAAGATGTCGGAGATAGAGCGCTGCTTCTTGCTCTTGACGGTAGCGCCAAAGCCGATACCAGAAGCCTCAGTGCGGTTCTCGATGACTTTTTCCAGCCCTGCAAACGCGCCGCTGCAGATGAACAGGATATTGGTCGTATCGATCTGCAGGAAGTCCTGATTGGGATGCTTGCGGCCACCCTGAGGCGGAATGCTGGCCATCGTGCCTTCAATCAGCTTGAGCAGAGCCTGCTGCACGCCCTCACCCGAAACATCACGGGTGATGCTGGGGTTTTCAGACTTACGCGAAATCTTGTCGATTTCGTCGATGTAAATAATGCCGCGCTGAGCCCGCTCAACATCGTAGTCGCAGGTTTGCAGCAGCTTCTGGATGATGTTTTCAACGTCCTCACCCACATAACCGGCTTCGGTCAGCGTGGTGGCATCGGCCATCACAAATGGCACATTGAGCTGGCGTGCCAGCGTCTGAGCCAGCAGCGTCTTACCAGAACCGGTGGGGCCAATCAGCAAGATATTGCTCTTGGTCAGCTCTACATCGTCCTTGCCAGCTTTATCTTTGTGATTGAGGCGCTTGTAGTGGTTGTATACCGCCACAGCCAGCGTACGCTTGGCCTTCTCCTGCCCGATCACGTAGTTATCAAGATTGTTCTTGATATCTGCGGGCGTAGGCAGATCTCCACGACCTTCCTTGGGGTCGACAGCAGGCTGTTCGTCGCGAATGATCTCATTGCACAAGTCGATGCACTCATCGCAGATGAACACGGACGGGCCGGCAATCAGTTTCTTGACCTCATGCTGGCTTTTGCCGCAGAAGGTGCAATACAAATTCTTTTCGGTGGAAGAGCCTTTTTTATCGGCCATGGGGGCTATGCCTCGTTACGAAAAAACGAAAATTAATGATAACCAAAGACAAGGCGGCGCATGCCTTCAGGGACAAACGCCGCCGAGCAAGCTCTGAAAGCCTTTGAACAGCGATCAGATTTTTGATTGAAGCGGCCTTGCAGCCCAGTCAGAGACTGGGCTTGGCGCTAGCAATTTCAAGAACGCTTGCTGATCACCTGATCAACCAGACCATATTCCTTGGCCTCGTCGGCGGAAAGGTAATAGTCGCGTTCGGTGTCGCGCTGGATGCGTTCCAGCGGCTGACCCGTCTGCTCCGCCAGAATCTTGTTCAAGCGCTCGCGCGTCTTGAGGATTTCACGGGCATGAATTTCAATTTCAGTGGCCTGACCACGCGCACCACCCAAAGGCTGATGAATCATGACCTGAGCATTGGGCAATGCATAACGCTTGCCCTTGGCGCCTGCGGAAAGCAGGAACGCGCCCATGCTCGCAGCCATGCCTGTGCACAGCGTGGACACATCTGGCTTGATGAAATTCATGGTGTCAAAAATCGCCATGCCTGCCGACACGCTGCCGCCAGGAGAGTTGATGTAGAAGGAAATATCCTTGTCAGGATTTTCGCTTTCCAGAAACAGCAACTGAGCGACCACCAGATTGGCGGTTTGGTCATTGACCTCACCGACCAGGAAAATCACGCGTTCTTTGAGCAGACGCGAATAGATGTCGTAAGAGCGCTCACCGCGACCCGACTGTTCAACGACCATGGGAACCATGCCCAAACCCAGTGTATCCAATGCGCTCATGTTTTCTCCAGTGCTATGCGCCTACTGTAGCCGCATTCTGAAATGAAAATGGGGCTTGCGCGCAAAAGCACAAGCCCCGCTTTTCAACTTATCAGTACCGGCCTAGGGCAAGTACCGACAATAGATCAACAGCGATTAAGCCTGACCCATCAGTTCGTCGAAGGACACCGCCTTGTCCGTCACCTTGGCCTTGGCCAGCACGAACTCGGTCACGTTGTTTTCGATCACAACAGCTTCCACTTCGGCCAGACGGTTGCGGTCACCGAAGTACCAGCGCACCACGTCTTCAGGCTTCTCGTAGCTGGAAGCCAGCTCTTCCACGTGAGCCTTGATCTGCTCAGGCGTAGCGTGCAGTTCGTTGGTCTTGACCAGCTCAGCCACCACCAGACCCAGACGCACGCGACGCTCTGCCTGGGGCAGGAAGATGTCTTCAGGGATTTCAGCCTTGGCTGCGTCCTTGATACCGCGTTGTTCCAGTTCAGCGCGAGCGCCTTCCAGCAGACGACCCACTTCAGCTTGCACAGAAGCCTTAGGCAAATCCAGCTCAGCCACGGACACCAGAGCGTCCATCACGGCTTGCTTGTTGCGGCCTTGAACGCGGAACTTCACTTCGCGCTCCAGGTTCTTCTTGATGTCTTCGCGCAGGGCTTCAACCGAACCGCCGTCCACGCCCAGAGTCTTCACAAACTCGGCATTCACTTCGGGCAAGATAGCGGCTTCCACCTTCTTCACTGTCACCAGGAAGTCGGCAGTCTTGCCGGCCACGTCTTCACCGTGGTAGTCAGCGGGGAAAGCCAGGGGGAAAGTCTTGGACTCGCCAGCCTTCATGCCGCGGGTTGCGTCTTCGAATTCCTTGAGCATCTGGCCTTCGCCAACCAGGAACTGGAAGTCTTCTGCCTTGCCGCCGGAGAAAGTTTCGCCGTCGATCTTGCCTTCGAAGTCCACAGTCACGCGATCGCCGTCCACAGCAGCTTCATTAGCTGCGCGCTCGACGAAAGTGCGACGCTGCTTGCGCAGAATGTCCACAGTCTTGTCGATAGCAGCGTCGTCCACACTCGTGGACAGCTTTTCCACTTCAGCAGCAGTCAGATCACCGATCTTGACTTCAGGCATCACTTCGAACACGGCCTCGAACAGGGCTTCGCCTTCGGCAGCGCCTTCCTTTTCGGTGATCTTGGGCTGACCAGCAACGCGCAGGTCAGCTTCAGTCACGGCAGCCGCGAAAGCCTCGCCCACCTTGTCGTTCAGCACTTCGTACTGAACAGCGTAGCCATGGCGCTGAGCCACAACGCTCATCGGCACCTTACCAGGACGGAAACCGTCCATCTTCACAGTGCGCGCAACGTTCTTCAGACGTGCATCCACTTCGGCCTGGATAGCAGACAGGGGCACGCTCAGCGTGATCTTGCGCTCGAGCTTTTCAAGAGTTTCAACGTTAACGGCCATGATTTTTCCTAAGAGGGATGAGGACCGTGCAGATTGCTGTGCAACCCGCACCGTATTGCGCAAAGTCACAGTGCGCGCACATCTAGCGTCATGCGGCACCACAAATTTTCCGAAGCCTGCTCCGGTAATGAGCCCCGCGTCTGGCGCCGGGCATTTATTCAAATCAGAAACAGGCGAAGCCGACCATTATAACGAGCAGCTGCGCTGGCTCCGTCATCGGACATAAGGGGTTTGCCTGAAAAGCTGACCCAGGCTTCGCAAAAAACCTGTGCAGCAAAGAAAAAGCCCGCACCTTGTTTGAGGTTGCGGGCTCTTGGCAGCATGAACTGCCGGTATCTGGTGCGCGGAGCCGGACTCGAACCGGCACGGTGTTGCCACCGTCAGGACCTAAACCTGGTGCGTCTACCAATTTCGCCACCCGCGCGGTCAGTAATTCGCAAATTTACGCTTACTGAGGTCAAGGCGCAGATTCTAGCCGCAAATCGGCAGCCTTCAGCACAAAGGGGGGTCAGGCAGTTTCCTTCTTGATACGAAACACCGCCGCGTACATAGCTGGCAGCGCCAGCAACGTGAGAACGGTTGCCACAATCAGCCCGCCCATGATGGCTACAGCCATAGGACCCCAGAACACACTGCGCGACAGCGGAATCATGGCCAGCACTGCAGCAGCAGCCGTCAGCACGATGGGGCGCAGACGATGAACCGCTGCTTCCACAATCGCATCCCACGCGGGGACGCCCTGCGCACGCCCGGTCTCGATCTGGTCAATCAAGATGACGGAATTGCGTTGAATCATGCCCATCAAGGCCACGACGCCTAGCAGCGCCACAAAGCCGAACGGGCGATTCAGCAACAGCAAGGCCGCAGCCACGCCTGGCACACCCAGCGGGCCGGTGATAAACACCAGCAGCGAACGGCTGACGCTGCGCAGCTGTAGCATAAGCAGCGTAAACGTCAAAAACAGCAGCACCGGAATGCCAGCCACGATAGCGCCCGCACCCTTGGAGCTTTCCTCCACCGCGCCGGCGACTTCGATGCGATAGCCAGCATCACCAGCGGCATGCCAAGTCGCCTCCATCTTGCGCAGTTGCGGCAGCAACTCATTGGTGAGCGTCGCACCCTGCAGGCCTTCGCGCACATCGCCTTGAACGGTGATGGCGAAGTTGCGCTTTTCACGCCACATCACGCCAGGCTCCCAAACCATGGCAGGCTTGGCGATCTGCGTGAGCGGAATCGACTTGCCGCCACTGGTGGTCACGTAGACACCAGCGATATCCGTGATGGCATCACGATCCTGCTTGGGCGGACGAATTACGATGTCAATCAGCTTATCGCCCTCACGAAACTGGCCCACAGTAGTGCCGCTGAAATTCATGCCAGTGGCTTCGGCAATCGACTGGCTGGTCACCCCCAGAGCGCGCGCCTTGTCCTGATCCACCTGCAGACGAATGACCTTGACGGACTCGTTCCAGTTGTCATTCACACCACGCATATCAGCGTTGGCCTGCATGAGTTGTTTGACATCATCGGCATAGGCGCGCAACTTGGCCGGGTCAGCCCCCATTACGCGGAACTGCACCGGATACTGCACGGGCGGACCATTGGGCAGCAGCTTGGAGCGGGCCCGCACCTCGGGAAATTCCTCGGCCATCAAGGCCGGCAGCTTTTTGCGAATTTCTTCGCGCGCCTTCAAGTCCTTGGCCACCAGAATGAACTGAGAGACATTGTTCTGCGGGAACACCTGATCCAGCGGCAGATAAAAGCGTGGCGCCCCGGAGCCAATCCATTCGCTGACCGAGTCCACCCCGTCCAGCTCCAGAAAGCGCTTTTCCACGCGCAGTGTCACTTCCTTGTTGGCACTGAGTGCCGTGCCTTCCGGGAACCAGATATCGACCAGCACCTCAGGGCGACTGGAATCCGGGAAAAACTGCTGCTGCACCTTGCCCATGCCCACCAGCCCCAGCGCAAACACCAGCACCGTGGCGCCAATCGTCAGCCAGCGGTGCTCCACACACCAGTTCACCATGCGGCGAAAGCGGTTGTAGAACGGCGTATTGAACAGCTCGTGCTCACCGGCATTGGTATTGATGCCTGCTTCTTCGGCAGACACCTCGCCAGAGGCCACCTCGGGCGGCAGCTTGGCCGCATGCGGCGGCTTCTTGAGCAGCAGCAGCCCCAGATAAGGCACGAAGTACACCGAGGCAAACCAGCTCAGCACCAGCGCAATCACCGTCACCGCGAAGATGGCAAAGGTGTATTCCCCCGTCATGGACTTGGCCATGCCAATGGGCAAAAAGCCCGCCGCCGTAATCAGCGTACCGGTCAGCATGGGCTTGGCCGTGATTTCGTAGGCGAAGGTGGCGGCGCGGTATTTGTCGTAGCCCTCTTCCATCTTGCGAACCATCATCTCCACAGAAATGATGGCGTCGTCCACCAACAGGCCCAGCGCAATGATGAGCGAGCCCAGCGAAACCTTGTGCAAGCCGATATCCCAGTACCACATGGCCAGAAAAGTGGCTGCCAGCACCAGCGGAATGGTGATGCCCACCACCAGACCGGGGCGAGGGTCGATATACCAGCGCCTCCATAGCGGATTCTGGCCCTGACGCTTGTGCAGACCCAGGCTCAGAAAGCTCACGGCCAGCACGACGACCACCGCCTCGACTAGCACCTGCAGGAACTCGCTGACCGAATCCGCCACCGCCTTGGGCTGGTTCTGCATATTGTTCAGCGTCACGCCCACGGGCAGATTCTTGGCGATGCGATCTGTCGTCAGCGTCAGCGCCTTGCCCAGGGCAATGATGTCGCCGCCCTTGACCATGGAGACGCCCAGCGCCACCGTAGGCTCGCCCTGAAAGCGCACCATCACATTGGCGGGATCGGCGTAGCCACGACGCACCTCGGCAATATCACCCAGTCTGAACTGGGCACCGCCCGGGCCGGCAATCGGCATTTCGCGCAGCTGATTCAGATCGTTGAACTGACCTTGCACACGCAACACGATGGTTTCAGCAGGTGTTTGCAGCATGCCAGCCGATGCCACAGCGTTTTGCTGGTTGAGCTGGTCCAGCACCTGCTTCAGGTTCAGTCCCATTTGCGTGGCGCGGTGTGACAGCTCAACGTAGACCTTCTCGTCCTGCACGCCAAACTGCTCCACCTTGGCCACATAGGGCACCTGCAGCAGTTGCAGACGCACATCGTCAGCAAGCGTTTTCAGTTCTGCGTAGCTGAAGCCTTTGGCCTGCAGCGCGTAAATCACGCCGTAGACATCGCCAAAATCGTCGTTAAAAAACGGCCCTTGCACGCCCTGCGGCAAGGTGTAGCGCATATCGCCCACTTTTTTGCGCACCGTGTACCAGAGCTGCGGCACCTCCTTGGGCGGCGAGTAGTCCTTGACCTGGAAGATGACTTGCGACTCGCCGGGCTTGGAGTAGCTGCTGATCTTGTCAGCGTAAGGTACCTCCTGCAGCGTGCGCTCGATCTTGTCCGTCACCTGCTGCGCCACCTGCTCCGCCGTGGCACCGGGCCAGTAGGTACGAATGACCATGGCGCGGAAGGTGAACGGCGGGTCTTCATCCTGCCCTAGCTGGAAAAAGGCCGCAAAGCCCAGCACCATCAGCACAACGATGAAGTAGCGCGTCAGTGCCACATGATCGAGTGCCCAGCGGGAAAGATTGAAGTGCGAACCGCCTATCTTATGCTTGTCTCCGCCGCTCATTTGCCAGCCTCCACGGCTGCTGCTGGCTGGGCCTTCGCTTCTGTTTCAGGAGCTGCTTGTGCTCCACCTGTCTGCGCTTGAGGCTGATTTGGCTGTGAATTTTGAGCCGGCTTGGCATATTTATCGCGGTACACGGTGACTTTTTGCCCCGGCGTCAGCACATGCACACCCGTGGCCACCACCTGCATACCCGGCTGCAGGCCAGAGGCAATCACCGCCTCGTTACCATCCGCGGCACCGACTTGCACCGGCTGCAGCTTGACGGAGCCACTGGCCGCGTCATAAAGCCACACCGCCGTGCCCTGACCCTTGTCACCTTCCTGGCGCAAAGCCGTGGTCGGCAGCTTGATGACCTGCGCACCCACCGCCTCCTTGCCCGCACCCATGCCTGCGGGTATGACCTGTACCGTTGAGCCCAGCGCAGGCAAATCGGTGCCCTGCAAGGCAGCCTTGATCAGATAGGTGCGCGTGGCCGCATCAGCACTGGCGGCGACCTCGCGCACCTGCGCATCGATCAGGCGAGACTCATCAGACCAGGGGCGCACCTTGACGGCCTGCCCGGGCTTGATGGCGCTTCGGCGGTCTTCGGGCACGTTAAACACCGCGTCCCGTGCGCCATCGAGTGCAATGCGCACCACGGGTGTGCCTGCGGCCACCACCTGACCAGGCTCTGCATCCACGCTGGTCACCACGCCATCGGCATCGGCCAGCAGTTGGGTGTAATTTTCCTGGTTGGACTGGCTGGACAGCTGAGCCTTGGCCTGATCCAGCGATGCCTGAGCGGCCTTCAAGTTGGCCTCATAGCGCTCCATCTCGGCGGCGCTGATGAAGTTCTGCGCCCGCAGCGTGCGAAAGCGCCTGGCATTGGCATCGGCCAAGTCACGCTGTGTGGTGGCAGAAGACAGCTGGGCACGCGCGGCATCGGCGCTGAGCTGGTAGTCACGTGCATCCAGCCGCGCCAGCACCTGACCCGCCTTGACATGCTGGCCCAGCTCCACCTCGCGCTTGGTGATCTTACCTGCGACGCGAAAGCCCAAACGAGACTCCACCTTGGCCCGCACATCGCCCGAATACTCTTGAGCCGCTTCAATCGCACCCTCGCCCACCGTCACCAGTTTGACCGCACGAACCGGCTCAGGCAGAGGCTCTTGCTTGGAGCAGGCCGACAACATGGCCGCAGCCGCCACGATAGACAGGGCCAGCAAAGGAGCCGCATTCCTGCGCGATGAAACCGACACTGCAAAACGACGAAAGGGCGATACAGCCATGGTGTCCTGGGCTTAAAAAATAAGAAAAGCGCAGCAACCAGACAGGTAGCTGCACCAAAGTCAGCGCTGATTGTGCACGCTCGTACGCTTTTACGCCGTCTTTTTATCGGCCAGCAACAAGCCTTGGCGCAGCTCAGTCCACAATACGGGCCGTGAACCATACGCCCCCCGCAAGCCCCGCGCCCCATGAGCCGGGCAGCATCACGCACTACGAAAATTTCCCCGTCGCATCCTGGCTGTGCCCGCCCCAGCTGCGCCCGCCGATTGCGGCCATCTACCACTTTGCGCGCACCGCCGATGATCTGGCCGACGAGGGTGACTTCAGCACCGATCAGCGCCTGCTCACGCTGCAGCAATACGCCACAGACCTGCAACACATCGGCACGGCAGGCGAAGCCGGCATGCTGACCCGCACCGCCTGGCCCCAGGTTTTTGGCCCGCTGGCCGCACAGGTGCAGGCGCACCAGTTGCCCAAGCCATTGCTGGCCGACCTGCTCAGCGCCTTTGATCAGGATGTGCGCATGACGGGCGCGCAGGCTCGCTACACCGACATGGCCCAGCTGCTCGACTATTGCCGGCGCTCGGCCAACCCGGTCGGGCGGCTGCTGCTGCATTTGTATGGCGTGGGCCATGCCAAGGCGTTGATTCAGAGCGACGCCATTTGCACAGCGCTGCAGCTCATCAATTTCTGGCAGGACTTGAGTCAGGACTTGCCGCGCCAGCGCCATTACTTGCCAGATGCCGACCTGGCCCGCCACGGACTTGCGCGAAGTGCTATCAAACCCGAAGCACAAGCGCTGACACCCGCGCTGCAGACACTGCTGGATGAACTCAACCGCCAGGCCCGCAGCTTGATGAACCATGGCGCACCACTAGTGCATCAGTTGCCCGGCCGCGCGGGCTGGGAGCTGCGTCTGGTGGTGCAAGGCGGCCTGCGCATTCTGAACAAGCTGGACGCGATGCAGGGCCGCAACCTCTACCAGCGCATCAAGCTGGGCAAGAAAGATGTGCCCGCCATGCTCTGGCAAGCCCTCATCATGCCCGCCTGAAATTCAAGTAAAAATAGCTGCCAGCCCTTTACAGATAAGCGCTAGCAGCTATTGAATTTAAAGTACGAGCGGGAGTTTTGACGATGCGCAAGCAGCGCATTGCACTCTTGCGCCCGCCAGACACCCTTGCCATGTGACAATCCTCCCCCTATGAATCCGGATCAGTACGTCCAAGACAAAGCAGCGTCCTCGGGCAGCAGCTTTTACTACGCCTTCCTCTTTTTGCCCAAGGAGCGTCGCGCCGCTATCACGGCTTTTTATGCCTTCTGCCGCGAAGTGGATGACGTAGTCGATGAGGTCACCGACCCCGGCGTCGCCGCCACCAAGCTCGCATGGTGGAAGAGTGAAGTGCACAAAGGCTTTAGCGGTCAGTCCAATCATCCCGTGATGCTGGCGCTGATGCCCCACGCCCAAACCTATGGCATTGAAGAGCGCCATCTGCAAGGCGTGATCGAAGGCTGCCAGATGGATCTGGATCAGACCCGCTATCTGGACTATGCCGGTCTGCAGCGCTACTGCCATCTGGTGGCCGGCGTGGTCGGCGAAGTCGCAGCACGCATCTTTGGCCAGACCGACGAGCACACCACCGAATACGCCCATACGCTGGGGCAGGCGCTGCAGCTCACCAACATCATTCGTGATGTGGGCGAAGATGCCATGCGCGGCCGCATCTACCTGCCCATCAGCGAGCTGCAGCAGTTCGACGTGAAGGCGCACGAGATTACCAAGCGCGAATATTCAGACCGCTTTACGGCGCTGATGCGTTTTCAGGCCGAGCGCGCTCATGGCCTCTATGACAAGGCTTTCTCATTACTGCCAGACGCTGACCGCCGCGCCCAAAAGCCCGGCCTGATGATGGCCAGCATCTATCGCACCCTGCTGCGCGAGATTGAGTCCGAGAACTTTCAGGTTCTGCACCAGCGCATCAGCCTCACGCCACTGCGCAAGCTCTGGCTGGTCTGGAAGATGCAGGCCCTGGGCCGCATGTAATCGCGGCCATGCAAGTTGCCATCATCGGTGGCGGCTGGGCCGGCATGGCCGCCGCAGTACAGCTCTCGCTCAGCGGCCATCACCCCACAGTTTTTGAAGCCAGCCGCCAGCTGGGTGGCCGCGCCCGCAATCTGAATCTGCCCAATGGCACAGACGCCGACAACGGCCAGCACATTCTGATTGGCGCTTATGCCGACTGCCTGCGCCTGATGCGCATGGTTGGCGCCGATCCTGAAAAAGCCTTGCTGCGCAAGCCGCTGGCCATGCGCTATGCCGACGGCAGCGGTCTCTCCTTCCCCAACCTCCCTGCACCCCTGGATGCCTTGATCGGAATTGCCAGCGCCAGCGGCTGGTCGCTGCGCGAACGCGCCGCCTTGCTGGGCCGCGCCGTGCGCTGGCGCTTGCAGGGCTTTCGCTGTGCAGACACAGCCACGGTAGCCGATCTCTGCACCGGCCTGCCAGGGCGGCTGCTTGATGAATTTATTGAGCCGCTATGCGTCTCGGCTCTGAACCTGCCCGCAGCGCAGGCCAGCGGCAGTATCTTCTTGCGCGTGCTGCACGATGCCTTGTTTGCAGGCACCGGCGGCTCTCACTTTCTGGTGCCGCGCTGCGGCCTGGGCGACTTGTTCCCCGTGCCTGCCGCGCAATGGCTGCAAAGCCGGGGCCACGCCGTGCATACGGCCAGCCGTGTTCAAGAGCTGATTCCCCAAGGCCAGCAATGGCTGCTGCGTGCAGCCAATCCGACCATCGTCACAGCGCTTGAACAATCGCGCTTTGATGCCGTGCTGCTGGCCTGCCCACCCCATGAAGCTGCAAGACTGGCCCTGCTGGCCGCCGAAGACGAACGCCTGCCCGCACGAGACGGTGTGCACTACCAGAACTGGTCGCAAACCGCGCAGGCGCTTGAGCACACGGCCATTGCCACGGTTTATGCCCGCACCAGCCATCGCCTAACAGCGGCCATGCCCTGGCTGGCCCTGCACCCCGGCGAATCGGCCCCCGCGCAGTTTGTGTTTGATCGCGGCCACCTGCACACCGAAGATGCTGCCCAGCAAGGCCTGATGGCCTTTGTCATCAGCGACTGCCGCACAGACCGCGAAGCGCTGCAGCAGCAGGTGCTGGAGCAAGCCCGCCAGCAGCTGGGCTGGCAAGACATTGAAGCCGTGCAAACCGTGGTGGAAAAACGCGCCACCTTTGCCTGCACGCCTGCCGTAGAGCGCCCAGAGATGGAACTGGGCCATGGCCTGTGGGCCTGCGGCGACTACATTGCCGGCCCCTACCCGGCCACGCTCGAAGGTGCCGTGCGCAGCGGCATGGCCGCGGCAGATGAACTAGTCAAAGCAGACCAGTCCTGAGCGTTAGGCCGCTCTCATCAGGGTATTCCTGATGCCTGAATAGTCCTGCTGCACCACGTTTGACAGCCGTTTGACAGCCACAGTTGCAACCATGGCTTGAGAGTTCACTCTCAGCCAAAAAACACCAAAGCAACGGAGACAACATGGCATCCACGTTCAACCAATCCACCCGCGAAGTGCTGACCATCTCGCGCCGCCACCTGCTGACGGGCGCAGGCGCGCTGGCCTGCAGCAGCTTGCTGCCCGGTGTGGCTCAGGCGGCCGATGACAACTGGCCCAGCCGCCCAATTCGCTTTGTTGTGCCTTTCGCACCCGGTGGCAGCTCTGAAATTGTGGCCCGCTCCACCGCAGCCGAACTCTCCAAGACGCTGGGTCAGAACGTGTTTGTGGACAACAAACCCGGCGCCGCAGGCAATATCGCCATGCAGGAAGTAGCGCGTGCAGAGGACCAGAGCACCGTCATCCTTGGTCACATCGGCACGCTGGCCGTCAACCCCTACATCTTTGACAAGTTGTCCTGGGACCCCAAAAAGGACTTTGTACCTGTGAGCCTGCTGGCCAAGGTGCCTAGCCTGTACGTGGTGCACCCCGATCTGCCGGTCAAGAACATTGCCGATCTGGTGGCTTATGCCAAAAAGAATCCCGGCAAGCTGGGCTACGGCTCGGCCGGCAATGGCAGCGCAGGCCATCTGGCGTTTGAATACCTGAAGATGACCGCCGATATCTTCATGCTGCACGTGCCTTACCGCGGTACCGGCCCGATGATGACCGACCTGCTCTCGGGTCGTCTTGATGCCGCCGCTGTGGGCGCTGCTGCGCTGCTGCCGTTTATCAAGGCCGGCAAGGTGCGCTGCATTGCAACCGGCTCAACCAAGCGACTTCCTCAGCTGCCCGATGTGCCGACGGTGGCCGAGCAAGGCTTCCCTGGCTTTGAAATGACACAGTGGTACGGCATGCTGGCCCCATCGACCCTGCCCCGCGCCCATGTGGACAAACTGGCGGTTGAGTGCGCCAAAGCTGTCAAGGCCCCCGATGCCCTCAAGCGCCTGCTGGGCGATGCGGCAGAGCCCATTGGCAGCACGCCAGAGCAATTCGCCCAGTTCATCGCTACTGAGCAAAACCGCTGGCAAAAAGTCTTGAAGCGCGCACAAGTTAAACCAAGTTAACCCCCTGAGGCGCTACGCGCCTTCCCCCTTTCTCTTCGGAAGGGGGACGACATCCTCGCTGCGGGGCGGCCCTTGCTCGATGCCCCTGACTTAGTCAGCGCCCTCCGGCAAAGCTCAATGACTCTCTATCCACCACTGGATAGCGATCTTGGCGACGTAGCCAATAAAGCCAACGCCCAGACCCAGGCAGATCACAAAGGTGCCGAACTTTCCTGCCTTGGACTGGCGTGCCAGCTGCAGGATGATGAACACCATGAACAAGATGAAGGCACCCACGCCCCAGGTCAGAAAAAAGTGGGCGATCTGCTCTTCCGTATAACCAAATATCACGACAACCAGGTCCTTACAGCCTTGCCAGGCCCTGGTCGTGCGGCGCTCAGGCAGCAGGCTCTATCGGTTCATCCCTGGATGGAAATGCCGAGGCATCCACCAAGTCCCGATAAGCATGCCAGCTGGCATGGCCCAGCAAGGGCATCACAACCAACAGCCCCAGCAAATAGCTGCCAAGGCCCAGCAAAGTCAACAATACAATCAGCGCCGCCCACAGAGCCATAGGCACCGGGTTAGCCAGAACCACGGACCAGCTGGTCAACACGGCCTGGCGCACAGTCACTCGCCTGTCCAGCATCAGCGGCATGGCCACTACGCTGGACGCAAATATCGGAGCAGCCAGAAAACTGCCCAAAGCCATCCATTGCATGAAGAGCTGGCCGTCCTTGGCCAGCACCACATGCGTCATGAAATCCTGCAGTGTCTCCACTTGCACGGGCGACATCACGGTGATCAGCGATGCAGAAATCAGCACCCAGCCCGTGGCCGCCAACGCCAGCAGCGCACCAAATTTCACCATGCACCAGTACCCTCCCCGACCCGTGTCATGGCAGCTTTGCCATTGAGTCCAGGTTGTGCGAATCAGATTCCAGTTCGCAGTCTCACCGCGCTCAATGGCTCGGCTGATGGAATACAGGCTAGTGGCCACCAGAGGCCCTACCACCAGAAAGCCAGACAAGGCCCCTGTCATCAACCAGAAGCGATTGTGCCCCACGGTCAGAATGGCTGCTCCGATCAGGATCAAGACAAGACCATGGGCCATGCTCATTAAAGGAGCGTTAGCAATGTCCCGCAAAGCTCTGGAAAGCCACACCAGTGGCTGACTCCAGGAGATGGTGTGCACCGGCGCCAGTGGTGGCGGGGTGAAAAGGCAGGCTGTCTGGCAGGTAGGCATAGGCAATTCCTCTTCGCCGACCCGCGCACGCTCTCGCTCGTCAGGTCAACGATCTGCCAGCCCCTGACACAACTGCCAAAGGCTGGCGACTGTGACGTGGGGTTCAGGACCCACGCAAGGCCATGCTAACTGCTCACGGTTGAGCCACACCGCGTGCATACCCGCATCCATGGCGCCCTGCACATCCAGAGCCGCGTCATCACCGATATGCAGCACATTCTCTGGCGCGACGCCCACGGCATCGGCTGCGGCCTGAAAAAAGCGACCATCCGGCTTGGCCATGCCTGCATCGCTGGCCGACAGAGATGCCCTGAAGTGCTCGCCAATGCCCACCACATTCACGTTGGCATTGCCGTTGGAGAGCGCTACGACAGGCCAGCGCTGGGATAGAAACTGCAAGGCAGGCAATGCATCGTCAAAAAGATCCACCTGATGGCGTGCCGCAAAAAATTCATCGAAAGCAGGCTCGGCCAGTGCCGGGTCGTCTCCCGCACGCGTCAGCGCCAGACGAATGGATTCGCGGCGCAGGCCGCTCAGGTCGGTTTTCAGGTCAGGGCGCAGCGTCACAATTTCATGGCGCAATGCCCGCACCGTCGCGGTATCACCCAGACTTTGGGCCGTAGTAGGAGCATGCTGCTCCAGCCAGCGCAGCAAAACACCTTCGGCCTTGGTAATGGTGGGCCAGATAGGCCATAGCGTGTCATCCAGATCCAAGCTGATGGCACGAATCTGGCCGCTGGCGCGTAGCTGCTGCAGGGTTTCGATGGCGGGATTGATGGTGTCTTGAGCTTGCATACCCGCAAGGATAGCGGCAATGCAAACTCGCAGAGCTGCCGCACTCGCTTCTTAGCTGACACAATTGCGCCATGCCTTCACGCTTTGCGCCCGAACCCAGCTTCCGCCACGATCAATCAGCCCGCACCGGCATTCTGCTGTGCAATCTAGGCACACCCGATGCCCCGACGGCCGCAGCCGTGCGCCCTTATCTGGCCCAATTTCTGAGCGATGACCGAGTCGTCGAGATCCCCAAGCTCGTCTGGTGGCCGATTCTGCACGGCATCATCTTGCGCACACGCCCGGCCAAATCTGCCGCCAAGTACGCCACGGTCTGGCATGAAAAAGACGGCTCCCCGCTGCTGCACTGGACCACGCGCCAGGCCACGCTGCTGCGAGGCTGGCTGGGCGAGCGCGGCCACAACGTACAGGTGCTGCCCGCCATGCGCTATGGCAAGCCGTCCATCGAAGCGCAACTGGATGCTCTCAAAAAAGAAGGCTGCACGCGCATTCTGATTTTGCCGCTGTACCCCCAGTACTCGGGCACAACCACGGCCAGTGTGTTTGATGCCGTGTATGACTGGGCTAAGACCCAGCGCCACATTCCTGAGCTGCGCTTTGTGAACCGCTACCACGATGATGCGGGCTATATTGACGCACTGGCCCAGCGCATCGAAGCACACTGGCGCGGCCATGGTCGTGGGGAAAAGCTGGTGATGAGCTTTCACGGCGTCCCCGAGCGCACCCTGCACCTGGGCGACCCCTATCACTGCGAATCCCACAAGACGGCACGGCTGCTGGCCGAGAGACTGGGTCTTGCCAAAGAGCAGTACCTGGTCACCTTCCAGTCCCGATTTGGCAAGGCCAAGTGGCTGGAGCCCTATACCGAGCCATCGCTGATAGCTCTGGCACAGGCCGGAACCCAGCGCGTGGATGTAGTCTGCCCCGGATTCACCAGCGACTGCCTTGAAACACTGGAAGAAATCAGCCAGGAAGCGCGCGAAGCCTTTTTGCACGCAGGCGGCAAGCAGTTTGAATACATAGGCTGCCTGAACGACAGCGCGCCGTGGCTGACGGCATTGAGCAATATTGCCCAGCAGCACATGCAGGGCTGGCCCACGCAGCGCGAGGACGACGCCACCCTCAAAACCCGCCTGCAACGCGCCAAAGATCTGGGTGCCACCCAGTAAACAGTCCCCACGCGCAAGGGAATGACGAACTGGCACGCCATGTGCTGCCAGCCATGGGCATGCACATTCATGCCCGCTCCATTCGTTACTTTGACATGATTCGCCGCTGCAGCTCCATCCGCGAGGCGGCACGTCATCTGCATGTGGCGTCTTCTGCAGTGAACCGCCAGTTGCTGCTGCTCGAAGATGAAATCGGCAGCCCTTTGTTTGAACGCCTGAGCACGGGTCTGCGCCTCACCGCCGCTGGCGAAGTGTTCTCGCGCCATGTGATTACCGTGCTGCAAGATGAGCACCGTCTGTCCACCGAGCTGGAGCTGCTGCGCGGGGTGCGCCGTGGATCCGTGCATGTGGCGGCCGTCGAAGGACTGAATGCAGACCTGATGCCCGCCGTACTGACGCAGATGCATCGGCGCTATCCCACCATTCAGATTCATGTGCGCACCTGCGGCTCGGATCAGGCCGCACAGGCCGTGATTCAAGGGGATGCGGATGTCGGCATCGGCTTTTCCATCCAACGCCACGACCACTTGCGCCAATGCACCGTGGGCCGCTTTGCCTTGGGCGCCATCGTGCCCCCCAAGCACCCTATTGCCCAACTGCAGCGCGTGGACTTTGCCCTGTGCGCGACGTTTCCTTTGATTCTGCCAACGCCCGAGCTGTCCATGTACGGACTGCTACAGCCCCTGTTGTCGCACCACAAACGTGCATTGCAGGTTTTACTGGAAACCTCCTCCATCGAGCTGGCCAAAAGTCTGGTGGAGCGCGGCGTAGGCATCTTCTTTCAGAGCCGCCTCGGGTTGGAACGCGAGCTGCGTGAAGGTCGCTTGGTCCATGTGCCGCTCGATACGCCCACCACGCTGTATTCAGAGCTGGGGCTATACGTGCGCGCGGGTCGCACACTGCCTTCCGCACTGGATGCCTTTAACCGCATCGCAGCCGACGCCATTGAAACCCGCGAGAACGATGAAAGCATGGTTTTGCGCGGCTGGTCCGCTTGCGCGCAGGACAGCGAACGCGTCAGCGGATAAGCCTCACTTCCTGCTTCCGCAAACACCCTTTGAATCGGCGTTGTGCGCATTGAAGTGCATCAATGCACCAATGTCGTGCAGCGCTTTTTTTATGCAGAGGCGATGCTCTCTTTTTTAGATCGCCCTGCCGCAAAAGCTGCGCTATCCAGCGGGCACTTGGCTTCCTAAACTGGGTACCAAGTCATCCGATCTGGAACCATTCTGTGAGCACTTCTGCCCTCCCCCTGATTGATATCACCGGTCTGCGCGGCCATGATCCCGTGGCCCAGCATCTGGTGGCTGAGCAATTGCGCAAAGCGTGTGTGCAACACGGCTTTTTCTACATCACCGGTCACGGCATTGATCCTGAACTCATTGCCAGCGTGTTTGCCGCCAGCCAGACCTTCTTTGACCTGCCCATGGCGGAGAAGCTGGCTGTCGACAAAAAACTCTCGGTCTGCAATCGCGGTTATGAACCCTTGCGCGCACAGACGCTGGAAAGCGGCGCACCACCCGACCTCAAGGAAAGCTACTACATCGGTGTCGAGGTCTCTGCGAATGACCCGCGCGTACGCGCCAAGCGCTTTAACACCGGCCCCAACCAGTGGCCTGTCGTGCTGCCCGAGTTTAGAGGCGTGATGCAGAGCTACTACCAGGCCGCGTACCGCCTGGGATCGGCCATCGTGCAGGGTCTGGCGCTGTCTCTGGGTTTGCCCGGCAGCCACTTTGACGGTTATCTCAAAGAGGCGGCCGCCACGCTGCGCCTGCTGCACTACCCTCCGCAGCCCGCCTGCCCCGAACCCGGTGAAAAAGGCTGCGGGGAACACACGGACTTTGGGGGTATCACTTTGCTAGTGCAAGACGATGCGGGTGGCCTTCAGGTCTGGGACAAAACCAGCGCCAGCTGGATTGATGCACCGCCCGTACCCGGTGCCTTCATCGTCAACATTGGCGATTTGTTTGCACGCTGGACCAATGACCGCTATGTCTCCACGCTGCACCGCGTCATCAATGTTTCGGGTCGCGAGCGGTATTCCATCCCCTTCTTTTTCACCGGCAACCCGATGCATCGTGTGGAGTGCATTCCCACCTGCCTTGATGAAGGTGAACAAGCCAAGTACCTCCCCGTGACGGTAGAGCAGCACCAGATCGAGTGCTACCGCCGCACCTACGGGTGAAGGAGGCCGCCATGAAACCCACCCGACACATGGTTTTGATTCACGGTGCATGGCAGGGCAGCTGGGCCTTCTCTGCCTGGACGCCACTGCTGCAGGCCAAAGGCTGGAATGTGACGGCCGTCAACCTGCCTGGCAACGATGCATCCACCGATGGCGAACGCCATGCCCACCTGGACGGCTACACCGCGCATGTCCAGCGCATTCTCGAATCGCTGGACGGCCCCGCCGTCGTGGTGGGCCACAGCGGCGGCGGCATTACGGCATCGCAAGTGGCGCAAGCCGTTCCGCAACGCGTCAGCGCACTGGTCTATCTGGCCGGAATGATGCTGCCCAGCGGCATGCGCTATAGCGATCTGCTGACCCAGGCCCAAGCGGCAGACAGCGAGCTGTCACCCCAATCCATCGCAGGCATTGGCCCACACCTGATCTGGAACGAAGAACGCAGCCACAGCAGCGTACCCATGGATGCGGCACTGGCACTGTTCTTGCAGGATTGTCATGCAACCGCAGCCCTCAAAGCCGCAAGCCGCCTGTGTCCGCAGCCAGAGACAGGACGAGCCATGGTCAACCAGCTCAGCGCAGACCGCTTTGGCAAGGTGCCGCGGATTTATGTGGAGTGCCTGCAGGACCAGTCCGTGATCCACCCGCTGCAGCAACGCATGCAGCAGCTCTCGCCTGGTGCTCGGTGCATCCGCCTGGACTGCGGTCATGTGCCGCAGCTGGCCTGTCCGCAGGCGCTGACGGATGCCTTGCTGCCCGTTTTGAATGAAATAACCGCCAAGCCATTGATGAACATGAGCATACCGCTCATTAATGCATAGCAATTAGCCACCTCAACCGCTTCACCAACCTTTCACCGTCGCCCGTTCAGGAAACCCCCATGACCCGCCATTCCCCTTCTCCGTCCAAGCTTTCTGTGTTTGCCGCGCTCCTCATGGCTTTTGGCGGCGCGGCCCAAGCCGCTGACAAACTCACCGTGCAACTCGACTGGCTGCCCGGTGGCGACAAGTCCTTTGTGTACGCCGGTGTGCAACAAGGCTTTTTCAAAGAAGAAGGACTGGAGGTCAAGATTATTCCCGGCCGGGGTTCAGCCGATGCGGTGACCAAAGTCGCCTCGGGCTCGGCCGACGTGGGCTTTGGCGGTATCTCGGCGCTGATGATGGCCGCCGCCGAAGGCAAGATTCCGGTCAAGGCCGTGATGTCGCTGTACTCCAAGCAGCCCGATGCGCTCTTCACGCGTGCCGACAGCAAGATCAAAAGCCTCAAGGACATGGAAGGCAAGACCGTGGCCATGCCCACCTTCTCTTCGTCCAACGCCCTGTGGCCCATCGTGCTGCAAAAGAATGGTGTGGATGCCTCCAAGATCAAGGTCATCAAGTCCGACCCCGCCACCCTCGCCCCCATGCTGGCCCAGGGCCGGGTCGACGCCACCATCAACTGGGTGACCGTCGCCCCCGCCTTTGGTGCCGTGCTCAAACAAGCCAACAAGGATCTGGCCGTGCTCCCTTGGTCTCAATTTGGGCTGGATGGCTACGGCTGGTCCGTCATGGCAAACGACAAACTCATCAAGGAACGTCCCGAAGTACTCAAGCGCTATGTGCGTGCTCTGAGCAAGGCGTTGGAGTTCTCCATCCAGAACCCACAAAAAGCGGCCGAGTCGCTGAAAGCGCAGGTGCCTGAAGCCGATGTCGCCGTGATCAAGGCCGAGTTCGAGGCATCGATTCCACTGCTCAAGAACGAGATCAGCCAGCGCGATGGTCTGGGTAAGTTCGACGCAAAGCTGCTGGCCACCACCTGGGGCTGGGTGGCCCAGTCCATGAGCTATGACCTCAAGAAGGTAGACCCTGAGTCGCTGATAGACCGCAGCTTTCTGACCAAGTAAGGCACCAAGGCGGTGGCACACCGTCACCGCCCACCCGCCCCGTTTCCCTATCAAGCCTTCTGCCTGCCATGCAACACGTAATCGATTTGAACGCGGTCACCCAGACCTTTGTCTCCAGCGATGGCAGCCCTGTCACGGCCTTGCAGGGTGTGGATCTGCATTTGCGCCGCCATGAGTTTGTGTCGCTGATCGGCCCCTCGGGCTGTGGAAAATCCACCATCCTCAGGCTGATTGCCGGCCTGATCAAACCCTCACAAGGCGAGGTGCGCATTTTCGATCTGCCAGTCACCGAGCCGCGTGACGAGATCGGCATGGTTTTCCAAAAGCCCACGCTGCTGCCCTGGCTCAGCGTACTGGACAACATCACCTTCCCCATGCGCCACAAGTACGGCCATGTCGAGATGAAAGAAGAAGCCCGCGCCAAGCAGTTGCTGGACATGGTCGGCCTCAAGGACTTTGGGCACAAGCAGCCACACGAACTTTCTGGCGGCATGCAGCAACGCGTGTCGATTGCACGCTCACTGCTGCATGACCCCGACATTTTGCTGATGGACGAACCCTTTTCCGCTCTCGATGCCCTGACTCGCGACGAGATGAGTTTTGAGCTGCTGCGCATCTGGAATGAACGACCCAAAACCGTGGTGTTCGTCACCCACTCCATTCAGGAGGCTCTGCTTCTGTCCGACCGCATCGTGGTCATGAGCGCCCGCCCCGGCCGCGTCGCCGACATCATCGATGTTCCCCTGCCACGCCCGCGCAGCCTGGCCACGCTGGCCGACCCCGTGTTCCACGAAATGGCCAACGAAATTCGCGTCAAGGTCTTCAGCAAACATCCCGCACACGCCTAAAAAAGCTCCAGAGGCCCCCAATGCCAGCAATACCAGCCCTGATTCAACGCCACGCATCCCTGCTGGTTTTCCTCATCGTCCTGCTGATCTGGGAGTTCACCTGTCGCTTTGCACAGGTGCCCGAATACATTTTTCCGGCCCCCAGCGTGATCTGGAGTGCAGCGGCAGAGCTGGGCGCCACCCGCTGGCTGGAGCATGCGATGGCCACGCTTGAAGTTGCACTGGTGGGCTATGCGGTAGCCATTGCGCTGGCCATTCCACTGGCCATTGCCATTACTCGCTCGCAAGTTCTGTCACGCATCATCATGCCGTGGCTGGTGGTGATTCAGTCCACGCCCATCGTGGCCGTGGCCCCCATCATCGTCGTCACACTGGGTGCCGGCATGCTGCCCCGCGTCGTCATCACCACGTTGATTGCCTTTTTCCCCCTGGTGGTCTCCACCGCGCTGGGGCTGGCATCGGTTCCCGCTGAGCTGGTCGAACTGTCACGCTCCTTGCGCGCCACGACCAGCCGTCAGTACTGGCAAATTCGCATGCCGTTTGCCGTGCCTTATGTGTGTTCCGCCTTGAAGGTATCCATCACTCTGGCCATCGTGGGCGCTGTGGTGGCGGAATTTGTGGCGGCAGAGAAGGGGCTGGGTTATCTGATCTTGTTTGCCACCTCGTCGTTCAAGGTGCCCGTGGCTTTTGCGGCCCTGGGTTTGCTGGTGTTGTGCAGCCTCACTCTCTACGCCATCGTTCAGCAACTGCACAAGCGCCTCTTTCCCTGGAGCCAAAGCACTGCGGCGTGACACAAGCTGTGGGCGGCTGTACCAAGTCCCGCAATTCGTGGCCGCTCGCACACCGATATCAAAGAGATTTTTCAATGCCCGATACCAAAAATTTTCCCACCCAAGGCCTGACGCCGACACCCGTACAAATCCAGCGCAACCTGCGCCGCGCACAGGCCGTGGCAGAGCGCGCCACGCAAATGGGTCACCATCCCTTTGGCGCTGTACTGGTGGGACCCGACCAGGAGACCGTGTTGATGGAGCAGTGCAATATCGACACCGTCAACCACGCCGAGTCGACCTTGGCGCGCATGGCGGCCACCAATTACACGCCCGATTTTCTCTGGAGCTGCACGCTCTACACCAATGTGGAACCCTGCTGCATGTGCGCCGGCACCGCCTACTGGGCCAATATCGGGCGAATCGTATTCGGCATGACCGAACACCGCCTGCTGGAATGCACGGGCAGTCATGGTGAAAATCCCACCATGAGCGTGCCGTCGCGCTATGTCTTCGATCACTGCCAGAAAGCCGTGGAGCTGATTGGCCCCGTCCCTGAAATGGAAGCCGAAATCGCCGCCCAGCAGCAAGCCTTTTGGGCACAACTCTGACGGTATGCGTGCTGCGCAACACCATGCTGCTTAGCCACCCATCATCTCCACAGGCCGCGCAGGCCTTGGCAGACCGACTTGGTGCCAACGCCTGCTTTATTGCGGGCGGCACCTTGCTGCAGCAGAGCGGGGGCGAGTCACGCGCTGCACCGGTCCAGACGCAGTTCATCAACATCCAGCACTGGCCGCACACTCAGCAAATCCACCGACAAGACGGTCATGTGCGCATAGGTGCAGGCGTGCGACTGGAGACGGCCCGGACCCACGCCCTGCTTGCAGAGCACGCACCGCTGCTCGTGCAAGCCATCGCAGAACTGGGAGCCATGGGCGTGCGCCGGCTGGGCACCTTGGGTGGCAATATCGGCTGGAGGGAGGGCGATTGCTGTCCGGTTCTGCTGGCCATGGATGCGCTGGTAGAGTTGGCAGACGGCAGTCGTCACACACTGGCTGATGTGCTTCTGCACCCAGTGTGCCCTTTGATGGTGGCCTTCTGGCTGCCAATCCCTTCAGCCGATGCCCGCCAGCCCATGGTGTTTGAAAAAGTGGGCTACCGTGCCGCGTTCTCCCCCGCCCGCTTGCGCATGGCATTGCGCTGGAGCCGCCCGGACAAAGGTTGCAGCATCGACCGCATCACCGCCGCAGCGCCAGGTCTGCCAGTGCACCGACTGCTCGCCGCTGAAGCGCTGCTGGCCACACCCCATGACACAGCCCCCACGCTGACCCAGATACGCTCTGCCTGCCTGCAAACCCTGCCCACCGATCTGTCGTTGATGGCCAGCCGCTTGATCGCCGGTCATTGCAACCTGTTGATGATGAACTAGCCGCTGATGAACATGACCCCTCACCTGATCCGGGACCTGGGCACCGAAAACCTGCAGGTTCGGCCAGATGCAGCCGCCAAGCTCACGGGCAATCCGGGCTTTTTGACCGACCGCGTGCAAAAAGGCCAGTTGATCGGGGCCATTCTGGGCAGCCCCCATCCCCACGCCCGCCTTCTGCACATCAACGTCGATGCGGCCTGCGCCCTGCCCGGCGTGCATGCGGTTGTCACCCATGCCGATATTCCGGGCACCAAGCACTACGGTCTGCGCAAGGTGGATCGCCCCGTGCTGTGTATTGACAAGGTCCGCCATGTGGGCGACCCCATTGCCGCCGTGGCGGCCGTCAACATCGAGGTCGCGCGCGCGGCACTCGCCTTGATTCAGGTGAAGTACGACGTACTGCCAGTGGTGAGCCATGCAGATGTGGCGCTGCAACCGACGCTACCCGCCGATCATCAAATACATGCCAGCGGCAACCTGCTGCACGCCGCTGCACATCAGCAAGGCGACCCGCACGCGGCACAAGCCGCCACCGTGCACTCGGTGCAGGACTGCTATGTCACACCGCGCCAGATGCACGCCTTTCTGGAAACCGAAGGCGGCGTGGCCGAACCTGATGGCGCAGGAGGCTTACGCCTGTTTTTTGGCAGCCATAACCCTGCGCGTGAAAAGCAGGTAATTGCAGACATGCTGGGCCTGCACGACAAAGTACAGGCCTTAGGCACGCCCGTGGGCGGCTCTTACGGCGGCAAGGACGAGCTCACGGTTCAACCCATTGCCGCCTTGCTGGCCTGGAAGGCACAACGCCCCGTGCGCCTGCACCTGAGCCGCCCTCAGTCAGTGGATATGGGCGTCAAGCGCCACCCCATGCAGATACGCATGAGCACTGGCTGCGATGCGCAAGGCAAGCTCACTTTTCATCGGGTTGAAATTCTGGCGGACACCGGTGCTTATGCCACCCATGGCCCAGAAGTGCTGGACGCAGCGCTGGAGCATGCTCCCGGCCCCTATCAATATCAGGCACTCGATATCAGTGCCAGACTGGCCTATACCAACAACGGTATTGCTGGCGCATTTCGCGGTTTTGGGGCGGTGCAGGTGCAGTTTGCGCTGGAGCAGCAGATAGATCGTCTGGCCGCATGTGCAGGCCTGGCTCCCGATGTCTTCCGCGCCATCAACCTCGCGCCCTCTGATGCCCCCGGCCCGCTGGGCCAGTGGATCGTGCCATTCGAGGGCGCACAGCGCGCGCTGGAAGTAGCCCGCCAGCAACCGCTATGGCAAGGCCCGCACCGCTGGCGCAGCGACGATGGGCGCTATCTGCATGGCGTGGGCTTGACGCTAATCCACCGCAGCGATGGCTTTGGCAAAGGCGGCCCCAGTGATTGCCGCATGGAACTGACACTGGCCGAGGACGGCGCTATCGAGTTGCGCTGCGGCTTTACCGAGCTGGGACAAAACCTGGTCGGAACCATACAAGGCCTGTGCGCAGAGCTTCTGGGTTGCGATAGCACCATCGTCAGGCCTGTGCTGGGAGACACCAGCTGCACCCCAGACTCGGGGCCCGTCGCGGCCTCCCGTGCGACCACTCTGGTCTGGCGTGTGCTGCAGGATCTCCGGCCCGCATGGCAAGCGCAATTGCTGGCGGCAGCAGCCCTGCTCCACCCGGGTGCAGACACCATTTTTTGCTGTGGAAAGCAGGGCATTGAAGGCCCCGAAGGGCTGTGGCTGAACTATGCAGATCTGGCCCAGCACATGGGCGACAAGCGTCCCCGGCTTGCCATCCACCTGCAAGCGGAAGACCCCAAAGACAATGCCCACGACACGCATTTTGTCTTTGGTGCCTGCGCAGCCATTGCCCAGGTACGGGTGGACACCTGGACAGGTGCCATGCGCGTGCAAGACCTTGTGATGTGCACAGCACTGGGGCCTGTGGCGTCCGCACAAGGCTATCTGGGACAGATGGAAGGTGGTGCCGTCATGGGCCTGGCCATGTGTACGCAAGAAAACCTGCCCTGCGTGGATGGTCATTACACCGCCCGCAACCTCGACGGCTACCTGATCCCCACCATGGCAGATGCTCCGCGCATGCAGGTGCTGGCCATTGAAAATCTGGCCGCCGACGACCCCATAGGTCCGCGCGGTGCAGGAGAGATCAGCGTGAACTTTGCCCTGCCAGCAGTGGCCAATGCGCTGGCGATAGCGCTGCAACGCCCTGTCACCCACATTCCCATGACCCCAGAGCGTGTGATTGCAGCGCTGGAGTCGCATCCAGATTCTGCTGTGCCATGACGCCCCTGACCCCACAAGCCTCCATTTCCACCGAGATAGCTGACAGCGCCAGCATGCCGCGAGAACACTCCATGCTGGAACTAAAGCTCGAACTCAACGGCCAATGGGTCAGCACCTCCTGCAGCCCCGACACCCGATTGCTGACATTGCTGCGCGAGCATTGGCTGCTGACCGGCGCCAAGCCTGGCTGCGAAGTGGGCCGCTGCGGCGCCTGCATGGTCTGGCTCAATGGCGAGCCCGTGAATGCCTGCCTGCTCATGGCCTATCAAATCCAGGGCCAGGCCGTGCGCACCATAGAGTCGCTGGCGCAGGACAGCGCCACCCAGCCGGTACGCGATGCGCTCGCGCGCTGCGGCGGCGTGCAATGCGGCTACTGCACCGCAGGCATGGTGATGAGCATGAGCTGGCTGCACCAGCAGCAGCCGCCCCCCACCACCGCAGAAGCCGAAGCCCTGCTGTGCGGAAACCTTTGTCGCTGCACGGGCTATGGCGGTATCCGGCGTGCCGTGCGCGAGCTGTTTCCGGCGCATGAGCCCTGATTGCGATTCGAATTTGATAGCTGCATGCGCTTACCCATAAAGCGTTACAGCCATTATTTCCATGGATTTCAGGAGTTCTATCAGCCTTGCGGCTGTTCATGACCCCAGGCCATAAGCAGACAAGTTTTTCATCGTTGGCCTTCTTGACCCAAGACCGGACAATAGAGGTCTTGGGCGTAGCCACGCCCGCTGACGACTCGGCTTCGCCGACTTCTGCCATGAAACACTCCATTACTACCCATGTGCTGGGCCTGAGCTTGGGTCTGGGTGCCAGCAGCTGGGCTGTTGCCGCCCAGCCTTTGCTCACCCCTGAACTGTTGCAGCCTCTGCTGCAGCAAGCCGATGTCCGTCTGATTGACATCCGCGACCCCAAGGCGTTCCAGACCGGGCACATTGCCCAGGCCCTCAACGCCCCCTATGGCAAGTGGCGCGGCCCTGCGACCAATCCCGGGGAATTACCGGATCAATCCAAACTGGTCGCGCTGGTGCAATCACTGGGCCTGACGCCCGCCACGCATGCCGTAGTGATCTCCAGCGGTGCCGACGCCACGGACTTCGGTGCCACTGCCCGCGTGTACTGGACGCTCAAGAGCCTTGGCCTGAAAGATCTGTCCATCGTCAATGGCGGTATGAAGGCATGGGAAGCAGCAGGCAAGCCCGTGGGCAAGACCATCCTGCAGATCCCTCCCAGCAACTACGCCCCCAGTTTTGACGCCAACTGGCTGGCAACTCAGCAAGATGTGGGCAAGCATGTAGACCTGTCCAACGCCGCGCTGGTGGATTCGCGCCCCGATGCCTTCTATCAGGGAAAGACGCGCGCGCCAGCCGCCAAACTGTCTGGCACTTTGCCCGGCGCTCAGCAGCTGGATTTCAACCAGTGGTTTGTGCCCGGCACATCGCAGTTTGTGGACGCCACCAAGGCCAAAGACATCGCCAACAAGATCCAGCGCCAGCAAGGCCAGGACATGGTGGCTTTCTGCAATACCGGCCACTGGGCGGCGACCGACTGGTTCGGCCTGTCTGAAATGGCCGGCCTGCCCAATGTGAAGCTGTATGCAGGCTCCATGGTGGACTGGACGCAATCCAAGGATGCACCGCGCATGGCCAATCAGCCGGGACGCGCCCAATCGCTCGCCTACGACGCGCAAAAGTGGTGGGACAAGACATTTAAATAAAAACAGGCTCTAGCGCTTATGCCTCAGGCGCTGGCAGCTATCAAATCAATACCAATAATGAAACGACTTCCCATTACGGCCCTGCTGGCCATTTTCTTTGGCTGGCTGCTGTGGTCCGTCTCGGTGCGTCAGGCAGCATTGTTTGCCGTGGGCATTGGTCTGGGCGCCGTGCTGGCAGGCAAGCGCTTTGGCTTTACCACCGGCTGGCGCATGCTGGTTGAGGAAAAAGACGGCAGCGGCATCTTTGGCCAGCTCTTGCTGCTGGCCCTGGCCGCAGCCCTCGCCATGCCCCTGCTCGGCCATTTCCCTGAACTGACTGCCGCACTTGGCCCACCCAGCATCAGTCTGCTGGTGGGTGCTTTTGTCTTTGGGCTGTGCATGCAGATTGCCGACGGCTGCGGCAGCGGCACGCTGTACAAGGCGGGCATGGGCATCCCCATGAACACAGCCATCTTGCCGCTGTTTGCCATTGGCAGCTTTGCGGGCAGCCTGCACCTGGGCTGGTGGCTGGACCTGGGTAATACCGCGCCCGTGGGTCTGGTCACCGAATGGGGCTGGGCTCCGGCGCTGATCGCCACGCTGGCCGCACTGGCCGTGGTGGCAGCAGGCGTGGCACTGTACGTCAAAAAGGCCAATGCGACTCTTAACCGCCCTGCCAAGCCCCTGCTGGTGCGCAAGTGGCTGGTGGGTGCCGTGCTGCTGGCCGTGCTGGCTACGCTCAACCTCATCATTGCCGGCCAGCCCTGGGGCGTGGTCTATGGCTTTGGCCTCTGGGCCGCCAAGGTGGCCAATGCCACGGGTGCAATCGATCTGGCCAGCAACTGGTTCTGGAGCCAGCCCGGCAACGCGGCGCGCCTGCATGAAACCGTGCTGCTGGATGTGACCAGCATCACCAATATCGGCATTCTGGGCGGTGCACTGTGGATTGCAGCGGGCAAGCCCGCCGCCGCCAAGGCGCTAACTGGCACGCAATGGATCGTGGCACTGGTCGCAGGGCTGGTGCTGGGCTACAGCTCTCGCCTGGCCTTTGGCTGCAATGTCGGCGCCATGCTGTCAGGGATCTCCACCGGCTCCATCCACGGCTGGATCTGGGTGCCGCTGGCGTTTGCAGGCACCATCTTTGGCCTGCGCATCCGCCGCCATTTCGGCTTCTGAGCAAGGAATACACCATGACTTCACAAACTACCTTGCGCGCAGCCTTCTGGACGGTGCTCGTCGTCTTTCTGGCCTGGGATGTCCATCGCTCCCCTGCCATTGACCTGCGCTTTGAAGCGCCACTGATTGCAGCCGGCTCCGGCCAAGCTGCGCAGGGCGGCCACTGCTCCATGCCTGCCGGCAAGTAAAGCAGCTGCCAAGCACGCTCATCAAGAAAGCCCTGTCATGCAAGCACATGACAGGGCTTTTTTGTGCCACGTAATTAACCCACGCGGGCAGTAACTACCGTGTCTGGAACGCCTTCAACCAGTTGCCCAGCCGCTTCCCAGGCAGACAGGCCCCCCTCCAGCGGGCGCACATTGCTAAAGCCTGCGCGCTGCAAGCGCTTGGCCACGGTGGCGGCTGAAATTTCATTGGGGCAGTCGCAATACACCACCACACCGTGGCGATGCTGATCGCTGGGCAGCAAATTTTCATAAGCCGCCTTGCCTTTTTTGCCACCCGCCATCCAGGAATGCGCACCGGGGATATGGCCCATTTCAAACAGCATGGGCTCGCGCACATCAATCAGCGTGGGGCAGATTCCCTGTGCATGCAAATCGGCCAGCTCCCCCACCGAGATGCGCGGCATCTTGAGCGAGCGCACCACGCGCTGGCGCTGCAGCCATTTGCGGGCCAGAAAGACGGCAAAAGCCACCGTCAAAAGCAGCAGCCCCCACTTGCCCAACGCCGTCAGCACATCCAGCAAATCCTCCACTGTGGTACTGAACAGCGAACCAAGAAACACGGCCGATCCCACCCAGATCAGCGCCCCCAAGGTGTCAAACAGCAAAAAGGTACGAAACGGCGTCCCCACCACCCCGGCCAGCGCACTGGCAATCGAGGCAAAGCCGGGTACAAATTTAGCGACCAGCAAAGACTTGGCCCCCCAGCGGCCGTACACAGATTCCGTCTGGCGAATACAAGCATCGGGCGAGAGCGAGATACGGCAGATCTGCCCCAGCACCTTGTGACCATAAGCCTTGCCAGCGCGATACCAGAGCACATCCGCAATCAGGGCTGCAACCACGGCAATCAGCGTCAGCAAGCCCAGCCGTGCCATGCTGGTGCCCTCCAGCGCGCCGGTCACTACCAGCACCGGATAAGCCGGAATGGGCGCGCCCATCTGCTCAATCAGCACATTGAGAAAGACGATACCTAAGCCGTATTCCCGAATCAAGTCCACCACAAAGCCCATGACTGCCACTCCTGAACCCTGCCCAGGGTTTGGCTCTGATGCTAGCGGGCCTCGAACGTCCTCAGGAGGAAAAGGTTTGCCTCAATCGCGCTTCTTGTCCAGCTCCAGCAGGCGCACGGCATTGTCTTTGAGAATACCGGGCATGACTTCGGGCTTGAAGCCTGCGACCTCGAAGTCCTTCATCCAGCGCTCTGGCGTGATCAGCGGGAAGTCACTACCGAACAGCACACGATCCTTGAGCAAGGTATTCGCGTACTGGACCAGCTGCTTGGGAAAGTACTTGGGACTCCAGCCCGAGAGGTCGATCCAGACATTGGGCTTGTGCAGCGCTACCGAAATTGCCTCGTCCTGCCATGGAAAGCTGGGGTGGGCCATGACGATCTGCATATCGCCGAAGTCCACGGCCACGTCGTCCAGCAGCATGGGATTGCTGTAAGCAAGACGCAGGCCACCGCCACACTTCATGCCACTGCCAATGCCGCTATGCCCTGTGTGAAAGATGGCGGGCAGCTTGTAGTGGTTGATGACCTCGTAGATGGGCCAGGCCATGCGGTCGTAGGGATGGAAGCCCTGCACCGTGGGATGGAACTTGAAGCCCTTGACGCCGCATTCGGTGATCAGGCGCTCGGCCTCGCGCGCCCCCATCTTGCCCTTGTGCGGGTCGATGCTGGCGAACGCCACCATCATGTCGCTGTTCTCACGCGCGGCATCGGCAATTTCTTCGTTGGGGATGCGGCGGCGACCCAGCTGCGCCTCGCTGTCCACCGTGAACATCACCAGGCCGATCTTGCGCTCGCGGTAGTAGGCAATGGTCTCAGCAATGGTGGGACGCAGCGCGCTGCCGAAGTACTTGTCGGCAGCTCGGTCGTATTCCTCTCCATAGCTGTCAAAAGGGTTGCGGCAGCTGACTTCGGCATGGGTGTGAAAGTCAATGGCGATCAGGTCTTGATGGTTCATGAGTGCAGCCTGTTCAGGTCTCAATTAGATATTTCTCATAACTATAAAAACAAACAGAACCGGCATCACCAAGGGCTATCCCTAGCTTCTGCAGCAATTACGCTAGGCTTTCATTCGCTCATAAAAAAATCCCCTGTTCAATGGCATGAACAGGGGATGTGAATGCAACGGGCTCCATGCGTGAAGTACCCGCAGCAGGCTAGGAAATACGATCAGGCGGCGGCAGCCTCTCTCGCCTGTTTAGCGTCCGACATGCGCTTGAGCACACGGGGAACAATCAGCACCGACAGCACAATGATGATCAGCGTCAGCGACATGGGGCGCTGCAGGAAGATCCACCAGCTGCCTTCGCCAATCGACACGGCGTTACGCATCTGCGCTTCGGCCAGAGGGCCCAGGATCATGCCAACCACGACTGGGGCTGTGGGGAAATCAAAGCGACGCATGATCACGCCCAGCACGCCAATTCCGTAGAGCAGGAACAGATCGAATGCGCTCTGGCGCATGCCGTAAGCACCCACCGTGGCGAAGATCAAGATACCGGCGTACAGCTGAGGACGCGGAATCTTCAGCAGCTTGACCCACAGACCGACCATGGGCAGGTTCAGCACCAGCAGCATCACGTTGCCGATGTACAGCGATGCAATCAGCGCCCAGACCAGAGCGGCCGAGGTCGTGAACAGTTGCGGGCCGGGGTTGATGCCGTAGTTCTGGAATGCACCCAGCAGCACCGCGGTGGTGTTGCTGGTAGGAATGCCCAGAGTCAGCAGAGGAATCAGCGCAGCCGTCACCGTGGCGTTGTTGGCGGCTTCAGGGCCGGCCACACCTTCAATAGCGCCTTGCTTGCCGAACTCGGCCTTGTCTTCGCCCTTGGCCAGCTTCTTTTCGGTGGCGTAGCTCAGGAAGGTAGGGATCTCGGTGCCACCGGCAGGAATACAGCCAAACGGTGTACCGATGACGGTGCCGCGAATCCAGGCAGGAACAGAACGCTTCCAGTCGCGCTTGGTCATGTGCACGCGGGTCAGCTTGTTCTGCGATTCTTCAACCTTGCCTTCGTAGATGGCGGCATACAGCACTTCAGCCACGGCAAACAGGCCCACGGCCACCAGCACGATGTCGATACCGTCCAGCAGCTCCATCTTGCCGCCGGTGTACCGGGCCGCGCCAGAGATTTGGTCCATGCCAATACAGCCAGCAGCCAGACCGACAAACAGCGCCGTCATGCCGCGCAGCGAGCTTTGACCCAGCACCGCACTCACGGTGGTGAAAGCCAGAACCATCAGCATGAAGTATTCAGGCGGGCCCAGCTTGACGGCAAAGTCAGCCACAAACGGGGCAAACAGCGTCACCACAACCGTGGCAAAAGTACCGGCAAAAAAGGAGCCAATCGCCGCCGTTGCCAGCGCCGCACCGGCTCTCCCGCTCTTGGCCATTTTGTTGCCTTCCATGGCCGTAACCATGGACGCGGTTTCACCGGGCGTATTCAGCAAGATGGAGGTGGTCGAGCCACCGTACATGGCGCCGTAGTAGATGCCCGAGAAAAAAATCATCGAAGCCGTCACATCCACCTTGGCTGTGATGGGCAGCAACATCGCCACCGCCACCGCAGGGCCGATGCCGGGCAGCACGCCCACAGCAGTACCCAGCGCGCAACCGACCAGCGCCCACAGCAGATTGACAGGTGTGATGGCCGTGGCAAAGCCGGCCATTAATGCGTTAAAAATATCCATTACAGCCACCCCGTCTGAGTCAGGCCCGGCAGATTGATGGCCAGGAATTGGGTAAACATCCAGAACACGGGTGCAGAGATCAGCAGGCCGGTGATCAGATCCTTCACCCAGGTGCTGGGTGCAGAAACATTCTTTTCATGGGCTGCGCGGCGCAGGCCTTGCACGGCCAGAACGTAGCAAATGGTGCAGCTGAAGATGAAGCCAAGCGTGCTGATCAGCGCAGCATTGATCAGCAGGCCTGCAGAGACCCAGACAAAGGCACCAATGTCCGCCTTGGCACCACCGCCGGGGTCGGCTGCATGGCGAAAGCCACCGGTCTGTGCTTCCCAGATCAGCAAGGCACCACAAATGCCCAGCACAGCCGCGCACACCCAAGGCAAAAAGTTGGGGCCTACGCCGCCGTAGCCTGCATCCCCAGGGATTTGCAGCGCGCCAACGGCCAGGCCAATGGCAACCAGAAGCACGCCACCGCCCACGATGGTTTGCGCCACCTTGGACGGGACATTCGGGCTTTGCGGCTCGTTGGGGTCTGCGTAGGCCGAAACCTGCGCGGCCTCTGCGGCCTTGGCTAGATCTTGGTAAGAATCAGACATGATGTATGAAGACTTGATGTTCAAAGGCTTGGTCATTCGTCAAAGCGGCGGATCTGGGACTTTTTGTCTTGAACCACCACTCCAACACCAATCACCGGGGTGCAAACGCCCCAGCCTTGCATTTGCGGCAAGACCATTGAACATTTGCGAGGGGAAAACTCAGGGTCGCGAAGAAGAAAAACCGGTCAGCAAGAATGCTGCGTTCGCGCCCTGTGGCAAGAGGTAGAAAACAGACAGTGGGCAGCTCTGACGAATGCAAAGCGTCCCAGCCATCATCAGATCATTCCAGACTTGGCCATGGTGGCGCGCAGGCTGGCGAACTCGTCGTCCACAAACTTGGCGAAGGCATCACCGCCCAGCCATGCTGGTGTCCAGTCGTTCTTTTGCAGCGCTTCGGCCCAGGCCTTGCTCTTGGTGGCTTTTTCGATCTGAGCAATCAGCTCGGTACGCTGAGCCGCAGAAATGCCGGGAGCGCCATACACACCGCGCCAGTTGCCAATTTCCACGTTGATGCCCTGCTCCTTGAGCGTGGGGATGCTGGATGCAGCGCCTTTGAGACGCTGAGCCGAGGTCACGCCAATGGGCTTCATCTTGCCGGTAGTGATGTATTCAGCAAACTCGCTGAAGCCACTGCCGCCCACAGTCACGTTGCCGCCCAGAATGGCGGAGATCGCCTCACCGCCCCCACGGAATGCCACGTAGTTAATCTTGGAGGGGTCCACGCCCACTTCGCGGGCAATCATGGCCGCAGCGATGTGCTCGGTCGATCCACGCGAACCACCGCCCCACTTGATCGAGCCGGGGTCCTTCTTGAGCTGGGCCACCACTTCGGCCATGTTCTTGTAAGGCGAGTTGGCAGGCAGCACGAACACGTTGTATTCGCTGGTCAGGCGGGCCAGAGGCGTTGCCTGAGTCAGATTCACCGGTGGCTTGCCGGTGATGATGCCACCCAGCATCACGGCACCCATCACCATCATGGCGTTGGGATCACCCTTGCTACCGTTGACAAACTGGGCCAGACCAATCGCGCCCGCAGCGCCGCCCTTGTTGTCATAGGTGACGGAAGAAGCCACACCCGCGTCCTGCAAAGCCTTGCCCAGAGCACGGCCTGTCGTGTCCCAGCCACCGCCGGGGTTGGCGGGCAGCATCATCTTGATGGCTGTCGCAGCCTGTGCCGACAGAGGCAAAGCACCAGCTGCCGCAAGGGCTGCCAGAGACTTCAGAAACGTATCACGACGCATGGTGAGCTCCTTATGTATTTGGTGAACGAATGATGAAGAGCCTGCCTGTCAAACAGCTGTCCAAACGCCTAGGGCATTCCCTTAAGCGGCATCGGTAGTTTCACGAGTGGGCCGCGAGTTCTTGGCGCAGTGCTATGTTCTGCCCCATGCAATTACTGCTTGTTGAAGATGATTCCGCCATGCGCACCACGCTGCAGCGCACCCTCATGCGCCGAGGCCTGCATGTCGAGGTGGCAGCCGACGGCCCCAGTGCCCTGGCCCACTGGCTGACCCGTGAACCCGATGCCGTGGTGCTGGACCTGAGCCTACCCGGCCTCGACGGCCTGCAGGTGCTGGAGCGCGCCCGCGCGCAGGGCCTGCGCACCCCTGTGCTGATACTCACAGCACGCGGCACGGTGGGCGACCGCGTGATGGGTCTGAATGCCGGTGCCGACGACTATCTGGCCAAACCTTTTGACCTGGATGAGCTAGAAGCACGCCTGCGCGCGCTGCTGCGCCGCAGCCAAGACAGCTTCACCCCAAAATCGGCTCCTGAGACAATCATGCTGGGCGCTCTGCGCTATGAAAAAGAAAGCGGTGCCATCTACTTAAACGATGCTGTGTTGGAGCTGACGCCCCGTGAACTTTCCATGATGCACGCGCTTCTGGCCCGCCCCGGCCACGCCGTGACCAAGGAGCGCCTTTTCAGCCTCGTCTTCCCCGGTGAAGTCGATGTTCAGTACGAAGCCGTAGAAGTCGTGGCTTATCGCCTGCGCAAAAAACTCAGCGGCACAGGCGTGCAACTGGTCACGTTGCGCGGCCTCGGCTATCTCATCAAGGTCGAGGTCAGTGCATGACCGCCAGCACAGCTCCAGCCAGTGGACGGCGCCGGGCGGCCTGGTCACTGCGGCGCCTGCTGCTTACGGGTATTTTGCTGCCCGTGCTGCTGCTCATTGCGCTGAACGCCTGGAGCCTTTATCAGCAAACTCTGTCATCGCTACACACAGCGTATGACAGAACGCTGCTGGCCTCGGCCAAGAGTATCAGCGAACAAATTGGCGTCGAAGGCTACGACGAAAAGGCCCATCTGCGCGCCATGGTGCCCTACTCGGCTCTGGAGATTTTTGAAGCCGATAACCAGAGCCGCATGTACTACCGCGTCTCTACCCTCGATGGAGCAATGGTCTCGGGCTTTAGCGAGCTGCCCATGTGGCATGGCAAGATTCCGCCGCGCCCGCCCTATGCCGCGCTGGTGGATTTTTATGACGATGAGTTCCGCGGCCACCCCGTGCGCGTTGCCGTACTGCTGCAACCTGTCGCCAGCGCCAACGGCCGCGGCATGGCGGTCATTCAAGTGGCTGAAACGCTGGAGCTGCGCCAGTCTCTGGCCCTGCAGATTCTGCGAGACACGCTGATTCGCCAGGCCTTGCTGGTACTGGTCGTGGCCCTCATCGTCATCATCGTGGTGCAGCGCGCAACCCAGCCCATCCGCCAGCTCAGCGAAGATTTGCAGGAGCGCGCCCAGGGCGACCTGAGCCCTCTCGACGCCCCCGAAGCCCCGCGTGAAATACAACCGCTGCTGGACGCTACCAATCAGACCATGCGGCGCCTGCAGCGCCTGCTCAGCAATCAAAAGCGCTTTGTGCGCGATGCATCGCACCAGTTGCGCACGCCGCTGGCCGTGCTCAAGGTGCAGGTCCAATCCGCCAAGCGCGGCGATATCCCACCGGCCCAGGCCTTTGCAGAAATAGACGACACCGTAGACCGCGCCACCCGCGTCGCCAACCAGATGCTGGCACTGGCCAAGGTCGAGCAGCTGCGTCAGGAAGACAGCAGCCAGCCCAGCACCATGCTGGCCCAGCTAGACGACATCGTGCGCGATGTGGCGCTGGAGCTGTCACCGCTGATTGCCGATCTGGATATGGACTTTGGCATTGAAACCCAGCCCTGCCACGTGCCCGCCCATGAATGGATGGTGCGCGAGCTGACCCGCAATCTGCTGCACAACGCGCTGCGCCACACGCCGAGAGGTGGGAGACTGCAAGTCGATGTGCGTCAGCAAGGCGGCATGGCCGTACTCAGTATCGAAGACAGCGGTAGCGGCATTGATGACGAACTGGCCCAGCGCCTGTTCCAGCCGTTTTCTGCGGGCAATGCGCGCAGCGGATCGGGTCTGGGTCTGGCGATCTGCCAGGAGATTGTTCAAACCTTGGGCGGCAAGATCGAGTTGCGCAATCTGCATGATGTGCGGGGCCAGGTGAGTGGACTGCGTGCACTGGTACAACTGCCGCTGCACACTGAAAATGCTCAGCGCCTTGATACACAACTGTCTTGAATCTTGGCCCAGACTCGCCGCAAAATATCTGCATGAGTGAAATTCAATCCATGCGTCTGGACAAATGGCTGTGGTGCGCGCGGTTCTACAAGACACGCAGCCTGGCTGTTGAGGAAATTGGCAAGGGCCGCGTCACCGTCAACAAGGCCAATGCCAAGGCCTCGCGTGAAATACGCCCCGGCGACACCATCGACCTGCGCCAGGGCAGCATTCCCAAAGAAGTCATCGTGCGCAGTCTGAGCAATATGCGCGGCCCGGCCCCAGTGGCCCAGCTGCTGTATGAAGAAACGCCGCAGAGCCTGGCCCAGCGCGAGCAACTGGCCGAACAGCGCCGCCTGGCACCAGAACCCGCAGACGCGCTGGCGGCGCTGCATGCGGGCCGCCCCACGAAACGCGACCGACGCGAGATTGACCGCGTCAGCAAAGACCACCGTAGCAGCGGCTGGGGTGATCGCTGGAGCGCATCGATTGACGACTAAAACCCAGCCGCAGCAGCCATGATCCGCAGACAACTGATCTCACTGGCCGGAGCGTTGACTGCATCGTCCCTCGGTTGGTGGTGGCTGCGCAAAGATGCGGCAGCGGAAGATAGACACGACATCATTCGCTCCGTCTTCTCGGCCAACGCCCTACCGGCTTTCACAGCACAACACCTGCTGCTGATACGCCAGTTGCGCGTGAACTGGGTTCCCGAAGAATCGGGCGCACCGGGCATTGATCCTGTAGAGCCGCTATGGCATTCCAGCGCCAACGTCAATACCAGCACCGAAGCTGACTCTGCCTTGAGCATTGCCCTTCACATTCTGCAAACCACAGACCGCACGCGGGCCACCCGTCTGCTGGCCGAAGTCTGTTTGCTCATTCCTGAATTTGTCGCCTCAGCCATGCTGCCTGCGGGCAACTATTCATTACCTTCTGGTTTTGCACAGCCCAGGCAGCGCCTCCTCGCAAACCAGCTATTTCAGTTTCTGCCCGCGCATCAATCGCTGCTCAATGCGGCCCAATGGCGCGAGGTCAGCAGCGACAGCATTGAAGACCTGTTGAGCGACGAAGACCCGAACCAGCCGCTGTGGCCCATGCCCTATATCGACGGCAAGCGACCCTATGGCAATCGCAGCTACTACCAGATAGACATGGCTGAGTTGCTGGGTCAGCCCTATGCCATGAACGCTCAGGGCAAATACATTCTGTCGCCCGATAAAGATCAGGCGCTCGCCAGCTTGTACTTGCAGACGCAGGGAGCGTTGCAAGTGCTGTTCATGTACGGGACACCTGGCACTCCCATACAAGGCTAAAAGCTATCTAGCGCTTACAACTCGAGCGCACTCAGCTCTGAAATCATGAGCAAGAGACAAACTTCCACATCTTTCAGTTATTTAAAATAAGAGCTGCCAGCGCTTGTGATTCAAGCCTTTGATGGAACTTCAGGCCTCAAATAGCTTCTATGCATACGCAAGCAGCTATCTTTTCAATAGCTCATCCTCGCCTTTGCGGCATGCTTTTTCTGCTCGGTTCACGAGCCTTCCCCCGTCTTTGCTCTCGAATGTCACTCGCTTTTTCACGGTCTGCTCACGCCATCCCCGTCACTTCAGGCCAACACCTTGCACGCTATGCCGCCTTGGCCCTGCTATCCGTAAGCAGCATGGCCTGCACGGCCAAAATGCCGCTGCCGTCGTCGCCCACCGCTCCAACGGGTCAGCTGCAAGTCTCCAACCCCACGCGCAGCACTCAGGGGTTTAGCCAGTGCCCCCAGTTCTTTGCAGGTGGCAAGCCTCCAGTCCTCAGCGATCAGCCCAAACTGCGTGCACTTTGCTATGACGCATTTGCCATTCTGCACAGCGGCCAGAGCAAGACTCCCGTCTTTGTCGCCCAGCGCTTGAACAAGGCACTGGTGGACGACGCAGACGAAAAGCGCACCAACAAGTTCTTCAGCGACGCCCGCCTGCCCCGCGACGAAAGGGCCGAGCTGAACGACTACAAGCGCTCCGGCTACTCACGCGGCCACATGGCACCTGCCGGTGACATGCCCACTGCACAGGCCATGGCCCAGAGCTTTTCACTGGCCAATATGGTGCCTCAGTCCAGCAAACAAAACGGCGGCCCCTGGGCTCGCATTGAGAAGGACACACGCAGCTACGCGCAGCGTGCGGCTGGCGATGTCTACGTCATCACCGGCCCCGTATTCGCAGCGGAGACGAGCACCGTCGGCAGCAATCAGGTGCGAGTCCCCAGCTTTTTGTACAAGCTGGTCTACGACGCCCAGAGCCAACGTGCCTGGGCCCACTGGCAAGCCAATGACGATGCCGCCCGCGTAACCCAGCCCATCAGCTACGAAGAATTGGTGCACCGAATCGGCATCGAGTTCCTGCCCGCCACAGCTCTACGCAGCTCAGGCAGGATGCAGCAGGTTTCTGCTCCTGCATCTGTGCTGCAACGCTAAGCCTGCTCTTCAAACAAAAAAGCCTGCTGACGCGACCAGCAGGCTTTTTTGCATTGTGTATTTAGTTGCCGGGCTTGAGCAATTCCAGCTCATCCGCAGTCAACCAGCGCCACTGGCCTGGCGCAAGATCTGCCGGCAACACCAGTCCACCAATCCGCCAGCGGTGCAGACCTTCCACGCGGTTGGCCACGGCAGCCAGCATGCGCTTGACCTGGTGATACTTGCCTTCAGTCAGCGTCAAATCCAGTACATGGGTATCAATCAGCTCGCATGCTGCAGCCTTCACAGGCTTGGAGTCATCATCCAGCACCACACCATCCAGCAGGTTCTGCACCTGCTTGGCATCCACAGGGTGCTTGCAAGTCACGCGATAGACCTTGGACACATGCTTTTTGGGCGAAGACATGCGGTGAATGAACTGACCGTCATCGCTGAGCAGCAACAAACCCGTTGTATCCTGATCCAGGCGGCCCACGGCTTGCACGCCCTGCACAGCCCCCTTATTGGGCCGCAAGCGCAAAGGTGGTGGCAGCAAGCTATAGATGCTGGGGTGCGCCGAAGGCTTTTGCGAGCATTCCGTTCCAGCTGGCTTGTGCAGCAGCACATAGCCCAAAGCATGGTAGGCCCATTCCACGCCCTGGACCTTGAAGCTCATCCCCTCAGGATCAATGTCCAAAGTGGAGTCAAGCACCACATCCCAAGACTCGGTCTCGGTGTTCCACAGCTCCACCCAGCCCTGCTGCACCAAACCGGAGCACACACGACGAATGCCAAAGCCCTGTGAATACAACATATCCTGCAGCTGCATGCCTGATTCCTTCTCTTTGTCCACTACTGCGCAAGCAATATCAAGAATACTGATTTAT
>NZ_JABBCQ020000006.1 GCF_012844455.2 Comamonas suwonensis | reverse complement strand
GCAGGACAGCGTTGCTTCGTGATCTGATTTGCCGCCGTTTGTTTGAGCGAAGCGGCATTGCCGCGCAGCGAGTTGGGCGGCACCGCAGACTGAATGGCGTGACGCAGGTTTGCCCGGAGCGAAGCGTAGGGACGCAGACAGCAGGGTCGTGTTCTTTTGCCTTCTTTGCTTGCACGAGCAAGAAAAGAAGGTCGCCTGCCGGGCCGAAATCCCGGCCTCTGTCGCTGGCGACAAGCTGGAGTTATTTTGATAGCTGTTGGCGCTTGATGTGATTGCGGGGGAGGCTAATTTGGCTTGCAACTTCTGTTTAAACGACATGCTTAATTGATGGACAGTGGGCGGGTCTCGGCCCGCCTTGCCGACCTACTTTCTGCTGCCAGAAAGTAGGCAAAGAGCCGGACCCCTACTGCCCTTGGCCCCTTCGCTCAGTGCTTGCCGCAACGCAGGTTTCTCGTAGCGAAGCGTAGGGGGAGACCCGGCCTCTGCGTGCATGGCAATCGATGGATATTGAAATTAATTGTTAATTAATTTCAATATCTGGAATTTTACTTTTTCTTAATAAATCTTCCAGAGCTTCGAGAAAAGCACTTACTTCAGGCGATATGCTTGAATTTTCTTTTGATTCAAATATGGCACGACGATGTGCTAATGCATAAGCGTGGTAAATTGGATCGTAAAATGCAAATGAACCAGAGTTCTCATTGAACTTTAAAATTCTACCTTTTTCAGGTAGGCATAATTTTTCAAGTCGCTGTTTAAATCCAGTGCTGGGATAATCAGTATGTTCTCTTTGTATTTTTTGAAGTAAATCAAGTCTCGCAGCTTCTCCATTCTTGAAATCACACAGCGCCTGAATAATTATTTTTTCGTGATGAAATTTCGCTTTTCTTTTTTGATTTAAAGCTTTCTCAAAAGAATTTTGAATGTTATCAGAAGATTCTTCTATGTAGCTAAGTAATGCGTCGTCCCAATGAACTTTTGTAATATTAATTGCTTTTTCTGAAGTTTCAAGTACATTGGCTGCGTAGCATATATTCAAGCATAAGTTGTGCGCTACTGAAGCCATTCCGGCTGAATGCTGCACAATTAAGCTTTTGAATGTGTCTGAAAAATTTATGTTTAATAGATCAGATCCCTTGGTAATAATTGCTTTTATTTCTTCAGATGTCATGAGTGGAACATGAATTTCAGCAACTCTATGCTTCATTTCTTGGTCGTAATCAATGACTTGTCTGGCAGTATTTGTTGCACCAATTGCAATTATTTTTAACTCGGGATGATCGTCAGATAAATCCATGAAAATCTTCATTAATTGAGATAGATACTGCTTTTCAGAATCTTCAATTTTATGGAAATCTTCAATAACCCAACAAGCTCTGCTCTCTCCAATCATTTTTCCTAGGTTGGGCGGGGTTAATTGAGGGGGGAGTATAGGAACTGATTTTTGTTGCCCCTCTATTTTTCTTTGAATTTCAAATTGAGATTTGATATCACTAAATAATTTTGGGGGTTCAATTGAAAATTTCAAGGAGTTCTCATTTTTGGTAGATTTTTCTGAAATATAAAATGCATCTAATTGAGAGAAGGCATCAAGAATAATTTGATCAAACTTCATACCTCTCATACACCGGGTGGTAATATGGTGCTCATAGGTTTGTAGCAATTTATTTTGCAGCAAAGAGCTTTTTCCAACGCCTGAGTGTCCGTAAACAACAATTTGTTTTCCAGGGGTCATAAGAGCTCTAACCAATTTTTCTCTCAATGACTCACGCTCAATAAATGCTTTTTTTGCTGGCTGGCTGGCTTGGCGTAAAAACTTCGGTGGCTTGATGAATTTCTTGTCTCATTTTTATACAAATAAATAGCCAGTTTAGATTTCAACAGTTATTGGATTACCAAAAATTAACCCCTTTTTGGGTGCCATCATTTGGCCTGTAAGCATGTTAAATGCTTTGTCCTTACCGTGCGGTATTGCTCCACATTGCCGGGGTTAGCGGCAATAACCTCGTCAATGATGGCTTCCATCGCACAGGTGGTGTTCATCGGCTTGACGCTCTTGCCTTCAATGAACGGGTCAAGCGGTACTGAAAACACCTCGCTCAACTCTCACGCCCCTGGCAAAAAATACCCCGCCTTATGCTGATTCCGAGCACTGCTCACACACAGCTTCAACCGCGCCTCCATGTACTGCCGCACTTCCGAGCGATCACACATCTGCGCCAGATCTTCCCAGTACAACAAGCTGGTAAATGACGCCTTGGCAGACTCTGCTGTCTCGCCTTCGGCCATTGCCGCAGCTGCGGGCACGGGCGTAGGCACATAGATTGGCAGGTGCACCGGGGGGTAGTTGCGCACAGGACGCTCGGCCACTTCTTCCTTGCGGCGGGAGGTCAGCAGAAAGTAATGCTGCTTGGCGTTGGCCAGATGGGGCTTTTTCTCGGTGTCAAACACCTTGTCCAGCCGCTCCACCCCTTTGGCCACATCGGCCGCGTAAGTCCAGTTGGTGAGGTACTTGGTTTCGATGAACAAAAAGGTCTGCCGCGCAGGGTCGGAGACGAGTACGTCGGACAGCTTGCTGCGCAGGCGTTCGTGGCACAGGTAGGCGTGGGTGTCGAACGAGACATTGGGGCTTTGAAGAGCCAAGTCTTCGCGCCCCGTGACTTCCTGGATGTAGCGGTTGAAGTGGACGATGCGCTTGGCATAGCCGGCCGTGAATTCATTGAAAAAGTAGCCAGCAAAGAACTTGGTGCAGAGGTTGCGCTCTTTTTCGGATTCGATGAGGGTGGCGTTCGAGAAGATCACTGAATTTTTTCTGAGCTGGCTGTGCAGGGCATGGAAACCGATGGCGGGGATGACCGGAAAGAAACAAGGCCGCAGGCATGTGCTACCTGCGGCCTTGAGCATTATCTTGGCTTACAGGCACGCCTTTGGAGACGTGCCTGTAACAGAATGAGCCGGTTTTAAGCCAGTTTGGCCTTCAGCACTTCGTTGACCTGGCCGGGGTTGGCCTTGCCCTTCGATGCCTTCATCACCTGGCCGACCAGGGCGTTGAAGGCCTTGTCCTTGCCGGCGCGGTATTGCTCGACGTTGCCGGGATTGGCGGCAATGACTTCGTCGATGATGGCTTCCAGCGCGCCGGTGTCGTTCATCTGCTTGAGGCCCTTGGCTTCGATGAGGGCATCGACGTCCTGGCCTTCGCCGCTCCACAGGGCTTCAAACACGGTGCGGGCGGCATTGTTGGAGATGGTGCCATCGGAGATGCGGGCAATCATGGAGCCCAGCTGGGCGCTGCTGACCTTGACCGCATCCATGCCGATTTCTTCCTGGTTCAGGCGGCGCGAGACTTCGCCCATGACCCAGTTGGAAGCCAGCTTGGCTTGCTTGCAGACGGCGGTAGTGTCTTCAAAGTAGGCGGCCACGGCCTGGCTCTGGGTCAGGATGGTGGCGTCGTACTCGGGCAGGCCGTAGCTTTCAACAAAGCGGGCTGCCATGGCGCGGGGCAGCTCGGGCATGGTGGCCTTGACTTCGTTGACCCAGCTTTCGGCCACGACCAGCGGGGGCAGGTCGGGGTCGGGGAAGTAGCGGTAGTCGGCCGCGTCTTCCTTGGTGCGCATGGCGCGGGTCTCGCCCGTGTCGGGGTTGAAGAGCACGGTGGCTTGCTGGATCTTCTTGCCGTCTTCGATTTGCTCGATCTGCCAGAGGATTTCGTAGTCAATGGCGATCTGCATGTTCCTGAACGAGTTCAGGTTCTTGATCTCGCGGCGGGTGCCCAGGGGCTGGCCGGGCTTGCGCACGGACACGTTGGCGTCGCAGCGGAAGCTGCCTTCTTGCATATTGCCGTCGCAGATGCCGATCCAGGTGACGATCTTGTGCAGTTCCTTGGCGTAGGCCACGGCTTCTGCGGTGGAGCGCATGTCGGGTTCGGTCACGATTTCCAGCAGGGGTGTGCCGGCGCGGTTCAGGTCGATGCCGGACTGGCCGATGAATTCGTCGTGCACGGACTTGCCGGCGTCTTCCTCCAGGTGGGCGCGAACCAGTCGCACGGTCTTGAGGACGTTTTCCTTGCCTTCTTCCAGATAGAAGCTGACTTCACCGCCTTGGACCACCGGAATCTCGAACTGGGAGATCTGGTAGCCCTTGGGCAGGTCAGGGTAGAAGTAGTTCTTACGCGCAAAAATGCTGCGCGGCGCAATCGTGGAGCCGAGAGACAGTCCCAATTTGATAGCGCATTCCACGGCCTTTTTGTTCATGACCGGTAGGGTGCCGGGCAGGGCCAGGTCGACGGGGCTGGCTTGCGTGTTGGGCTCAGCGCCAAAGGCGGTGCTGGCGCGGCTGAAAATCTTCGACTGGGTGGCCAGCTGGGTGTGGGTTTCAAAGCCGATGACGACTTCGTAGCCATTGATTAGTTTTACAGTCATGTTCTTGCTTCAAAAAGTGGGCTGTATCCATGGCGGCGCGCATGAAACTGGCGCGGCTCGATCCAGGGACAGCGAGCAAGGGCCGCCCCGCAGCGAGGCTGTCGTCCCCCTTGAGGGGGAAGGCGCGAAGCGACTCAGGGGGTGTTCCATTTAGATACCGGCGGGGTTGCGCAGGTGGAAGTCGGTCGCTTGCTGGAAGCGGTGGGCGGCGTTGAGCAGCTTGGCTTCGCTGAAGTAGTTGCCAATCAGCTGCAGGCCCACGGGCATGCCGCCTTCGCCAAAGCCCGCAGGCAGGGAGAGGCCTGGCAGGCCTGCCAGCGATGCGGGCAGGGTGAAGATGTCGGCCAGATAGTTGCTGACCGGGTCGGCCTTGGCACCGATGGCCCAGGCCGTGGTGGGGGCGGCGGCACCGGCGATGACGTCACAGTCCTTGAAGGCAGCCTGGAAGTCGTCGGCGATCATGCGGCGAATCTTCTGCGCCTGCAGGTAGTAGGCGTCGTAATAGCCTTCGCTCAGGACATAGGCACCCATCATGATGCGGCGTTTGACCTCGTCGCCAAAGCCTTCGGCGCGGGTCTTTTTGTACATGTCGTTGAGGTCTTCGTACTGGGCAGCACGGTGACCGAACTTCACGCCGTCAAAGCGCGAGAGGTTGGACGAAGCCTCGGCAGGAGCCAGGATGTAGTACACGGGCACGGACAGCTCGGTGCGCGGCAGCGCCACGGGCACCAGCTTCGCGCCCAGCTTTTCGTATTCCTTCAAAGCAGCATCGACGGCGGTGCGCACGTCGGCGCTCAGGCCTTCGCCAAAGAACTCGGCGGGCACGCCAATGCGCAGGCCTTCGATGCTGTCGTTCAACTTGGCGCTGAAGTCTTCAGCAGGGTAGTCGAGGCTGGTGGAATCGCGGTCCAGATCGGGGCCGCACATCTCGGAGAGCAGCAACGCGCAGTCTTCGGCGCTGCGGCCCATGGGGCCGGCTTGGTCGAGGCTGGAGGCAAAGGCGATCATGCCGTAGCGGCTGGCGCGGCCGTAGGTGGGCTTGATGCCGGTGATGCCGCAAAACGATGCAGGCTGGCGAATCGAGCCGCCGGTGTCGGTACCGGTCACGGCCGGGGCCAGGCGCGCGGCCACGGCAGCGGCCGAACCACCCGACGATCCGCCGGGCACGCGATCCGTGTTCCAGGGGTTGCGCACGGGCTGGGCCGAGTCAAAGCCCACGGGGGCCACAGCGCTGTTCTCGTTGGCACCGCCCATGGCGAACTCATCGCAGTTGAGCTTGCCCAGCGTCACCACACCCGAGTCAGCCAGCTTGCGCACCACGGTGGCGTCAAACGGCGACTGGTAGCCTTCCAGCATTTTGCTGGCAGCGGTGGTGGGGAAGTCTTTGGTAACAAAGATATCTTTGTGTGCAATAGGCACGCCGGCCAGCTTGCCCCCCTTGCCTTCCGCAATCAGGGCGTCAGCCGCCTTGGCTTGTGCCAGCGTGACATCTTCATTGATGGACACAAAAGCGCCCAGGTTCTGATGCTGCTTGGCACGGGCCAGAAAGTGCTGGGCGGCTTCGACGGAGGAGACCTGCTTGGCGCGCAGCTGCGCGGCCAGCTCGGCCACGCTCAATTGGTGGAGTTCGGTTTGGCTCATTGTTCTGTGTTTCTCGCGCGTTTACTCGATGACCTTGGGAACCAGGAAGTAGCCGTTTTCGGCCGCCGGTGCGTTCTGCATGTTGGCGTCGCGGTTATTGGTCTCACTTACCAAATCGTCACGTAGCCGTAAGGCGATGTCCTGAATGGCTGCGACCGGGTGTGACAAAGGGCTGACGCCTGAGGTATCCACAGCCTGCATTTTTTCGACGATGCCGAAAAAGTTGTTAAGTTGCGATAGCATGCGCTCACTCTCACCTTGAGACAGTTCAAGGCGAGCCAAGTTCGCGATACGCGCAATATCTTGTTCGTTCAATGCCATAGAAATCTTTTAAGAGGCCAGCCACGTGTAAAGCAGTGTTTCTGACCAGGACAGTAGAAGTTATTCACAGGGGATACGGTATTATCTCGGCTTTGCCGCAATACCCTCATTGAGCTGGTCATTGTGCAAAAAAGCCCTCCCACCCAGACTCCCTTACCCATACCCCGGCGACGGCCCGCCGATGCGCTTGCCGTGCCTGAGAGGACCTTGAATGTTCGGAGCTTTCCGTCGGTACTTCTCCACCGACCTTGCCATTGACCTTGGCACTGCAAACACCCTCATTTTCGCCCGTGATAAGGGCATTGTCCTTGACGAACCTTCAGTCGTTGCCATTCGCCACGAAGGCGGCCCCCACGGCAAGAAGGTGATTCAGGCCGTCGGCCGCGAAGCCAAGGCCATGCTGGGCAAGGTTCCCGGCAACATCGAAGCCATCCGCCCCATGAAGGATGGCGTGATTGCAGACTTCGTGATCACCGAACAGATGATCAAGCAGTTCATCAAGATGGTGCATCCCCGCTCGGTGCTGACTCCCAGCCCGCGCATCATCATCTGCGTGCCCTGCGGCTCGACCCAGGTCGAGCGCCGCGCGATTAAGGATGCGGCCGAAGCGGCTGGCGCGACTGCGGTGTACCTGATTGAAGAGCCCATGGCTGCCGGTATTGGCGCGGGCCTGCCCGTGTCTGAAGCCTCGGGCTCCATGGTGGTCGATATTGGCGGCGGCACCACCGAAGTGGGCGTGATCTCCCTGGGCGGCATGGTCTACAAGGGTTCTGTGCGCGTGGGTGGCGACAAGTTTGATGAGTCCATCATCAGCTACATCCGCCGCAATTACGGCATGCTGATCGGCGAGCCAACCGCTGAAATGATCAAGAAGCAAATTGGCTCGGCCTTCCCCGGCTCTGAAGTCAAGGAGATCGAGGTCAAGGGTCGCAATCTGTCCGAAGGCGTGCCGCGCAGCTTTACCATCTCTTCCAACGAGGTGCTGGAAGCGCTGACCGATCCTCTGAACCAGATTGTCTCCGCCGTGAAGAACGCGCTGGAGCAAACGCCTCCCGAGCTGGGCGCTGACATTGCCGAGCGCGGCATGATGCTGACCGGTGGTGGCGCGCTGCTGCGCGATCTGGATCGCCTGCTGGCCGAAGAAACGGGCCTGCCCGTGCTGGTGGCCGAAGAGCCGCTGACCTGTGTGGTGCGTGGTTGCGGCATGGCGCTGGAGACCATGGACCGTCGTCAGGGCAGCATCTTCACCAGCGATTAATCGCTGCGACTGTGGTGTCTTGCAGTACGCGGCATAGTGAGCGTACTGCACCCACTTATCCACAAACAGGGCTTGAGTCAGTGATACGCCTGCATACCGCGCTCTCTTTTTGCATTCCTCCTGATTTAGGGGGCTGTGTGTACACGGCTATTGCCCAGAGGCGCGCATGAGTCTGGAAACTCTTGATCACCGCGCTCCATCACTGTTCAAGCAACAGGCATCGCGCACTTCCCAGCTTGCCCTCTACAGCGCCTTGGCGCTGTTTTTGATGGTGGCCGATGCGCGTTTCAAGATCACGACGCCGGTGCGCTCGGCGGTATCGGCGGCGCTTGCACCCGTGCAGTGGGTGGTGGCCCAGCCTGTGCTGGCTTACCAGAATGCCAGCCGCTACGCCGAGGTGCAGCAACAGGCCGTGTCCCGAGAAGACGCGGCCCGCAAGGAACTGGTCGTCATGGCCCAGCGTGCCGAGCTGGCCGATGAGCTGATTAAAGAAAACGAACACCTGCGCTCCATGCTGGATCTGCGTGAACGCAGCATCACGCCGGGGCAGGTGGCCGAGGTGGTTTATGACAGCCCTGATCCATACACGCGCCGCGTGGTGATTGACAAGGGGCAGGTGGACAAGATTGCGCCGGGCTCGCCCGTGCTGGATGAAAAAGGCGTCATCGGGCAGGTCACACGCGTCTATCCCACCCGCGCCGAAGTCACGTTGCTGATCGACCGCGATCAGGCCATTCCCGTCTTTAACCCACGTACTGGTGCGCGCAGTGTGGCTTATGGCGATGCGTCTTCGTTGCGTTCTGGCGGGCTTGAGCTGCGCTTTATGCCCAGCAATGCCGATGTGCAGGTGGGCGATTTGCTGACCACCAGCGGTGTGGATGGCTTGTACCCCTCTGGCCTGCCTGTGGCCAAGGTGGTGACGGTGGATCGCCGCGCCGATTCGGCCTTTACCCGCATCTACTGCGAGCCCGTGGGCAGGGTACAGGGCGTGCGCCATGTGATGGTGCTCACACCGCAAGGCCGTACCGAACACCCTGAAGCCGCCAATATGCAGGTGCAGGTGGATGCCGAAAAGGCTGATCGTGCCGCCAGGGCGCGCAGCAAGAACGAGCAAGCAGCCGCCGAAAAGAAGGCGGCTGAAGCCAAGGCCAGCAAGCCTGAAAAGCCCGCAAAGGACCCCGCATGATCATGCCGCGCGGCCAGCAGCTGTTGCTGCCGGTCAATCCTCTATTCATTGTGGTCACCGTGCTGATTGGCCTGGCCATCAACATGCTGCCGCTGGGTCGCATCGTCTGGCTGCCTGACATGCTGATGGTGCTGCTCGCCTTCTGGAGCCTGAACCAGCCCCAGCGCATAGGTCTGGGCATTGCCTTTGTGTTGGGCCTGATCATGGATGTAGACCGGGCCTCTTTGCTGGGCCAGCACGCACTGGCCTATACGCTGCTGGTGTACATCACGGGCTGGATGAGCCGCCGTCTGCTGTGGTTTTCTAGCCCGGTGCAGGCTCTGCACCTGTTGCCGCTGTTTGCCGTAGCGCATGGCATTCAGGTGCTGCTGCGCGTGGCGACCGGGGGAATCTTTCCTGGGCTGGAGTTTTTGCTGGCCCCTGTTTTTGAAACCTTGCTGTGGTCCCTCGTCAGCGTGGCTCTGCTGGCTCCGCAGCGCCGTGCGCCGGATAGTGATGAAAACCGGCCGCTTTGACATGAGGCTCCCCCTGAGTCGCTTCGCGCCTTCCCCCTCTCTAGCTACGCGGGAGGGGAACGACACCCTCGCTGCGCGGCGGCGCTTGCTTGGTGTCTATTATTCGGGTCACGCATCGTGGCCGGCTGAGGCGCGTGCCTGATGGAAATTCGTAACACTGAAGTTGAGCTGCAGCGCTTTCGCATGCGCGCAGTCGTGATGTGCTGCGTAGTGTTTCTGGCTTTTTGCCTGCTGGTCTGGCGTTTGCTGATGCTGCAGGTGGTGCGTCATGAAGAGTTTGCCGAGCGTGCCGAGAGCAACCGCACGGCGGTCGTGCCCATCGTGCCCAATCGGGGGCAGATTCTGGACCGCAACGGCGTGGTGCTGGCCACCAATTACTCGGCTTATACGCTGGAGATCACGCGCTCCAAGGTCGATGGTCTGGATGACACCATCGACGAGCTGAGCGAGATTATCGATATCACCCCGCGCGACCGCCGTAAGTTCAAGCGGCTGGTGGATGACTCCAAGAGCTTCGAGTCCATCCCCATTCGCTCGCGCCTGAGTGATGAAGAAGTGGCCAAATTCACAGCTCAGCGCTATCGTTTTCCGGGTGTGGATATCAAGGCGCGCCTTTTTCGGTCCTATCCTTTGAAGGAAGTGGGTGCACACCTGATTGGATACATTGGTCGTATCAATCAGCGTGAAAAAGAAGACATTGATGACTCCGATGATGCGGCTAACTATCGCGGCACCGAAGTCATTGGCAAGCTGGGTGCTGAAAAAAGCTACGAGCTGCAGTTGCACGGCCAGACAGGCTGGGAGGAAATGGAAACCTCCGCCGGTGGCCATGCCGTGCGTCGTCTGGGCAGCCGCCCCGCCACGCCGGGCCACAGCCTGCAGCTGTCGATTGATATCAAGCTGCAAAAGATGGTGGAAGACCTCTACGGCAGCCGCCGCGGCGTCGCCATTGCCATTGATCCGCGCAACGGTGAGCTGCTGGCCATGGTCAGCAAGCCCACCTATGACCCCAATCTGTTTGTAGACGGTATCGATCAGGAGAACTGGAAGGCGCTCAACGAATCGCTGGACCGTCCCTTGCTTAACCGCTCCATGCGCGGCACTTACCCCGTGGGCTCGACCTACAAGCCCTTCATGGCTCTGGCGGGTATCGAAAGTGGCAAGCGCACGGCTGGCACTGTGATTCAAGACGGTGGCTCATGGACTTTTGGCGGTCATACCTTTCGTTCAGGTCATGCGCTGGGCCCGGTCGATCTGGTGCGTGCCATTCAGCACTCCAGCAATGTGTATTTCTACACACTGGCCAATGAGATGGGCGTGGATGCGATTCACGATTTCATGAAGCCGCTGGGCTTTGGCCAGATTACTGGCATTGATCTGCCCGGCGAAGTGCGTGGTGTACTGCCCAGCAAGGAGTGGAAGCGCAAGACCTACAAGCGCGCCGCTCAGCAACAGTGGTTTGGCGGTGAGACGATTTCTCTGGGTATTGGTCAGGGCTATAACAACTTCACTATCTTGCAGCTCTCGCATGCGCTGGCCTCGCTGGTCAACAACGGCATGAGCTACACGCCCCATGTGGGCAAGGAGCTGATTGATGCCGTGTCAGGCACACGTACCGCCATTGTTCAGCCAGACCCCGTGAACCTGGGCTACAAGCAGGCCAATGTCGATGCCGTCAAGCGCGGCATGGTGGGCGTGGTGACGAACGGCACAGGTCGCGGTGTGTTTGGCAGTGCCAGCTATCTTTCCGGTGGCAAGACGGGTACGGCGCAGGCGGTGTCTGTGGGCCAGAAGGAAAAGTACAACGCTTCCCGCCTGACCGAATACCAGCGCGACCATTCGCTCTACATCGCCTATGGTCCGGCTGACAACCCCAAGGTGGCCGTCGCGGTGATTGTGGAAAACGCAGGCTTTGGCGCGGCTGCGGCGGCCCCCATTGCGCGCCGCATTCTGGACTACTGGCTGGTGGGCAACTACCCCAGCGAGGCTGATATTGCGGCGGTACGCGTCGGCAAGGCGGGTGCACCCATTGGCACACCCCGCCGTGCGTCAGATATCTCGGTACTGGCGGATGACGAGACAGCGCCTTAGGGTGCCAATACGCACTTAAAAATGATAGCTTCTGGTGCTTATCTGATAAGCGTTAGCGCAGAAAAGCGTCGTAGCCTGTTTTCAAAATCAACAGGCTGACTACGCCAATGAAAATGCTGCGCACAAAGCCCGTGCCGTGGCGCAAGGCCATCCACGTGCCCAGCATGCTGCCCAGCACATTGGCCACGGCCAGTGGAATCGCAAAGTGCCACCACACATGGCCTTTGAGCGAGAACAGCAGCAGCGCAGCGGCGTTGGATGCCAGGTTCAGCAATTTGGCGTTGGCAGACGCATTGAGAAAGTCATAGCCCAGCAGGCGCACGAATAAAAACACGAAGAAGCTGCCTGTGCCAGGGCCAAAGAAGCCATCGTAAAAGCCGATCAGCAGGCCGATGGCGCTGGCCGTCAGCATCTCGGTGCGGCCCGCCAGTCGCGGTTCGTGGTCGCGGCCCAGCTCTTTTTTGGCCAAGGTATAGCACAGCACTCCCAGCAAGATGATGGGCAGAAGCTTGCGCAGAAAGTCTGGCGAAATCTCGGTCACCGCCCACGCCCCTGCAAACGCACCGATCAACGTGGTGCCGATGGCCGGTAGCAGCGTGGCCCAGGTAATGTGAACGCGCTTGCTGAATTGCCATGCCGAAATGCCCGTTCCCCAGACGGCAGCGCTCTTGTTGGTGCCAAACAAAGTGGCGGGCGTGGTGGTGGGGAAGGCGGCGAACATGGCTGGCACTAGAATGAGGCCGCCACCGCCCACGATGGCATCAACAAACCCGGCCAGAGCCGAGGCGAGGGAAACAAGAATCCATTCCATGGGGTGCTGCCTGCAATTGGTGCATGCCGTGAGCGACCACGCGCCTGCTGGCGGGTGTCGCTGGGTGATGCGGGTGTCTGAACGAGAAGGCCGCCTTGAAGACGGCGGGGGATTGTCGCACCGCCGCACCTCGCCTGTGAGCGGACATAAAAAAAGCGCCCCGTGAGGGGCGCTTTTGAACGCATCTTTGATGCTTTTATATGTATTAGTCTGGTTGTGTCGAGTTGTCTCCTCGGCCCTCCATGCCACTTCGTAGAGCAGCGAGAGTGACGAGAATGTAAGGGGTGCACCTTCGTGGTGCATTGGGGAATTCCCTTGGGTGGTGTAGAAATTGTCTTACAAGCCCAACGGATTGTTACTGACCGTAGTTTTTTGTTTTTGAGAAATGTCAAAAACAATAGCGTCATATCTATATGACAAAACATTGTTAGAGGGATTTTCGAGAATGATCCTCGTCAAGAACGCCAATCCATTGATCGCGCGAAAAAAGTGTGCAGACCAAAAAAAATATGGCTGGCTTCAGCGCTTGGATTAGCGTTACCTGACTAATTTTGTCGATATTTTGTGGCTGCACTTTTATGGCGTTGCCTGAATCCAGGCCGCAGCCTTCTCGGCCATCATCAGCGTGGGGCTGTTGGTGTTGCCGCTGGTGATGGTGGGCATGGCCCCGGCATCAATCACGCGCAGACCTTGCACGCCGCGCACCTTGAAGCGGCTGTCCAGCACGGCCATGGGATCGTCCTCGCGGCCCATCTTGGTGGTGCCCACAGGGTGAAAGATGGTGGTGGCAATGTCGCCCGCCAGCCGGGCCAGATCTTCATCGCTTTGGTACTGCACTCCGGGCTTCCATTCTTCGGGCTTGAATGGCGCCAGCGCAGGCTGGGCCACAATGCGTCGCGTCACGCGCAGGCTGTCGGCCGCGACCTGGCGGTCTTCGGGCGTGGATAGGTAATTGGGCGCAATCGCTGGTGCTTTGCGGAAGTCTGAACTCTGCAGCTGCACGGTGCCCCGGCTGCTGGGGTTGAGGTTGCAGACGCTGGCGGTGAATGCCGAAAAATCGTGCAGTGGCTCGCCAAAAGCATCTAGCGACAGGGGCTGCACGTGATATTCAAGGTTGGGGTGGGCTAGCGAGGGGTTGCTGCGCGTAAAAGCACCTAGTTGCGATGGCGCCATGCTCATGGGGCCGCTGCGCTTGAGCGCGTATTCCAGCCCGATAGCGGCCTTGCCCCAGAGGCTGCTGGCCATGGTGTTGAGCGTTTTGGCGTTCTGAACTTTGTAAACTGAGCGAATCTGCAAATGGTCTTGCAGATTCGATCCCACGCCGGGCAGGTCGCGCCGCACGGTAACGCCGCGCTGCTGCAGCAAGTCGCCAGGGCCTATGCCCGAGAGTTGCAGGAGATGTGGCGAGTTGACGGCGCCTGCGCACAGCAGCACCTCGCGTGTGGCCTGCACGCTGACCATTTCATTGCCTGTCCAAACTTCGGCGCCTGTGCAGCGCTGGCTGCCATCGGGCTGGTCTTCCAGAATCAGGCGACTGACCTGGGCGCGCGTCCACATCTCGAAGTTGGGGCGGCCGTAGCAGGTGGGTCGCAAAAAGGCCTTGGCCGTGTTCCAGCGCAGGCCGGCCTTCTGGTTGACTTCAAAGTAGCTCACGCCTTCGTTGCAGCCCCGGTTGAAGTCGTCGGTGGCCGGAATACCCGCCTGCTGCGCGGCCTGAGAAAAGGCGTCGAGGATGTCCCAGTGCAGGCGCTGCTTTTCCACACGCCATTCACCGCTGCCGCCGGTGCTTTTGCTGCCGTGAAGCTGCTTGAATGCGTCGCTGGCATTGGCACTGTGTTCTGCATCGAGTCGCCAATGGTCTTCATGTTGGCGAAAGGCGGGTAGTACCTGATCCCACTGCCAGGTGTCGTCGCCCGTGAGCTGTGCCCACTGTGCATAGTCGCGGGCCTGACCGCGCATATAAATCATGCCGTTGATGCTGGAGCTGCCGCCCAGCGTCTTGCCACGGGGGTAGCGCAGGCTGCGCCCGTTGAGGCCTGCAGCGGGTTCGGTCTGATAGAGCCAGTCAGTGCGCGGGTTGCCTATGCAGTAGAGGTAGCCAACGGGGATGTGAATCCAGTGGTAATCATCCTTGCCGCCGGCTTCTATCAGCAGAACCCGGTGATTTTTGTTGCGGGTAAGACGGTTGCACAGCAGCGAACCTGCTGTGCCCCCGCCGATGACGATGTAGTCAAACTGGGTGTCACTCATGGGCAGATCAAAGGCCAGATACAGGCCGAATTCGGGTTTGCGGGCAGGCCAAACCTTCAGGGGTCATAGGCAAAAAGGCTGATTCATTAAGTGCGATGGAGCAGGTGGTGTCGATAGGGAAAGCGCTTGAGTACTCCTGTTTTTGAAGCAGCTCACGCAATACTGGTTTCGGCTTTCGCGATTTTTTGATAAAAATTGCAGCGGTATCATCGTGCGTTCATGCGGCAGCGGCCTACGCGCTGCGTTTGGCATGCTCTGTGTGTGCATCGGGCTGGCGCGTTATGCTGGTCTCCTCTGGTTACCCAGCCTCCCTCATGTCCTAGGAAGCGTTTCTTTGTCCAGCTCAGACCAACTACCTCAATGTCCGCTGCAGACCCGTGATGGTCAGCAATGGGCCGTGCCTATGGGCCGCTGGAGTGCTGCGGAGCTGGGCGATCGTCATATCTGGCGTCAGCTGGCCCCGCAGATCAAGGCCGTCCCCAAGGGCGTTGCCTGGGATTTGCAGCAAATGGTCAGGTTCGACCATATCGGCGCGCAGCTGCTGTGGGAGCAATGGGGCAAGGTCTGGCCTGATCAGTTGCTGACCACCGCCAATCAGCGCTCCATGCTGGAGCGCGTGGCCAAGTTCAGCGATGTGCCTGCACCCAAGCCTGAAGCCTCGGGATGGATGTGCGAGGTCAATCAGCTGGGGCAGATGGTGATTGGTGCCTGCGGGCATTTCACCAAGTTGATTGGGCTGATCGGTCAGCTGCTGCTGGACTGTATTCGTCTGGTGCGCAATCCGCTTCGTGGCCCCTGGCGCGATATCTCGGGCCATCTCTATGCCACGGGTGCCACGGCATTGCCCATCACGGCGCTGGTGGGCTTTCTGATTGGCGTGGTGCTGGCCTATCTGATGGCGCTGCAGTTGCGTCAGTTCGGCGCCGAGTCCTTCATCGTCAACATTCTGGGCATCTCGCTGATCCGTGAGCTGGGGCCGCTGCTGGCGGCGATTCTGGTGGCGGGGCGCAGCGGCTCTGCCATCACGGCGCAGATTGGCGTGATGCGCGTGACCGAAGAGCTCGATGCCATGCAGGTCATGGGAATCTCCAAGGGCTATCGCCTGGTCATGCCGCGTGCACTGGCGCTGGCCGTGTCCATGCCACTGGTGTCGTTGTGGACGATTCTGGCCGCGCTGGCGGGCGGCATGGTGGCGGCAGACCTGACCATGGATATCACGCCGTCCTACTTCCTGCAGTCTTTGCCCGCGGCTGTGAAGGTCGGCAATCTGGCGCTGGCCATGGGCAAGTCCGTTGTGTTTGGCGTGCTGATTGCGCTGATCGGCTGCCACTGGGGTCTTCAGGTGGAACCCAATACCCAGAGTTTGGGGCGCGGCACCACGGCCTCGGTGGTGTCTTCCATCACCATGGTCATCATCGTGGATGCGATCTTCGCCATCCTCTTCAGAAATGTGGGGTTTTAAGATGAACTACCCCTTGTGCGGTTTCGCCGCCTCCCCGAAGGGGCGCGATCCCTTTGCTGCGGGGCGGCCCTTGCTGGGTGTCTCTGCGCGGGCTCGTGCCAGTTGGGTGGAACTGGAGGTGCGTGGATGACAGAGGTAATGCAGAACCGTCGTATCGAGGGTGCCGTAGGTGGTTACCAGCCGCCACAGAATGTGCAGCCGCTGGTACAGGCGGTTGACCTGTGGACCGAGTTCGGCGAGGGCGAGTCGCGCTTTGCCGTACACCAGGATTTGAATTTCGATGTCTACCCGGGTGAAATCCTCACCCTGGTGGGGGGCTCGGGTACGGGTAAGACCGTGCTGCTGCGCCAGATACTGGGCCTGCTCTCGCCATCGCGTGGGACCGTCACGGTCAGCGGCCGGCCCTCGCGCGAAGTCATCAGTGGCGAGCTGGCCGCGAGTCAGGTGGGCATGCTGTTTCAGCAGGGTGCGCTGTACTCAGCCTTCAGCGTGCTGGACAACATTGCTTTTGCGCTGAACGAACAGGGCACGCTGCCCGATGCCGTGGTGCGCGATGCGGCCATGGTCAAGCTGCAGATGGTGGGCCTCAAGCCCGAGCATGCGACGCGCATGCCCGCTGACCTGTCTGGCGGCATGATCAAGCGCGTGGCGCTGGCACGCTCGCTGATGATGGACCCGCCGCTGCTGCTGCTTGACGAGCCTACCGCCGGGCTGGACCCCAAGGGTTCGGACGAATTCTGCGAATTGCTGCGTGATATTCATGCTGAGCTGGGCCTGACCGTGATCATGGTCACCCACGATCTGGATACGTTGTTTGCGCTGTCCACGCGCGTGGCCGTGCTGGCCGAGAAGAAGGTGCTGGTGACCGGCGCGCCACGCGATGTGGCTGAGGTCAAGCACCCGTTTATCGAACACTTTTTCCAGGGAGAACGTGGCCGCCGCGCCATGGCCCCGGTGCAAGGCGGCCCTGCCGCAGAGGAAAGCTGATGGAAAACAAGTCCCATGCCATGGCCGCCGGCATCTTTGTGCTGGTGGTTGCAGCCCTGCTGGCAGGGCTGGCCGTCTGGCTCACGCGCGATAACCGCGAGTACCAGCTCTATGAAATGTCCACCAAGGATGGCGTCAGCGGCCTGCAGCCGCAGGCCACGGTGCGCTACAAGGGCGTGCCTGTGGGCAAGGTGGTACGCATTAGCTTTGACCCGCAGATTCCTGGCAATGTGCTGATTCGCGTGGCAGTGGGCGAGGACACGCCCGTAACCCCCGCCACCTATGCCCAGCTGGGCTACCAAGGTGTCACGGGTCTGGCCCACATTCAGCTCGATGATGATGCCAAAGCGCCGGAGGAGATCAAGCCTGGCCCCAGCGGCCTGCCGCGTCTGCGCATGAAGTCTTCGCCGCTGAACATGTTGGCCGATCAAGGCCCGGTGCTGCTGGAGCGGGTTGATGAAATTTCACGCCGCCTCAACGCCATGCTGGGCGAAGACAACCAGAAGCACATGAGCGAGGCGCTGCAGAACATTGCTGCCGCTGCGGGCAGCGTCAATCAACTGGCTGGCACCATGAACAAGGCCGCTGCTGGCTTTCCGCAAATTACTGCGGATGCACATCAGACCCTGGAGTCGCTGACCAAGGCCGGTAACGCCGCCACCGGCGTCGCCAATGGCCTGCAGGACACGGTGCGCAAGATCAATGCCCCCGATGGCCCGCTCAAGCAAATTGCCGATGGCACGCAGGCGCTGTCTCAGGCCGCAGACGCCATGGGCCGCAACACGCTGCCGCGCGTGAACCGCGCCGCCGATGATTTCTCGCGCGCATCGCGCAGCCTGAGCAATATGGCCAGCCGCATCGGCGACAACCCGCAGTCCGTCATCTATGGTGCTGGCGTGGGCCAGCCCGGCCCGGGTGAGACCGGCTTTGTGGCTCCGGCAGCCGCGCATTGATCTGACGAAACCGTCACAGGAACCGATATGGCAAAACCTCTCCATTTTTCGTCTGCTCTGCTGCGCGCTGCCACTCTGTCTGCTGCGGCGCTGGTGCTGGCTGCCTGCTCTGCGCTGCCCACAGCGCCCACCCAGCCTGTGCGCTATGACCTTGGGCTGACCGACACTGCAGTGCCGCAGGCCAATGCCGCTGCGCCCAGTGTGGCTCCGCCGCCGCTGGTACTGGCGGAAGTGCAGACGCCTGCAGGGGCTGACAACTCCACGGCCATGCTTTACCGCCTGGCCTATGCCGACCAGCAGGAGCAACGCGCCTATCAAGGTGCCCGCTGGAGCCTGCCGCCTGCGCAGATGCTGGAGCAGCGCCTGCGCACCCGCCTGGCGCTGGAGCGCCCGGTGCTCACGGAAAAAGACAACCTCAGCGCCAACCCCAATGACACGCGCCCGCTGGGCCTGCTGCGCCTTGAAGTGGTGGAGTTCAGCCAGGTTTTTGACAGCGCTCAGAGCAGCCAGGCCGTGGTGCGCATCCGCGCTAGCCTGATTGCGCAAGACCGCCGCGGTGGCAATGTGTTGCTGGGCCAGCAGTTGTTCAGTGCCCAGACCCCGGCGGTGACTGGCGATGCCGCCGGTGGCGCACAGGCAATGGCTGCCAGCGTCAATAACCTGGCCAATCAGCTCAGCAGCTGGTTGCAGAAGTACGGCCGATAGGTTTTCAGTGCGCTCACATCACAAAGCCCTGCCATGCAGGGCTTTGTTGATTCTGGGCAAGCTTCTGGCGCAGGTGTGCGAGGCTTTTCTGATGTGCGTCAATGGCCGGAAGCTGCCTTCTTTTTAAGCTGCAGAGTCCTCAAACCCGACCACCACGCACAAGGAACTGCCATGGCCAGCCTCGAATGGAATGCTGCTCTCATCCTCGATTTTCCCGTCATGGACGAGGTGCATGAAGAGTTCGTCACCCTGCTGGCGCAGGTTGAAGCGGCTGGCGACGAGCAGCTGTGTGCGCTTTGGGATGCGCTGATCGCGCACACCCAGCATCACTTCGACCAAGAAGACCGCTGGATGCAGACGACGGGCTTTGCCACAAGCAACTGCCATAGCCAGCAGCACAAGGTGGTGCTGGCCGTGATGCGTGAAGGTGCAGTCAAGGGCGGTCAGGGGGACCTGGGCTCGATTCGCCACATGGCGGGCGAGCTTGGCCCCTGGTTCAGCCACCACGCACAAAACATGGATGCCGCGCTGGCCCTGCACATGCGCCGCGCAGGCTTTGACCCGATTACGGGCACGGTGCTGACCCCTGAGGCTTTGCCTGATGAGCTGATTACCGGCTGCGGCGGTGCTTGCGGCAGCGCTGAAAAAGCGGCAGAAGCTACGGTATAAAACCGGCGCGGCCCAATCAGAGACAGCAAGCAAGTGCCGCCACACAGCGAAGCTGTCGTCCCCTTTGGGGGAAGCGCCGTAGCCGCTCAGGCAGTCAAGGGTAAATCGCGGGCGAGGCGAGGATGGGGAAAATTTTGACCAGCCCGCCCGCCATCACTTCAATGGCCAGCGCCGCCAGAATCAGCCCCATGAGCCGGGTCATCACATTGATGCCGGTTTTGCCCAGTACGCGGGCAATCGGGTTGGCCAGCGAAAAGCACAGCATGATGGCCGCCGCCACCACCACGCCATAGCCCACCAGGGCCACATGTTGCCAGATGGTGCGCGCCTGATCGGCGTAGATCACCACGGTGGACATGGCGGCAGGCCCGGTCAGCAGCGGAATGGTCAGCGGCACCACGGCAATGCTGTTGCCCTCGGCGGCTTTTTCCACACCGGCCTCCAGCGTGCCGTTGTTGGGCCGGTCTTCTGCCGGGCGCGAGTTCAGCATGTTCATGGCGCTGAGCAGCAGCAGCAGGCCGCCGCCGACCTGAAAGCTTTGCAGTGAGATATTGAAGAACTGCAGAATCTGCAGACCCAGCAGGGCACACACCGCAATCACGCAGAATGCCGCAAATGCTGCGGTGCGAATGGTTTGCCAGCGCTGGTCTGCGTTAAAGCCTGCCGTGTAGTGGATGAAAAACGGAATGATGGCCAGCGGGTTGATGATGGCAACCAGTGTGATGAGCGGCTTCAGGTCCATGGCATGGGGCTTCCGGTGGCTTGATCGATTCGTCAGTGCATCAGTGCAGGTGAGCAGGGCTTGAGGCGCTGCCCGGCTATGGGTTGGGTGCCGCCCATCGCAGCGCAGAAATTTTTCTGAACCATCAGCGCGTAGACAATGGGTTGCGGTATGTCTGTGGGTGGTGAAACGCCGGGCCAGCGAAAAAACGCGAGTTCAGCGGGTTAACTCAGGCATTACAGCATTCATTCGCCAAAGATAATGAAATCCTTTGTCGATGCTTTTCGGGCTTACGATGAGTGCAACAAATATAGGAGCATATATGGGTAGCTTTGTTGAACTGACCGCCGTAGATGGCGCCAAGACTCCTGCTTATGTGGCCATGCCAGAAGGCAAGCCGCGCGGTGCCGTGGTGGTGCTGCAGGAAATATTTGGCGTGAACTCGCATATCCGCTCCGTGGCCGATCGTTATGCCGCTCAGGGCTATGTGGCCGTGGCCCCCGCCATGTTTGCGCGCGTCAAAGCCAATGTAGAGCTGGGCTATACCGAAGAAGACATGCAGACGGGCTTCGCCCTCAAGGGCGCGGTGGAGGCCTTGCCCGAACCCGGTGTGCTGCGCGATGTGGAAGCGGCCGTTGCCCATGCTGCCACGCTGGTGCCTGGTGGTAAGGTCGGCGTGGTGGGTTTTTGCTGGGGTGGCTTGATGACATGGCGCGCAGCTTGCACACTGCCCAGCGTCTCTGCGGCAGTCTGTTACTACGGCGGCGGCATGACGGGTGAGAAAGAAGCCAACCGTCAGGCGCTGTGCCCGGTGCTGGCCCACTTTGGCAGCAAAGATCACTACATCTCGCTGGAGTCTGTGGAAGCCTTCAAGCTGGCCCAGCCCAAGGTCGAAGTCCATATCTACGAAGCAGACCACGGCTTCAACTGCGGCCAGCGCGGCTCTTACAGCGCAGCCGCTGCGGCCAAGGCCAATGAGCGGACCCTGGCCTTCTTTGCCCAGCATCTGGGTTGATATCAAAACAATAGCTGCTTGCGCTTGACTGATAAGGGAAAGCAGCTGTTTTGATTCAAAATATGCCGCGACTAGGCATGCCTCAACTTAGAGACAGCTAGCAAGGGCCGCCCCGCAGCGAAGCTGTCGTCCCCCTCCGCGAAGCAGAGAGGGGGAGGCCGCACAGCGGCTCAGGAGTGTTTTTATTCCTTCTCTTCGCTCTCAAGATAGCGTCTGCGCCAGAAGTACGCCACCAGCACCACGGTGATGATGACCATGGCCAGCAAAGCCCAGATGAATCCATCTTTCTTGTGGACAAAGGGGATGAACTCGAAGTTCATGCCAAAGATACCGGCAATCAGATTGAGCGGCAGAAAGATGGCAGTGACCGTGGTCAGGGTGCGCATGATGTCGTTGGCGCGGTTGCTCTGGGCCGAGAAATGCATTTGCACCGCCGTCTCGGCGCTTTGCTCCATGCGGTGAATATGGTGGGTCACGCGCTCTATGTGCTCCAGCACATCGCGTGAGCGCACGCGCAGCAGCTCGCGCTCATGCTGGCGTGCCGCTGTGTGCTCGGGCGGCCAGCCTTCCAGCGCCTCTGTCCAGTCCTGCATGGCGGCGCGCTGGTCTTCACAGATTTCATCGAGCTGGTGTAGTGCCAGGCGCACATCCAGTACGCTGGCCCAGTTGCTGAAGCGCTTATGGGGCTTGAGCAGCGCGATCTGCCAGTGATCAATCTGCCGCGTCAGCGTGCGGCGCAGGTCCAGATAGCCGTCCACCATGCCGTTGACCATGCGCAGCATCAGATCGGCGGGCTCTACGGGCATTTTTGCGGTGACGGGGCGGCTGTCGTTCTTGGTTGGGCCGGCCATCAGGCGCTGCCAGAAATTCTCCAGCACAAAGCAGTTGTCGGGGTGTACAGACAGCAGGATCTGGTCATACAGGGCAAAGCCCACAGGCTGGGTTTCTACGCGCTGCAGCACAGGCGCTTCGCGGTCTTTTGGCACCGCATGGGCTGAGTGATGCGATGGAGGCGGTGCATTCACCGCAGGTGAATGGGGGGCTGCAGCCATGGCGGGTGGGGTGAGCGCCGGTGCGGTGCTGGCTGCGGGGTCTGTGGCATGTGGCCCGTTCAGCGGTGGCAGGTGGGCATTGGCGAGGCGGCGAAATACCAGCACGTCATACACCGAGGTGTAGTCGTAGTTGGAAGGGATGGCCGGGTTGAGCAGGTCGGAGACATGCAGATCGACCAGCGGTGAGCCGCCCAGCTTCGTCAGCATGGCCTGTATGGCGGGCAGTTGCGATTCCAGTTCGGAGCGTGCGCAGGAAACCCAGTAAAACCCGGTGGTGGCGGGCTGCGTGGGCAGGCCTTCAACAGGCTGGGCATAAAGCGGGGAGATATGCAGCACGCGCATGGGCAACAACACCTTGGGTAGCGGAAGCGGATACAAGAACGGCCCAGAAGCAGCTTCTGAGCCGTTGGATCATGCCTTAATTGGTCTCAAGTGCAAGTCAGTAAAGCGCTTGCAGCTATCAAATTCATAGACCACGCAGCTTCTTGGCGGCGTCAATGGCGAAGTAAGTCAGGATGCCATCGGCACCCGCGCGCTTGAAGGCCAGCAGGGCTTCCATCATCACTTGGTCATGGTCCAGCCAGCCATTGGCGGCGGCGGCCTTGATCATGGCGTACTCGCCGCTGACCTGGTAGGCAAAGGTGGGCACCTTGAATTCGTCCTTGACGCGGCGCACCACGTCCAGATAGGGCATGCCGGGTTTGACCATGACCATGTCTGCGCCTTCGGCGATGTCCAGCGCCACTTCGCGCAGGGCTTCGTTGGTGTTGGCCGGATCCATCTGGTAGACGTTTTTGTCGGCCTTGCCCAGGGCACCACGGGTGCCCACGGCGTCGCGGAAGGGGCCGTAGAAGGCGCTGGCGTACTTGGCGCTGTAGGCCATGATGCGGGTGTGAATGTGGCCTTGCAGCTCCAGCGCTTCACGGATAGCGCCAATGCGGCCGTCCATCATGTCGCTGGGGGCGACCATGTCGACACCGGCTTCGGCATGGGCCAGAGCCTGGCCGACCAGCACTTCTACGGTGTCGTCGTTGATGATGTAGCCGCTTTCGTCCAGGATGCCGTCCTGGCCGTGGCTGGTGTAGGGGTCCAGCGCCACGTCGGTCATCACGCCCAGCTGGGGGAATTCTTGTTTCAGTGCCCGGATGACGCGGGGAATCAATCCATCGGGGTTCAGCGCTTCCTTGCCGTCGGGGGTCTTCAGGCTGGCGTCAATGGCGGGGAACAGGGCCAGATAAGGAATCTCCAGCTTCACGCATTCCTCGGCCACGGGCAGTAGCAGGTCCAGGCTCAGACGGTCAACGCCGGGCATGGAGGGCACGGCCTCGCGCTTGTGGCTGCCTTCGTGCACAAACACGGGGTAGATGAAGTCGTGGGACGTCAGCACGTTCTCACGAACCAGATTGCGGGTGAAAGCATCGCGGCGCAGACGGCGGGGGCGATTCTGGGGGAATGGAGTAGGGCTGGACAAATGCATGGGGAAAATTGTGCCCCATTCGCCATGCCTTGGCTGGCAGGTTCGTGACTAATCCATGACGGCAGTCGCATTGCAGGTAAAGACAGCGCTTGCGGCGGGCGATGCACGGCAGCGGCCCTTACACTGGCTCCATGCTATGGGTCAAAGCTTTTCATATCGTTTTCGTGGCCAGCTGGTTTGCTGGTTTGTTCTATTTGCCGCGCATCTTCGTCAACTTGGCCATGGTCACGCCGGGCTCGGTGGCTGAGCGTGAGCGTCTGCTGCTGATGGCGCGCAAGCTGCTGCGCTTTACCACCCTGCTGGCCGTGCCAGCGCTGGGGCTGGGCCTGTGGCTGTGGCTGGGCTGGGGCTTCAAGGGCGGCTGGCTGCATGCCAAGCTGGCCGTGGTGCTGCTGGTCATTGGCTACCACCACAGCTGTGCCGTGCTGCTGCGCAAGCTGGGGGACAACACCTGTCATAAAAGCCACCGCTGGTTTCGCTATTACAACGAAGTGCCTGTAGTGCTCTTGATCGCCGCCGTGATTCTGGTGGTGCTCAAGCCTTTCTAGTCTTGACCGGAACAAGGGCTGTTGTGTCTGAACCTTCGGTAACTCAGGCTGCCGGGCTGCCGGTGATCTCCATGCGCCACACCTCGGCCTGGCCGCTGGCGCTGGTGTATTCCGTGCTCATTGTGTTTGCTAGCCTGTTTCCGTTTGATGGCTGGCGCGCTCAGGGGATTGATCCGCGCGTCTTTCTGTTCGCAAAAATCCCGCCGCCTTACTGGACCTGGTTCGACGTCAACACCAATATCGTTGGCTATGCGCCGCTGGGCTTTTTTCTGGCGCTGGCGCTGATGCGCTCGGGCAAGCCACGGCTGGCCGTGCCACTGGCCTTTCTGGCAGGAACGCTGCTGTCGCTGTGCATGGAGTTTTTGCAGATTTACCTGCCGCGCCGCGTACCGTCTAACCTTGATTGGGTGCTCAACTCCGGTGGCACGCTGATTGGCGCGCTGCTGGCCGCATTGCTGGAAAAGCTGGGTGCAGTCTCGCGCTGGAGCGCTTTTCGCAGTCAGTGGCTGGGCGAGGGCGGGGCGGGCGTGCTGGTGCTGCTGGCGCTGTGGCCGTTTGCGCTGCTGTTCCCGGCGGCCGTGCCCTTCGGTCTGGGGCAGGTGCTGGAGCGGCTGGATGAGACCTTGCAGGACTGGCTGCTCAATACCCCGTTTGAGGACTGGCTGCCGCTGGGCGACTTTGCGATGACGCCGCTTTCCATGGTGACGGAGATGTTCTGCGTCACGCTGGGATTGTGGGTGCCTTGTCTGCTGGCCTATTGCGCCGTGCGTCACATGGGGCGCCGTGTCTTGGCGGGGGGACTGTTGGTGGCTGCGGGTGTGGGCGTGACGGCATTGTCAGCCGCTTTGAGCTGGGGTCCTGCTCACGCCTGGGAATGGGTGGATTTGCCGGTGCGTCTTGGTATCTGGGGCGGCCTGGGCTTGGCCGTGATTGCGCTGCCTGCCTCGCGCCGCATCTGCGCCGTGCTTTTGCTGCTGGTACTGGTGCTGCACCTGAGCATCCTCAATCAGGCACCCACCAATGTGTACTTTGCCCAGACGCTGCAGGCCTGGGAGCAGGGGCGTTTCATCCGCTTTTACGGGCTGGGCCAGTGGCTAGGCTGGCTCTGGCCTTACGTGACGCTGGCGTATGTAGTGGTTCGCGTTTCCAGGCGGCAATAGCCTGCCTAGAATGACCGCACTATGAGTGACACCCAGAACCAAGCCAATGCCGATGGCTACTACCAGCGCCATATTTTCTTTTGCCTGAATGAGCGCCCCAATGGTGAGGACTGCTGCGCCCTGCATGGGGCCAAAGCAGGCTTTGACCATTGCAAGCGCCGCGTGAAGGAAGAGGGTCTGGCTGGCAAGGGTCAGGTGCGCGTGAACAAGGCGGGCTGCCTTGACCGCTGCGCTGGTGGTCCCGTGGCCGTGGTCTATCCGGAAGCGGTCTGGTACACCTTTATCGATGACAGCGATATCGACGAAATCGTTGAATCTCACCTCAAGAACGGCAAGGTGGTTGAGCGACTGGTGCTGCCCGATAACGTCGGCCGGTGACTGGCACCCCATGAGCCGCTTTGCGGCTTCCCCCTGAGGGGGCGACGCCCTCGGTGCGCGGCGCGCTTCCTCTGTGTCTCTAGCTTAGGGTGAGCCTGTTTAAGTATTTTTGATAGTCAGCCTAATCGCAGTAAGCGCTGATAGCTACAACTAGGATAGCAATCGTGAATTCTCAGACTGAACGACTGACGCTGACCGGCGGTGCCGGCGTGATTGAAGCCCTGCGTGACCCCGCGCAACTGGTTGACGGGCAAAGCCCCAAGGGTGTGGCCATCATTGCCCATCCGCATCCGCTGTTTGCTGGCACCATGGACAATAAGGTGGTGCAGACGCTGGCGCGTGCCTTTGTGCAGTGCGGCTATACGGCGGTGCGTTTCAACTTTCGTGGCGTGGGTGCCAGTGCGGGTGAATATGACGCGGGCAAGGGTGAGCTGCAGGACTTGTTGGCGGTGATACGTCAGGTTGCGCCCGAGGGGCCAATTGCATTGGCTGGCTTCTCCTTTGGCGCTTTTGTCACCAGCCATGCGCTGGCTGCATTGTGGGATGAAGGCCGAGTGGCCAAGGCCGTGCTCGTCGGCACCGCTGCCAGTCGCTTTGAGGTCGCGCCCGTGCCCGCTGCAGCGCATGACAGCACCCTGGTCATTCACGGCGAGGCCGATGACACTGTCGAGCTGTCTTCCGTCATGGACTGGGCACGCCCGCAGATACTGCCTGTTACCGTGATTCCGCAGGTGGGGCACTTCTTTCACGGACAATTGCCTCTGCTCAAGAGCTTGGTCGTGCGCCATCTGAAGTCGCAGTAAGCACTCCCTTTTTGAACCCTGACGCATTGGTCTTGGTCAATCCCTTTTCATAGCACCAAGCCAAGGTATATCCTTGGCTTTGGCTGTTTTTGATGGTGAATCACCGTCGCCTACCTTTGCTTTAGCGAGAGTTTTCTTCATGAAGCCCATTTATTCCACGCTGCGTGTTCTGGCTGTTGCTGCCGCAGTCGCGCCTGTTTTTGCCATGGCTCAGGTGGCGGCCCCCGTTCCTCCCGAAATTGCTGCCCGCAATTACCTATTGGTGGATGTCACCGCCGGTCAGGTGCTGGGTGCCAAGGATGTCGATGCTCCCGTGGAGCAGGCATCTCTGACCAAGCTGATGTCTGCCTACGTGGTGTTTGACGCCCTGCGTGCCAAGAAGATCACGCTGGAGCAGCGCATGCCCGTGAGCGAGCGCGCCTGGAAGATGCCCGGCTCGCGCATGTTCATCGACCCCAAGATGCAGGTGCCGGTGAACGATCTGGTCAGCGGCATGATCATCCAGTCGGGTAATGACGCCACCATGGCCCTGGCAGAAGCCGTGGGCGGCACGGCGGAAAACTTCGTCAAGATGATGAATGACCAGGCCAAAGCCCTGGGCATGAAAAATACCAGCTACAAGAATCCCGAAGGTCTGACCGAGCCCGGCCATCTGACCACGGCTCGCGACCTGTCCATCCTGGCGCAGCGCCTGATGCATGACTTTCCCGAGTACATGCATTACTACGCCACCAAGCACTATGCCTACCCGGGCACGCCAGCCTCCAATGGCAACAACCGCAACTCGCTGCTGTTCCGCGATCCTACGGTAGACGGCCTGAAAACCGGTCACACCAACGCCGCCGGCTACTGTCTGGTGGCTACAGCCAAGCGCGACCTGCCCAATGTGGGCCAGCGCCGCCTGTTGTCCATCGTGTTGGGTACGGCCAGCGAGAAGGCACGTGCCAACGAAAGCCAGAAGCTGCTGAACTGGGGTTACACCGCCTATGACGCAGTCAAGCTGTTTGATGCGGACCAGCCTGTGGCCACGCCCGCTGTCTGGAAGGGGGCCGCCAATGCGGTCAAGATCGGCAAGGCCGATGGCGCTGTGGTGGTGACCGTGCCCTCGGGTACCGGCGGCAAGCTAACCACCGAAGTCGTGCGCCAAGACCCACTGATTGCCCCAATCGCCAAGGGCCAGGTCATGGGCGTGCTCAAGGTCAAATCGGGTGCTGATGTTGTTGCTGAAGTGCCACTGGTCGCTCTTGAGGCGGTTGAGCAGGCAGGCTTCTTCGGCCGCCTGTGGGACACCATTCGCCTCTGGATCAAGTAAGACTCCTCGCTGGCACAAGGGAAATCCTTTGCCAGCTGCGGGAGCCTGATGTACACGCTTGAAAAAATGGTGGCTTGCGGGGCTATTGCGCCGCAGCAGTTGTGCGATTTTTCTCAAGCTGGTACATTCGAGGGCTTTTCGGAATTTCCGAAGGGATTCACGTTTTCGCTTTTCACGAAGCAAATTCACGTTTAGGGACGTTATTAATGCCAACCATTAACCAACTCGTGCGTCAGGGCCGCACGGTAGAAGTTGTTAAATCCAAGAGCCCTGCTATGGAAAACTGCCCCCAGCGCCGTGGCGTGTGCACTCGCGTGTACACCACCACACCTAAGAAGCCTAACTCGGCTCTGCGTAAGGTGGCTAAGGTTCGTCTGACCAACGGTTTCGAAGTTATTTCGTACATCGGCGGTGAAGGCCACAACCTGCAAGAGCACAGCGTTGTGCTGGTGCGTGGCGGCCGTGTGAAGGACTTGCCTGGTGTGCGTTACCACATCGTGCGCGGTTCTCTTGACCTGCAAGGCGTCAAGGACCGTAAGCAGTCCCGCTCCAAGTACGGTGCCAAGAAGCCTAAGGCTAAGTAATCAGCCCTGGTTTTTTGAAAACAAACGGTGTTTGATTCGCCTGACTGGCGCGATCGAACGTAGTGACCCGAAGCACAAATTTTTGTGTGGGTCGAGTAAGTGAGAGTTTTGAATAGCTCTCGCGGTATCTGAAAAGATGCCAACTGAAGCAAAGATAGAGGTAAAAAATGCCACGTCGTCGCGAAGTCCCCAAACGTGAAATTCTGCCGGATCCAAAGTTCGGCAATGTAGAGCTGTCCAAATTCATGAACGTGATCATGGAAGGCGGCAAGAAGGCGGTTGCTGAGCGCATTATTTATGGCGCTCTGGACCTGATCGAGAAGAAGCACCCCGGTAAGGATCCTCTGGAAGCCTTCGTGGTTGCTATCAACAACGTCAAGCCCATGGTCGAAGTGAAGTCCCGCCGCGTTGGTGGTGCTAACTACCAAGTGCCCGTTGAAGTGCGTCCTGTCCGTCGTCTGGCTCTGGCCATGCGCTGGATCAAGGAAGCTTCCCGCAAGCGTGGCGAGAAGTCCATGGCTCAACGTCTGGCTAACGAGTTGCTGGAAGCAACCGAAGGCCGTGGCGGTGCCATGAAGAAGCGTGACGAAGTTCACCGCATGGCCGAAGCCAACAAGGCATTCAGCCACTTCCGCTTCTAATCGGAATCTCGCTCGAGATACAGGGCCGCATGCAAAAAACTTGCTGCGGCCTTGTGTCGATTCTGAGCGCCCCCATATAGAACTGCTGCTCCCAGCGTACAAGGCCGGGCAAGGCGGCACTCTCGTAAGATCAAGCAAGGATCCATCATGGCTCGCAAGACTCCCATTGAGCGCTACCGTAATATCGGTATCTCGGCTCACATCGACGCAGGTAAGACAACTACCACTGAACGTATCCTGTTCTATACCGGCGTGACCCACAAGCTGGGCGAAGTGCACGACGGCGCTGCTACCACCGACTGGATGGAGCAAGAGCAAGAGCGCGGTATTACCATCACTTCCGCTGCAGTGACCTGCTTCTGGAAGGGTATGGACCTGTCCTACCCCGAGCACCGCTTCAACATCATCGACACCCCCGGCCACGTGGACTTCACGATTGAAGTGGAACGTTCCATGCGCGTGCTCGACGGTGCTTGCATGGTGTATTGCGCCGTGGGTGGCGTGCAGCCCCAGTCGGAAACCGTGTGGCGTCAGGCTAACAAGTACAAAGTGCCTCGTCTGGCCTTCGTGAACAAGATGGACCGTACCGGCGCCAACTTCTTCAAGGTCTATGACGGCATGAAGGCTCGCCTGAATGCGAATCCCGTGCCCGTGGTGATCCCAATCGGCGCTGAAGACAAGTTCGAAGGCGTTGTGGACTTGGTCAAGATGAAGGCCATCATCTGGGATGAAGCATCTCAGGGCATGAAGTTCGAATACCAAGAGATTCCTGCTGACTTGGTGGAAACTGCCAACAAGTGGCGTGAAAACTTGGTCGAGGCCGCTGCTGAAGCCAACGAAGAACTGATGAACAAGTACCTTGAAGAAGGTTCTTTGTCTGAAGAAGAAATCAAGGCGGGTATCCGTGCTCGTACGCTGGCTGTTGAAATTCAGCCCATGCTGTGCGGTACTGCCTTCAAGAACAAGGGTGTTCAGCGCATGCTGGACGCCGTGATCGACTATCTGCCAGCACCAGTGGACATCGACGACGTGACCGGCACTGATCCGGACGACGAAGAGAAGAAGCTGTCGCGCAAGGCTGACGATGCTGAGAAGTTCTCGGCTCTGGCATTCAAGCTGATGACTGACCCGTTTGTGGGCCAGCTGACTTTCGTGCGCGTTTACTCCGGCGTGCTGAGCAAGGGCGAAACCGTCCTGAACTCGGTCAAGGGTAAGAAAGAGCGTATCGGCCGTATCGTACAAATGATGGCCAACGACCGCGTTGAAGTTGAAGAAATTCGCGCTGGCGACATCGCTGCTTGCGTGGGCTTGAAGGACGTGACCACCGGTGAAACACTGTGTGCTCTGGACGCTCCTATCGTGCTGGAACGCATGGTCTTCCCTGAGCCCGTGATTGCACAGGCCGTGGAACCCAAGACCAAGACTGACCAGGAAAAGATGGGTATTGCCCTGTCGCGCCTGGCTGCTGAAGATCCTTCCTTCCGCGTGCGTACTGACGAAGAATCCGGTCAGACCATCATCGCCGGTATGGGCGAGCTGCACCTGGAAATTATCGTTGACCGCATGAAGCGCGAATTCAACGTGGAAGCCAACGTGGGCAAGCCCCAGGTTGCCTACCGCGAAACGATTCGCCAAAAGGTTGTGGACGTGGACGGCAAGTTCGTTCGTCAGTCCGGCGGTAAGGGTCAGTACGGTCACGTGGTGTTCACTGTCGAACCTCAAGAAGCCGGTAAGGGCTTTGAGTTCGTGGACGCCATCAAGGGCGGTGTGGTTCCTCGCGAATACATCCCTGCGGTGGAAAAGGGTGTGATCGAAGCCCTGACTTCCGGCGTGCTGGCTGGTTACCCCGTTGTGGACGTGAAGGTCACTCTGACTTTCGGTTCGTACCACGATGTGGACTCGAACGAAATGGCGTTCAAGATGGCCGCTATCTTCGGTTTCAAGGAAGCTGCTCGCAAGGCATCTCCCGTCATCCTCGAGCCAATGATGGCTGTGGAAGTGGAAACGCCTGAAGACTACGCCGGTACTGTGATGGGTGACTTGTCTTCCCGTCGCGGTATGGTGCAGGGCATGGACGATATGGTTGGTGGCGGCAAGGCCATCAAGGCTGAAGTGCCTTTGTCGGAAATGTTCGGCTACGCCACATCGCTGCGTTCCATGACCCAAGGTCGTGCCAGCTACACCATGGAATTCAAGCACTACGCTGAAGCTCCTCGCAACGTGGCTGAAGCCATCGTTGCAGCCCGCGCCAAGTAATTGACGCAGGTTTGACGAATCCGTCATAATCTCGGGTTCTGATCGCGACAGTTCCTTGTGGGCTGTCGCGATTTTGCCGGTCTGCGATCTCATGCCGTTCTGTTTCCTGTGCAGAGCGAATCAGCAATGGGGTGCAGACCTTAAACATCACACAGGTTTTTGCTCTTTGGAGAAATCATGGCAAAAGAAAAATTCGAACGCACAAAGCCCCACGTTAACGTGGGCACCATCGGTCACGTTGACCACGGTAAGACCACTCTGACTGCTGCTATCGCTACTGTGCTGTCCAAGCACTTCGGCGGCGAAGCCAAGGATTACTCGCAGATCGACAACGCTCCCGAAGAAAAGGCTCGTGGTATCACGATCAACACTTCGCACGTTGAATACGAAACTGCTGCTCGTCACTACGCTCACGTTGACTGCCCCGGTCACGCTGACTATGTGAAGAACATGATCACTGGTGCTGCTCAGATGGACGGCGCTATCCTGGTTTGCTCCGCAGCTGACGGCCCCATGCCCCAGACTCGCGAGCACATCCTGCTGTCGCGTCAAGTGGGCGTTCCTTACATCATCGTGTTCCTGAACAAGGCCGACATGGTGGACGACGAAGAACTGCTGGAACTGGTCGAAATGGAAGTGCGCGAGCTGCTGTCCAAGTACGACTTCCCCGGTGATGACACTCCTATCATCCGCGGCTCCGCTAAGCTGGCTCTGGAAGGCGACCAATCCGACAAGGGTGAACCCGCTATCCTGCGTCTGGCCGAAGCCCTGGATACATACATCCCCACTCCCGAGCGTGCTATCGACGGCGCCTTCGTGATGCCTGTGGAAGACGTGTTCTCGATCTCCGGTCGCGGCACTGTGGTGACTGGCCGTATCGAACGCGGCATCATCAAGGTCGGCGAAGAAATCGAAATCGTCGGTATCACAGATACTGCCAAGACGATTTGCACCGGCGTGGAAATGTTCCGCAAGCTGCTGGACCAAGGTCAAGCTGGCGATAACGTTGGCCTGCTGCTGCGCGGCACCAAGCGTGAAGATGTCCAGCGCGGCCAAGTTCTGGCCAAGCCCGGCTCCATCAAGCCCCACACACAGTTCACTTCCGAAGTGTACGTGCTGTCCAAGGACGAAGGCGGTCGCCACACTCCTTTCTTCAACAACTACCGCCCTCAGTTCTACTTCCGTACAACTGACGTGACCGGCTCCATCGAACTGCCAGAAGGCAAAGAAATGGTGATGCCTGGTGATAACGTTTCGATCACTGTCAAGCTGATCGCTCCTATCGCCATGGAAGAAGGTCTGCGCTTCGCTATCCGCGAAGGTGGTCGTACTGTTGGTGCCGGTGTGGTTGCCAAGATCATTGCTTAATTCTTAGCAAACTAGGAATTATCAATGTCCAAGCAAAAAATCCGCATCCGCCTGAAGGCTTTCGATTACAAGTTGATCGACCAGTCCGCAGCCGAAATCGTTGACACTGCCAAGCGCACCGGCGCGATTGTCAAGGGTCCAGTGCCCCTGCCAACACGCATGAAGCGCTTCGACATTCTGCGTTCGCCTCACGTCAACAAGACCAGCCGCGATCAGTTTGAAATCCGCACGCACCAGCGCCTGATGGATATCGTTGATCCTACTGACAAGACTGTTGACGCTTTGATGAAGCTGGACCTGCCCGCAGGTGTGGACGTCGAAATCAAGCTGCAATAAGAGTTTTGAAAGCCTCGAAAGAGGCTTTTAAGGTCTTTGTTTAACGCGAACTTGCTTGAAAAAGCAGTTCGCGTTAAAATTTGGGGCTTCGCCTTTGATGCGAAGTTTTATTAACCTTCTTTTGTGTGCTAAGCCTTATGGGCAACGGTACAACGCTGAGCCAATTGCAGTTTCAGCGGCAAAAGTTTTGGAGCAAACAAATGAGTCTGAGCAACTCCCTGGGGTTGCTGGGTCGCAAGGTGGGCATGATGCGTCTGTTTACTGATGATGGGGACTCCGTGCCTGTCACAGTGGTGGACGTTTCTAACAACCGCGTTACCCAGGTCAAAACCCAAGAGAACGATGGCTACGTGGCCCTGCAGGTCACGTTCGGTACACGCAAGGCCTCTCGCGTGACCAAGCCAGCTGCTGGCCACCTCGCTAAGGCGGGCGTTGAAGCCGGTGAAGTGACCCGCGAATTCCGTGTAACTGATGAAACCGCTGGCAAGTACGCCGCTGGTGCCGTTCTGCCTGTGGCCGAACTGTTCAGCGTTGGCCAGAAGGTGGACGTGCAAGGCACTTCCATCGGTAAGGGTTACGCCGGTACGATCAAGCGCCACAACTTCTCGTCGCAGCGCGCATCGCACGGTAACAGCCGTTCGCACAATGTTCCCGGTTCTATCGGTATGGCACAAGACCCAGGTCGTGTGTTCCCCGGCAAGAAGATGACCGGTCACATGGGTGACGAAACCATCACTACTCAAAATCTCGACGTGGTTCGTATTGACGAAGCACGCCAACTGCTGTTGATCAAGGGTGCAATTCCCGGCGCTAAGGGTGGCTTTGTCTCCGTGCGTCCAGCGATCAAGGCTAAAGCTTCCAAAGGAGCGAACTAATGCAGCTCGAACTCCTGAATGAACAAGGCCAGGCTGCATCGAAGTTCGATGCTCCCGAGACTGTGTTCGGTCGTGAATTCAACGAAGATCTGGTCCACCAGCTGGTGACTGCCTACCGTGCTAACGCACGTCAAGGCACTCGCGCTCAGAAGGACCGTGAGCAAGTGCGTCACACCACTGCCAAGCCTTTTAAGCAAAAGGGTACTGGTCGTGCACGTGCTGGTATGTCCTCCTCGCCTCTGTGGCGTGGCGGCGGCCGCATCTTCCCTAATCTGCCTGAAGAAAACTTCGCGCAGAAGATCAACAAGAAGATGTACCGCGCTGGTATGGCTTCCATCCTGTCTCAGTTGGCCCGCGAAGGTCGTCTGGCAGTTGTGGATTCCCTGACGCTGGATACCCCCAAGACCAAGGTGCTGGCTGACAAGTTCAAGGCTATGAACCTGTCTACGTCGGTAATGGTGATCGCCGAAGAAATCGACGAAAACCTGTACCTGGCATCCCGCAATCTGAAGAACGTGTTCGTGGTTGAGCCGCGCTATGCTGACCCCGTGTCGCTGGTGCACTACAAGAAAGTGCTCATCACCAAGGGTGCGATCGACAAACTCAAGGAGATGTTCGCATGAGCACTACCAAGTTTGACGAAGGTCGTCTGATGCAAGTGCTGGTCGCTCCCATCGTGTCCGAAAAGGCCACCATGGTTGCTGAAAAGTCCAATGCTGTGACGTTCAAGGTGCTGCAGAGCGCTACCAAGTTTGAAATCAAGGCCGCTGTGGAATTGATGTTCAAGGTTGAAGTGGCTGGCGTCTCCGTGGTGAACACCAAGGGCAAGACCAAGCGCTTTGGCAAGACCGTTGGCCGTCGCGACAATGTTCGCAAGGCTTACGTGATGCTCAAGCCCGGTCAAGAGCTGAACCTGTCTGGGGAGGCTGCGTAATCATGGCTGTTATTAAGCTCAAACCTACGACCCCCGGCCAACGTGGCGCGGTCAAGATCTCTCGCGACCACCTGCACAAGGGCGAGGGCTTTGCCCCCCTGCTGGAACCTCAGTTCCAGAAAGCTGGTCGTAACAACAACGGTCACATTACTGTTCGCCACAAGGGCGGTGGTCACAAGCACCACTACCGCGTGGTTGACTTTACGCGTACCAAGGACGGTATCCCCGCCAAGGTCGAGCGTATTGAATACGATCCAAACCGTACGGCCCACATCGCTCTGGTGTGCTATGCCGACGGCGAGCGTCGTTACATCATTGCTCCTCGTAACCTGGAAGTGGGCGCTACGATTGTCAGCGGCTCCGACGCGCCTATCCGCGTTGGTAACACACTGCCAATCCGTAACATCCCCGTGGGTTCGACTATCCACTGCATCGAACTGAAGATCGGTGCTGGTGCTCAGATCGCTCGCTCGGCTGGTACCTCTGCCACCCTGCTGGCTCGCGAAGGCATCTACGCTCAAGTGCGTATGCGTTCGGGTGAAGTCCGCAAGGTGCACATTGAGTGCCGCGCCACTATCGGTGAAGTCGCCAACGAAGAACACAGCCTGCGCCGTCTGGGCAAGGCCGGTGTGAAGCGCTGGATGGGTATTCGTCCTACCGTTCGCGGTGTGGTGATGAACCCTGTGGATCACCCACACGGTGGCGGTGAAGGCAAGACCGGTGAAGGTCGTCATGCAGTTGACCCATGGGGCAACTTGACGAAGGGCTACCGTACCCGTAACAACAAGCGCACACAGACAATGATTGTGTCGCGTCGTAAAAAGTAAGGGGTAGCAAATGACACGTTCTCTCAAAAAGGGCCCATTTGTTGACCATCACTTGCTGGCTAAGGTTGAAAAAGCCGTTGCCACCAAGGATAAGAAGCCAGTGAAGACTTGGTCGCGTCGCTCGATGGTTCTGCCCGATTTCATCGGTCTGACCATTGCTGTGCACAACGGCAAGCAACACGTGCCAGTCTATGTGACAGACCAGATGGTCGGCCACAAGCTGGGTGAATTCGCGCTGACTCGTACCTTCAAGGGACACCCAGCGGACAAGAAAGCCAAGAAGTAAGGAATAGAACATGTCTGAAACACGTGCTGTTCTCCGTGGCGTCCGCCTGTCTGTTGACAAGGGTCGCTTGGTCGCGGATCTGATCCGTGGCAAGAAGGTGGATCAAGCCTTGAACATTCTCCAGTTCACACAGAAAAAAGCTGCTGTGATCCTGAAGAAGGTTCTGGAATCCGCTATCGCCAATGCTGAGCACAATGACGGCGCTGATATCGACGATCTGAAGGTTACGACCATCTACGTCGAGCAAGGCACCACGCTCAAGCGTTTCACTGCTCGCGCCAAGGGCCGTGGCAACCGCATCAGCAAGCCTACATGTCACATTTATGTGACAGTCGGTAACTGAGGCCTTAAGGAAGAATATGGGACAGAAAATCCATCCTACCGGCTTCCGCCTTGCTGTAAGCCGTAACTGGGCTAGCCGTTGGTACGCTAGCAACCGTGACTTCGCCGGCATGCTGGCTGAAGACATCAAGGTGCGTGAGTACCTGAAGGCCAAGCTGAAGAACGCTGCTGTTGCACGCGTTGTGATTGAGCGTCCTGCAAAGAGCGCCCGCATCACGATCTTCTCGGCTCGTCCTGGTGTTGTGATCGGTAAGAAGGGCGAAGACATTGAGGCCTTGAAGAAGGAACTCACTGCTCGTCTGGGCGTGCCAGTCGCTGTGAACATCGAAGAAGTGCGCAAGCCTGAAATCGATGCCAAGTTGATCGCTGATTCCATCTGCCAGCAGCTGGAAAAGCGCATCATGTTCCGCCGCGCCATGAAGCGTGCTATGCAGAACGCCATGCGTCTGGGTGCTCAAGGCATCAAGATCATGTCTTCCGGTCGTCTGAACGGTATCGAAATTGCTCGTACCGAGTGGTACCGTGAAGGCCGCGTGCCTCTGCACACACTGCGCGCCGACATCGACTATGGCTTCTCCGAAGCCAAGACGACATACGGCATCATCGGTGTGAAGGTCTGGGTCTACAAGGGTGATACCTTGGGCCGTAACGATCTGCCCGCCGTTGAGACTCCTCGTCCTGACGACGAGCGTCGTCCACGTGGCCCTCGCCGCGATGGTCGTCGTGATAGCCGTGATGGCGCAGGCCGTGGTGGCCGCCGCCCCGCTGGCACCAATGCCGCTCCCGCTGACGGTAGCGACAAGCCTGCAGGCGCTGGTGCTGATTCCGTTAAGCGCGTTCGCAAGACTGACGCGCCCGCTGCAGCTGCAGCGGACGGTAAAGGAGAATAAAGATGCTGCAACCTGCTCGCCGCAAATATCGCAAGGAGCAAAAGGGTCGCAACACCGGTATTGCAACGCGTGGTAACTCCGTTGCTTTCGGTGACTTCGGCCTGAAGTCTACTGACCGTGGCCGTCTGACGGCCCGCCAGATCGAAGCCGCACGTCGTGCGATTTCCCGTCACGTGAAGCGTGGTGGTCGTATCTGGATCCGCGTGTTCCCGGACAAGCCAATCTCTACCAAGCCCGCCGAAGTGCGTATGGGTAACGGTAAGGGCAACCCCGAGTACTACGTGGCTGAAATCCAGCCCGGTAAGGTGATCTACGAAATCGTAGGCGTGCCTGAAGAGCTGGCCCGTGAAGCGTTCCGCCTGGCTGCTGCAAAGCTGCCTCTGCGCACGACCTTCGTGTCTCGTCACATTGGTGCTTAAGGAGATCAACATGACTAAATCTGCTGAACTCCGCCAAAAAGACGTGGCCGGTCTGGAAGCTGAAGTGAAGTCCTTGCAAAAGGCTCATTTCGGTCTGCGCATGCAAAAAGCCACGCAACAACTGGGCAATACAGCGACTATCAAGGCTACTCGCCGCGATATCGCTCGTGCCAAGACCATTCTTGCTGAAAAGCAAGCCGCCAAGTAAGGAGCCGACATGACGGAAGCTAAAACATCCCTCAAGCGCACCTTGATTGGCAAGGTCGTTAGCGACAAGCGCACTAAGACTGTGACCGTTCTGGTTGAACGCCGCGTTAAGCACCCCCTGTACGACAAGATCATGATCAAGTCGAGCAAGTACCACGCTCATGACGAGCAAGGTGAGTACAAGCTGGGTGACGTGGTTGAAATCACCGAGAGCCGTCCTCTCTCCAAGACCAAGAACTGGGTTGCTACCCGCTTGGTGCAAAAGGCTGCTCTGGTGTAAGCCTAACTGGCTTTCCCGGCTGCAACGCCCCTAAAAACGACCCACAATGCTGTGGGTCGTTTTTTTATTTGGGCTGCCGCAATAAGCGGCCCATGCTTTGCAACTAAGGAGATAGTCATGATTAAAGTTGGTGATACCCTGCCCGCAGTGACCTTGATGGAATACGTGGAAGTGGAAGGAAATGGCTGCAGCCTTGGTCCTAACCCCGTCAAGCTGCCTGAAGCTCTGGCTGGCAAGACTATTGCGCTGTTTGCTGTGCCTGGCGCTTTTACGCCCACCTGCTCCGAGAAGCACCTGCCAGGCTATATTGCCCAAGCAGAAGAGTTCAAGGCGGCAGGGGTTGATGAAATCTGGTGCCTGGCTGTGAATGACGCTTTTGTGATGGGGGCCTGGGGCCGTGATCAGAAGGCCGGTGGCAAGGTGCGTATGATTGCGGATGGCGATGCAGCCTTTGCCAAGGCGACAGGCCTGACTCTGGACCTCAACGGCAAGGGCCTGGGTTTGCGTGCAAACCGTTTCTCCATGCTGGTCAAAGATGGCAAGGTGGCTACGCTGAATGTGGAAGGTCCTGGCAAGTTCGAAGTCAGCGGTGCTGACACGATGCTGGCCCAAGCCAAGGCCTGATAAACGCCCATGTTGGATATCTCAGCCCTCAAGGACATGCATCCCATCGTGATGACTCCCAGTCACGACGGTAAGTATTTCCACAACTATGTGATTTCCCTGCTGAATTTGTCCAACGCCGCGCGAGAGTGCGGAATGCCGCTGGATGTGTATCTGCATCGTGGTGAGAGTTTGATCACTCGAGCTCGAAACAATTGCGTGGCCGATTTTTTGGCCAATCCAAACTGGACACATCTGTTCTGGATTGACTCTGATATCGGTTTTTCTGCGCAGGCTGCGCTCAGGTTGTTACTCAGCGACTACGACGTAGCCGCTGGTGTGTATCCGCTCAAGCGTGATCGTTGGCCGGCTGAAATGGGTGAAGCGACTGAAGGGTTGAGTGCCGAAGAAATTCTGGTGCGACATGCGCATTACACGGTCAACACCAGTGCGAATGAGGATGGCTGTATCAAAGTGGAGGTGCTGCCTGACGGCTTTTTGAAGCTGGATGAGGCACCTACAGGTTTCATGGTCATCAAACGCAATGTGTTTGAGCGAATGATGAAGCACTACCCCGAACTGCAGTACACGGCAGACAGTGTGGGCGTGGAGGACAAGGGCCTGCACTACCGCTTCTTTGACGTGATGGTGGACCCGGTCACGCGTCGCTATCTCTCGGAGGACTACGGCTTTTGCCGTCTCTGGAGCGGCATGGGTGAACATATCTATGTTGACGCCAACTCCAATCTTTCGCACCAAGGCGCTAAGCTGTACAAGGGCAACTTTGCAGACAGCCTGAGCCATGCCCTGTCCTATGCCGTCAATGGCACGGCCGGCGCGAGGATGGAGCTATATGGCTCGCAGTATCTGCAGCCTAACGAGGTTGGACCTGCCGCGTAAGCACAGGCCTCAGCAAGCGCTGAATTAATGCAAGGCATCCGAATGCAGATTCGGATGCCTTTTTTGTTTCAAGAGATCTTACGCAGAGGCTTAAAGCAAAGCAGCCTTGAGATAGTGTGCCCCCTGCAAGGGGTTGTGATAGTAGGGCTCGATGGACTCAAAGCCTAGCTCTTCATAGAGCTTGCGGGCAGCCTCCATGTCGTCGAGGGTGTCCAGCAGCACATGGTCGTAACCCGCTTGACGGGCTGTATCAAGCATGGCTTCAACCAGCTGGCGACCTAGGCCCACGCCGCGAAAGGCTTTGCGCACATACAGGCGCTTCATTTCGGCAGCGTTGGGGTAGTCGCAATCGTCCAGAGGGCGCAGGGCGCAGCAGCCTGCAATGCTTCCATCTACACGCGCGAGCAGAATCTGCCCCCGTGGTTCAGAATACTCGCCAGGAAGGTGGGCGAGTTCGGTTTCGAATCCTTGAAATTTCAGGTCGATGTTCAGGCTGTCCGCATATTCCTGGAAGATCTGGCGCACAGCGTGCATATCTTCCGGAGTGGGGGTCAGCAAGTCCACGGCAGGCTTGTCCACGGCAACTAGGCGATGATGAAAGAGGATTCAGTGTAGCGGCAAGCGCGCGGCATGGTTAAAGCGGGATGGTTGACGTCAGAACTCAGAAAGCAGCGCCTTGACCCAGCTGATGGACCCACCATGAAATGCCGCTGGCCACAACCGCCAACACCGCCGCCAGGACCCGGGTACCCATGGTGTCGCGGGCAGAAGGTACAGGTCCATCCAGCAGCTTGTCTCCTGTCACCATGGCGGGTACTAGTTTGTCGCCTTTGAGGCTGTAGCCAATGACGGCCAGCAGGTGCAGGGCGACCAGGCCATAAATCAGATACTGCCCCCAGTGAGCGTGGTAGTTGGTGGCCTGAGAAATGAGATCGCCAGAGACAAAGCGCGTCAGCGGCCCGCTGAAGGCAATTTCGTCATCACTCAAGAGTCCGCTTGCGATCTGCGCTATCAAAATAATGAGCATTGCGATGACTGAAAGTGCACCCAGCGGGTTGTGACCCGCACGGTCTTGCGTTGTCGATGCGCCGCGCACATAGCGCCCCAGCGCCGCAGGCGACGGAATAAAGCTGCCAAAGCGCGACCAGTAGCCGCCCACCATGCCCCAGAGAATGCGAAAGACCAGCAAAGCCAGAACGACCTGACCCAATATCAAATGCCAGTTCATGGCATTCCCGCCCATCTTGGCGGTGATGACCAGGGCCACGATGCACGCAGCCAGTAGCCAATGAAACAGTCGGGTTGGCAGATCCCAGATGCGTACTTTATGGGGTAGGGCAGAGGCAGGTGTGGCGGGCTGTGTCATATTTATTCAGTGCTGATAGGCACAGGCATTGTGCCCTGATGGGTGGGAAACCCCGTTCGAGGCACCGTGCGTGCTTTCATCAGCCTCTGCCATACTGCGCAGGCAGCCGCTTGCGGCCTGTTGTTGAACCAAGAAAGGATAACCCGATGAAAGCTTTCTCCTCCCTGGCTCTGGCCGCTGTGGTTGCCACTACGGCCTTGCCTGCTTCTGCGCAATTTGCCAAATCCGAAGACGCCATCAAGTACCGGCAGAGCGCATTGAGCGTGCTGGGTACGCATTTCAGCCGCCTGGGCGCCATGGCCAATGGCAAGATTCCTTTTGATGCCAAGAGTGCGCAGGAAAGTGCGGAAGTCGTCGCCTTTATGTCCAAGCTGCCATGGGCTGGCTTTGGCGCGGGCACCGAAGGCGGCAAGGCCAAGCCTGAAGTGTGGAAGGAGCAGGCCAAGTTCCATGACCTGAGCGGCAAGATGGAGGCAGAGGTCGTCAAGCTCAACGCCGCAGCGAAGACGGGCAATCTGGATAACCTCAAGACCGCCTTTGGTCCTGCCGCGAACAGCTGCAAGAGCTGTCACGACAGCTTCCGCAACAAGTAATCTCTGCCCCTGGATTGGGCGACCACAAAAAAACCGGCATTGCCGGTTTTTTTTGTGAGCTTCTTGCGCTTGTATAGATGGGATTTCAGAGCAATTTCAGTCTGAGATCAAGCAGGTACGAGCGCAAGCAGCTATGTTTTTTGGAGATCGAGGCTCAGACGCTGGCGGGTTCGGCCAGTAGCTTTTCGATGAGCTTGTGGAGTTCCACAAAGTCGGGTGCACCGATGTAGCTCTTCACAATCTCGCCGCGCTTGTTGACGATGAAGGTGCTGGGGGTGAGCTTCACATCGCCCCAGGCCTTGGCCACGCTACCGGTGTTGTCCAGTGCTACTTGGAAGGGCAGTTTGCGGGATTCGACAAAGTTCACGACATAGCTGGGCGGGTCGTAGCTCATGGCCACGGCCAGTGTGTCAAAGCCCTTGCCCTGGTACTTTTGGTAGGTACTGATGATCTGGGGCATCTCGGCCACACAGGTCGTGCAGCTGGTCGCCCAGAAGTTCACCAGTGTCACCTTGCCCTTGAGGTCGTTGGTCGTCTTTTGGCTGCCATCCAGCAGTACGAATGTGGATTGGGGGGCCGTGGTCTGCCCTGCGTTCGAATACACCAAAGCGCCGACGCCAATGACGGCGGCGGCCACAACGCCTGCGATCCAATGTTTGCTTGCCATAGTGATGAATTGTGCACAAAACATCAGCACCTTGCTGATCTTGTGGATTGGTGTCTAAAACAGCGGCAAAGTTCAGTTTGTACTGCTTAACCCACGGGTCATCCCTAGCCTTGCAGGGCAAGCCGCACTCATGCGGCTGTTGATAATGGGCCATGAAGAAAACAGGACTCTGGGTTGCTGCTGTGCTTGCCACGGGCGGGCTGCTGGTCGCCTGTAGTCCTGCGCTGAACTGGCGCACGACGCAGTTGAAAGATGCGCCACTGCAAGTGCTGCTGCCTTGCGATCCGCAGACGGCCAGCCGTCCGGTGGAGCTGGGGTTGGGCCAGGTGCAAATGTCGGTCCTGGGTTGCGAGGCACAGGGCGCGACCTATGCGGTCTCCAGCTTTGCGGTGACCGAGCCTGCCCGCGCTGCAGAAGCGCTGATGTACTGGCAGCAGGTGGTGCTGGCGCAACTGCGGCCTGAAGGTGGCGCAACAAGTGTTGCCACAAAGCTCAATGCCAGGGGCGATGGGCTCTGGGTCCCCAAGGGGGCGCTGAACCTGCCGCAATCCGAGCGTATGACGTTTGAGGGCATCAGCGCCAAAGGGCAGAAAGTGGTAGCGCATGGCCTGTGGTTTGCCCGGCTGGAGGGCGCTGGCGCGCGGGTTTACCACGCAGTGATTTATGGCAGCAAGGCACGGCCTGCAGAGGCGGAGATGTTCTTTTCAGGCCTGCAACTGCAGTAAGAGTGTATTTAGATCATGACCTTTGCTCTTCAATTGCCCATTGACCTTGTTTGCGACGCCAACGCGCCATAATTTGCTATTAAGAACTGTGACCACATGACCACGCGCATCCTATTGCTCACTCACGCTCCTCTGGCCGCTGCATTGCGCGAATGCGCTTTGCACGTGTTTGCGGATAGCGCTGATGATTTGCTGGCTCTGGATGTCCCGTCAGAAGAGGCCCCCGAAGCTACGCTGGAGCGTGCTCTGGCCTTGCTGGTAGCGCATGGCGGGCTGGAGGCTCCCACGCTGGTGCTGACCGATCTGTTCGGGGCGACGCCCTGCAATGTCGCCCAGCGGCTGACGGGTTTGTTGCAGGCAAGGCTGGTGGCAGGTGTGAACTTGCCTATGCTTTTGCGCTCTATCGGTTACCGGCACGAGTCACTCGATGCCCTGGTCTCCCGCGCCATGGTGGGCGGCAGTCAGGGCGTGATGCAGGTCGCCAGCAGTTCAAGACAAAATCAAGGCGCACGAACTTCCAATGATCAAGACCCACATCACCATCAGCAATAAATTGGGCCTGCACGCCCGTGCATCGGCCAAGCTCACCAAGCTGGCAGGCAGTTATCCCTGCGAGGTCTGGCTGACCAAGGGCGAGCGCCGCATCAATGCCAAAAGCATCATGGGTGTGATGATGCTGGCCGCCGGGATTGGCTCTGAGCTGGAGATGGAAACGGATGGCGAGCAGGAGCAAGAAGCGATGGACGCGCTGGTGGCGCTCATCAATGACAAATTTGGCGAAGGCCAGTAAACGCTGCAGCCCTGCACAGTTGATTGACCGCGCACGGTGCGGCTGAACGATAAGTTCTTTTGATAGCAGGGAGTGCCCTGCTAACTGTAGGGTAGCGCTACTTTCGTGCTGTGATGCAGTAGGAATAAGCGCTGCACGCTGCAAAAATAAGAGCAAGAAGCAAGCAAAAAGCAATCGCGAGATTCGCGAAAGGGCATTCGCTATGACATTTGCCATCCACGGTTTGGCTGTTTCCCGAGGTATTGCCATTGGGCGTGCGGTCGTTGTGGCCTCCAGTCGAATGGAGGTGGTCCACTACTTCATTCGCCCAGATCAGGTAGAGGCTGAGATTCAGCGTGCCCGAACGGCGCGCAATGCCGTGATTGATGAACTGCGCCGCCTGCAGGAGGAAGTGCCCAAGGATGCGCCAGGCGAGCTGGACGCGTTGCTGGAAGTGCATTTGATGCTGCTGCAGGACCAGGCACTGGCCGAAGCCATTCGCAACTGGATCTCAGACCGCCTCTACAACGCCGAATGGGCGTTGACCACGCAGCTGGAAATCATCTCGCGCCAGTTCGATGAGATGGATGACGAGTACCTGCGGGAGCGCAAGGCCGACCTGGAGCAGGTGGTCGAACGCATTCTTCGCCACATGAAGGGTGCTGCAAGTCCCATCTCTCCACCCATGGCACCTGCCAGTGTAGTCGGCACAGCTGGTGGCCAGCAGCTGTCGCTGGATGGTACGGTAGACACTCCGCTAGTGCTGGTGGCGCAAGACCTGTCGCCAGCAGACATGCTGCAGTTCAAAAGCAAAGTGTTTGCGGGCTTCATCACTGCCGTGGGCGGCAAGACCAGCCACACCGCGATTGTGGCGCGCAGCATGGATATACCAGCCGTGGTTGGCGCGCGTGCAGCCAGTCAGCTGATTCGCCAGGACGACTGGGTCATCATTGATGGCAATGAGGGCGTAGTCATCGTCGATCCCACGCCCATCATTTTGGAGGAATACAGCTTTCGCCAGCGCCAGAGCGAGCTGGAGCGCGAGCGCCTGGCGCGCCTGCGCTTTACCCCGTCGCTCACCATGGATGGGCAGAGGGTGGAGTTGCTGGCCAATATCGAGCAGCCCAGCGATGGCGCAGCTGCCGTGCGTGCCGGTGCGGTGGGTGTGGGGCTGTTTCGTACCGAATTTCTGTTCATGGGCCGCAGCGGCAACCTGCCGGGCGAAGAAGAGCAATACCGCGCCTACTGCGAGGTCATCAGCAGCATGCATGGCATGCCCGTCACTATTCGGACGCTGGACGTGGGGGCCGACAAGCCGCTGGATAAAGCCCAGCCCAAGGACTACTACCTCAACCCCGCACTGGGACTGCGCGCCATTCGCTGGAGTCTTGCCGACCCCGTGATGTTCCGCACCCAGCTGCGCGCTATTCTGCGTGCTGCAGTGCATGGGCCTGTGAAGCTGCTTTTCCCCATGCTGGCGCACCGCAGCGAGATTGAGCAAACTTTGGCCCAGCTGCGTCAGGCGCAGGCGGAGCTGGATATGCGCGGGTTGGTTTACGGCAAGGTCAAGTTGGGCGCCATGATTGAGATACCGGCTGCAGCCTTGACGGTGCGCAGCTTTCTCAAATATTTCGATTTTCTGTCTATCGGCACCAACGACTTGATCCAGTACACGCTGGCGATTGACCGTGCCGATGAAGCCGTCGCCCACCTCTACGACCCCATGCACCCTGCCGTGCTGCGGTTGGTGGCCGAGGTGATTGCCGCTGCCAATGCTGCAGGCAAAGAGGTTTGCGTGTGCGGGGAAATGGCCGGGGACCTGAGCATGACCCGGCTGCTGCTGGGGCTGGGGCTGCGCAGTTTTTCCATGCACCCCGCGCAGATTCTGGCCGTCAAGCAGGAAATTTTGCGTGCAGACTCCTGCAAGCTCGCGCCCTGGGCGAATGAGGTGCTCGACAGCGACACCCCGGCACAAATGATGCTCCCCTGAGAGGGCACAGCAAGCATCACGCCCCAGTTGGCTGGAATTGAAAGTGTTCAGAAAAATGCCGGTGCAAAAAGCCGGCATTTTTTATGGTTTATATGAGATTGATTCTCATTTGATGTTACGATGCATTCCAGCATGTAGCGCAGATCTCTGGTGGGGCTCCCGCGCTACATGGCTCAGTTTCATCGTGGGGCGACTCGTCGGGCTTGTTCAGCTCACAGTCGTTTTTGCCAGCCAGCGGTTTGCCGGTTAGCCAGGCATTTTTTCTCGATGTGGACTCTGGTGGTTCTTCAAAAGTCATAGCTGCTAGCGCAAGCTGTTCATCGACTTCAGTTTGAATGAACCACTCAACCCATAGTTATCAATCGCAACAAGCTCCTTTTTCAGGAGCTTTATTTTTGTGCAGATCTTGAACTTGCCACTAGCATCAGGCATGAAAAAAGCAGCCGTAAGGGCTGCTTTTTGTGACGCCATCAGCGCTTAAACGCCAGCGGCGTGTGCTTGCTGGTCGGCGTGATAGCTCGATCGCACCATAGCGCCCACGGCGGCGTGGGTGAAGCCCATTTTGTAAGCCTCTTCCTCGAACATCTTGAAGGTGTCGGGGTGCACGTAACGGCGCACGGGCAGGTGGCTGTTGGTGGGGGCGAGGTACTGGCCAATGGTCAGCATGTCGATGTTGTGTGCACGCATGTCGCGCATCACCTGCAGGATTTCCTCGTCTGTCTCACCCAGACCCACCATGATGCCGCTCTTGGTCGGCACATCGGGGTGCAGTTCCTTGAACTTCTTCAAGAGGTTCAGCGAGAACTGGTAGTCCGAACCGGGACGTGCTTCCTTGTACAGGCGCGGCGCGGTTTCCAGGTTGTGGTTCATCACATCGGGCGGGGCCGACTTGAGGATTTCCAGTGCACGGTCATCGCGGCCGCGGAAGTCAGGTACCAGAATTTCGATCTGTGTCTCGGGTGAGAGTTCACGAATGTTCTTGATGCACTCCACAAAGTGGCCCGAGCCACCGTCGCGCAGGTCATCACGGTCCACGCTGGTGATCACCACGTACTTCAGGCGCAGCGCAGCAATGGTGCGGGCCAGGTTCAGAGGCTCGTTCACATCCAGCGGGTCAGGACGGCCATGGCCCACGTCGCAGAACGGGCAGCGGCGTGTGCACTTGTCGCCCATGATCATGAAAGTGGCCGTGCCTTTGCCAAAGCATTCGCCGATATTGGGGCAGCTGGCTTCTTCGCAGACGGTGTGCAAGTTGTTCTTGCGCAGGATGTCCTTGATTTCATAGAAGCGCGTGGTGGGACTGCCTGCCTTGACGCGAATCCAGTCGGGCTTTTTCAGCACTTCGGCGTGCTCGACTTTGACGGGAATGCGCGAGAGCTTGGCTGCCGCCTTTTGCTTGGCCAGCGGGTTGTAATCCGCTTGGGATTGCGCTTCGCGCACGACTTCGTTGGTGCTCATGTTCTTGCCTTCAGGGAGAGAGACGCGCCTTCAGTTGGCGACCCAGCACATGTGCGGCCTCGTCCCAGGTTGTCTGTACGCCGATTGTAGAAAGATCCACGGTCTTCAGTCCTGCGTATCCGCAAGGATTGATTCGCCCGTAGGGTTCCAAATCCATGTTTACATTCAGCGCGACACCGTGGTAGGTGCTGTGGCGGCTGACCTTGATGCCCAGGGCGGCAATCTTGCCCAGGCCGTCGAAATGCGGCTCTGGAGCAGGGCTGCCCGTCTCGCGGTGCTGGGGGCGTTGCTCCAACATGGCGTGGCTGCGCGGGTCTTGAAGGCGCACATAAATGCCGGGTGCTCCGGCCACGCGATGACCGGTGACACCGAAGTGGTCCAGCGTGCGGATCACAGCGTCTTCAAGCCGGTATACATATTCTTTGACGAAATAGCCCATGCGCTGCAGATCAAGCAGGGGGTAGGCAACCACCTGTCCGGGGCCGTGATACGTCACCTGCCCGCCGCGATTGGTCGCGACCACAGGAATATCGCCAGCGTTCAAAACATTCTCAATTTTTCCGGCTAGCCCTTGTGTGAAATGCGGTGAGTGCTCACAAATCCATAGTTCATCACGCGTACCCGCATCGCGTTTGCGTGTGAACTCCTGCATGGCCACCACGCAGGCCTCATAGCCTGTGCGGCCCAGAAGGCGCAGGTCCATGGGTTCTGGCGGGGGCAATGCAGTCGTCTGGCCGTCGCTCACAGCACAACCTTCACCAGCGGGTGAGCGGTCAGTGCGCGGTAGGTGTCGTCCAGCTGCTCGCGGCTAGTGGCTGTGATGGTGATGGTGATGCCCAGGTAGTTGCCGCCAGAGCTGGGGCGCAGCTCAATGGTGGAGGGGTCATAGCTGGGATCGAACTTCTTGGCGATCTGGGTAATTTCATGCACCAGATGCTCGTTTTTGACACCCATGACCTTGATGGGGAACTGGCTCGGATACTCAATCAGCGAATCCTTGCGTGGGTCTTCTGGTTGAGCGTTCTCGTTGGCGGCAGAGGTGTTTGGTGTGTCGCTCATGAGTAATCCTTGGGCGGGGATGAAAAAAAGCCGCTCAAAACGGCCAATACAGACGAAAGATTGTGCGCCACGCCTGACAGCTTCGCGCGCGTGGGCCTAATCGGCGGGGCGTGAACCTCCTGAAATGGCAAAGGCCCCAGTGAGAGGCTGACAATTCAGGGTAATCAGGTATTTCAACTCAGGCACACTCGCGCCGCTGCGAAGCAGGGTTGCAAAATGTTGCCTGCTAGCGACAACCCTGTGGTCGTGAAAAAGACCTTTCACACATGACGGTATCAACCCTTACCTCGTGGCGGGGTTTTTACTTATAATCAGAGGCTGTATAAAAAGTCTTTTCTGGTTCTTGCTCGGTCAGCGGTGTGAAAGAAAACATGACAAACATGCCCGCTGATTTCGATGATGAGGACGAAGTTGAGGATTTCAAGCCCCTCACTGCCCAAGAAGCTTCGGTTTGGCGCTCGCGCTTTCCGCAGGTTTCTGTCTGGCGCATTGTGGTGGTTCAGGCCATGGCCGCTGTTGTCGTGACCTTGCTTTCCTGGCTGGTGACGGGGAGGGCATCTGTGGGTTGGTCGGCGGGCTATGGAGCTCTGTCGGCGTTAGTGCCTACCGCACTGTTTGCAAGAGCTTTGGCCAAGCAGCAGCCGGATAGTTCCGGAGCTGCGATGGCAAGAATTTTTGGTTGGGAGCTGGTGAAGCTGGTGCTCTGTATAGCGATGTTGGTCGCTGCACCCAAGCTGGTTCCAAACCTGAGCTGGCTGGCATTGCTGGTCGGCTTGATTGTTGTAATGAAAACGTATTGGATTGCCTTTTTGGTGCGATCCGGTGTCCGAAAAACTGAAGCTTAAGAAGAGAGTTGACGATGGCCGCTGATGCGCACGCCCCAACTGCAAGTGAATACATCGTTCACCACTTGCAACACCTGCAGAACATCAAGCAGACATCAATTGTTGATTTCTCTGTCATCAACCTCGACTCCATCGTAGTCGCGGCTGCTTGCGGCGTTATCGGTCTGTTCATTCTGTGGCTGGCTGCTCGCAAGGCAACCGCTGGCGTTCCCGGTCGCTTCCAGGCGGCCGTTGAAATGCTGGTCGAGATGGTGGATACCCAGGCCAAGGCCAACATCAAGAACGCTGAATCGCGCAAATTTATCGCCCCTCTGGCGCTGACTGTGTTTGTGTGGATCTTCTTCATGAACGCCATGGACATGCTGCCTGTGGACCTGCTGCCCGTGCTGTGGCAAGTGTCCCAGGGCGATTCGCATGCTTACATGCGTGTTGTGCCTACCGCCGATCTGTCCACCACTCTGGGCCTGGCTCTGGCTGTACTGCTGATGTGCTTCTGGTACTCGGTGAAGATCAAGGGCGCAGGCGGCTGGGCTCACGAGCTGGTCTCCGCACCTTTCGGCATGCCCAAGAATCCTCTGCTGGCTGTTCCCATGGCTATCGTGAACTTCAGCATGCAGATCATTGAATACCTCGCCAAGACGGTTTCGCACGGGATGCGACTGTTTGGCAACATGTACGCGGGTGAGCTCGTGTTCATGCTGATTGCGCTCATGGGTGGTGCTGCCGCCATGTCGCTGTCCGGTATGCTGCTGCCTTTGGGCCACATCATTGCCGGTTCCCTCTGGGCGATTTTCCACATCCTGATCATCACCCTGCAGGCCTTTATCTTCATGATGCTGACGCTGATTTATCTCGGCCAGGCGCATGAGGCTCACTAAACCCTCTAGGTTTCCCTTTTCACTTTCACTTTCGCTTACTTAAGGAATCATCATGGAAAACATTAACGGCTTGGTCGCTCTGGCTTGCGCTTTCATCGTCGGTCTGGGAGCCATCGGTGCTTCTATCGGTATCGCTCTGATGGGTGGCAAGTTCCTGGAATCTTCGGCCCGCCAGCCTGAGCTGATCAACGAACTGCAAACCAAGATGTTCATCTTGGCCGGTCTGATCGATGCTGCGTTCCTGATCGGCGTGGCTATCGCTCTGCTGTTCGCTTTCGCAAACCCCTTCGTCGCTTAATCGCTCGCCGTTCAACACTCAATAGAAAGGTGTTGCCGTGAGTATCAACGCGACCCTGTTCGTTCAGTGCATTGTTTTCCTGATCCTGGTGATCTTCACGATGAAATTCGTGTGGCCCCCGATCGCGAAAGCTTTGGATGAGCGAGCCCAGAAAATCGCCGATGGCCTCGCTGCTGCTGACAAAGCCAAAACTGAATTGACCGCTGTCAACAAGCGTGTCGAGCAGGAATTGGCCCAAACGCGCAATGAAACGGCGTCGCGTCTTGCGGACGCTGAAAGCCGTGGCCAGGCCATCATCGACGAAGCCAAGGCCCGTGCGACAGAAGAAGGCAACAAGATTGTTGCTGCTGCTCGCGCCGAAGCCGAACAGCAAGCCATTGCTGCCCGTGAAGCCCTGCGTGAGCAAGTGGCAGTACTGGCTGTAAAGGGTGCCGAGCAGATCCTGCAAAAGGAAGTTAATGCCGGTATCCATGCTGATCTGCTGAACCGCCTGAAGACAGAGCTGTAAGGAAGCAACGAAATGGCAGAACTCGCCACCATTGCCCGCCCTTACGCTGAAGCATTGTTCAAAGCCTGCACCGATCAAGGTGCGGATTTGAACAGCACTGTCGCTTGGGTGGAGGAATTGGCGGCGATTGCCGCCAATCCGCAATTGCGCCAATTGGCCGGTAACCCGAATGTGAGCGGCACGCAAGTGTTTGATCTCATTACGGGTGTGGCCAAGTCTGCATTGCCTGAGACTGCACGCAATTTTCTGCGTGTGGCCCTCGAAAACGGCCGTCTGGACGTGCTGCCCGAAGTGGCAGTGCAGTTCCGCAGCCTCGTGAACAGCAAGAGCGGCTCTTCGGATGCCGTGGTGTACAGCGCTTTCCCCATTGAGGATGCAGCGCTGGCCGAGCTTGGCGCCACGCTGAATAAGCGCTTTGGCCGCAAGCTGAATCTCACCGTGAAGCTGGATGAATCGCTGATCGGTGGCGTTCGCGTCGTGGTGGGCGACGAGGTGCTGGACACCTCCGTCAAGGCCCGTCTGGAACAAATGAAAGCGGCCCTCACCGCGTAATGCGCTTGAGGTCTCGGCTAACACACAAGAAAGAAGGAAAGAGTCATGCAACTCAATCCCGCAGAAATTTCTGAACTGATCAAGAGCCGCATCGAAGGTCTGGCTGCTAGCACTGATGTCCGTAACCAAGGCACCGTGGTGTCGGTGACTGACGGCATCGTGCGTGTGCACGGCCTGTCGGACGTGATGGCTGGCGAAATGCTGGAATTCCCAGCAGCCGCTGATGGTCAGCCCACTTTTGGTCTGGCTCTGAATCTGGAGCGCGACTCCGTCGGCGCCGTGATTCTGGGTGCTTACGAGCACATCGCAGAAGGCAACACCGTCAAGTGCACCGGCCGTATTCTGGAAGTTCCAGTCGGTCCTGAACTGATCGGTCGCGTGGTGAATGCTCTGGGTCAGCCTATCGATGGCAAGGGCCCCATCAACGCCAAGATGACGGACGTGATCGAAAAGGTTGCTCCTGGTGTGATCGCACGTCAATCCGTGGATCAGCCTCTGCAAACTGGTATCAAGTCCATCGACTCCATGGTTCCCGTGGGCCGTGGTCAGCGCGAGCTGATCATTGGTGACCGCCAGACTGGTAAGACGGCCGTTGCTATCGACGCCATCATCAACCAAAAGGGTCAAGGCGTTACCTGCGTGTACGTGGCTATTGGTCAGAAGGCTTCTTCGATCAAGAACGTCGTGCGCTCGCTGGAACAAGCTGGCGCGATGGATTACACCATCGTCGTGGCTGCTACCGCTTCTGAATCTGCTGCGATGCAGTATGTGTCGGCCTACTCTGGCTGCACGATGGGCGAATACTTCCGTGACCGCGGTGAAGATGCACTGATCGTTTATGACGATCTGTCCAAGCAAGCTGTGGCTTACCGTCAAGTTTCGCTGCTGCTGCGCCGCCCACCAGGCCGCGAAGCTTTCCCCGGCGACGTGTTCTATCTCCACAGCCGTCTGCTGGAGCGTGCCGCTCGCGTGAACGCCGACTACGTCGAAGCCTTCACCAAGGGTGAAGTCAAGGGCAAGACCGGTTCCCTGACAGCTCTGCCTATCATCGAAACACAAGCTGGCGACGTGTCCGCTTTCGTTCCTACGAACGTGATTTCGATTACTGACGGCCAGATCTTCCTGGAAACCAGCCTGTTCAACGCCGGTATCCGTCCTGCGATCAACGCCGGTATCTCCGTGTCCCGCGTGGGTGGTTCCGCTCAGACCAAGGTTGTGAAGGGCCTGTCCGGCGGTATTCGTACCGACCTGGCACAGTACCGTGAACTGGCTGCTTTCGCGCAGTTCGCTTCCGATCTGGACGCAGCGACCCGCCAGCAACTGGACCGTGGCGCCCGTGTGACTGAACTGCTCAAGCAAGCTCAGTACTCGCCCCTGTCGACCGCTCTGATGGCCGCTTCGCTGTTCGCAGTGAACAAGGGCTTCATGGACGACATCGAAGTCAAGCAAGTTCTGCCTTTCGAAGCTGGTCTGCATCAGCTGCTGAAGACGAGCTACAGCGCCTTGCTCGACCGTCTGAACGAAAAGCGTGCTTTCGACAAGGAAGGCAAGGACGAAGCTGAACTGACTGCAGCCATTACTGCATTCAAGAAGTCCTTCGCTTAATACTGGCGAGGAGTCATCATGGCAGCAGGTAAGGAAATACGCGGCAAGATCAAATCGGTGGAAAACACCAAGAAGATCACCAAAGCCATGGAAATGGTTGCTGCATCCAAAATGCGCAAGGCGCAGGAACGGATGCTGGCAGCCCGTCCATACAGCGAAAAAATCCGCAACATTGCAGCCCATCTTGGCGAAGCCAACCCTGAATATGTGCATCCGTTCATGCAAGTGAACGATGCCAAAAAGGTCGGCGTCATCGTAGTGACGACCGACAAGGGTTTGTGCGGCGGTATGAACACGAACGTGTTGCGTATCGTCACCAACAAGTTGCGCGAAATGCAGGATGCGGGCATTGCGACAGAGGCAGTGGCCATTGGCGGCAAGGGAATGGGTTTCCTGAACCGAGTCGGTGCCAAGGTGGTCTCCCACGCTACAGGCCTGGGCGACACGCCTCATCTCGACAAGCTCATCGGGCCTGTCAAGGTGTTGCTGGACCAATATGCTGAAGGCAAGTTGAGCGCGGTGTACCTCTCGTACACCAAGTTCATCAACACCATGAAGCAGGAGTCGGTGGTGGAGCAGCTGCTCCCCCTGTCGTCCGACAAGATGCAAGCCGAGAAGACCGGTACTGCTTGGGAATACATCTACGAGCCTGACGCTCAAACCGTCATCGACGAACTGCTGGTTCGTTACGTAGAGTCCCTCGTGTACCAGGCCGTTGCGGAAAACATGGCGTCCGAGCAATCGGCGCGCATGGTGGCCATGAAGGCCGCGACCGACAACGCAGGTAGTGTCATTGGCGAGTTGAAGCTGATCTACAACAAGACGCGTCAGGCAGCGATTACGACCGAGTTGTCGGAAATCGTGGCAGGCGCAGCCGCTGTGTAAACGGCTTTAACGAACAAACAGATTGGAGCAAAAAATGGCTCAAGTACAAGGCAAGATTGTTCAATGTATCGGCGCCGTGGTGGACGTGGAATTTGCCCACGGCCAGGTGCCCAAGGTGTATGACGCCTTGAAGCTGGAAGGTACAGCCCTGACCCTGGAAGTTCAGCAGCAGCTGGGCGACGGCGTGGTGCGTACCATTGCCCTGGGTTCTTCCGACGGTATCAAGCGTGGCCTGATGGTCACCAACACCGGCAACCCCATCACCGTGCCCGTGGGCAAGGCGACTCTGGGCCGCATCATGGACGTGCTGGGTAACCCCATCGACGAACGTGGCGATGTGGACCAGACCCTGACGGCCCCTATCCACCGCAAGGCTCCTGCGTACGACGAACTGTCGCCTTCGCAAGAACTGCTGGAAACCGGCATCAAGGTGATCGACTTGATCTCTCCTTTCGCCAAGGGCGGCAAGGTGGGTCTGTTCGGTGGCGCCGGTGTGGGCAAGACCGTGAACATGATGGAACTCATCAACAACATCGCCAAGGGCCACGGTGGTCTGTCGGTGTTTGCTGGTGTGGGCGAACGTACCCGTGAAGGTAATGACTTCTATCACGAAATGTCGGACGCCGGCGTCGTGAACCAAGCCAACCTGAACGAATCCAAAGTGGCCATGGTTTACGGCCAGATGAACGAGCCACCAGGCAACCGTCTGCGCGTTGCGCTGACCGGTCTGACCATGGCCGAAGCCTTCCGTGACGAAGGCAAGGACGTGCTGTTCTTCGTGGACAACATCTACCGCTACACCTTGGCCGGTACCGAAGTGTCCGCTCTGCTGGGCCGTATGCCTTCCGCCGTGGGCTACCAGCCTACTCTGGCTGAAGAAATGGGTAAGCTGCAAGAGCGTATTACCTCTACCAAGGTGGGCTCGATCACTTCCATCCAGGCCGTTTATGTGCCTGCCGATGACTTGACCGATCCTTCGCCTGCAACGACTTTTGCTCACTTGGACTCCACCGTGGTGCTGTCCCGTGACATCGCTTCGCTGGGTATCTACCCTGCGGTGGATCCTCTGGATTCCACAAGCCGTCAGCTGGACCCTCAAGTGGTTGGCGAAGAGCACTATAAGGTGGCTCGCCAAGTGCAAGGTACGCTGCAGCGCTACAAGGAACTGCGCGACATTATTGCGATTCTGGGTATGGACGAGCTGGCTCCTGAAGACAAGCTGGTCGTGTCCCGCGCTCGTAAGATTCAGCGTTTCCTGTCGCAGCCTTTCCACGTGGCTGAAGTGTTTACTGGCGCCCCCGGTAAGTACGTGTCGCTGGCTGAAACCATCCGTGGTTTCAAGATGATCGTGGCTGGCGAAGCCGACCACCTGCCCGAACAGGCTTTCTACATGGTTGGTACCATCGATGAAGCCTTCGAGAAGGCCAAGAAGCTGGCAGCCTAATTGACTTTCACCCCCTGAGCGGCTTTGCCGCTTCCCCCTCTCTTTAAGGAGGGGGACAACGCCCTCGCTGCGGGGCGGCCCTTGCTTGGCGTTTCTGGCTTGGGGGCGTGGAGGTTTTAGGACCAGTTTTTAACCTTTTCTAGGAGCAAAGATGAACACCATCCACGTTGATGTGGTCAGTGCCGAAGAGTCCATCTTCTCCGGTGAAGCGCGTTTTGTCGCTTTGCCCGGTGAAGCGGGCGAGCTGGGCATTTTCCCCCGCCACACACCGCTGATCACCCGCATCAAGCCGGGTTCGGTGCGCATCGAAATGCCTGATGGCAGCGAAGAATTTGTCTTCGTGGCCGGTGGCATTTTGGAAGTGCAACCCAACTGCGTGACCGTGCTGTCCGACACCGCTATCCGCGGCAAGGATCTGGACGAGGAAAAGGCCAACGCGGCCAAGGCCTCGGCAGAAGAAGCTCTGAAGAACGCCAAGAGCGAACTGGACCTGGCCAAGGCTCAGTCCGAGCTGGCCGTGCTGGCCGCCCAAGTGGCTGCTCTGCGCAAGTTCCGCCAGAAGCGTTGATGAACATGCCTTCGGGCATGGAACTTCGGCACAAAAAAGCCACCGCATGCGGTGGCTTTTTTTATGTCTGTTTGCTCTTGATATGGAAGCGCGTAGCGCTGGATATATAAGGGCTAGAGCTCAAAAATAACCAAAATTCCGGCGGCAGGTGTGTGAATTAGCCGTTGCAAGCCGCCTGATAGGCGTAGACCACGGAGTTGTCCAAGGGATCCACATGGCGTGACTTGCGTACTACGGCTTTGCTGGGGTCATCGCACAGGGCGCGTATCTGGGCTTCGCACTTCTTCGGGTCATCTTCCTTGAGCTTGCAGCTCAAAGCGTAGTCGTATGCCGTTGGTGTCTCCGCGCCCTTGGGGCTGATGGAGGAGCAGGCGCTAAGCGCCAAGGCGGCGCTGACGATGGCCAGAGAGAACAAGGATTTCTTCATGCGATGTGCTTTCTTAAAAGAGACGACTGCCCTGAAACTAACACAGGCGCAGGGTTTGTTGACTTGATTCTGTGAAGAACAGGCCAGCCTTCTGACGATGGCGCGGAATTCAGTACGGCAAAACAACAAGGGAAAGACATGAGAGACATGCGCTATGGCGGCACTTTGAGTCAATGGAACGATGACCGGGGCTTTGGCTGGATCGAGGCCGATGACGGCGGGCGGCTCTTTGTGCATATCAGTGCCTTTGAGCCGCGTCCTTCTGCCGATCAGCGGCCCAGGCCCGGCCTGCGGCTGGAGTTTGCTGTGGGCATGGAGCAAGGCAAAAAACGTGCGCTCAGGGTGGCGTGGCGCGCTGCCACTTCGGTGGCCGCTGCCCCAAAAGCCGCGCCACGTAGCCGTCGCCCCGCATCTCGTTCAGAAGCCAGAGCGCCCCAGGGCTGGCACGCCTCCAGCCGTTTCAGCTACGGCGTGCTGCTTCTGTGGTTGGTCTTGATGCTGACCGCGGCCAGCATCTGGAGCGTGCCGCGCTTCATCTGGCTGGTGTATGCGGGCTTGAGCGTGCTGACCTTCATGGCTTACTGGCAAGACAAATGGTCTGCCCAGAAAGGCCAGTGGCGCACGCCAGAGAAAATGCTGCAGACCATGGCGTTGGTGGGTGGCTGGCCTGGCGCTTTGCTGGCCCAGCAGTGGCTGCGTCATAAAAGCAGCAAAACCCGTTTCCAGCAGGAGTTCTGGCTCATGGTGCTGATCAATGTGGCTGCCGTGCTGTGGTTGTGTTCGCCTTATGGGCGTAATGTGCTGGGTTAAACAGCTTTTTAGCTTCTAGCGCTTGATAAATAAGCGCTGACAGCTATGAAGTTTGAATCTTGACAGGCCTCAGCGATCTCGGTGTGGCAGGTGGCGCTCGACCACCGGCGCATCGGGCAGATTGCGTGAGTCAGCGATATGGCTGGATTTGCGTGGAAAGTGCGTCTGTAGCTGGCGGCTGACCCGCTCCAGCGCCGTGACCAGCCCCACATGGAAATGCCCGCCCTTGAAGGCCGATTGCATATCGCTGATCAGGGTCTGCCACTGCTCGGCACTCATGGTGCGATCCAGCGCACGGTCGGCGACGATTTCGATGGCGTGATCGGCCAGCAGCAAATAGATGAGGGCACCGTTGTTGTGTTCGGTATCCCAGACACGGAGCTTGGCAAACTGCGACAGCGCCCGTTGGCGAGGCGTGGCATCGCGCCAGATATAGCTCCAGGGCAGGCCTGCTTCAACGCAAATGCGTACCTGGCCGCTGTGGCCCAGCTCGCTTTTGGCAATCAGCAGCTCCAGCTCGCGCAGGGTGGAGGCGGGCAGGGACTTGCGCAAATGTTGCTCGGCCCAGCGATGGCGCACCAGACGTGCAAGGCGATGGAAAATATTGCTCATCTCACCAATCTCCCGAAGCGCCGCCGCCCCCAAAGCTGCCACCACCACCAGAGCTGAAGCCGCCCCCGGAACTGAAACCACCGCCACTGCTCCCGCCACCTCCGCCGCCAGAGCTGATGTAAGGACCGCCGCCGCCTCGCGAGAGGTTGGACAACAGCGTAAACATCAGTCCGATGAAGGCGGCCACTCCCGCCACCAGCATACTGGTGGTGATGAAATAGGCCGCTGCACCGGTGATGCCACCCATAATCAGCGAGCCCAGTCCCCGGCCAAAGAGAGAACGGGCAATGGCAATGCCGATGGGGAAGCCGAATAACAGCAGCGGCAGCAGAAAGTCCAGGTTTTGCGACAAAGAGCTGCTCTGGCTTTGCTGCTGGGCCGGGGCTGGCAACTTCTCACCGCGAATCAGCAGGCTCATTTGATCGATGGCGGCAGAAAGCCCGCCCGCATAATCATCGGCGCGGAAGTGCGGCTTCATGGCGCCATCAATGATGCGGCCCGCCTGAATATCGGGAATCGCCCCTTCCAGCTTGCGCGCTACCTCGATGCGCATGCGCCTGTCGTCTTTTGCCACGACGATGAGGCTGCCGTCGCCAATGTCTTTGCGCCCCAGCTTCCAGCTGCTGGCGACACGCCAGGTGTAGGAAGCAATATCTTCAGGCGCGGTGGTTGCCACCATCAGCACTGCTACCTGTGCACCCGTTTCGTCTTCCAGTGTTTTGAGCTTTTCGCTCAGCGCTTGCACATCGCTGCTGCTGAGGGTGTGGGTCTGGTCGATGACCCGGCCTGAGAGTTCCGGCACGGGTTTGAGTTGTGATCCTACTCCGCCGTTCGTTGTTTGGGCCAGTGCGGGTAGGGCTGCAAAAAGCGTAAGCCATGCCAAAACAAGAGCTGTAAGCGCTTGATGGATAAGGGTTAGAGCCTTGTTTTGCATGTAAACCTTGTGAGCGCGTATGGCTTACTTGGCGGTGGCTGGAGCCGCAGGCTGAGAGAAGTCCACAGCCGGTGGCTGAGAAATCTGAGCCTCGTTCTGGACAGTAAAGGTGGGTTTGACGGCGTAGCCGAACACCTTGGCAGTGATGTTGGTTGGGAAGCTGCGCGCCAGTATGTTGTAGGCCTGCACGGTGCCTATGTATTCGTTGCGGGCCACGGTGATGCGGTTTTCCGTGCCTTCCAATGTCACGCGCAGATCGCGGAAAGCCTGATTGGCCTTGAGGTCTGGATACCTTTCTGCCACCACCATCAGGCGAGACAGTGCGCCTGAGAGTTCGCCCTGAGCCTGCTGGAACTTGTTGAAGGCTTCAGGGTTGTTGATGAGTTCGGGCGTGGCCTGAATGGAGGTGGCTTTGGCGCGCGCTTCGATGACCTTGGTCAGCGTGTCTTGCTCAAAGCTGGCTTCGCCCTTGACGGTGGCGACGATGTTGGGAATCAGGTCTGAGCGGCGCTGGTACTGGTTCAGAACCTCGCCCCATGCGGCCTTGGATTTTTCGTCCAGACGCTGAAAGTCGTTATAGCCGCAGCCCGTGAGGGAGAGCATGGAGGCAGCAGTCGCAATGATCAGGAGCCAGCGTTTCATGGAGTTTCCAGTCACGAAATAGATGCGGAAACCATAGCATAAGGGCTTGATATTGGCACGTGCGCCCAGAACCTGTGCTCCTGTCCGACGCCGCGTGGCGCTAGCATTGCAAGCATGTTCACTTTTTCCCCATCAGGTGCCCGCCGGGTATTCAGGTCGTGCCGTCAGAGCTTATCTGGCGTGCGGCGCCAAAGAATGGCTTGCAGCCAGAGCTGCGGGACTGGCTGGGGCAGGCATGAGCTTTGAACAATTCCGTGCCCCTTGGTGGCAGCCCGGGGGCCATGTTCAGACCATCTGGGCATCGCTCTGCGCTCGCTATCAGGCCAAGGGCGCGCTGCCACAGCCGTGGCGGCGTGAGCGATGGGATACGCCGGACGGTGACTTTATTGATGTCGATTTCTCAAGCCATGCAGTGGCTGCGAATGCGCCCACGCTGGTACTGTTTCATGGGCTGGAAGGCTCATCGTCCAGTCACTATGCCAAGGCAACAGCGCTGGCCTGTGCGCAGCGCTGTTGGCGACTGGCGGTGCCACATTTTCGCGGTTGTAGCGGCGAGCCCAACCGACTGCTGCGCGCCTACCACTCGGGGGATGTGGATGAGGTGGACTGGATTTTGAGGCGACTGCAGCAAGGCGCTAGCGGCGATTTGCTGGCCATGGGCATATCGCTGGGCGGCAATTCACTGGCGCGCTGGGCTGGGGTGCAGCAGCAGGCGGCGGCGCAGCTTATCCAAGGGGCTGCGGTGGTGTGCGCTCCCCTCGATTTAGTGGCGGGTGGCATCAGTCTGGGGCGGGGGTTGAACCGCTGGATTTACACGCCCATGTTCATGCGCACGCTGGTGCCCAAGGCGCTGGGTAAATGGCAGCAGTCGCCGGGGGCGTTTGACAAGGCCGCACTGCTGCGCGCGCGCACGCTGCATGCGTTTGATGATGTGTTTACCGCACCGGTGCACGGCTTCAAAAACGCGGATGATTACTGGACTCGTGCATCGGCCAAGCCCCTGCTCAAGCAGGTGGCTGTGCCGCTGCTGCTGCTCAATGCGCTGAATGACCCGTTTGTGCCCGCGCACAGTCTGCCCACGGTGAGTGACGTAAGTGCATCGGTGCAGCTGTGGCAGCCACCCCATGGCGGGCATGCAGGTTTTGCCAGCGGCGCATGGCCGGCCCATGTGCAGGCCATGTCGCAGGCGGTGACCCAGTGGCTGGCACAGTGGGTCACCGCGCCGCAACACAACAAGGAGAGATAGCCAATGGATGACATCGTGAAGCAGGCCATGGCCAAGTGGCCCAATGTGCCCGCCTGCAGTGGCTGGCTGGGCCTGGATGCACGCGGGCAATGGTGGCTGCGTGACGATCAGGCGCAGGCCTGTGGTGCTTTTAACAGCGGTCAACCCGGTGCCAAGGGCAATGCGCTGCGCCATGAAAAGCTGGCGGACTTTATTGCCCGCAACTATCTGGCCGAGGCTGATGGGCGCTGGTACTTTCAGAATGGTCCCCAGCGCGTGTATGTGGAGTTGGAATCTGCCCCGTGGATATGGCGTTTGCGCAGCACAGAGCAAGGTCTGCAGCTGCACAGCCACACCGGACAGGAGCTGTCAGTGGCGCAGGTGCAGCAGGTAGTGATGGATGAACTGGGGCGACTGTTCCTCGCCCTGCCGCAAGGTCTGGGCATGGTGCACAGCCTTGACATGCTGGATGCCGCCAATGCGCTGGAACGCGGTGATTTGCCCGAGGTGCAGGAGGCGAGCAGCGCCTTGTTGCCCGCACAGTTTGGCTTTGTGCTGAGTCCAGAGGCTATGCAAAATTGATAGCTGCTTGCGCTTATCTATCAAGCGCTAGAGACCAAAAACCATAAAACCGGCGCAAGACCGGTTTTATGGTTTGAAGCGTGAGCCGCTAAGCCACTGTGGCGCTGTTTACTTGGCTGCGTCCACCATGTACTGGATGGCGGCCTTGAAGTCTGCATCAGAAGCGGTAGAGCCGCCCTTGGGTGGCATGGCACCCACGCCTTGTGTGGCTTTTTTCACCATATCGTCCATACCCTTGGCGATGAAGGGCGCCCAAGCCGCCTTGTCACCAAACTTGGGTGCACCGGCCACGCCGCTGCTGTGACAGGCCATGCAGGTTGTGTCATAGATGCTCTTGCCTACATTCGATGCAGCAGCTGGCGCTGGTGCAGCCGTTGCGGGAGCGGCTTCAGCGGCAGGCGCTGCAGCGGGTTCGGCGGCTGCTGGATCACCACTGGCGGCATCCGCCGCACCGGCAGGGGGCTTGGGCTCAGGGAAGCTGCCACCAGCGGCATTGGTCATGTAGACCACGCCGCGGGCAATTTCGGTGTCATTGAATTCGCCACCGCCTTGGGCTGCCATGGCACCCTTGCCAGCCAGAGCTGAGTGGACCAGTGTGTCCAGACCTTGCTTCAGACGTGGGCCCCAGGCCGCAGTGTCCTGAAACTTGGGAGCACCGGCTGCGCCAGTGGCGTGGCAGGCCGCGCATTGCGATTTGTAGACTTCTTCACCACCGCGCAGGGGGCGGTTGGCATCACGGATCTCAATCGTGCCCACTTTTTGCAGGCGCACGGCCTTGGCCATTTCGGGATTGCCGGTGCCAGGGCCTGTTGTCTCTGAGGAGGTCACGAACTTGACCAGGCCGATGATTACAAAAATGGGCACCACAAACGAGAAGAGGACAGCCAGCAACAGCTGCTTGGGTTTTTTGATGGGGCCGGTATGGGCTTCTTCGTGGTGTTGCTCGCTCATGAAGTCCTCTGAGATCGTGGGATAGGGTTTAACAAACCATTATAGAAGTGAGGGTTAAGAATGCCACTGCACGACGATACGGGTTGACGATCGCTGCATAAAGGAGTTGAGTTGGATCAACCTAGGGCAATTTGTGGTGACCATGAAAAAAGGCGTCCGAAGACGCCTTTGTGGATGGCAGCAAAAACTGCGGCTTATGGGGTGCCCGTCGCTGGGGCAGCAGCGTTGCTGCTGGCCACAGGCTCAGTCCAGCCGCCACCCAGAACCTTGTAGAGGTTGACCTGGTTTTGCAGCTGCGCCAAGCGCACTTGCACCACGGATTGCTCGAGTGCAAACAGCGAGCGCTGTGCATCCAGCAAGTCCAGGTAGCTGGCCACGCCGTTGGTGTAGCGCAGGTCAGACAGCTTGTAGCGAACTTGCTCGGCTTCCAGCTGGCGCGACTGGGCATCGAGCTGATCTTTCAGGGAGCGGCGGTTCACCAGCGTGTCAGACACTTCGCGGAAGGCCGACTGGATGGAGCCCTCGTATTGCGCCACGGCAATTTTCTCGTTGGTCTCTGCCACTTTCAGGTTGGCGCGGTTGCGGCCAGCGTTGAAGATAGGCAGATACAGCGAAGGCGCAATGGTGAAGGCGGCAGAGTCAGAGCTGAGCAGGTCAGAGACTTTCGAGTTCACAAAACCCGCCGATGCGGTCAGCGAGATGTTCGGGAAGAACAGCGCGCGTGCCGCACCAATGCTGGCGTTGGCGGCAATCATGCTTTGCTCGGCCTGACGGATGTCAGGGCGGCGCAGCAGCAGCTCAGAGGGCAGGCCCGATGGCACATCGGCCAGTGCAGGCAGCTCGCGCAGCTGTTTGTCTTGCATGCTGATGAGTAGATCGGCAGGCAGGGACTGGCCTGCAAGCAGGGTCAGGGCGTTGACATCACGCTCGCGCTGACCAGCCTGCTGGGCCAGGGTGGCGCGTGCGCTTTCGGTCAGCGACTGAGCCTGGCGGTAGTCCAGCTCGGAAGTCACGCCTGCATCCAGGCGCAGCTTGGTCAGCTTGATGGACTGCTCGCGTGTGCTCAGAGTGCGGCGCGAAATGGCCAGCAGCTCTTCATCCGCCTGCAGGTTGAGCCAGGTGTTGGCGACATTGGCAATCAGGCTGATCTGCGCGGCCTTGCGGCCTTCTTCTGTCGCCAGATACTGGGCCAGAGCTTGCTGCTTAAGGCTGCTGATGCGGCCCCAGAAGTCAATCTCCCAGCTGGGCATGGACAAGCCCACCATGTACGAGTTGCCGTAGCTGCCCGTGATGGTGCTGGGCTGGCGGCTGGCGCTGCCGGCAACGCCGAATTCAGGGAACTGGGCTGCACGCTGAATCTGGTACTGGGCCTGAGCTTTCTCGATATTGAGCACAGCCACACGCAGGTCGCGGTTGTTGTCCAGCGCCAGTTGAATGACTTGCTGCAGACGAGGGTCCGTAAAGAACTGCTGCCAGGGAATATCCGCTGCGGCTGTAGCGCCCGCCTGCTCATTGGCGGCAGAGAAATGCTCTGCCACCGGGGCGGCAGGGCGATCCAGCGTGGGGATGAAGGAGCAGCCACTGGCCAGCAGCGCGCCGGCCAGTGCTACGGGTAGCAAGGTCTTATTCATGTTGCGAGCCTCCCTGTGCTGCAGAAGTTGCTGCCGGGGGATTGGCGTTGGAGTCTTGCTTGGATTTTTTGCCAAACAGATTGAACACGGTCACAAAGAACACAGGCACCAGGAAGACGGAGATTGGCGTGCCAATCACCATGCCCCAGAACACGCCGGTACCGATTTCCTTCTGGCTGGCTGCGCTGGCACCGGAGGCGATGTACAGAGGCACCACACCCAGAATAAAGGCCAGCGAGGTCATCAAAATAGGGCGGAAACGCAGGTGGCCCGCTTCCAGTGCGGCTTCCAGTGCGGTTTTGCCTTCGGCATGCAGGTCCTTGGCGAACTCCACAATCAGAATGGCGTTCTTGGCCGAGAGACCAATGACCGTAATCAGCGCGACCTGGAAGTAGATGTCGTTAGGCATGCCGCGCATCAGCACACCGGCCACGGCGCCGAACACGCCCAAGGGCACGACCAGCAACACGGACAGTGGAATGCTCCAGCTTTCATACAGGGCAGCCAGACACAGGAACACGGCCAGAATGGAGAACGCGTAGAGCAGCATGGCGGAGGAGCCAGCCTTCTTTTCGTCCAGCGACTGACCTGTCCACTCGTAGCTGAAGCCTTCAGGCAGACCCTTGGCCAGCTGTTCCATTTCCTTCATGGCGTCACCGCTGGTAAAGCCGGGCTTGGCCTGACCAGTAATGCTCATGGAGGGGTAGCCGTTGTAGCGAGTCAGCTGCATGGGGCCGCTGATCCACTTGGCGCTGACCATGGTGGACAGCTCGACCAGTTGGCCCTGTGCGTTGGGCACGGTCAAACGCATCACGTCTTCCGGCTGCATGCGGCGAGTTGCATCAGCCTGAATGGTCACGCGCTGCATGAACCCGTTGTTGGGGAAGTCCGTGGAGTTGGACGACCCCAGGGCTGTTGCCAGCGTAGAGGCCAGATCGCTCATGTTGACGCGCTGGGCATAGACGGCATCGCGGTTGATGTCGACCTTCCATTGCGGAGCGTCATCCACGCCATCAAAGCGTACGCCAGCCAGCACTTGGCTCTGGTTGGCCTTGGCAATCAGCTGGTTGCGGGCCTCCAGCAGTGCAGCATGGCCCTTGCCGCTGCGGTCTTGCAGGCGGAAGGTGAAACCGTCGCTATTGCCCAGCTCAGAGATGGATGGCGGTACCAGCGTGAAGATGAAACCATCGCGCAGCTTGGACATGGCACCCATGGTGCGATCAGCAAAGGACTTGGCATCCGAACCGGGGGCGGTTCGTTGAGTCCAGTCTTTGAGTGTGGTGAACGCCAGGCCCACGTTCTGACCCTGACCCATGAAGCTGAAGCCCAGAATGCTGATGATGTGATCGACTTCAGGCTGGCTCAGTACAAATTGCTCCAGTTCTGCAACCGTCTTGCTGGTGCGCTCCAGGGTGGCACCGGGAGGCAGCTGCGTCAACGAGATAACGTAGCCCTGATCTTCAGAGGGCAGGAAGGCGGTTGGCAGTCGCATGAACATGAAGATCACGCCCGCGATGACAACCAGATAGACGATGAAGGCTTGTACGGAGCGCTTGACCACACTGGAGAGTGCGGAGGAGTAGCGCTGCGTACCTGCTTCAAACTTGCGGTTGAACCAGTTGTAGAACGGGCCAAGCAGGCCGGTCTTCTTGTCGTGTGCATGGCCCTTGGGGATGGGCTTGAGCATGGTGGCACACAGCGCGGGCGTCAGCGTCAGCGCAAAGAAGCCGGAGAAGAAGATCGAGATTGCCATCACCAGCGAGAACTGGCGATAGATATTGCCAGTGGCACCGGAGAATGCAGCGAGTGGCAGGAACACAGTCACCAGAATCACGGTAATGCCAACCACGGCACCTTGAATCTGGCCCATGGCCTTGATGGTGGCGTCCTTGGGCGACAAGCCTTCCTCGGACATGATGCGTTCGACGTTTTCCACAACCACGATGGCATCGTCAACGACGATACCAATCACCAGCACCATGGCGAACATGGCCAGAATGTTGATGGTCAGACCGACCATCAACATCACGGCAAAGGTACCCAGCAGCGCAATAGGCACCACGATCGTGGGAATCAAGGTGTAGCGGATGTTCTGCAAGAAGATCAGCATCACGATGAACACCAGCACAATGGCTTCAATCAGCGTATGCACCACCTTTTCGATGGAAATCTTCACGAACTTGGAGGTGTCATACGGTGAAGACCACTTCACGCCGGTAGGCAAGAAGGGTTCCATCTCGGCCATCTTGGCCTTGACCAGCGTGGCCGTTGCCATGGCGTTGGCAGTCGAAGTCAGCTGTACAGCCATAGCCACGGCAGGCTTGCCATCCAGTCGGGACTCGAAGGCGTAGCTTTCGATACCCAGCTCGATGCGTGCCACATCCTTCAGGCGCACGGTTGAGCCGTCGGAGTTGGAGCGCAACACGACTTCGCCAAATTGCTCAGGTGTTGTCAGTTGGCCGGGTACAACAATGGTGGCCGTGGTGCTTGTGCCCGAAGTGCTGGGCAGGTCGCCCAGAGCGCCACCAGAAATTTGCTGGTTTTGCGCGGCGATGGCTGCATTGACGGATGTGATCGACAGCCCAAAGCCTTGCAGCTTGGCCGGATCGATCCAGACGCGCATGGCGCGGCCCGCAGCAAACAGCTGGGCCTTACCGACGCCATCCAGACGTTGGATTTCAGGCACGACATTTCGGTTGACATAGTCGGCGATGTCGTCACGAGAGGTTTCCCCGGATGCGGCTTGAAAAGCCAGAATCATCAGGAAATTGCTCATGGATTTGTCGACCCGCACGCCCAGGGCCTGAACCACCTGTGGCAGACGGGGCAGAACACGAGCGAGGCGGTTTTGCACATCCACCTGAGCCAGGTCAGGGTTGGTGCCGGGGGCAAATGTGACGGTCAAGGTACCTTGACCACCCGCAGGTGCCGAGGACTCCATATACATCAGACCTTGCGCGCCGTTGATTTCGCGCTCGATCAGTTGCAGTACGGAGTCCGTCATGGTCTGTGACGTAGCGCCTGGATAGGTCGCGGTCACGTTGATGGTAGGGGGAGCGACCGATGGGAACTGCGCTATCGGTAGCTTTGTGATGGAGATCACGCCCGCAATGATCACGAAAATCGCAATCACCCAGGCAAAGATCGGTCTGTGAATAAAAAACTTAGACATGGATCGTATGCCTGTTATTTAGCCGTTGGAGCGTCGCCAGCGCCTTCAGCTGCCGCAGCGGGTTTTTCTTGCGCGGGTGCTTCTGGTGCTTTTGGTGCTGGCTGTGGCTGAGCGGCCGGGGCGGCATTAAATTCCACAGGTTTGACCTTCTTGGCACCCATGCCAACCTTGATCAAGCCATCGACCATGACCTTTTCCCCGTTCTTCAGGCCGGATGTCACAACCCAGTTGTTACCGTTGGACTGGCTGATTTGCACGGGGCGAGGGGCCACAGAGCCATCTTCGGCAACGACCATGACAAAGTTGCCTTTTTCATTGCGAGTTACGGCCTGCTGAGGAATTAGTACCGCGTTTTCAATCTGAGCTTGTTCCAGGCGCACGCGTACATAGGTGCCGGGCAGTAGCATTCCATCGGGGTTAGGTAACTCTGCGCGTACGCTGACTTGGCCCGTTGTCGGGTCTACGGAGAGATCGGTAAACAGCAGCTTGCCGGTGTGGGCGTATTGCTTGCCATCGTCCAAATAGACGTGGACACGGGCTGCGTTGTCACCTACTTTTGCTAACTTGCCAGAAGCCAACGCTTCACGCATGCGCATGATTTCAGAAGATGACTGGGTCAGATTCACATACAGTGGGTTGACCTGCTGGATAGTTGCCAGTTGCGTGGCTTCGCCTTGGCCAACCAATGCGCCTTCAGTCACCAGCGCACGACCAATTCGACCGGAGATAGGGGCTGTTACGCTGGCATAGCCAAGGTTGACGTTTGCATTTGTAACGGCGGCCTTGCCTGCGACGACTTGAGCGAGCGCTGCCTTTTCGTTGGCGATGGCGGTGTCGTACTCTTGCTTGCTGATGGCATTGGCCTCAACCAGGGGCTTGTAGCGACGAGCCGTGGCAGAGGCCTGAGCCAGATTGGCTTCTGCTTGTGCCAGTGTTGCTTGGGCGCTTTGCAGGTTGGCTTTGTAGGGCGTGTTGTCGATCTGGAAAAGTGGCTGGCCGGCTTTTACGTCAGAGCCTTCCTGGAACAGACGCTTTTGCACGATCCCTGCTGCACGGGCGCGAACTTGTGCAATACGAGAGGCTTCGAGGCGGCCGGGGAGGTCAGAAATCAAAGGCACACTTTGCAGAGATACCGTAACCACGCCCACTTCGGGTGGCTGCGCCTGTGCTGCAGCTTGTGCCTTTTGAGGATCTTCTTTTTTGTCACCGCAGGCGGCAAGGCCCAAAGCTGCAATCAGGCTAAGGCTTATGGCCATGGAGCGTGTGCAGGAGGCGGCAAATTTGGGCTGATTGTCGAGAGCCTTGTGTTCTTCATACATCGGGTGCATGAACGTCCTTCCGGTTGACATTGTGAAAAAAGGAAAAGAGCGCAGTCCGGGTTGGAGCGCTCATTTAAGAGTAATCCCTAGGGAAAACTTTGTGCATCAGTGTTGAAGAAATTATACATACATGCATAAATGTATAATTGAAAAGCCTGCGTAAAGGCGGGCAAAACAAGCGGTTCTCGTCGTGCATTACTGCAGGCGAGTAATGAAAAGGGTGAGTAATGGCTCGAAGAACCAAGGCAGAGGCAGATGAGACGCGCACCAAGCTGCTGGATGCAGCAGAAGAGGTGTTTTTTGAAAAAGGTGTATCCCGAACCTCGCTTGGGGATATTGCGTTGCGTGCAGGTGCGACGCGAGGTGCTGTGTACTGGCATTTCAAGGACAAGATGGATGTCTTTGTTTCCATGCTGGGGCGCATATGTCTGCCTTTCGATGAAATCTGTGACGACCGCTATGCCGAGTTGCCACCGCTAGAGCGTATTCGTCACTCTATTCAGCACGTATTCGAGAGTCTGGATGAGGATGTGCGCAGGCGCAAGGTCTTTGAAACGGCGCTCTTCAAGATGGAATATGTTGGAGAGCTGGCCGATGTCCGCTTGCAACACGTTAAAAATTCATCCGAAGCTCGTGAGAAGTTTGCGCGAGATCTGGCAGCAGCCGCCCAGGCGCAGTCGGTGCAGCTGCAAGTGTTGCCAGAGGAGGCTGCGTTAGGCCTGCACTCCCTTTTTGTGGGTCTCATCCATGGCTGGACCCTGACCGAAGGCAGTTTCTCATTGCTCAAGGCGGGGTCGATGTCGGTGGATGTCTATTTGTCTGGATTAGGATTTCGACTGAGTTTGTGATTTGGGTGATCAAACCCGTGCATAATTGCGCCTGTTGAATTGTTGTTGGTTGTGCAAGCGATCTAACGGGTTCGCGGCTGTAGCTCAGTGGATAGAGTATTGGCCTCCGAAGCCAAGGGTCGTGGGTTCGATCCCCGCCAGCCGCACCAAGCTAAAGTTAGATAAACGAAAAGAAATTTCAGATTTCTTTTTGAGTTAAAAAACGATGCTATAATTCAAATCTCTTCGGAGGGGTGGCCGAGTGGTTAAAGGCAGCAGACTGTAAATCTGCCCGCTAACGCGTACACAGGTTCGAATCCTGTCCCCTCCACCAGTGATGGTGAAGAAGAGCGGTTGCTGAAAGTGGCAATCACGTGCAGTTGTGAATCTGTGCGGGAGTAGTTCAATGGTAGAACCCTAGCCTTCCAAGCTAATGACGCGGGTTCGATTCCCGTCTCCCGCTCCAGTTTGCGAGCAAAAAATTCTTTTGAAGTTGTTTTCAGCTTCATTGCCCATGTGGCTCAGTGGTAGAGCACTCCCTTGGTAAGGGAGAGGTCGCGGGTCCGATTCCCGCCATGGGCACCATTTTCTGGTGCGCTCATTTAATGGGGTAGCGCCGAAATCATCTTGTAGTCAATTAGTTTTTTCGGAGTCGGAAAAATGGCAAAAGAAAAATTCGAGCGCACAAAGCCCCACGTTAACGTGGGCACCATCGGTCACGTTGACCACGGTAAGACCACTCTGACTGCTGCTATCGCTACTGTGCTGTCCAAGCACTTCGGCGGCGAAGCCAAGGATTACTCGCAGATCGACAACGCTCCCGAAGAAAAGGCTCGTGGTATCACGATCAACACTTCGCACGTTGAATACGAAACTGCTGCTCGTCACTACGCTCACGTTGACTGCCCCGGTCACGCTGACTATGTGAAGAACATGATCACTGGTGCTGCTCAGATGGACGGCGCTATCCTGGTTTGCTCCGCAGCTGACGGCCCCATGCCCCAGACTCGCGAGCACATCCTGCTGTCGCGTCAAGTGGGCGTTCCTTACATCATCGTGTTCCTGAACAAGGCCGACATGGTGGACGACGAAGAACTGCTGGAACTGGTCGAAATGGAAGTGCGCGAGCTGCTGTCCAAGTACGACTTCCCCGGTGATGACACTCCTATCATCCGCGGCTCCGCTAAGCTGGCTCTGGAAGGCGACCAATCCGACAAGGGTGAACCCGCTATCCTGCGTCTGGCCGAAGCCCTGGATACATACATCCCCACTCCCGAGCGTGCTATCGACGGCGCCTTCGTGATGCCTGTGGAAGACGTGTTCTCGATCTCCGGTCGCGGCACTGTGGTGACTGGCCGTATCGAACGCGGCATCATCAAGGTCGGCGAAGAAATCGAAATCGTCGGTATCACAGATACTGCCAAGACGATTTGCACCGGCGTGGAAATGTTCCGCAAGCTGCTGGACCAAGGTCAAGCTGGCGATAACGTTGGCCTGCTGCTGCGCGGCACCAAGCGTGAAGATGTCCAGCGCGGCCAAGTTCTGGCCAAGCCCGGCTCCATCAAGCCCCACACACAGTTCACTTCCGAAGTGTACGTGCTGTCCAAGGACGAAGGCGGTCGCCACACTCCTTTCTTCAACAACTACCGCCCTCAGTTCTACTTCCGTACAACTGACGTGACCGGCTCCATCGAACTGCCAGAAGGCAAAGAAATGGTGATGCCTGGTGATAACGTTTCGATCACTGTCAAGCTGATCGCTCCTATCGCCATGGAAGAAGGTCTGCGCTTCGCTATCCGCGAAGGTGGTCGTACTGTTGGTGCCGGTGTGGTTGCCAAGATTATTGCTTAATAGATTTGTAGGGGTATAGCTCAATTGGCAGAGCGTCGGTCTCCAAAACCGAAGGTTGTAGGTTCGATTCCTACTGCCCCTGCCACCTCTTAATGGTGGAATCAACAAGAGCCCGCCTTTGGCGGGCTTTTGTGTCTTGAATTTGCACAATTTTTGTGCATTTGAAACGAAATATGGCCACTACTCAGGTTGAAACAGTCAGTTCTATGGCTGACAAAGCAAAAATTGCCGCGGTTGCGGCTTTAGTTGTTGCTTCTATTGCTGGCTTTTATCTGCTGAGCAAGCAAGGTGCACTGGTGCAATGGTCGGCCTTGATCGTTGGTCTGGTGTTATCTGCATTCGTTTTTCTGATCTCCGAGCCAGGTAAGCGCTTCATCGGCTTCGCCCGTGATGCTTGGCGTGAAGTGAAGAAGGTCGTCTGGCCAACCCGCAAAGAAACGATGCAAATGACTTTGTATGTCTTTGCCTTTGTAGTGGTGATGGCCTTGTTCTTGTGGTTCACCGATAAGACGCTTGAATGGGTCTTGTACGACCTGATTTTGGGCTGGAGGAAGTAATGGCTGATACTGTCGAAACAGATGTGAATGGTGGGGCAGCGGCATCCGCCAATCCCGATCTTCGCTGGTATATCGTCCATGCCTATTCGGGTATGGAGAAGGCTGTCGAGCGTAATATTACCGAGCGCATTGCGCGTTCGGGCATGCAGTCCAAGTTTGGCCGCATTCTGGTGCCTTCTGAAGAAGTGGTGGAAATGCGCAATGGCGTGCGCCGCACTACAGATCGTCGCCTGTTCCCGGGCTATGTCTTTGTCGAGATGGTCATGGAAGATGACACTTGGCACTTGGTCAAGCACACTAGCAAAGTCACTGGCTTTGTGGGTGGTGCTAAGAATCGTCCGGCCCCCATCTCTGAAGAAGAAATCCGCAAGATCGTCGACCAGATGCAGGAAGGCACTGAAAAGCCGCGTCACAAGGTCGAGTTCATGGTGGGTGAGTTGATTCGCGTCAAGGAAGGTCCGTTCGCAGACTTCAATGGCTCGGTTGAAGAAGTCAACTACGAGAAGAATCGTTTGCGCGTATCGGTCACCATCTTTGGCCGAGCAACTCCTGTGGAATTGGAATTCTCTCAAGTTGAGAAAACTTGAGATTCGCAATAGAATCTAGGGCTTCGCGTTTTTTGACTCGACGCGAAGCTTTTTTATAGAGTCAGAAACCTCGGGGAGCTGTTTGCACAGGTTGCAGGTGGCGTTATACCCGTAAGGAGCTCAACATGGCGAAAAAAATCGTCGGCTTCATCAAGCTGCAAGTGCCAGCTGGTAAGGCCAACCCTTCCCCTCCCATCGGTCCTGCGCTGGGTCAGCGTGGCCTCAACATCATGGAATTCTGCAAGGCGTTCAACGCCCAGACCCAAGGTGTCGAGCCAGGTCTGCCTTTGCCTGTGGTGATCACGGCTTTTGCTGATAAGAGCTTCACGTTCATCATCAAGACGCCTCCCGCAACTGTTCTGATCAAGAAGGCTATCAAGCTGGACAAGGGTTCTTCGAATCCTCTGAAGAACAAGGTCGGCAAGATCACACGTGCTCAGCTGGAAGAAATTGCTAACACCAAGCTGAAGGACATGAATGCCGCTGACGTCGACGCTGCTGTGCGTACGCTGGCTGGCTCTGCCCGTTCGATGGGCGTGATTGTGGAGGGCGTGTAAATGGCCAAGTTGACCAAGAAGCAAAAAGCTCTCCAGGGCAAGGTTGATTCCAACAAGCTGTACGCTTTCGCTGATGCTGTGGCGCTGGTGAAGGAAGCTGCAACTGCCAAGTTTGATGAGTCCATCGACGTGGCCGTGCAACTGGGCGTGGATGCCAAGAAGTCGGACCAAGTGGTTCGCGGCGCTGTTGTGCTGCCTCACGGTACTGGTAAGACTGCTCGCGTGGCTGTGTTCGCTCAAGGTGCCAAGGCTGAAGAAGCCAAGGCTGCTGGTGCTGACGTGGTCGGTATGGACGACCTGGCCGCTATGGTCAAGGCCGGTGACATGCCCTTTGACGTGGTGATCGCTGCTCCTGACGCGATGCGCGTTGTGGGTCAGCTGGGTCAGATCCTGGGCCCACGTGGTCTGATGCCTAACCCCAAGGTTGGCACTGTGACTCCTGACGTCGCTACGGCTGTGAAGAACGCCAAGGCTGGTCAAGTGCAGTTCCGCGTGGACAAGGCCGGTATCATTCACGGCACTATCGGCCGTCGCTCGTTCGACTCCGACAAGCTGCAAGGTAACCTGGCTGCTCTGATCGATGCCCTGAACAAGGCTAAGCCTGCTACCAGCAAGGGTCAGTACCTGCGCAAGGTGGCAGTGTCGTCGACTATGGGTGTGGGCGTTCGCGTCGATACACAATCCATCTCGGCGTAATTGCTAGAAATCGTCAGATGAGCCTGGCTCATCTGGTGTGGTGGGCTGCAGGAGTTGTTGCTCTTGCAGGTCATCCAAGACCGTTGGTGTGATTGGATCACTTAATCACGAAGGCCAACGCAGATGGCGATCCCGCTGCAGATGGAATTCTTTCCTAAACAGTTGGTCGCTGCAACAAGAGCGCGCATGAGGGACTTGTCCTGAGTGTGCATTTAAGGAGTAGACCTTGAGTCTTAATCGCAGTGAGAAAGAAGCGGTCATCAACGAAGTGACCAGCCTCGCCGCTAAAGCTCAAACGCTTGTGATCGCGGAATACCGTGGCATCACGGTCGCCGACATGACCAAACTGCGTGCTGATGCTCGCAGCAAGGGTGTGAGCCTGAGCGTGTTGAAGAACACCCTGGCCCGCCGTGCTGTCGCCGGTAGCGCGTTTGACGTGGTGGCTGACCAGATGACTGGTCCTCTGATCTATGGCTTCTCTGAAGACGCAGTGGCAGCCGCTAAAGTGGTGGCCGACTTCGCGAAGACCAACGACAAGTTGGTAATTCGCGGTGGCGCTTTCGGTGGCAAAGCCCTGGACGTGGACGGTGTGAAGCAACTGGCTAGCATTCCTTCCAAGGAAGTTCTGCTGGCACAAGTGTGCGGCTTGCTTATGTCCCCCATGTCGCGTACAGCCGTTGTGCTGGGCGCTCTGGCGGCAAAGAAGAGCGAAGGCTCTGCCGAAGTGGCAGCCGAAACAGCCGAAGCCTAAGCGCTCGGCAAGTAACCAACAAATTTTAGGAAATCAAAATGGCATTCGATAAAGACGCATTCTTGACCGCCCTGGACAGCATGACTGTTCTGGAACTGAACGACCTGGTCAAGGCTATTGAAGAGAAGTTTGGCGTGTCCGCCGCTGCTATGGCTGCTCCCGCTGCTGGCGGCGCTGCTGGTGGCGCTGCTGCTGCTGAAGAAAAGACCGAGTTCAACGTCATGCTGCTGGAAGCTGGCGCGAACAAGGTTTCCGTGATTAAGGCTGTGCGTGAAATCACTGGCCTGGGTCTGAAGGAAGCTAAGGATCTGGTTGACGGCGCTCCTAAGGCTGTCAAGGAAGCCGTTGCCAAGGCCGATGCTGAAGCTGCTGTGAAGAAGCTGATCGAAGCCGGTGCTAAGGCTGAACTGAAGTAATTCAGTAAAATCAAGGGCTGGAGACTCTTAAAAGGGTCTCCAGCCTTTGGCGCTTGTGGAACGCGCTGAAAGAACACACCAGAAAGCAGGTTTCTTTGGGAGTCTGCTTTTTAGTGTCTTCTGACAATCCGACAGCAGAAGATGCCTTGGTTCGGGCGGTGTGCAACGCATCGCCGTCAGCCATGGTTGGTAGTGGCCAACCGCCAAGCCCGCAGGGGAAACCCCTGTGGGGCAGTCGTCGCAGACCCAGGACTCATGTCTTTGCCCGGAGATCTCATGGCCTATTCTTATACCGAACGCAAGCGAATCCGCAAAAGCTTCGGGAGCCGCGATAGCGTGCTCGAAGTGCCTTATCTGCTGCAGATGCAAAAAGATGCCTATACAGCATTCCTGCAGGCAGATGTAGCCCCCAAAAAACGCACCATTGATGGCCTGCAAGCGGCCTTCAATTCCGCTTTCCCTATCGTCTCTCACAATGGTTTTGTGGAGATGAAGTTTGTCGAGTACAACCTCGCCAAACCCGCTTTCGACGTTCGTGAATGTCAGACCCGTGGTCTGACCTTTGCTTCCGCTGTGCGCGCCAAGGTTCAGCTGATCATTTATGACCGTGAGTCTTCGACATCACAGTCCAAGGTGGTCAAGGAAGTGAAGGAACAAGAGGTCTACATGGGCGAAGTGCCCCTGATGACCGAAAAGGGTTCGTTCATCATCAACGGTACTGAACGCGTGATCGTGTCTCAGCTGCACCGTTCGCCCGGCGTGTTCTTTGAACACGACAAGGGCAAGACCCACAGCTCGGGCAAGCTGCTGTTCTCGGCACGCATCATCCCTTACCGCGGCTCCTGGTTGGACTTCGAGTTCGACCCCAAGGACTTGCTGTACTTCCGTGTTGACCGTCGTCGCAAGATGCCTGTCTCCATTCTGCTCAAGGCGATTGGCCTGACACCTGAAACCATCCTAGCGACGTTCTTCGTGAACGACAACTTCCGCCTGATGGACAGCGGTGCGCAGATGGAGTTTGTGGCTGATCGTCTGAAGGGCGAAGTCGCTCGTTTCGACATCACCGACAAGGCTGGCAAGGTCGTCGTCGCCAAAGACAAGCGCATTACTGCGCGTCACACTCGCGAACTGGAGCAATCTGGCACCAAGTTCGTCAGCGTGCCCGAAGACTTCCTGCTGGGTCGCGTGCTGGCCAAGAACATCGTTGACCCTGACACTGGCGAAATCATTGCCAAGGCCAATGAAGAGTTGACCGAAGCGCTGCTCAAGAAGCTGCGCAGCGCTGGTGTGCAAGATGTTCAGTGCATCTACACCAACGAACTGGACCAGGGCGCTTACATCTCGCAGACTCTGCGTACCGATGAAACCGTGGACGAGTTCGCTGCCCGCGTTGCCATCTACCGCATGATGCGCCCCGGCGAGCCGCCAACCGAAGATGCAGTACAGGCTCTGTTCCAGCGCCTGTTCTACAACGCTGACACGTACGACCTGTCGCGCGTGGGCCGCATGAAGTTCAACGCCAAGATCGGCCGCGAAGGCGCCACCGGTCCCATGGTGCTGTCCAACGAAGACATCCTGGCCGTGGTCAAGATTCTGGTGGACCTGCGCAATGGTCGCGGCGAAGTCGATGATATCGACCACCTGGGCAACCGCCGCGTGCGTTGCGTGGGCGAACTGGCCGAGAACCAGTACCGTACCGGTCTGGCTCGTATCGAAAAGGCTGTGAAGGAACGTCTGGGTCAGGCTGAGCAAGAGCCCCTGATGCCTCACGACCTGATCAACTCCAAGCCCATCTCGGCTGCGCTGAAGGAATTCTTCGGTGCGTCGCAGCTGTCGCAGTTCATGGACCAGACCAACCCTCTGGCAGAAATCACGCACAAGCGTCGTGTTTCCGCTTTGGGCCCAGGCGGTCTGACTCGCGAACGTGCAGGCTTTGAAGTGCGTGACGTGCACGTGACCCACTACGGTCGCGTTTGCCCTATCGAAACGCCTGAAGGTCCCAACATTGGTCTGATCAACTCGCTGGCTCTGTATGCCCGCCTGAACGAGTACGGTTTCATTGAAACCCCGTACCGTCGCGTGGTGGATGGCAAGGTCACGATGGACATCGACTACCTGTCGGCCATCGAAGAAGGCAAGTACGTGATCGCCCAGGCGAATGCCGAGCTGGATGCCGCTGGTAATCTGGTGGGTGATCTGGTGTCGGCCCGTGAAAAGGGTGACTCCACTCTGGTGTCGGCCGAACGCGTTCAGTACATGGACGTGTCGCCTGCGCAGATCGTGTCGGTGGCTGCTTCGCTGATTCCTTTCCTGGAACACGATGACGCGAACCGTGCTTTGATGGGCGCCAACATGTCGCGTCAGGCCGTGCCTGTGCTGCGTCCTGAAAAGCCCATGGTCGGTACCGGTATCGAGCGCGTTGCTGCGGTTGACTCCGGCACTGTGGTGACGGCCAAGCGTGGCGGTATCGTTGACTACGTTGACGCGACCCGTATCGTGATCCGTGTGAACGACGACGAAGCCGTTGCCGGCGAAGTTGGCGTGGACATCTACAACCTGATCAAGTATCAGCGTTCCAACCAGAACACCAACATTCACCAGCGTCCTATCGTCAGCCGTGGCGATAAGCTGGCCAAGGGTGATGTGCTGGCGGATGGCGCTTCGACCGATCTGGGTGAAATCGCTATCGGCCAGAACATGCTGATCGCGTTCATGCCCTGGAACGGCTACAACTACGAAGACTCGGTGATGATCAACGAGCGCATCGTGGCTGATGATCGCTACACCTCGATCCACATCGAAGAACTCGTTGTGATGGCTCGCGACACCAAGCTGGGTGCCGAAGAAATCACGCGCGATATTCCCAACCTGTCCGAGCAGCAACTGAACCGCATGGACGAGTCGGGCATCATCTACGTGGGTGCAGAAGTGCAACCCGGCGATGTGCTGGTGGGCAAGGTCACTCCTAAGGGTGAAACCACGCTGACACCTGAAGAGAAGCTGCTGCGCGCCATCTTCGGCGAGAAGGCTTCCGACGTGAAGGACACTTCTTTGCGTGTGGATCAGGGCTCTTCGGGCACCGTGATCGACGTGCAAGTGTTCACGCGTGAAGGCATCCAGCGCGACAAGCGTGCTCAGCAAATTATTGATGACGAGCTGAAGCGCTTCCGTCTGGACCTGAACGACCAGCTGCGCATTGTGGAAGCTGACGCTTTTGACCGTATCGAGAAGCTGCTGACTGGCCGCGTGGCCAATGGCGGTCCTCAGAAACTGTCCAAGGGTGCCAAGATCGACAAGGCTTATCTGGACGGCGTGGAGAAGTTCCACTGGTTCGATATTCGTCCTGCAGAAGACGATGTGGCCGCTCAGCTGGAGTCCATCAAGAACTCCATCGAGCAGCAGCGTCACACGTTTGACCTGGCATTCGAAGAAAAGCGCAAGAAGCTCACGCAAGGCGACGAGTTGCCCGCTGGCGTGCTGAAAATGGTCAAGGTGTACCTGGCCGTCAAGCGTCGTCTGCAGCCTGGTGACAAGATGGCCGGTCGTCACGGTAACAAGGGTGTGGTCTCCAAGATCACTCCCGTGGAAGACATGCCTTTCCTGGCTGATGGCTCCACCGCCGACATCGTGCTGAACCCGCTGGGCGTGCCTTCGCGTATGAACATCGGTCAGGTGCTGGAAGTGCACTTGGGCTGGGCCGGTAAGGGTCTGGGCCAGCGCATCGGTGACATGCTGCAAAAGGAAGCCCGTGCTGCTGAAGTGCGCGCCTTCCTGGAAGAGATCTACAACCGCAGCGGTCGCAAGGAAGAGCTGTCTCACCTCGACGACGGCGAAGTCATGTCCATGGCCAAGGAATTGACCACTGGCGTGCCTTTTGCAACGCCTGTGTTTGATGGTGCTTCTGAAGCCGAAATCAAGGACATGCTGCAACTGGCCTACCCTGAGGACGTCGCGCAGGCCAAGGGTCTGACCGAAGCCCGCACTCAGGCCTACCTGTATGACGGCCGTACTGGCGAGCGCTTTGAGCGTCCGACTACCATCGGCTACATGCACTACCTGAAGCTGCACCACTTGGTCGACGACAAGATGCATGCCCGCTCTACCGGTCCTTACTCGCTGGTTACGCAGCAACCTCTGGGCGGTAAAGCGCAGTTCGGTGGCCAGCGTTTCGGTGAAATGGAAGTGTGGGCGCTGGAAGCTTACGGCGCCGCATATGTGCTGCAGGAAATGTTGACTGTGAAGTCCGATGACGTGGTGGGTCGTACCAAGGTGTACGAATCCATTGTCAAGGGCGAGCACTCGATCGAAGCGGGCATGCCCGAATCGTTCAACGTGCTGGTCAAGGAAATCCGCTCTCTGGGCTTGGATATCGAGCTCGAGCGTTCTTAACGCCTATTAAACAGAGAGCTGCAACCGCTTGAAAACAAAGGATTTGCGCTTGGTTCTTTCCTCAAACCAAGGCAAATCCAGCGGTGGCTGCAATGATTTTTGACGAAAAGGGAAAGAGTTACATGAAATCGCTACTCGACCTGTTCAAGCAATTTACGCCTGATGAGCACTTTGATGCCATCAAGATTGGCTTGGCTTCGCCCGAAAAGATCCGTTCGTGGTCTTTTGGCGAAGTGAAGAAGCCTGAAACGATTAACTACCGTACCTTCAAGCCTGAGCGTGATGGTCTGTTTTGCGCCAAGATCTTTGGCCCAATCAAGGACTACGAATGCCTGTGCGGCAAGTACAAGCGCCTGAAGCACCGCGGTGTGATCTGCGAGAAGTGCGGCGTTGAAGTCACACAGACCAAGGTTCGCCGCGAACGCATGGGTCACATCGACCTGGCTGCACCTTGCGCTCACATCTGGTTCCTGAAGTCCCTGCCTTCGCGCCTGGGCCTGGTGCTGGACATGACGCTGCGTGACATCGAGCGCGTGCTGTACTTTGAAGCCTACGTGGTGACCGACCCCGGCATGACCCCGCTGAAGAAGTTCAGCATCATGACCGAGGACGACTACGACGCTAAGCAGATCGAATACGGCTACGACGAATTCACCGCCAAGATGGGCGCTGAAGGCATCAAGGACCTGCTGGAAGGCATCGATATCGACATCGAAATCGAACGCCTGCGCAACGACTTGACCGGCTCCGAAGTCAAGGTCAAGAAGAATGCCAAGCGCCTGAAGCTGCTGGAAGCGTTCAAGAAGTCCGGCATCAAGCCCGGCTGGATGGTGATGGAAGTGCTGCCTGTGCTGCCTCCCGATCTGCGTCCTCTGGTGCCTCTGGACGGCGGTCGCTTTGCGACTTCCGACCTGAACGACCTGTACCGCCGCGTTATTAACCGTAACTCGCGTCTGCGCCGCCTGCTGGAGCTGAAGGCTCCGGAAATCATTGCCCGCAATGAAAAGCGCATGCTGCAAGAAGCGGTTGACTCGCTGCTGGACAACGGTCGTCGCGGCAAGGCCATGACGGGTGCCAACAAGCGTGCCCTGAAGTCCCTGGCTGACATGATCAAGGGTAAGAGCGGTCGTTTCCGCCAGAACTTGCTGGGTAAGCGCGTCGACTACTCCGGTCGTTCCGTGATTACCGTGGGTCCTTACCTCAAGCTGCACCAGTGCGGTCTGCCCAAGCTGATGGCTCTGGAGCTGTTCAAGCCCTTCATCTTTGCGCAGCTCGAGCAGCGCGGCATTGCCACGACCATCAAGGCTGCCAAGAAGGAAGTGGAAGCCGGTACGCCCGTGGTGTGGGACATCCTTGAAGAAGTCATCAAGGAACACCCCATCATGCTCAACCGTGCGCCTACGCTGCACCGTCTGGGTATCCAGGCGTTTGAGCCTATCCTGATCGAAGGCAAGGCCCTGCAACTGCACCCGCTGGTTTGCGCTGCGTTCAACGCCGACTTCGACGGTGACCAGATGGCGGTTCACGTGCCTTTGTCTGTGGAAGCACAGATGGAAGCCCGCGTGCTGATGCTGGCCTCGAACAACGTGCTGTTCCCCGCTTCGGGCGAACCCTCCATCGTTCCTTCTCAGGACGTGGTGCTGGGTCTGTATCACGCGACGCGTGAAAAGATCAACGGCAAGGGCGAAGGCATGGTGTTTGCCGACCTGATGGAGCTGCAACGCGCTCTGGACGCCGGTGAGACCGAACTGCACGCCAAGATCAGCGTTCGCCTGACCGAGTGGAGCAAGAACAAGGAATCGGGTGAATTCGAGCCTGTGACCTCGCTCGTGGAAACCACGGTGGGTCGTGCTCTGATGTCTGAAATCCTGCCCAAGGGCCTGGCTTTCAGCAACATGAACAAGGCGCTGAAGAAGAAGGAAATCTCCAAGCTGATCAATGCCTCGTTCCGCAAGTGCGGTCTGAAGGCTACGGTCGTGTTTGCGGACAAGCTGCTGCAAAACGGTTTCCGTCTGTCCACCCACGCAGGTATCTCGATCTCCATCGATGACATGCTGGTGCCTCCACAAAAGGCCGACATCCTGGCACGCGCCGAAGGCGAAGTGAAGGAAATCGAGCAGCAGTACGTTTCGGGTCTGGTGACCTCCGGTGAGCGCTACAACAAGGTTGTGGACATCTGGGGCAAGGCCGGTGACGACGTGTCCAAGGTGATGATGGACCAGCTGAAGGTTGAAAAGACCACTGACCGTCACGGCAACGTGGTGGATCAGGAGTCGTTCAACGCCATTTACATGATGGCTGACTCCGGTGCCCGAGGCTCCGCAGCTCAGATTCGTCAGCTGGCCGGTATGCGTGGTCTGATGGCCAAGCCTGATGGCTCGATTATTGAGACGCCTATTACCGCGAACTTCCGCGAAGGCCTCAACGTGCTGCAGTACTTCATCTCCACCCACGGTGCTCGTAAGGGTCTGGCGGATACGGCGTTGAAGACAGCGAACTCGGGTTACCTGACTCGTCGTCTGGTGGACGTGACGCAAGACTTGGTCGTGAACGAACAAGACTGCGGTACCTCCAACGGTTACCTGATGCGCGCCATCGTCGAAGGCGGTGAAGTGATCGAGTCCCTGCGCGACCGCGTGCTGGGCCGTACCACTGCCGAAGAAGTGCTGCACCCAGAAAATCGTTCCGTGTTGCTGCCTGCCGGCACCTTGCTGGACGAAGACCTGCTGGAAGAGCTGGAAACCCATGGCGTGGACGAAATCAAGGTGCGTACCGCACTGACCTGCGAAACCCGCTTTGGTCTGTGCGCAACCTGCTACGGTCGTGACTTGGGTCGCGGCGGCATGATCAACCTCGGCGAAGCCGTGGGTGTGATCGCTGCCCAGTCCATCGGTGAACCCGGTACCCAGCTCACCATGCGTACGTTCCACATTGGTGGTGCAGCTTCGCGTGCGGCTATCGCGTCGAGCGTGGAAGCCAAGTCCAATGGTTCCATCGGCTTCAACAGCACGATGCGCTATGTGTCCAACACCAAGGGCGAGCTGGTGGTGATTTCCCGTTCTGGCGAAATCGTGATCAGCGAAAACGGCCGTGAGCGTGAGCGTCACAAAGTGCCTTATGGCGCCATCCTGACGATCAAGCCTGATGAAGTCATCAAGGCTGGCAAGATCCTGGCGAACTGGGATCCTCTGACTCGACCCATCATTACGGAATACGCCGGTCGCGTGAATTTTGAAAATGTGGAAGAAGGTCTGACGGTTGCCAAGCAGGTCGACGAAGTGACCGGTCTGTCCACTCTGGTGGTGATCGATCCCAAGCGTCGCGGCTCTGCCAAGGTGGTTCGTCCTCAGGTCAAACTGATCGACGCCAACAACCAGGAAGTCAAGATCCCCGGTACCGATCACTCGGTGACGATTGGCTTCCAGGTTGGCGCGCTGATTCAAGTGCGTGACGGTCAGGAAGTGGGCCCCGGCGAAGTGCTGGCCCGTATCCCTGTTGAAGGTCAGAAGACCCGAGACATTACCGGTGGTCTGCCACGTGTGGCCGAGCTGTTCGAAGCGCGTACGCCCAAGGACAAGGGTACTCTGGCAGAAATGACCGGTACTGTGTCGTTCGGTAAGGAAACCAAGGGCAAGATCCGCCTGCAGATCACTGATCTGGAAGGTAAGGTCTCTGAAGAGCTGGTGCCTAAGGAGCGCAACATTCTGGTCCACGAAGGCCAGGTGGTGAACAAGGGTGAATCGATTGTGGACGGCCCAGCTGACCCACAAGACATCCTGCGTTTGCTGGGTATCGAAGAACTGGCTCGTTACATCGTTGACGAAGTGCAGGACGTGTACCGCTTGCAGGGCGTGAAGATTAACGACAAGCACATCGAGGTGATCGTTCGCCAGATGCTGCGTCGCGTGATCATCGAGAACTCTGGCGATACCACCTACATCCAGGGTGAACAGGTCGAGCGTTCCGAGGTGCTCAACACCAACGAAGCCATGCAACGTGATGGCAAGATCCCCGCTACGTACTCCAACGTGCTGCTGGGTATTACCAAGGCGTCGCTGTCGACCGACTCGTTCATCTCTGCGGCTTCCTTCCAGGAAACCACACGTGTGCTGACCGAAGCTGCCATCATGGGCAAGCGCGACGAACTGCGTGGCCTGAAGGAAAACGTGATCGTGGGTCGTTTGATTCCTGCCGGTACCGGTCTGGCTTATCACCAGGCTCGCAAGGCCAAGGACGAGATGGACGACGCCGAGCGCCGCGCCATTGCCGAGGCTGAAGAAGCTGAGCTGGCCGGTGTTCTGTCCGACGACGCTGAAGTTGCTCCTGCGGGCAACGCATCGGCTGAGTAAGCAAAGCCCTGATCTGAAGCGGGCAACGGCTTCAGATCACTGCTGATGCACCGCGCTCCCGCTCTGCCTTGTGCAGACGGGAGCGTTTTTCATTGATTCAAAATTTTCAGGCCTGCATTTCATGACTTCCACGCCGTCCAAACCCAAGAACGCCAGCCAAGGTGCTGCCACGCCCAATGCGCCTGCCCTGTGGCAACAGCTGGATGCAGTGGCCAAGGCTCTGCATGGCATTCTGGGTGGCCAGTCCAGCAAGACCGTGCTGGCACAGGTGCCGCAGCGGTTGCGTCCGGGTGTGCAGGCTTTGCTGTTTCAGGTGCTGCGCAATCTGGGCCGTGCTCAGGCGCTGCAAAAACAGCTGGTATCGCGTGCGCCTGCACCCAAGGTCAGCGCCTTGCTGAGCACGGCTCTGGCACTGGCATGGGATGAGGCCCATGCGCCTTATCCGCCGTTCACGCTGGTCAATCAGGCCGTTGAAGCCGCCAAGAACGGTGCTGCCCGTGCGCAATCTGGCTTTATCAACGGCTGCCTGCGCCGTTTCTTGCGCGAGCGGGATGAACTGGTCTCGGTCACGGAAAGCGATCCGGTCGCGGTGTGGAATCATCCCGGCTGGTGGATAGCACGCCTTAAAAAGGACCATCCTCAGGATTGGCAGGCCATTCTGGCGGCCAACAATGATCAGCCGCCCATGACCTTGCGTGTGAATACGCAAAAATGCACACCAGCGCAATACCAGTCAGCGCTGGTAGCTATGAATTTGAATGCGAAAGCCGTTGCTGAATCAGGCCTTCAACTCGAGCATGCCGCTCCCGTGCATGAACTGCCGCACTTTGAAGAAGGCTGGGCCTCGGTACAAGACGGTGCAGCGCAGGCCGCCGCGCCTTTGCTGTTGGACGGAATGGTGTTGCCTGAAGGTCGCCCCCTGCGCGTGCTGGACGCCTGTGCCGCCCCAGGCGGCAAGACCGCACACCTGCTGGAGCACGCCGCGCCCGGCAGCATTGAGGTGACAGCGCTGGAAATTGACCCCGAGCGCGCGCGCCGCATTGGCGAGACGCTGGCTCGTCTGGGTCTGCAAGCCAAGGTGGTGGTGGCCGATGCCTCCAAGCCTCAAGACTGGTTTGAGTCGGAATGCGGTGGCCTGCCCTTTGATGCCATTTTGCTGGATGCACCATGCACGGCCTCGGGCATTGTTCGCCGCCAGCCCGATGTGCGCTGGTTGCGCCGCGAAAGCGATGTGGCCCAGCTCGCCACTATCCAGTCCAAGTTGCTCGATACCCTGTGGCCGCTGTTGCAGCCGGGGGGCCGTATGGTTTATTGCACCTGCTCCGTTTTCAAGTCCGAAGGCGATGTGCAGATGCAAGCGTTTCTTATGCGCAACACTACAGTGACCAGCTTGCCTGCTCCGGGGCATTTATTGCCCGGTAATTCGGCAAAAGACGGCTCTGTGTCTGACAATCCCTTAGGTGATCACGACGGCTTTTTTTACGCTCTGCTGGAAAAATCGCGCTAACGCTGCGGCGGGGGCGGTGCTGCGTATGGCCTGGGCCTGCGTTACAGCGCTGCTGCTGTGGTGCAGCCTGACGCAGGCACACGCCGATACCGTGATCCCGGACATCAGCTCCATGCAGCTCACCCGCACTGATGAAGGCCTCTTCCTCTCTGCCAACCTGCAATTCGAGCTGCCCGGTCAAGTGGAAGATGCTCTGCGACAGGGCATTCCCATGTATTTCGTTGCTGATGCACAGGTGCAGCGAGAGCGCTGGTACTGGTCTGATCAGCAACTGGGTGTGGCAACGCGGTACTTCCGCCTTACGCACCAGCCGCTCACACGGCGCTGGCGCCTGCATATCTCCAATACGGCCTTTACCAGCTCCGGAACGGGGCTGGCGCTGGGGCAGACCTATGAACAGCTGGAGGATGCTGTGGCTGCCATTCAGCGCATTAACCGCTGGAAGATTCTGGAGCCTGCGCAACTCAGCTCAACCTATGGCGTTTCCGTGCAACTACGCTTTCGAGTCGACCTCTCTTCGCTGCCCAGACCCCTGCAGATCGGCGCTCTGGGTCGCTCGGGCTGGAATTTGCAGCTCTCTCGCACCCAGGCACTGGAGGCTGCACCCTGATGGCCGATTTTCAGCATCTGGACGCGGAAGGCAGCACGGCAACTGTAGGGCGCTGGTCACGCACCACGCGCTGGGCCGTGGGTACGGGTGTGGTCCTGATGGTGGTGGTCGGCGTTTTGCTGCTGTTCTTGCTGACCATGGCGACCAACAACCGCCTGGCTTACGAACGCAATTACAACTGGCTGTTTGCCGCCAATGTGGTGGCTGCAGGTCTGCTGCTGCTGGTGCTGTTGTGGGGCGGCCTGCGGCTGGCACTGAGGCTCAAGCGCGGGCGCTTTGGCAGCCGGCTGCTGCTCAAGCTGGCAGGCATCTTCATGCTGGTGGGCTTGCTGCCGGGTTTGCTTATTTATGTGGTGTCTTACCAGTTTGTCTCGCGCTCCATTGAGAGCTGGTTTGATGTCAAGGTTGAAGGTGCGTTGTCTGCGGGTGTGAGTCTGGCCAGTTCTACGCTGGATACGGTGGCCAACGATATGGCCAACAACACCCGCACTGCGGGCATCCAGTTGTCCCAGGTTTCGGATGCTGGTGCAGCTTTGATGCTGGAGCGCATCCGGGACCAGATTGGTGCGACGGATGTGGTGCTTTGGAATGCATCGGGTAAAGCCATTGCCAGCGCCGGGCAATCGCAATTCAGTTTGGCACCCGATCGCCCCACTCCACAGCAGCTACGCAACTTGCGTGAACAAGGCGGCCAGCGTGCAGTTGCCAGTATCGAAGGACTGGACGATGCAGGGGATGCGCCCGTCGAAAAAACCGCTATCAATGCCAAGGTGCGCACGCTGGCGCTGGTCCCCAACTCTACGGTCAACCTGTTGGAAGAAGCTCGCTATCTGCAGGCCATGATCCCGCTGCCAGAGACACTGGTCATCAATGCACTGGCTGTGCAAGAGGCTAATCGCGAATACCAGGAGCGGGCACTTGCTCGCGCTGGATTGCAGCGCATGTATATCGGCACGCTGACGCTGGCGCTGTTTTTAGCGGTGTTTGGTGCGGTGGTACTGGCCGTGGTGCTGGGCAATCAGCTCGCCAAGCCTTTGCTGCTGCTGGCGCAGGGCATGCGTGATGTGGCGCGTGGTGATTTGCGGCCCAAACCCGCGCTGCAAACTGGGGATGAAATTGGCGGACTGACACGCTCTTTCGCTGTCATGACGCAGCAACTGGCCGATGCCCGCGCTGACGCCAACCGCAACTTGCTCCAGCTCGATGCGGCTCGCAGCAATCTGCAGACTATTCTGGACAACCTCACATCGGGCGTCATCGTGCTCGATAGAAACTGGCGCATTGTGCTCAGCAATCCGGGTGCCACACGCATTCTGCGTGCGCCTATGGCGGTGTTTCAGGGCAAGCGCCTGGGCGACGTCTCGGGCTTGCAAGACTTTGCCCGTGTGGTGCAGGAGCAGTTCGACATCTTCCTCGGCGATGTCTCTGGCGAGCAAGGCCGCGACCGCTGGCAGCAGGTTTATGAGCTGGATGGCGGCAGCGGCAATGGCGATGTGGTGCACAACACCACAAGCCTTGTCATGCGTGGTGCAGAGCTACCCGAAGATCAGCGCCTGCTAGTGTTTGACGATATTTCCGAAATTGTCTCGGCCCAGCGTGCACAGGCGTGGGGTGAAGTGGCTCGCCGCGTCGCCCATGAAATCAAGAATCCGCTGACCCCGATACAGCTGTCTGCCGAGCGTATGGCCATGAAGCTGACGGACAAGCTCCAGCCCACAGAGCAAGCGCTGCTGGCCAAGTCCGTCAAAACCATCGTCGATCAGGTTGCCGCCATGAAGCGGCTGGTCGACGAGTTCCGCGAATACGCGCGTTTGCCCGCCGCCAATCTGCAGCCGCTGGACCTGAATGCACTGGTTGCAGATGTTTTACAGCTCTATGGCGAAGAGAATGCGACGGTGCGTGTGGACGTATCGCTGGACGAAACCTGCCCTTTGATTCAAGGCGACAGCCAGCAATTGCGTCAGGTCATCCACAATCTTTTGCAAAATGCACAAGATGCGACTGCGCAGAGAGCCCAGGAAACAGGGCAGACTCCGGGCTCCGTCACAATCGAAACCCGCTGGAACGATGCGGCTCAGCGCGTGCGCCTGAGCATCAGCGACAGTGGCACGGGTTTTGCTCCTAATATTTTGCAAAGAGCTTTCGAGCCCTATGTCACCACCAAAACTCGCGGAACGGGTCTTGGCTTAGCTGTCGTCAAGAAAATTGCAGATGAACACGGCGCAAGAGTAGACCTGGGTAATCGAGAGGAAGACGGGGTAGTTCAAGGCGCGCGAGTGTCGCTATCATTTGTACCCAACGATCGCACAGAGGCGGACGCTTGATTGCGCCTCTGGACAATGCACAGCAATAGGCTTTAGACACATGGCAAACATACTGGTGGTCGACGACGAACTGGGGATCCGGGATTTGTTGTCGGAAATCCTCAACGACGAAGGTCATAGTGTGGACGTGGCAGAAAACGCCACGCAGGCACGCGTATCCAGAGCAACCCAAAACTACGACCTGGTCCTGCTCGATATCTGGATGCCCGATACGGATGGCGTCACCTTGCTTAAAGAGTGGGCGACCGCAGGCCAGCTCACCATGCCCGTCATCATGATGAGTGGCCACGCCACCATTGAAACGGCGGTCGAGGCAACGCGCATCGGCGCCCTTTCCTTCCTCGAAAAGCCCATCACCATGCAAAAGCTGCTCAAAGCAGTGGAGCAGGGTCTGGCCCGCAGCACGGCAAGCCAGAATACTGATGCCGTGTCTTCAAGCAGTAACGGCGCAACACCTTCAGCCACCGCAAGCATTACCGCACAGGCCGCAGAAGACAACTTGCCCAATTCTCACCAAGGCTTTGATCTGGACCGACCGCTGCGCGAAGCACGGGATGGTTTTGAAAAGGCCTACTTTGAATTTCACCTGGCGCGCGAAGGCGGCTCCATGACGCGCGTGGCCGAGAAGACCGGTCTTGAGCGTACCCACCTTTATCGCAAACTGCGACAGCTGGGCGTGGACCTTGGTCGCAACCGACGCGGTTAATTTTCAAAAAAATTGCGAGTTTCGATTTGAGGCTGAAAAGTATGCCTATAATCGTGGCTTCAGTATCCAAGGGTGCTGAGAAAAGGCCCGGTAGCTCAGTCGGTAGAGCAGAGGATTGAAAATCCTTGTGTCGGCGGTTCGATTCCGTCCCAGGCCACCAGATTCAAAGCCTCAGTACTGCAAAGTTCTGAGGCTTTTCTGCATCTCAGGCCAGCTTTCTCTGCCCAGGCTGCGTGATGAGCTGGGTCACCTGCCCGCGTCGGAATTGAGTCCGGAAAATATGCCTATAATCACGGCTTCAGCGAACACATGCGCTGGATAAAAAAGGCCCGGTAGCTCAGTCGGTAGAGCAGAGGATTGAAAATCCTTGTGTCGGCGGTTCGATTCCGTCCCAGGCCACCAAATACGAAGCCCTAGATCAGAAATGATCTAGGGCTTTTCTGTTTGTGCTTGAGGAAAAGAGTCCTTGGTTCCCGGTGCTATGCCGGTTTTTGGCATAGCCGCTATGCCGGGATTGGTGGGAATGCTGCGGGGGCCATTGCAGTCATAGGAAAAAATGGCTCGTTTTACGTGATCCAGCTGGGCAGCGCATCATGGTCTAAATGAAGTGTAGGAGAAGTCTGCCAATTGAGTTGGTCATATCTCTGGCGAAGTTGGCAAGCCAGCGGTGGGAGTCTTCGGCAAAGTGGGACTCGCTGAACCCGTTCCGGGAGTTAGCGACAGCATTCGTCAGAGTCGGGATAGCATTGACGATTTGCTCTGGGAAAGGGCCTCGCGCCTTCAGCTTCTCGGTGATGTCGTCCTTCACAGCTTTGCAAAGCTGGATAAGGTCAGTGAGGTTCGCCTTGTCTGGGACATGCCTTTGGACGTATGCCTTGTAGAGGCCTTCCAAGCATGTATAGGCAAGTGTTGTTGCCCTGTTGAACTGCTGGGCATCAATTGCATGGTCGATGTCCCTGAGAAGGTTATTCAGCTTCTCTGAGTTCCAAAGGTCATAAGGAACAATTGTCGTTGGAACGGCTTTGCCTCCACCAAACACAATGGCCCTGATGGCTTCGATATCGTCTTTGGCGTGGGGCTCAAACTCATCAATGAAGAGACGAAATAGCTGAAGCTTTTGCTGCTCTTGGAGTCCATTGATGACATCCCAGTAGAAAGATTTTCGGGATGTGCTCTTGCCTTGGCTCTGCCTGAGCGGAATCAACTGCTCGTAGCTGGGTGAACCTGGGTCAACCTGCTGCACCATCCTGAGGAAGCTCGGCCCGCTGTAGTAGGTCGGGGTACCGTTTCGATCCAATAGGAGCCATAGCCGGTTGTAGGCCCTAATCCAGTTGATGCATTGACTCATGCGTTATCGCTCTCTGCCAGCTCCATTTGAGCAACCTGAATCGGTTCCATGAAGGACTTTAACGACTCTTGTTGTTCGAGTAGGAATGGGGCATCTTTGACCTTCTTGTGAAGGTTCAAAAGCCTTTTTTCGGCACGAACTAAGATGGTGTTATAGAGCATGGGATGGATGGTGACTGAGTCACCCTGAGCCTCAGGCTCAGCTTCCCCGTTTTCGATCTTGTCTCCGAGCAGGAATCCATCCACCCTGGCTGTAGGCTTCAGATAGCCTCGAGAACGAAGCTCCTTGACATATTTCCAAACCTGTCCCTTCTCGTTGCGTCCGAGTGGTAGGCCTGTTGTCTTAAGGTCGATGATTACGAGGTGTGCAACGCCATCCTCATCATGGTTCTCATCATAGGAGGGACGGGCATAGAAGCCCACGCTTGAATCGGGAAGAGCAACGAAGTCAGGTCGGTTGCGGGTGCCTTTGCCTGCTTTGTCTTTGAAGATTGACTTGATGACCTGTGTCATTCCCACATTCGATGTGAAGTCGATAGATTCGAACTGCGCACCAAACATCCACAACCCTCGCTCAAAGAGGGGTTGAAGTTCATGGACTTCATCAATTCCAACCTTCTGAAGCTTGATCCGAAGTTCATTGATAAGTCTCAAGCGGTTCTGGATCTCGTCCAGCACCAGCTTTGCCATCCCAATGCTCCACTCGGTCAAAATTTCATGCAGGTTGTCGTAGTCGTCAGGCCCGCACTTGTGAAGAATATCCAATAGACCGTAGCGGGATTTCGATTGCTCCAGCTTTGCAAGAATGGTCGTCAGTTGGACGATCTCTGTTTCCCCGAAGTTGGGGCAAGTATCAACAACCTCATCGAGAAAGTTGGTCACTCGTTCCTTGCTGATAGGCGAGAGCTTGTTGATGGTGTAGCCTACCTTCTCCTTGACTGCTGCCTTGGTCTTGGCTCGCTCTTCCTTGCCGGTACTGTCAATAATTTGGCAAACGCGATCTTGGACTGCTGCTCTGGTTTTGACCCAAACCGCACTGTCTTCCTTGAACCCGCTCCAGTCTTCTTTGACTGCATCGTGTTCGTTCAAGAAGTCAGCTTTCACGATGAAGGTGTATCTCTTGGCTTCCGTAGTGCGTCCATCAAGGATTCGGGTGTAGTCGCTCGCGCTCCAGCTGCACTGGCCTACCGCTCTGTCCTGAACCCACCAGGCAATGCCGTGCTGCTTGGTGGTCTTATCAGCCTTCTTCGTGTCGATTTGCAAGATGGTGACAATTCCCAAACCTTGAACTTCAATCTCTGCCTTGCTGAGGTAGTTGGGGATGTCGTTGAAGGTGATTGCTTGGCCTCCAATGAACACCTTAAATGCGGGGTTGGCTAGGAAGCGGCTCCCAAGCAACTCTCTGGCTTTCTCCTCAGTGAGCTGGAGATATGGGATCTCCCCAGTCGCGTGGATGGTCGTCCCATGCCCCTCAACACCTTCAGCAGTGAAGGAAACCTCCTCAAGCACAAGGGGCCGTGTTGATGTTCTACTGACCTTGCAAGTGAATTCTTGGCCATCCTTTCTGGAGGTAATCAGGTACTCGCTGGCAAAGCAGAAGCTGGCAAAGCGGCCCTTGCCGTTTTTGCCAAAGACTGATCTTGGAGGCCCCTTTACTTCGCGAGGGGGATCGCTTTTTGGCCCTTGCGCACTGATTCTGTTGTAGTCCCAAGTTCGCCAAATGAAGGCAAACTCTTCGCGAGTCATACCTTTGCCGTTATCAACGATCTTGAAATGTGTGCCCTGTTTCCTGTTGGAAAGGGTTATCTGGACATCAGTGGCATAAGCATCCCAGCAATTCGCGACCAGCTCTACGATTGCCGTTGATGGATCAGTGATGATGCTCCCCGCATATTTGTTCAGAAATCTCTCATCGTAGTGATAAGGGAGATCTTCTAACAGTGACGCCTGATCCATGATGCCCTCCTAATTCGACTATTTGCCAGCTAGTCTAACGGTAGCCAAACTAGCAGCTCAGCCCCTCTAGTTCAACCGCACTCGCATCGCGCAACGGAAAAGCCGATGCCACCCATTCGCAGCTTACGAGAGTTGCTGTTTAGATTGGCTGGCGCGTTAGATGCAGCAAGTTGCCTGTTTGAGGTGTGCAGCGGACGTCTGCTCAGATGAAGTGAGGTCGCGAAGGAGCCAGGTAGCAGCCATTCCGATCGCGACATCGGCTTGGCCTATGGCGGTTATCTGTACAGCAGGCACATAGGTACTAACGGCCATAAGCAGCTTTTCGTTTCGCGCGTCTAAACGACCGCTTCAGGCTAGACCAACGTTTGGAGTGTGAATCCAGACTTTCGCGCACATATAGAGTGATATCGTCGCCAGCATTATGAACAAAAGCGCGAATTGATCGCGCTGCGCAAGGGAGAACGATCAATGAACGAAACCAAACCGGCGATGAAGATGCCTGAGCTACTGGTTTTTGCCAGGTTGTTCGTTGTTGGCTTTCTTATTGCGGAGACCTGCCGGTCAACCTTCTATCTCAGCGCCAGGTTCGCTCAAGAGATTAATGACGTTGCTATCTGGGCGAAGGTCGCTGGAATTCTGGCCGGACTGGGACTCTGTCTGACTTATATGGTCAAACGAAAAGCTTTCGAGGTTGCTGCACGAATGGGCCGCAGTTTTCGACTTGACTTGCTTGTAGCGATGGGCGTCGGAGTTTGGTCCAACGAACTGGCTTTGCCGTGGTTATCGAAACTCCATGTAGCTCTTTTATCTGCGGATCCTCACTGGGCGCCTGTTGTCCTCATCCTTCTCTGCGTTGTGCTGTTGTCCCCCCTCTTTCAGCAGCAATGGCCGAGGCCAAAGGCGGCGCCCTCGCAGCTGTACTTTATCGCGGACGAAGAAATCGATGACGGGAAGGACGATCTGCTAGCGAGCGCGGTCCAGGCAAAATCGTTCGCAGATACAGTCCTGGCAAGCAACGCTCACCAAGGGCTCGTCTTTGGTGTTGATGGTCCGTGGGGAGTAGGTAAGACCAGCTTCATCAATCTTGCTGAGCGCTATTGGGAAAGTGCGGAGGATCAGGTCATCGTATGTCGATTCGAGCCACTCCGTTATGCCTCTGAACCAGACCTTGCAGACCGTCTGATTCGTGACCTGACTGCCACCATCCAAAACAAAGTCTTTGCCCCTGAATTCAAGCCGGTGGCGTCCCGCTACTCCCGATTGATCAAGGGAAAGGCCGATGTTTCGTTCCTGGGCTTTAAGCTTTCACTTGAGCCCTCGCAAGAGACGGTTGATGAACTTCTCGATGATATTGACGAGGTGCTTCGGCGTATCGGACGCCGTGTAATCATCGTCATCGATGACCTGGATCGCTTGGACGCAAAGACCACGAACAACGTCTTGTTCGCAACGAGGCGCACATTCAAGCTCTCGCAGGCTACCTATGTCCTCTGTTATGACACCGAGCTCCTTGCAGGTGGCAAGGAAGAAGGTTCTAGAGCGCGCGAGTTTCTAGAAAAATTTGTGACGGTCAAGCTAAGCCTGTTCGTCGACAGCTCCAGCCTTCGCGACTTCTTACGGCGCGATTGGGAGCGCGCTGAGAGTCATCTGAGCTCGGTACCTTCTGACACTATGGTCAAACTTAGTGCCGTTCTCAGCGAATTGGCTGATATTCTGGACGGTGATTTAGCTGCAAAGTACCTGCCTCTTGTTGGGGACATGCGTAAGTTGAAGCGTTTCGTTAACGCGATGCTTCTTATGCAGATCGAGAAGACCAATCTGGGTCGAACCGACTTCAACAAGCGAGACCTTATCAATCTCATGCTTCTGCATCTGAACTACCCCGGATTGTTCAGGCGCATCTACGCTGAAGAAACGGAAGGGCGCAGTGGTCACTTCTCCGTGTATCGCAAGTCCGGTGAAAGAGACTTTAAGAACTCCGAGACATTCTCGGCAATGGTGGCGGACCAACAAGATTCTGCGGGGTTCCTGTTGACTCAGCTGTTTGACGTTGGAGCGTTGGGGCTTGAAGAACGCTCCGATGTCGAGGAAGCCGTTCTAAGGTCACGCGCATGCTTCAATTTTCAAGAACTCAGGAACTTGGAGAGCTATCTCAAGCTTATCGTGCGCTTCGCAACGCCTGAACCACGGGAAACTTTTGTCCTGTACCAAGATGCCGTAAACCGAGTTCGGAAGGGTGCTTCCATTGCTTCAGTGCTCACCTCGGCGGAATTTGAATTGGAACGAGGCGAGCACTCGCATGACCAATTTTGGAGAGTGCTAGTCAATCAGTCTCACGATTTCACCAGTGCCCTCGCCCATGACGCCATAGAGACGCTCGTTGCGTATCTACCCCAATACTCAGCATTCGAGAACGACGATCGAGGATTGCGCCAGAGATCGACCTACTCCCTGTTGCGACTATTGGACCGAGCCGGCTGGGGGCGTACACAGGGGAGGAGGCTGCCTAACACTACCGAGAATGTTATCGAGATCGCGTGGCGGATATTCGGAGAGCATGCCCATAAAGGAAAGGGGATCCTAGACTGGCTTGTTAGCCCTGATCGCGGAGTCCTAGGTTGGAACGACCTCATGTTATTCAGGTTGTATTGCTCTGCTGATCGCCAGGGGCAGTTGTACAACCTACATACAGCCCTCATCGTTGATCAGGATAGGACGGCTGCGACGTCTGGGCTAGTCAGCAAGCTCGCATTGATGGGGATGAGGAAGCTTTCTCAAAGGGTTTTTGCACTGTTCAAACGAACCTACATCGATTCGAGGCGCAACTTTTTTGCGGAAGCAAATGAAACACCAGTTGGCGCCTTTCTTGGCACAGCCTTCGCACGGCTTGAACATGCGGCACAGGACCCTTTGACCAACAATGGTGACATCACCGTTGCCCAGCGCGTCGCTACTGCGCGCTCTATTGTTAAATCCTTTGTGATCTACCAGCTTAGTAACTCGCGTCCCCCCAATGGTTCAGGTGTGGGTTGTGGACACTATGACCAGGATGGAGTTGAGGATGGCGGAGGTATAGCCAAGTTGATGAACGACTACGTTTTCAATACATGCTTTAGTCCGGATGTCGATGAGAACAACGTTTTTTTGTTCCTTGACTACTGCCTTTCCAATCTAAGCAACTCCTTCTATTCGGGCAGCGAAACGGATGGATATGTCGCAACCAAGGCTGAACTTCCTGGTGGATTAGATGCCAAGGCGATGGGACGCTTCTGGAAACAACATCGCGAGCATATCCTTGGTCGGAAATTGGAGACCAGCCAGCGATGCGTCTTCATGTCAAATTACATCGCTTCATATCGCGACGACCTCGACGGTGTGTTCGCTGTGCTCAATGAATTGGCCGACGACGCAAACCCGGTTTTAGGGATCTCCGATGAGATCTCACCAACATCTTTGTTGTCAACTTAAGCTAGAGCAGTGATCAAAGCAACAAGCGCGAACTTCGGCTTGAGGTCAGCATGAGCCTGTCCCGTCACGCAGAAGCAGGCCGTTCGAGCAGGTATGCGGCAAGTTGAGCAGAACAGCCGGTTTCGAGGGTGAAGCGGTCGTCAAGGACCGGCTGTGTTCAATGACCGGTTGAATCCGCAGCCTGAAGCGGGCAGCTAAGAAAAAGGCGGTGTCGGAAAAAAAGGAAGCCATCGGCTTCCTTTTCCATTGCTCCTGATTTCAGCGGCCAGGTACCCTAGTGCAAGGCATTGCTGCTATTGACCACGGCAGTCCTGACCATCTCCGCGACTTTGCCAACCACACGTATCCGGCCAGTGTCAGCAAGGTGGGCATAGCGCTGGGTCATCTGTGAGGTGCTGTGCCCAAGAAGGTCCTGGACCTCATACAACGTAGCCCCCGAGTTGACCGCCAGACTGGCAAACGAGTGACGCAGGTCGTGGATACGTAGGTGTTCGATGCCGGCGGCCTTAAGCAGGCGATCCAGCGCCTTGCGTGGGTTGTGGAAGGCCTTGCCCTCGATGCGACTAGGAAACACCCATCCACCCGATTCACGGCTTGGTAATGCCATCAGGAGCGCTTTGACTTCATCAGACAGCGTGACGTATCGACCACGGCCATTTTTGGTCTGAGGGAGCCACCATTGGCCTTGATCCAGGTTGATGTGTTCCCAGCGTGCGGACAATGCCTCCTGTCGCCGTGTGCCGGTCAATAGCAACAGCTTCAAGGCTGCGACGGCCACCTGATTCTTCTCGGACTCCATCGCTACAAACAAGCGTCCAATCTCTTCGGGAGAAAGGAATCGCTGCTTCTGGTTGTTTTCCTTAAAAGCCTTGATGCCCGCGACAGGATTTCGGTCAGCTCGACCCCATTCCAACGCCTTGCGGAATGTTGCGCTGAGCAAGGCAAGGTGGCGATTCGCAGTGCCTGGAGAATGACTCTCCTTGATGGATGCATGATGCATTTGGATATCCCGTGGCGTGATGTCGCACAGTCGCAGATGCCCGAGCTTGGGCTCAAGATGCAGGCGAAATTTAGATTCGTCGTTGATGGCTGAGCGCTTGGTCTGGTAAGCGTATGGAAGGTATTCCTGGCGTACGAATTCTGAAAACGTCGGCATGGTTTTGATGCGATCTCGATCCTCCAGCGGATCTCCTCCGCGTTCAACGATCGCCCGCATTTCCAGAGCTAGCTTGCGTGCCTCCGCAACATCGAGAGCGCCAACCGTTCCCAGAGTTGCATAGCGCTTTCGACCGGAAAGTGTTTGATAGCGGAAAGCGAATCGCTTGATACCGTTGGTACCCACGATGACTTTAAGTCCAACGACGGCCAGATCGGAATATTCAGCGGCTTTGGCTGATGAGTTTGCTTCGTGAGCGGGTAGCGCTGCAATGTTGCGATTCGTGAATTGAAATTTGGTCCTTGTGGCCATCATCTGCCTCGCTGGAAGTGGAATAAAAAAATGCCGCTACCGGAAATTTCCGGAGCGGCGCAGGAGGTCCTGAAAGGAATGGTGCAGGTCCTATCTATTTGTTCAGAAGCGGTCCTTTTTTAAAAAAGGGAAAAGGGACTGCGAGAGCTGGATGGACAGTGGGCGATGCGCGAGTTGTTGATTCACAAGGGAAAGCAGCAAGTGAGCTGCTCGTACACCAAATCCCTGTTTCCCCGAAAGCCCCAAGCAAGCGGGACTGCATAGCGCTAGAGCTGGCATGGACCTAGTGCTATCTGACGCAGAGCAGCCCATGCAGATGATGGACCGTCCGGTCTTATGCCGAACTCACTGAAAAACTCGGCGTCAGCGGGTAGTGCAGCAAGGCCGCCATAGCCGTTCTTCGGGCGTTGGTCTGGAGTGACTGGATCAATACTCGCTAGGGAGCAAGATCGTGGAGGCTAGCCGCTTGGGGACAATCAGTGCATTGCCTTGGTCATCCCAGTTAGACACGGCCTCCGTGATGATCCACACGGTCGACGTTGCGTTAATGCGGTAGCTGGACAGCAGCCGTGTACCTGTGCGCACAGCGTCGTCATTCGCTGCGGCATCGTCGGAACATACATCGCCCCAATCGCCAGTTGCATGACGGGACAGGAGGAGTAAAGGGTTGATGCCGTGTTGGTGGAGAAGGTCGAGGGAAGCGGGAGTAGCAACCACCGCTCCACACTCAAATTTGTGATCCATAGCGATCTCCTCAATAGAAAATGCCGACCCACCCGGTAAAGGGCGGTCGGCACGATGGGGATGGGAAAACTGGGGAAAGAGGGGCTTGGCAGCGATAGCGTCATGCCTCAACTGCGTGCTTGCTGCACAGTTCAAGCAAGGCTGGATCGGCGCTGGACTTCGGTATCCAGAACACGGCTCCATAGCCGGTATCGTCCAGGACAAACACCATCTCAAAGCAGGATGGATGCGATACCAGAGAGTCCCAGCTAGGAAGGAATGAACCGCCAGGGCTGGACCAACCTGTCATCACTGGTCTACCTGTTGGGACTTCCAATGCAGCCCCTGTATCGGAGCCATCCAGCAACCAAAACTCGACTAACTCATCCAAGGGTTGCTGATACTCAGACAGTTCAATGAGCCTTTGCTGAATCACCGCTTGCATGGCGCAGTCATCGAGGGCATTGACCGCAGAGGCATCACTGAGCCGAAGCATCGTGACCATCCTCTTCGTCTTGATCTACCTGCTCAGATTCGGCCTTGGCAGGCTTCTTCTTGCGCTTGGGCTTGGCTGTGATCAATGCATCGGAAGCAGGGGCAGAAGTGGTATCCACGGCATTGCCTGACACTTCAGCCTCCTCTTCATCAGAAGTGCCCGTGATGACTTCTGGGTAGGTGATCTCGGGGCCATCTTGCAGCAGCAACTCATTGCGAAACGACGACCAATCACCGGCCTTGACATAGTGGTGGTGCTTCTCAGGAGCGGATTGAGCCAATCCCAGATCCTTCAGCACGGCAAGCAGAAACGGTGCGTTATTGGCACTGCGTCCAACCGTTGCCTCCTTCAAGGCCTTCGTAGGGAAAGGCTGTGCGGCAAAGCCATCGATGATCGCCTCGATTGTCGAGAGGGCGACCGCTTCCCGGCTCCACAGGCCACCACCTTCATTGGCTGTGACGGCAAGGTGCAGATCAGGCCAATCACCAAGGTCGGCCATCACGATATAGGTGATACCGCCTTCACTGCGCGTGGACAACTTGGCAGCAATATCGGTCTTGAGTAGGCGGAAAGTTTGGGGTGCTTCAAAGGATGTTGTCATTGCAATCTCCATAAAAACGAAAACCCCCGCAGCCGGATGACTACGGGGGGCATCAAGGGGATGAGAGGGGTTAGCGAATGCGGATAGACGCGTCTAGCTCACGTTGGGTCAGTACATAAGCCACAGCGGCCGTGACCAAGGCCAATGCAGCTCCGGGTCCTGTAGGTAGGGCAGCGAAAACGGTGGGTAACAGAGGCAGAGGGTGCACATTTAGCTCCGGGGGGGGTAGAAAAAGAAAAAGCCCCAGGCGCTTGATGGCGCCTGGGGCTGATGGAGATCCGTAAGGATCAGATTAATGATATTGGTTTGAAGATGATGGGATATTCGGATGGATTTGATGTGCTGATCAATCGTTACTATAGTTATTCTATTACTATAAATAACAAGGCAGGTGCTTGGATGGCAGGCACCTAGTTGCATGAAAAACCGTCAGGATGGATTTTTATGAAAAATTCGATGTACTTAATGAATAAAGAAAATCATTGTATTTTTACGGAATTTGTTCTGTGCAATAAAAAATTCATTGACATGTGGAGCTCGCCCTCTCATGAAGAATGGAAGATTTTTTATAAAGATTTAATTGGCCTTGAATATATTAAAGGCCTTCTTTTGAATAAAAAATTTGAATCTGCATTAATTGAATTGGAGGAGGCGTATCAAACTTGGCGTCCAAATAGTTTTTTGGAGCCAGTGAAGGAGATTAATGGTGCATGCGAGGAGAGGAAGTTTGAGCGGAGGGCTCGGTTTGTTGTTTGGTTTGCGTGGATCCTCGGTCCAGTAGGTAATGAGTTGAAAGTTCATTTGCAGCAGGATCAAATAGATAGACTTTCTGCTGTGGTCGAGTCTTTGAAGGAGTTTAATATCAAGGGAGGATATCTATTGAAGGATAGAAATTTTAGAGAAGCCGTGGCTAGTGATAAAAGGCTTGATATTCTAGATAAATTTCATAAAAAAACTGAAGGTGTGCTGACGGCTTTGAAGCACTTGGAGCTGAGATCGGAGTCATATTTTATTCAGAGACGTAGAAAAATTTTTGAAGATGGAAAGGCTAATGATATCGATTTTACGGAGGAGACTAGGGAGTTGATCGGTCGGTCAGCAGATGCTTGTTTTAGAATATATGGAACATGCAATGCATCCATTTTGAAAAAATTACAAGCATTTGATTGGCTATTAAAGCTAAAGCCTAGGGATTTGGAAAATCTAATGAAAAGGGCTTTGGATAAAAAAATAAATGAATATGTGTATTCGCAGGGGTTTATGGAAGCAGAGCTTGCGGGTGGGCATGATGCATCTGATCGCTCTCTTCCAAATGATCTTCCAGTGGACAGGAACCCATCCCCGCCGTGGATGACGGCATGAGGTAGGGCGCAAGACGTAAGGGGGGGATGTAGAGGTCCTTATGTCCGGGAAAATATGGGAGACAGGCAGAGCATAGAGGCTTCATTGATTGATGGCGAAAGGAGCCACCTTATGACGAATGCCTCTCTCGACTCGATGCAAGTTTGCGCCTTCCAAGAGGCGGATGCGTCAAACCCCGCGAAGGGCTCTTTGTCTGACTTGCGATTGAGTGATACCGTCCCGCATGCAGTGCAGCCAAGCTCTGAAATCTCGCAATCTGTCTTGAGCTTGCGCTTAAGCAGCTCCTACTCCGAGGTTCTATGCGGGACGCCCGTACTGACAACAGTCACGGTGGGAAAACCGCCGAAGGCACACTTTTTTCGGGTATCCCCAGACGCTGCTCATCAGGCTGTTTTCGTCCTTTTGGATGGAAGCAAGCTGGGTGCAGATGGCATGTATGCGATTAGTCCAGAGATTGCAGCAGAAATTCCCGATCACGTTCGTGCATACCAACTGAGGTTGGCTGTCACCACGTTCGACGTACCGTATCTTGTCCCAATTCCTCTGCCTGGGGCAGATGGACGACGTAATGTGTGGCATGTCTCCCTCGGTCAAGCAGTGACGCTTGCGGAGTCGGATTGGATTCGTATTTCTGCGAACACAATGCGTGGTGCCTACGATGTGTTCCGTGCCCTCAGTCAGACGCAAGAGCCGAAGTGGCCGGATCTGAGCTTCGATCAATTGCTGGAGTTGGCTTTCCGCGATCGCCTCATCTTGAATCGTGAGCATCCCCTGCTGGCTCAACTGCGGGGTGAGTGAGATGGTCCGCACACAATTTCCGAATGGCACTTTTGCAGTGGACTTCGAGTATCGCCCTCGCGGTGGCCGGGAAGGTAACCCACTGGAGGTGGTCTGTGCGGCAATGCACCACATGGAGACCGGCAGGACGCAATGCTGGTGGCAGGATGAGCTTGCGCTCTTGTCATCTGCACCTTTCCCGACGGATGAATCTGCCCTCTTTTTGGCCTACAACGCGTCTGCCGAAATGGCCTGCTTTGCCGCGCTAGGCTGGTCGCAGCCTAAGTCCATCGTGGACCTTTACGCGGAGTTTCGCAATCTGACCAACGGTAAGAACCTTCCAGCTGGCAAAGGCTTGCTAGGCGCACTTGCGTACTTTGGGGAGGCCTCCATTGGTGCTTCTGAAAAAGACGAGATGAGGGACCTTATCTTGGCAGGTGGCCCATGGAGTGAAGAGCAAAAGCGAGCGATCTTGGCTTACTGCACCAGCGACGTCATTGCACTCAGGACGCTGTTCCTGAGGATGGGAGGCGCTCAATGGAGTTGATCGATCTGGATCGTGCATTGCTGCGCGGGCGCTACGCAGTGGCTGCGGCGTCCACCGAAACGCTTGGCACACCCATTGACTCGGTGCTTTACGACGCCATTCGACAAAGCACAGGAACCCTGCGTGCGGAGCTGATCCGCCAAGTCGATGGAGACTTTGGTGTGTATGAACAGGGTAGCTTCCGGGCTGCGCTCTTTGAGAAGTATCTGCTTGAGCGAGGCCTTCAATGGCCGCGCTCTGTCAGCGGCAAATTGCGCCTAGATGACGACTCATTCAAGGACATGGCTCGGGCTATTCTTACGATTGAGCCGTTGCGACAGTTGCGAAAAACCTTGGCTACGCTGCACGAGTTGAAGTTGGCAGTGGGGGCTGATGGGCGCAATCGCACGGCGTTGTTTCCTTTCAGTTCTCTGACGGGGAGAAATCAACCGCGAAGCAGTCAATTCATCTTCGGGCAACCGGCATGGATGCGAGGCTTGATTCAGCCGAAACCCGGTTGGGCACTTGCCTATGTAGATTTCAGTCAGCAAGAGTTGGCCATCGCAGCAGTGCTGTCTGGCGATAAACGGATGCAGGCAGCGTACCTGTCTGAGGACTTCTACATGACATTCGCAAAGATGGCTCGTGCTGTTCCAGCGGAGGCGACTAAGCATACCCATCCACTCGTGCGGGAACGCTTCAAAACTTGTGCACTGGGGGTACTGTTTGGTATGAGTGCGCCGGGCATGGCATTAAGGCTGAACATTCCCGAGACTGAAGCCCAGAGACTGCTGAATGCGCATAAAAGCGCCTTCCCTGATTTCTGGCGATGGAGCCAGAACGTTGCGGACTACGGAATGCTTGGGAACCCTTTGCATACCGTGTTCGGTTGGAAGCTGCACATCACTTCGGTGACCAAGGTGCGCAGCATCCAGAACTTTCCTATGCAGGCCAATGGTGCCGAGATGATGCGCCTTGCGCATATCAGGCTCGTTGAACTCGGCGTTCGAGTTTGCGCACCTGTTCACGATGCCTTTTTGGTGGAAGCGCCCATTGATGAAATCGAGCACATCGCAGCACAGACTTCTGCAGTGATGCAGTGGGCAGGGGAGGTTGTCCTGGAGGGCTTTAAGCTTCGCAGTGAGGCCAAGATCATCCGTTCACCCGAGCGATTGCTGGAAAGCAAAGGTGTGCCAATGTGGAACCTGGTGGTGGAAATGCTGGGGCGTGAAGATGCAAAAGTGGGGGTATGAAATGAATGCCATTCAACTGGCTCGGACCAGTGCACAGGTTGCCGCCATCGCCTCGAACCCAGCAGAGCACTTGACGTTTGAGGCAGACCTTGGGGTGTTCATCAAGCAGGAGAGGAAACCTCGCTTTGTCAGGCCGATCCCATTTGCATGGCTGCACAAGTGCAATCGTCTGGGTGGAAAGACTACGCAGGTTGCGCTAGCGCTGTGGTTCCTCGCAGGAGTGAAGCAGTCCATGTACTTCAAACTGACTCAGGAGGCAGTTGATCTTGCTGGTTGTAGTCGCAGTGCCCTGGATCATGGCTTGGTAGAGTTGGAGAAGGCGGGGCTGATTGAAACGGAGCGTCGACGAGGCGCAAGGCCACAGATTCGCATCATTGAAATCCACTAATCGTGCGTGGGGTGACCGGTTAGCAAGACACCCATGACAACAAGCAAACCAAATTTTATGGCCTCCGGTCGCGCTCACCATACTGAATCAATTTGTGAAGAACCATAGGCCCTGCTAGAGGCGATGGCGCTTATGTATCCAGAACTTGAGTTCTTAATTTGACAGAGGTACTGGTTACAGATGTCCAGTGAGAGCTTCTCAGGGCTTGGATTGCCATCTCTGTCTCAAAACCTCAAGGCGTGGGTCTTCAATGAGCTGAGAAAAGGCTGGCTCAGCCTCAATTTCTTTCCATTGAATTTCTGTGTTTTGCAGGGCTGCCGAGAGCGCACGGATGGCTTCGTTGACGCGATTTTTTTGCACCAAATCAAGCGCGTGCGTGAAGTAGCTGGGTTGTGGCTGAGTTGCTGGTAGGTATGGTGAGGTGGCTAGTGAGGCTGTGTGCTCGGTATGAAGCGTTGGTTCTGGGCGACTCAGTGCACGAGGCGTTTGATTGGAAGTCGCTACTTCTGCCTGGCTTGGTTGGCGCTTTGTGGGGGACTCCTGCTGGACGTCGCGTTGCATAACAGACGGAGTGAGCTGGCGCTGATAGTAGATACGGTCACCCAAGATCGGGATGGTGAAGTACATCCTGTTCTCGTTTTCAAAATTGAAAACGAGGCCGACCCCTAAAGACGTTTGAAGAGTGACTTCGTTGCCATCAACCTCTACAGCGTTTAAAGGAATCGGCTCCAAGCCAGTGCTCAAGCTTAGACTTTTGGCGTCAATTTGCAGATCGGGGCCAATAGGTAGCTTGAGACCGTAAAAGCGGAAATTCTCTGCAACCCAGTGGCCTTCAACTATGCGAGATTCAAGGTTTTTCCCGCAGGCCGCCAGAGCCAAAAGGATGGTAAATGGCAATGCCCGCAGGATTTTTTTCATCACACGTTTTTGCGGTAGATGTTTAACAGTTCTTGAAACTTGGGCGATTTGCGAAGAGGGTCAATATCGGTGTCTTGGTCCATGGCTTCAAAGTGCTTGAAGCCAGCCATGAAAGAGGCTTCCATGTGGCGCAGTGCTTCTTCGGGTTGGTTTTGGCGCAGGTGCACGATAGCTAAGTTGTAGTAAATCAACGGTTCAGTGGCATCACGCTCCTTTGCTTGTTGAAGCTCTTTCTCTGCGCCGTTGAGGTCGCCTTGTCCCATCTTGGCAACAGCAGCTTTGATCATCTCGAGGGCTGCTGAGCGGGCCGCTTTTCGCTCAGCTTCGCTGAATTCGCCTTGGCGTAGCTTTTCGTCGGCATCGCGTCGCGCCAAAGAGGTTTCGGTCTCAGAAGGAGCTAGGCCGCTTGAAGCTGTTTCTGCAGTGGGTGTGACCACTTTTTCTTCCACCATTATTTCAGCGGAAGGGGGGATGATGGCGATGCTCTGGGCAGGCTTGCTGCCCAGCAAATACCATGAAACTCCGCCAGCGATGGCCACGGCAGCAATGCCTGCCGCAATCATGGGCCCCAGCTTCGGGGAGGCCCCGCTTTTCTTGCTGCCCCCGCCGCTGCCGCTGCCTTCGACAAGCTCTAGCGCACAACCGCAGTCGCTGCACTTAGGGTCGTTGAGCATGGTTTCGCTTTTGACGTACTCGCCGCTATTAGCCACAGAGCAGTCGCCAATGGACTTGCATTTATATTGATACATGATTTCTTTTGTGATGGACTTAGGCAGTTGCTTCAGCACGGATGCCGGCCAACTCCTTGATTTGGGGAATCATGGCGCGCAGCTCTTGATACTGGGCATCTTCTGCGTTGTGGTTGGCCTGCTCCAGGCGCGCATTGACGTGTTTCACAAACTGCTGGTAGAGCTCATCTTTTTTCTCTTTGTGTACGAAGTCGCTGGTAATGCCGGCTTTGACGGCAGTTTCAATGCTTTGCTGCAAGGCGAGCGTTTGTTCGCTTTCCCAGACCTTTTCCCAAGAATTGCCGCCGCTTAAGACGTTGATGCAGATGAGGCCGTCAGCGTCCGTGGTTTGAATAAACCACTCTGGCATGCCTGTAGTGGGGTTTTCGCGGTTTTTGAGCAAACCCATCAAGCGCGCCAGCATCAAAAATGGCTTGCGCTGTCGGCGTGCTTGCAATTGCACGCCTGTGGGGGCGAACAGAGGAGGGAGCTTGCTGCCGTTTCCTTCGCCGTGCAGTAGCACTTGCTCGTCAGGGATCTTGCACAGGCCGTCATAGTGGCTCTTCAGGAAGCTCATGGCATCCACAAAGCGAGCAGGCATGAGTGAGGAGACCTTGATGATGACGATCTCGTTGCTCAGCGGGCCTTCAATGACGGACACGTTAGACGCCCCAGCATCCTTCTGGTCAATAAAGAGCTTGTGCAGGTGCTGGCGGAACTCGCGCTGATCTTCGCACTCGGGCAGCATCACGCAAATGGCTTGCTGCAGACCGGCGCTGGCAGATTCATTGCCGGGAACGCGGCGTTCGATCTCGGCCTTGTTGAATGTCACCATATTGCCTGCCTCGCGGTACAGGTCGGCCACAAAGTGGTTCAGCGGCTGAGAGTCCACTGCATATTGGCGTGAGAGGCGCTCAATGATGTTGACGTGCATCACGGGTGCGCTGTGTGCCAGTTCTGTGTGCGCGGCGTCGGTGATCTCGCCGGCTTGCTGTGACAGGGTCGTAATCAGATTGTTGAGGTTCAGGCGAGCTGCCAGTTTCTCGAAACTATCAACCTCAACGCCCGCCAGCGCGACGATGGCTTTGCGCACGCGTTGTGTGCGTTCAATTTGGCCACGCTCATCCAGCGTCATGCGGCGCAGCAGATCGCGCACGGCATTCATTTCAAAGATGCGGGTCTGGCAGACCTCTTCCTTGTCGGTGCGCAGGCGGCTGTTTTGCTCGGTATGAATGCTGTCGGTAGCTTCGCTCAGTTGCACATGAATTTGATCAATCTTGCCGCGCAAGACTGTCAGCTCATCGAGCAGAAGCGGGATGAGGCGATGCCCAAACATATAGCCTTCGCGCCAGGTGTTCTTGGAGAAAAGCAGTTGCAGTTTTTCGCGCGCTTCTGCAAAGCGTGTATCGCGTTTGTCGGTGAAGAGACGCCCCAGCGTGCCAACGTCGTTGAAGTCTTTGACCAGGCGCTGCAAATCTTCTTCGAGGCGTTGCATGGCCGCCAAGCTGGTTTGGGCTTTGTCTTCAAACTCTTTCTTGCGTTGTGTCAGATCATCCAAGATCGCATCGACGTACTGGCGCAGTTGCAGCAAAGACAATTCGCCAATATTCCAGCGACTGAAGAAGTCACGCTCAATTTGTCTGGCGATGTGACGCGCCATCTCCAGGCGTGCTTGAGACTTGATTTCGTAGAACTTGCGCACGCCGCCCAAGCGACGAAAAGTCTCGTCATACACGCTCGACAAGCGCACGCGAAGTGAGCGAATCCACTCCGCTTCCTTGATGGTCTTGTCGGCTTTGATCTGTTCTTCCAAAGTAGCGGCTACTTGAGGCCAGTACTCGTCAATCAGTTTCCAGCCTGCCTTGGCATCGTCTTCCAAAATGCCGCGATCCAGCGTGAGGTGGGCATCACTGATGAGCAAGTTTTCGCGGGTTTCAGGCTTGCGAACTTCTGCGCCCCAGTCTTTATAGATGGGCTCGTCGGCAAAGCCTTCGCCTTGGCGGAAGTTGTTGAACATCAACTGTCGGGTTGCTTGCTCCGCAAAGCCGTACGCCAGATATTCCTTGATTTCATGTTCGGGCACTACGACGCGCTTGATACCAAAGCTCATAAACAGCTTGGCACGCGCGGCTTGGCCGTCATCCATTTCAATGAAATTGGTGTCGTTTTCGCCCTTCTCGATGCGGTCCAAGGCTTCCCAGCGCTTGTTTAGCGTTTTTTGGTACAGAAACTCCGCAATGATGTGAGGCACATCATCTTGTACGCCAAAGCGAACGCGGTTTTCATTGATGTTATTCACCAAGTAACAGCCGTTGAAGTACTTAGACCCGCTCATGCGTGAGCCGTCCAGTACGTTGATCGGGTGGTAGCGGCGTGCAGCCATGGCGTTGAGCTCGGAAATAGCTGCATAGCCATTGGCGTAGTACGTGCCAAAGCCCGAGACGGATTTGACCCAGGTCGAGCCCTCGTCAGGCAACAGTGCGTACACAAGGATGCGGAAGTCCGCATCATTGGGGCGCAGGCGACGCAATTGTGCGACGGTGTCTGCCACAAAGCCGCTTCCTGTGCCGCCAGCCAAACCGCAGATGATGTGGATAGTGGCTTGCGCAGTTTTGCTGCTGCTTTCCAGGGATTGCAGGCGCTCTTCCAGCAGCTGCGAAATCATGCGGGCGTTTTGGGCAAACACCAAGCGACCAAGCTTGCGCTTTTGTGCAGCCCCTGCTGTGCCAGCATCAATGAAATCAAAAACCTTGCGCGGTTCAATCCACTCCTTCATGCCGGGATAGGAGTCTGGATCTTGCAAGATTGGGCGTACGCCGCTGGCGGTATAGATGCCAATCTGAGCGCGCGCTAGTGAGCAGTCTTGCCCCAGCACTGTCCATTGATCGGTTTCGTGGAGCAGGCCTTCTGAGGTGTCTAAATAGACGTATTCAAAGTTAGCTTCCGAGGGACTGACGCCATTTCCATCGGTATGGGTCTTGACGATTTTGCGTAGTGCGCGAACGACTTTGCCGCCGGTGCCGCCCAAGCCAACGATGAGGTGATTGTTTGACATGTGATTTCAACAAATGTGCCCCACAGCAGAAGGGGGCGTTAAATGCATGGGGGTATCTAGCGCTGCTCAGTGGTGAGCGAGCTGAATTTTCAGCAGCAGGGGCTCTTGTCCCTTGGTGCCTTCGGGCTTGACCACATAGCTGGCCACTTGCTGGCCTGCCGTCGGTTGTGGGTCATCGGCAAAAACAATGGCCTTTGAGGCAAATGCTGGCGTGGTATTCACTTGGCAGTCATTCGCTGTAGCAGCGATATGGGGCTCTTCAGTGAACACAATGGCTTTGCTGGCAAAGTTGCCCGCATCTGCCACGGTGTAGCTGCAGTTGTTCTGTGCTGGCGCTGACGTTCTTATTGCCAAAGCATTGGCGTGGGCAGGTGACGGCTGGGAGGGCGGAGGCAACACCGTGCGGGTGACAAGGTCGGGCTTCATTTTCTGCAAAACCGTATTGGGCTGGAAGACCTCGTCGGGAGACATCAGAACCAGCAGCTTTTCCGTGCCGGGAGGTCCATCAAATTGGAAGCTGCCGTTGCCTGGCAGAAAAACCGTGCCCATGGCGTCAATCGCGGCACTTTTACCGGGACGCGGATGCAGCATGGTGATCTGGCCATCGGGCGCTTCGTTGAAAATGTAAACAAAGCTGGGCCGGTTGACCTTCAAACCCACTTGAAATTTGTCACCAGTTTGGAACGCGTGCGTTGCCAAGACATCTTGTGGCGCAGCGTTATTGCGCTTCAGGCGCACAAAGTAAGCTGCTCCAATGGGCTGGGCTTTCGTGGAATTTTTCGCAACGACTTTTTTCCGCTCAACTTGCTTTTTCTCTGTGGTTGAAACGACCATGGTTTTGCCCTCTTTCGAGGCAACCGCATTGGGTGCGCTTTCAACCTTGCTGGTTGCAACAGCCTGGACATTGCCATCTTCGCCAAAGAACAAAGATTTGGCCGCAAATGCAGGCTCTTGTGCTTGTGCACCCATGCAGGCCGCCATGGTCGCAATGGCCAGCGCTTGTTTAATGAATTTTTTAGACATGAATTTCTCTGATGTTAATTGGAAACGATGTTGTCCAAATTGACTGCGATAGTGCTGAAGCGCTGAGGTGTTTGCTTGAGGTTCTGTGTGAGGACCTTGGAAGAAGTGAAATGGCGAGAGGATTCAAAGGCCTTGGAAATATCCCCTGAGTAATTTTTCAGGTAAGCCATGAACGATTGAGTGAAAAAAGAGCCCCGTAGCGCATCTGATTGATTCAGTGGGCTATTAAAGGTACCAATACTTGGTGATGGGCCATAAGAAAGTTCCCCCGCACTGGTTGCAGTAATAAATGTGTAATTTTTGCGAGAAGAAAAATCGCCGGTATTTGCTGAGGAAACTTTTGGTTTTTCTGAATCATCAATAAAAGAAATACCTTTGCTTGTAAATTTTTCTCCACTCCAAGAAGCAATTGAAACGGACTCTTTTTCAAATTTTCCAGAGCTTATAAAGTTCTGGTAATTGGAACCAATGGAGGGGGTGTTTTTGAGGATTTCTCCGCTATAGCAGGTATCCACAATCACACGCGTTACAGCGGTTGGCTTTTGAGCCAAGTTTTGAATAAGTGAGTCTTTGACTGACGTCTTTTGCAGATTTAGCAAATAAGAAGTTTTATCTTGTCCAACAGACTGGCTTGGATGCGTGTTGCCGGAGTCATAAGCCGCGATTGACATTCTCCGATCATCCTTGCCTTCTGGTGTCGGTGTTGGGGGATTCCCGTGACTTGAGACATAAATGAAAAGACTGTCATTTGGCTGCAAAGAAGCATTGACCTTTGCAATCTGTGTCTCAATATTGGTCTTGGTTGCTTTCTCTCCCAAGACAGAAATAACTTCATAGCCATAATTGGCCAATATGATGCCCATCAGGCGGGCATCATCTTCACCTTGAATATCGGTCAAATGAGCGCTATCCAAAAATTTATTAATGCCAATAACGATGGCTTTTTTCTTTCCAGGTGGTAAATCTTTTTGTAATTTTTTATTTTTGAAAAAATTAGATACAGCAGTAGCTGATTCACGATTCCAAGCGGATTTCTGAACTCCTTCAGGGTAGAAGGGAGAAGTCGATTTAATGCCAACAATCGATTGAGCGATGATGAAGGCTTTTTCTACTTCGTCATCATTCTGATAGTTACCGACTAAGCGCAGGCGGCCAACAGAATCTCGAGCAACCTTTGCGCTGGTAAGTCCTTCTGCTTTGAAGCGGGCTTGCACGCTTTGCATCAGGGTATCTGGGATTTGGTAGCTTTGATAGACCTGCTGGTAGCCTGGCATCGACTGGTTTGCGCAGCCGGTCAACGCGGCGACCACCAAACCGATCAGAGAAAATTTAGTGGTCTTCAGCATTTACTTGACTACCGTAATGCCGCTGGCGGAATTAGCGGGCAGACCCTTGACAGAGACACTGTAGGAAAAACGGAATTTTGAACCTGCAGGAACATCAACTCCCATGGGAATGTGTATCAACTCTTCATGCTCACCATTCTCGAGCACGCGATCAGTTGTACTGTGACCAGGGAAGGGGACTTCGGTTTCTTTGTCGCCTTCAACAACAAAAAGCTTCCGAGTGATTCGAGCCTGAGCTTCGCCGCCATCCGGTGTCAGGACCACAAATTTTGCTGGGAATTCAAGATTTTGGCCTTGCGAGATAGTTGCAGGCATTTGCAGAGGGCGAACGGTAAAGATATCTCCTTGGGATGGCTTATATTTGAACTCCTTAACAATGGCTTTGTAGTTACCTTTGCGTTCGATGTTGGACTCTGGTATCCAAGCTGGGTTTTTCTTCATGCAAGTTGCAACTGCGTTGTAGTAGGCACTTGCATAGCCTGCAATGCCGCCGACTGCTGCACCAGCCAAAGCCAATTGAGCTGCCTTATCTTGCTTGCCTGAAGCAAGAGCACCAAGAAACCCTGTCACGGCACCAATTGCAGCACCTTTTGCAGTGGAGCTCATTTTTTCGGAGCTGATGCAGCTATCCAAATCTGCAGTCACAGCTTCTTGTGCTTGAACCGATATCGCACCAAGGAGAATAGAGATTGTGAGCGCTTGCTTAGCGAGTCTTTTCATTTTGGAAATCTAGCTTAAAATTAAAACAAGTAGTTTCTAAATGATACATTTTATTTCTGACGATGTTGTGGCATATATCCGGATTAAAGCGAACGTGCCAAAGTCCACGTGGCGTTATGCAATGACTGCCGTCTGGGTTGGCTTATTTCGCTGAGCTCGTTGAGGATGGCCACATGAAGTTGACTTGGCATCAAGTGTGCGAGGTCTCACCTGTCTCGAGTCGCATGACGAGGTTCATCGTGGTGTTCTCCAGGCCACGCATGTCTTATTCGCTTTGACTTTTGCTGAAAATTTGTTTCAGTCTCGAGCATCTGGCGATAGTCACATTCGCGTGGCAGTTTGCGTGGAAATCAACACTCGAGGGGAAATGACGCTTATGCCAAGAAGAATGCTTGCGGTGTTCTTCCGGAGGTTTTTTGATGCTCAAATCGGTCAGGTGAGTGATGTGTGCGAGCAAGCACTTATCTAGTAATAGAAAAAGGATATGTGACCGGAAAATGTCCGGTTTTTGGCTGGGAGACGAGGTTGTTTTCCTGTTCCAAATGGGTGCCAATTGCTCGTGTGGGGTGAACTCTTTTGCGGCCTTGGGTTGTGACTCTTGTATGTCTTCCATGACACTTGGCAGATAGATGTCTGGTCTGAATCCTTCCCCCCTGGGGTTCAAAAAATTGAAAATCCTTGTGTCGGCGGTTCGATTCCGTCCCGGGCCACCAAATTTAAAGCCCCAGATCAGCAATGGTCTGGGGCTTTTCTCATGGCGAGTGCACTTGTTCTCGATCAATCGCTAACGCGCTTCGAGTACGAGAATATTCAAAAATCAGAGCACTTATCGCGGACGAGTAGGCATATTTTGAAAATATTTGCTCTGTACTCAAGAGCTGAAAAGCGCGAGCAGCTTTTCTTTTGATAGCGAATCAGTGACTGCACCCCGTCAGTCTTCAGCCGTTAAGCTTGCAGCTTCATCGGCACAGACAAGCACAGGAGCGTGTGTGGCAGCACAGCAGCAATCAATAGCGCCGCAATCGGCAAGTCACTGGCAGCCGGGCCTGATCGCCTTGCACGGCAACCAGACCGAGGCGCTGGCTGAAACGGTCATGGCTTGGCTGGCCGCCCACCCTCTGCAGGCGCTCGAGCCCGAAATCGTGCTGGTACAAAGTAACGGCATGGCCGAGTGGTTCAAGATGCGCATGGCCGAAGAGCAGGGCGTGTGCGCAGCTGCGCAGGTGGAGCTGCCCGCGCGTTTTGTGTGGCGCAGCTACCGGCAGATTCTGGGCAAGCACGAGGTGCCCCGCGAATCGCCGCTGGACAAGACGCCCATGATCTGGCGGTTGATGCGACTGCTGCCCCTGTGTCTGGAAGAGGCTGAATTCACCCCCATCGCCAATTTTCTGCGCCCTGGTGAGCCGCAGCGCTTGCTGCAGCTGGCCGAAAAGCTGGCCGACTTGTTCGACCAGTATCAGATTTACCGCGCTGACTGGTTGGCCGCCTGGGAGCGAGGGGATAACGTACTGTGCACCCCCGGCCGCCCTGATGTGCCGGTGCCAGAAGGCCAGTTGTGGCAGCCTTCGCTGTGGCGCAAGGTGCTGGCTGAGCTGAATGACACCGAGCGCGCAGCCACCCGCCCCGCCTTGTTGGCGCGCATTCTGGGCGCACTGCAAAGCGGCCAGCCGCCGGTGACGCCGCTGGCGCGCCGCGTGGTGGTGTTTGGCATGAGCCAGATGCCGCTGTCGCTGATGCAATTTTTGAGTGGCATTGCCCAGCACAGTCAGGTGCTGATTGCCGTGCCCAACCCCTGCCGCTTTCACTGGGCCGATGCCATTGACGGTCGTGAGCTGCTGCGCCAGCAGCGCCGACGCCATGCCAACAAAGGTGGGCGGGACCTGGCGCAGATTTCGCTCGAAGCCATGCACGCCCATGCCCACCCGCTGCTGGCCGCCTGGGGCCGCCAGAGTCGCGATTACGTGCGCCAGCTGGATGCCTTCGACACCACCAGCGATACCGCTGTGCAATGGAACTGGCCGCGCGTGGATGTGTATGACGAGGCCGATGCCAACGATCTGGCCGACGCGCCGCTGCTGGTGCAGGTGCAGCAGCGCATTCGCGACCTGGTGCCCATGGCTGAACATCCGCCATGGGCGATTCCGGCGGACGACCAGTCCATCGTCTTCCACCAGACCCATGGCTTGGTGCGTGAGCTGGAAGTGCTGCACGACCAGTTGCTGCACTGGCTGGCCCAGCCAGTCATGCAGGACCAGACCGCGCTGGCGCCGCGCGATGTCGTGGTGATGCTGCCCTCCATTGAAGAGGCCGCACCCGCCATCCGTGCTGTGTTTGGCCAGTACGGCCGTCATGATGCGCGTCATATCCCGTTCGACATTGCCGACGTGGGCGCGCGCGCCAGCAGCCCGCTGGTGACGGCGCTGCAATGGCTGCTGAAGCTGCCGCAGCAGCGCTGCCGCTTGAGCGAGCTGTGCGACCTGCTGGATGTGCCCGCCGTGGCGGCGCGTGTAGGGCTGGATGCCCGTGATTTGCCCCAGCTCACGCACTGGATGGCGGGTGCGGGCATTCGCTGGGGGCTCAACCATGGTCAACGTGCGCAGCTGGGTCTAGCCGCTTGTGGCGACCCGAACAGCGCCTGGTTTGGCCTGCGCCGCATGCTGCTGGGCTACGCCAGCGGCCCGGCGGTGGGCGTCGACGGCGAGGTCGGTGTACAGACCTTTGCGGGCATGGAGCCGTACGACGAAGTGGGTGGCCTGACGGCCGATTTGGCGGGTTCACTGGCCAGTCTGCTGGCGCGCATGCTGCAGTGGTGGCAAGTAGCGGGCGTTGCTGCGGTACCGGATGTGTGGGCACAGCGCTTTCGTGCGCTGCTGGACGATTTCTTTGTGGCTCAGACCGATGAAGACCAGGCGCTGGTGTCCGCACTGGATGCTGCTTTGGTCAGCTGGCAGACCGCCTGCGAGCAAGCCGGGTTTGATGCAGCTATTCCGCTGGAAGTGGCGCAAGAAGCCTGGCTGCAAGCGCTGTCCGAGCCAGCGCTCAACCAGCGTTTCCGTGCCGGGGGGGTGACCTTTTGCACGCTGATGCCCATGCGCGCCATTCCGTTTGAGGTGGTTTGCTTGCTGGGCATGAACGACGGGGACTACCCGCGCCGTGCCACACGTGTGGACTTTGACCTGATGGCGCAACCGGGCCAGCAGCGCCCCGGCGACCGCGCGCGCCGAGACGATGACCGTCAACTGATGCTGGATGCGCTGCTCTCCGCGCGTCGCAGGCTCTACATCAGCTGGGCTGGCCGCCATGTGCGCGACAACAGCGTGCAGCCACCTTCGGTGCTGGTCTCGCAGCTGCGTGACTATCTGGCGCAAGGCTGGCAGGGGGAGGGTGGTGGCAGCTTGCTTGATCAGCGCACGCAGCAGCACCCGCTTCAGCCTTTCAGCCGCCGTTATTTCGAACAGGCCTCGGGCCTTTCGACCTTCGCCCGTGAATGGTATGGGGCCTACGCGCAGAGCGAAGCGCAGGCCGTGCCCGTCGTACCGGCGTTCGAGCCCGACCCCGACGTCCCGCTGACACTGGCGCGCCTGACCGACTTTTTGCGCAACCCCGCCCGCAGCTTTTTGCGCAATCGCCTGCTGGTGCGCTTTGAACAAGAGGACGAGTTAGTGGAAGACGACGAGTTGTTCAGCGTCGATGGACTGACGGCATATGCCTTGATTCAGCAACTGCAGCAAGGCGTGCGCACGCAGCTGGCCCAAAGCATGCAGGTCGATGTGAGCGCGCAAGTGCACAGCCAGGTGCAGCGCCTGGCCCGCGCTGGCGCGCTGCCGTTGGCGGGGCTGGGTGTGCGTGAGGCCGAGGCCTTGCAGGCGCAGACCACGCCATCGCTGCTGGGCTGGCAGCAACAGATGCAACGGTGGCCACAGGCTGCACCGCGCCAGCGTTTGCGGATGGAGCTAGGCGGGCTTTTGCTGGATGACTGGATTGATGGCCTGCAGGAGCGGGGCGAGTCTGCGGGAGACGGCCAGTGCGACAGCTTTGCCCGCTGCTGGCTGGCGCTGGAGCCACGCACTTTGCTCAACCGCAAGGGGGAGTTGCAGGCCGCCAAGCTGCTGCCCGTGTATGTGCGCAGTCTGGCTCTGTCCGCTACCGGCCAAGACACGCTGATGGGGGTGGTGGCACGTGACACCATTGTCTGGGTGCAGCCGCTGGAGGCCGAAGAGGCCCGCACCCGCTTGCTGGCGCTGATGGCCTTGTGGCTGGAGGGGCAGAGCGCCCCGCTGCCACTGCCTTTGAAAAGCGCGATGGCGGCAGGCAAGGATGACTTGCTGGCTGCCATGCAAGCCTATGAAGGCGGCTATATGGTGGCGGGTGAACGCGAAGACCCCAGCTGGGCGCGCTGCTACCCGGGATGGGAAGCGCTGATGGCAGATTTGCGCTTTCATGGGCTGGCCAAGGCGGTCTATGGCCCGCTGCATGACTGGCTGGCCAGCCAGGTGCACACCGAGACCTTGCCTGCCTTCACTACGAACGAACACGCAGGAGAGCAGGCATGAGCGCCCATCCATCGAGCGGCCATGTGCTGCAGCCGTTGCATTTCCCACTCTGGGGATCGCGCCTGATCGAGGCGAGTGCGGGCACAGGCAAGACCTGGACCATTGCCGCGCTCTACCTGAGGCTGGTGTTGGGCCACGGCGATGCAGAAGGCTTTACCCGACCGCTGATGCCCCCCGATATTCTGGTCATGACCTTCACCCGTGCGGCTACGCGTGAGCTGTCAGACCGTATTCGCGCCCGTTTGATTGAGGCCGTGCAGTGTTTTCGTGGCGAGGCTGAACCGGCTGCGCACGATACCTTTTTGCGTGACCTACGCGATGCTTACCCCGAAGGCAATGCGCGCAACACTGCCGCATGGCGGCTCGATATGGCTGCGCAGTGCATGGATGATGCTGCCATCCACACCATTGACGCCTGGTGCCAGCGCATGCTGCGCGAACATGCTTTTGACAGCGGCAACCTGTTTGATGAAGCGCTGGAGGCCGATGAAAGCCAGCGCCAGACCGAGGCCGCACAGGACTACTGGCGCCAGCAGTGCTACCCACTGTCTGGCGAAGTGCTGGAAGCTGCGCTGAACGTATGGCCCGACGTGCATGCGCTGGTCAAAGACATGCAGGCGCTGCTGCGCGAAACCGTACCGGCTGCGGCAGGTGCCGGATCGCTGGCCGATTGCATTGCGCAGGCGCAAGCAGTGCGGATCCAGACGTTGCAAGGCTTAGCCGATGGCTGGGTGGGCAAGGCCGAGCGACTGCTGCACTGGGTGGAAGGCGAGCTGGATGGCCGCGGCGCGCTATGGGACAAGCGCAAGCTGCAGGCGCGCTACTACACAGACTGGTTCGCCCGCATTACTGCGTGGGCACAAGACCCGCTGAACCAGCTGCTGGAGCTGAGCGATTCCGCCCGCAAGCGCCTGTGCCCCGAAGGCATGGCCGAGGCCTTCAAGGGCTCGACCATGGACTTGCTGCTGCCCACCGAATTTGCGGAGCTGGCGCAGTTGCTGCAAGCACTGGATGCCTTGCCTGCCCCTGGCGTGGCGCTGCGCCTGCATGCCGCTGTCCATGTGCAGCAGCGCCTGCTGTGGCTCAAGCGCCAGGCCGGTACTTTTGGCTTTGCCGACATGCTGCAGCGGCTGGACGCCGCGCTGGCAGGCGACAACGGCCCCGCCCTGCGCGCCAGCATCCTGGCCCAGTATCCGGTGGCATTGATTGACGAGTTTCAAGATACCTCGCCGCTGCAATACCGCTTGTTTGACCAGATTTATCAAACGGCATACAACAGCCCGGAAAGTGCCTTGCTGTTGATTGGCGACCCCAAGCAATCCATCTACGGCTTTCGCGGTGCGGACATTTATAGCTACCTGCAGGCCCGCACGGCGACCGAGGGCCGCCACTATGTGCTGGACACCAACTTCCGCTCGACACAGGCGCTGGTCGATGCCGTCAACCAGTGGTTTGTGCAGGCCGAAACGCGGGATGGAGAAGGCGCCTTCATGTTCCGCGCAGGAGCATCGAGTCCGCTGCCGTTTGACCCAGTCAAAGCCAATGGTCGCCGTGAAATACTGGTGCAAGGCAGCCAGCCCATGGCCGCGCTGACGGTGGCGTGGGACGAAGGCGCCGATGAACCCAGAGCACCACTCAGCAACGACGACATCCGCCGCCGTGGGGCGGAGTTTTGCGCCAGCCAGATCGTGCAGTGGCTGATGGACGAAGGCACAGGCTTTGCAGAAGACGGTAAGCCGCTGCAGCCCATGCGCCCGGCCGATATCGCCGTGCTGGTGCGCACCGGCAAAGAAGCTGCCGCCGTGCGCCGCGCACTGGCCAGACGCAATGTGGCATCGGTCTATCTGTCCGACCAGGACTCGGTGTTTGCCAGCGACGAAGCGCAGGACTTGCTGCTGTGGTTGCGCGCTGTGGCCACGCCGCTGGATGGGCTGGCCGCACGCGCTGGTTTGGCGACACAGATGATGGGCTTGTCGTTTGACGAACTGGCCTGGCTGGCCAGCGACGATGAGGCCTTTGATGCGCGCAGCGAGCAGTTGAAAGAGCTGCACAGCCTCTGGTTGCGGCTGGGCGTGCTGGCTATGTTGCGCCAGACGCTGTACCGCTTTGAATTGCCCGCGCGCTGGCTGGTTGACATGGGGGGCGAGCGTCGCCTGACCAACTACCTGCACCTGGCCGAACTGCTGCAAAGCGCCAGCGCCCAGCTGGAGGGCGAGCAGGCGCTGATCCGCTGGCTGGCCACGCAGATCGAAACGCCGGGGGCGACGGGCGATGCGCAAATTGTGCGGCTCGAATCGGACGCCGATCTGGTCAAGGTCGTCACCGTGCACAAGAGCAAGGGGCTGGAATATCCGGTGGTTTGCCTGCCGTTCGGGGGCAGCTTTCGACCGGTGGACGGCAAGGCGGCTTACCTGTCGCTGCCCGTGCTGGTGGACGGCGCGCCGGCGCGTGAGCTGGTGCTGGATTACAGCGATGCGCAGCTGGAGCAGGCCGACAAGGAGCGTCTGCGCGAAGACCTGCGCCTGCTGTACGTGGCATTGACCCGCCCGCGCCATGCGTTGTGGATGGGGCTGGCTCCGATGAAGCGCGGTAGCAGCAAGAGTTGTGTGAATGAACAGGGTGCAGCGGGCTACCTGCTTGCGGGTGGCGCTTCACAATCCGTAGCAGGCTGGCGCGCCAGCGTGCAGCAGTTGAGCGACAACTGCCCGCACATTGCGGTGATCGATCTGCCAGCTGATCTGCCCGTTCCCACCCGCTATGTGCCAGCGCGCGCATTGCCTGCCTTGATCGATGCCCCCTTGTACAACGCGCAGTTTGACCGCCGCTGGGGCATCGGCAGTTTCTCGTCGCTGACCCGCGCCATGGCCGCGCCCAGCTTGCCGGTGCTGCCTGTGGCCGCACAAAACCCGGCCGAAGATGAGCGCGCCTTGCAGGCCGACAGCGCAGGCGACGGCGTGCTGGATTTGAGCGCCATCACCGCCATGCCCTTGGCTGCGGGTGCACGCAGCGATGCAGCCGTGTGGCACCGTTTTATGCGTGGCCCCGTGGTGGGGAATTTTCTGCATGACCAGATGGAATGGCTGGCGGGCGAAGACTTTGCACTGCAAGCCGAGGAGGACCCCGAGGCCAGCGAACCCTTGGCCGCGCGCCTGCTGCGCCGCTGTGAACGCGCAGGTCGCAAAGAGCAGGCGGCAGACACCTTGCAGTGGCTGCGCGCTGCGGTGCACCAGCCGCTGGCACCGATTGACGTATCGCTGGCTCAGCTGGGGCAGGGCGAAGCCTTGCTGCCCGAGATGGAATTCTGGCTGCCTGCGCAGCGCCTGTCGGCCCAGCGCATCGATGCCCTGTGCCGCCAGCACATCTTGCCGGGCCAGCCTCGCCCTTCTCTGCCCGAGCGTGAGCTGCACGGCATGCTGATGGGCTTTGCCGACCTGGTTTTCAGCCACGGTGGGCGCTACTGGGTGCTGGATTACAAAACCAACCATCTGGGCACGGAAGCGGCGGCCTATACGCCCGACGCACTGGCCCACGCCATGCTGGAGCATCGTTACGACGTGCAGGCCGCACTCTACCTGCTGGCGCTGCACCGCCTGCTGCAAAGCCGTTTGGGTGATTGCTACGACCCCGCCCAGCAGCTGGGCGGCGCGCTCTACTATTTCATGCGTGGGCTGGATGGCGACGCCGCCGGCATGCATGTGCTGGCACCGCCGCTGGCGCTGCTCGATGGCTTGAACGCGTTGCTCAGTGACGAGACCCTACACCCCGAGGAGGTGCAGCCATGAAGGGCCGCCGCAAAGCCGATCTGCAAACGCTGGACCTGTTTGCCACCGCCGCATCAACGGCCGCCACCGAAGACGGCGACACGATCACCCTGACGACCGCCGACCTGCTGGCAGCGCTGGAGCGCCTGGCCGATGCCGGCTTGCTGCGCCGGCTGGACAGCGCCCTGGCCGCCTTTGTGGCCGAGCAAGATGCAGACGCCGAACCTGCGCTGCTGATCGCCACTGCCGTGCTGGCGCAGATGGAAGGGCGGGGCCACAGCTGCCTGCCGCTGCAGGCGCTGGCGCACAATCCCAATGAAATCCTGGGCTGGCCCAAAGATGCTATGCCTGTGCAGCTATCACTGTGGGAGCAGATGCCTTCCAGACTGGGGGATTGGTTGCAGGCCCTGCGTCGCAGCCCGGTGGTGCGCGTGGTGACGCCGGGCGAACCGTCCGAGGATCAAGGCCAGCCTCTGGTGCTGCTCGATGGTGCTGCGCCGCTGCTTTATATGCGCCGCTACTGGGACTACGAGCGCCATGTGGCAGCGCACATCGCCCAGCGCACGGCAACAGCTGGCACCGACGTGAACGAGCCACTGGTGCGCAACTGGTTGAACCGTCTTTTTCACGCTTCTGCTGACGGGGTGGACTGGCAAAAGCTGGCCTGCGCGCTGGCGCTGCGCGGGCGGCTGTCCGTCATCACCGGCGGGCCGGGCACGGGAAAAACTTATACCGCCGCCCGCTTGCTGGCGCTGCTGTTTGCTACCGCCCCGGATGCGGGTCAGCTGCGCGTGGCGCTGGCCGCGCCCACGGGAAAGGCGGCGGCGCGGCTCAAGCAATCCATCGACAGCTCGCTGCTGGAGCTGAAGGGCGCGGTGGGCCAAGACCTGGATCTGGAAGCACTGGTCAAACGCATGGGCGCGGCACGCACGCTGCACTCTTTGCTGGGGGCGCGGCCCGATACGCGGCGCTTTGCCCACCATGCGGGCAACCCGCTGGATGTGGACGTGCTCATCGTCGATGAGGCATCCATGATTCATCTCGAAATGATGGCCGCGCTGCTGCAAGCCCTGCCGTCCACGGCGCGGTTGATTCTGCTGGGAGACAAAGACCAGCTCGCCTCGGTCGAGGCCGGTGCCGTGCTGGGTGACCTGTGCCGCGATGCGCAGCAAGGCCACTACACCGCCGACACGCTGGCATATGCCGAACGCGTAGCGGGCCAAGTCCTGCCCGATTCATTCAAGGCGCGTGCAGCGGCGCTGCCGCTGGCCCAGCACACCGTCATGCTGCGTGAAAGCCGGCGCTTTGGCGGCCCCATCGGCCAGCTGGCACTGGCCGTGAATGCGGGCGATGCCCCCGGTGCGTCGGCGTTGCTGAATGCGCAAACCCAATCGGGTCTGAACGCCGAGCTATGGGCGCGCGAAGGCGGCGCGGTGGAGGCGGTGGTGCGCAGCGCCGTGCAAGGCCGTGGCAACACTGCCAGCTATGCGCTGTATACCGAAGTGCTGGCACAGGGCCGGGGCCAGCGCTTTGCTGCGGAAGTGGAACACCAGAATTGGGTAAAGGCGGTGCTAACCGCCTTTGACCGCTATCGCCTGCTGTGCGCCGTGCGCGAGGGTGACTGGGGCGTGGCCGGCCTGAACCGCGCCATAGAGGCGCAATTGGATCAACGCGGTGCCATTCGCAAAGATGGCGAGTGGTACATGGGACGGCCGGTGATGGTGACGCGCAACGACGCCCAGCTGGGCGTGTTCAACGGCGATATCGGCATGGCCCTGCCCAGCTTTGCCGACCCGGCGCGGCTGCGCGTGTACTTTTTGCAGGGCGAGCAGCTGCACCACGTCAGCACCGCACGCCTAGCGCATGTGGAAACCGCGTTTGCGCTGACGGTGCACAAAAGCCAGGGTTCGGAGTTTGAACACACGGCGCTGGTGCTGTCCAGGCAAGGCGGTAGCGTGCTCAGCCGCGAGCTGGTCTACACCGGCATCACACGGGCGCGCAAGGCGTTTTCGCTATGGTCCGAAGTGCCGGGCTTGCTGGGCTCGGCCATGGGCAGCCCTACGCAGCGCAGCAGCGGTTTGCTGGGGTTTTTGGAGGGCACTGCGTCTCATTGATGCGAGGACAGAATCAGCTTCCGTTCGCATTTTCTGCCCGCTACAGCTTGATGATTTTCACCATCTGAATGGCATCAAACGGGCAGCGCACGGCACACAGCGCGCAACCTGTGCAGCCCGGCGCATCGTGCAGAGTGGAGCGCTTGGGGCCGAAGCCGGTAGGCGTTTGAGTCTGCAGCGACAGCACATGCGGTGGGCATACGCCGATGCACCAGCCGCAACCCGTGCAGCGCTGCGGATCAATGTCTGGAAGTGCCTTGCGGGGAGCGGCCATGGGTTTCAGCGCTTGCGTGAGGGTTTGTGCTTGCGCATGACCTCAGTGCTCGTACACCGCTTCCCAGTTTGCAAAGCCCTTGACCTCAATCGGATTGCCGCTGGGGTCGGTAAAGAACATGGTCCATTGCTCGCCGGGCTCACCCTCAAAGCGAACCTGTGGCGCCAGAATGAACTCGGTGTTGGCGGCCTTCAGGCGCTCGGCCAGTGCCAGCCAGTCGGGCTTGAGCAGAATCACGCCCAGGTGGGGCATGGGCACCATGTGGTTGCCGACCTTGCCGGTGTTGGCCACGGCGAAGGGCTGGCCCAGGTGCAGGGAGATCTGGTGACCGAAGAAGTCGAAGTCGACCCAGGTGTCGGTGCTGCGGCCTTCGCGGCAGCCGAGGATGCCGCCGTAGAAGCGGCGGGCCTCGTCCAGGTCGGTGACGTGATAGGCGAGATGAAACAGGCTTTGCATAGTGCTTGCAAGCGTAGCATTGCCTGCTTCAGATTCTCGGCAATCAGCGTGCCGATTGGGCCTTGACGCGCTCCATCAGCTCGACCGTGTTGGCTTTGCGGTCGGCGTTGATTTTTTGCACCGTGGGGCGTTCGCTCATGCGGGCCAGGTAGTCGGCGACAGGCAGCTCGGCCAGCAGGTCGGTGCCGCCCATGATTTTGCTGGCGTTGCTAATGAGGGGCAGGTGAACGATGGCGCTGCAGTCGGCAATGCTGAAGGTGTCGCCAGCGATAAAGGGCGTATCAAAGCGGGCCAGCTGGGCAAAGCCGGCAATGTTTTTTTTCAGCTGTTCCAGTGTTTTGTCGCGCGTGCCATCGCTGATCTTGCCGCCGAAGAAGGCCTGGGGGTAGAGGTTGCGGGCGACCAGCTCCAGGTGCAGGTTCAGGTACACGCACAGCTCGCGCACCTTGGCAGCGGCAAAGGGGTCTGCGGGTATCAGCGGCACGTTGGAGGACAGTGTCTCCACATACTCAATGATGGCCTCGGATTCGCTGATGGCTCCATGCTGGGTGCGCAGATAGGGCACCTTCCCCAGCGGCGATTCAGCGGGGTTGGTCTTGCCCAGCCAGGCCAGCTCTTCGGCAAAGGGAATCTGCTTTTCCATCAAGGCCAGCTTGACTTTGTTGTAGTAGTTGCTGGCCGAAAAGCCGCAGAGAGTCAGCATGCTTGTCTCCTGAAATAGGTAGTTGGAACCCCCATGGTAGAGGCAAGTGCCGCCAGACTTGCGTCACCAAGCGGATACCGGTGCGGCTTCTACAATCGCTGCATGCATTGGCGCACCTTCCATCATCCGCAGAACGCTGCGGTGCCGCTCACCCGCTGGGTGCTGGCGGCCTGGTTGTGCGTGCTGCTGACTAGCGTGGCGGCACCGTTTGCCAGAGCCACGCCGCCAGCGGGCTGGGAGGCGCTATGCAGCGCCACAGGTTCCACGCATTGGGTGCCCAGCCCTGCCAGCGACGAGGCATCGGCCTTGCCGCATGGCCTCGATTGCGCGCTGTGCCTGCCGTTGCTGGCCCCGCCGCCTGCGCGCCAGCAGCGTCTGAGCTGGGGCGGAGCGATCCTGGCTGCGCCCCAGTGGGCGTCCGTCGTCAGCCGGGTCTTGGTCCGCCTTTTGCCACCTGTGCGTGCACCGCCGTTTGAAACTCTCAAAACCATAGCTGCAAGTGCTTGATTGATAAGCGCTACAGCCTGATTTGTCTTGAATTTGAATGGAGAAGATTTCATGAATATGCGTCGTTTTACCGTGCTGGCTCTGGGTTCGTTGATGGTTTCCGGGGCGGCTCTTGCCCATGCCGATGCCGCTCATGTGAAGGCTGACAACGTCTGGGCGCGCGCCAGCGTGCAGGGGCAGCAGGCTTCGGGTGTTTTCATGCGCCTGACGGCTCAAGAGCCGCTCAAGCTGGTGGGCGTGGAAACGTCTGCTGCCGCCGTGGCCGAGGTGCATGAGATGAAGATGGACGGCGATGTGATGCGCATGCGCGCCATTGAGGCCCTGGAATTGCCCAAGGGCGTGGCGGTGGACCTCAAGCCTGGCGGCTATCACCTGATGCTGCAGCAGCTGAAGGCACCGCTGGTCAAAGATACGCAAGTGCCCATCACGCTGGTGTTCAAAGATGCCAAGGGCGCTGTCTCGCGCCTGAGCCTGCAGGTGCCGGTGCGCATGGCCGCACCCTCCGGTGCCGCGGGTGCCGGCGGGCATTCGCACGCGGGGCATGGCGACCATCAGCATTGATGTCTGGACTGGGGAGCGGCCTGCTCCTTTGTTTGCAGCAAACAGTGCTTGTGCAGTAAGCTAGTCCCGTATCCAGAGCGGTCTGGATACGGAGACTGGTACCCATCCCTGCAGTGGAGAGCACTATGAGCGGCGACGCATCGGCATTTGGTTTTGGCAAATTCATTCCGGGCTTTGATTTTCTGCAGGGGCTGGCGCAAAGCGCTGGCACTGCATCCAGTCCCATGGGCCGCGTGCCGCAATGGGTGGCTCCTACCGTGAGCGTGGAAGAGGTGGATAAACGCATTGCCGAGCTGAAAGCCGTGCAGTTCTGGCTGGAGCAAAACGGGCGTGCTCTCAATGCCACCATTCAGGCGCTGGAAGTACAGCGCATGACGCTTTCAACCCTGAAGGACATGAACGTCAGCATGAGCGAGCTGGCCAAGTCTTTTCCCTTCCCGGGCGCGGCGGCGGCTGACGCTGCGAAGGCCGCCAGTGCAAGCAGCCATGGCGGCTGGCCCATGTGGGGCGGTAGTGCCAAGGCGGAGCCTGAACCTGAGCCCGCCCCCAAGGTTGAGCCGCAGCCCGAACCTGAACCTCAGGCCGCATCGCAAAATGAACAAAAGGCACAGGCCGCTGATGAGCCCGCCAGTGGCCAGACTGAAAAAGCCTCTCAGGCGGCAATGGGTCAGGCCATGCAATGGTGGGGGGCGCTGACGCAGCAGTTTCAGCAGATTGCCGCCAAGGCCATGGCCGAGCCTGTGCCGCCACAGACCATAGCTGCCGCACAGCGCGCGACCGAGGCAGCCAGCGGCTTTGCCAAGACCGCCATGGAAAAGGTCATGGCGCAGGCCAGCCAGTTTGGCGCGGGCGCTGCAACAGCTTCAGCTGGTGGCGCAGAGGCTACCGCCAAGCCTGATGCGGCAGCGGCGAAAAAGCCTACACCCAAGAGCGCAGCGCGTAAAACAACGGCTGCAACCTCTGCGACTAAAAAGACCGCCACCAAAACCGCCGCATCCAAGAGCCCTGCAGCCAAAAAACCGGCAGCAAAAGCCTCTGCATCACCGCGTAAGTCTTGACCCGTTAAAGGCCAAGAGGGGTGAAAATCGTGGTGCCAGCGCATCCACGCCAGCAAGGACAGGAGGGCTTATGTCATTGTTTCCCGTCGGTCATGCCAGTGACCCGAACTGGCGCTCTGCCGTAGAGCAAGTCGTGCAGCAGCTGCGTGGCCAGTTGCTGCGCCTGTCGCCGCAGCAAAAGCAGCAGCCCTACCGTCTGGGGTTGGCGTATGTTTCGCAAAAACTGGCACCCCACGCCCAGCAGTTGCTGGCGCTGCTGGCACGCGAGTTGCCGCAGGTCACGGACTGGGCGGGCGGCTCGGGCCATGCGGTGCTGGCCATGGAGCATGAATACAACGAGGACTCATCGCTGGCTGTCATGCTGCTGGATGTACCTGCCGCGCATTACCGCGTTTACTCCGGCGTTGCGCCGCTGGCCATGCTGGGTGCAGAGGCGGGGTTTGAGGCGCATTCGGCGCTGGTGCATTCCAGCATCGACCAGACCGATCTGGCCGAGCTGCTGCTGGAGCTGTCTGAGCGCACGACCTCTGGCAATCTGTTTGGCGCATTGGGTGCAGAGGATGGTGTGCAGTTCGCCTGCCGCGCCGAAGACCTGCCGCGCCTGCGCGCAGAAGCGGCGGCAGGCGTCTTTCATGCAGGCTTCTCTGGCGTGGCTTTTGATAGCGATGTGGGCTGTTTTTCGCGGATTGCGCAGGGCTGCGCGCCACTGGGTGCCGGAATCGAGATTACAGAAGCCAGGGGCCCGATGCTGCTAGAGCTGGAGGGCGAGCCCGCTCTGCCGCGCTTGCTGCAATTGCTGGATGTGGAAGCTCGCTCCAGCGCTGGCGGGGGCTGGCAAGCGGCGTTGTCTGAGCTGCGCAAGACATTGGCCGCTATTGCCCCCCTGGGGCGAGGGCTGGAGCGCGGCGCGCTGACCGATGAGGCGCAGGTGTTGCATATCGTGGGGCTCGACCCAGTGCGCCAGGGGGTGGCGCTGTCTGCATCCATAGAGCCGGATAACACGGTGATCTTCTGCCAGCGCCAGCGCCATGCAGCACGCCACGAACTGATGCAGATGGGGGCGGCCCTGAAAGATGCGCTGCAACCCGATTTTGCTGATGCAGGCCCCGAATCCGTGAACGAGCAGCAAGCGCCGCTGCACATACGCGGCGCGATTTACATGAGCAGCAAAGGCCGGGGCAGCGAGTTGTTTGGTAGTGACGATGCCGAGCTGAAGCTGCTGCGCCACGCACTAGGCCCTGTGCCCCTGATCGGCCTGGTGACAGAGGCGCAGCTGATGGACGCACGCGTGCATCAGCTGGCGGGAGTGCTCACGGTATTTACCGGAAAGCAGCTCTGAATTTAATAGCTTCTAGCGCTCGATTTCAGAGAGCTTCAGCGCATATTTGCCATCAATCCAAGGATTTAAAAGCGCTAGCAGCTATCAAAAAAGAAAAGCCACGCCAGAAACTGGCATGGCCCGAAAGCAGAGATGCCGTGCAAGAGCCGCCTCGCGGCGATGGCATCATCCCCCCTAACGTAGCGTACGGCGCGTAGAGAGAGGGGAAGCGGCAAAGCCGCTCAGGGGGAGACGTAAATCTCTACGCCCAGGTTCAGCATCAAGCGGTTGGCCCAGCCAAACAGTGCTGCCGAGTGCAGCATGTCCAGGATCTCCAGATCGCTCAGACCGGCATCGCGCAGCGGCTGCACGTTCTGCACGCCAAAGCTGCCGGGTGCACGGGTTAGCACCAGTGACGACTGAATGATGGCGCGCTCGCGGGCGTTGGTGCCGGCGGTGTCGGGGTCGTCAAACATCTGGGCCATCACATCATTGCGCTTGGCCAGCTGCTCAAAGCGCTGGGCGTGGACAGATGCGCAATACACGCAGCCGTTGGAGCGCGACACGGCAGTGGCCGCCACTTCGCGCTCGGCGCGGGACAGGCCGCCGGGTGCATACATGATGGCATTGAAGGCCTGTGAGCGTTCCAGCAGCACCTGTGGCTGGCGGGCCAGCAGCAGGTAAAAGTCCATGGTCTTGGCCTTGGGGTGGCTGACCTCCAGCACATGCTGCTGTTCGGGCGTGGCGGTGTCGGGGCTCAGCACTTCCAGCCAGGCCTTCCAGTCCAGCGTTTCGCTGGTAAAGCCGTTGCGGCGCAGCGGCTCGCCGGGGGGCGGCAGATTGGCAGGGTGCACAAAGGGCGCTGTGGCTGCGGGTTCGGCTGCAGGGGCATAGTCCACGCCACCCATGTCGCTCATGGCCTTGACGCCGACCAGCAGACGGGCCTGATATGCCACAAAGCCAATCAGCTGGGCCAGCAACACGGTGTCGTTGAGTGACAAGCCTGCCGTAGGAATGGCCAGCAGCGCGGCCTGATCGCTCTTAGCGGGGTTCAGGGCCAGCGTGCGCACAAAGTGCAGCATGGCATCCATGCGGGCGTTGCCGGTTTGGGCGTCGGGCTGCTCAAGAATGGTGCGCAGCTCGGGGGTGATGGCATCGCTCAGTGCCTCGGCACGGGCGCGATAGTCGGCCTCCAGCGCGGCCACGCCGCTGACGCGGGCCTGCTCTGCAGCCAGCACCAGACGCTCGGCCTGGGTCAGCGCGCTGTCCAGCTGACTGCCCAGCAGCAGGTCTTCGCAGGCCTGCGTGGCCAGAGCCACTTTTTCGCGTTCGTGGCGGGTGGTGAAGCTGGGGTCGCCTTGGGCAAGGCCAGCCAGACGGTCGATCGTGTCTGTGGTGGTGTCTGTCATGTGCGGTCTCTTACTTATTGTTGAAGTTGGCGAATGCGTGCCGCGCTGTCGGCGGCAGTCCATTCGGTGCCATCCAGCTCAGGCTCTGCATAGGCTTGCAGCTTGGCAAAGTGCTGCTCAATATCGTCGCGGTAGATGACGGAGGCTAAACCCTGGGCCAGCTTGCGCGCCCCATCGCTGATGGCGGGAATATCGCCAGACACCGTGCCGTGGGAGAGCGCAGCGGGGTAGCAGAAGCAGTGAATGTGGTCGAGACCGGGCAGCTCGCCCTGAAACTCGAACAGCGCACCCAGATCGGGTGAGGCCGACAGCTCGGCGTCCTCATCCCCTGCTTCGGGGGTGAAGCGGCTATTCCACAGCTTGACATGCGGGGCGATGTCGGAGAACTCGGGACGCAGCTTCCAGTCCACGGCAAAGCCGGTGGAGATGATGAGAAAGTCCAGCACAAACACGCCGCTGTTGGTCTGCACATGCAGCTTGCTGCCCAATTGCTCAACGCCTTGCACGGCTGTGCCCAAGTTGAAGAAGGCATTGCTGTGGCGCGATACGCGCAGTGTGCTGCCATGGGGCGGCGGCACTTGCTGAGCATTGATGTAATGGCGAATGCGCCATTTCCACGCGTCGGGCAGCAGGTACTGGCCGTGGGTCAGGCCGGGCACGCCCGAGCCTTTGGACTTGTTGATCTGCGGCAGCTGGCTGCGGCGAATCAGCATGTCAACGCTGGTGGCACCGCTCTCAAGCGCCGTCGCAGCACTGTCCATGGCCGATGCACCGGCACCCACCACGCCCACATGCTTGCCGGCCAGCGTGGCGTAGTCCATCTCGTCGGATGAGTGCGCCCACAGTTTTTTGTCCACACCCTGCATAAAGGCGGGAATGCTGGCACCGCCCAGACCATCACGGCCTGTGGCCAGCACCAGGCGACGGGCCTGCCAGGTGGCGACGACGTTGTTGGCCTTGACATCGACTTCCACCACGCCATCGGCTTGCGGGCGCACGGCGACGACTTCGTGGCCGTTGCGTACATCGGCATTCGTCACGCGGCGGTACCAGCGCAGGTAGTCCATCCATTGCAGGCGGGGAATTTTGTCCAGCGCCGTCCATGCATCCCTGCCGAACTGGGCGATGAACCATGCTCGGAAGGACAGCGATGGAACGCCCATGGCCGGGCCGGTCAGCTCCTTGGGTGAGCGCAGCGTTTCCATGCGCGCCGTGGTGGCCCAGGGGCCTTCAAAGTCCAGCGGGGATTGGTCCAGCAGCACCGGCTTGATGCCGACTTGCTGCAGCGCCATGCTGAGAGCCAGCCCGGCTTGCCCTGCGCCAATGACGATCACGTCATGCACGGGGCGGTCATTGCGGGTGGCGGGAGAAATCCAGGCCTTGGCAGGCCAGCCCAGCGTGATTAGATCATCGCGCAGGCGTTCTTCCAGCGCTGCAAGTCCCGCAGCGGAGGCCGCCGTAGAAGGTGAAATTGACATAGCTAAAACCCAAAAGCGCCTGCGGCTTGGGGCGGCAGGCGCATCAAAACAATCCTAAGAACTTAACACTGAAGTGCACAACCTCTGAAGCTGGCGCGGCCCCAATCAGGAACAGCGAGCAAGAGCCGTCTCGCAGCGAGGCGGTCGCCCCCCCTCCCGGCGAAAGAGGCGGAAGGCGCAAAGCGCCTCAGGGGTGTTCACTCAATCAATCGTTATTTTGGCGTCCTTCACCACCTTGGCCCACTTGATGCGGTCGTCGTGCACAGTCTTTTTGAACTGCTCGGGCGATTCCTCGCGAATGGTGTTGCCCTGAGAGACAAAGCGCTCGCGCACTTCGGGCTGGTTCAAAACGTCATTGACAGCGGTGTTGATCTTTTTGATGATGACCGGATCGGTGCCCTTGGGAGCGAAGATGCCGAACCAGATGGAGCTGTTAAAGCCCTTGGTGCCGGGAAGACCGCTGGCGGCAATGGTGGGCACTTCCTTGACGGCTTCCACGGGCTTGGCCGTGGTCACGCCCAGCAGGCGCACCTTGCCAGCCTTGTAGTGGCTCAGAACGGTCTGCACCTGATTCATGATGCAGCAGGTCTCGCCGCGCAGCACAGAGGTGATGGCTTCGGGGCCGCCCTTGTAGGGCACGTGCACCATGTTCAGGCCCAGACGGGAGTTGAACTCGGCAAACGCCATGTGCGTGCCTGCGCCGTTACCTGTGGAGGCGTAGTTGTACTTTCCGGGGTTGGCCTTGATCTCGTCAACAAACTCTTTGAGGTTCTTGACGTTGATGACATTGGGATTGATGGTCAGCACATTGGCCACATCCACCAGCGGTGCGACGGGCACAAAGTCGGTTTCCACATCAAAGGGCAGCTTTTTGTAAAGCGATGCATTGCTGCCGTGGGTGGCTGCGGTGCCGAAGTAGATGGTGTAGCCATCTGGCTTGGCGCGGGCCACGTACTCACTGCCGATATTGCCGGCCGCGCCGGTCTTGTAGTCAATGATGATGGGCTGGCCCAGCAGCTTGCCCAGCGGCTCTTGTGCCACGCGGCCGATCACGTCCACACCCGAGCCGGCGTTAAAGCCCATGATCATGGTGATGGGCTGGTGCGGATAGTTTGCTGCGCCGTGGTCTGCCGCTTGGCTGACCAGAGGAATCAGGGCGCATGCGGCAGCGGTTGCAAGAACGCGGGAAGCAGTAAAAGAGCGAGGCAGCAAGCGCATGGTGATTGATGACCAGATGAACGATGGAATGCGCTCATTGTGAATGTTGTTTAATGCCTCGCTTTTATATGCTTATGCGGCATGAAGCCTGTGTGGGTAAATGAAAAAAAGCCTGCACCAAGGCGGTACAGGCCTGAAATCCGCTGACACCAGATGACTCGAATCCAGGGGCGTCAGCAGAGGAGGGGTAGAGGCAATTTAGCGGCGGTGAGGATTGTTGGGATTGCGGTCGTGGCGGTTGGGCACGCCGTCGCCATCACGATCCCAGCGGCTGCCTTGGTAATCCCAGCGGTTGCCGTGATGCTTCCAGGTGGGTTGACGGTACACATAGCCGGGGCGCGACTGGACCCAGTGGCCTGCACGCCATACATGGCGGTGGCCGCGCGGTTCCCAGTAACCGGGAGCCCAGACATGACCACGGCGGGGTGCGGGAACGGCTTCATAGCGGGGAGCGGGCGGTGCATTGAATTGCACGGTGACATAAGAGCCCTGGCTGGCTGGAGCCCAGTGAGGGCTTTGGGCCTGAGCCGTGCCAACCAGACCCAGCAGGGCCATTGCGCCTGCGCCGACGATGGTTTGAACAGTGGTGCGAATTGACAGCATGCTTGCCTCCTTCATGGGTAGTTGGGGTGCCGGTTCAGGCATCCCTTGGTCTCAATGATGGAAGGCCAGCGTCAACCGCCGGTTGCCGCTTTGCGAAGTCTTGCAATCTTGTGTGTCTGCTCGGTGAAGTTTGTATGTAATTGGCCTTAAGCGCTTTGTTTGTAAGCGCTGGTAGCTATGAATTCAGTAGTTCTTGCGCCCGCGGCTTAACGGCGCAGCGTGGCAAAGGCGGGCAGCTCCCATTTGCGCATCCCCAGCACCAGCGTGTAGCCGTCCAGCTTGTTGGGTCCAAGGCGCTGGTCTTGCAGATGCTGCTGAGAGAAGTCCTGGCCGATGCGCTGTATGCGTTCCACAAAGGCGGGGGCGTTGCCGGGGGTGATGGAGCCGTGCACCAGAAGCATGGTTTCGTCCTCGCCCGCAAACGTGCCGCCAAAGTAATCGAGCACGGCGTTCTCGCGGAAGAAGTCCATTACCGGGCCATTGGTCTGCCAGCGGAAGGTCTTGGCCAGGCGCAGCTTGTAGCGGTTGCCGGGGCGCAGCTCGATGATGCCGATGCGGTCCAATTGCGCCAGGTAGCCAATGCCTTCGGGTTCGCTGATGCGGTAGGTGGCGACGATTTGCTCCAACGTCCACTGGCTGAGTACGCAGATGGCGGTAAGCAGCAGCTTGCGGTCAGCCACTACGGCAATCTCCTGCTCGCGCGTGATCTGCTGCAGCAGCGGGCGGCTGTCGGCCACGCTGCGCGCCAGATCGGCAAAGTCCAGATGCAGGGCACGGCAAATTTCATCAATCCGCGACAGCGGCATATCGCCCTTGGCCAGCATGCGCTTGACGCTGGACTCCGCCATATCGATGGCCTTGGCCAGGTCGGCATAGGTCATCTGGGCGGCCTTGAGTTCCTTCTTGATGGCGGTAACGAGGTCGGCAGTCGTGCTCATGGTATCGATTGGTTGTACTGCTGGTGCAGCGATGTAGGGCAAGTGTAGAAGATTGATGCCGGTTGAGTGGCGAATTTTCATACTGCGTGGCAGTCAACACGAACAAGGAGCCGCGCCATGCGCCTGACCCCCTCAACCGCCGCCGTGGTGGAGATCACCGCCTCTGAAGCCTCGGGCTCGCTGGAGCAGCGCTTTGCGCTGTTTGGCGGCATGGCCTTTTTGCTCACGCTGGCGTTGCTCATGCCCGGCATGGCCCAGTCAGAGAGCTACCACGCGTTTGCCGATCAGCGCGGCTGGGCGGGCCTGCCCCATGCGGCGGATGTGCTGAGTAATCTGGGCTTTCTGGCGGCCGGGCTTGCCGGTTTTTCCCTGCTGTGGCGTGCCGACTATCAACGTCTGAACGGCACGGCTCGCGCCCTGTGTGCGTTGTTTTTTGCGGGCTTGCTGTGCTCTAGCGCAGGCTCGGCCCTTTATCACTGGGCACCGCAGAACGCGACGCTGGTCTGGGACCGTTTGGGCATGAGCGTGGCCTTTGCCGGCTTGCTGGGCCTGGCAGTGCAGACCCGGGTGGACGATATCAGTGCCCGCGTAACGGCGGTGGTGATGCTGCTGGCCGCACCTATCAGTGTGGCAGTCTGGGCGCAAACCAGTAATCTCTTGCCATGGGTGCTGGTGCAGGCAGGCGGCATGCTCATTATTTTTGGGCTGGCCTTTATGGCACCGCGCCGCAATGCACTGCCGGTGGAGCTGGGCTGGGTGATTGGGCTATATGCCGTGGCCAAGCTGCTGGAGATGTCGGACAGCGATGTGTTTGATGTCACCGCGCATTGGGTGTCGGGCCACAGCCTCAAGCACTGGGTGGCAGCGGCTGCGGCACTGCCAGTGCTGCGTGCTTTACACCTGTGGCGTGAGAACGTTCATTGAAACAATGATTTTCATAGCGGCTTTCGCATGTTCATCAAGCGCTTGCGGCATAAAACCTACAAAAAGATCTGAGCAAATAGGCACAATGCCTGCAGCGCAAAAGGGAGAGATACATGAATTCCACGCCGACCGGCGAGCAGGCCGCCACCGCAGATCTACTCACAGAGACACAGGCCCACCCCAATCAGTTTGCCTTGCTGGGCCAGCGCCGCTTTGCGCCGTTTTTCTGGACGCAGTTTGCTGGTGCGGGCAATGACAATCTGTTCAAGTTCGCTTTCACGGTGATGGTGACGTACCAGCTCAGTGTCTCCTGGCTGCCTCCCTCCATGGCGGGGTTGGTGATTGGTGCGTTGTTCACGCTGCCGTACCTGCTGTTTTCTGCCACCTCGGGGCAGTTGACCGACAAGTGGGACAAGACGCGCATGTTCCGCCTGGTCAAGAACCTGGAGATCGGCATCATGCTGATCGCGGCCTGGGGTTTTGTCGAAGCGAATGTGCCCGTCCTGCTGCTGTGTGTCTTTCTCATGGGCCTGCACTCCACGCTGTTTGGCCCCGTCAAATTTGCCTATCTGCCGCAGGTGCTGAACGACCGTGAGCTGACCGGCGGCAATGGCATGGTGGAGATGGGCACTTTCGTCGCCATCTTGCTGGGGCAAGTCGCTGGCGGCTTGCTGATTGCTGTGCCTGAAGTGGGGCATATGCAGGTGGCCATAGCCTGCGTGGCCTTGGCCGTGGTGGGTCGCATCTGCGCGCAGTTCATCCCCCACGCACCGGCCACCGATCCTGGTCTGGTCATCAACTGGAATCCCATTACCGAGACATGGCGCAATCTCAAGCTGGCGCATGGCAATGTGGTGGTGTTTCGATCGCTGCTGGGCATCAGCTGGATGTGGTTCTTTGGCGCGGTGTTTCTTTCGCAGTTCCCCAGCTTTGCCAAAGAAGTGCTGCATGGCGACGAGCATGTCGCATCGCTGCTGCTGGTGATTTTCTCGGTAGGCATTGGCATTGGTTCGCTGCTGTGCGAGGTATTCAGCCGCCGTCAGGTCGAGATTGGTCTGGTGCCACTGGGCGCCATTGGCATGAGTGTGTTTGCCATAGATCTGTACTTTGCCACCCGGGCGCTACCGCCGTCAGAGCTGATGGGGGTGGGGGCCTTTTTTGCCCAGCATAAAAACTGGCGCGTGATGGTGGACCTGGGCATGCTGGCACTGTCTGCCGGCATTTACAGCGTGCCCATGTATGCGCTGATTCAGATGCGCAGCCTGCCCACGCACCGTGCACGCATTATTGCGGCCAACAACATCCTGAACGCGCTGTTCATGATTGCCTCTGCTGTGCTGGCAGGTGCGCTGCTGGCAGCGGGCTGCACCATTCCGCAGGTGTTCCTGATGACTGGCATTGCCAATGCCATCGTGGCGCTCTATGTGTTCTTGCTGGTGCCCGAATATTTGCTGCGTTTTGTGGCCTGGGTCATCACGCACTTTGTCTATCGCTTCAAGGTGCGTGGCGAGCAGAATATTCCGCGCGAAGGGGCAGCCCTGCTGGTCTGCAACCATGTGAGCTTTGTCGATGCCATCTTGCTCATGGCGGCCAGCCCGCGACCCATTCACTTTGTGATGGATCACCGCATCTTTCAGGCACCCGTGCTGGGCTGGTTGTTCAAGCTGGCCAAGGCCATTCCTATTGCGCCGCACAAGGAAGACCCAGCGACCTATGAAGCCGCGTTTGCCCGTGCTGCCGAGGTGCTGCGCGAGGGTGATTTGCTGGCCATCTTCCCAGAGGGTGGCATCACCTCCAATGGCGAGCTGCAGCCCTTCAAGGGAGGCGTCATGAAGATTCTGGAACACGCCAAGGCTGAAGGTCTGGATGTGCCCATTGTCCCCATGGCATTGACCAATCTCTGGGGTTCGTACTTCAGCCGTATTGAGCTGCGCGGTGGCAAAAACGTGGCCATGGTCAAACCCATGCGTCGTGGGTTGTTCAACCGCGTGGGGCTGGAGGTGGGTGAGCCGGTGCCTGCCGTCGGGGTCACCCCCGGTTTGCTGCAGCAGCGCGTGGCTGATTTGCTGCAGCGCGGCTGAGTAGGAGCGAAATCAGGGACGCAGATGGATATCGCCCATGTACGCGATCCCCTCGCCATGGGTGTTGTCGGAGTCCGCCGAAATGGTCAATCCAATCACCATGGGCATGGTCTGCGATTCATCGCCAAAGACCTGTTGGTAGTCCGCAGCCACATTGCGTTGCTCCTTTACCCACTGGCCTTTGCTGGCGCTGCCGCTTTGCAAGACGATGTAGCGCATGCGGTGGGTAAAGGCGTTGTGCTGCGCTGTGCCCACCGGCAGCTTGTTGTCCCAGATATAGCAAAGTGTCTCGGCCGGAATGTCCTCACCCGTGCTGATCTTGCCTAGTCTCAGTTTCGTGCGTTCGCCCAGACTCAGCTGCGATTTATCAAAGTCAAAAGACACGCAAAGCTTGATGGGAGAGTCATCACCCGCTCTGGTTTTGATATCAGCTTTGTCGATGAGTTGATCGACCCGCCAGCGCCATTGCAACTGCAGACTGGGTGTCGGTGTCTGGTGCAAGGTGTGCACCATATTGCCGTAGGCATCATGGGTGCTTACGCGCAGCACGTGCTCTCCATCCTTTTCCACCACGCTGTATTCCGTGGGGCTTTTGTTGGGGAGGGTGGCAAAGTGCCAAGGGGCGCCCAAAGGACCAATGGGCGTCTGCGAGAAAGCCGCGATGACATCGCCCTGGGCATGGCCTATGCCCGGCAGTGTCAGCGCCGCCGAGCAAAGTGCGGCCAGATACCTTGGCTTGAGCCAATAACTGCGCACTGCGCATTGTTCGGAGTCCATTCGCATGATGTGCCTGATGATTTTTAAAAGTTGTGGGCGCGGGAACAGGGCAAGATGCAGTGCCGGATTCGGTGACATGGTCTGAATTCGGTAAGAAGTATCGATTGGCGGTACTGACAGATCTGCAACACGCATATTTTGACAAATTGGCCGGCGAATTCTGTCGGCCCATAGATGATTCGTTCGTCGCGGCAAAAAAGCGGCGACATATTGCAACAACACCCGGGAGCCCTCTGTGATCAACGCCTTGACCTTTCTCCGTCCTCTTCGCAACAGTCTTTGCGCACTGGGCGCCGCCTTTGCTCTGTTGGGCGGTGGCGTGGCCCACGCCCAGAGCGAAGCCTCTCTGGTGCTGTCGGCCTTGCCTGTGGCCTCGGTGGTTGCAGCGGTATCCGGTGGTGCTTCGGAGGAAGTCGTGGCTATTCCCCTGTTTCTGTCGGCAGCCGGTGCATCCGTGGTGATCGAGGCGGTAGAGAGCAGCGCCACCGGCGTGACCTATGTGCTCAAAAATGTGGCCGACGGCACTTCAGCCGTGGTCAAGGTCTCGGGACAGGCTGCCGGTGCGCTGTCGGTCGGTGTCGGCACAGTGGTGCAGACCAGTGCCACGGCTGCGGGCGTGATTTTGTCTGCCGCTGGCAAGGTGCTGGCCTTTATCCCCAATGAAATCGGCAAGTCGCTGATGCACAACGAGCGTCTGTAACCCAGCCTGACCGGAGACTCGTATGACAGAAGAAAACACCTGCATCGTGCAGGCCATGGCCCCCATGCTGCGCACCCGCTCGCATTTTTCTCGCCCATTGGTACTGGCGCTGGGCGCGGCGCTCATCGCATGGGCAGGTTCGGCAGAGGCTGGACGCAGCTGTGAAAATCGTCCGCTGACGCCCGAGGTCATGGCCAAGGGCCTCAATCTGGCGGCGCGCACATCCAAGGCGCTGGATGCCGAGTTTCAGAAAAACGGCACACAGGTGGTGCTTCTGGCCAGGCAGGGGCAGGACTTGAGCAAGTACGACCTCAAGTACTCACACTATGGCTGGGCCTACAAAACGCCCGCAGGTCCATGGCGTGTAGCGCATAAGCTCAACGAATGCGGCACGGCGGGCGGGCATGTGTACCGGCAGGGGCTGGGCGAGTTCTTCCTCGACGATATGTGGCGCTATGAGGCCGTCATTCAGGTGCCTGTGCCTGCGGTGCAGCAAGCATTGTTCAATTTTTTGACGGCGCCTTCAGTGCTGCGCTTGCAAACTGAGCCCTACAGCATGGTCAGTTATGTATGGGGTATGAAGTACCAGCAGTCCAACCAGTGGGCGACAGAGACATTGGCTGCGGCTATGGATCCCCATGTCATTCAAAACCGTGCACAGGCGCAGGCATGGCTGCAGGCAAAGGGCTATGAGCCCAGCTCGCTCATCATCCGCGCTTTTTCGCGACTGGGTGGCCGCATGACGGCCGCCAATATCGCGTTTGATGATCATCCGAATGACAAGCGCTATGCCAGTCGGATCGAGACGGTCACGGTGGATTCCGTCACCCAGTGGCTGCAGCGCACGCAGATGGCCGCTGCGGTGCGTGTGGTGCAATAAATTCAAGGCCGAACGGGCTTCCCGCCCTTTTTTGTATTGCGTTGGCCGCTATTGATTGAGGAGTAACTGGTCATGAGTAAATCTCTGCGCTTGCCCGAAAAATGGTTTCGACGCGGCCTGTGGCTGGTAGCGCTGGCGTTTGCCTTTTTTCTGATCGGCCTTGGCGGACTGGTGGTCGGCAATTTGCCGCAACCCAATCATTCGCTGGAAGTCGAGTCCTTTATTGCGCAGGCCGACGCGCAGCGGGTGCAGGCGGAAATCGACAAGGCGCAAAAGCTGTCCAGTGCGACATCCAAAGCGCAGGACAAGGCACAGCTCAAATACGACGCAGAGCGCTCACGCTATCAATCGGCGCGCGAGACATTTGATAACTGGATTGCCACTCGGCGTGCTACGGAGCGTCCCGAGCAAGATGCCGAACTGATTGCACGCACCAAGGCACTGGATGAGCTCAAGCAAAGCGAGAGCAAGGCTCGCCAGGTGCTTGAGCAGGAGTCGATGAAAAGTCTGGAAGCTTCGCAGGCGCTCTCGGCTGCCGAGTCTGAGATGAGCGGCTTGCGTGATCAGGCCTATCCGCAATATCAGGCCGCCGCCCGCGCCAGCGAGCTGCGTGTTTTCCTCTTCCGTTTGGCCATTACCCTGCCCTTGCTGGTGCTGGCGGGCTGGCTGTTTGCCAAAAAGCGCAAGAGCACCTGGTGGCCGTTTGTCTGGGGCTTTATCTTTTTTGCGCTGTTTGCTTTCTTTGTCGAGCTGGTGCCTTATCTGCCCGACTACGGTGGCTATGTGCGCTACATCGTGGGCATTCTGGTCACGGTGTTGCTGGGGCGCTATGCCATCGTCGCGCTGAATCGCTATCTTGAAAAGCAAAAGCTGCAGGAAGCCTTGCCCGAAGTGCAGCGTCGCGAGGAGCTGAGTTACGACGTGGCGCTGGAGCGACTGGCCAAGAGCGTGTGCCCCGGCTGTGAGCGCCCCGTGGATCTTAAGAACACCGAGATCGATTTCTGCCCCCATTGCGGCATTGGCCTGTTTGACCATTGTGGCAACTGCCATACCCGCAAGAGCGCATTTGCCCGCTTTTGCCATAGCTGCGGCAGCTCTGCCAGCAAGGTGTTTACCGATCTGACCGCGCAGGCCGCCATGGAAGCTCAGACGAACGCTGACCGCAAACCAGACAGTGCAGCCTCAGGGGCTGGCTGAAAGAAAAAGTGAGAGCGCGGCTTACAACAGCCGCGCCTCGACGCGATCACGGCCTGCGGCCTTGGCGTCATACAGAGCCTGATCGGCGTGCTGCAGCAGCATGTCCAGATCTTGGTGTTCTCCCGGCTTGGCGATATGCACCAGCCCAATGCTGACGGTGGCGGAGATGGTCTGCTCACCAGCGGGCACGCGCAGGGTTCTGGTGGCCTGATTGATGCGCTCGGCAATCTCCAGTGCTGCCTTGCTGTCCACATGGGGCAGAACCACCGCAAATTCTTCTCCACCCATGCGGCCCACAATGTCTTGCCCGCGCAGCACCTGAGCCAGTGTGTGGCTGAAGCTGCGCAGCAATTGGTCGCCACCGGCATGGCCGTAGCTGTCGTTGATCTGCTTGAAGTGATCAAGATCCAGCATGAGGATGGCGACGGACTGGTGGTCATGCTTGCAGCGCTCCAGAATACGCTGGCCTTGCTTCAAGAAGGCACCACGCGCCAGCATATCCGTCAGAGAGTCGTGATTGGCGGCATGGCGCAGCTGGCGCATCAGCTCGGTGCGCGCCATGTGTGAGCCGGCTACGGCCAGTGGGCCCAGCACCAGCATGCTCAGCCCCATGCGGAACGACACCGTCTCCAGAAAGTGCGCAGGCGTAAAGTCAAACGAGCCCAGCGAGATGGCCACGATCTTGCTCAGGCATAGCGCGGCGGTAATCACCGTCAGGGTGAAGATTCGGTAACTCAACGCGCACCACAGCAGTGCGGGCAGAGAAAAGGCCAGAGCGCCCGGGCCGCCCAGCCCGTAGCTGGTGAGTTCAAGCGCAATGACCGCAAACACGGGCATGGCGCGCAGCAGCGGATGCCGCCTGTCTGAGTCAGGGCCGCCCAGCTTGCGGGTCGGCCAGCCCAGAATCATGGGCAGAAAAATCATGTAGTTCAGCCACTCGCCGCCAAACCACATCGAAAACGCCTGCAGGGGCGGAGTGTTGAAGAAGACGGTCAATACCGGCCCGCCAATGGCAGCAGAGGTCAGCGCGCTCAGCCCCGTGCCCATGAACAGCAGCAGGGCCGAGGACTGGCGCTGCATGAACAAGGTGGCAAAGGCCTGCTTGTGCATCAACATCCATGCCGCACCGACACCGGCCATATTGGCGAGGCTGAGCAGCACGGCAACCTCAGGGCGGCTGCCTGTGATCAGGTCGGCAGATATGTAACCGATGGCGACGCCTACAGCAGCGCCCGGGCGCACCCAGTCGGGCTTTTGCAGCAGCAGCCCCAGTAGCAGGCGTTGGCCGGCCAGATGGCGGAGAGAAAGCCCATAGGGCGGCCCCAGATGCCCAGCCAGGCCGCCACAAAAACCATACCACCCAGAGCGAAGGCGGCAGTCCACGTGCTTGTTTTCGGGGCTTGTGGCGACGTCATGGTCTGCAGCGGAGATGAAGAGGTGTCAGTCATACAAATGCAGCGAGCGAGCTATCTGAAATCTATGGACAAGGTCTGCATTTGGGCCTTGTGACTGGCCATGGCGCGATTTAGTTGGACGGAGTGTGACCTGTTTCAATAAAAATCATGTCGGCCTGCAGGCTTTGATGGGGCATTTAAAGGTTTTATTGACTATTGATTTCAATTGACACCAGTAATGACGCTCAAAGAGGGTAGAAGCCTGAGGGCGGAAAAAAGCCAGAGACTTGCTCTGGCTTTTGGGAGAGTGTTGCAGCAGATAGTGGGCTGATGCCCATAAACCGTTAAACCCCGCGCGCGCGGTCTGCCTTGAATTGGACGCGGAACTGGGCAAACGTGCCTGCGTCCAGTGCATTGCGCACTTCCTGCATCAGGTTCAGGTAGTAGTGCAGGTTGTGGATGGTGGTCAGCATGGGGCCGAGCATTTCGCCGCAGCGGTCCAGGTGGTGCAGGTAGGCGCGGCTGAAGCCTTCGCGGCCGCCATCGTCCCAGCTCACGCCGCTGGTGCCCGCGCAGGCGTGGCAGGTGCAGGTGGTGTCGATGGGCTGGTGATCGGTCTTGTGGCGGGCGTTGCGCATCTTCAGATCGCCGTAGCGGGTGAAGATGGTGCCGTTGCGCGCGTTGCGGGTTGGCATCACGCAGTCAAACATGTCCACGCCATCGGCCACGCCCTGTACCAGATCTTCTGGCGTACCTACGCCCATCAGGTAGCGGGGCTTGTTGGCGGGCAACAGGTGCGGCGTGTGGGCCATGATCTCCAGCATCTCGTCCTTGGGCTCACCCACGGAGACACCGCCGACGGCATAGCCGGGAAAGTCGAGTTCCAGCAAGCCTTGCAGCGATTCTTCGCGCAGGTTGAGGAACATGCCGCCTTGCACGATACCGAACAGTGCGTTGGGGTTCTCAAGGCGCTGAAACTCTTCTTTGGAGCGCTTGGCCCAGCGGCGACTCATCTCCATGGACTTGCGAGCTTCGGCCTCGGTGGTCTTTTTTCCGTTGGTTTCGTAGGGTGTGCATTCGTCCAGCTGCATGACGATGTCCGAATTCAGAATCGTCTGAATCTGCATGCTGACTTCGGGCGACATAAACAGCTTGTCGCCGTTGACGGGGCTCTGAAAGTGCACACCTTCTTCGGTGATCTTGCGCATGGAGCCCAGGGACCAGACCTGGAAGCCGCCCGAATCGGTCAGGATGGGCTTGTCCCACTTCTCAAAGCCATGCAGGCCGCCAAAGCTCTTCATGATGTCGAGGCCGGGGCGCATCCATAGGTGGAAGGTGTTGCCCAGAATGATCTGAGCGCCCATTTCTTCCAGGCTGCGCGGCATCACGCCCTTGACGGTGCCATAAGTGCCCACGGGCATGAAGATGGGAGTCTGCACCTTGCCGTGGTTGAGGGTGAGGGTGCCGCGGCGCGCATGGCTGCTCGGGTCGGTCTTGAGGAGGTCAAACTGCAACATAGCCTGCTATTTTCCCAGATGCCCGGGAGGGCTGCTGCAATAGCCGCTGCTTGCCCCAGATTCGCAACCCGTCTTTGTTGCCTGCGCCTACACTGGGGCTCACTTCGAACAGGAGAAAGCCATGCTCAAAATTATGATTGCGGTTGATGGGTCGGATGTTTCGATTGAGGCAGTACGCCAGGGCATCAAGCTGTTGAAGAATGGGCTGGATGCTCACTTTGTCATAGCTCATGTGCAAAAAGAGGCAACGCTGCTGGAGCTGGCGACGACGGACTCCGACCTGATTGCCAATGCAAGCATCGATGCAGGCATGGACCTAGTAGCACCCGCTCAGGAGCTGCTCAGAGCGGCTGGAGCCTCTTATGAAGTCGAGATCAGTCTGGGTGAAGAGGCCAACACCCTGATCGATATTGCCACGAGTACCGAGTGCGAGATGATCCTTATCGGTGCCACGGGCAAGGGGGGGCTGGGCAGCATTCTGATTGGCTCGGTCTCACGCGAAGTGGCGCGACATAGCGGCTTGCCGGTGATGATCGTCAAAATGCCAGAAGAGCGGGATGCCGAGGAAGATCCCGGAGAAGAATAAAGTCCTGATTTGATAGCTTCTTGCGCTTGATGAATAAGCGCTTGAGGCTTGTTTGCTACTTAATCATGCCGCTCGACGCTGCTGGCTGGATTCGCGCCTTTGCCAGCTGCTGTGGCCGGCGTTGCGGCGGGCATTCAACTTGCCATGCGGCATGCTGGCAAGGCGCATCAGCATCCAGCGGCAGTAGCCCTGCACGCGCAGGCATTTGTTGATTTCTTCTTCAGGCAGCGGGCCTGACACCACAACCAGCCGGTCTGCAGCTTCCCAGTCGCCCGCCATGCGCAGGCGGCGCTGCGCACCCATGGCCCATGAATGTATGCGGGTGGGGGGGCCGTGCTGGTGCACGCGGCCTGTGATGCGATCAAAAGCAATGGCGACCAGCTCGGTCTTGAGGCGGTAAGGGCGCTCACCCGTGATGGCATTGGGCGCATCACGCATGTCGTAGAGATAGTAGTGCCCCGATCTGAGCTGATACATCAGATGCAGTAAATCCATGAAGCATGCCCTCAAGCCTGTGGCGCGCAAGACTGCGTGCAGGGATTCTCTACGAAATCGCCTGAAAGAGGGTGTTTTTCGGCCTTGGCGCGAGTTTCAGTCGCTTTCCGGGACGCTCAGCACCTGTCTTAGGCGCCCCAGTTGCTCGTACAGCGCATGGGTATTCTTGCCGCCCAGCGGGGCCAGCAACTGCTCAAGCCATTGCTCATGCGCAGCAGCCATGGTTTTGAATTGCTTTTTCCCTGTCCGCGTCAGCCGCACCGTCATGGAGCGGCGATCTTCTTCATCGGCCACGCGTTCCACCCAGCCTTCGGCGACCAGCTGGTCGGTCAATCCCGTCACATTGCCGCCAGTCACCATCAGGTACTCAGACAGCGTTTTCATGCGCAGCCCTTTGGGGAAGCGGCTGAGCTGGGCCAGATAGTCAAAGCGCGGCAAGGTGGTGCCGAATTCATTGCGCAGCTGCGTGCGAATCAGTTGCTCGATCTGCGTGCTGCAAGTCAGCAGGCGCAGCCACAGGCGCACGGCCTGATGGTCGTCATGCGACAGACCGGCTTCGCGCCCCAAGGCTTCAGGCGTGGGGATGGATGTATCCAAGTTTTTTTGGGCCATAGGTGGCATGGTGCTCATGCTGAGATTTTTGTGATTCAGGGTTTGGCCTGATTTTAGTGAAAATTTCAAACATCAATAATTTAGACATAAAGTAATTTTTCAACGTGTCTGGAGCGGATGGCTGTCATGAAAATTGTCTGCATAGGTGGTGGCCCCGCTGGCCTTTACTTCGCACTGCTGATGAAGCAGATGAACCCGGCCCATGATGTGACGGTGGTGGAGCGCAACAAGCCCTACGACACCTTTGGCTGGGGTGTGGTGTTCTCCGATGCCACCATGGACAATATGCGCGACTGGGACCCCGTCACCGCTGCGCAGGTGGAGCAGGCGTTCAACCACTGGGACGACATCGAGCTGTTGTTCAAGGGGCGCAAGATTCGCTCTGGCGGCCATGGTTTTGTGGGCATTGGACGCAAGCACCTGCTGAACATTCTGCAAGCGCGCTGTGAGCAGCTCGACGTCAAGCTCGTCTTCGAGACGGATGCACAAAGCGATGAAGACTATGCGGATGCCGACCTCATCATCGCCAGCGATGGCGTGAACTCGCGTATCCGCTCGCTGCACGCCGATATTTTCAAGCCCGATATCGTTACCCGCCCCAACCGCTTTATCTGGCTGGGAACCAAGAAGGTGTACGAGGCGTTTACGTTTGACTTTGTTCGCACCGAACACGGCTGGTTTCAGGCGCATATCTACAAGTTTGACGACGAGACGTCGACCTTCATTGTCGAGACCACGGAAGAAACCTGGAAAGCCAGCGGCCTGGATACCGCGGACCAGGAGCAGTCCATCGCCTTCTGCGAAAAGCTGTTTGCAGACAATCTGCAAGGCGAAAAGCTGATGACCAATGCCCGCCATCTGCGGGGCTCGGCGTGGATCAACTTTCAGCGCGTGGTGTGCGATCAATGGTGGCTGCGTAATGCCAAGGGCAGCCATGTGGTGCTGATGGGCGATGCGGTACACACGGCGCACTTTGCGATTGGCTCTGGCACCAAGCTGGCGATTGAAGATGCCATTGAGTTGGCCCGCCAGTTCCAGCAGATGGGCGATGTGCCGGCACAAATCCCGGCGGTGCTGACTGCTTACCAGGAGGCGCGGCGTGTGGAGACGTTGCGCATTCAGAATGCGGCCTGGAATGCGATGGAATGGTTTGAGGTCTGCGGCAAGCGCTATTGCGACCAGCTGGAGCCTGAACAGTTCATGTACTCCATGCTGACGCGTAGTCAGCGCATTAGCCACGAGAACCTCCGTCTGCGCGATGCAGAGTGGCTGGGCGGCTACGAGCAATGGCTGGCCGCAAAGAATGGTGTGCAGACGCAAGGCAAAGCGCCGCCGCCCATGTTTTTGCCCTACAGGCTGCGCAGTCTCACGCTCAAGAACCGCATCGTGGTCTCGCCCATGGCGCAGTACTCCGCGGTCGATGGCGTGCCCGGCGATTACCACTTGATGCACCTGGGTGCACGGGCCATGGGCGGTGCCGGTCTGGTGTTTGCCGAGATGGCCTGCGTCAGCCCCGAGGGCCGTATCACCCCCGGTTGCCCAGGGACCTATTCCGACGAACAAAAGCAAGGCTGGAAGCGCATCAGCGACTGGATTCATACCCATACCGATGCCAAGTTCGCCATGCAAATCGGCCATGCCGGCGCCAAGGCATCGACCCGGCTGGCGTGGGATGGTACCGATCTACCGTTGGAGCAAGACAACTGGCCCATCATGGCCGCGTCGGAGCAGCAATACCTGCAAGGCGTCAGCCAGATATCCAAAGCCATGACCCGTACCGATATGGACGAGGTGCTGCAGCAGTTTGTGCAGGGTGCGCAGATGGCGGCTGACATTGGCGTGGACTGGCTGGAGCTGCACTGCGCGCACGGGTATCTGCTGTCGAGCTTTATCTCGCCACTGACCAATCACCGAAGCGATGAATACGGCGGCAGTCTGGAAAACCGCTTGCGCTACCCGCTGGAGGTGTTCAGGGCTGTACGTGCCGTGTGGCCGAAAGACAAGCCCATGTCCGTGCGTATCTCGGCCCACGACTGGGTGCCAGGCGGCACCACGCCGGAAGATGCGGTGGCGATTGCCAAGGCCTTCAAGGCTGCAGGCGCAGACTTGATCGACTGCTCCTCCGGTCAAGTCAGCAAGCTCGAAAGGCCCGTTTTTGGCCGTATGTACCAGACCCCGTTTGCCGACCGCGTCCGGCAAGAAGCCGGTATTGCCACCATGGCCGTGGGTGCGATCAGCGAGGCGGATCACGCGAACAGCATCATCGCCGCAGGCAGAGCCGACTTGTGCGCCGTGGCGCGCCCGCATCTCGCCAACCCGGCGTGGACGTTGACCGAGGCTGCCAAGATTGGCTACACCGCCATCGCCTGGCCCAAGCAGTACTACGCGGGCAAGCGCCAGATGGAAAGCCTGTTTGAACGTGAGAAGGCTAATAAATGACGCGTGATTTAAGCGATCAACATGCTTTGGTGACCGGTGCTGGTCAAGGCATTGGCGCGGCCATCGCCCGCCAGCTTCTGGCCAGCGGTGCACGCGTCACGGTGCTGGGGCGGCGTGCCGAGCCACTGCAGACAATGTCGGATGAGCACCCCGGCCGCTGCCAGATAGTGCTGGCCGATGTAGCGAATGAATCAGAGGTCAAAGCGGCGTTTTCCCAGGCGATCAAAGCGCAAGGTGCTATCAATATTCTGGTCAACAACGCAGGCCAAGCCAGCAGCACACCGTTCATGAAGATGGACGCCGCGCACTGGCAGCAGATGCTGGCCGTCAACCTCACCGGCACCATGCTTTGCATGCAACAAGTGCTGCCTGGCATGGCTGCTGCTGGCTGGGGCCGCATCGTCAACGTGGCCAGCACCGCAGGGCTGGTGGGCTATGCCTATGTGGCGGCGTATGTGGCGGCCAAGCATGGTGTGGTGGGTCTGACGCGAGCGCTGGCGCTGGAGTACGCCAAAAAAGGAATCACCGTGAACGCGGTGTGCCCCGGCTATACCGAAACGGACATGGTCAGAACCAGCATCGAGCGCGTGGTGGAGAAAACTGGCCGCAGTGCCGATGAGGCACTGGCCGAGTTCGTCAAAAGCAACCCGCAAGGTCGGCTGGTGCAGCCGCAAGAAGTGGCTGATGCGGTGCTGTGGCTTTGCGGTAAAGGCGCGGCCAGTATCACGGGCCAGTCCATAGCCGTCGCCGGAGGCGAAGTGATGTGAATCAATGAGCCCCTTAGCCGCTTTGCGGCTTCCCCTCAAGGGGATGACACCTTCGTTGCTGCGGGGCGGCTCTTGCTCGGTGCCACTGGCTGAGGCTGTGGGTATTTCGAGAAATCGGACGAAATGAACAGAAAGGTTGTTATGAGTGAATACCAAATCGACCCGGCGCTGGTCGCTGGCAACCACAAGCCGCTGGCTGGCTATCAGGCCACGCACTTTCAGTGGCAGGTGGCAGATGGCGTGGCGACGATCACGCTAAATCGGCCTGAGCGAAAGAACCCGCTGACATTTGAGTCATACGCCGAGCTACGCGACCTTTTTCACAACCTGAAGTGGGCCACCGATGTGAAAGCGGTGGTGCTGGTGGGCTCGGGTGGCAATTTCTGTTCGGGTGGCGATGTGCATGAAATCATCGGCCCGCTGGTGGCATTGAAGGCCCCTGAATTGCTGATGTTCACCCGCATGACGGGCGAGCTGGTCAAGATGATGCGCGCCTGCCCGCAGCCTATCATCGCTGCGGTGGATGGTGTGTGTGCCGGTGCGGGTGCCATCATGGCCATGGCGTCAGACATGCGCTTGGCAACGGCGCGCAGCAAGACGGCCTTCCTGTTCAATCGCGTGGGGCTGGCGGGCTGCGACATGGGTGCTTGTGCATTTTTGCCACGCATCATTGGGCAAGGGCGTGCCAGCGAGTTGCTCTATACCGGCCGCAGTCTGGGTGGTGAAGAGGGCGAACGCTGGGGCTTCTTTAACCGCCTGTGCGAGCCTGAAGCCGTGCTGGCCGAGGCGCAGAAGCTGGCTGCCGATCTGGCTGCAGGCCCAAGCTTTGCCAATGGCATCACCAAGACCATGCTGCACCAGGAATGGGCCATGACGATTGAGCAAGCCATTGAGGCCGAGGCGCAGGCGCAGGCCATCTGCATGCTGACCGAAGATTTCTCGCGGGCATACCACGCCTTTGTGGCCAAGCAAAAGCCTCAGTTCGAAGGGAATTGACATGGCAGACAGCAGCTATCTGAAATGGCCTTTTTTTGAGCCCCACCACGCCCGTCTGGCGCAGTCTCTGGATGCCTGGGCGACGAAGAACATAGAGCATGGACATGGCTCCGACGTGGATGCCGAATGCAGGCAACTGGTCAAGGCGCTGGGCGAGGCGGGCTGGCTCAGGCATGCCGTGGCGGGTAAGGCCTATGGCGGCGCGGGTGAGCAGATCGATACGCGCGCCATTTGCCTGATTCGTGAAACGCTGGCGCGGCACAGCGGACTGGCCGATTTTGCGTTTGCCATGCAAGGGCTGGGTTCTGGCGCCATATCGCTGGCGGGTACAGCAGAGCAGAAAAAGCGCAACCTGACACGCGTCGCTAAAGGCGGTGCGATTGCGGCCTTTGCGTTGTCAGAGCCTGATGCAGGCTCTGATGTCGCTGCCATGGCTTGCGAGGCCACGCTGGATGGTGATCACTACGTCATCAATGGCGAGAAGACTTGGATCTCTAACGGCGGCATTGCCGATATCTATGTCGTCTTTGTCCGCACGGGCGAGGCACCGGGCGCACGCGGCATATCCGCGCTGATTGTGGAGGCCGGCACGCCCGGCTTTGAAATTGCCGAGCGCATTCATGTGATTGCACCGCACCCTCTGGCACGGCTCCGGTTCACCAACTGTCGCGTGCCTGTGAGCCAGCGCGTGGGCGCGGCGGGTGAAGGATTCAAGGTCGCCATGCGCACGCTGGATGTATTTCGCACCTCAGTGGCCGCCGCATCGCTGGGCTTTGCACGCAGGGCGATGGACGAGGCCTTGCACCGGGTTACCACGCGCAAGATGTTCAATGGCGTGCTGGCGGATTTTCAGCTGACGCAGGCCAAGATTGCGCAGATGGCGACGCAGATCGACAGCGCCGCGCTGCTGACCTATCGCGCGGCATGGATGCGTGACCAAGGCGAGAACGTGACGCGCGAAGCGGCGATGGCCAAGATGACGGCGACGGAAAACGCCCAGCAGGTGATTGATGCGGCGGTGCAAATCTGGGGTGGGCTGGGCGTGGTCAGCGAGCAGCCGGTAGAGCGCCTGTACCGCGAGATTCGCGCCCTGCGCATCTACGAAGGTGCGACCGAGGTGCAGCAGCTCATCATTGGGCGCGATGTCATCAAAAACCATAGCTGATACCGCTCGTAGCTAAAGCGCTAGAGCCTGTTTTTGCCTGAAAGGTCGGAGTCATGTCGAACACCGTGTCGTACACCGCGCATATCGATACCTTTGCGGCTGACCATCTGCCGCCGCCCGAGCTGCAGCCCGAGTTCCTCTTCGAGTTGCCCGCGCTGCAATTCCCCGAGCGATTGAACTGTGCGGTGGAATTGCTCGACAAGCATGTGCGCGAAGGGCGAGGTGAGCGTCTCTGCATTCAGGCCGAAGGCGTGCGCTGGACTTATTCCGAGCTGCAGGAAAAAGCCAACCGCATTGCCAATGTGCTGGTGCAGCAAGGCCTGGTGCCCGGCAACCGCGTGCTGCTGTGCGCGCCCAACAACCCGATGATGGTGGCCAGCTGGTTTGGCGTCATGAAAGCTGGCGGCGTGGCAGTGGCCGCCATGCCGCTGCTGCGGGCCAAGGAGCTGTCCACCATTGTCGATATTGCGCAGATCAGCCATGCGCTGTGCGACGAGGCTTTGCGCACCGAGGTATTGGGTGCCAAAGACAAATGCGCGGTTCTGCAGCATGTGCTGTTCTTCAACAGCCATGATGCGGCCAATGCGCTGGAGCCCTTGATGCAGGCAGCATCGGCACAGTTCAACGCCGTCGATACGGCTGCGACAGACACTTGCTTGCTGGGCTTTACCTCGGGCACCACGGGCATCCCCAAAGCCACCATGCACTTTCACCGCGATGTGATGGCGGTGTGCGCCTGCTGGCCGGTGAGCACGCTGCGCGCCAATGCCGACGATGTGTTCATTGGCAGTCCGCCGCTGGCGTTTACCTTTGGTCTGGGCGGGCAAGTGCTGTTCCCCATGGCCATTGGCGCGAGCATGGTCTTGCTCGAAAAAGCCGGACCCATGCAACTGGTTGATGGGCTGGAAAAATTTGGTGCCACGGTGATGTTTACCGCACCCACGTCGTACCGCGTCATGGCGCAGCAAAGCGAGCGCGTGCGCAGAACTAGGTTGCGCAAATGCGTTTCAGCCGGCGAGGCATTGACAGCATCGACACGCGCCTTGTGGAAGGCCGCCACGGGCATTGAAATCATCGACGGCCTTGGATCGACGGAGATGCTGCACATCTTCATCTCGCACCGCGAAGAAGATGCGCGCCCCGGTGCCACCGGCAAGGCGGTACCCGGCTACCACGCCAAGGTGGTGGGTAACGATGGTCATGAGCTTCCTGCAGGCACCGTGGGCAAGCTGGCGGTAAAAGGACCTACGGGCTGCCGCTACCTGAATGACAGCCGCCAGACCAATTATGTAAGCCGGGGCTGGAACCTGACGGGCGATGCGTATTTGATGGACGAAGACGGCTACTTCATCTACCAGGCGCGCACGGACGACATGATTATTTCGGCGGGTTACAACATCGCCGCACCCGAGGTGGAAGAGGCGCTGATGCAGCACGCCGCAGTGGCTGAATGCGCCGTGATTGGCGTGCCAGACAGCGAGCGCGGCCAGATCGTCAAAGCCTTTGTGGTGCTGCGCGCAGGCTATGCCGCAAGCGATGCCTTGGGCATGGAGCTGCAGGATTTTGTGAAGAGCACGGTGGCCCCTTACAAATATCCGCGCGCGGTGCAGTTTGTAGCCCAGCTGCCGCGTACGGCCACGGGAAAGCTGCAGCGCTTTCGCCTGCATGAAACCTGATTGCTATGTTTTTAAAAGCTGCCTACGCAGGACTGGTGAGCGCTGCAGGCTGTTTTGATTGAAAGAGCTGGTTTGTATGAATGACGTGACGATGAATTCAAAGCGCTTTGCGGTGCAGGTGCCAATTCGATTTGCGCACTGCGATCCGGCGGGCATCATCTTCTTTCCGCAGTATCTGGTGCTGTTTAACGGACTGGTGGAAGACTGGTTCGATCAAGCGCTGGGCGTGAGCTATGCGCACATGCTGCAGACTGACAAAGTGGGCCTGCCCATTGTTCATCTGGAGTGCGATTTCCGCGCTATCACCCGCATGGGTGAGAGGGTGAATATGGGCCTGAGCATCCGCAAGCTGGGTAACCGTTCATTGACGCTGGCGCTGGACTGCACCGGGCCGGATGGCCAGTTGCGTGTCGCAGCGCAGAAGGTGCTGGTCTTCACGAGTCTGCAGACGCATCAGGCCATCAATGTTCCCTCTCATATACGCCAGGCCATGGAGCGCTGGTCGAGTTCATCTAATCCATCAGAAAACAGGAGCTGAACATGCAAGTACTGCTGCCACCGGGCTGGCCCCGGCCCAAGGGATATGCGAATGGCGTGGCCGTGAGTGGTCGCCAGATTTATGTGGCCGGCATGATCGGCTGGGATGCACACGGACAGTTCCACACCGATGATCTGGCGGGTCAGGCCCGGCAGGCCATGCAGAACATTGTGGAGGTGCTGGCGGCAGGTGGGGCCAAGCCAGAGCACATTGTGCGCATGACCTGGTATATCACCGACAAGAAGGACTATCTGGCCCAGCAGGTCGAGATTGGCAAGGCTTACCGCGAGCTGATCGGCTCCTTCAGCGTGGCCATGACGGCGGTGCAGGTGGCCGCGCTGATTGAAGACCGGGCCAAGGTCGAAATTGAGGTGACGGCCGTGCTCCCAGACTGATTACCCGCCTGATCTTGCATAGCCGCTGCGCTTTGGCTGCAGCGGCTTTTTTATGGCTGCTGCTTTGCTGTTTTTCTGTTGTGCAGCAATGCATGGTTTGGATCGCGGGGGCTGAGCTATCCTCGGAGAGAAAGGGGCTTTCCCCGTCGCTGCCATTCCACTGTTTTGAGAGATGCCATGAAGCCGATATTTGACCCGTACCGACGCCATGTTCTTCAAGGTTTTCGTGCCGCTGCAGTCGTGGCGGGCAGCAGCATGTTGCTGACGGCTTGCGGGAAAAAAGTGCCTAAAGCCGCGGCCATTTCCGCAGGTTCAACGGTGCTGGCGCTGGGCGATTCTTTGACGCAAGGCGTGGGTGCCAGTGCGGACACGGCCTACCCCAGCGTGCTGGCTGAGCGCACGGGCTGGAAGGTGGTGAATGCCGGTATCTCTGGCGAGACCAGCAGCCAGATTGCAGCGCGACTGCCCGGTTTGATTGATGAGCATCAGCCAGCCTTGGTGATCTTGTGTGCTGGTGGCAATGACTGGCTGCAGCGCAAGAGCGCGCAAGCGGTGCAGGCCGATATCAACGGCATGCTGCAGGTGTGCAAAAGCCAAGCCATTCCCGTGCTGCTGGTGGCCGTACCTGAGCTGAGCCTGAGTGCCGCGCTGACCGGGCGCATGAAAGATCACGCTATCTACAAAGCACTGGCCGAAGACAAGAAGGTGCCGCTGCTGGCCGATGCCTGGAGCCATGTACTCAGCGATAGCGCGTTGCGCGCTGATCAGGTGCATGCCAATGCCGCTGGCTATGCCCGGTTTACGGATTTGCTGGTGGCGCAGGTCAAGGCTTCGGGTTTTCTGACCTGAAGCCCGACTGCTGCGTTTAAAAGTCCAGCAGGCTCAGGCCTACGCTCAAGACTGTACGTTTTTTGTTGTAGTCAATCAGGCTGTCGCCATAGCCGCTGAACAGCTGCACATGCAGGCGCAGATTGCTCTTGCCGCCGTTCCAGCCTTCGCCCAGTGTGCGCAGCCACTCAACGCGACCCGAGCCCTTGCCCTGGCCCAACGAGCCGCGTGCGGTCAGACTCAGGTAGTTTTGCTGGTTGACGTTCCAGCCCAGCTTGATTTCGCCACGGCCGATGTAGTCCTGAATGTAGGGGTTGTCGTCTTCCAGCGCGCTTTCTTTCATGCGCTTCCAGATCTTGGCGTTGACCTGCCAGCGGTTGTCCAGCTCTGCCCCTGTCATCAGGTACCAGCGGTTCCAGCTGCGTGAGAGCGGGTTGCTCTGGCCGTTGGACTGGTGCACGAGTCCGATGCCGGAATAGCGCCAGCGCCAGCCAAAGGGCAACTTGGCGTCTGTGGGGTAGACGTAGAAGACTTCGGGCTCATGGTCCGTGGTGCGGAATGGGCGCGAGATGTCGCTGTTGAACAGCTGCCAGTAAGACTGCTGAGAATAGCCAAACCACAGCGAGTCCTTGCCGGGCGATGTGGGACCGGTCAGCAGCCCAGAGGCAATCTTGGTACGTGCCGAGAGCTGCAGTCGCATTTCATGCTTCTGATACGGCTGCTCAGTGGCCAAGCCACGGCTTGGCGAGTAGGGCTGTTGGTTGACCTCATCGCCGACGACCACGGAGACGGACATGGGCCGGTAGCCGCGGAAGTTGAAAGTGCCGCAGTCAGAGCCAGGCTCCAGCTCAAAGTAGCGCGACATTTCGCTGTAGCGCGGGTCGCGGCAGCCGCCGTTGGTGGGCGTCAGGGCCAGGCCGGTTTCGGTCACGGCGATCACGGGTGCGGCATTGCTGACGGGAGCCAGCGCAACGGGTTCCTGTGCGCTGGCTAGAGGCGCGACCCAGGTGGTTGCCGGTGGGGGGATTTGCGGATTTTGCTTGAGTGCCCAGGCATCAAAGCAGGCCAGGCGATCGGTATTGCTGGTGGTGGCGGCGCATTGCTGCCAGTTTTCTGGGGGCGGTGTTTCAGCGCTGCTGGCTATGGATGGAGTCAGGCCGGTCATCAGCGCCAGGCTGATGCTCAGGGTCAATGGGTGCAGTGCGAGGGGACGTTGGCTCATGGGGTCAAAGGGGTTTCGGGCGGGTTGCCAAGGACTGCATCAGGAGCTGTTCAAGGCTTGGCCTTGCGCATGATGAACGCATGAGGTGGAGCATCTTCTCCCTCTAGGTAACTGCCGTGAATTTCTGTGCCGCAGCTGCCTTCCGTGACCTCGCCGAGCCAGGTGCCGGTGATGCGTGAGCCATCTGCGCTTTCTTCCAGCGTAACAGAGCCTTGGTTCACATCGCCCACCATGGGGTGGTTGCTGCCGGGGCGGCTGATGCGGCCTTTGACATTGCCCTCCCACTCAGGGTGCGGCCCCAGGACGATAAGAATGCTTTCGTCACTGCCTTTGATTGAGCCTAGCCATTCGCCTTGCAGTTGCTTGTCGGACATCTGCCAGTCTTGCGGGCAAGCGCTGGTGATACTTGCATCAAATTGCGCCCAAGCGCCCGTTGCACAAGCGCTTGCAGCTATGAAAAGCAGAGTTTTCAGAGTCATGTTCGGTATCAGTTGGCCGCGCCCGGTACGGCAGGGCTTTTGCGTGCGGCAAATTCTTCGCGCAGTTTGCGCAGCTTTTCGCGCGGGTCTTCCTTGGCGGTGGCCGCGTCCAGTCCCATCTCTTTGATAAAGCGGCTTGGCATGCAGGCCACCATTTCGCGGCCCTTCTTACGGCGTTTGGTCCAGCTGACGGCCAGCGTGCGCTGGGCGCGGGTGATGCCCACGTACATCAGGCGGCGCTCTTCCTGCAGGCGGGCCGCTGTTTCATCGCTGACCTTTTGCTGCTTGCCGTTGTCATCGTCGAGCTTGAAAGGCAGCATTCCCTCGGTTACGCCGACCTGCATGACATGCGGCCACTCCAGACCTTTGGAGGCGTGCAGGGTGGAGAGCACGACCATGTCCTGCTCTTTTTCCCGTTCGCTGATAGTCGAAAGCAAGGCGATGTTCTGTGAGACCTCCAACAGGCTCTTGACTTCGGTCTCTGTGGTCGTGCCTGCGGCATCTTCAATCTTGCCGCCAGCGCGCTGTGCCATCCAGTCGCAGAACTCCAGCACATTGCTCCAGCGAGCAGCGGCTACGGACTCACTGTCTTCGCTGTCGTACAGATACTGTTCGTAGCCAATTTCCTTGAGCCAGTCCATCAAAAAGGCACGAGAAGCATCGACTCCCAAGGTATGGCGAGCGCGATACTCCAGGTCGTTGATGTAACGTCCAAACTCCAGCAGGCTCTCGAAGGCCTTCTTGGGCAAGGCGTCTTCCAGCATGGCGTTGAACAGCGCGCCAAACATGCTCAGTTTGTGTGCGCCTGAGAATTCGCCCAGCTTGCCTAACGTGGTGTGGCCAATGCCACGTTTGGGTGTGCCGATGGAGCGCAGAAACGCCGGGTCATCGTCGTTGTTGATCCAGAGGCGGAACCAGGCGCACAGGTCCTTGATTTCCGCCCGGTCAAAGAAGCTGGTGCCGCCTGAGACCTTGTACGGAATGCTGGCCTTGCGCAGCGCCTTTTCAAACGGTTTGGCCTGGTGGTTGGCTCGGTAGAGGATGGCGAAATCCTTCCACGCCGGCTGCGGGTTCATGCTGGCTCGCAGCCCCTGAATACGGGCCACTGCGCGCTCGGCTTCATGCTCTTCGGTGTCGCAGTCGACGATGCGCACGGGCTCGCCCTCACCCAGTTCAGAGAACAGCGTCTTGGGAAACAGCTTGGGGTTGGGGCCGATCACATTGTTGGCTGCCCGCAAAATAGCACTGGTGGAGCGATAGTTCTGCTCCAGCTTGATGATCTTGAGCTGCGGAAAATCGACCGGCAGCTTCTTCAGATTGTCCAGCGTGGCACCGCGCCAGCCGTAGATGCTCTGGTCATCGTCACCCACGGCCGTGAAGTGGCCGCGCTCGCCCACCAGCATCTTCAGTAAATCGTATTGCGTGGCGTTGGTGTCTTGATATTCATCGACCAGCACATGGCCCAGCAGACGCTGCCATTTCTCACGTACTTCTGGGTGGCCTTTGAGCAGGCGCATGGGCATGCCGATCAGGTCGTCAAAGTCCACGCTCTGGTAAGCGGTCAGGCGCTCTTCGTAGCGCTGCATGATGAGGGCGGTGCTGCGCTCGTTGTCGTCCTGGGCCATGGCCAGCGCCTTGCGGCTGTCCCAGCCGTTGTTTTTCCAGCCGCTGATAGTCCACTGCCACTGACGAGCAGTAGCCACATCGGTGGTGACCCCGGCGCAGTCTTTCAGAATGCCGGTCACATCGTCGGTATCCAGAATGCTGAACTTGGGCTTGAGGCCGAGGATATGGCCATCCTCGCGTACCATGCGCACGCCCAGTGAGTGGAAGGTGCAGATCAGCACTTCCTTGGCCTGCCGGCCAATCAGCCCGGCAGCGCGTTCGCGCATTTCAGCCGCAGCCTTGTTGGTAAAGGTAATGGCCGCAATGCGGCGGGGTGCCAGACCGGTCTCGATCAGGCGGCCGATCTTGTGCGTAATCACACGGGTCTTGCCCGAGCCGGCACCGGCCAGAACAAGGCAGGGACCTTCGGTGTAATGCACGGCCTGAAGCTGAGCGAGATTGAGACCAACGGACATGACGCAGAGTGACCCATCATCAAAAACAAGGACTGGCAGCATACCGCCTCACTGAGAACAGCTCTGATCGCGCTTCTCACAACTGACAAAAAGAAGGGACACAGTGAGCGTTTTACCTACATTGGTGAGTGCGCGTAGCTCTAATAATTAGTTGTAATAAGGTGTTAGTTTTGTAGTGTGAAAGATTGTGTAATGTCTGACTGAATATGCCGAGTATCAAGTGAATTTGCTATGGTTTGATATGGGCTATTTATTTTTTCTATCACAGTTAGGGTGCTCTGCATGGCGAGAACCATTGGTGAAGTAAGCTTGGCTGCAGAGCTCTGGACGCCTGCTGTACAGCAGCGCTTTGAGTCTCTGTTTGCTGTGGCTGCACGCAAGTCACTGTCTGGTTGGCGCCAGGTGCCCAGGCATTCGGCAGAAGTACTGGTACTTGAAGGCTTTGCGCCTCAGGTGTCGAAAGACGAGACAAAGGCTCCCTGTGTGGTTTACGTGGGTGGAGAGGCAGCGATGCAGCCGCTGGGTCGCTCTTCGCAAGGTTGGGCCGCTCACCTGGATGTGGACTTCACGCTGTCCGATCTGATTGACATGCTCGATCGTGCGGCAGTCTTTCTCATGGACTGGAGGGCTCGCCAAAAAGTCAGCGTCACGCTGACTTTGCAGCGGGCTCTGGATGATCTTCAGCAGCAAGGCTTTGACTGCATGCACCGCTTTCAGCTGCGCTCGTGGGTCGCATTGCCTGGCAGTGCGAACACCGCACAGAATATGCGGGTGCTGGCGCTGTTGTCACGCGGGCCGATTGATGCCAAGTCCATCAGCGATCATTCGGGCATTGAAATGTCTCAATTGTTGACCCTGTTGTCTCGACCTCAGGTTCAGGCCGTATTGCGCTGCAGTTTGCGTAGCTCTCAGGAGACGTCTGCAGCGCCCATATCAACAAAAACGCAGCCAGCTACGTCGGTCACGCGCCAATGGGTGAGCAAGTTGACGGGCTGGATTACGCGCGGAGGACGTTCATGACACCTTTTATGCCCCAGCCTGGCCAAGGCCTGATGCGGGTGAGCCTTTTAGGGCCTATGGGCATAGGCAAGACCACGGCTTTGCGCAGTCTTTGCGGAGAACTCATGGCGGGCAGTGATGTTCGTAATCTGGACAAAGGCGCACACGCCAAAGAGTTCACGACTGTTGGTGCCGAGTTTGGCGAAATTGATCTGGGCTCTGGTGAACGTCTGCAGCTCGTAGGCAGCCCTGGTCAGGACCGTTTTGACTTTGTGCGACGCTGGGTGCTGTCTGCCTCGGTGGGCGCACTGCTGATGGTTGATGTCAATGATGCGGATGCCGTGGAATACGCCTCCGAGATGCTGACCGGTGCGGCGGAGCTGGACGCTGCGCCTTTGATGATTCTCCTCAGCTGCCGCACCGCCAACGGGGCGCAGCTGGAAGCTTTCAGTGCGGCCCTGATGGCCAAGGGCCATGACGTTGTGCCCATTGTCGAAGCCGATCCCCGTGATCGCCAGCAGATGCTGGACGCCCTCGGTGTGCTGGCATCGCTGCTGTCCCTGCAAAGTCAGACCCTATGAAAAACCATACTCCTTTTGTGATCCCGACTCATGTCATTGAGGCCGGCCAAGAAATTCTGTCGCGTGTGGTGGCCCCTGTATCTGGCGTGCACATTGCGTTGCTCTGCACCCCTGACGGGTTCGAGATTACGGCGTTGCGCATTCGCAGTGAATTGCCTACCGAGCGACTGTCCGCCATGGCCGGGTCGCTGATGGCCATGGCCAAGGCCGTGGCCAATGAAATCAGTCACAAGGATTGCCGGCGCCTGACGTTTGAGACGGAGTCGGGCACGGTGGTTTTCCAGGCGGTGAACGGGTCATTCCCGGCCGTTCTCTGTCTGGTTGTCGATCAGAACGCCTTGCTAGGCCGTGCACTCTGGGCGGCGGGTGAGGTTTCAACCGGGTTCCTGCCCTGAAAACAGGCGCACCGGGGTTCTGTGTTTGAAAGTATGCGCAGTGGTTGCGTGGGTTCCTTGTCTTGCTTTTTTATAAGGTGGATTTATGCCCTCTATTCAAGATTCTCTGAACGCTCTGATGACATCTGACGGCTCCATTTGTGGTGCACTGGTCGACAGTACTAGCGGCATGCTGATGGGGAGCGTCGGAGGTGGAGTGGACATGGAGCTGGCCGCTGCTGGTAACACCGAAGTGGTGCGTGCCAAGCTCAAGACCATGCGCATGCTGAACCTGAACGATCAGATCGACGACATCCTGATTACGCTGGGAAAGCAGTACCACATCATCCGTCCCGTGTCTGCCAACGACGGTGTGTTCTTTTATCTGGTGCTGGACAAGTCCCGTGCCAACCTGGCTCTGGCTCGCCGCAAAGTGGCTGAAGTGGAGAAAGAGCTCAAGATCTGAGGTGCTCAGTTCTGCCGCCTGGAAAAGCCTGCCTTGTGCAGGCTTTGTTTTTGGGTATGCCTCCGGCTGAATTTTTTTCATGGCGCAGGAGTAAGAGCGAAACCTGAGCGCTGTCACAATTTGTGCGTGCTGTCCGTACTACTTATCACCTTCCCCTTCTTTGCCTTGGTGGCCTGCGGATTTATTGCCACCTGGCGCGGCGTACTGCCGCAGGCGGCGATTCCCGGCCTGAACGCCTTTGTGCTGTTCTTTGCGCTGCCCTGCATGCTGTATCGCTTTGGCGCGCAGACGCCCATTCATCAGCTGTTGGATATCAACGTCACCCTGGTCTACCTGCTGTGCGCCGCTGCGATGGTGGGCGCCACGGTGTTGCTGACCCGCAGGCGCATGGGCTGGAACGATGCAGCCTTTGGCGCACTGGTCGCCGCCTTTCCCAATACCGGCTTCATGGGGGTGCCCATGCTGGCAGCCCTGCTGGGAGCACAAAGTACGGGGCCGATCATTGTCACCATGGCCATCGACATGGTCATCACCACCTCCGCCTGCATCGCGCTGTCGAGGCTGGATCTGGCGGGTGGGCAAGGTGTCTGGACTGCGGTGCGCAGCTCGCTCAAGGGCATGGCTGCCAACCCCATGCCGTGGTCCATCTTGCTGGGCGGTCTGGCATCGGCCATGGGCTGGGTGCTGCCCGGCCCGGTGGATAAAACCGTGGCCATGCTGGCCGGGGCCGCCTCTCCCGTCGCGCTGTTCACCATTGGCGCGGTGCTGGCCCGCTCTCAAATGAATAGCCACGAGCGCGTGGCCGCGCGTGACTATGTGCCGATTGCACTGGCCAAACTCATCATTCACCCGCTGCTGGTCTGGGCTGTGGGTATGAGCGCCATGGCCATGGGCCTCTCGCTGAGCCACGAAACACTGGTTGTGCTGGTGCTGCTGGCTGCACTGCCATCCGCCAGCAATGTCTCGCTGCTGACCGACCGCTACGCTGCTCACAGTGGCCGTGTGGCACGCATCATCTTGGTCTCGACCAGTTTGGCGTTTCTGACCTTTTCCGCTGCCGTGGCTTTGATGGTCTAGCAAAAACAATAGCGGCTTGTGCAAGTACCACCTGCACAAGCCGCTGTTTTGACCTCTAAGCTGAAATCAAGCATGGACCCGCAAAGAGGCAGCCAGCAAGAGCCGTCTCGCGGCAAAGGCTGCCGTCCCCTTGAGGGGAAGCCGCATCAGCGGCTCAGTAGGAGGGCTTAATACTCCCAGAACATGCGCTGCAGCTCTGCAGTGCTCGCGCCCTTGGTCAGTGCCAGCATGGTCAGCAGGCGGGCCTTTTCGGGGCGCATGTCGTGGGCGACGACCCAGTCGTACTTGTCATCAGGCTGCTCGGCGTTGCGCAGCACAAAGCCATAAGGCACGCGCGATGAACGCACGATCAGCGTGCCCTTGGTGCGCGCATCCTGCAGCGGCTTGACCATGCGGTCGGCGACCGAACCATTGCCGGTGCCGGCATGGACGATGGCCTTGGAGCCGGCCGCCACCAGCGCATTCACGGCCGTGGGCTGCACGCTGCCGTAGGCGTAGACGATGTCCACCTGTGGCAGCTTGTCGATGTTGTCGATGTTGAACTCGGAGTTATTGGTGTGGCGCTTGACGGGGGCGCGGAACCAGTAGTTCTTGCCCTCGACCACCATGCCCAGCGGGCCCCACTGGCTCTTGAAAGCACCCGTCTGAATGTTGATGTCCTTGTTCACATCGCGGGCGGTATTGATCTCGTCATTCATGGTGACGAAGACGCCTTTGCCCTTGGCATCCTTGGAGCCCGCCACGCTGACGGCATTGAGCAGGTTCAGCGCACCATCGGCAGACAAGGCCGTGCCGGGGCGCATGCTGCCGACCACGGCGATGGGCTTGTCGGTGTGCACGGTCAGGCTCAGGAAGTAGGCGGTCTCGGCCAGCGTGTCTGTGCCGTGGGTGATGACGATGCCGTCTACATCGGCCTGCTTGGAAAGCTGCGAGACGCGCTTGGCCAGTGTCAGCAGGTTGTCGTTGGTAAAGCTTTCAGAGGCAATCTGGAAGACCTGCTCACCGCGCACATTGGCCACTTGCGCCAGCTCTGGCAGTCCGGCCAGCAACTTGTCCACAGGCACCTTGGCAGCGGTATAGGTGGCGCTGTTGACGGTGGAGGCACCTGTACCGGCAATGGTGCCGCCTGTGGCCAGCACCACCACATTGGGCTTGGCGGTCTGGGCTTTGGCCGCCTGCATGGCTGCAGGAGAGGCATCCTGCGCCAGCGCTGCGCCGGGTGCAGACAGAACGCCGAGAACGGCAATGGTGGCGGCCAGCAGTGTCTGGCGGAAGGCTTGCTTTTGCATGAAGTAGTGCTCCGTGATGTGATGGATCGGCCTCTTGTGGAGCCGAGCCTCACACCATGCAATAGCCATGCCGGAATGCCCATTCGCGCAAATCCCGATGGATTTGCCAAGCATCACGGGGTTCTTTAAATTTCATAGCGCACTGCGCTTGTTTATCAAGCGCTAGAGGCTGAAAAGTCTTGAAGTCAGAGGTCTCAAATGCTGAGCGGATCCACATCCACCAGCCAGCGCACCAGCGGCCTGTGCTCTGGCAGTCCGCGCAGCCAGTGCAGATATTGCTGCCATGCGTTCAGAAAACGCAGCAGGGCGCTGCGGTTGGTGGCTTCCAGCAACATCTGGGCGCGCTCCACATTGGCCACGCGCTGCACCGCCATGGGGATGGGGGGGTAGAGGAAAACTTCGTCCAGATAGGGCAGGTTGGCATCGCGTGCCACCTGCGTGGCGGCCAGCAGAAAGGCCTGCGCAGCTTCCTGCGTTCGGGCATCGGCACGCACGATGGCTTGAAAGGCGTAGGGTGGCATGCCTGCGTCCAGCCGCTCTTGGAGCTGCTGCTTGGCAAAGGCCGGGTAGTCGTGCCTGCGCAGCGCAGCGTAGACGGCGTTTTGCGCGTCGTGGCTTTGAATCCACATCTCGGGGTGGCTGTCCTGCGCCGTCACATATTGCGCATCGCGCCCGGCGCGGCCGGCCGCTTGCATGAGCAGGCAAAACAGCCGCTCTGGCGCGCGGTAGTCGCTGGAGTACAGGGCGCTGTCCGGCTGTACGGCGGCGACCAGTGTGATGCGCCTGAAGTCATGGCCCTTGGCCACCATCTGCGTGCCGACCAGCACATCGACGTCGCCTGCATGTACCTGGGCCAGTTGCTCTTCCAGGCTGCCCTTGGCCTTGGTCGTGTCGGCATCAATGCGGCCCACACGGGCCGGATTGCCGTCGGGGCGCTGCACATTGCGCAGCAGGCGCTCCAGCTCTTCCTGCAACTGTTCCGTGCCCTTGCCCAGCGGCATGATGTCTGGGTTGCCGCAGCTGGGGCAGACAAAGGGTACGCGCTGCGTAAAGCCGCAGTGGTGGCAGCGCAAAGTGCGGTCGCCTTTGTGAAAAACCTGGTGGGCGCTGCAATGCGGGCAGTCGCTCTTCCAGCTGCAGTCGGCGCAAAACAGCACGGGCGCAAAGCCACGGCGGTTGAGCAGAATCAGGCTTTGCTCGCCACGCTGGACGCGCTCGGTAATCGCGTCCAGCAGCGGCGGCGAAAACACGGCCTTGCGCGGCTGCTGGGTCATATCCACCAAGCGCACCTTGGGCAGGCTGGCCGAGCCAATGCGGCTAGGCATGTTCAGGCGCAGGTAGCGGCCCGGGCCTCCACTATCCGCGGGCGTGCTGGCATGCCAGCTCTCCAGCGATGGCGTGGCGCTGCCCAGAATGACCTTGGAGTGTGTGGCTCGCCCCCGCCATAGGGCCAAGTCGCGCGCGGAGTAACGCGCGCCTTCTTGCTGCTTGTAGCTGGCGTCATGCTCTTCATCGACGACGATCAATGCCAGCTGCGGTACGCTGGCAAAAATTGCCATGCGTGTGCCCAGCACAATGCGCGCGCGGCCGGTGTGGGCGGCCAGCCAGCTTCTCAGGCGCTGCGGGTTGGTCATGCCGCTGTGCATGCTGACCACGGCATCCGTGCCGTATTGCGGTGTGAAGCGGGCGACAAAGCGCTCTTCCAGCTGGGGCGTGAGATTGATCTCGGGCACCATCACTAGCGCCTGTGCTTCGGGGTTGGCATCCAACACGGCCTGCACGGCGCGCAGATAGACCTCGGTCTTGCCGCTGCCGGTGCTGCCGTAGAGCAAAAATGGGCCAGATTGCTGCTCAATTTGCTCAAAGACCAAAGCCTGCTCTGCGCTAAGTGCTAGCAAAGGGATAGTGGTCGGCGTGGCGGTGACTTCGACAACGGGCTCGGCGGTTTCTTCTATGGCTTCGGCCTGTGCTTTTTTGCTGCGGCGTTTGGGTTTGGCGGCCTTGGGCGGGGCTAGGCGCCGCGCCAGCTGCTCGGGCGTCATATCGCGCAAATGGGGCGGCAGGGCTGATACGGCAATCTCGCCCACGCTGCGCTGGTAGTAGTGGGCCGCAAAGGCCACCAGCCGCCGCCACTCCTGGCTCAGTGGTGCAATGCCTTTCAGTACCCCGGCAATGCCGCGCAGCTCAATGCCTTCGGGAATGGGCTCTGCGCTAGCGGGCGGATCCCAGACCACGCCCAGCATCTCCCGTTTGCCCAGCGGCACACGCACCAGCGTGCCCGGTGCCAGTTCCTCATCGCTGCGGTAGCTGAGCAGATCGCCAACGGCACTGTGGGCAGGGGTCTGGACGGCAACGTGAACGATGTGGGACATGTGCGGGAAGAAGGGTTGGAGTCATCGGTCTGGCCGATGTTCTCAGAGCTATAGCAGATTTTGAGGCCTGCAAAGGCTTTGCGGTCTGTGGATAACTTTGTGAGGAAAAATAGGCCGAAGGTGACGCTCTCAACTTTTAAGTCTGAAGTTAGTCAATCTGCAACAGATCTGGTGGACTAAAAAATATATATAAAACAAATACTTATATTTGATTTCCGTGTCTTTGGAAACTTTGCTAGGTCAAGCGCTTACAAGAAGTCTGCTTTGCCACATCTGTGCATAAATCAGGCGGGGCGCTGCTGTCAACCGAGAAGCTCCCTAAACCTAAATGCGTGCAAACTCCTGCGCAAAGTCTGCAACTCCTTAATAAATAGCATTAATCCAAGCACTTGCAAGGGACTGTGCGGCTTTTAAAGCGATGCGTGTGGATAACTTTTATCTATCAAGCGAGAGCCACAAGAAAAAATAAAAAAGCGCCAAACCTCGTTGGCGCTTCATTTCTCGGGGTCTGAAATTTAATTCTTTTAAATCAAAGGCTTGCTTTGATTTTGTTGCGCTAGGAGCAAGCGATTGTCGCGCAATAACCTTTTGGCTGACTGAGTCGTTAGCCCGGGGAAACCGGGCTCAAAGCTCAGAAAGTGAGCAGCAAGTGCCATTTCGCGATGCGCGTAGGCACTTGTTGCTGGTTCGGTTTAGCCCTGTGTGCGCAGCAGGCGCGAGTGGCTGTGCACCGCCTCGACCAGCGCGGCCACATGCTCAGGCGGGGTGAACTGGCTGATGCCGTGACCCAGATTGAAGATGTGGGTGGGGCCGGTGGTACTGCGGTCTGTGTGGGGCTTGCCAAAGCTATCCAGCACGGCGCGGGCCTGTGCGGCGACTTGCTCTGGGGCTGCAAACAGCACGTTGGGATCGATATTGCCTTGCAGTGCCTTGCCGGGACCACCGACCTGGCCGCCGACAATGGCGCGAGCCTTGCCCAGATTGGCAGTCCAGTCCAGACCCAGCACTTCGCAGTCCAGATCCTTCATGTCATCCAGCCAGATGCCGCCGCCCTTGGTGAAGACCAGACGGGGCACATCGGTGCCGTCCACACCGGTGCGCTTGAGCTGGGCCAGCACGCGCTTGGTATAGGTCAGGCTGAATTCCTGGAAAGCACCGTCGGCCAGCACGCCCCCCCAGCTGTCAAAAATCATCACGGCCTGAGCACCTGCGTCGATCTGGGCATTCAGGTACTGGGCCACGCTGTCGGCGTTGACTTCCAGAATACGGTGCATCAGGTCGGGGCGCGAGTACATCATGGACTTGACAGTGCGGTAGTCGTCGCTGCCTTTGCCTTCGGTCATGTAGCAGGCCAGCGTCCAGGGGCTGCCCGAAAAACCGATCAGTGGCACGCGGCCATTCAGCGCCTTGCGGATGCTGGTGACGGCATCAAACACATAGCGCAGCTTGTCCATATCGGGCACAGCCAGCGCAGCCACTGCGGCCTCGTCGCGTACGACATTGGCAAAGCGTGGACCTTCGCCTTCGGCAAACGTCAGGCCCAGGCCCATGGCGTCAGGCACGGTGAGGATGTCGCTGAACAGAATGGCTGCATCAAGCGGGAAGCGCTCCAGCGGCTGCAGCGTCACTTCGGTGGCGTAGTCCACATTGGTGGCCAGGCCCATGAAGCTCCCTGCCTTGGCGCGGGTAGCTTTGTATTCAGGCAGGTAACGTCCCGCCTGGCGCATCAGCCACAGGGGCGTGTAGTCAGTAGCCTGGCGACGGCATGCGCGCAGGAAGGTGTCATTGGTCAGGGGGGCGAAGCTCATGGCTTGATTGTCGCCCACTCTGGCTTTTCTATTCACCACATTCCCGAGCAGCAATCCACACCTCTGGGTGATGTGGCTTTTTTAGACCCGCGAATACAAGCCTTGATATGTCGTTGTGTCGCTTGCCAGTACTTTCGCACTGTTTGCGGCTTCGCGGCTTTCAGGGAGGGGCGTCACGCAAACGTCATGCAACTGCCATGCAGGCTTCATTTGCATTTTTCACAATGAGGGCACGCAGACATACTGTGTGGCACAGGCAGGCCGCCGACTGCGTCCAACATCGAGAGGTAAGCAGGCATGAGGCATCCCGAGATACTTGAGGCGATTACCACATCCCAGGCTTCGGCATCGAGATCGCCGCTTGCTTCTCTCCCTAGTCCCGCGCATGCGGCAGCGCCCGCTTTGCGCTTGCAGGTGCGCTGGGCTAGACATCTGGATGAAGTGAGGCAGGCTCAGCGCCTGCGCTACCAGGTCTTTGCCGAGGAAATGGGCGCTGTGCTGCAGACGCCTGTGGCCGGCCACGATATCGACTTTTTCGACGACTTTTGCGAGCATCTGATGATCTGCGATGAAGTGCAGAACAAGGTGATTGGCACTTACCGGCTGCTGACGCCCGCACAGGCCCGTCGTGCCGGAGGTCTGTACAGTGATCAGGAATTCGATCTGACCCCCATCAACGGCTGGCGTGACCAAATGGTGGAGCTGGGCCGTAGCTGCGTACATGCAGAGCACCGTCAGGGCGGCGTGATTCTGGCGCTGTGGGGCGCTCTGGCAGAGTTCATGCAGCGTAACCAGCTCGAAGCCATGGTGGGCTGTGCCAGTATTCCCATGCAGTATCCAGGTCTGGCCCATGGTGAAGGCCCGGCGCGCATCTGGCAGCAACTGCGCCAAACCCACCTGGCCGAGGCTGGGCTGCAGGTTCGCCCGCGTGTGGCCCTGCCTGAAGAGTTGGCGCACATCAGTGATGTGTCGGTCGATGCTTTGCAAGTTGAGCCGCCCGCGCTGATTCAGGGCTATCTGCGCGCTGGCGCCAAGGTGCTGGGGGCTCCGGCCTGGGATTGCGACTTCAACACGGCAGACCTGCCCATCATGATGCGAATGCAGGATTTGCCATCGCGCTATCGCCGCCTGTTTGGCCGTATCAAGAACTGAGTGCAGTTTGAATCAAAAAAGCCTGCGGCAATCACCGCAGGCTTGTGGGTTCAGGCGCAGCGGATTTCAGGCTGCGTGGCTTTTTTCATCCTCCATGCCTTCTGACAGCTGGCCCAGTGAGCTGATCACCAGTCCCAGCATCAGGAAGGCATAGGCCGCAATCGCCAGCAGCAGGCTCATGCTGAAGCCCCATTGCAGAACGGAGCAGGCCCATTCCCATGACTCGTACAGCATGGTGCACTGGTTGCTGGCGGGCATGTGTACGTACCAGGTGACGGCAATCCACATCAGTACCATCATCAGCACTACAGTGCGCAGCTTGTGGCTAGGCGTCTGCTGCAGGCTGTGTAGCAAGACCAGAGGAATGGCTCCGCCCCAGACAAACATCATCAGCCAGCTGGCGGCAGGCATTTGCTCCAGCATTTGCTGCAGCCAGTGCATCTTGGGCATGCTGTTGATCGCGGCAAGAAAGTCCCAGACAAACGGCAAGGCGATGCCTGCAATGGCCAGACTGGCCAGTGCCAGCGCACGCAGCAGGCAATGGCGTTGATGGGGCGACGAATGGAGCAGACTGATATGCATGGCTGACCTCCTGTGCTGTTCAGGCGGGCCGCAGTGGACAGAGCATGCATGGCTGGCAGAGGCTGGAAACTGCGGTGGAGCCTGGCTTGTGGGCAACTCCAGTCTAGAACGTTTACCCTGTTTGTGCCATAGGGCTGCTGCGCCTGATGCTGCCTGCCGCATGCGGCCGATGTGCACAGTCGTAAAGTTGATTGCACCCAGTTCATTCGCCGGTATCGCTCTGGCTCCTGCGCAAAGCCGGGGCTAAGCTTGGCTTGCTCGACTCAGGGCCATGCTCCCGCAGCGCCGAGCAAAGGAGCTTCTATGCTGAGCCATTCCGCTGTGACGACGATGCTGCCGGTCATCGATATGGTGCGTGCCCGCGCTTTTTACGAAGAGTGTCTGGGGCTGCAACCGGGGGCGCTGCGACCCGACGGGAAGTTTGTCTACCAGGTTGGCGGCAGTGCTCTGGCCTTGTTCCCTAAGCCGGGCGGGACCAAGGCCGAGCACACGGCCATCAGCTTCCAAGTGCCCGATATCGTGGCGAGCATTGAGGCGCTGAAAAGCCGGGGCGTGGTGTTTGAGGACTACGACTTCCCGGACTTCAAGACCGTCAACCATGTCTGTGTGCTGGGTTCCGAAAAGGCCGCCTGGTTCAAGGACACGGAGGGCAACTATCTCTGCCTGCACGAGGAACTGGCGCAGGTCTGAGAAGGCCGGCTAGCTAAATTTTCTGCAGTGCGTCCAGTACCTCGCTCTTGGACAGAAGCTCGCTCATCACCACGGGCGGTTTGCCTGGCACATACAGCACATAGACCGGTACGCCGCTACGGCCCAGCGCATGCAGGGCCTGGGTAATGGCCGGATCCTGCCTTGTCCAGTCGGCGCGCAGCAGTTGCACTTTGTGCTGCTCAAAAGCGGCCAGTACATCCGCATGGCTGAGCGTGGTGCGCTTGTTGACCTGACAGGTCACGCACCATGCGGCGGTAAAGTCCACAAACACGGGCTGATTGGCCGCTTGCAGAGACTGAACCTTGTCAGCCGTCCACGGCTGCCATAGTTGGCCTTCGCCGTTCTGCGCCTGTGCCGGCTCTGCCGGCGGCGCGGTGATCAGAGGGGCGGCGTAATAGCCTACACCCGCCACCAGCAGCACAGCGATGGCGCTGAGTGCCAGACGGCTTTTGCCGCTCAGGCCCAGTGCCCAGATCAGCGCGGCCAGTACCAGCAGCAGGGCCAGCAGGGCAGCTGCTGCGTCCATGCCGCTCTGGTGGCCCAGCACCCACACCAGCCAGACCACGGTCGCAAACATGGGGAAGGCCATGGCGCGGCGGAAGGTCTCCATCCACGCGCCGGGGCGGGGCAGCCAGCTGACTACGGCGGGCACAAAACTGGCCAGCAGATAAGGCAGAACCATGCCAACGCCCAGGGCGGCAAACACCGTCAGCGCCTGTGCGGAGGGCATGTCAATCGCAAAACCCAGAGAGGCGCCCATGAACGGGGCCGTGCAGGGCGATGCAATGGCCACGGCCAGCACGCCGGAGAGGAAGGAGTCCAGCACCGGGTTGCGCGCCTGTGCACTGGCGATATGGCTGGGCAGCAGGCTGCCAAACTCAAACAGCCCTGCCAGATTCAGCCCCAGCACGGTGAACAGCGTCGCCAGCAGTGACACGACAATGGGTGACTGCAGCTGAAAGCCCCAGCCCAGCTGCTGGCCCGCAGCGCGCAGGCCCAGCAGCAGCGCGCCCAGCGCTACAAATGACAGCACCACACCAGCGGTATAGGCCAGACCGCTTATTTTTTGAGCACGACGATTCTGGCCATGACCCGCAAAGCCCAGCACCTTGATGGCCAGCACGGGAAACACGCAGGGCATGAGGTTGAGAATCAGCCCGCCAATCAATCCGCCCAGCAGTGCGGCCCAGATACCGGTGTTGCTGGCGCTGGTGGGGGCCGGTGCAGCCGCCGTATTTTTGTTGGCTTCAAGCGCAGCGGCCAGAGCGGGGGAGACGCTGGCCATCATGGCAGGCGTCCATTGCCCCGATACATCCAGCGTGCTGCGCCAGGCAATGGGCTCGCCCTTGCCCATCGCTGCGATGCGGTCCTTGTTGGCGAGCGCGATGACGATGGCCAGTTGCTTGGGCGTTTCGCCACGCATGTCAGACAGCGGGATGCCCTCAGCCACCCACACATTGCCCTCCCAGCGCTGCTGCCAGTCCTTGCCGGACTCGGCGGCATGCCTGAAGGTTTCGGCGTTTTCGGGGTAGAACTCCAGCGTCTTGCCCTGAAGGGCGGCTGGCAGGCCTGTGACGCGCAGGCTGATGCGGTCATCCAGCACCGTGCCCTTGGCTGCATTGGCATCGGCTTGAATGCTGGCCTTGCCGTTATCGCTCAGCGCTGCAGGCAGCTGGGCTTGCGCCTTGAAGAAGTCTTCGCTATGGGTGGCGGTGCTGCCGCCCACGGGAATCTGCAGCGCGAACTCTCCGCTTTCGGGAATGCATTCCACGCGGCAGATCAGCCAGCTGGCCGACAGGCGTACCTCCACCATGCCGGATTCAGGCGCCTTGAAGTCGCTGGCAACCTTGACCGGAATGGGCAGCAGCACGGTGTTTTCGTAGCCGTAATTGACCAGCGGGCCTACGCGCAGGGCGTGGGGCGTGGGCCAGTCAATGGCTCCAGCGCTCAGACCGGCGGGAAGCTGCCACTGCAGTTCGGTGGGCAAGCCGGAGTCGCCGGCGTTCTTCCAGTAGGTGTGCCAGTCGGGCTCATGGGCCAGCTTGAGGCCCAGCCAGAAGGTCTGGCCTGCGGCAATCCCATCGGGCGCTTGCGCCACCAATTCGGCGCGCACGCGTGGTGTCTGCACCACGGCGGCCGAGGTGCTGGTTTTGCTGCTGGATAAACCCAGGTTGATTTGTGCTCTGGCGCTTATAGGTAAAGCGCTGGTAGCTATCAAAATCAATGCAAAAAACCACAGAACGAACGGGCTGAGTCTGGGGCTGAGATTGAGGCGAGGGAGGATTGGAAGAGACGGCATGACCTGTGTTTGGAGCTGGGTTGCGCTATTTGGTTCCAGTCAGGCAGTATGCGCCGCCAAGGTGAAGGCTGTATGAGCAGATTAAGAGCGGCGAACACAACCCTTGATCAGCCGTTGCTTCGCCTTGTTGTACTTCTGTACCGCCTGCGGCTTCGCGCCTCGTCTCAAATGCAACCCTGGGTAGTGTTAGTCGCTCTAAGACTTCGCCTGATTGGCCACCGGCCCGGGCGGCTGGCCAGCTACCTCGGCAGGAATGGCCACGCTGTCGCTGGCGGGAGACTGCGCCAGCAGCGCATCGCAGTTCAAAGAATGGGTTGCATCTGGTTGAGTGGTTGGGGGTTCCGTGGCCACCGTTGCCGCACGGGGCAGCATCTCGGCCTTGCGCCAGTTGCCCCAGCGGTAATAGGCCAGAATCATGACCACCGAAGCGGCCGAGCTGATGGGGAAGCTCCACCATAGGGCGTCCACACCCAGCACTGGCTGCAGAAACCGGGCCGCTGGCACGCGAATGCCCCACATGGCGATGCCCAGAATCAGCATGGGGGCCAGCACCGCACCCGTGGCACGCACCACGCCAGACAGCACAAAGGTCACGCCAAAGAACAGGAAGGAGCCAATCGCAATGTGGTTGAGGTGGCGAGCCACCTCCAGCGATGCGCTGCCGGTGGGCAGAAACCAGCCCAGTACATAGCGATCCAGCAGCACGATAAGGACGATGAGCCCGCCCGTCAGCAGAATATTGGTCAGCATGCCTGCGCGGGCCGTGGCATCCACGCGCTTCCACAGGCCCGCACCCACGTTCTGCGCGGCCATGGAGGAGCAGGCGGCACCAATGGCCATGGCCGGCATTTGCACATAGGTCCACAGCTGCAACGCGGCGCTGTAGGCCGATGCCGTCTGCACGCCATGCTCGTTGACCATGGAAATCATGGCGATCATGGCCAGCGAGATCATCACAATCTGCACGCCCATGGGCAGGCCCTTGACGACCAGGGTGCGCACGATGGTCAGATCGGGCTTGAACAGGCCCAGCTGTCGGCGGCCTATCCACAGCGGGTGACGGCGAAAGCGCAGCCAGCCCAGCAGGGCAAAAAAGCTCACCCCGTTGGCAATCAGCGTGGCCACCGCCGAGCCCTGGATGCCCATGCGCGGAACGGGCCCCCAGCCAAAGATCAGCAAGGGGTTGAGCGCCATGTCCAGCGCCACGACGATGAGCAAAAACCAGAACGGCGTCCTGGTGTCCCCGGCACCGCGCAAGGCGGCCGTCACAAAGCTGAACATGAACAGCAGGGGAATCGCCAGAAAGATGACCTGCAGATAGGCCTCGGCCAGCGGCAGGGCGGCCTCGGGCGTGCTCATCCACTGCATGAGATGGCGCGATAGCGGCCAGCCCAATAAGGCGATCAGCAGCGAAACCACGCCAAAAAACGTGGCGCTGGTGCCCAGCACGCGCTTGGCCTGGCCGATGTTGTGGGCTCCCATGCTCTGGGCGATCAGGATGTTGGTCGCCATGCTGATGCCGAACACCGCACCGATCAGCGCGAACATCACATTGTTGGCATTGGCGGTGGCCGTCAGGGCGGCTTCGCCCAGGTGGCCGCCGACCCAGATGGCATTGACCGAGCCATTGAGCGACTGCAGCACATTGCCCGCGAGTATGGGCAGGGCAAAGACCAGCAAGGTGCTGGCAATGGGACCCTGGGTTAGATCACGGGTTTGCGGCCTGGCCGCTGCCCGGGATGTGTCTGTGGATGTGTTCTGGCGCTGCGCGCTGGTTGTGGCTTCAGGCATCGGATGATTGTGAAGGAGGTCGCGCCGCCGTGCTTGCCGGACTGATGCCTGAGCCCTGACCTCGCCGTGAGCGGCTGGCGCAGCTACGATGCGGGGTATGAGCAATATCCCGTCTTCTTCTGCACGCTGGCCCTCGCGCTTTTGGGCGCAGGCCTCTGCCTACGACTTTGCCCAGGCACAGACCAGCGGGCTGGCCGCAGACACGGTGGCCGTGCTGCCCGTGGGCGCGGTGGAGCAGCATGGCCCGCACCTGCCGCTGTCGGTGGATGCCAGCCTGATTGATGGCGTGATTGCCCAAGCACTTCCGTTGTTGCCTGCAGACTTGCCCGTGCTGTTCTTGCCGCCGCAGAACATAGGTTTTTCCGTCGAACACACCAATTACGCAGGCACTTTGACTTTGCAGCCCACCACGCTGATTGCGCTGTGGACGGAGCTAGGCGCTTGCGTGGCACGTGCCGGGGTCAGAAAGCTGTTGCTGCTCAACGGCCATGGCGGTCAGGTCAGCGTGATGGATGTGGTGGCACGCGAGCTGCGCATTAAGCACGGCCTGCTGGTCTACAGCGCCAGCTGGTTCGGGCTGGTGGACGATGCCGCCAACCAGCAGTTCTGCGCGCATGAGCACCGTTTTGGCGTGCATGGCGGCGAGGTGGAGACCTCGATGATGCTGCACCTCGCGCCCGAGACCGTGCACATGGAGAGGGCGCAGAATTTCGCATCCACCTCTGAAGTGCGGGCCGGCAAATATCACTTGATCGGCAATGGCCGCAGCGCCAAGCTGGGCTGGGCGATGGAGGATTACAACCCCGCCGGTGCCGCAGGCAACGCTATTGCCGCAACGGTAGAGCGCGGCGCGGCCATGGTGCAGTCATCGGCTGAGGGATTGGTCAAGTTGCTGGGCGAGATTCACGATCTGCCCTTGAGCACAGTGGAGAAAAAACCCCAGCCGCTTTGAATTCAGGAGTGGCTCACGCAATAACAGCCTGCATTTGCAGGCTGTTTTGTATTGAAGTTCAATTTTTTCAAGCGCTACACGCTACAAAAAGCATAGTGGTTGGCATCACTGCTTTGGAATCTTGGCTGTGGTGATGACATCGCCCCAGCGTTTGATTTCGGATTGCAGCAGTTTGGCGGTCTGCTCGGGCGTGCTGGCCTGCGCCTGCACATTCAGCTCGCGCAGCTTTTTGGTCACTTCGGGGCTGTTCATCGCGGCGGTGATTTCTTTGTTCAGGCGCGCAATCACAGCGGCTGGAGTCTTGGATGGCGCGGCCAGCGCATTCCATGAAGAAGCCACAAAGCCTTTGACGCCAGATTCTTGCGCTGTAGGCACAGCGGGGAGCAGGGGCGAGCGCTTCTCGCCTGTCACCGCCAGCAGGTTCACGGCCTTGGCGTTGATCTGGCCCATGATGGGCGTAAGAATTTCCACCGCCGCATCCACCTGCTTGCCGCGCAGGGCGGTCACCACGGCGGGTGTGCCGTTGAAGGGCACGATCTGCGCGTCGATACCGGCGGTGGTTTTGAACAGCTCGGCCGCCAGGTGCTGGGTGCTGCCCACATTGATGCTGCCCAGGTTCAGCTTGCCGGGGTTGGCCTTGGCGTAGCTCACCAGCTCGCCCAGGTTTTTGAAGGGCGACTTGGCATCGGTAATCACACCAATGTCAAAGTAGCCCAGTGTGGACACGGGCGTAAAGTCCTTGACCATGTCGAAGGGCAAGTTGTTGAACAGATTGACCGTCACGGCGCTGCCGTTGGACATGAGGAACAGGGTGTGGCCGTCTGGCGCGGACTTGGCCACGGTATCCGCGGCCACAATGCCGCCCGCGCTGGGCTTGTTGTCAATCACCACGGGCTGGCCCAGCTGCGTAGAGAGCTGCTGCGCGACCACGCGAGCCGTCACATCGGCCACACCGCCTGCGCCAAAAGGCACGACGATGCGAATGGGGCGGTTGGAGAGGCCTTCGGCCTGCGCGCTGGTGACAAACCCGGTCAGCAGGGCAGCCCCCGCTGCGGCACTGATCAGGGAATGGGTAAAACTGCGGCGTTTCATGCTTGTCCTTCTGTCTGAAACTTTTATGCAGACAGTGTGCCGCCGAAAAATGCCGCGAGGCAGCCGTAAAGCGTTCTGACTGCTATGCCTCAAGGGAATGGCTGGTTACTGCGTGCTTGCAGGGTGCTCATTCCCCAGTGATGCATGGCTTCACGCAGTATCAGCAGGGCGGCGGCAAATTCCGGACTTTGCGGCAACTGCGCATCGACATGGCCGGGTTGCAGGGACTGGCGGGCCAGCACCTCAAACAGATTCTCGATCGCCTCGCGCGATGCCTGTGTGGCTTGAGGGTTGCCAGTAGCACTGTGGATGAGTTGAAGCAGCAACGGATCTGCTGTTTGCAGAAGGCTGGCGCCAGCGGGCAGCCATTGTCCTGCAGGCATCACGGCATCCTCCACATCGGCGATCGCATTTTCCAGTGCCAGCGCGCTGGGCATGCGCTGACGGAAGGCCTTGACCAAGGTGGCAATGCCTATGGGTAGAGGGTGTTGCCGAGAACCGATACCCAGGGTCAGCGCCGTATCACCGAGTGTGAGAAAGAGGGAGTCCATGCAGGACTTGTAGCACTTTGCGCTTGTCTGCTCTAGGCTTGAGGGCGATCAGGCGTTGGTAATCCAGGCGCGGTGCTCCTGGCTGTCCAGGTGATTGAGCGTGTTGAAGGCTTGGAGCATCAGGCGCTTGGGGCTGATGGTGAACTCCGTCACCGCAATATTGCGCAGCCGCATATTGAGGGCAATCGTCACCTCGGGCGATGTGCCAAGCACCTGACCCACGGCCGTAGAGATGGGGCCGCCGCTGCTGATCAGCAGCACGTTCTGGCCGCTGTGCTCGTGGCGTATTTCTTCCAGCACCTGATGCACTCCGTCTGAAAAGCCGTTCCAGTCCGGCATGCTTTCGGGGCTGATGGTGCCGCCCATCCACTGCGCCAGTGCGTCGCACAGCAGTCGAAAGTGATGGCGGTACAGCTCGGGGGTATCGGGCTTTGGCAGCGGTGCGGGGTGAATGGCGCGCAGCAGTGCCTCGCTGTCGTATTCATTGAGGCCGGGTCTGCTCTGTGTCGCCGGCATGGATCCTTCCAGGCCTTGAACAATGCCGGCCAGCGTTTGCTGGTGGCGCTTGAGCGTGCCGGCATAGACGGCGTCAAACGTTAGACCCCGTTCGCGCCAGTACGCGCCCAGGCGCACGGACTGGTCCTGGCCGCGTGGGCTGAGCTGGTCGTAATCATCCGCGCCAAACGAGGCCTGGCCGTGGCGCACAAGGTAGAGGGTTCCCATGGGGCGGATGTTGGGCCTTTGCCGCTGGCGGCGCTGTCATGCCTGCGACCTGCTGGCGCTTGGGTGACAGCGTGCATGTGGACTGGTTCGCATTACCGTATCCGCCATCCGGGTTGGGTGCCAAGGGGGACCCCATCGTTCGGTTAAGATGGATGCGAGCGATTCTCAAAAGCATAAAAACACGCTCCGCTTTCGGTACTAACTCATGGCCCTCTTGCACTTAGCTGGAAGGAGGCCTTTGGGGTTCTGAAGCGGAGCGTGTTTTTTTGTGTCTGCTGCTTTCACCCTCTGGAGCCTTCCATGTTTCGACGTCCCCTGTTTGCACTGGCCGCCGTTGCCAGCTTGTGCGCTCCTGCGCTGTCCGCTCACGCTGAGGACATCACCCTCTACACCACGCGCGAGCCCGCGCTGATTCAGCCGCTGCTGGCTGCCTTCACAACCCAGACCAAGGTGGGCGTGAAGACTGTTTTCATCAAAGATGGCTTGCTGGAGCGCGTCAAGGCCGAAGGCGAGCGTTCGCCCGCCGATGTGTTGATGACAGTGGACATTGGCAATCTGCTGGATCTGGTCGATGGCGGCGTGACCCAGCCCGTCAAGTCGGCGGCGCTGGAGTCGGCCATTCCCGCTCAGTTGCGCGATGCGGGCAATCAGTGGTTTGCGCTGTCCATGCGTGCCCGCGTGCTGTATGCCGATAAAGACATGAAGATCGGCAGCTTCCGCTATGAAGACCTGGCCAAGCCTCAGTTCAAGGGCAAGGTCTGCTCGCGCGCTGGTCAGCACCCCTACAGCACGGCGCTGATTGCGGCCATGATTGCCCATGATGGCGAAGCACAGACCGAGCAGTGGCTCAAGGGCGTCAAGGCCAACCTGGCCCGCAAGGCCACCGGCGGGGACCGCGACATTGCCCGTGACATTCTGGGCGGCATCTGTGATGTAGGTCTGGGCAACACCTACTACGTTGGCCATATGAAGGCGGCGAAGGAAGGTTCGGATGCACGCAAGTGGGGCGATTCCATCAAGGTCATCAAGCCTACTTTCAACGACCCCAAGAGCGGCACGCACATTAATATCAGCGGTGCATCGGTGGCCAAGCACGCGCCTAACCGCGCCAATGCGGTGAAGCTGCTGGAGTTCCTGGTGTCCGAACCGGCCCAGAACATGTACGCACAGGCTAACTACGAGCACCCCGTGCGCAAGGGCGTGGCGCTGGACCCCGTCGTGGCCCAGAACATTGGCGAAATCAAGATTGACCCGCTGCCACTGGCTGAGATTGCCAAGCACCGCAAGGCGGCTAGCTTGCTGGTCGACAAGGTCGGCTTTGACAAATAAGCACCCCTGAGCGGCTTGCCGCTTCCCCTCTCTCGCTCTTGCTTCGCAATGCGGGAGGAGGCAACACCTTCGCTGCGAGGCGGCTCTTGCTCGGTGTTCCTTTGATGGAGCATGCCTGTTCAAGGGCCGTTTCCATTTCTAATTTTTTGATGTTTTCTTTTCTTCGTTCAGGGCTGCGGCCCGTCGGGCCGGTGTGGCAGGGCGCAAGCTGGTTGATTGCGCTGGGGGTGTTCGCGCCCATTGCTTCGCTGGCGTGGCTGGCACTGGGGGCCGATTTTGCGCACTGGCAGAACCTGCTGCGTTATGTGCTGCCCGATGCCGCCATCAACACGGCCTTGCTGCTGACGGGGGTGGGCCTGCTGGTGCTGCTGGTGGGAACGGGCTGCGCATGGCTGGTGACGGCCTATGATTTTCCGGGGCGGCGCTGGCTGCACTGGGCACTGCTGCTGCCGCTGGCGATGCCGGCTTATATCGTCGCTTTTTCGTATCTTGATTTGCTACATCCCATTGGTCCGGTGCAGGGCGCGCTGCGCTGGGTGCTGGGGTATGACAGCCCGCGCCAGTGGCGTTTGCCGGATCTGCGCTCCATGGGTGGCGCGATCTTTGTGCTGGGTTTCACGCTCTACCCCTATGTGTATATGACGGCGCGGGCCATGTTCATGACCCAGCCCGCGCATTTGATGGAAGCCGCGCGTTCGCTGGGTGAAACGCGCTGGGGCGCTTTCTGGCGCGTAGCCCTGCCCATGGCGCGGCCGGCGCTGGCCGTGGGCCTGAGTCTGGCGCTGCTGGAGACGCTGAACGACATTGGCGCATCGGAATTTCTGGGCGTGCACACGCTGACCGTGTCGGTGTATACGACCTGGATTACGCGCTCGGACCTGGCCGGCGCAGCGCAGATTGCCTGCTCCATGCTGCTGGCCGTGGTGGCCCTGGTCTGGCTGGAGCGCAGAGGCCGCAGCCGCCAGCGCTTTGGCTCTGCCCAGCGCATGCGCGGCATTGAATCGCATCGCCTGCCCGGCTACAGCGCATGGCTGGCCACGCTGCTTTGCAGCGCGCCTGTGCTGATTGGCTTTGTCGCCCCTGCCGCCTATCTGGCATGGGAAAGCGGCAAGCGCTTTGCGCAGGGCACCGGTATTTCTGAGGGGCTGGTGTCAAGCCTGTTCAATACGCTGGGGCTGGCAGCGGGCGTGACCGTGATTGCCGTGGCTGCGGGCCTGGTGGTGGCATGGTCCACACGCACCGGCATCAGCACCCGGGCGCCATCGCGCTGGCCGGCGCAGGTGGCGGCTCTGGGCTATGCCGTGCCGGGCACCGTGCTGGCCATTGGCCTGCTGACGCCCGCGCTGGCGCTGGATGCAGGGCTGGCCAGTCTGTTTGGTGCAGAAGGCCTGCCTCTGATGGGGCTGGGCGTGGTGCTGGTGGTGGCCTGCGTGATTCGCTTTCTGGTCATGCCGGTAGGCGGCATTGAGGCCGGGCTGGCCCGCATACCGCCCACGCTGGAGCAAGCCTCGCGCCTGCTGGGCGAAGGGCGGCTGGCCACACTGCGCCGCGTCCACCTGCCGCTGCTGCGCCCGGCCGTGGCCACCAGCGCCATGCTGGTGTTTGTCGATGCCATGAAAGAGCTGCCCGCCACATTGCTGCTGCGCCCGGCGGACTTTGACACCCTGGCCACCTGGCTGTATGCCGAGGCCGCACGCGGCACCTATGAAGAGGGTGCGATTGCTGCGCTGTGTATCGTGGTGGCGGGGCTGATCCCCGTCATGCTGCTGGCCCGCTCGCAACTGTCGAATGCTCAGCAATGATTTGCATGAAATTGGCGTCAAGCGCTTATTGGTATTGTGCAAACAGCTATTGAAATTGAAGTAACAGCATGACCGCCTCACTACATATTGCACAGCTGCATCTGGGCTATGCCGCCCCTAAGGGTCTGCACACCGTGCTGCAGGGCTTTGACCTGCAGGTGCCTGCCGGCCATATTGCCAGCCTGCTTGGCCCCTCGGGCTGTGGCAAGACATCGGTTCTACGCGCCATTGCGGGGTTTGAACCCGTGCGTGCGGGCAGCATCCATTTGGGCGAGCGGCTGCTGTCAGGCCCCGGAACCCATCTGCCGCCCGAGCAGCGCCATGTGGGCATGATGTTTCAGGAGTACGGCCTGTTCCCTCACTTGAGCGCCGTGCAGAACGTGGGTTTTGGCCTGCGCCACAGCAGCAAGGCCGAGCGCGAAAAGCGTGTGAATGAGCTTCTGGCCGTGGTGGGGCTGGGCGATGCCGGGGCCAAGTTCCCGCATGAGTTGTCCGGCGGGCAGCAGCAGCGCATTGCGCTGGCGCGGGCGCTGGCTCCGTCCCCCGCCTTGCTGCTGCTCGATGAGCCGTTCTCCAATCTGGATGCCGCCACGCGCGAGCGTCTGACGCTGGAAGTGCGCGACATTCTGCGTGCCGCAGGCCAGACCGCCATTCTGGTCACGCACAACGCGCAAGAGGCCGAAACCATGGCCGATCAGATTTGTCACATGACGCCGTTTGCGAAAAGTTAGCAAATACTTCTGCTGAGTGGACACGTACTGGGCTGCACTGGGGGAAAGTTCGCCACACTTGCTCCGGTATCCACGCGATTCTGTAAAGAACCAAAAAATGCCATGCTACGCTGTCGGCCTTGCTGCGCGGCTTCGCTGTGCGGTGCCCTTACAAACTGCCATGGCGCCCTGCCGGTGCCGGTGCATTGCCCTCATGCCTTCTGGAAGGAATCGTCCCGTGTCTACCTCTGCCACCAAGTTCAAGCTGACTGCTTCGAGCCACCCACGCAGCGCCGAAGCGCGCGACAAGATTCTTGAGAAGCCGGGTTTTGGCCTGCACTTTACCGACCACATGGTTGCGGTGCGATGGGAAAAGGAAGCCGGCTGGCATGACGCCGAAGTGATGCCCTATGGCCCCATCTCGCTGGACCCCGCCGCTGCCGTGCTGCACTACGGCCAGGAAATTTTTGAAGGCATCAAGGCATACCGCCACTCCGACGGCTCGATCTGGACCTTCCGCCCCACGGCCAATGCCCAGCGCATGCAGCGCTCTGCCAAGCGCCTGGCCTTGCCCGAGCTGCCGGTTGACATCTTTGTGGAATCGCTCAAGCAAATCATTGCGGTGGATAAGGACTGGGTGCCCGGCGGTGAAGAAGCCAGCCTGTACCTGCGCCCCTTCATTATTGGCGACGAAGTCTTTCTGGGCGTACGCAGCGCGCACAAGGCCAGCTACTACGTGATCGCCAGCCCTGCAGGTCCCTACTTTGCCAAGGGCGTGGCTCCCGTGGCGATCTGGTTGTCGACCGACTTTGCCCGTGCTGCCAAGGGCGGCACAGGCGCAGCCAAGTGCGGTGGCAACTATGCCGCTTCCTTGCTGCCCCAGGAGCAAGCCTATGAAAACGGCTGCTCGCAGGTGCTGTTCCTGGATCCTGCCGAAGGCAAGTACCTGGAAGAGCTGGGCGGCATGAATGTGTTCCTGGTCTACGGCAAGGAAAACAAGCTGGTGACCCCCGCGCTGTCGGGCAGCATTCTGGAGGGCATCACACGTGACTCCATCCTGCAACTGGCACGCGACCGTGGCATGACTGTGGAAGAGCGCAAGGTGTCTGCCGATGAGTGGAAGCAAGGCGTGGCCAGCGGCGACATCACCGAAGTGTTTGCCTGCGGCACGGCTGCCGTCATCACTCCCATCGGCCAGCTCAAGGGCAAGGATTTCTCCGTGGGTGACCTGAATGCGCCTGCTGGCGAAGTCACCCTGGCGCTGCGCAAGGAACTGACCGACATCCAGTACGGCCGCGCCGCAGACCGCCACGGCTGGCTGGTGCGCCTGGACGCCTGATAGGGTTCGGATTCAAAAAGGCCAGGCACCCGAATAGGTGTCTGGCCTTTTTCTTTGACGAGTGCTGATCTCAGAGCAGCACCGAGCCGCTGACCACGGTGACGGTGTGGCCGCCCACCCAGAGCTTGCCGTTGCTGCCGGTCTGTATATGAACTTGCCCATCGCGCCCCACGCACACGCCCTGGGCGGCGATATAGGGCGCTTGCAGCAGGCCTTCGCCCGTGAGCCACTGGGCCAGCGCGGCGTTCAAGCTGCCAGTGACAGGATCTTCACTGCTGGTTTCGCCGACCAGGGCACGCACTTCAAGACGTGGCTGCGTAGAAGTTACTTTCTCTTGAGTAGCTTCTTCGGCCTGCTTGGCAAAGGCGCGGGCTTCGCGGCTGGAGCGGCCAATCAGCGGAGCATCGTCTTCCGCTTCGTAGATCGCGGCCAGACCGGCTTTGGCCCCCAGTTTTTTGAGCGCGGCAAAGTCAGGCTCCGCGCCCAGCACCGTATCAGGGTGGTCTAGCAGCAGACCCAGCCAGGGTGAGCCGTTATAGAGGCTGCGGATCATCAGCAACTGCTCGCGCTCAAGGCCTAGCGCTTGCAGCACGGGTGCAATCTCGGCTTCAGAGACTTCGTTTGATTCCAGTGACGGTGCTTCAAAAAACAGAGAGCCATGTCCTTTTGCAGTAATCGGTACAAGGCCTTTTTTGCATTCCTGCAGCACTTGGTCTGGGTTGTGTGGCTGCCCGCCCTGGGCCAGCCAGGCGTGGCAGCTGCCCAGCGTGGGGTGGCCAGCAAAGGCTAGTTCTCCCGCTGGCGTGAAGATGCGCAGCAGATAGTCGGCACCTGCGGCCTCGCCCTCGGCACTGGGCTGCATGACAAATGTGGTTTCCGACAGGTTGGTCCAGCGTGCAAAAGCCTGCATCTGCGCATCGCTCAGTCCATCGGCATTCAGCACCACGGCCACAGGGTTGCCGAGCAGCGCGGTTTGCGTGAACACGTCCACAGTCATATAGGGACAGGAATAAGCGGTGTGGGAAGCAGTGGCAGACATGGACAGCGATTGTCGGCAAAAAGAAAAACCGGCGCAGAGCTGGTTGATCGAGCTGACAATCTTCAAAATGGCATCAACTCTGCCCCTTTGTTTTGATTGCGTTTCAATGACAAAACCTGAATCTCATATTTCTGCTGCTGCAGTTGCTGCGGGCACGATCCAGAACCTGTTACTGCTTCACACTGAGCGGCAAAAAAGGGGCGTGTCAGCAGATAAAAAAGCAAAGCTTGACGAGTTGGTGGCAGGACTCGGCATCGTCAATGAAAGGCTTTCTATTCATCCCGAAACCGCGTTTGCTGATCTGACACCACTTTGCAAGAGTCATATGGCGGATGCCATCGCGTCTAAAGCTGAGATTTACCAGGATCACTATCGCGGTCTTGGTGGTGCTGATCCGGACTATCGCAATGGCCTGGTCTTGGCGGCACGGCTATTTGAGTATGCCAATGACATCAACGAGAACCAGACCTGGATGCACTGGCGTGGCCTTCTCTTGAATGAGCTTGGCGATCATCAGGCTGCAGCGGATTCATTTGGCAAAGCGAGTGAAATCTCCGGTGGCAAAGACATCTATCAGGTGTTTCAGATGCAGTCCTTGAGCGCGGCGCAGCCCAGTACGAGCAAGAATGAATCTGGGCAGGACGCCGATGCTTTGCTCAATTCCATCCGTGCCAGCGTCAAGGCGATCACCGGCATGGACATCAGTGATGAAGAGCTTCAAACCATGGCTCGTGCCAATGACCTGTTGCAGGAGCGTTTCGAAGAGGCTGTCGATGATGAGGTCGTAGAGGCAGGCCCATTTCTGCCTCTGGATCAGCAATTGAAGATTGCCCAGTTCGGCGTGGAGACTGCGTATCTGATCGTGGATGGCCATTACGAAGAAGCCAGGAAACGCTTTGGCGCTTCATTCAAATCAGACTTGTCATTGCAGGACATGAAAGCGGAGTATGAAGAGATGACTTCATATTCAGAAACCCCCATGGAGACTGCGTATGCGATGGCTCCATACGTCGTTGACGGTTGTGCCCATATCTATATCGCTGTGCAAAGCGACGATATTTCGGAGGCAATTACTTTTATCTTCAATCACGTCGAAGAAAAGAAACTCGAAATCGAAGGCATCGATTGGGGGCGACCCTGAGCACTCTTGGGTCAGCCAGGGGTGTGAATTTTTCTATGACTGCTGCGCCCGGCATAGAAGGGAGGCGCATCAGCGCCTCCGGGTTGATTACAGGCTGGCCTTGATGGCGTCAGCCAGAGCCGCAATGCCAATATTGATCTGTTCGGCAGACACGGTCACATACGACAGGCGCAGCGTATTGTTCTGTGGTTCGCCCGCATAGAAAGGTGCGCCGGGCACAAACGCCATATTGCGCTCCACGGCCTTGGCTAGCAGGGCCTGGGCGTCCATGCCCTCGGGCAGCTTGACCCACAGGAACATACCGCCGACGGGGCGCGTCCATTGCACATCCAGACCGGCCATCTCGCGCTCCAGCGCCATCAGCATCACATCGCGCTGAACCTTGTACATGGCGCGAATGGTGGGAACATGGCGGTCCAGGAAGCCGTCCTTGATGACTTCGGCCACCACGCGTTGGTTGAAGCTGGGAGTGTGCAGATCGGCGGCCTGCTTGGCCTGGGTCAGCTTGCCGTACACCGACTTGGGAGCCACGATGAAACCAATGCGCAGGCCGGGTGCCAGCACCTTGGAGAACGAGCCCATATAGATCACGCCCTCGGGGTTGCGCGCCGCCAGCGGCAGGTGCGGCTCTTGCTCGTACCAGAGGTCGCCGTAGGGGTTGTCCTCGATCAGCGGAATGTCCAGCTCCCTGGCCGTTTCCACCAGGGCCTGGCGGCGCGCATCGCTCATGGTTCGGCCGGTGGGGTTCTGGAAGTTGGGCAGCACATAGGCCAGGCGGGCCTTGTCGGCGCCGGTGCCCACTTGCTTTTCGAAATCGGCAATCAGCATGCCTTCGTCGTCGCTGTCCACGCCCACGGCCACGGGTTCCATGGGGGTGAAGGCCTGCAGCGCGCCCAGATAGGTGGGCTTTTCGACCAGCAGACGGCTGCCCTTGTCCAGAAAAACCTTGCCGATCAGGTCCAGCGCCTGCTGGCTGCCAGTGGTGATCAGTACTTGCTCGGGGTCCACATTCCAGGGCAGGAAGTCGGCAATCGCCTGACGCAGCGGGGCAAAGCCTTCGGTGGTGGAGTACTGCAAAGCCGCAGCTCCGTCACGCTGCATCACGGTCTGGCAGGCTTCGCTGAATGCATCCAGAGGGAAAGCCTTGGGGGAGGGCAGTCCGCCAGCCATGCTGATGATGCCGGGGCGGTCGGTCAGCTTGAGGATTTCGCGGATGGCGGAGGAATTCATCTTGGCAGCACGCTCTGCCAGTTTCCAGGTTGTCATAAAACAGGTCTCGATCTCTACGTCGCCAGTCCCGACGGGGCTGGCCAATGTGCGGTCTCACGCCGTTGTAGGGCATGCGCTGGCAAAAGTGCATTGCTTTTTGCGCAACAGCGGCGGTGCGGATAGCACGGTCACTGCGCTCCAGCAGATGGTCTTATTGTGTCGCGCTTCGTTTGCCTGTGTGGGCGTGGCGGGCAATTGCGACAAGCTGGCCATGGCCCTGTGTGGTGGGTGGCCAAGCAAGGAGGGATGAAATCAATATACGCCTGAGACCATTACAGAGCCTATACAGACAGTCTTACAATTTTGGCTTCTGTATTGGTGTCTGCATCAATACAGTCTGCTGCCTCAAAAACCATGTCCATTTCCCTGTCCCGCCAAGCGGCACTGACGCTGACCCAGCAACTGGCCGAGCGTCTGGCCGAGCGCATACACACCCGGCTGCTGCCTGCGGGTGCCCGCCTGCCATCGGTGCGCGAGTGCGCGCGCCAGCAGGGTGTGAGCCCCTATACCGTGGTTGCGGCTTATGACCTGCTGCAGGCGCAAGGGCTGGTGGAGGCTAGGCCGCAGCGTGGATTCTTTGTGCGTGATTTTGTGCAGAATCCGCTTCCAGCGCAGGAAAAGAAAGCGCAAGCAGCTATCAAAGTTGATAGTACGCAAGAGGCGCCGCAGGGGCTGGCACCGGGCTCGCGCATCAATGCATCCATGCTGATACGCGGCATGTTTGTGGAAAGCGTGGCCGGCAAACCCCAGCCCGGTGCAGGCGTGCTGCCGGCCGAATGGCTGGACGCGGGCTTTCTGGTGGCCGCCATGCGCAAAGTCACCAGCGGACAAGCGCTGCGCGAATCGCTGGTGCGCTACGGTGAGCCTATGGGTGACAGCAGTCTGCGCGAAGCGCTGGCGCGCCGCCTGCAGCGCATCGGCATTGCGGCGGTGCCCAGTCAGATCATCACCACCATGGGGGCGACCCAGGCGCTTGATATTGTCAGCCGTGCCCTGCTGCAGCCGGGCGACCCGGTGATGGTGGAAGAACCCGGTTGGGCGGTGGAATATGCGCGACTGGCGGCCATGGGCATGCGCGTGCTTCCCGTGCCGCGTGGCCCGGAGGGGCCGGATATGGCGGTGATGCAGCGTTATTGCGAAACCATGGCCCCCAAGCTCTATGTCAGCGTCAGCGTGCTGCACAACCCCACGGGCTACAGCCTGAGCGCTGCCAGCGCCCATGAGGTGCTGCAGATGGCCCAGCGCTACGGTTTTTATGTGGTGGAAGACGATAGCTACTGCCACATTGCCCCAGATCACGCCCCGCGTGTGACGGTGCTGGACCGCCTGCAGCGCAGCATCTACATCAGCGGTTTTGCCAAGGTGCTGGTTCCCAACTGGCGTCTGGGCTATCTGGCTGCGCCGCCTGATCTGGTGGAGCGGTTGCTGGATACCAAGCTGCTCTCCACCTTATCGACTCCTACCCCCATGGAGCAAGCACTGGCCCTGTGCATGGAGCAAGGCCAGCTGCGCCGCCATGCCGAGCGGCTGCGCCAGCATCTGGCCAAGGCCCGCACCCGCAGCGTAGCGCTGGCCCAAGCCGCAGGCTGCCGCTTTGTGGCCGAGCCCGCTGGCATGTTTGGCTGGGTCGATACCGGTGTGGACACGGAAGTGCTGACCCAGCACCTGCTGGATGAGGGATACATGATTGCGCCGGGCGCCATGTTCCATGCCAGCCGACGGTCAAGCACCTGCATGCGCATCAATTTTGCGACCACGCAGGACGCCGCCTTCTGGCGGGTGTTTGAGAGAGTGGTGGCAAGGATGCGCATGCAGGCGTAAAACGCTTTTAAAGCGCTTTCATTGGACCTTGGTGAATACGGCAGCCATTGCGCTGCAGCAGCGCGTCAAAGGTGTCAGACATCAGGTATTCAAACTCCACGGGGCGTTGTTGGCCAATGGCATCGCCTGCGACGATTCCGCTGGCCGGGTGGCACATCAGCAAACCGCCTTCGGCCATGTGCGGAAGCCAGCTTGCCATTTGCGCGCCATAGGTGGAGGCATCGGGGGCGTCAAAGCCATACACGCCGCCAAAACCTTTGTTGATGGGAATGCCAGCCTTGCGTAGCCGCCGCCCAGCCGCCCAGCCGCCCAGCAGCGCAATGATGGCGGCTTTGGGGCTGCGCCACAGTCCGGCTGCGGGCGCGGTGGAGCGCACCCATGGCATCTCATGTGCGGCGTAGCGGGACTGCATTTCTTCAAGCATGGCAGTGCGCAGGCCCGGCAACTGGTGCACATGCTGGTGGCCGTCGATAAAATCTGGCGGCGTGCCCATGGCTTGCTCAAAGGCATCCAGCTGGTCGCGCCATGCGGTACGCATTTGCACGGATGACATTTGATGGCAATAAGCTTGGCGGATGACCTGGCCCAGCGTCTGTGCCGTGTGCTGGTCGCCATGGCTCTCAGTGAGGTTGAAGTGCAGACCGACAGAGAGCAAAGGGCGCAGGGGCTTCAAGGCCGGAGCGGCCTGACGCCATTGCGGTGATGTGGTCATGCAACTGGTGGCAGACAGGCGGCCCGCGCGGGCCAGTTGCTGCACGGCGTCATCAACCAGCGGGTGCAAGGCGTAATCATCCGCGCATAGCAAGATGGCGCGAGAGATAGAAGGTATGTGGCTCATGTGCTGCGGTGTGCCCGGAAGGCCCAGAATTTACTCATCACAAACGTACCGATGGCGACCAGTACCAGCACGCCAGCCAGACTCCAGAAGTAATGCCAGTGCAGCCACTGCAGGGCGATGTAGTAGAGCAACTCATTGGCGGCAAAAGACAGGCAGGCCACGGCAAAAAACTTTGCCATGACCGCCCAGCCCCTTGCTTGTACTGATGAAAAAGTGAGCAGAGCGTGGCCGTTGTAGCTGACCACAAAGGCAATCAGAAAGGCCAGCACATTGGCATGCAGCGGAGCCAACCCTGCGAACGTAACAAGCAAGCCGACCACGGCCAGATGCGTGGCTGCCGCTGCGCCGCCCACCAGTACAAACTGAATCAGCTGCGGCAGGCCGCGCAGCCTCTGGAACAAAGCTTTCATCAGGGCTTTTCGCGCAGCGGGCTGCAGTCTTCATCGTGAGCCACCAGATAGATGGGACGGCGTTTGACCTCTTCATAGATCCGCCCTATGTATTCGCCCAGAATGCCGATAGACAGCAACTGCACGCCTGAGAACAGCATGATGCTGGCGGCCAGCGTGGGCCAGCCCCTTAAAGGGTTGCCAAAGAACAGTGCCTCTACAGCAATCCACATGCCATAGGCCAGTGCCAGCAGCGAAATGCCCGCTCCCACCATGCTCCAGATGCGCAGGGGCAGGGTGGTGAACGAGGTCAGCCCCAGCAAGGCCAGCGAGCCAAGGCGGCGCAGATTGAAGCTGGAATTGCCAGCGACACGGTCTTTAGGCACAAAAGGCAGGGCCACCGTCTTAAAGCCGACCCAGGCGTACAGACCTTTCATGAAGCGGTTGTTTTCAGGCAAGGCCTGGAGGGCATCGACCACCTTGCGGTCCATCCAGCGGAAGTCGCCCGCATTGGGCGGCAGCTTGACCGCGCTGCCCGAGTTCATGACGCGATAGAACAGATTGGTGCCCATGCGCTTGGCACCACTTTCTGCGCCACGATCGGTAATGACGCCATAGACCATCTCGTAGCCGGATTGCCATAGCGCGTGCATCTCGCTCAGCATCTCAAGCGGGTGCTGAAAGTCGGCATCAATCAGCAGCACAGCATTGCCGCGTGCGTGGTCGATGCCGGCAGATAAAGCGGCTTCTTTGCCAAAGTTGCGCGACAGGGCCAGATAGCGCAGTGGCAGCTCCTGCGACATGCGCATGGACAGCTCGTGCGTGCTGTCACGGCTGCCGTCGTTGACGACGACAATTTCGAAATCTGGGGTCAGGGTCTGCACGGTCTGAGCCAGAGCGTGCAGGAATCCTTCGATATTGGCTTGCTCGTTATAGGCCGGCACTACGCAGCTCAGCCGCAGGGGCTGGCGCGGCAACTGGGCGGAAGGGGCTGCTGGTGCGTATTCGGCGTGAAAGTCGGTCATGGGCTGATTCTCGCCATTCTTCTGCAGGTTCTTGGGCTGGTAATGGTTTGTGTTGCACAAAAAACCCCGTCGCTATACTCACGGCCCTGATCATGTGATCCGCAATTTTGCTTTTTCTTTTCTTTTGTGACTGCCTGATGACCGCTGCGCAACGCGAATATTCTGTCCTCTCTGGCCGAACCGTGACCATTTTGCTGTTTATTTATGGCGTGATCTGGCTTGGCATTCACTGGGTCACGGCATTGGCTGCCCCCGGCGATAACGTGGAGCAGCTGATCTGGATTCGCTCGCTGGAGCTGGGGTACTTCAAGCACCCGCCTATGCCTACCTGGATTACGGCGGCTGCAGCGGCTGTTGTCGGGCCATCCATTGGGCTGACTTATGTCCTGGGCGGCGTTGTCACGCTGGGCTCACTGGCAATTTTCTGGCGACTGCTGTGCAGCATGCGCGGCAAGGCTTATGCCACGGTGGCACTGCTGGCCGCTTTGTGCATCACTTTCTATTGCGGGCGGCTGTACTACTACAACCATAACGTGGTGATGATGCTGTGGATTTCCATCGCCGTAGCCCTGACCTGGCATGTGACGCTGAAGCCGTCGCTGGCTGGCTGGGCGCTGCTGGGCGTGGTCTCGGGTCTGGCCATGCTGAGCAAATACCAGTATGTGCTGGCGCTGGGGGTGATTGGCCTGTGGTGGCTGCGCATTGGCGCCTGGCGTAATCCGGTGCATGTCAAGGGTGCATTGCTGGCCACGGTGACGGGCCTGCTGACGCTGGCACCGCATCTGTACTGGCTGACCACCCATGACTGGATGCCCATGCGTTATGCGGAGCGCACTTCTTTAGGTCTGCATCTGGATACGGCAGCTCGTATGCAGATGTCCTGGAGGTTTGCGGTGGACTGGATCTTCAATCGTTGCATGCCTGCATGGGTCGTGCTCGGTGCAGCCCTTTGGTGGGGGCGACGCCGTACAGGCAAGGCCGAATCGAAGGAGACGCATGAGAATGAGCTCACGACTGAAGACAAAATGCTGCGTGAATTCTGGCTGCTTTGGGGACTGGTTCCGCTGCTGTCCATCCTGGCGCTATGCCTGTTTACGGGTTCCTATCTGCACTTGCAGTGGGGTACCGCCTTCATGTTCCTGTGCGTGCCTGCAGCGATGGAGCTGGTGAAGTCACCGGCGAGCCAGTGGAGCAGCTCTGCCCGATTGCGTGCTGCGTGGGTGACGTTCGGTGTTGTGCAGGCCCTGCTGCTGGCGCAATTCTGGCTGGCATCGCCCATAGGTTTGTCGGGCTACAAGAGCAGCCACCAGAACCATATCCCTGTGGGCAAGATTGTGGAGGGGCTGGCTCCTGCGGCGCACAAGGCGGTGGGCGGACCTATCGACATCATCATTGGTCCGCAGGCGCTGGCTGGCCGCATTTCCATGGCGCTGCCGGAGCGACCGCGCGTGTTTGTGGAGCGCAATCTGCAGTACAGCCCATGGATTCACAAGGAAGAGCTGGCATCAGCCCGAATCATTGAGGTGTTTGTCGATGCAGATCCGCTGCCCGAAGGTGCTGTACGTGCCTATGAGCGCTGGTCGTGGCGTCCGGTGAAGATCAAGTCAGGCGAGTACTGAAACCTGGGACTGGAACAAAAAAGCGGACTTGAAGGTCCGCCTTTTTATGGGTGCCGAGGATTGTTTGATCGCGTTCAGCTGGCCGCGTGATAAATGCGTGCACGGCCAGACTGGGAGGCTCCACGCAGGCTGCTTACATAAGTGCTGTCATCGGCTGTGGGAACCAGCGCTTGCGCGCGGCGCTGGTTGAGTACGGTCAGACGTGCCAACTGATCGCGCATGAGCGTAATTTCAGCGTTCAGGTGCTGGGCGCGGTCGAGCATCGCGGGCGTCCAGTCTTCAGGGGAGAAACGTTTGACGAGTTGGGAAACGGCCACCATGGCGTCCCGTAGTCGGTTGCTGGATTGCTCCAGCGCAGAAGCATCTGAAGATTGCAGTGATGCCGATACGGTCTGAACCACCGCATCCAGCGAATCGAGCATTTCCTGCAAAGTCATTGTGTCAACCTTAGTTCAGTCGCTCAGGCGCGGGCGTGAACCAGAAATTCTTCTGCGTTGCTCAGCAGCTTGTCTGCAATGGCATCGGCGTTGATGCGAAAGCTGCCATTTGAAATGGCTTCGCGCATGGACTTGACGCGATCGGCATCAAAGTCGGTGTTGGTGCGGTTCTGGCTGTCCAGGGCACGGGCCGAGGACGAGAAGGACACGGGCACACCGGCGGCGCGCTCGGGAAGACCCTTGGTCGATTCTTCGGCGGCCACCGTGGTTGCGGACTTGGGCGTCTGCTTGGCTGCGGCAGCTTGCGGCAGCTCCGGCTTGTTACCTATCTTCATGCTGGTTCTCCAATCGCCCTGTATCGGCGTAGGGCGCTGTAGCCTTGCTTTCGACAAGGGCGCGTGAAACTTGAGGAATTTTTGACATGGATTCAGAAATGTGAGTCATTGCTCTCAATTTACTGAACGTAAACCACGCCATTGGCATTGACCGTGCCTGTCACAAGACGGCCATTATCCATGCGAACCCGAACTTGCTGGCCTTCCCCGGCAGCGGCCATGGCCTTGCCTGACGAGGAAACACTGAAGCCGCCGCCGTTGACCATGACCTGCACGGGTGAGCCGGCACTGAACAGCGAAGGCGGGCGCACCATGTTCTGGCGCAGCGCCTGGCCGGAGGCCAATTGGCGGACTGTCACCATGCCAATAAAGTCTTGCGCATTGGCAATGACCGGGGCGCTGTCTTCGGCCCAGTCCACTTCGGCGGGGGCTGCATCTTCAGCGCTCAAGGTTTTGCCTGCGGGAATATTGCCCTGTGCCACCCAGGCCTGGCCATAGGCACGCACGGTGATGGGCAGAAACACATTCCATGGCACGCTGCCTTGCACGCAGCGCAGGCCCAGCCGGGTGCGACCCCAGAGGCGACTGCCCGCAGGCAGATAAGGCTCGACCCGCGCACAGGCAGCCAGGCGCAGACGTGAGTCCAACTGGCCCATCTGCACTTCCATGCGCAAGGGGCTGCCGTTGCTGGCTTGAGGCGCGTCAGCGGCGGGCTGGTGCAGTGCACTGTCTATAAACCGCTGCCCGATCTGGCTGAGCTGGGCAGCGCCATCCTGCGCCTGCACGCCCGTAGCCAGCAGCAAAGCGCCCAGGCCCCATGCCGCAGCCACGCCTTGCATGGGGCTAAGTGTGAGGTGTTGGGCGAGGCGGGCAGGCATGCATCAATCCTTGGGGGCAAGCTGCAGACACAAGAGCTGCAGACCTTGGTCGCAAATATAGGTGTAGGCGTGCTTTGGCAATGGGCCGAAGTAGAAGTGCAATACCGCTTTCTTCACGCTTTAGTTTTGCGGTGTGATTTTCATAATCCTCGCATGCCGCAGTCTGTGCGACTACGGCGCATTGAATTTTTGAAAGCGAGGCCGCAATGCTGAACAAAATGACTGAACGACTGGACTTCCAGAGCGAGGCGCTGCTGCTGCGCGCCGAGCGCCAGCGAGCCATTGCCAGCAACATCGCCAATGCCGACACCCCCGGCTATGCGGCGCGCGACTTCAATTTCCGTGAAGCCTTGATGGCCGCCACCAGTGGCCCCAAGCCTTTGACACAGGCCAGTACCACGGCTTCCGGGCATATCCCCTTGCAGGCTCAGACCTCGGATGAGGCGCTCAAAGCCAAGCTGGGGTACTCGGTCAACTCCCAGCCCAGTCTGGACAACAACACCGTGGATCTGGACCGCGAGCGCGCCAGTTTTGTGGACAACGCCGTGCGCTACGAAGCGACGCTGCGCTTCATCAACGGTCAGTCCAAGACCATGCTCAGCGCCATTCAAGGCCAGTAAGCCCAGGAGCCAAACCATGTCGATGTTCTCCATCTTCAATATCTCGGGCAGCGCGGTCAGCGCCCAGTCGCAGCGACTGAACGTCGTGGCCTCGAATCTGGCCAACGTTGATGCCGTGGCCGGTCCTGACGGCAGCGTCTACAAAGCGCGCCAAGTGGTGTTTCAGACCGTACCCATGGGAGGGGATGGCAGCGCTGGCGTCAAAGTCAACGCCATCAGCGAAGACAGCACGCCCGGTCGCCGCATTCACGACCCCAGCCATCCGCTGGCCGACGGTGAGGGTTATGTCACCCATTCCAACGTGAGCGCTGTGGACGAGATGGTCAACATGATCTCGGCCTCGCGCTCCTACCAGAACAACGTGGAAGTCATGAACACAGCCAAGTCGCTGCTGCTCAAGACTCTGCAAATGGGCCAGTAAGCCCGGGAACACACACATGATCTACGGCACAAGCGGTGTGGACGGCACCACGACTACCTCCACCGGTAACACCAAGAATTCGGTATCTGATGCCAATGAAGCGCAGGACCGTTTTCTCAAGCTGCTAGTGGCGCAGCTGAACAACCAAGATCCCATGAACCCCATGGACAATGCGCAGATGACCTCGCAGATGGCGCAGATCAACACCGTGACCGGGATTCAGCAGCTGAACCAGACCATGCAGTCCATGTCCAGCCAGTTCACCGGAATGCAGATGCTGCAGGGCACCTCCATGATCGGCCGTACTGTGCTGACCGAGGGCAACACGCTGGGCACTGCTGCCGATGGAACGCACACCGCTGCCTTTGACCTGGAAGGCCAGGCGGCCAACGTCAAGATTCAGATCACCACCGCCACCGGCGAGTTGGTGGACACCATCGACCTGGGCGCAGGCGCCGCAGGTCGCAACTACTTCACCTGGGACGCGGCTGACAAGTACAGCGGCGATAAATCCCAGCTGCGCTACTCCGTGCAGGCCACCAATGGCACCGCTGCCGTGGCATCGACGCCGCTGGCCCCGCACGCCGTGATTGCGGCCAGTGCCGGCAGTGGCAGCCTGATGCTTGAGCTCGATAACGGCGAAGCCATCGCCTACACGGGTGTCAAGGCTGTTTACTAAGTCGCCGTCCCGCTCTTTTACCGATTAACCGCCCCGCAGGAGAACAACCATGGGTTTCCAACAAGGCCTCTCGGGTCTGAACGCAGCCAGCAAAAATCTGGATGTGATCGGCCACAACATTGCCAACTCCAACACCACAGGCTTCAAGTCATCGCGTGCGGATTTCGCAGAAATGGTGGCCAGCGCCATCGGTTCGGCCAGCGGCCAGAGCAGCGGTATTGGCGTGAATGTGGCTGCTGTGTCTCAGCAGTTCCGTCAGGGCTCCATTACCTCTACTGGCAACAGCCTCGATATTGCCATCAACGGCAACGGCTTCTTTGTGGTCAAGCAGGCGGATGGCAGCACAGCATACACCCGCGCAGGCAACTTCGGTCTCGACAAAGAGGGCAACCTCAAGACTGTCGATAACGACAATGTCATGGGTTATATGGTGGATCCGGCGACAGGAAAGATCCAGTCGGGCGCTACGCCTGTGCCGCTGAGTTTTCCTACGGGCCAGCCTATTCCTGCCAAGCAGACATCGAAAGTGGGCGTGGAGCTGAATCTGGATTCACGCGCCACGCTGGCTGCAGGTGATGCGACTGCGACGCCACCTATTGCCGCCACACCGCGTGCCACTTACGGCACTTCGCTCAATGTCTATGACACACAGGGAACAGCCATCCCCGTGAACCTGTACTTTGAAAAGGATGCCACGGGCAATACGTGGAACATCTACAACTCACTTGATGCGACTGCCACCCCCATCGGTCAGGCGACGTTCGATGCCAGCGGAAAACTCACGGGCGTCACGCCTGGAACCGGCACTTCGCTGAATCTGAGTATTAACGGCGGCACAGCCAATCCCAACGGATTGCCCGCATTTGATGTGGCATTTGACTTCGGTGGCCTGACCCAGTTCGGTGCCAAGTTTGCAGTCAGCAGCCTCAAGCAAGATGGTTACACCTCCGGCGCTCTGACGGGCATCAATGTGGGGCGCGATGGCTCTATCGTTGCCGCTTACTCCAACGGTGTCACGCGAACCGAAGGACAGATTGCACTGGCCGCCTTTACCAATACACAGGGTCTTGGCTCGATTGGCAACAACAAATGGGTGCAGACCGCCGATTCTGGCCCTGCACTCAATGGCTCGGCCCAGACTGGAACCTTTGGCTCGCTTCAGGCCGGTGCGCTGGAAGAGTCCAACGTCGATCTGACCGCAGAGCTGGTCAACATGATGACGGCGCAGCGCTCTTATCAGGCCAATGCACAGACTATCAAGACGCAGGATCAAGTGTTTTCCACGCTCGTCAATCTGCGCTGATCAATACAACCTTTTTAGCAACGCAATTTCTCTGAAATAGGGCGCGAAGCCAAGCGAGAGACATCAAGCAAGGGCTGCCCCGCAGCAAGGATGTCGTCCTTCTCCCGAAGAGAGAGGGGAGGCGCAAAGCGACTCAGGGGGAGGAAGGAATCCATCATGGACAAAATCATTTACACCTCGATGACCGGTGCCAACGCCGCAGCGCAGCGCCAGGCTGTGCTGGCGCACAACCTGGCCAATGCGGGCACCAATGGTTTTCGTGCCGAGATGTCTACCTTTCGCTCAGTCCCTGTACAGGGCAGTGGTGCGAGTACGCGCGTGTTTGCGCTGGAAGCGACTTCAGGCTATCAAGATACGCCCGGCCCCGCACAGCGTACCGGCCGCGCGCTGGATGCCATGGCCATGGGGCGGGCCTGGTTTGCTGTGCAGGGCATGGATGGCCAGGAGGCCTATACCCGCAACGGCATCTTCGAAGTCTCGCCTGAAGGGCAACTGGTGAACAGCAATGGTCAGGCCGTGCTGTCCGATGGTGGTGCACCGATCGACATTCCGCCAGAGTCTTCTATTTCGCTGGGCTCGGACGGCACGCTGACGGCCAAGAGCGGCAATCAAATGCCTGTGGCGGTGGCGCGTCTCAAACTGGTGACGCCACCGGTCGATGAGCCGCTGGTGCGTGGTGATGACGGGTTCTTTCGAGCCGCGCAAGGTGACGCTTTGCCCAATGACGAAACGGCGCGACTGCTGTCGGGATCGATTGAAGGATCGAACGTGAACACCGTCGAAACCATGGTTGGCATGATCGCCGCCTCGCGCCAGTTCGAGCAGCAGATGAAGCTGCTACAGACCGCTGAAACCAACGACAAATCAGCAAGCCAACTTCTCAGCCTGAACGGTTGATAGTCAAAGGAATTCACCATGATTAATTCGCTGTTCATCGCCAAGACCGGCATGGAAGCCCAGCAGACCCAGCTGGACGTTATCTCGCACAACCTGGCCAACGTCTCGACCACGGGCTACAAGCGTGCCAACGCGGTGTTTGAGGATTTGATCTATCAAAACCTGCGCCAGGTCGGCTCGCAGACCACGGAGCAAAACCAGCTGCCCACGGGCCTGCATCTGGGTCTGGGTGTGCGCACGGTGGCGACCTCGCGCAATTTTTTGCAGGGCAGTCTGCAGCAGTCCAGCAATGCGCTGGATGTGGCGATTAACGGTAACGGCTTCTTTGAAGTCAATATGCCCGACGGCACGATTGCCTATACCCGCGACGGCTCTTTCGAGGTCGATGCGCAGGGCCAGCTGGTGACTTCCAGCGGCCTGCCTGTGGCCAATGGCATCACCATCCCGCAAGGCGCTACCAAGATCTCGATCAGCCATGACGGCGTGGTCAGCGCCACTTTGGCGGGTCAGGCCGCGCCGCAGCAGGTGGGCAATATTGCGATGAGTCAGTTCATCAATGCAGCCGGTCTGGAGCCGCGAGGCCAGAACCTGTATGTGGAAACGGCGGCTTCGGGTCAGCCCCAGCAGGGCACGCCTGGCACCAACGGTCTGGGCACGATTCAGCAAGGCTATCTGGAAGCATCGAACGTGAACGTGGTGCAGGAGCTGGTGACCATGATCCAGACCCAGCGCGCCTACGAGATGAATTCCAAGGCCATTCAGACCTCCGACCAGATGCTGGCCAAGTTGGCGCAGCTCTGATTGATCACTATGTATTAAGGAGCTGATTGCGCTTGCTGTGTTTGTTTTCTGAATGAAATCATTATTCAAACTCATTAAAGATAAGCGCTAGTAGCTCTGCTTTCAATAGCGTGCATCGCGCACGCCAAAGGCATCAGGGTCCAAGTACCAGACTGCCAAGGATTTGCCGCCATGTTCAAGGTCATTGTTTCCCATCGCTCCAGCGCCATCAGCAGCGCTATCGCAGCGGCTTTGCTGGTGTCTGGTTGTGCACTCTCTCCCAACGCACCGCCGCCCGTGGATATGCCTGTTGCCACCACGCCGCCCGTGCTGCAGCCGCTTGAGCAGGTGGCGCAGACGCCTTCTGGCAGCCTTTTCAACGCATCGCGCTATCGCCCGGCGTTTGAAGATCGCCGCGCGCGCATGGTGGGTGACCTGGTCACCGTGCAGATTCAAGAGAATGTGACGGCACGCCAAAATCAAGACTCCGGTGTGACGCGCAAGAATAGCTTGGGTGCGGGTGTCACGGCACTCCCCTTCTTCACGGGCGGAGCGACCCAGACCATCAAAGATAGCCTCAATGCAGAGTTGAGTAGCAAATCTGACTTCTCGGGCAAGGGGTCCACCAGCAACGTCAATACCTTCATCGGAGCGATCAGCACCACCGTGGTTGAGGTGTTGCCCAATGGGCATTTGGTGGTCTCTGGTGAAAAGCAGGTGGGCGTGAATCAGAACGTCGATGTGCTGCGCTTTACCGGTACGGTGGATCCGCGCTCGTTGCGCCCCGGTAGCACCGTGGCATCGACCCAAGTGGCCAATGTGCGCGTGGAATCGCGTGGTCGTGGACAGGGAAGCGAAGCCCAGTCAATTGGCTGGTTGTCACGGTTCTTTTTGAACGTTATGCCGTTCTGATTCTTCCGAGAATGGGCAGTATGAAAGTACTGTCCACGCTCCTGCCATTGCGCTCGGCACGCACCACCCTGATGGTGGTCGCCGCCCTTGGCGCTTGCGGGCTCACCCTGCCTGCACATGCCACACGCATCAAAGAGGTTGCAGCCATCCAGGGGGTGCGCAGCAACCAGTTGACGGGCTATGGCTTGGTCGTTGGTCTTGATGGCACGGGCGACCAGACCACGCAGATGCCCTATACCAAGCAGGCGCTGGCTAACTATCTCGAACAAATGGGCATCTCGCTGCCTGCTTCCGGCAATGCGGCGCAGCTGCAGCTGAAGAACGTTGCGGCGGTCATCATCACTGGCGAGCTACCTGCCTTTGCCCAGCCAGGCCAGTCAATTGACATCAATGTTTCATCCATGGGCAATGCCAAGTCGCTCAAGGGCGGTACTTTGGTGGCCACGCCATTGCGCGGTGCGGATGGTGAGATTTACGCACTGGCACAGGGCAATGTGGTGGTTGGCGGCGCAGGCGCTGCAGCCGGGGGCTCCAAGGTTCAGGTCAATCACCTGAGTGCGGGCCGCGTGCCAAAGGGCGCGCAGGTCGAACGTTCGGTACCCAGCCCCATCAATGAAGGCAACAGCATCACACTGGGGCTCAATCAAACGGATTTCCAGACGGCTGACAAGGTCGTTCGCGCCATTAATCAGCGAATGGGATCGGGCACGGCGACGGCGCTGGATGGGCGTACGGTACAGGTCAATGCACCGGCAGATCCCGGCTCGCGCGTGCGCATGATTGCCGAAATTCAGGAAATGCCCATTGAGGTATCCAAGCCCGCAGCCAAGGTCGTCATCAATGCGCGCACCGGCTCCATCGTGCTCAATCAGGCCGTGACGCTGGGCCCCTGCGCGATTGCGCACGGCAATCTGTCCATCACCATCAGTACCACGCCGGTTATCAGCCAGCCAGCACCGTTCTCGCAAGGGCAGACCGTGGTAGCGCAGAGGTCTGACATTCAGGTCAAACAAGAGCCTGGCCAGGTCATCAGCATGCCTAACTCTCCCCAACTGACGGATGTGGTGCGGGCGCTGAATTCTCTGGGCGCTACGCCCCAGGATTTGTTGGCCATTTTGCAAGCCATCAAGGCTGCAGGTGCCATGGATGCCGAGCTGGAGGTGATATGAGCACGTCTTTATCTCAATCCTCATCTTTGGCGGCGAATAATGCGCTCGCCGTTGATGCACGATCGCTCAATGCTCTGAAAACCGCAGCAGGCGAGAACAATCCGCAGGCCGTACGCGAGACGGCCAAGCAGCTTGAATCGCTGTTCATGCGCGAGATGATCAAGAGCATGCGCGAGGCGACCATGAAGTCCGGCCTGCTCGACAGCGCGCAGGGCAACCTCAGCACCGACCTGCTCGACCAACAGCTCTCCGTGGCCATGGCCGGCCAGCCCGGGGGGCTGACGGACGCGATCAGCAAACAGCTGGCGCGCACCATGGGTGTAGAGGCTGCGGATGATGCAGAAATCGCGGTCCCCTCTACCCTGAGCATGAGTCGCAGTGCCTGGCGCAATGTGGGCAGTAACGGCGCATGGAGCGGCAGTCGCGCACAGGCCACGCAGTCCGTGAACGCCTATGCACCAGCGCCCAAGGGGCGCGATAACTTTGTGACGGCGCACAACAGCGCCGCTCAGCGCATTGCCAGTGAAAGCGGTATTCCTGCCCATTACATGATTGGTCAGGCCGGACATGAAACCGGTTGGGGCAAGAGCGAAATCCGTAACAAGGACGGCAGCAACTCCTTCAACCTGTTCGGCATCAAGGCCGGTGGCAGCTGGACGGGCAAGGTGGCCGAGGTTACGACGACTGAATACATCAACGGTGCGCCCAAAAAAATCACGGCCAAGTTTCGCGCCTATGACTCGTTTGAAGAGTCGTTCCGCGACTACGCACGCCTGATCGGCAGCAGCCCGCGCTATGAAAAAGCCATGGCTCAGACGGGCTCTGCACAGGCCTACGCCAGCGAGTTGCAAAAAGCCGGCTACGCCACCGACCCGGCTTACGCACAAAAGCTCAGCCGCGCCATTCAGAGCGTGCAGCAGGTCAATGTCGCTGCAGCCAATCACAACGTGAACAGCGCAGCCCAGGTTGCCAGCCGCGCTATGGGGGGCGTCGCTATTGGCGGCAATCGCGCTGCTCCGATCAACAAGATCAACGAGAACCAGTCATGAGTCTTCTGAACGTGGGCGCGCGCGCCCTGATGGCCAACCAGCTTGCCCTGCAGACGGCAGGGAACAACATTGCCAACGTCAACACCGCAGGCTACTCGCGCCAGACGGTGGCATTTCAGACCTCGGTCGGGCAGAACATGGGCAATGGCTATATCGGCAATGGTGCCGATGTAGCCACCGTCATGCGCAACTTCAGCGAGCTGCTGAATCGTCAGGCCACGGCCGCCAAGGCGGCAGGCGCTGCCGATGCGGCGCGTTCGCAGTCGCTTAACCAGTTGCAGGAAGTGTTCTCGGGCGGTAGCAATGGTCTGGGCGCAGCGATTAACGGCATGATGAATGCGTTTGCCGATGTGAGCAGCGCACCCACCGATTCATCGGCACGCCAGGTCGTGCTGACACGCATGAACGAGCTGGCCGCACGTTTTCGCTCGGCATCGGGTCAGCTCGATGAGATGGACTACAGCACGCGCCAGCAGATGAGCAATGACGTGAATGTGGTCAACAGCCTGTCCGAGCAGGTGGCCGCACTCAACGGGCAGATCAGTCGTGCCATGGCCACAGGCCACACGCCCAACGACTTGCTGGACCAACGCGACCAGCTGGTGCGCGATATCAACAAATATGTGCAGACCTCGCAGGTCGATGCGGGAGATGGCTCCATCAGCCTGTTTGTGGGCGGCAGCCAGCCGCTGGTGCTGGGGCTGGATTCTGCCAAGCTCAGCATGCAGGAATCGACCCAGTACCCGGGCAGCGGCAAGATGAGCTTGTACTTTCAGCAGCAGGGCGGCCAGCCGGTAGAGCTGACGCCTGCCATGACCGGTGGCGGTGAAATTGCGGGTCTGCTGCAGTTCCAGAACAACGATCTGGCCGAGGGTCGCAACCTGCTGGGTCGCATGGCGATTGCGATTGGCGACACGCTCAATACGCAGAATCAGCTGGGTTTGACCTTGTCTGGCAAGCCGGGCGGGGCGCTGTTCAATATTCCGATGACGACGACAGGCTCCACCACGGGTGCTCAATGGGCGCAGCCCGATACGCCTACGGTCACGGTCAAGGATTCCAGCCAGCTCAAGGCGTCTGATTACAAGATTGTGTTTGGTGTCGATGCGCCCAAGGGGCAGGTTGTGCGCCTGTCGGATGGCAAGGCTACCCCATTCAATGACCTGGCAGACCTGCGCGACAACGTGATTGTTGATGGTTTGCAGTTTGACCTCAAGAATGAAGGTCAGGCGGGCCAGTCCGTGCTTTTCAGTCCGATGGCAAAGGCTGCGCATGATATTCAGTCGGTAGTGCACTCAGGCAACGACCTGGCAGCAGCCAACCCCGTGTCGGCCAAGATCAATTCGCTGGGCGATGCCGCTTTGCGCATGTCCAGCCTGACGGTAGAAAAAGGCTTCTCTGGCGCGCTGCCGGCAGGCACGACCCTGTCTTTCTCCCCTGGTGCCAATGGCTCAGTCACGTACACCATCAATCCAGCGCCGACAGGTGTCGCTGCCACTGGCACTTATGTGTCGGGTCAGGCGATTGCGCTGGCGCCGGGCCTCAAGGTCACGCTGAGCGGAACACCGGCCATCGACGGTACGAACAGCGACAGCGTGAGTTTTGCGCCCAATACCTTCTACAGCTCGGACACGGGTAACGCCAGCTCTTTCCTGTCCTTGCGCGATGCCGTGATTTTTGATGGAGCCACTACGCTCAGCGATGGCTTCTCGACCACCATGGCGCAGATTGGAACGCGCACGCAAAGCGCAGCCTATGCCGCCAAGCTGTCGGAAACCATTGCCAAAAATCTGGAAGGCGACCGAACCGCGGTGTCGGGCGTCAATCTCGATGAAGAGGCCGCCAAGCTGCTGCAGTTTCAGCAGGCCTATCAGGCCTCGGCCAAGATGCTGCAAGTGGCTCAAGGTATTTTTGACAGCGTGATCCAGGCCGTTGGCCGCTAACCCATGACCGCCGGAGAACAGGCATGAGCATTAACCGCATTGGCACGGCCAATATGTATGACAGCACCATCTCCAACCTGGGCTCGCGTCAGAGCAGTCTGGTTGAGCTGATGGAAAAGACTACCGCAGGCAAGCGCGTGCTGCGCGCCAGCGATGACCCTGTTGCCGCAGCGCAGGCCGAGCGTGCACGCACGCGCATCACCCGCTCTGAAAACGAGCAGCGTGTGCTGGGTGCTCAGCGTGACGTGATTGCGCAGGGGGAATCTGAGCTGGGCAAGGCCCATGGTGCCTTGCAGGATTTTCGGGATCTGTTGGTTCAAGCCGGTAACGGCTCTTACGACCAAGTGGCCCGTGATGCGCTGGTGAAGCAAATGGAAAGTCTGCGCGATCAGATTCTGGGCTACGCCAACGCCAAGGACTCCAATGGTTTGCCCATCTTCCGTGGGCTGGGTAGCTCCGATACGCCTTTGCAAAGCGTTCCACCGGGCGCACAAAGCTCGCTCAACCCCGGACAGAACACGGGCAGTGACAATGGCCTTCCTATCTCGCTGGACGGGCATGCTGCATGGCTCAACGTACCTACGGGCAACGGCGTTTTTGAAGTCGGTAGCGGCGTATCCAACTCTGGCAAGGCCTGGGCGGATACGGGATCGATCACGGACCCAAGCAAGGTGACAGGCGACAGCTATACGCTGGTGTTTTCCAAGGATCCCGCGTCTGGAGCGGTCAGCTATGTGATCAACTCCAGCGCTGGTACGTCGACACCTTCGGCCACCTATAAAGCGGGTGAGGCGATCACCATCAATGGTCAGCAAATCGTCATCAAGGGTGAGCCAGCCAATGGCGACAGCTTCACCATGGCACCCAGCAAGCGCACCGATATCTTCACGGTGCTTGATCAGGCTATCAGCACCGTCAAGAGCGGCACCAACGGATCTGCAGCGCTGCAGCAGGGACTGGGGCGCGCCATGAGCGAGCTGGACTCTGGCATGAACCGGGTGCAGGCTGTTCGCAGCTATGCGGGCGATCAGCTCAATCGTGCGGATCGACTTGAGTCGGATATGAAAGATCAGTCGCTGACGCAAGAAGGAGCGCGCTCACGTGCAGAAGATATCGATATGATCACTGCGCTGTCGGATGTGGAGACGCAAAAGGTGGGTTTGCAAGCCGCCTTGCAGTCTTATGCGCAGATGCAGAAGCTCTCTCTTTTCAACTACATCAGCTGATCGCGGCGGGCCTGGCCCGTCTTGATGGCTTGCATGTCACCAGCCTACGCGTTTCATGGTTCAGTCTGCTCTCAGTTCTTTGACACTTGGCTACCGGCCACTCTGGGGCCGTGCGCGGCGTCTGGCGGGGATTCAGCTCTATGTGCATGAAGACCCCGGCACCAGCGCCGATCTGGCGCACTTTCTGCGCAGCGTGGATGAAATCTGGAGCCGGCAAGCGCCGCCGCTACTGGTCTCGCCTCAGTCCCGCCAGGTGTTGTGCAATCTGCTGGAGCATGCGCCGCAAGGCAGTCCGTGGATTGAGGTGCGCGGCGACTGGCTGGCGCAAGATGAAGGCATTTACGCGCTGGTGCAAAAAGCCAAGGCCCGCGGGCTGATGCTGGTCTGGGCTGGCGGGTTGGCCGATGTGCCTGATGCCGATGCAGCCCGCTGCTTTGCCAGCAGCTTGCTGAGCCTGCCGCCGGAGGGTGCCAGCGGCATTGCCAATAGCGTGAGATCGGGTGAAGTCAAGGTATCGCTGGCCGTGAAAGCCGCAGACAAGCCGCAAGCGGCCCACTTTTTTGCGAGTCCACCGCTGAATCTGCTCAATGGCCAGATGTATGAGGGGCTGCAGAGTCTGGCGCTGGCGCAAGCCTGCCTGGATGACTATGAAGCCGCGGCCGTGGCGGGCTGGCCTGTGGCGGACACCATACAGGCCTATCGCCTGCAGCAGCCACAGCCGTCGCGCGATGCGCTGTTCAGGCTGATGAAAGCCATCGACAAAGAGCAGTCGCTGGATGTGATGGAGGAAATTCTGGGCTCAGACCCGGTGCTGGCCTATCGCTTCTTGCTCTATACCAACTCGGCCGCTCTGGGTCTGCGCCGTGGCGTGGATTCGCTGCGTCGCGGGCTGGTCATGCTGGGGCTGGGCACGCTGGAGCGCTGGCTGGCAGACCAGTTACCCCATGCCTGCGTTGAGCAAGACCTGGTGCCGCTGCGCACCCAGGTGGTGTTGCGTGCCAAGCTGGCCGAGGAGCTGATTGAAGCCGGGGTGAGTCTGGACCTGCAGCGTGAGATGTATCTGTGCAGCCTGTTCTCGCAGCTGGATTTGATGCTGCACGAGCCGGTTGCCAACATCCTGCGTCGCACCCCGCTGAACGAACGCATTTTTGATGCCATCGTCACGCGCTCTGGTCCTTATGCCGCCGTGCTGCAGATGAGTCAGGCGCTGGAGGGGTGCGACCCGGCCCCTATTCGCCAGCTGCGCGAGCAAGAAGGCTGGGAGGCGGAAGACCTCAATCGCACGCTGCTGCGCATGCTTAGCGCGCTGAAGCTGGGTATGCCGCAACTTCAGTCTTAAGCAAAAATTCTGCATAAAAGAAGGCTTTAGCCTTTAATGAATAAGCGCAAGCAGCTATCAAAAACGATGGTTTCACTTGCGCTTTAGTCGCGCATAAACAGGGCTTGGCTGCCGCTTATCCGCGCATTGCATGGGCGCCAGATTCGGACAATCTGGCTATCCCATCCGTCCGTGCGTCATGTCCGAATCCCAAGACAAAAATCTACCCGCTACCGAGCGCAAGCTGCAGAAAACGCGAGAAGACGGTCAGGGTGCGCGTTCGCGCGATCTCTCGCATCTGGCGATTCTGGGGTCTGGTGCATTGCTGATGCTGATGGGCACGCAGCCCCTGATCAATTACATGCGCGAAGCCATGGCCCAGCAACTGGTGTTCAACGCTGCAGCCGCGAAGACGCCCGCCATGATGCTGGAGCGGGTACAGCCCATGCTGGTGCTGGGCCTGAGCGTGGCGGTCATCTTTGCATTGGTGACCACTGGCGCCTCGGTGCTGTCGGGTGTGGCTGCGGGCGGCTGGATCTTCAGCTTTAAGACCATTGAGCCCAAATTCAGCAAGCTCAGCCCCCTGTCGGGCCTCAAAAACCTGTTTTCCAAGCAGCAGATGACCACCGTGGTCAAGATGGTGCTGATGACCATTGTTCTGAGCTTTGTGGCCTGGAAGTACATGAGTGCGAACATTGCCGAGATCGCCTCGGTGTCGGCCCAGCCATCGCCCATGGCGCTGTCCATGGTCGGATCCTGGCTCAGCACCGGCGTCACGCTGCTGCTGGTTGTGGTGCTGCTGGTGGCGGTGATCGACGTGCCACTGCAGGCTTTTCTGTTCAAGTCGCGCCTGAAGATGAGCCACGAGGAAGTCAAGCAGGAGCACAAGGAATCTGATGGTAACCCTCAGCTCAAGGGCAAGCTGCGCCAGAAGCAGCGCGAGATTGCCGATCGTGCCAGTGTTTCCGCCGTGCCTCGTGCGGACTTTGTGGTGACCAATCCCACGCACTATGCCGTGGCACTGCGCTATGACGACGCCACCATGGCCGCCCCGCAGGTGATTGCCAAGGGCACAGACCTGGTAGCGCTCAAGATTCGTGAAATTGCCGGTGCGCACAAGATTCCCGTGCTGGAGTCGCCCATGCTGGCGCGTGCGCTCTATGCCCATGCCGATCTGGATCAGGCCATTCCCTCCGGTCTCTACACGGCGGTGGCCCAAGTGCTGGCCTATGTTTATCGCCTCAAGGCCGCATTGAGCGGTCAAGGCCCCATGCCTGAAGAGTTGGGCGAGCCCCCGGTGCCGGTGGAGCTGGATCCGCAGCGCGGTCGAACCCAGACCGCAGAGGCAGATGCCGCTGCGCAGCAAGAAGGTAATGTGTGATGAAGTCCAATCCTCTGCAAATTTTTCAGAAATGGTCTGGCAGCAATGCCGGCGCTCTGCAAGGGCTGACGGCTCCTCTTCTGGTGGTGGCCATCCTCGGCCTGATGGTGCTGCCGGTTCCCCCGTGGATGCTGGACACCTTCTTTACCCTGAACATCGCCGTGGCGCTGATGGTGATGATGGTGGCAGCCTACATGATCAAGCCGCTGGACTTTGCGGCCTTCCCCTCGGTGCTGCTGCTGACGACGCTGATGCGCCTGTCGCTGAACGTGGCCTCCACCCGCGTGGTGCTGATGGAGGGCCACACCGGCCCCGGCGCTGCGGGTGCGGTGATTGAGGCGTTTGGTCACTTTCTGATTGGCGGCAACTTTGCCGTGGGTCTGATCGTGTTCAGTATTCTGGTGGTGATCAACTTTGTGGTGATTACCAAGGGCGCCGAGCGTATTGCCGAAGTGTCTGCCCGCTTTACGCTGGACGCCATGCCCGGCAAGCAGATGGCCGTGGATGCCGACCTGAATGCGGGTCTGATCGACGAAAAAGAGGCCAAGCGCCGCCGTGCCGAGGTGGGTGAGGAAGCCAATTTCTTTGGCTCCATGGACGGTGCCAGCAAGTTTGTGCGCGGCGATGCGATTGCCGGCATCTTGATTCTGGTGATCAACGTGATTGGCGGCCTGATCATCGGCATGGTGCAGCACGGCCTGTCCGCCGGGCAGGCGGCAGACAGCTACATTCTGCTGGCCGTGGGTGATGCGCTGGTGGCGCAGATTCCGGGTCTGCTGATTTCGGTGGCGTCGGCCATGGTGATCTCGCGCGTGGGCAAAGATGCTGACATGGGCCGCCAGATCGTGCAGCAGCTGTTCATGTCGCCCAAGGTGCTGGGCATTACGGCAGGCGTGATGATCATGCTGGGCCTGATCCCCGGCATGCCGCACACGGTATTTCTGCTCATGGGCGCTTTGCTGGGCTGGGGCGCGTGGTCGCTCGATAAAAAAGAGAAAGCCCGTGTGGCTGAGCAAAGCAGCGCCCCTGCGCCGCAGCAGCAACAGGCGCAGGCCGATGGCGAGGCCACCTGGGACGATCTGCAGCCCGTGGACCTGCTGGGACTGGAGCTGGGTTACCGCCTGATTGCGCTGGTGGACAAGAGCCGCCAGGGCGATCTGCTGACCCGTATCAAGGGGGTGCGCCGCAAGTTTGCGCAGGAAGTGGGATTTTTGCCACCCGCTGTCCATGTGCGTGACAACCTGGAACTCAAGCCCAGCGCTTATCGCATGACGTTGCGCGGCGTGATGGTGGGCGAGGGCGAGGCCTTTCCCGGCATGTTTCTGGCGATCAACCCCGGTGGCATCACCACGCCGCTGATTGGCACCGCCACGACCGACCCGGCATTCGGCTTGCCAGCCCACTGGATCGATGAACGGCAAAAGGAAGCGGCACAAATGGCCGGTTTTACCGTCGTTGATTCGGAAACTGTGATGGCCACGCATTTGTCACACTTGATGCAAGTGCACGCGGCCAAGCTGCTGTCCCGTACCGAGACACAGCAACTGGTTGACCACGTGGCCAAGCTCGCTCCCAAACTCATTGAAGAAGTCATCCCGAAAATGGTGCCCATCACAACGTTCCAGAAAGTGCTCCAGCTGCTGCTGGAGGACTCTGTGCACATTCGTGATATCCGCACCATCATCGAGACGCTGGCCGAAAACGCCACGCAGACGAGCGACCCGGTGGAGCTGGCGCGTCGCGTGCGCATTGCGCTGTCGCCAGCCATCGTGCAGCAGATCTATGGCCCCACCCGCGAGCTCAATGTGATTGCCATCGAGCCCGGCCTGGAGCGCCTGCTGGTGCAGGCACTGTCGAATCCCAATGCCCCATCGCTGGACCCCGGCGTGGCGGAAATCCTCACACAAAAAGCGGTCGATGTCGCCAACCAACAGGAAGAGCTGGGCCTGCCCGCCTGCCTGCTGGTGCCAGACGCGATCCGCAACTCTCTTTCCAAGCTGCTGCGCCGTGTGGCGCCGCGTCTGCAGGTGCTCGCGCACAGCGAGATTCCCGAGACGCACACCATACGCATCGGCCCGATTCTTAAAGGTGCATCCGCATGAACATCAAACGCTTTTACGCCCCGACCGCCCGTGAGGCACTGGCCAAGGCGCGCATGGTTTTTGGCGACGGCACCCTGATTCTCTCCAACCGTCAGACGCCTGATGGCGTGGAAGTCATGGCGACGGCTGAAGAAACGCTGAAGGATATGGACGCTGGTCTTGAAACCAGCTCTCCCCTGCAGCAAGCACTGGAGCGCCGTGCCGCTGATGAAAGCATGGGCTTGCGCAAAGAACGTGCGCCCAAGCGCGCCGAAAGCCGCAGCGAAGGCATGAGCACGCTAGACCATGTGCTGGCCCGCCAGACTGCCAAGGAAGAGCAGGCACGAGAAATGAAAAGCCAGGTGCAGAGCCAGGCCGCGCAAGTCAAGCCCATCAAGGAACTGGCCCAGCACTCCGTGCAGGACGATGTAGAAGAGCTCTCCATGAGCACGCTGACCTTCCAGGACTATGTGCGCGAACGCATGCTGCGCCGCCGCCACGAATCCTCGCTGGAGAGCAGTGATGCCCTACCCACTTTCGCCCAGAGGGTGCAGGATCGCAACAGCGAACGCCCTGCGATGGCTACCAAGGCCGCTGCTGCCAATGCGGGGGTGGCACGCCATAACCCGATGCGCCCCGAGCCGATTCAGACCAAGGAAAGCATCGCCAAGGCTGCGCCCGCAGCGGCTCCTCAGAACTTTATGGCTGAGATGCAGTCCATGAAGGACTTGATTGAAGAGCGCTTCAACACCCTGACCTGGCTGGGTCAGACGCGCCAGAACCCCATTCAATCCAGTCTGATGCACAAGCTCATCCGCGCTGGCTACTCACCCACACTCTCGCGTGCGCTGATTGAGCGCCTGCCTGCATCATTGTCTGCGGGCGACGCCGTGCGCTGGCTCATGCAGGTGCTTGAGCGCAATCTGCGCACCGATGCTGCCCAGCCCGCTATTTACGACCAGGGTGGCGTGTTCGCGCTGGTGGGGTCAACCGGTGTGGGCAAGACCACGACCACGGCCAAGCTGGCCGCGCTGTGCGCCGCCAAGCACGGTCCTGCCTCTGTGGGCCTGATCACGCTGGACACCTACCGCATCGGCGGTCATGACCAGCTGCGCACCTATGCACGCATGCTGGGCATGGTGGCCCACCAAGCCCATGACAAGGCTGCGTTGCAAGACCTGCTGGGTCTGCTGCAAAGCAAGAAAATGGTGATCATCGACACCACAGGTGTGGCCCCGCGCGACCCCCGTAAAGACGAAATCATGGATGTGCTGGCTATCGACGGCGTGCAGCAACTGCTGGCCGTCAACGCAGCGGCGCAAGGCGATGCGCAGGACGACGTCATGCAGGCCTTCAAGGCCCGTGGCTCGCACCAGGCCATCCTCACCAAGGTCGATGAAGCCGTGAAGATCGGTCCATCGGTCGACACCCTGATTCGCCACCAGATTCAGCTGCGCGGCGTGACCAACGGCCAGCGCGTGCCTGAAGACTGGGAGCGCGCTAGTGCCCAGTTGCTGGTGTCGGCCTCCATGCGATCAGCGGTCAAATCCGCATTTGATCCGCAGTCGCTGGATCTGGATTTCTTCTTCACCCCCTCGTCTGCCAACGGCATCGAGGCCGCCCATGCTTGAGCGTCGCTCCCCCATGCATCAGGGCATGGCCCTGCATGTCAGCGATGCGAGTACCGCTGGTCTGCGCGTGCTGGCCATGCTGCAAAGCGCCTCGGGTGCGGCGGCAGAGCAGGCCGTGCTCTGGCCGCTGTGCGCCCAGTTGCAACGCCTTGGGCAAAAAGTACTGGTGCTGGATGGCAGCCAGACAGAATCCCTGCACACGCCTGGCCTTGCACAGCTGCTGGTGCAGCACGCATGGCAGGCGCAGGCCGGGCTGCGCTCTACCGTCAGTGATACCCAGTCCGTAGCCAGCCTGCCAGCACGCCAAGGGCTTAAACAGCTCAAGGCCACGGCCGATGAAATGGGCATGGATTTGTTGACGGCGCTGCAAGCCTATGTGCGCGGCTACACCACGGTCATCATCTATGCGAGCAGTGAGGCGTTGACGCCTCTGCTGCAAGGCCAGGGTCTACAACCGCTGCTGGTCGTGCCGCCCGATGCAGAGCATTTGATTGACAGCTATCGGCAGCTCAAGCACCTTGCCGTGTTTGCGGGCGTGGAGTGCACGATTGCCGCGCTTGAGTCTCCTCTTGCCGAAAGCGGTCCGCAAAAATACGACTGGAGTCGCCAGCAAAGCAGCGTGCTCACAGCCAAGCAAAATGCTCAGACACGCTTACAGCGTCTGAATGCTTTGCTACAGTGTTCGCAGCGCCACTTGGGCGATGCACCGGTGCTCATGCGTTTGCGCTGGCGTCAAGCCAGTGACCTGCATCAGCTCACACTGCACATGCTCAAGACGGCCTGTATCCTGCCCATGCACACCCAGCCCGCAGCGGCTGCTGCGCCTGAATCTCTTGTCTGGAGCCATTGACTGCCATGTACACCGCCAAAGGCCAACTCGACCGCGATGCGCTGATTCGTCAGCATGTACCGCTTGTGCGTCGGATTGCCCTGCACATGATCGCCAAACTGCCACCGAATGTGGAGCTGGATGACTTGATCCAGGTCGGAATGATCGGCCTGGCCGAAGCGCTGTCACGATTCGAGAGCGAGCAAGGCGTGCAATTCGATACTTTCGCCAGCCAGCGAATTCGCGGTGCCATGCTTGATGAGCTACGCGAAGGCGACTGGATGAGCCGCAGCTCTCGTAAAAGTCAGAAGGACATCGAGCATGCGCTGAACCGTCTGGAGCAGCGCCTTGGTCGCTCGCCTCAGGAGTCAGAAATTGCTGCCGAGCTAGGCATGGCGCTGGACGATTACCAGTCCCTGCTGGGCAAGGTACGCGGCACCCAGCTCGTCTACCTGGAAGACATGGGTGGTAGCGACGCTGACGGCAGTGACGACTATCTGGATCGCCATGTCGCCGACGCGGGTGCCGATCCCTTCGCGCTGCTGCGCGATCAGCGTTTGCGCCTGGCTCTGGTCGATGCCATCAAAAACCTGCCAGAGCGCGAGCAGTACGTCATGGGCATGTACTACGAGCACGACATGAATCTCAAGGAAATCGCCGCTGTGCTGGGCGTGACCGAATCCCGTGTCTGCCAGCTGCATAGCCAGGCTATTGCCCGCCTGCGCACCAAGATGCGCGCACATTGATTGCCGTGGTTCGCTGTTGGCGAACCTCTTCAGAAACCAGCCGCTGTGGTTGCAGATATGGATCTGTGAACCAGGCGGCTTCTCTTTGGTCGGCACTTTTAATTTGATAGCACTCTATCGATTGATGGTATTGCACTTGAAGCCAAATATTCATCTGAATAAAGACCCAAAGAGAAAGCCCTATTGCATTGCTGCAGCAGGGCTTTTTTGTGGAAGTTTTGTGATCAGTGCATCACATGCGGCTGGCCGTCAAACATGTGCTCAAAAGTGGCCAGCCAGGGCTCGGCCAGTACGCGAATCTGGGCATCGTTGCGCAAGATGCGCTGCATGATGCGTGCCTTTTCCTTGCGCAGATCGGGGGCCAGCTTTTCATCACGAGAGCGAAAGCGCAGTTGCTCAATCAGCACGGCACAAGTGCCTTCATAGCGCGCAACACCGTCCCAGTCTTTTTCCTGAGCGGCTTGCAGCATCTTGGCACTGCTCTCCTCAATGGCGCGGTAGAAGTCGATCAATGTGTGCTCCATATTTTTAAGCACTGGCAGGAGCCGGTGCATTTGTTATTTCAGTCCAGCCCTGTGCCACGGTCCCCACAAGGTTTGCTACTTCATCCACCATGCGCGCATCGTTGCGGGCATTGGCTAATGTCAGCTGTGTCGTGCAGTACTCATAAAGAGAGGCCAGATTGCCGGCCAGCTCACCGCCTTTTTCCTGATCAAGAGCGCCCAGCAGACCTTCTTGCAGAATGCGTATGGCCTTGCTGATATGGCGCACTTTCTCGCTGATATCGCCGCGCTCAATTGCGCCACGAGCGGCATTGATAGACGCCAGCAGGCCATCAAACAGCATCTTGATCAACTGCTGAGGTGATGCGCTGTCCACCATGGATTGCACACCCACCTGACGGTAAGCCGACATTGCGCGCGCATTAGCAGGGGAAAACATCACGACACTCCTTAGATGCAGTTTCTCAAATTACTGCTTTTGTTATCGGCAGACTCAAAGGGGAATTAAGTCCTATCTTCAGCGCTTGATAGTTCAGCTGCTGGACTTGTTCCAGGAAGCGACCTGCTGGGTGATATAGGTATCCAGCGCGGACAAGCTCGCCATCTGTGTATCCAGCCGCGAGTACTGGGCGCGCAGCCGTGTTTCATAAGCCGCAATGCGCGAACTCTGGCGAGACTGGTCCGACGAATTGCGCTTCAAAGACTCCTTGAGTGAGGTGTCCTTGGTACTAAACATTCCATCCGTCGCCAGCAATCCGGTCGTGAAATCTTTCAAGCGAATCGCGAGACCATCCTCGTTGGCATCTTCCACATCTACAGCAAAAAATTGAGACAGACTCTCCGGGTCCTTGAGTGCCTTGTCCAGCTTGGTGTCATCTATCTTGAGCGTGCCATCTGCCTGAAAGGCAAGACCGATCTGCGACAAACTGCCAAACGCACTGTCTGAACCGCCAGGGCCGGACACGATACGGCGCAGAGCCGATTGCAGGTTCACCGCAGTGGAGTCACCTTGCAAGGTACCGGCAGTCTTGCTGTCCTTGTCGTAAGCCGTCATCGTTTTGAGCGCACTGCTCAAAGCGTTGTACGACTCCACCAAATTCTTGAGCGCCGTCTTCCCTGCTGCGCTGTCATTGGCAATGGTGATGCGCACGGGCTCAGCGTCTTTGACTGACTTTTGCGAAACCGTCAGCGTCACACCTTCCGCCACGTCCGTGAAGGTGGAGGTGTGCGACGCCATCTGAATGCCATTGATGGTGGCGAGTGTGTCTTGCGCCTGCACAGATCGGCTCATGCTGCCAGCGGTATTTCCGCCGTCATACGCAAGCTGCTGCAAGCCCGCGCCCTCTGCCTCCACCTTGAAAGCCGAATTGACACCCGTGGTCTTGGACTGCAGCACCAGGCGCTCGCCTGTGTGATCCTTGAGAACGGTAGCGCTGACATCGCCCTTGGCGGCATTGATCTTTGCTGCAATCTTGGCCAGGGAATCATCTTCGGCCGTGATATCCACGGTGAAGCTGACTTCCTTGCCGTCCTTGTCATTGGGCTTGAAACCGCTAGACACACCCGCTTTATCGGTACTGTCCCATTGCCCCATGGTGATGGTCAGCTTGCCGGTCCCCAAAGCTGAGCCATTGGTCACCAGACCCGAGCCCACCGTCTGGCCTGCGGCCATTTGCGAAACCATCAAGTCATAAGTGGCTTGCACCGCAGCCGACGTGGCTGTACCGCTGACGGCAGCCGAATTGGACGAAGTCAAGGTATTGCCCAGCCAGGTATCTTTCTTGGTGAGTTTGGCGGCCTGCTCCTGCAAATTGGCAATCTGAGATTTGAGCTGACTGAATGCCGAAATTTGCGTATTGATGCCTGTGGCCTTGGTCTGCAGCGTGGCCAGAGGCTTGGACTCCAGCGCCACCAGCTGCGAGACGATGGACTCCACATTCAGTCCACTGCCAATACCCACCGAATTGATACCCATACAAATCTCCCTAGCCGCAAACGCGCACGCGCGCAGCACACATGGTTTGCGTCATTGAATCGGTGGGCTGACATACTCAGCCTGCCACCTGTGGACAGTACTGCACACGGTTTATCGGCAAAAAGCCAAGCCACTTGAGTGCAGAACTTCGCTCGGTTACCTGAATTAACCCTGGAGCAGCTTGAGCACTTGCTGGGGCAGCTGATTCGCCTGAGCCACCATGGCCGTTCCCGCCTGTTGCAGGATCTGCGTGCGGCTCAGATTGGCGGTTTCAGCTGCAAAGTCAGCATCCATGATGCGACTGCGAGATGCGGAAAGGTTTTCGGCATTGACACTTAGATTGCTGACGGTGGTCTCAAACCGGCTCTGTACCGCACCCAGTGTGGCACGGGCTCCATTGACCGCAGTCAGTGCAGCGTCCATGGCCAAAATTGCGTTGTCTGCAAATTCGGCATCCAGCACATTAAGGTCTGCAAAGCCTTTCTTGTCAGCCTCAGCACCTACGAAGCCTCTAGTTCCAGGGACGCGCTGGGGGCTCGACTCATTGGTTGTTCCTACTGACAAACCCGTCGCTGCAGCAATAACGTCGTTATCGGTAACAGGGATCGTTTGTGGGGCGGGTAAACCGACAACCACATCACCGGATGCGGACGTTAGTGAAAGTGCGCCATTCACAATGGATGCTTGCACCTTAGGAGTAGTGCTTGCTGAATTGATTTGGGTTACCAAATCATTGATCCGATTGCTAGCGCTTTCCTGCGCAGGCAAATTCAGTGTCACGCCATTGATTTGCACGCTTGCTGCAGGCATGCCACCCGAGGTCACACTCTTTGCCGCGTTCACGCTCAGAGTAGTGTTACCGAGAGGGGACCCGGCAGACGGAGCGACAACCGCACTGCTCGTTGTGTTGTTGACGATCTCAATCTTGCCATTCACCACACTCACAGAAACTGCACCTGCACCTAGCCCGTTCGGAACGGCTGCATTCAGCGCAGTCTGAATATTCGTTGCCAAAGTGTCTTTGGCAGTCGCTATTTGAACGGCGGTCGCAGGCGGTGTTCCAACCGCAGTGACTGCAGCGACATTCACGGCCGTTCCGCCATTGATCGACAGAGTAGATGGGCCATAGGAGCCATCTACAGCCGGATCGGCAATGTTCCAGCTGGTTTTGGCAGGGACGGTCACGACTGCGTTACTGCCAGCAATTGCAGAACCCGTCAGTTTTGATGGAACAGCCACGCTCTCCCAACTACCCAGGGTATCCACATTGGCATTCACAATTGCGGAAATATCGATGGTCTGCCCCTGATTAGCGCCCACCTGAAATGCCATATTGGTGAAGGATCCATCCAGCAGCTTGGTCCCGTTAAAGCTGGTCTGCTGTGCCACGCGCGTCACTTCAGCTTTGAGCTGCTGTACTTCCGCATCCAGCGCTGCACGGTCTTCCAGGGAATTTGTCGCATTGCGGGCTTGTACCGCCAATTCTCGAATGCGCTGCAGGTTGTTACCCAGCGAACCCAAGGCACCTTCAGCGGTCTGCGCCAGCGAAATGCCATCGTTGGCATTGCGCATCGCAACGGTCAAACCGCGCACCTGGGTCGTCATGCGCTCAGAAATGGCCAGGCCTGCGGCATCATCCTTGGCGCTATTGATGCGCAGGCCCGATGACAGGCGTTGCATGGAGGTCGCCAGCTGACTTTGGGATGAGCTCAGACTGCGCTGTGCATTGAGTGACTGGATATTGGTATTGATGATGGCTGCCATGCATGTGCTCCTGTTTCAAGCCAGTAAACCGGCGACGTACTAGCCGTTTTCACGGCCAGCGAACGGCGCTGGCCCACGTGACCGGAAACGTCGACAAAAGTCTGGTATTCCGGGTACGAAGATTGTTGAGGCAAGCCAGTCCATGCATAAGACCGAAAAGCAGCCCAAAGTCCCGCTATTTGTGGGATTGAGCCGTCCGCGGAAAAGCGCCCAGAGCACAGTAGTTCAAAGCTCCAGACGCAAAAAAGGTCTCCGAAGAGACCTTTTTGAAAACCGTTGGCAGAGCACTGCCAGGGAGAATTTCGCGCTTAGCGCAGCAGGGACAGCACGCCTTGTGGCAGCTGATTGGCCTGGGCCACCATAGCCGTACCGGCCTGCTGCAGAATCTGCGAGCGGCTCAGATTGGCGGTTTCCGAAGCAAAGTCAGCGTCCATGATACGGCTCTTGGAAGCCGAGAGATTTTCGCTATTCACGCTCAGATTGGAGACTACCGATTCAAAGCGGTTCTGGATGGCACCCAGGTCAGCACGTGCGGAGTTGACCGACTTCAGTGCTGCGTCCATGGCCAGGATGGCGTTGTCAGAACCTTCAACGGTCGAGACATCAATGCCTTGAAAGCCTTTTTTAGTTTCAGCAGCCTTGTAACCGTCGACAGTGCCCGCAGTATCAACTGCCTTGAAACCGTTCGCTGCCAGAAGATCGACCTTATCGGTCTCAATCTTGATATCGCCAGTCTTGCTATTCAGCACCACCTTGTCGCCTTGAACCGAAGCTGTGACATTGGTTTGCGATGTATAGCCATTGATTGCATCAACCAGCTGCTGGCGACGAGCATTAGGATCACTGCTGTACTGACCCTTGACCTCAATTCCAACGCCATTGATCTTGAAGTTGTCTCCCGTCAAGGCGGAGAATGCGCCGGTACCAGCAGCTGCGGTTGCATTAGCTGCAGTGATTTCAGTACCCGTTTTAGCGATCTTGATTGTGTCGTCCAACGAGGCGTTTGTCAGATCTATTTTTCCAGCACCATCGTAGGCGATGGAAACACCGGCGGGCAGTTGATCTTTGAAGCCGTTGTAGATCTGGTCTGCAATGGCTTTTTGCATCGCAGCATCATCAGATGGGGCCGTCTTGGCGGCGTCAAGAGGGATCGCGCTCAGGGTAACTGTCTTATCACCGATGGTGACGTCGCCGCCAGCAAAGCCTGTGGCAGCCTCTAGCGCCGAAAAATCAAATGCAGCTGTGGTCGTGACGGGCGTCGATGTCGCATCGGCCTGTACTGCGCCGCTTGTGGTCTTTGCACCCTGAACCACGCTATTCCAGTCACCCAACTGAGAAACGCTCGAATTCTGAATCGAAGCGATATCAATTGTTTGGCCTTGATTGGCGCCCACCTGAAAAGCTTGGCTGGTGAAGGAGCCATCCAGCAGCTTAGTGCCGTTGAAAGAAGTCGTGCTGGCCACACGATCAATTTCGCTCGTCAGCTGCGCTACTTCTTTTTGCAGTGCGGCTCGGTCTTCCGTAGAGTTTGTGGCATTGCGAGACTGAACAGCCAACTCACGAATACGCTGCAGGTTGCCACCAATGGTGCCCAGTGCGCCTTCAGCCGTCTGGGCCAAAGAAACACCGTCATTGGCATTGCGCTGAGCCTGGTTCAGGCCGCGAACCTGAGCGCTCATGCGCTCGGCAATGGCCAGGCCAGCCGCATCATCCTTGGCGCTATTGATGCGCAGACCCGAAGACAGGCGCTGCATGGAGGTGGACAGCGAAGATTGCGAGGTGCCCAGATTGCGCTGAGCGTTGAGCGACTGGATATTGGTGTTGATGGTCATTGCCATGGTGCGAACTCCTTGATGCGATCAAAACGACGCCGCCACAGTGACCTGAAACTTTTCAGGGTGGGCGGCGGCGGCAGCCCAATCCAGCACCCCAGCCTGCAGTTCCTGTTTATTTGCTGCTGTGGCTCGCTGGTTACAGGGCTTTGTTTCCCTGTTGATGTTGTTATCGGAGCCATCCCCCCAAAACTTTAGAGAGTTCTGCAAATATTTTTCTGGATGTAACGGATTCAGCGTTTTGAGTCTCGGCGCGTCGCTGCGCGCCCGTGAGTGCGCATGTCAGACTTTCCCTACATATCTCGCGCTAGCTGCCGATCTATCGCCCAAACGCCCAGCTTTTTGCGCCTATGGCGGCGGGCCAGCAACTCCACAATCGGCACCTATGCTTGTTCTCATCGGTTATATCGTCGCCTTCGGCTGCATCTTTGGCATGTATGTGCTGCATGGCGGTAGCGTGGGTGTTCTTGTCAAGGCACTGCCATTCGAGATGGTGACCATTGGCGGCGGCGCGCTGGGCGCATTCATCGTGAGCAATCAGCCCAAGGTGCTCAAGGCTACGCTCAAGGCCATACCGGCTGCACTCAAGCCTTCGCGCTTCACCAAGGCGCGGTATATGGAGATCATGGCGCTCTTGTATGAGTTGCTGCAGAAGGCCCGAAAAGAGGGGCTGATGTCCATTGAGGCCGATGTGGAAGATCCGCAGTCGTCGACCGTATTTCAGAACTATCCGCAGCTGATGGCAGATCACCATGTGATGGAGTTCCTGACCGACTATCTGCGCATGATGGTTTCGGGCAACCTCAATTCCCACGAGATCGAAGCGCTGATGGACAGCGAAATTGAAGCCCATCACGCCGAGGCCCATGGTCCGGTGATGGCGCTGAACCGCCTGGCGGGTGCGCTGCCAGCCTTCGGCATTATTGCGGCCGTGCTGGGGGTGGTGAACACCATGGCCTTTGTGGGTCAACCTCCCGCAGTGCTGGGCGGCATGATTGCCTCGGCACTGGTGGGGACCTTTCTGGGTATTTTGCTGGCCTATGGGCTGGTGGAGCCCATGGCAGCCCTGCTGGAGCAGCGCGTGCAGGATGCGGCCAAGGAGTTTGAGTGCATCAAGGCCACATTGCTGGCCAGCATGCAGGGCTATAACCCGGGCACGGCTATTGAGTTTGGCCGCAAGGTGCTGTTCTCTACCGAGCGCCCCAGCTTTTTGGAGCTGGAAAACCACGTCAAGGGCAAGAAATGATGAGCGGTCACTTGCATTGCGAGTCTGATCTGGAGCGACTCCATGGCTGACAAGAAGCTGCAGCCCATCATCATCAAGCGCGTAAAAAAGGCGGCCCATGTCCACCATGGCGGTGCCTGGAAGATTGCCTATGCCGACTTTGTGACGGCGATGATGGCGTTCTTCTTGCTGATGTGGCTGCTGGGATCGACTGCCCAGGGCGAACTGCAAGGCATTGCCGCGTATTTCAACTCCCCCCTGAAGGTGGCAATGTCGGGTGGCAGCGGTGCGGGCAATAGCTCCAGTATCGTGCCCGGCGGTGGCAACGACTTATCCAAGGTTCACGGCCAGGTGCGCCGCTCGGAAGCGGATGACAACGCCAACCGTCGCTCCAGCCAGGCCATGGGGCGCGCTGATGAGTCCAAGCGGGACGCTCAGCGCCTGCATGCGCTCAAGGCCAAGGTGGAAGCGATGATCGCCAGCAACTCCAAGCTCAACGAATACCGCTCGCAGATTCGCACCGAGATCACCCAGGACGGGCTGATGATCCAGATCGTCGACGAGCAAAACCGCCCCATGTTCGACAGCGGCAGCGCCTTGGTCAAACCATATATGCGCGACATTCTTCGGGAAATTGGCGCAGCCATGGGCAGTGCGGAGAACAGCATCAGTCTCTCTGGCCACACCGATGCAGCGCCCTATGGCAATGCCGATCGGGGCTATAGCAACTGGGAGCTGTCCGCCGACCGGGCCAATGCGTCGCGCCGCGAGCTGGTGGCCGCCGGCATGCCGATGGACAAGCTGGCGCGCGTGGTGGGCATGGCCAGCAGCGACCCCTTGCTGCCCGAGGAAACGCGCGCCGCGCAGAACCGCCGCATCACGATTACTGTGCTGACCAAGGAAGCCGAGCGCCGTATGCTGGGTCAAGACAAGGACCGCAACACGGAGCAGGTAACCAGCGCCGAAGAGGCTGCCAGCACCATCAACAAGACCAAGCCAAGACCTGCTGCGCCCAGCTCGGTCGCCCAGCAGTCTTTGGGGCCCAAGGAAGAGTTTGTTGTAACAAGCCCTGAAGTTGCCCCGGAGGCTGTCGAAAAGCCTGACAATGCACGCCCATCGCCATGAAGTTGACAAATTGTTACTATCACGGCTGAAGATTTGTTCCCACGCACCTATTCCGACCGAAAGGGCCTCTCGTGGCTAATGCCCTGCGATTTTTGATTGTTGACGACTTCTCCACCATGCGCCGTATCGTGCGCAACCTGCTCAAGGAGAGTGGCTTTGCCGATGCCGATGAGGCCGAAGATGGCATGGTTGCCATCAACAAGCTGCGTGCCAGCAAGTTTGATTTTGTGGTGACCGACATCAACATGCCGAACATGAACGGCTTTCAGTTGCTGACCGAGATCAAGCAGGACGAGAAGCTCAAGCATCTGCCTGTGCTGATGGTGACGGCCGAGGCCCGCAAGGAAGACATCGTCGCTGCAGCACAGGGCGGCGCGGCTGGCTATATCGTCAAGCCCTTCACCAAGGCCACGCTGGAAGAGAAGGTCAACCTCATCATCAAGAAACTCGACCTCTAAGCCATGAGCAGCGACCCCGGGGCTTCTGTCAACGTCCATTACAAGATTGGCGTGCTCACACGCCAGTTGCATAACTCTCTCAATGAGCTGGGCTATGCGGATCGCTTGCGCGGCAGCATGGGTGAGTTGCCCGATGCGCAAAGCCGCCTGTCCTATATCGCCCGCCTGACGGGTGAGGCGGCGGACAAGGTGCTGGGCCAGGTCGAGGTGATGCAGAGCCAGCAGGATTCGCTGGCCGAGCGCACCGGCTCCATGCGCGCAGAACTCATCAAGGACCCCGTGGCCGCTGTGGCCAAGGGCGGCGTGATGAACTATCTGCAGGATGTGGAAGAAAGCACGCAGCAGACGGGCAGCCACCTGACCGAAATCATGATGGCGCAGGACTTTCACGACCTGACCGGCCAGGTCATTGCCCGCGTGGTGTCATTGGCGGCAGATCTGGAATCGCAGCTGCTGGAGCTGCTGATTCAGACCTCGCCCGAAGCCGCGCAGGCACCAGCTCTGGCGCCTGTCGAAGCCGCGCAGCCCAAGCTCGCCGGTCCTGTGGTGGATCCGGAAAACACGGTGGATGTGGTGACATCGCAAACGCAGGTGGATGATCTGCTGGCGAGTCTGGGTTTTTAAAAAGAATAGCTGCCTGCGCTTGATACATAAGCACTAGAGCCTGAAAACAGTCTGGTCTCTCTGAGACTCAGGCTGTTTTTTTGGGGATGGCTTGTTGCCGGGCGCAGGCGACAAAAAACCCGCATGTCACTAGAACATGCGGGCAAGCCTTGGAGGGCAATCTGCCGTGTCTGAGGTGCGGGAGTCACACCTGCATATTCATCACATCTGAGTAAGCCTGTACCAGACGGTTGCGTACCTGCAGCGTGGCCTGAAAGCCGATTTGCGCCTTTTGCATGGCGAGCATGGTCTGCTCAAGGCTTACGGCCGGGTTTTCCAGCTGCACTTCGCGCTGCAGCTGGCTGGAGTGGTTTTGCGCAGAGCTGACCGATTGCAGCGCGCTTTGAAGGGCTTGACCAAATCCGCCAGCCACGGGCGCAGTGCCGGCGCCGCCGACTTTGGTGAGCTGGGTGCCCAGTTGGGCGGGGGAGAGGGCAGGGATCTTCAGGTCCATATCAATATCCAACAGGCTTGATGAGTTGGAGGTGATCGTAGTTTTTTCAGCAGATGGCAGACGGGTAATAAATGGGTGAATCGGCGCTCTTATCGAGGGAACGCGATAGCCGTGAGTCCGAATAATCCACTGGACGCTAGACCCCGTGTGGGGTCTGACACCATGGAACCAAGATGTCTGCTGTAGCTGAAGTACCTGTCCCCAATGCTGTGCCTGTTTCCCGCCCTGCGATGACGCAGCGCTGGAATGCGCTCGATCGAGGTCAGCGTCTTCGCTGGGGTGCACTGGCTGCGCTGGTCGCCGTCGGTATCGTGGCCGCGGCGGTGTTCTACCGCCAGCCTGATTACAAGATGCTGTTCTCCAATGTCGGCGACAAGGATGGCGGTGCCATCGTGGCGCAGCTGACGCAGATGAACGTGCCTTACAAGTACAGCGAAGGCGGCGGCTCCATCCTGATCCCTGCAGACCGCGTGCACGATGTGCGCCTGAAGCTGGCCACGCAGGGCTTGCCCAAAGGCTCGGTGACTGGCTTTGAGCTGATGGAAAACAGCAAATTCGGCATCACCCAGTTTCAGGAGCGTCTGAATTTCCAGCGCGGGCTGGAGGGCGAGCTGACCCGCTCCATCCTCGCGCTCAACGCCGTGCAAAGCGCACGCGTGCATCTGGCACTGCCCAACCAAAACGGATTTTTCCGCGAGCAGCAAAAGCCTTCGGCCTCTGTGCTGTTGAGCGTTCACCCCGGCCGCGTGCTGGATCGCGCGCAGATTGCCGGCATCGTGCATCTGGTGGCGTCGAGCGTGCCTGAGATGGAGCCCGGCGCCGTCAGCGTGCTCGACGATACGGGCAAGCTGCTGTCGCAGTCGCCAGACGGCAGCGCTGGCAGCGTGGACATGCAGCAGTTCCTCTACACCCAGCAGGTCGAGCAGCAGTATGTGCGCCGCATTCTGGACATTCTGGAGCCCGTCGTCGGCAAGAACAATGTGAAGGCCCAGGTTTCGGCAGATCTGGACTTCAGCCAGACCGAATCAACCTCTGAGCAGCACCGCCCCAACCAGGCAGGTGACAGTGGTGCGGTGCGCAGCCAGCAGGTGATGGAGACGGGGGGCGAAGCCAAGGCGACCCCGCCCACCGGTGTCCCCGGCGCCACCAGCAACCAGCCACCGACCAACTCCACAGCGCCCATCAACGGTGCCAACCCAGCGCCTCAGGCTGCTGATGGGGGTCAGGGGCGTGGCGCGCAGGGCAGCGGCAAGCGAGAGTCGATTACGAATTACGAAGTGGACAAGACCGTCAAGGTCACACGCGGAAGCACCGGCAACATCAAGCGCCTGACAGCGGCAGTGGTTGTCAACGCACCGCTGGCGGTGGCTGCGGGTGATGCCAGTACGGCGGCGGCTGCAGCGGCAGTCAGCTCGGGTATGCGACCGCTTTCGGCCCAGCAGCAAGAGCAATTGCTGATGCTGGTGCGCGAGACCGTGGGCTACAGCGCGGATCGCGGCGACTCGGTCAATCTGGTCAGTGCGCCATTCATGGATAGCAGTGCTGCACCGGTCGAGCTGCCCATGTGGAAAGACCCTGAAATTCAGGCCATGGCCAAGAGCCTTGGCGTGCCGATTGCGCTGGCGCTGTTTGGCGCACTGGTGCTGCTGGGGCTGGTTCGTCCCTTGCTCAAGGCGAGCAAGACGGCGCCCGGTGGTCAGCTCAACGCGATTGAAGGCGATGCGCTGGATCGCCCAGCCTTGGCTGGCCCGGTGACGGATCTGTCGCCGACCAAGGAGCAGGAACGCATGGATCAGGCGCGCAGCCTGGCCAAACAGAACCCGATTGCGGTGGCGAACATTGTGAAGACATGGATAAATGGTGAGAGCTAACCCTCTGAGGCGCTGAAGCGCCTTCCCCCTTTCTCTACGCGCTTCGCGCTATGGAATGGGGACAACACCTTCGCTGCGAGGCGGCTCTTGCTCGGTGTCACTGACTTGGGTGTGCCTGTGCAGAGCATGTGAGTGACGCCAAGCGTCATAGAGAACTGAATACACAGAGAGTTTGAATATGGACGATAGAGGTCTGAACGACGCTGCCATCTTGCTGGTCTCCCTCGGTGAGGAAGAGGCGGCTGAGGTGTTCAAACATCTCTCGCCCAAGGAAGTGCAGAAGCTGGGCGAGACCATCGCCCGCATGCGTGGTGTGACGCGGGAGAAGGTTGATTTTGTGATTGAGCGCTTCACCAGCGATGCCGCCTCGCAGAGCTTGTTGGTAGACGATGCCAGCGACTATGTGCGCTCGGTACTGAAGCGCGCGCTGGGCGATGACAAGGCCGCGCTGCTGATCGACCGCATCATGCAGGGCGGTGATATTTCGGGCATTGAAAGTCTGAAGTGGATGGACCCGCTGTCCGTGGCCGAGTTGCTGCGCGGTGAGCATCCGCAGATCGTGGCGGCCATTTTGGTGCACCTGGAGTTTGAGCAGGCCGCCGCCGTGCTGATGCAGCTGCCTGAGCGCTTTCGCAGCGAAGTCATGCTGCGCGTGGCCACGCTGGAGGGCATTCAGCCCACGGCACTCAAGGATCTGAACGAGGTGCTGTTCAAGGTGCTGGCTGGTGGCGACAAGATTCGCAAAACCTCGCTGGGCGGCGTCAAGACGGCGGCTGAAATGCTCAACCAGATGGCCGGTAATGCCGATGTGGCTGTGCTGGACACCATCCGTAACTACGACCCCGAGCTGGCGCAGAAGATCATGGACAAGATGTTTGTCTTCGACGATCTGGTCAAGCTGGACGACCGCTCGGTGCAGATGGTGCTGCGCGAAGTGGTGTCCGAGACGCTGATCGTGGCGCTCAAGGGCGGCTCCATGGAGGTGCGCGACAAGATTCTGGCCAATATGTCCATGCGTGCGGCCGAGTCGCTGCGCGAAGATCTGGACGGACGTGGACCCATGCGCCTGTCCGAAGTGGAAGCGCAGCAGAAGGAAATTCTCAAGGTCGTTCGTCGTCTGGTCGAAGAAGGGCAGGTGACTATCGGCAATAGCGCGGAGGACAGTTATGTCTAACGGCCAGCCTCCACGCTCCAATTCGCGCTTTATTCCGCAGGAAGAAATTGACAACAGCACCGTGGTGCGGTGGCGCTTTGGTGCGGTGGATGCGCCGGGCGATGCCTTCAAGCCCATGCAGGCCGCGGCCTTCATCCCTGCCGGCTCTCCCCAGTTCAACGGGTTTTCGCCTTCGATCACGCACCAGCCCCAAGCCCAGCCTGAGGCCGAAGTGGTGGAGCAGCCGCCTGCAGAGCCGGCCATTGATGAAGAGCAGTTGCAGCAATTGCTGGAGCAGGCCCGCGAAGAAGGTCATGCCCAAGGCCTGGCCGAAGGTCGCGCACAGGCACAGCAGCAATGGCAGCAGCGCATGGATGACCATATCAGCGGTGAAGGCCGTGAAAGTGTGCGCCGGGTCAACAGCGTGCTGCAGGGGCTGGAAGACAACTTCAAGCAGATGCAGAGCGCCACGGCGCAAGAGCTGCTGAACCTGGCCTGCGACATTGCCCGGCAGGTGGTGCGCCAGGAGCTGCGCAGCCAGCCACAGGCCTTGCTGCCCGTGATTCGCGAAGCGCTGGACATGCTGGTCGAAGAAAGCCGCCCGGTGACCGTGCGCCTCAATCCTGCTGACTTTGAGGTGCTCGATGAGCCCCTGCGTGCCGAGCATGGCGCGCACAGCCGCATTCAGTGGGTGGGCGATGCCTCTATTGCTGCGGGCGATGTGAAGGTGGAGTCTGGCGGTGCCGAGATTGATGGTGGTCTGGAAAAGCGCTGGCGCCGTGCTGTGGCTGCGCTGGGCCTGGTCTCCACCTGGTACGAGGGAGACAAGGCATGAGTGACAACTCCTGGCAGCAATTCATGAGCGAGGCGCGGGCGCGCTATGCCCAGCCTGTGCCGCTGGAATGCCGGGGCCGCCTGACCAAGCTAACGGGCATGGTGCTGGAGGCTTCAGGCCTGCGCGTGCCCGTGGGCGCGCAATGCCATATCCATCAACCAGGACAGGAGCCCGTGCTGGCCGAAGTCGTTGGTTTTGCTGGCGAGCGCGCGTTTCTGATGCCTGCCGGCGATATTCAGGGCTTGTCCAGCGGGGCCATGGTCGTGCCCGCTGCGCCCTTTATTCCCGTGCCCCAGCTGGGCGTGGAGGCGGCCGAGGACGTCAGCCAGACCGTGGGCGTGTTGCGCCTGCCCATGGGGGATGGTCTGCTGGGCCGCGTGGTCGATTCGCAAGGCATTCCGCTGGACCGTGGCCCCGCGCTGGAGGGCGTGGTGCCCGAGGTGCTGGACCGCAACCCCATCAACGCCATGGACCGCGACCCGGTGCGCGAGTCGCTCGATACCGGTGTCAAGGCGCTGAATTCGCTGCTGACCGTGGGGCGCGGCCAGCGTCTGGGCCTGTTTGCCGGCTCGGGCGTGGGCAAGTCCGTGCTGCTGGGCATGATGGCGCGCTACACCCAGGCCGATGTGATTGTGGTGGGGCTGATTGGCGAGCGTGGCCGCGAGGTCAAGGAATTCGTCGAAGACATTCTGGGGGCGCAGGATCGTAGTCGTGCCGTGGTGGTGGCTGCCCCGGCCGATGCACCGCCACTGCTGCGCATGCAGGGTGCCAGCTACGCCACGGCGATTGCCGAACATTTCCGCGACAAGGGCAAGCATGTGCTGTTGCTCATGGATTCGCTGACCCGCTATGCCATGGCCCAGCGCGAAATCGCTCTGGCCATTGGCGAGCCCCCGGCCACCAAGGGCTACCCGCCATCGTGCTTTGCCAAGCTGCCTGCGCTGGTCGAGCGCAGCGGCAATGGATTGCATGGTGTGGGCTCCATCACTGCTTTCTACACCGTGCTGTCTGAGGGAGACGACCAGCAGGACCCGATTGCCGATGCGGCCCGCGCCATTCTGGACGGTCACGTCGTGCTCTCGCGGGCACTGGCCGAGACCGGGCACTACCCGGCCATCGACATTGAGCAGTCGGCCTCGCGCGTCATGCACAACGTAGTCTCGCGTGAGCATTTCGAGCTGGCTCGCCGCTTTCGCGCCGTGTATTCGCGCTACCAGAAGGGGCGCGATCTGGTGCAGGTGGGCGCTTATGTGCCCGGCTCTGATCCGCAGTTGGATGAAGCGATTGCGCTGCAACCGGCCATGACCGGTTTTCTGCAGCAAAGCATGTTTGAAAGCTCCAGCATGGAGCAAAGCCTGAGCGGCATGGCGCAGGCCATGCAACAGGGTTGAGTCCGCAACGGTTGAGTGAAGGAGTTGTCCTAGATGTCGTCCTTGAATGCATTGAATGTCGCCATTGAAGCTGCAGAGCGCAAACGTGACGCGGCCCGCACCGCCATGCAGGAGCGCCAGCGCGCCCAGCAGGCGGCGCAGGCCCAGATGGACCAGTTGCAGGGCTATGTGCAGGAGATGCAGGGCCGCTGGGGCGCGCAGGAAGGACTGGCCGTGCAACCCGAGGTCATGCACCACCAGTACCAGTTCATGGAGCGGCTGCAGCACGCCATTGGCCTGCAGACCCGAATGGTGGCCGATCAGGATATTCGCCTTGAAACCGCCCGCCAGGCCTTGCTGGCCACCGAACTGCGCGTGACAAGCCTGCAAAAAGTGGTGCAGGTGCGCAAGCGCGACATGGCGCTGGTGCAGATGCGCCGCGAGCAAAAAGACACCGATGAGCGCGCCGCCATGGCTTTTTTTCGGCGCAGCTTTGGCTTGCAGCTCCAGGAGGCTTGACGATGGCGGAAACCAGAATTGATACCCCGCGCAGCGCTGAGTCGCGTGTGGCCAAGACCACAGCTCAGGCCATGACCTCGGTCAAAAGCACGCTGGCGGCGGGTGATGAAGCCCCTGCTTTTTCATCGCTGCTGGCGGCGCTGGATAGTTTTGCTGCCACCGGCCTGCCGCAGGTCGCCTTGCCGCCCGGTGATGCACAGGAAGAAAAAACCACCTTGCCTGGGCTTGCCGAGCAAGATACTTTGCTTGTTGCCCAAGGCCATGCGCCGTGGATGAGTCTGGTGGGCCAGACGGCACGGCTGGATACGCAAGGGGATGATGATATGCGTCAGGGCGCGGCCACCGACTTTCTCTCGGGCCGCAGCAATGTCACGCAACTGGCGCATCGCCAAGCCTTGCAGACTGGCGATGTGGGTGCTGGTGGCGCGCATGCGGCCTTTATGGGTAAGGATTTGCAGTCAAATCAGCCTCAAGCCCAATCAATACAGGCGCAAGTAGCTACTAATTTTGATGATGCTGCCTTGCCCGTCAAAGCCGATCACAGTGAGCAAAGCCAGAGCGCCTTGCTTGCGGCGGCTGATGAGCCCGTGGCTGCGCGTGCCGAGCAGGCTGCGCAGAAGCTGCAGGCGGCAGGCCATCAGGGCGTCAGCCTGCAAGGCATGACGGCCGTGCAGCCACAGACCCTGGAAGGACTCAAGGACTTGCTGCGCGCTGCGCGCCCAGCGTCGTTGGACGAGGGTGGGGTAGCAGGCAAGCCGGGTTCCAGCAGTGGATCGCACGATTTAACGGGCGCTGCTGTCGCTATTGGCGCTGCCATGGGCGCAGCGGGTGCTGGCATGCAGGGAGGCGGCCAGAACGCATCGGATCTGGGGCAGAGCCTGAGCGGTCAAGAGTCGGCGCCTGCCGAGCGCGAGCAGGAAGTGTCCGAGCAAGTGGCCTTCTGGGTGCACCAGAAGGTGCAGAACGCTTCGCTGTCGATTCAGCATGAAGGAAAGCCGATTCAGGTTCAGGTGCAATTGAACGGCCAGGAGGCGCATGTGCGCTTCGCAGCGGATGATGAGCAGGCCCGCCAGCTGCTGGCGGATGGCCAGTCTCAGCTGCGTGAGCTGCTGGAAGCGCAGGGTCTGAACCTGAGTGGCGTGAGCGTGGATGCCGGCGGCGCCCATCAGCAAGGCGCTGGCGGGCAGTCGGATGATGGCCAGCGCGCGCAGGCCAGAAGCGCCCGGGTGGCGGTGAATGCGGCTGATCTGCCGGTGGATGCGCTGAATACACGCCAGGTCTCACGAGCAGCGCAGACGGGCGTGGACCTGTTTGTCTGAGGCGGAAGTAGCGTTTCTTACAGCCTGCGCGCTCTGTTAATGCGATAGCGAAACCCGGATCAAACCGGGTTTCGCGCTTTTATTCCGGCAATGGTCGGGGTGGTGGGCGGCGAATAATTCAGGCGTGGATCTTCCGTGTCGTGGCAATGGCTGCGGGGTGGATGCCATCCCCCACTCTTGAGGAAACCCGCCGTGTCAGCCAATCCCAATGCCGCCCCTGTTGCACCTGCTCCTGCAAAAAGCAAGAAGCTGATCGTCATCGTGGCCATCGTTGCCGTGCTGGCCATTGTGGCGGCTGCCGCCTATGTGCTGATGATGCAACGCCAGCACAGCAGTGGCGAGGGCGATGAAGAAGTCAGCGCCAAGACCTCGGTGCCCACTTTTCTGCCGCTGGAAAATATGGTAGCCAATCTGTCGGACCCCGGTGGTGATCGTTTTGTGCAACTGGGCATTACGCTCGAGCTGAACGACGAGAAGACCGCTTCCACCGTCAAACAATACCTGCCCAGCATTCGCAACGGCATTTTGCTGCTGGTGTCTCAGCGCACGGCCGATGAGCTGCTGGCCCGTGAAGGCAAGGAAAAACTGGCCGCCGACATACTGGAAGAGGTCTCCGCACCGCTGGGCTATGGCGCCAATGCCAAGAAGCGCTCACGCGATGAAGACGCGGACGAAGACAGCTCGCGCACCAGCCGCAAGAGCCCCGTGCGCCGCGTGCTGTTTTCCAGCTTCATCATTCAGTAAGCAGAGAGGAAGTGAATGAGCGATTCTTTTCTCTCCCAGGAAGAGGTTGACGCCCTTCTTGAAGGCGTTACCGGCGAAAGCCAGCGTTCCGAAGTGGTGGAGGTCGATGACGGCCAGATCCGCAACTACGACATCTCCAGTCAGGAACGCATCGTGCGTGGGCGCATGCCCACCATGGAAATTGTCAACGAGCGCTTTGCCCGCAATTTCCGCATCGGCCTGTTCAACTTCATCCGCCGCAGCCCCGAGGTTTCTGTCGGCACGGTGACCGTGCAGCGCTACAGCGCCTTTTTGCGCGAACTGGCCGTTCCCACCAATTTCAACATCATGGCCATTCGCCCGCTGCGCGGAAATGGCCTGATCGTCTGCGAACCTTCGCTGATTTTTGGCGTGATCGACACCCTGTATGGCGGCACAGGCCGTCTGCAGACCCGTATCGAAGGTCGCGATTTTTCGACCACCGAGCAGCGCGTGATCAACCGTCTGGTCAACGTGATCTGCGAGGAATACAAAAAAGCCTGGCACGGCATTTACCCGCTGGAGCTGGCCTATCAGCGCTCGGAAATGCAGCCCCAGTTCGCCAATATCGCTACACCCAGCGAAATCGTGGTCTCCACCGCGTTTCAGCTGGAGATTGGCGATATCTCCGGCTCCATCCATGTCTGCATGCCCTATGCCGCACTGGAGCCGATTCGCGATGTGCTGTATTCATCCACGCAGGGTGATGCGATCGAGGTCGATCGCCGCTGGGTCAAGGTGCTGACCCGTGAGATTCAATCTGCCGAGGTGACGCTGGTGGCCGAGCTGGCCCGCGCCGATGCGACGGTGGAGCAACTGCTGGCCATGCGCCCCGGCGACTTTATTGAGCTGGACCGCGAGCCACTGATTCGTGCCTCCATTGGTGGGGTGCCAGTTTTCGAGTGCCAGTACGGCACGCACAACGACAAATATGCAATCCGCGTGGAGCGCAGCCTGCGCGGCGGCGATGCAGGCTGGATGGGAGAGAAGCATGGCAATTGATGAAAACAACAAGCCCGCGGGCGATGATCCTTTTTCGGGTTGGGCCGAAGCGCTGGAAGAACAGCGTCAGCACGATCAGGCCGCAAGCGGCCCCGATGTCTCTGAGCAAGGCGGCCCGCTGAGCGGTGATGCATCGCGCAGCAACTACGGTGATGTGCCTGTGCACGACATCAATATGGTGCTGGATATTCCGGTTCAGCTCTCCGTGGAGCTGGGTCGCACCAAGGTACCCATCAAATACATTCTGCAGCTGGCGCAGGGCTCGGTGGTCGAACTCGATGCACTGGCTGGCGAACCCATGGATGTGCTGGTCAACGGCTACCTCATCGCTCAGGGCGAAGTGGTGGTGGTGAACGACAAGTTCGGTATTCGCCTCACGGACGTGGTGACCCCCTCCGAGCGCCTGCGCCGGGTCAGCCGTGGTTGAGAACGCGGCAAGCGCGGCCACAGGTACTGCAATGACAGCCGCTCCATCCATGTGGCCCACGCTGATTCTGGTCGTTTTGTTTGTCGTCGCCATGCTGGCGCTGCCCTGGCTGGTGCGCCGCCTGCAGAACAAAAATTTGCTGCCCCGCGGCATGGGCATGGCGCGGGGCGCGGCCCCGATGCAGCAGCTGGTACTGGGCTCGCTTTCTATTGGCCCCCAGCAGCGCGTGGTGACGGTGCAAGTGGGCGAGGGCCATGAAGCCGTGCGCCTGGTGCTGGGCGTCACCGCGCAGCAGATTCAATGCCTGCATGTGCTTCAAACCCATGCAGGAAAAGCGCAAGCTGCTAATGAATATGTAGCAAAACCGCCCTCATTCACCGACTCTCTGGTGCGTGCACAGGCTGCGGGTTCTGCCCGGGATTCTGGAAATGACTAAGTTCGTCTCTCGCACCGCCGCCGCTGCTCTGCTGTCGCTGCCCTTGCTGGCCGCCGCGCAGAGCGCACCTGCAAGCCTGCCCTTGCTGGTAGGGCAGGGTGCCGGTGGTGCCAGTTATTCTGTGCCTATTCAGACATTGCTGTTTTTTACGGCACTGTCGTTTCTGCCCGCCATCCTGCTGCTGATGACGGGTTTTACCCGCATCGTCATCGTGCTCAGCCTGCTGCGTCAGGCGCTGGGTACGCAGTCTGCGCCGCCCAATCAGGTGGTGATTGGTCTGTCGCTGTTCCTCACCATGTTTGTGATGGGCCCGACGCTGGACAAGGTCTATCAGGACGCCTACCTGCCCTATACACAGAACAGCATCAGCTTCGAGCAGGCCATCGACAAGGCCGAAGCGCCCATGCGCAGCTTCATGCTCAAGCAAACGCGCCAGTCCGATTTTTCGCTGTTCAAACGCCTGGCCAAGCTGGATGCCAGCGTCACCGCTGAAACCGCGCCGCTGCGCGTGCTGGTACCCGCTTTTGTGACCAGCGAGCTGAAGACCGCCTTCCAGATCGGCTTCATGATCTTTATTCCGTTTCTGGTCATCGACATGGTGGTGTCCTCCATCCTCATGTCGCTGGGCATGATGATGCTGTCGCCCGTGCTGGTGGCGCTGCCCTTCAAGCTCATGCTGTTTGTGCTGGCCGATGGCTGGAATCTCATCATTGGTTCGCTGGCCGCCAGTTTTGCTGTCTAGCGGCTTCTTTCAGAGAACGTCATGACCTCTCAATTTGTATTGACCTTTGGCCGCGAGGCGTTGACTTTGCTGCTCATGATTTCCATGCCGGTGCTGGGCGTGGTCATGGGTGTGGGCCTGCTTGTCAGCATTTTTCAAGCCGTCACGCAGGTGCATGAAGCCACACTGGCCTTTGTGCCCAAGCTGCTGGCCGCCGTGGCGGTGTTCGCCGTGGCCGGGCCGTGGATGCTGTCCACGCTGGTGGATTTCATTCGCCGCACTATTGAGGGCATCCCCGGAGCCGTGGGATGACTCCCTGTGCCGCTTTGCGGCTTCCCACTGAAGGAGGACGATGCCTTCGCTGCGGGGCGGCCCTTGCTTGGCATCCCTTGCTTTGGCCGCAGCGGTTTCTTAGTGTGTGCGCTATTTCAAGCGCTGTGGAGTCACTGAAGTGATTACCTTCAGCGAAGCCCAGATTGCGGCCTGGCTCTCGCCCCTGATCTGGCCTTTTGTGCGCGTGCTGGCGCTGTTCACCACAGCCCCTGTTTTTTCTCAAAAAGCCATTCCCATGCGGCTCAAGGTCGGGCTGGCCTTTCTGGTCGCGCTGTGTGCGCAGCCCATGCTGGGCGAGCAGCCAGTGGTCAGCATCGCCTCGGCGCAAGCTTTGGGCACATTGGTGCAGCAGGTGGTCATCGGCTTATCCGTCGGTTTTGCCGTGCGCCTGGTCATGGCCGCTATCGAAGTGGCCGGTGAAGTAGTGGGTCTGCAAATGGGTCTGAACTTCGCCTCATTCTTCGACCCCACCAGTAACGCACAGCTCAGCGCCGTGGCGCGCTTCATGGTGCAGATTGCGACGCTGTTGTTCATTGTCATCAACGGCCACTTGCTGGTGCTGATGGCCGTGCTCAAGAGTTTTGAGGCCTTCCCGGTGGATGGCAATTTTTTGCAGGCCCTCTCGCAGATGCGCATTCACGAGATGGGCAGTGCGGTGTTTGCCAGTGCCTTCTGGATTGCGCTGCCTATGGTGGCGATGCTGCTGTTCGTCAACCTGGTGCTGGGCATCATCTCCCGCGTTGCGCCGCAGATGAATATTTATGCAGTGGGCTTCCCGGTCACGCTGACCGTGGGCCTGGTGGGGCTGGTGGCGACTTTGCCGCTGATGGAGCAGCCTATGGTGGAGCTGTTACTGAAGGGTGTCGCGGTTTTTGGGGTTTGATGGGCGGGTTAGGCTGCATACCCGATTCGCTTGCAGAAGCCGGGTTTCTCGGAATGGGTAACAGGGCAAAGCAAGCACGTAGCATATCTATCAAAAAGATAGCTGCTGCCGCTTGATGCATAAGCACTAGAGCTAGATAAGTGCAGGGCTAGATCAGCTTGTTGTGGATCGCGTAAGCCGTCAACTCGGCGTTGCTACTCATCCCCAGCTTCTCCAGCACTCGGGCCCGATAAACACTCACCGTCTTGGGGCTCAGCATCAGCTCCTGCGCAATATCCGTCTGCTTCTGCCCGCTGGCAATCTTCAGCAAAGTCTGCATTTCACGCTCGGACAGGGTTTCGTGGGGCACGGGGGCAACGGGCTGTGCCAAGCTTTCGGCCAGCATCTGGGCCACTTCGGGGGTTAGGTACTTGCGGCCGCTTTGCACGATACGCACGGCTTCGATCAGCTGCACCGGGTCGCCCGCCTTGTTGGCATAGCCCGCCGCGCCGGCCTTGATGCTGCGCAGGGCGTACTGATCCTCGGGGTACATAGAGACCATGATGACGTGGATGTGCGGGTGGGTTTCGCGCACGCTGGCCAGCACTTCCAGACCACTGCGACCGGGCATGTTGATGTCCAGCAGCAGCACATCGCAGGTAGCAGTGCGCAGTTGCTCGCGCAGTTCGGCGTAGCAGCCTGCTTCGGCGGTGACGATGATGTCCGTGGCCTCGGCCAGGGTGTCGCGTATGCCTCGTCGCAAAATGGCATGGTCATCGCATAGCACGACGTGAATCAAGGTACACCTCCCAGGTAAACAGCTCGCCAAGGCTCAACTAGCCATAGTGCGTTGCTCATGTGTCGGTATCAGTCAGAGGAATGGTGAGGATGATAGAGGTTCCTCGACCGGGGTGGCTACTCACATCCAGCCATCCGTTGACTGTTCGTGCGCGCTCACTTAACCCACGAAGCCCGAAGGATTGGGTCTTTTCACGGGCTTCTGGGGCCAAGCCTACCCCGTTATCTGTTACTTCCAGTGTCAAAAAACCTTCGTGATCGGATAAATCCAGCGTCACACGGCTGGCTTGTGCGTATTTGCTGATATTGGTCAACGATTCTTGCGCCGTGCGGTACACGGCGACCTGCTGAGCGGGGGCTATCTCCATGTGCTCGCGGCTGGTGTGCAGCTGGGCGGGGATGCCGGTGCGACGCTCAAAGTCCTGAGTCAACCATTGCACGGCTGCGACCAGCCCTTGGTCAAGCACTGGCGGACGCAGGTTCTGCATGATGCGCTGGCTGGCACCCAGTGCGTGCTCCAGCATTGCCAGTGCCGACTGGGCGTGCTCGCGCAGCGCGCCTTCAGGGCTGTTGCGGCTCATCCATGCCAGATCGAACTTGACGGCGGTGAGCGAGCCACCAATATCGTCATGAATCTCGCGCGAGATATTGGCCCGCTCTTGCTCAATGCTGGTGTGCAGGTGCTCGGTCAGTTCGGCCAGGCGCTTTTCGGATTGGGCCAGCTCCTGCATGGCACGGCGGCGTGCCAGCCGGGCTTCGTGCACTTCCATCGCGCGCTGGATGACATGGGGCAGGCTGCTGATCTGGTCTTTGAGCAGGTAGTCGCTGATGCCCAGTCGCATGATATCCACCGCCGCCGATTCGCCAATGGCACCCGACAGCAGCACAAATGGCGGGGCGTCGGCGCGGGTGCGAACCAGTTCCCAGACATCCAGCGCCGTGAAGCCGGGCAGGTAGTAGTCCGCCAGAATCAGGTCGAACGTCTGTTTCTGCAAAGCGTCTTCGATAGCGGGCAGAGTGTCTACCGCCGTGAGGGTGCAGGACAGCGGTCCGCGCTTGAGACTCAGCCGCGCCAGGGCCTGATCTGCGACAGAGTCTTCAATATGGAGGATTTTCACGTGCTGATCCTGTAATTGCACATCGCCAAGAACGCTATCATTGGATACATTTTGGAACATTGGAGCAATAGTCGTCAGGTCAGGACTGACCAGCGGCGGCAAGGGCTTCTGATCTGTTTATTTCGTGGTGCATGGCGGCGTGGTCGTCATGAAGGTTTTTCGCAGTTGGAGTAACGATGCAGACAATGCAAAACCCATCGGGTGTGCCTGCGGTTGCCGTGCCGGTGATGGTGGCTGCGGAGCTGCAAGATGCCTTGCTGGTCACGCTGCGTGACTTGCAGCGGCTTGAGGGGCTGCTGGACCATGCCACGCATAATTTGCTTGAGCGCTTTGAGCAGGCCAACGGCCAATTGTCTCACCCTGCTCTGCTGAATACGGCAGGACTGGACTCGGCGCGTGAGGCGCTGCGCCTGGCCGTCACCGAGCTGCAGTTCCACGATATGTCTTCACAATTGATTGCTCACATGGCGCATACCTTGCAAGCCTGCGCTTTCAGGCTGGGGGCTGCTGCCATGGGTACGGATGAGGACGAGGCAGAAACAGACGTCTGCCTGCCGAGCCTGCCCGAGAAACCCAACCCCGTCACGCAAAGCGAGATGGATGCCGGCTCTGTAGAGCTGTTTTGACCTTCTACCCTGTTTACTGTTGCCCGTCTGTTGGAGCTGTACATGCGATCGATTCTGGCTGTTGATGATTCCCCCTCGATGCGAAAGATGGTTTCTTTCACATTGAGCAGTGCTGGCTTTAAGGTGGTGGAGGCCGTCGACGGTGTAGATGCGCTGGAAAAAGCCCAGGCAGAAAGCATAGATTTGGTGCTGGCCGACCAGAACATGCCGCGCCTTGACGGCATTGGCCTCACCCGCAAGCTGCGTGAAGACCCCAAGTTCAAGGGCACGCCCATCTTGATTTTGACGACGGAATCCAGCGATTTGATGAAGCAGGCAGGCCGTGCTGCAGGGGCTACGGGCTGGCTGGTTAAGCCTTTTGACCCCAATCGTTTGATTGAAGTCATTCAGAAAGTCCTCCGTTAAGCCGATAACAACGAATCACAGCAGGAAACACCATGGCGGATACACACCAGGATGGCACAGGTTCGGGCGCGGACTTTGACCTTAGCCAGTTCTATCAAATCTTTTTCGAGGAGGCCAGCGAGAACCTCGACCAGATGGAGCAGATGCTGCTCAGCCTGGATTTGTCGGCCGCCGATGACGAAGAACTCAACGGCATTTTTCGCTGCGCCCACTCCATCAAGGGGGGGGCGGCAACCTTTGGCTTCTCAGACGTGACCGAGCTGACGCACCGCATGGAGTCCTTGCTGGACCGCCTGCGTCGCCATGAAATCACGCCTATTCCCGCCATGGTGGATGTACTGCTGGAGTCTGCAGACGCCAGCCGCAGCCTGCTGGCACGTCACCAGTCGGGTGATGAGGGCGAGCCGATATCCACTGCCGAACTGGTGGTGCGCATTGAAGCACTGGCCCAGGGTTTGACGGAGATTCCACAGGTTAATCGTGCTGCAGCCGTTGCTGATAAAACGCAAGCAGCTCCTGTTGTTGTAGCGCCTGTGCCAGTTTCTGTTCCCGCTCAGGTCGCAGCGCCCGGCGTCGTGATCGGCACGGAGCCACCCGAAGGTGCACGCGTGCTGCACATCGACATTGGCCCACTGCCCAAGCTGGAGCTGGGCGATGCCATCAAGGAGCTGTTCCGCGATATTCCTGGTCTGGGCACGATTCAGGATCAGGTCAGCAGCAAGCCGGATTACCGCCTGTTTGAGGTCAGAACCGTTTCTACCGATGACGAATTGCGTGATCTGTTCGTTTTCCACGTCTCCAAAGAGCAGGTGCAGATCAAGGAGCTGACACAACAGCTCGTAGTCCCTGTCTCTGAGGTTGAGGCTGCGGTAGCTGAGCCTGACGCGATTGTGGCCGGGGATGATGAGCAGGCTACGCCTTCCGTCCACCTGTCGGCAGAGGAAGCCTATGGCTTTTTTGCCGGAGCACCTGGCAGCCCTGATGCGCTATTGAATCAAGAGCGTTCAGCGCAAGACCCAGCTGCGGCAGGGGCACAAAAGGCTGCACCCAAGGCGGCCGCTGCGCATATGGAGTCCACCAGCATCCGCGTGGATGTGAAGAAGGTGGACCAGCTCATCAATCTGGTCGGCGAGCTGGTGATTACACAGGCCATGCTGGCGCAGAACAGCCAGGGTCTGGACCCTACGGCTTATCAACAACTGCTGGCGGGGCTGGCCGATCTGGATCGCAACACGCGGGATTTGCAGGAGTCCGTGATGTCGATCCGCATGATTCCCATGTCCACCGTGTTCAGTCGCTTCCCGCGCATGTTGCGTGATCTGGCGGGCAAGCTGGGCAAGAAGGTGGACTTCATCACACTGGGCGAAGCCACCGAGCTGGACAAGGGCCTGGTCGAAAAGATCACTGACCCGCTGACCCATCTGGTGCGCAACAGCGTGGACCACGGCATTGAAATGCCGGAGGAGCGACTGGCGGCTGGCAAGTCTGAAAACGGCACGCTGACGCTGGCAGCCTCGCATCAGGGAGGCTCCATCGTCATTGAGGTGCGTGACGACGGCAAGGGCATGAGCCGCGAGAAGATTCTGAGCAAGGCGCGCGAGCGCGGCATGGATGTCTCTGACAGCATGCCTGACAGCGAAGTCTGGATGCTGATTTTTGCGCCAGGCTTTTCTACCGCAGATGTGGTGACCGATGTGTCGGGCCGAGGCGTGGGCATGGATGTGGTCAAGCGAAACATCAGCTCGCTGGGCGGAACGGTGGAGATTGACTCCGTCGCCGGTCAGGGCATGAAGGTTTCGGTGCGCCTGCCGCTGACACTGGCCATCATGGATGGCATGTCGGTCGGTGTGGGCGAGGAGGTTTACATCCTCCCCCTGTCCTCTGTGGTGGAGTCCTTCCAGGTCAAGGGCGATGATGTGAACACCGTGGCCAACGGTACGCAGCTGGTCAAGGTGCGTGATGAATACATGCCTGTGATTGCGCTGGAGCGAACCTTCCAGGTGCCGCGCGCCGATGAGAACGAGACCAGCAACATCATGGTGGTGGTCGAAGCCGACGGCAGCCGTGTCGCCCTGCTGGTGGACGAGCTGCTGGGGCAGCACCAAGTGGTGGTGAAGAACCTGGAGAGCAATTACCGCAAGGTGCCCAATGTCTCGGGCGCCACCATTCTGGGTGATGGATCCGTGGCACTGATTCTGGATACCGGCGCTCTGGTGCGCCGAACCCGCCATTGACCATTGAGCCTGGCTTGAGCCAAGCCACGCCGCGACTGAACCAACCTGAATAACCCAGAGAGAGCTGACATGAACATCCTCAACAAGACTGCCGAAGGCCTGACCACGGGCTCACGCGAATATCTGACCTTCCGCCTGGGTGCTGAGGAGTACGGCATCGATATTCTGAAGGTGCAGGAAATCCGTGGCTACGAGCCGCCCACACGCATTGCCAATGCGCCCGAATTCATCAAGGGCGTGGTCAATCTGCGCGGCACCATCGTGCCTATCGTGGACATGCGCCTGCGCTTCAACTGCTCTGAAGTGGAGTACAACGCTTTCACCGTGGTCATCATTCTGAATCTGGGTCGCCGCGTGGTGGGCATTGTGGTGGACTCGGTCAGCGATGTGATGGAGCTGGCCGCGGATGCCGTGCGCCCCGCACCCGATATCGAAAGCGCCATCGACAGTGGCTGCATTCTGGGCCTGGGTTCGGTGGGCGAACGCATGCTCATCTTGCTGGACATTGAAAAGCTCATGGGCAATGTCGACATGGGCCTGGTGGCCTCTGAAGCCTGAGCGATCCAGAGGCCTGTGTGCTGAATCTGGGGCGTAGCGCTTCATCCAACAAAGCTCCTGCCCATCTGGTGCAGGATGACGATGCGTCGCCAGACCATTTGTCTGGCCCGCTGACTCAGGGGCGCGAGTTTGTCTGGTCTAACCGTGACTTTTCCCGCGTTCAGACACTGATCTATAAACATGCCGGCATCAGTCTGCATGATGGCAAGCACGCCATGGTCTACAGCCGTCTGTCCCGTCGCTTGCGCGAGACAGGACATGAGAGCTTTGCCAGCTATCTGGACTGGCTGGAGTCGATTAACGATGGGCCGGAGTGGCAGGAGTTCGTCAATGCGCTCACCACCAATCTGACGGCGTTCTTTCGCGAGCAGCACCATTTTGAAATTCTGTCCCAGCACCTGCGTAGCCATAAGCCGGGTGGCAATGGCTGGAAGGTGTGGTGCAGCGCGGCATCGACGGGCGAGGAGCCTTATTCCATTCTGATGACGGCGGTGGAGAGTCTGGGTGCATCGACCAGCTTTCAGCTGACGGCCAGCGACATTGATTCCCGCGTGCTGGAGACGGCATCGCGTGGCGTGTACCGGGCTGAAAGCGTCAAGGGCGTCAGCACCGAGCGGCTGCACCGTTTCTTTTTGCGTGGGCGCTCCGGCAACTCAGGCATGGTTCGCATCAAGCCCGAGCTGCGTCAGATGGTGGATTTCATCAACGTCAACCTGATTGCGGGCGACTGGCCGTTTCGCGAGACATTCGACGTGGTCTTTTGCCGTAACGTGATGATTTACTTTGATGCGCCGACTCAGCGCCGTGTGCTGGAGCGTATCCATCAGGTGCTGAAACCCGGCGGGCTGCTGTTTGTGGGCCATGCCGAGAATTTCAGCGACGCGCGAGATCTGTTCGCTCTCAAGGGGAAGACCGTTTATGAGCGTCAATGAGTCTGAAGGGCAGGGTCGCCAATCATGAGGAATCTGAGCTCTCCGCCGGATATGCCGGGTGCTGGCGCCGCAGGCCGGTCTTTGCGCAGTCCTGCCTATATGGGGCAGCCCTATTCTGAGCCAGCAGCAACAGCGCCGGTGTCATCGCTGGAGCAGCTCAAGCGTAGGCCACGCCAGCCGGGTGAAGCCTCGTTCTTTTATTACGACCCGCACTTTCAGCTCAATTCCGCCAAGGTGCTGCCGGGCGAATATTTTGTCTCGCGCGACGAGATGGCCATCGTCACCGTGCTGGGTTCCTGCATTGCAGCCTGTTTGTGGGACCGATTCATGCGCATTGGCGGCATGAATCACTTCATGTTGCCCGAGGGTGACAGCCGAGATGTCTCGGGCCGTTATGGCTCTTACGCCATGGAGTTGCTGATCAACGAGATGCTGAAGATGGGCGCACGGCGCGAGTCCATGCAGGCCAAGGTTTTCGGCGGCGCTCAGGTCATGGCCAACTTCACGACCATGAATGTGGGTGAACGCAACACAGATTTTGTGACAAAGTATTTGCAGACCGAGCGCATTCCTATCGTCTCTGAGGACGTGCTGGATATTTACCCGCGCAAAGTGGTCTTTTTTCCATCCACCGGCAAGGCCATGGTCAAACGACTGGCCCATGCCCATCCTGAAGCGCTGGTGCAGCAGGAAATCAGCCGTGGCAGCGCCGCTGTCGTTGCGCGCAACACGGCGGGTGGCTCGGTGGATCTGTTTTGAGGAAGGTTGAGCTTTGCTAAAGCCAAAAATCAGGGTGATCGTGGTGGACGACTCTGCGCTGGTGCGCAGTTTGTTGGCCGAGATCATCAACCGTCAGCACGATATGGAATGCATTGGATCGGCCAATGATCCGCTGATCGCGCGCGAGATGATCCGTGAACTGAATCCCGATGTCATCACGCTGGATGTGGAAATGCCCCGTATGGATGGCATTGACTTTCTGGGGCGTCTCATGCGCCTGCGCCCCATGCCGGTGGTGATGATCTCCACGCTGACCGAGCGCGGCGCTGAAGTCACCATGCGTGCACTGGAGCTGGGAGCCATTGACTTTGTGGCCAAGCCCCGTGTGGGGGTGGCCAATGGTTTGCAGGAGCTTGCCACGCAGATCGTGGACAAGATTCGTGTGGCGGCGGTCGCTCAGGTGCATCGCCTGCCGGTGGCACCACATGGTGTGGCTGCGGGTGCCAAACCTGCTGTGGCCCGCCTGTCAGCCGTACCCACGCTGCTGGGGAGAGTTTCCACCGAGAAAATCATTGCCATTGGCGCATCCACGGGCGGCACAGAAGCGATTCGTGAAGTGCTGACCCATTTGCCTGCCGATTGCCCGGCCATCGTCATCACCCAGCATATGCCGCCGGGCTTCACCACCAGCTTTGCGGCGCGGCTTAACAGTCTGTGCCAGATGACGGTGAAGGAAGCGACCCATGGCGAACGCTTGCTGCCCGGCCACGCCTATATCGCCCCCGGTGGCAAGCATTTCTCTATCAGCCGCAGCGGTGCCAACTATGTGGCCGTGGTCGATGATGCGCCGCCGGTGAACCGCCACAAGCCCTCCGTCGAGGTACTGTTCAAGTCTGTGGCGGCCAATGCGGGTCGTAACGCCTACGGAATCATGCTCACAGGCATGGGGGCCGATGGTGCAGCCGCCATGCGCGAGATGCGTGACGCAGGCAGCTACAACCTCGTGCAAGACGAAGCCACCTGCATCGTCTTCGGTATGCCGCGCGAAGCGATTGCCCGTGGCGCGGCTGACGAGGTGCTGCCCCTGCCGCAAATTGCGCAAGCCCTGCTGATCAAGCTGCGCGGCGGCTCCGATCAAGTGCATCACCGCATCTAAAAGCTAAATAAAAAGAGAGCGCCTTGCGCCTGTCATTCAAGGGTCTTCGCTATATGAGTAGCCAAAGTCCTTGATAGACAAGCGCAAGGCGCTCTTCTATTGATTGCAGCGGTCTGCTGCTGTTCTTAGGCGGACAGGGCTGTCCAGCGCTCCAGTGCTTCCATTAGCGCTTCGTCAATTTCCGCATCACGCTGGTGCATGGCAACGGCCTTGGCGTTGTCGGTGGAGAACAGATTGCCGTTCGCCAGCACTTCCTGAATCTGCTTTTGTTCGGCTTCCAGTGCCGCAATCTGGGCGGGCAGGGTTTCCAGCTCACGCTGCTCTTTGTAGCTGAGCTTCTTTTTGGGGCTGGCCACGCTTTCGGCGGGCGCTGCCACAGGCTTGGCCTCTTCCTTGTGAGTGCTCTTGGGCTGGGCGGCTGCTGCAATCGCCTTGCTGCGGCGAGATTGCTCCATCCAGTCCGTCACACCGCCTTCGTATTCACGCCAGTGGCCAGGGCCTTCCCAGGCAATGGTGCTGGTGACGACGTTGTCGAGGAAGGTGCGGTCATGGCTGACCAGGAAGACGGTGCCGTCGTAGCTTTGCAGCAGGTCTTCCAGCATGTCCAGCGTCTCGATGTCGAGGTCGTTGGTCGGCTCGTCCAGCACCAGTACATTGGCAGGGCGGGCAAACAAACGGGCTAGCAGCAAACGGTTGCGCTCGCCACCCGACAGAGAACGCACGGGAGAATGCGCACGCGCGGGCGAGAACAGGAAGTCGCTCAGATAGCTCTTGACGTGCTTCTTCTGGTTGCCAATTTCAATCCACTCGCTGCCGGGGCTGATGAAGTCTTCCAGCGTTGCGTCCAGATCGACTTGGTGGCGCATCTGGTCAAAGTAGGCCACTTGCATATTGGCGCCCAGGCGCACATTGCCACTATCCGGTGCCAGCTCGCCCAGGATCATCTTCAGCAGCGTGGTCTTGCCAGCGCCATTGGGGCCGAGCAGACCGACCTTGTCGCCACGCAAAATCGTGCCGCTGAACTTTTCAACAATCTTCTTTTCGCCGTAGGTCTTGCTGACATCGGTCAGCTCGGCCACGATCTTGCCCTGATAGCTATCGCCCTTGCCAGAGGAAATATCCATGTTCACGCTGCCTTGCACATCCCGGCGGGCGGAGCGATTGGCACGCATTTCTTGCAAGCGGGTGATGCGGCTCTGGCTGCGGGTGCGGCGGGCTTCCACGCCCTTGCGAATCCAGATTTCTTCTTGGGCCAGCAGCTTGTCTGCCTTGGCGTTGATTACCGCCTCTTGAGCCAGCTGTTCTTCTTTTTGCACCACGTACTGAGCAAAGTTGCCGGGGTAGGAGAGCAGGTGGCCTCGGTCCAGTTCCACAATGCGGGTCGCAATGCGGTCCAGAAAGCTGCGGTCGTGGGTGATGGTGATGACGCTTCCCTTGAAGGCAATCAGCAAATCTTCCAGCCACTCAATAGAGTCCAAGTCCAGGTGATTGGTGGGCTCATCCAGCAGCAGCACATCGGGGCGGGCTACCAAAGCTTGCGCCAGCGCCACGCGCTTGCGGGTACCGCCAGACAGGCTACCCACCAGTGCGGCTGGATCCAAGTGCAGACGCTGCAGCGTTTCTTCTACGCGCTGTTCCCAGTTCCAGGCGTCATATGCCTCAATCTGGGTCTGCAAAACATCCAGATCTTCGCCCTCGCCACCAGCCAGATAGCGCTCACGCACGGTAATCACAGCCGCCAGACCGTCGGATGCGGATTCAAAGACCGTGTGCTCCGGATTCAGGTCCGGCTCCTGGGCCACATAAGTAATGCGAACCCCGTTTTGGACCTGGATCTGACCGTCATCGGCTTTTACCAGGCCGCCCAAAATTTTGAGCAGCGAAGACTTGCCAGCGCCATTGCGGCCGATCAGACCGACGCGTTCGCCGGTTTCCAGGGAGAAAGTGGCGTGGTCCAGCAGGGCCACGTGCCCGAACGCCAATTGAGCGTCCAACAAAGTAATCAGTGCCATCGTGCGCGCATTATCTATGCGCTTAGATAGAGACAGAGGCCGTCAGGCCTCTGTCTCTATCTTCTGCAAGGGCGGGATCAACGGCAAAGACCCCTTTAAGGCGTGAAGCTTTTGTGTCAGTTTTGGTCTATCTAGGGTTTCACCTATGCTATAGTTCAACCCATCGCAGCAAACAACTGCCTCGCAAGATTAAAAAAGTCGCAGCGAAGTGGATGAGAACTGTGATACACTGAAAG
>NZ_JABBCQ020000067.1 GCF_012844455.2 Comamonas suwonensis | reverse complement strand
GGGGTCGATAGAGAAAACGGGAAATAAAGCACGGTAAGACAGCGGCAGGCCATGCCATGCTTGGTCTTTCTGGAATGGTGTCCAGTTGAAGTACGCCTCAACCGGGCGTCAGGCACCCCACCTATGTTGCGTCAGATTAGGATCGTTTTTCGCCTTTTCTGACGATCTGCGCTCGGCCTCTCAGGCTTCAACCTGACAGATCAACCGCTAGCGTGCTTTATTTTCCGAATTCTGAGACGACCCCA
>NZ_JABBCQ020000066.1 GCF_012844455.2 Comamonas suwonensis | reverse complement strand
CTGGCGCTTGACCAGCCATTGCCTGCTGGTGTTTCTGCCTCGGCCATCACTCGCATCAGCTTTATGGCACTGTGCCGCCTGGCAGAGGACAACGCCGAAATCACTCACCACACGGATGCGGACGGGCTGGCCAAGGCCACGCTCAAGTTTCGGGGCGTGCGTGCCGACCTGGAGGCCGCATGAGCTTCAATGACTATGAAACCAGCATCAGCGCGGGCCAGTCGGCTCGCCTGTACCAGTTTGACCGCAGCGCCACTGTCGTGTGGCGTTACACCAGCGC
>NZ_JABBCQ020000065.1 GCF_012844455.2 Comamonas suwonensis | reverse complement strand
TGTCAGCGTTTGCTGGGACGGTGAGAAATACTGGCTGCACCAGGACGGCCAGCTGGTGACAGGCGCCAGAGCTGGTGCGGCAATGAACCCTGCTCATATACTGCGCCGCCTATATACAGACCCCTCTATTGGTCGAGGCTTGGATGCCGCCACCAGGCTGGACGAACCAGCGTGGATTGCAGCTGCTGACAGTTTCCATGCCGAGGGGTTTGGCTTGTGCATGAAGTGGTCACGCAGCAATCCAGTTGCCGAGTTTGCAGGGGAAGTCATCAATCACGCAGGGGCGGTCGTCTACACAAGCCGTCACACAGGAAAAATCGTTCTTAAGCCGATTAGGGCCGATTACAGCCTTGACGAT
>NZ_JABBCQ020000064.1 GCF_012844455.2 Comamonas suwonensis | reverse complement strand
CGTCAGCGTTTGCTGGGACGGTGAGAAATACTGGCTGCACCAGGACGGCCAACTGGTGACAGGCGCCAGAGCTGGTGCGGCGATGAACCCCGCCCATATATTGCGCCGCCTATATACAGACCCTTCTATTGGTCGGGGGCTGGATGCCGCCACCCGCCTGGATGAACCTGCGTGGATTGCAGCCGCTGATAGTTTCCATGCCGAGGGGTTTGGCTTGTGCATGAAGTGGTCACGCAGCAATCCAGTTGCCGAGTTTGCAGGGGAAGTCATCAATCACGCTGGGGCGGTCGTTTACACAAGCCGACACACAGGAAAAATCGTTCTTAAACCCATAAGGGCCGATTACAACGTTGACGAC
>NZ_JABBCQ020000063.1 GCF_012844455.2 Comamonas suwonensis | reverse complement strand
AAGCTGGAAGCCTGGCTGGTGGTCAACAAAAACGCCCTGAAGCTGGATGACGCCCGCATTGCCAAGCTGCGCGAGGTGGCGGCCGAGACAGACCGCCTGCACAAGTCCACCAAGGACCTGCAGGACACCAAGGCCCGCAATGAGCGCATCACCCAGGGGCTCGCGGCTGTAGACGAAAGCATCAGCCAGGCACAGGGGCGCACTGCCGAGGCGGCGGTCACCCGGATTGAGGAGCGCTTTCGCAAGCTGCGCGACGACCTGGGCAAGACCGGCAACATGTCGGGCCTGGCCAAGGTCGACCAGCTGGTGGGCATTGAAAGCGCCCGTGCCCAGCTGGAGAGCCTGCAGCAGCAAACAGACCGCATTTTCTCGGACCAAGCGCGCACCGAGCAGTCCCTGGCCAACCAGGTCACGGCAGGCCTGACGGGCGAGCTGGA
>NZ_JABBCQ020000062.1 GCF_012844455.2 Comamonas suwonensis | reverse complement strand
GGCGCCAACGGCACCAGCGTCACCGGCCAGATCACAGGCAACGGAGCGGAAGACGGTACAGCCATCAGCGGCAAGCTGACAGCCAGCGACCTGGACGGCCTGGACAGCACCACGCCTTACAGCGTCAGCGGTGCAGCGCAGCACGGCACGGCCACCATCGATGCCAACGGCAACTGGAGCTACACGCCCAAGGCCGACTACAACGGAGCGGACAGCTTCACGGTGACCGTCAAGGACGCCCTGGGCAACCTGACGACGCAGGTCATCAACATCACCGTTGCGGCAGAAAAAGACGCCTTCGACGACAGCGGAAGCACCACCAGCGGACAGACCGTCAAGATAGACGTGCTGGCCAATGACGCCTTCGAAGGCGCCCACAAAGTGGTCACGCAAGTCAACGGCACGGCCATCACGGCCGGCGGCGCAGCGGTGGCCGTGGCCAACGGCCAAGTCACACTGGGCACGGACGGCCAACTGAGCTTCAAGGCCAATGCCGGCTACACCGGCACAGCCGAGTTCAACTACACCGTCAAAACCGACGACGGCACGCCCGAGACCGC
>NZ_JABBCQ020000061.1 GCF_012844455.2 Comamonas suwonensis | reverse complement strand
ACCCACCTGCAGGTCGTTGGGGGCGTAGCCCGCATCCACCGCTGCGCGGCTGGCACCGATGGCCGCACCGAGCTTGTCGGCCAGCGGCGACATGACTTCGGTGAACTTCTCGGCCGAACCCAGGGCACGACCGCCGGAGACGATGATCTTGGCGGCAGTCAGTTCAGGGCGTTCGCTCTTGGTGACTTCACGACCCACAAAGGCGCTCTTGCCGGAGTCGGTCACAGCTGCCGCCGTTTCGACTTGTGCAGAGCCACCGGTGGCTGCTGCAGCGTCAAAGCCGGTAGTACGCACAGTGATGACTTTGACGGCATCGGCGGACTGCACGGTGGCGATGGCATTGCCGGCGTAGATGGGGCGCTCGAAGGTGTCGGGCGCATCGACCTTGGTGATGTCGCTGATCTGGGCCACGTCCAGCTTGGCGGCCACGCGGGGAGCCACGTTCTTGCCGGAAGCGGTCGAGGGGAACAGGATGTGGCTATAGTTGCCGGCAATAGCCAGCACTTGAGCCGCCACGTTTTCGGCCAGGCCGTCCTTCAGGCTTGCGCCGTCAGCGTGGATGACCTTGGAGACACCGGCGATCTGGGCAGCGGCGGCGGCAGCAGCGGCTGCGCCTTCACCGGCGAT
>NZ_JABBCQ020000060.1 GCF_012844455.2 Comamonas suwonensis | reverse complement strand
GTCGCTGGTGAAGGCGCAGCCGCTGCTGCCGCCGCCGCTGCCCAGATCGCCGGTGTCTCCAAGGTCATCCACGCTGACGGCGCAAGCCTGAAAGACGGCCTGGCCGAAAACGTGGCGGCTCAAGTGCTGGCTATTGCCGGCAACTACAGCCACATCCTGTTCCCCTCGACCGCTTCCGGCAAGAACGTGGCTCCCCGCGTGGCCGCCAAGCTGGATGTGGCCCAGATCAGCGACATCACCAAGGTCGATGCGCCCGACACCTTCGAGCGCCCCATCTACGCAGGCAATGCCATTGCCACCGTGCAGTCCGCCGATGCCGTCAAGGTCATCACCGTGCGTACTACGGGCTTTGACGCTGCGGCAGCCACCGGTGGCTCTGCACAAGTCGAAACGGCGGCAGCTGTGGCCGACTCTGGGAAGAGCGCTTTTGTAGGTCGTGAAGTCACCAAGAGCGAACGCCCTGAACTGACCGCTGCCAAGATCATCGTCTCCGGCGGTCGTGCCCTGGGCTCGGCCGAGAAGTTCACCGAAGTCATGTCGCCGTTGGCCGACAAGCTCGGTGCGGCCATCGGTGCCAGCCGCGCAGCGGTGGATGCGGGCTACGCCCCCAACGACCTGCAAGTGGGC
>NZ_JABBCQ020000005.1 GCF_012844455.2 Comamonas suwonensis | reverse complement strand
AGCGGACCAGGCTTGGTTCTGCGTTAGCCGTACGTGCCCGCGACACAGTGCTGGCCGGTGCTCTGCTAGTCTTGAGCGAAGAACGCATAAAAACCGCGAGACAAGTCCCATGCACCCAAACCCTCTATCTCTTCCAGTCGGCATGACCGTGCTGGAGCGCGGTTGGCTGTCGGCCAACAACATCGTGTTTGCGGCAGCGCCCGGTGATATGGAAGGCTCGGCCGTGGTCGATACCGGCTATGTCAGCCACTCGGCACAGACACTGGCCTTGATCGACAACGCGCTGCAAGACCAGCCGCTGGCGCGCATTCTCAACACCCACCTACACAGCGACCATTGCGGCGGCAATGCCGCACTGCAGCAGACTTATCCACAGGTGCAGACCTTTATCGCCCCCGGCCAAGCAGAACAGGTGCGCAGCTGGAATGAATCCGCACTCAGCTATGCACCCACAGGGCAGGAATGCCCGCGCTTTGTCATCACCGGCCTGCTACAGCCCGGCAGCAACGTGCGCCTGTCTGGCTGCGACTGGCAGGTTCATGCCGCCCCCGGCCATGACCCGCATTCGGTCATTCTGTTTGAGCACAAGAGCCGCACCCTGATCTCAGCCGATGCGCTCTGGGAAAACGGCTTTGGCGTGGTCTTCCCCGAGATTGAAGGCATCGCCGCTTTTGAGGAAGTGGCCGCCACGCTGGATGTAATTGAGCAATTGCGGCCGCTGACAGTCGTGCCTGGCCACGGCAGCATATTTACCGATGTGCCTGCAGCGCTGGCCATTGCGCGCAAACGGCTGGCAGGCTTTGTGCAATCACCCGAGCGCCATGCCAGCTATGCGGCCAAGGTGCTGCTTAAATACAAGCTGCTGGAGTGGCAAAGCATCAGCCTGCAAGATCTCAGCCACTGGATTCATGCCACACCCTATTTCGGCATCTTGCACCAGACCTACTTCGGAGCGCAGACACTGCAGCAATGGCTGGACAGTCTGATTGACGGTCTGATTGCCAGCGGAGCTGCCGAGCGGAAGCACAACGCAGCTGGCGCACCCGTTTTATGCAATCAGTGATGCACGGTGGCGGCCACCAGCCGCATCACCACAGGGCGCACCAGCACCACACAGCAAAAGGCCGAAGGCATGGCCACGGCATAGGCCTTGAGTACCGTCCACCAGTAACCCGCGCTCAACCCGCCATTGACGGCCACGATGATGCAGCACATGAAAAACGCCATGATCAGCGCCATGTAAAAGGCAAACACCAAGGGCGTAAAGCGCTTGTGCAGCTTGCGGCTCGGCTTCGCGGCCGATTGGCCCAAGCAGTCTGTTTCCGTCACCTCAGTCATTGGCATTCAGCTCTTCATGGTGAGCCGCTTCGCCTTGCTTCCAGTACGAGGCAATGCGCATGCGCCTGCGGTTGGCACCGGGCTTGGCCAGAATGCGCTGGCGCAAGTCGGCCATGGCGCGGTTCTCGCCAGAAGCCCAGATAAAGCCATCGCCCGCAGGCAGCTCCAGCACATCCGCCGCGTCTGCCAGCGAGGTCACCCACTGCAAATCCAGCGCGGCGGCGCTCGCCCATGCGCGTTGATCGGCAGGGTTGCTGATTTGCACCCGCACAATGGCACGGCTACCGGCGGGCAGCTCGGCCAGCCTGCGTTCCATGGCGGGCATGGCACTTTCATCGCCCAGTAGCACATGCCAGTCCAGATCAGCAGGCACGACCAAGCTGCCGCGCGGCCCGGCCAGACCCAGCCACTGGCCTATGGGGGCCGTGCGCGCCCATTCCACGGCGGGGCCGGTGCCATGCTCGGCAAACTCCATCTGCAGCGTGTTGCGCGCGGCGTCGTAGTTCAGCGGTGTGTAGTCGCGCATGGTGGGGCGCTCGCCATCGATGTGCGGGCGGCCATCAACCATCTGCGGCAAATTGGGCTTCTCCAGCCCCGCCTGCGGCAGGATGAGCTTGGTGTGGTCGTCAAAACCGGCGCTGACAAAGCCTTCCAGTTCAGGGCCGCCCAAGGTCAGGCGGATAAAACCGGGACTGATTTGCTCGCGTGCCAGCAGTTGCACATGGCGGGCGCGAAATTCGTGGCGTACACGTTGCATGATGGGTGTTACTTCGGTGTTGGACATTTTTCTGAAGAAGTTGATAAAGTCCACTAAATATCATTCAATAAGTTGACTAAGTCAACAAATAAACCTTTCCCACCATGAGTTCATCCCTTGCCGCCGATGTGTTTGAAGTGCTGCACGACCTGATGCACCTGTTTCGCGCGCGACTGCTCCAGTCCCTGGAGCGCATTCAGCCGGGGCTGACGTTCAATGAGTTCCGCATCCTGATGCACACCGGCCGCCACCCGGGCATTACGCAAAAAGAGCTGGTTGAGCACAGCCACACCGACAAAGCGCAGATGGCGCGCATGCTGACTCAGTTGCAAGACAAAGGCTGGCTGGAGCGCTCCGCCAGCGAGGCCGACAAGCGCGTGCGCTGCCTGCAGCTCAGTGCGCAGGGGCAGCAGTTGTTCGCTCAGCTCAAAAACCAGCGCGAACAAATCGCCGCCGAGCTGCTGGGCGACTTCCCCGCCAATCAGCAAAAACAGCTGCGCGAACTGCTAACACTGGCACTGAACAGCGCCCGAGCGACGGATTAATGGCACTTTGATGCATCCGCCGCAAGCGCCCACCCATCAATGCTTTTGGGCATAGCTACGCGCGGTGAGCGCATGTCTCCTTCTTCTGGGCCCAGAGCATGGGACGCGATGACGCCAAGCGTGTGCTGCTGTTCGACAGCTATCAGGCCGCGCAAAGCTTGGAGAAATGCCGAAAACCCTGAACCTGTCCAGCCACGATCACAACCTGCTGCGCATGCGGGTCGAGATCTGAAGCCCAGTCACAAGCTCAAGGCATGTGCTTTTCTATACATCCCAGCAGATGGTTGTGCATGCTGGTCATGCACTGGTACATATCGCGTGAACGGCCGGTAGCCGCCTTGCAATCGCTGACCGAAGCTTTGGTGCGCAGGTTTTTTAAACCTCCTGCCGTGCCGTCATGTTGCGCCTGGGTGATATAGCCGCTCTTGAGGTTTTTCTGGCCGTTTTCCAGCATGGTCTCGATCTGGCTGCGGATATTGTCCAGCGCCAGCGCGCAATTCAGCGGTACCTCCTTGCCATCGACTTTTTTCAACCCCTTGGTCAGACCATCGACCAGCTCCTGCGCCTCCTTGGGCAGTTTCTTCGTCCCGTCCGTGTTGCGCTGTTCACCAAAGCGCCCCGCGCCTGCTCCCGAGCTGCCATTGGGCGAAACCTTGAGCTGAGCCGCATCGGCCTGCTGCGGCGGCAACTGCGAGCCGTAATGCGTCTGGCCCTGCGCATCCACCCACTTGTAGACAGGCTGCGCCACCAGGGCACCGGCCCAGACCAGTCCCAGCACGGCGATGAACACGCGGCCTCTTGCTACTGACATTGCGACTTTCTCCCTCACTGGGTGACTGTCTGCAACATGCAGACTTGGCACCATGTAAGTAAGTGTAAACAATTGTTCGCAGATATAAAAAGGAGCTGCCAGCGCTTATTCATCATGCGCTTCAGAACTAAAAAACCCTGAAACCCTTGATTCGATTGCGCTGGCAGCTCCTGATTTACAGGCTCATGCCGCTATGAGGCGCTCAGCCTCAGAACTTCATGTTTGCCGTAACCCAGAAGGTACGACCTGCCTGTGTCACGCCAGACACGGAAGATCCGCCCTGGAAGTAGCTATTCACCCAGGTCGGCGTGCCGTTGACGCTGACCTGCTGGTACTTGCGGAAGTCCTTGTCGAACAGGTTGAAGATATTGGCGTTGATGCTCAGGTTCTTGTTAACCTGATAGCTGCCACCGAGGTGGAACAGCGCATAACCCTTGATATCGCCCACGGCGTCAAACACGGCCTTGTTGGCGTTGCTCAGGTTGTCGTAGGAGCCGCTGAAACGGGGGCTCTTGCTGCGGTACTCGCCGCGCGCCCACAGACGCCACTGGCTGCTTGGTGTCCAGTCCAGCTGGGCGCTGGCAATGTGCTTGGCGGTATTGGCCAGCTGACCATTCTTGCGGCCTCCCTCGATCACCTCGCTGTTGGTCCAGGTGTAGCCAGCCTTGACCGACCAGTCCTTGGTCAGCTGTGCGCGGCTGCTCAGCTCCATACCCCAGGTCTTGGCCTTGTCTACGTTGATCTCGTATTCGGCGGTGGGGTTGTAAGCGCAGCTGGAGATGTAGACTGCACCAGGCTTGCTGGCATCACAGATACCTCCCGAGGCAATCTTGTCCTTGACATCGTTATGGAAGAAGGTGGCCGCGCTGGTCCAGCCTGCCTTGTTGTCGAACAGGGCCGACAGCTCCACATTGGTGCTGGTCTCGGGCTTGAGGTTGGGGTTGCCGATGCTGATAGTCTGGCCTTGGCCGGTGACGCCTCTGACGCCGTCGATCAGCTGGTTCAGGCGCGGTGCCTTGAAGCCCTGGCTCACGCCGCCCTTGAAGGTCCAGTTCGTCGTCGCATCCCAGACCATATAGGCGCGGGGGCTGAACTGGCCGCCAAACGCATCGTGGTGGTCATAGCGGCCGCCCAGCGTGGCCGTCAGACCCTGGGCCAGACGCCATTCGTCTTCGGCAAACAGCGACCACATGGTCTGCTTGTGGCTTTGCGGCAGCAAACCATCTTTGAGCTTGGCATCCCAGAACTGGCCGCCCACAGTCAGCATATGCGCGTCGCCCAGAGGTGCGACCAGCTTGGAGTCCAGCACCAGATTGGTGGTTTTCAGCTCGCGGTCTGCGCCGCCACGCGGATCACCCTTGGGCACCGAGGCGCTGGGAATCGTGCGGCCAATGGTCTCGGTCTCGGTATGCATCAGGCTGCTTTCCAGCGTGCCAAAGCCCAGGCGGCTGGTGTGACCGATGCTGACCTGATCGCGGTTGAAGCGCAGTGCGTCACGGTAGCCAGGCAGTGCTGGATCACCATTTTTGTCGACAGGATTGAGTGCATCACGGCTGCCCAGTCGACCGTCTTCGTTGTTGTACCAGGTGCGGGCCTGGTCCACATCCAGCCAGATGTCATGATAGCGGTTGGGGGTCAGCGTCAGTTTTGCGCCCAGGCTGTGCTGGCGGCTCTCTGCCGGTGCAGGGTTGCGTGCCGCCGCGGGCTGGTTTGCGCCCGGCGCCAGCACCCAGTCCGAAGCGTCACGGCCACTGTAGCTGCCGCGCACGGCCAGGCCCAGCAAGTCTTGCTTGATGGGGCCGTTGATGTAGAAGTTGCTCTTGTACTGATTGCCCCATTCGCTGTCTTGCGGAATGCCAGCGCCGACGCTGACTTCGCCGCCCCACTCTTTGCTGACCTTGCGGGTAATGATGTTGATCACGCCGCCCATGGCGTCCGAGCCATACAGGGTAGACATGGGGCCACGAATCACTTCAATGCGCTCAATGGCCGACATCGGCGGCATGAAACTGGTCAACGCTGCGCCAAAGCCGTTGGGCGTCACGTCGCCCGCCACGTTCTGGCGGCGGCCGTCGATCAGAATCAGCGTGTAGTCGCTGGGCATGCCGCGAATGCTGATATCCAGGCCGCCGGTCTTGCCGGTGGCACCCATGACGTCAATGCCTTCCACGCCCTGCAGGGCTTCGGCCAGATCGCGGAAGTTCTTGGTTTCCAGTTCCTTGCGGGTCACGACGGAAATCGAGGCCGGAGCGTTTTTGAGCTCTTGCTCGAAACCGCTGGCAGAGACCACCACCTCTTCCATGGTGGATTCATTGGCTTGGGCGAATGCAGCCGTACTGGCGCAGGCAGCGGCTGCGGCCAGTGCCAGCAAACGGGGTTGCCAATAGGTGTGACGAGCGCGGCTTCGAGCTGCGTTGGACATGATGACTCCTCGACCTGACAGATCAGGTCGTTGCTATGTATTGAGAAGATGAGTCGGCCCTTGATGGACCTTTGGGACAGCTGGCGGGGCAGCTAAAGGGAGACAAAGCCGAGGTTGTATGTGGCGTTATGGGCTTTGACGGTTGCAATTATGTACTTTTGTAAACACAAACCAATCTCATTCGCCTTAGCTCTGCAAGGTATTCACCTACAAACAGTCTTGCGTGCTATTCACGCGCGCTCCGGCGCAGGCCTGCGCGGTTTTTTCTTGAGCCCATGCACACGCAAAAAAAGCGCTCAGCCCCATAAGGGATGAGCGCTTTTAGCGACCAATGAATGAACGATCAGCCCATCATGCAAGATCTTATGGCATATCCTTCATAGGCTCGGCCTCGTTACCGGGGCGTGGGCCAACGGTGCCCAGACGGCTCTTGAGCGATTGGGGCTGACCCGTAATCAGCGCCGCGTAGTTGGTGGTGTTGGAGAGCACCTTCTTCACATAGTCGCGCGTCTCGCTGAACGGAACATTTTCGGCCCAGATGGCGGCGTCCAGCGTGGGGCCGTTGCGCCAGTTGCGGGGACGACCGGGGCCCGCGTTGTAACCTGCGGCGGCCATGGCCATGGAGCCGTCAAAATCGTCCAGCGCCAGCTTGAGGTAAGACGTGCCGATGGTGATGTTGGTATCGCGGTCGTTGATCATGTCAGGCGTAAAGCCGGTCATGCCGATCTTCTTGGCCGTCCAACGTGCCGTGGCAGGCATGACTTGCATGAGGCCCGAAGCGCCCACACCCGAGCGCGCATCCATGATGAAGCGGCTTTCCTGGCGTATCAGGCCATAGACATAGGCCGGGTCCAGGCCGATGTTGCGCGACTTGGCCAACACGGTGTCGTGATAAGGCATGGGATAGCGCTGCTTCCAGTCCGCAAAAGTCTTGGTTCGCTCGCTGGTGTTGATGCAGCGGTCCCAGATCTGGCGCTCACAGGCCAGATCGGCCGCGGCATACAGCTCGCGGTCTTCCAGGCCCCCGGGCTGGTGCAGGTTGGTGCTGTAGTTCCACTCGCGCACGCCTTCGCTGCGCAGGCCCATGCCAATCGCATACAGGCTGCGGGCCAAGCCCGGGTTGCTGCGCGCTGCGGCCTTTTCCTGCGCCGTCAACGGTGCGGGGGCGGGCGGCACGGTAATGCGCTGACCGATCTCTTCAAGCGCCAGTTGCTCATAGAAGCTGCCGCTGCCCGCCGTGTCTTCCAGCAGCTGACGGGCTTCCGCCTTTTCTTCGGCACTGGGGCGGCCAGCCAGCATGGACTTGGCCTTCCAGTAAGCCCAGGTCGGGTCAGTGCGCTCGGAGCCCATGGCATCGACTGCGCGGCGCACGGCTTTCCAGTCACCCGCGCGCAGGGCGGCACGCACCTTCCAGCCCAGCAGCTCATCGCTCAGGTCTTCATTGCGGCGCACTTTGCCAAAGTAAGTGTTGGCATCCGGCGAGAGCTTGAACGCGGCTTGCTTGCCCGCCACGGCCCAGGCCCAGTTGCGCTCTTCAGCGCTGAGCTGTGCGCCCCAGCCACCTTCAATCTGACCGGCCGCGCCATCGGGGTCACTCGCAGCCATGCGAATCAGGGCCAGCAGCGCCAGCTCCTTGCGCTCGCGGCCACGGGCCTTGCTCTGCCCAGCCAGGTATTTCGCGGGTGAGGCGAAAACCTGCGCCACCTGGTCTGCCGCCTCAGGCGCGACGATGGCCACTGCATCACGCGCAGCCTTCTGGCGATTGCTCTCAGTCGCTACGCGGGCGCGGCGCCACACGTCTTCGGCGCTGATGAGCTTGCTGGCGTACATCTGGCCAGCGGCGGTGGTGCAACCGTCATCCGCATCTTTTTGCGCCATCCACAAATCGCGCACCTGCTGTCCCACATTGGGCGCGCCACGGCCTTGCACGGCATCGGCCAGCAAGGCGTAGCAGGTGACGGACTTGTCATCGCGCATGCGGAACTGCGGGTAGACACGACTGAAAGTGCTCCAGTCGCGCTGCTTGCCCAGCAGCAGCAGCCAGTCGTTGCGCAGGCGATCTTCCTGGTAGGTGCCGGCGTAACGGGTCAGGAAGCCCTGAATTTCATCTGGTGCCGAGGTTTCAAGGCGGTTCTTGAGTTCCCAGTAAGCGGCCCAAGGTTGGAGGGGGTGGCCGCTGGCCTGTGGCAGCAGCTGGGTCAGGGCCGCCTGATTGCGCGCGCGGAATGCTTTTTGCATATCCAGCAACACGGCATCACCCGAATTTTGTGCCTGCGCAAACGGAGCAGCTACAGTCAACATGGAAGCCGCACAAAGCGGTGTCAAAATCTTCAGCCAGTGCATGGAGGAAATTACCCGATGGACAAAGCAGCGTTACGCCGCAAGTTGATTGAACTGCGCCTCAACCTTCCAGATCGCCTGCAGCGTGCAGATGCGCTACAGCAGGTGATGCGCTTTTGGCTGATGGAGCGACCCGATACCGTGATTGGCGCCTATTGGCCCATCAAGGGTGAATTCGACCCGCTGCCTGCTCTGCATCGCTGGAAAGAAGATGGCGAGCTACAGGGTACCCCACAACGGCGCAGGATTGGGCTGCCGGTGATCGACAAACAGCGTAAGACGCTGAGTTTTCACGCCTGGTATCCCGGCTGTCCTATGGAAGAGGACGCCTATGGCATCCCCAAGCCCAAGGACACCGAGCTACTGGTACCCACGCTGCTGTTTGTGCCCTGCGTGGGCTATGCCGCTGGCGGCTACCGGCTGGGCTACGGCGGCGGTTTTTATGACCGCACGCTGGCCGAGCTGACCCCGCGCCCATTTACCGTGGGACTGGGCTACACCAATGGCTATGTAGATGACTTCCATCCTGAGGTGCATGACTTGCCCCTGGACGCCATCCTGAACGACAACGGTGTAGTCTGGCCCGTCTGAACCTTTGAACTGTTTTGCCATGAGTCGCCCGAACAAGAATATTCCCCAGCGCCGCTACCGCCCGCGCCCTCCTCTCACCGTGATGCAGCTACCGCTGACCCGCGAAGAAATGCACAGGCTGCAAGCCCATATGCGCCGCCACGGCGCGCTGAGCCTAACGCCGCGCCAGCACAACGCCATCTGGGATTTTCTGTTTGAAACGCCCGAGAGTCAGGCTTGGCTGACCAACATGACCAAGCAGATCCGCGCCGGGCAGATCGCGACACGACCTCACGTTTAAGGCAAAAAAAATGCTCCTCATTAAGGAGCATCTACCGCCATCATTCAAAGGACTTCAAAGGTCAATCGCCTTGAAGTCCTTTTTTATTGATCGCTATCAGCTATCAAATTCAGGTGACCACTTCTTCAAGCCGACTGGCTGGCGCGCCAGTTTTTCCATCCCGAGGCACGCAGCTCGCAGGCAGGGCAGCTGCCGCAGCCATAGCCCCATTCGTGTAACGCATCGCGCGTGCCCTGGTAGCAGGTGTGGGTCTCGACGCGGACCAGCTCCACCAGCGCATCACCGCCCAGGTCATGGGCCATTTGCCAAGTCTGGGCCTTGTCCAGCCACATCAGCGGGGTGTCGATACGCAGACGGCGCTCCAGTCCTAGGTTCAGCGCCAGTTGCTGCGCCTTCATGGTGTCGTCGCGGCAGTCGGGGTAGCCTGAGTAATCGGTCTCGCACACGCCGGTGACGATCACCGTCAGCCCACGGCGATAGGCCAGCGCACCAGCCAGGGTCAAAAACAGCAGATTGCGGCCCGGCACAAAAGTGTTGGGCAAGCCATCGGCCTGCATTGCAAAGGCCACATCGTCCGTCAGCGATGAGCCGCCAATCTGCTTGAGCACATCCAGCGACAGCACATGGTCTTCCCCCAGACGCGGTGCCCATGCCGGAAAGCGCTGCGCCAGTTGCTCGCGCACACCGGCGCGAACGGCCATCTCCACGCTGTGACGCTGACCATAATCAAAGCCCAGCGTCTCCACACGGTCGAACATGGCCAGCGCCTGCGCCAGACAGGTCGTCGAGTCCTGCCCGCCAGAGAACAGCACCAGCGCGCCCTTGTGATGACCGGCACCGGCCACATTGGCGGAGACATTTGCAGAAGTAGTGGAAGTATTTGCCATAGGTGTGCAATTACATCATTTGCCGCACAGCCCTGTGCATCAGTGCGGCGCTCGGAACGACAGACCGCCGCCAGCCAGCGTAATATGCTGAAAAGTATTGAAATTGGGGAACCGTCATGCTCAAGCTCTATATAGGCAACAAGAACTACTCTTCGTGGTCTATGCGACCCTGGATGCTGATGCGGCAAAGCGGCATTCACTTCGATGAGGTCAAGCTGCGCTTCGACAGCTTTGCACCGGACTCCCAGTTCAAGCAACAGGTGTTATCGCTGTCACCCATCGGCAAGGTGCCGCTGCTGGTCGATGATGAGCTCATCATCTGGGACAGCCTTGCGATCTGCGAATACCTGGCCGAACGCTTTCCCGAAAAACATCTGTGGCCCCAGCATGCCGCCCAGCGCGCCCGCGCGCGCAGTCTGGTGTCCGAAATGCACAGCGGTTTCAGCAGCCTGCGCAGCCTCTGCCCCATGAATATCGAAGCGCGACTGCATGAGGTCGGCGCCCAGCTCTGGGAGCAGCATGCCGATCTGCGCGCCGATGTGCGGCGGCTTGAAGCGCTCTGGCTGCCCCAGCTGCAAGCTGCCCATGGCCCCATGCTGTTTGAGCAGTTCAGCATTGCCGATGCATTTTTTGCCCCGGTCTGCATGCGCCTCAACAGCTACGGCCTGCCCACCTCGCAGATCGTCACCGCCTATGTGCAGCGCATCTGCCTGCTGCCATCCACACAGGAATGGGTGCAGGGCGCGCTGGCCGAAAATGATTTTCTGCCATTTGAAGAACCTTACCGCACGCAGCGCTGAGCAAAAAACCCGCCTGCACCGCGCCGAGTAACCACTACCATTGCAGCATGAGCGAATTCAAGGTTTACAAGGTGGGCGGTGCAGTGAGAGACCAGTTGCTGGGCCTGCCCGTCAACGACACCGACTGGGTGGTGGTGGGTGCCACGCCAGAGCAGATGACAGCGCGCGGCTTTGTGCCCGTTGGGCGCGATTTCCCGGTGTTTCTGCACCCCAAGACCCATGAGGAATATGCGCTGGCCCGCACCGAGCGCAAGAACGGCATGGGCTATCGCGGCTTTGTGGTGCACACCGCCGCTGATGTGACCCTGGAAGAAGACCTGGCGCGGCGCGACCTCACGATCAACTCCATCGCTGCCCCTGCAGACTGGAAAAGCGCCAGCGAGCTCAAAGACCTGGTAGACCCCTATAACGGCCAGCAGGATCTGAAAGATCGCGTGCTGCGCCATGTGACCGATGCCTTTCGCGAAGACCCGGTGCGCATTCTGCGTCTGGCCCGTTTTGCAGCGCGCTTCACCGACTTTTCCGTGGCACCCGAAACCATGGCGCTGATGCGAGAGATGGTGGAAGCTGGCGAGGTGGATTCCCTGGTTCCAGAGCGCGTCTGGCAGGAAATCAGCCGCGGCCTGATGGAAGCCCAGCCCTCGCGCATGTTCAGCATCCTGCGTGACTGCGGGGCACTGGCAAGACTGCTGCCTGAACTCAACAAACTCTGGGGCGTTCCCCAGCGCGCCGAATATCACCCCGAGGTGGACACTGGCGTGCACGCCATGATGGTGCTGGACATGTCCGCCCGCCTGCAGGCACCGCTCACGGTGCGCTTTGCCTGCCTGTGTCATGACTTTGGCAAGGGCACCACGCCCGCCGATGTGCTGCCCCGCCACATTGGCCACGAGCAGCGCAGCGCCCGTCTGCTGCTGCAGGTCTGCGACCGCTGGCGCGTGCCCAATGACTGCAAGGAACTGGCCGAAGTCGTGGCCCGCGAGCATGGCAACACTCACCGCAGCAATGAGCTGAATGCCGCCGCGCTGCTGCGATTGCTGGAGCGCTGCGACGCCATACGCAAGCCCGAACGTTTTGAAGAAGCCCTGCTAGCCTGCGAATGCGATGCCCGTGGCCGCCTGGGTTTTGAAGAAGCGCCTTACCCGCAGCGCCAGCGCCTAAGCCGTGCACTGAACGCCGCGCTGGCCGTAGAGACTGCCCCCGTCGCACAGGCCGCCGCCCAGCGCGGACTCAAAGGCAAAGCCATTGGCGATGCGGTAAGCCAAGCGCGCGAACAGGCAGTTGCACTGCAATTGCAACAACCACAAGTGACTGCAACCCATTGCCCCGACTCGGCAGCACCTGCCGCCTGAGCAGTCTCACACCAAGGGAAAACCCGCAGAGGGAAAACCGCCTCCATAGAGCACCAAGTCAGGCAGGAATATGCAGGACTGCAGGCTTCACGACCGCCGTGAAGCAAGGCCTGCACACCTTTTTATTCCCCCTGCTCTCTTGCTCTGGAGGTTACCCATGGCTTACGCCCTTCCCGGCCAGTCCGATGCGCTGCATACATACCAAGACCGCTATGAAAACTTTATTGGCGGCCAATGGGTTCCGCCCAGCGGGGGCGAGTATTTCGACGTAGTCACGCCCATCACCGGCAAGGTCTACACCCGAGCCGCGCGGGGCACGGCAGCCGATATTGAAAAAGCCATCGATGCCGCCCACGCCGCCGCTGATGCCTGGGGAAAAACCAGCCCCACCGAGCGCAGCAACATCCTGCTGCAGATTGCCGACCGCATTGACGCCAACCGCGAGCTGCTGGCCTATGTGGAAACCATAGACAACGGCAAAGCCATCCGCGAAACACTGGCCGCCGACATTCCGCTGACCGCCGACCACTTCCGCTACTTTGCCGGTGCCATTCGCACACAGGAAGGCGGTATCAGCCAGATTGATGGCGACACCGTGGCTTACCACTTTCACGAGCCGCTGGGCGTGGTCGGCCAGATCATTCCGTGGAATTTCCCTATCCTGATGGCGGCGTGGAAGCTGGCGCCCGCGCTGGCGGCAGGCAACTGCGTGGTGCTCAAACCTGCGGAGCAAACGCCCATCTCCATTCTGGTGCTGGCTAAATTGATTGGTGATTTGCTGCCGCCCGGCGTGCTCAACATCGTCAACGGCTTTGGCCGCGAGGCCGGCATGCCCTTGGCGCAAAGCAAGCGCATTGCCAAGATTGCTTTCACCGGATCCACCAGCACGGGCCGCGTGATTGCACAAGCCGCCGCCAACAGCCTGATTCCCGCCACGCTGGAGCTGGGCGGCAAGTCGCCCAATATCTTCTTTGCCGATGTGATGGATCAGGACGACAGCTTCCTCGACAAAGCCATCGAAGGCCTGGTGCTGTTTGCCTTCAATCAGGGCGAGGTCTGCACCTGTCCCTCCCGCGCGCTGATCCACGAATCCATCTACGAAAAATTCATGGAACGCGTGCTCAAGCGCGTGGCCGCCATCAAGCATTCCGACCCGCTGGACCCCACCAGCATGATGGGCGCGCAGGCCAGCAAGGAACAATTGACCAAGATCCTCTCTTACCTGGACCTGGGCAAGCAAGAAGGTGCCGAAGTACTGTGTGGCGGCGCGCAGGCCCAACTAGGCGGCGCACTCGATGGTGGCTATTACGTGCAGCCCACCATCTTCAAGGGCCACAACAAGATGCGCATCTTCCAGGAAGAAATCTTCGGCCCCGTGCTGGCCGTGACCACCTTCAAAACCGATGAAGAAGCGCTGGAGCTGGCCAACGACACGCTATACGGTCTGGGCGCCGGTGTGTGGAGTCGCAACGGCAACGTCGCCTACCGCATGGGCCGAGCCATCAAGGCTGGGCGCGTGTGGACCAACTGCTACCACGCCTACCCCGCACATGCAGCCTTTGGCGGCTACAAGGAATCGGGCATCGGCCGCGAGAACCACAAGATGATGCTGAACCACTACCAGCAAACCAAGAACCTGCTGGTGTCCTATTCCGAATCCAAACTCGGCTTCTTCTGAAGATGAGCGCCACATGACATCGTGGCGAGAGCGAGGCCTGTTTGAGCAGCATCAAATGCCTTTAAACACCTGAGGCTTCATAGTGCATGGAGATCGTTGCCCTCTCCCAGGGAGAGCAACAGTCTTCTGCACAGGGCCATCCGACCTGCGTACAACATCCATGCCTACCCGCATGGTTCTTTGACAAGGTGCACGCACAGTCCACCGGCTGTGGTCGTGCTCCCTACTTCAAAAAGGTACTCTGATGTCTTTACCCCAGACCATGAAAGCTGCCGTGGTGCGCTCCTTCGGGAAGCCCCTGACCATTGAAGAAATGCCCGTACCCCGCCCGGCGGACGATCAGATTCTGGTCAAGATCGCCGCCTCCGGCGTCTGCCACACCGACCTGCATGCGGCAGAAGGCGACTGGCCTGTCAAACCCCACCCACCCTTTATTCCCGGACACGAGGGCGTCGGCCATGTCGCCGCCGTGGGCAAAAACGTCAAACATGTCAAGGAAGGCGACCGCGTGGGCGTGCCCTGGCTGCACAGCGCCTGCGGCTTCTGCCGCCACTGTATCGGCGGCTGGGAGACCTTGTGTGAATCCCAAACCAATACCGGCTACTCGGTCAATGGCGGCTTTGCCGATTACGCGCTGGCCGACCCCAACTATGTGGGCCACTTGCCGTCGAATATAGGTTTTATCGACATCGCTCCCGTACTCTGCGCCGGGGTCACCGTGTACAAAGGTCTGAAGGTCACCGATGCCAAGCCCGGCGACTGGGTGGTGATTTCGGGTGTTGGCGGCCTGGGCCACATGGCCGTGCAATACGCCAAGGCCATGGGCTTCAATGTGGCGGCAGTGGACATTGACGACTCCAAGCTCGCCCTGGCGCGCCAATTGGGCGCCACCGTCACCGTCAATGCCATGACGACGGACCCGGCAGCCTATCTGCAAAAAGAGATTGAAGGCGCCCATGGCGTGCTGGTCACGGCCGTGTCGCCCAAGGCCTTCGAGCAGGCGTTGGGAATGGTGCGTCGCGGCGGAACGGTTTCCCTCAATGGCTTGCCACCAGGAGATTTTCCACTCCCGATCTTCTCCATGGTGCTTCAGGGCATCACGGTGCGCGGCTCCATCGTCGGAACCCGGCTGGATCTGCAGGAGTCACTGGACTTTGCCGCCCAGGGCAAGGTCAAGGCGACGGTATCGACCGACAAACTGGAGAACATCAACGATATCTTTGCCCGCATGCACCAGGGCAAGATTGAAGGCCGCGTAGTGCTGGACATCGCCGCTTAAAGCAACGCCTAATATGCATTGCTGCGCCACCCTAGCCCATGCTCGGGTGGCGCACTCTCACAGGGAGAGCATCATGGTCTACCGCGTCATTGCCACCCCGGCCACACTTGCCTTGATCGACGTGCTGCGCGCCAAGTATGGGCCGCATCTGTTCTTTCATCAGTCCGGCGGCTGCTGTGACAACAGCGCGGCCAATTGCTATATCGAGGGCGAGCTGACCATCGGCCCCGGCGACGTGAAGCTGGGCGAAATTGGCAGTCTGCCGTTTTACATGAGCGTCTCGCAGTTTGAGTACTGGAAGCACACCCAGCTCATCATCGACGTGATCGACGGTCACGGCGGCGGCACGCTATCGCTGGAGGGGCCAGAGGGAAAAGCATTTCTGACCCGCTCCCGCGTATTCAGCGATGAGGAAGTAGCTGCATTGCGCCAGCAAACGCCGGGGTGAAGCCTCTCAGATCACCGACTGCACCCAGCGCACGATCTCACCCGCAGGCATGGCACCGGAGACGCGGGCCAGCTCTTTGCCTTCCTTGAAGATCACCATGGTGGGAATGCTGCGAATGCCCAATGGCGCGGCTGGCAGTGGATAAGCCTCGGTATCGAGCTTGGCCAGTTGCGCCTGACCGGCAAGCTGCTGAGCGGCCTGCGCAAAGGCAGGGGCCATCATGCGGCAGGGACCGCACCAGGGCGCCCAGAAATCCACCACCACCGGCAACTGGCTGCGGCCAATATGCTTGGTAAAGCTGCTGTCATCCAGCGCCAGGGGCTCGCCCGTGATCAGGGGCTGGTGGCAGCTGCCGCAGTCAGGCTGATTGCCCAGCTGCTCTTTGGCGATACGGTTGGTGGTGTGGCAGTGGGGGCAGACGTAGTGCAGGGATTCGGACACAGGACAACCTTTCTGTAGCGGTGCATGGCTTGTGCAGGTGGGCACAAGTCGGGTTCATGCCGGTATTTGCTGTCAGTGCTGGCAGATTCAAGTCAGCAACTCACAGTTTCACAAAGCGCGCAATCAGCGCCGCGATCACACTGAGAAGCACGGTGCTGGCGATGGGCAGGAAGAACTCGCGCCCGAACAGCCGAAAGCGAAAGTCGCCGGGCAGACGCCCTAACCCAATGCGCTGCAGCCAGCCATGCAAGCCGTTGATGAGCAACAGGGCCAGAAAAATGACGATCAACCAGCGAATCATGATGAAAGTGTATGCCTAGAGCAAGCGCCGAAGCCTGCTGGCTCCAGTCCAGAGACATCCGCGAGGGCCACCCCGCAGCGAAGTTGTCGTCCCCCTCCCGATGCAACGCATCGAGAGAGGGGGAAGGCGCAAAGCGCCTCAGGGGGAATCACAACCGATGCGTTCGGTCACCCTGCACAAAGCCCAGCGGTCGCCAGGGCTCTACGCCCTTGCACAAAGCGATAACCTTGAACAGCTCACCCATCTCATGCTCCATCACCAGCTTGGACGCCATGGAGCGCGCCTTGAGGTTGGCGGCGTCCAGCTTGGGCGCCAGCCCGCAGTTGATGAGGAAATAGGCCTGATTGGTGTAGCCCAGCACATCAAAGCCCGCATCCTGTGCAGCCACCGCTGTGCCGGTGAAGTTGACGTGGGCCGTAATGTCCTTGAGCCCCACCAGCACCAGCGGATCGCTGTCGACCTGGTGCTGGTAATGGCAGACCACGGTGCCCATGTGGCGCTGCTCGTGGTAGTACTCACTCTCACCAAAACCATAGTCAATGAAGAAGGCTGCGCCGCGCGTCAGCCGCTCACCCAGCGTGCGGATAAAGGCTTCGCCCTGCGGGTGAATTTCGGTCAAATAGTCTTGCGGGCCACCAATATCCACCGGTGCGCGTAGCTCGGTGGGGCGGTCTTCCCAGGCAAATTCATCACCGTTCATGACCACGCCGCGCTCATGCCACTGGCCTTTGGTGCGCTGCAGCAGCTGCACCGGCATGGCGTCCAGCACCTCGTTGCCGATGATCACGCCCTCCATGGCATCAGGCAGCATGTCCACCCAGCGCACGACCTGCTCGTATTTGGCCAGCGCCAGCCTCTGGCGTGCGCGCAGCGTGCCAGAGAGATCAACGATGGTGTAGCGCTCGGGCAGCGCGCCCAGCAAAGCCATTTCATCGAGGATCTGCAGAGCCAGCGCGCCGGTGCCGGCACCGAACTCCCAGATCTCGTTGGTATTCGTTTTTTGTAGCGCTTCCCGCAATTGGGACGCCACTAACTGGCCAAAAATAGGGGAAATTTCAGGAGCGGTCACAAAGTCGCTTCCCGACTCTGGCATAGCCCCGAATTTCGCCGTCTCATTGGCGTAATAGCCCAGACCCGGCGCATAGAGCGCAAGCTCCATGAATCGGTCAAAAGGCAGCCAGCCGCCCACGGCGGCAATTTCCTTGGCAATGCGAGATTGCAAGGCGCTCGTTAAACTGGTGGATTCTGTCGTCACAACACGCATTTTCCACGAATGTCCTCAACCGCCCGAACACGCACAGTATTGGTGACCGGTTCTGCCCGTCGCCTTGGTCGCGACATGGCCCTGGCTCTGGCCCGCGCGGGCTGGCAAGTGGCTGTGCATTACCGCGATTCACACGAGAGCGCTATGCAAACCGTAGCTGCTTGCGCAGAATTGTCAGGCGATAGCGCGGCTTTTGATGCAGATTTCTTTGACGAGGAATCTGTGCGCTCGCTGGTGCCTCGTGTGGTGGAGCGCTTTGGCCGCCTGGATGCGGTGGTCAATAACGCTTCGCTGTTCGAGCATGACGATGCCCAGAGCTTCAGCTATGTGGCCCTGGAAGCGCACCTGCGCAGCAACACGGCCGCTCCGATCTTGCTGTCTCAGGCTCTGCACACCCACATCCTGGCGCGCATTGCCGCTGGCGATGAAGGCGCGCATGGTGCCGTGGTCAATGTGCTGGACCAGAAGCTCTGGAACCAGAACCCCGACTTTTTGAGCTACACGCTCTCCAAGGCGGCTCTGGAAGCAGCCAACACCATTCTTGCACTGGCGCTTGCGCCCCAGGTGCGGGTGGTTGGCGTGGCCCCCGGCCTGACTCTGACCAGCCATATGCTGAGCCAGGAAAAGTTCGAAGCCCTGCACTCCATGAGCCCACTGGGCCGTTCGTCCTCGCCCGAGGACATTGCGGCCGCCGTGTGCTTTGCGCTGGAAAACCGTTCGATGACGGGCACGACCATGCTGGTCGATGGCGGCCAGCATTTACAGCGCTTTGAGCGCGATTTTTCGATGATGTGAGGCCTCCCGGCCGCACTCCTCCCTCTTTCCATGACTTCCTCTTCCGGACAACAGATTCTCACGCTCTCCGGGCTGCGCTTTGACGCCAGCCTCGGCATTCTGGCGCACGAGAAACAAGAGCCTCAGCCGATTCAGGTCGATGCCGAACTCAACCTCGGCCCCCAGCCCCTGACGCCGCGTGACGACGATATTCTTCACGTGCTGGATTACCGCAAGGTGCGCCAGATCATCATCGACGAGTGCACCTCCGAGCATGTGAACCTGCTCGAAAGCCTGATCGGCAAGCTGGCCCAGCGCCTGCTGCAGTTGCCCGGCGTTCGCGGCGTACGTGTAAAAATTGCGAAGCTGGAAATTTTTGACGACTGCGAAGTAGCCATTCGCATCGAAACCGGACAATGGTGAACCCCATGAATGCAGTAAACGACAACCCCTGGATTGCCGAAGAGGCCGAAGCCGCTGACGCAGCCGCCGCGCAAAATGCGGGCGAAGAAGCTGGCAAGCCCGGCAAGATCAAGATCGAGCGCGAGCAGATCAAGCTGGAAAAGCGCCTGTGCCGCGAAGTAGGCAAGGCCATCGTCGACTTCAACATGATTGAAGAAGGCGACAAGATCATGGTCTGCATGTCCGGCGGCAAGGACAGCTACACCATGCTCGACATTCTGCGCAAGCTGCAAAAGCGTGCGCCCGTGAAGTTCGATCTGGTCGCAGTGAACCTGGACCAGAAGCAGCCCGGCTTCCCCGACCACATCCTGCCCGAGTACTTCAAGAGCCTGGGCGTGGACTACCACATCGAAACGCAGGACACGTACAGCGTCGTCAAGCGCGTCGTTCCCGAAGGCAAGACCACCTGCGGCCTGTGCTCGCGCCTGCGCCGGGCCATTTTGTACAAGGTGGCTGACGAGCTGGGTTGCACCAAGGTTGCACTGGGCCACCACCGCGATGACATCGTACAGACCATGATGCTCAACATGTTCTACGGTGGCCGCATGAAGGGCATGCCGCCAAAGCTGGTGTCCGACAACGGCAAGCATGTGGTGATCCGTCCTCTGGCCTATGTGCCCGAGAAGGACACCGCCCGCTGGGCCCAGTACCAGAACTTCCCCATCATCCCTTGCAACCTCTGCGGCAGCCAGGACGGCCTGCAGCGAGTGGTCATCGGCGAGATGCTGCGCGAATGGGAAAAGAAGTTCCCCGGCCGTATCGAGAGCATGTTCCGCGCCATGGGCAACATCGTGACCACACACATGATGGATCCCCTGTTGCACGACTTCAAGGGTGCCAAGGCCACCGGCATTGCCGACCCGAACGGCGACATGGCGTTTGACCATGAAGAGCTGCCAACTATGGCTGCCCTGCCCGGCGGCTTGCAGGTGGTACAACTGTCCTGATTGGACTTTTGAACTAAAACGGGACGCACCAGTCCAAACAAAGGCCCATTCGATGGGCCTTTGTCGTATCAGAGAGAGAATCACCATGAACCTGCGCAACACTTCATACCGCTGGCTTGGCATCGCCGCCCTGACGGCAACTGCCTTGCTGGCTGGCTGCAGCACCGTGCGTGAAGTCAACAGCACGGTGCAGAGCTTTTCCTCGCTGCCGGGCATTCCCGTGCCGCCCACCTACCGCCTGGAAACCCTGCCCTCGCAGCAGGGCCAAGTGCACTTTCCCGCGGTCGAGGCCCAGGCCCAGCATGCGCTGGCCCGCGTGGGCATGATCCGAGATGACTCGCGCCCCAGCCTTGTGGTGCAGATCAGCGCCGTGGCCCGCTATGCGCGCGACTACGCCAGCTGGCCCTATTACGATCCTTACTGGGGCCCACGCTGGGGCTGGGGCATGAGCTACGGTCGCGGCTGGGGTATGGGCTTTGGAAGCAGCATGATGATGATGGATGGCCCGCCGCTGGAGTACTACCGCGCCGTGAGCATCGTCATGCGTGACATCAAGACCCAGCAGATCGTCTATGAAACCTCGGCCCAGCGCCAGGACGTGTGGACGGATGACCCCGCCATCTTCGGCATTCTGTTTGATGCCGCACTGACGGGCTTCCCCAATCCACCACAAGGCCAGCGCAATGTACGCACCGTGATTCAGCCGCAGCCCGCTGCGGGCGCGCCACAGGCACCGGTGAATACCCCTGCAGCGGCCACCATGCCAGCAGGACAGCAAGCACCCGCTGCGGCCAGCCCTGTGCGTTGAATAGTTTGCAATCTTCAACACTTTGCCCCCTGGCACACGTGCTAACGTGCAGCTCGGTTTGAACCGCTGCCTTACCGGCCCCGCCTTGAAAAGGATGACAGTCATGAAGAAACTTGCCCTCTCGACTCTGGTTTGCGCGGCTCTGGCCGCTGGCGCGTTCAGCGCCCACGCAAGCGGCCTTGGTGATGCCCTTCGCGGCCAGCTGGGCGGCGCGACTGAAGGCAGCTCGTCGTCTTCTTCGGGCCTGGGCAGCATGCTTGGCGGCGGCAGTGCGGGTGCTGGTGGCTCTGCCCTGTCGGCTCTGGGGCTGGGTGGGTTGACTGGCTCTGCCACGGCCAGCAACGCGGCAGGCGTCATCACCTACTGCATGAAGAACAACTACCTGAACGCTGACAAGGCCACGCAGGTCAAGAATCAACTGCTGGGCAAGCTGGGACTGGGTCAGAAAGAAGAGCCCAAGGACACCGGTTACCAGAACGGCCTGATGGGCATGGTCACCGGCTCGGACGGCAAGAGTTTCAGCCTGGACAAGGTCAAGAGCAGCGTGAAAGAAAAGGCATGCGACTTTGTACTGAATAACGCTAAATCGCTGATCTGATTGCTATCACATCAATAGCTGCTAGCGCTTTATGAATAAGCGCTACAACCACAAAAGGCTTGCATTTCTGCAAGCCTTTTTGTTGAGGTGAGAAAGCAGCTCAAGAGCCGCACTGATTCATAAATCACGCCGAATCAAAGCACCCTTGAACAACACCGGGCCTGTAGGCCCTGTTTCACTGGGCACACCGCCCTTGGGCTCCAGACTGATGGCCAAGGCAGGCACAGCTTTCACATCACTCTCATGTGCTTCAAGCTGATCCAGCTTGCCCTGCCCCATCACCCCCAAAGAGCGCGGAGCTCCTTGTGGTGGCAAGGCCCAAAGCTGCAGGGACTGGTTGGCGGACTCCTTGAAGCCACCGACACGCTGCAGCACCAGCTGATTGTTTCGAGGGTCGAACGTTACCAGCATAGATGGATCTGCCTTGCCATCGGCCAGCACCGCCACGTATTGAATCTGAGGAGCCGCCTGCAGCGCAGCTTGCGTGGTCTGTAGCTGGGTTTGCAGCGAAGACATTTGCTGCTGTGCCGTGTCTGTGAGCCAAAGACCCACGCAGACAGCTGCCACCGTCGCCAGACTGCCTGCCACGGCCAGCCCACGCCACCATGCCAGTGCCCGGTTGGGCCGCTTTGTTGTCGCAAGCTCTCGCTGCTGTGCCAGCTTTGCATGGGTTTTTTCAGCCTGCAGCAGGTTGTCGATACGCACCCATACCGCTGCATCGGGCTGCACCGGCTCCTGGACTTCTGAAAAAGCCGACCAGCGGCCTTGCCACAGCAGCGCTGCGGCGCGCACTTGCGCATATTCGCGCGCCAGTTGCTCAAAGCGCCGCCTCGCTCCACCTCGCAAAGAGCCCAGCGCGTAGGCCGCAGCCAGACGATCTAGCAACTCTGGTTTTTGGGTCAGGTTCATGATGACTGCTCCTGCCACTCAAACATGGCGGGCCATGCACTTGCGCAACTGTTCCAGGCTTCGGCGCATCCATGTCTTGACGGTGCCCAGTGGCAGCTTGAGATAGCTGGCCAGCTCACTCTGACTCAGGTCCTTGAGGTAGGCCAGACTCACCACCTGCCGCTGAGCCTGCTCAAGGCGCTGCAGGCATTGATGCAGAGCGGCCGCCTGCTCACTGGCCTGCGCCCATTGCAAGGGGCTTTTCCCATCGCTGTCAGGCAGCAGCTCCTCCATGTCCTCAATCGGCACATTGAGGTGCAGGCGCTCGGCGCGGCGGCGGCGCAAAAAATCCAGCGCCCGGCTTCTCACCACCATCCCCATCCATGCCAGGGGCGGACTGAGGGAGTCGCGGTAAGTGCCTGCATTGCGCCATATGCCCAGAAAGCTCTCTTGCAGCACATCCTCGGCCCACTCTTTGTTGCTGACGATGCGCAGCGCCAGACCATAGAGCCGGGAGGCGCTCCGGTCGTACAACTGTTTGAGAGCAGCCTCATCCCGGGCTGCTACGCGGTCTAGTAAGTCCATCAGTTCGGTGTCCGGTGTATTGGCGCTCATGCTCCCATTGTGATCAGGCGCACCTGCTTGCGGCGGTGCTGTTGCATTGCTGCCAAGGTGTATTGCTTGCCCCCTTGCTTCTGTATACGCAGCAGCGCGGCTGATGGATTCACCCTATGCGGGAAATTACTGGAAAAATAATTGAAAAAACCTGAATCCAGTGGCTCTGGGGCTGCGTATCCCCAATGTCGGACAGCGCAATTTGTCGACACTGCCCCGCAGCTTGGCTCGGTGCACTTCTTCACCCCTTGTTCGAGGAAATACTCATGAAGCATCTACGTACCGTCCCACTGGCCGCTGTTTGCCTGTCCGTGTTGGGTCTGACCGCCTGCTCATCCACGGGAATGCACTCCATGTATTCGCAAGCGGAACTTCCGGCCGCCGTGCAAGTCCCCGCAGGGCACAAAGTCGCCATGGAAACGGTGGGCGTTGGCCAGATCACCTACGAGTGCAAGACCAAGAAAGATATGGCGAGCGAGCATGAATGGATCTTCATCGGCCCCGATGCCAAGCTGCAGACACGCAGCGGTGCGGTCATCGGAAAATACTGGGGCCCACCCGCCACCTGGGAGAACAACGATGGCTCCAAGGTCACCGCCACTCAGGTCGCGGTTGCTCCGGCCGGTGCAGGCAACATCCCGCTGCAACTGGTCAAGGCCAACCCGGCCAGCGGCATGGGTGCCATGCAGGGCGTGAGCTATATCCAGCGCGTAGCCACCAAGGGCGGCGTTGCACCCGCCATGGCCTGCGGGCCCACCAACCTGGGCAGCAAGCAAGTCGTGCAATACCAGGCCGACTACATTTTCTGGAAAGCAGTCTGATCGCGGCCCTGGCACATCACCGGGGACCGGCCCCCAATTCCAAAGGCTTGCCTGCTTCTAGGCAGGCCTTTTTTCATGCTTGCGCTGCGCCCGTCAATGCAATACATGGCACCGATCTCCCACGCTCCCTCTCGCACATCTTGTTTGCAAGACAATGACAGTCTAAAAACCACTCACGCAGTACGAGCTTTCGCCATGCACGCCACGCGCATCATTGCCATCCGCCACGGAGAGACAACCTGGAACGTCGACGGACGCATTCAGGGGCATCTGGACATTCCCCTCAACGACACCGGCATCTGGCAGGCCGAGCAAGCCGGTCGCGCACTGGAGGGCGAGAGCATTGCCGCCATCTACAGCAGCGACCTGCAGCGTGCCCATGTCACGGCGCAGGCCGTGGCCAAGGTATCCGGCGCGCCTCTGTACACCCATCAAGGTCTGCGCGAGCGTTGCTTTGGCGACTTTCAGGGCCGAACCTTCAAGGATGTGGAGGCCAGCCAGCCCGAAGACGCCCAGCTCTGGCGCACGCGCAACCCCGCCTACGCGCCTCCGGGCGGCGGCGACTCGCTGATTGCGCTGCGCGACCGCATCGCGAGCACTGTCGATGAAATCGCCCGCCAGCATGAGGGTGAGCAGATTGTGCTGGTCGCCCACGGCGGCGTGCTCGACGTCTTGTATCGGCTGGCTACGCGCCAGGACTTTCAGGCACCTCGCACCTGGGAGCTGGCCAACGCCGCCATCAATCGCCTGCTTTGGACTCGCGAAGGCCTTTCTTTGGTAGGCTGGGCCGATACCGCACACCTTCAGCAAGGCAGTCAAGATGAAGCACATTCCTGAGCATTTGCAGGCCCTGGTCGGCCAGGCCATCAAACGCATAGACACACCGGCGCTGATTATTGACCTGGATGCCATGGACCGCAATATCGAGCGCATGGCCCGCTTTGCCCAGCAGCACGGCGTGCTGTGGCGCCCCCACGCCAAGCTACACAAAAGCGCGCTCATTGCGCACCTGCTGGAGCATGCCGGGGCCAGCGGCCACTGCGTGCAAAAAATCAGCGAAGCCGAGGCCTTGGCCGAAGGCGGCATTCGCAACATCTTCATCAGCAACGAAATCGTCGCCCCCACCAAGCTCGAGCGCGTGGCAAAACTGGCCAAGGCATTGAATGCCGAGGGCGGACGCCTGGCGATTGCCGTGGACTGCGAAGCGGGCGTGAGCCGTCTGGCGCAGGCCCTGCAGCAGGCTCAGGCAGGCGATAAAGCGATGGATGTGCTGGTGGAAATCAATGTGGGCCAGAACCGCTGCGGGGTCGAGCCCGGCGAAGCTGCCGTGGCCCTGGCACAGGCCATTGCCGCCCAGCCCAGCCTGCGCTTTGGGGGTCTGCAGGCCTATCACGGCGGAGCCCAGCATCTGCGCACCGCTGCCGAGCGCAAGGCGGCCATTGAGCAGGTGCTCAAGTATGTCAACCGCACGTGCCATGAATTTGACCGCGCCCGCATCGCCATCCCGCTGATTACCGGTGCCGGCACCGGCACCATGGTCAACGAAGCCGCCAGCGGCGTGTACTGCGAGATTCAGCCCGGCTCGTTTCTGTTCATGGACGCCGACTACGCTTCCAACCAGCGTGATGCGGCCCAGCCCCTGTTCGAGCACGCGCTCTACATCAAGACCCAGGTCATGTCGCTGAGCGCCGACCACGCCGTCTGCGACGCCGGCCACAAGGCCCACGCCATTGATTCAGGCCTGCCCCGTCTGCATGCCCTGCCGGCTGAAAACGCGCTGCGTTTTGCCAATGGTGGCGACGAGCATGGCGTGCTGCACCCCGATGCCGAAGCCGGCAACACCAGCGGCTGGCTACCCGCCTTGGGCGAGACGCTGTGGCTGATTCCCGGCCATTGCGACCCTACGGTCAACCTGCACGACTACCTGATCGGCGTGCGCGGCGGACGACTCAAAGGCGTGGTGGAACGCATCTTCACCGTCGATGGGCGCGGTGCGCTGACCTGAAGGCCGCTATCAAAAGAAAAGCTGCTAGCGCTTTTTAGATATCGGTTTCAAGCAGTTAATGCACTGAAACCCATATCAATCAAGCGCAAGCAGCTATCAATTAGTGCAGTAGCTCAGACGCTTTCTGGCCACCAGCCATCGGCACGACGCTCCATGCGCGGGCAGTCGTACGCGCCGACCACCGGAATGGGCGAGCCATCGGCGCGCACCAGCTTCTTCTGCCACTGCGTGCCCTGGCGCATGGCCACGGCAATGGCGGCCACCTCGGCACCACAACGCGCCAGCAGATTCAGGCCCGACACCATGGTCGTGCCTGAGCTCACCGCGTCGTCGACCACCAGCACGCGCTTGCCCGCAATCAGGCTCAGCTGGTTGGGGTCCACATAGAGCAGCTTACCCTTGCCCGGCGTGGTGATGGAGCTGACAGGTTCGCTCAGCTCGTCGCGATACCAGTACTTGCGCGAGTAACCCAGCGGCACATAGCGGCTGTGGCCCAGATGTTTGGCGACCAGCGGTGCAAACGCCAGGCCCAGCGTGGGCAGGCCAATCACCACGTCAAAGTCATGCACCTTGGCGGCGTTGGCCATGTGCAGCGCCAGTTGCTCCGTCACATCCATCGATGCCTGATTGGCAATCAGCGAAGCCACGCAGCGGTCCGGGGCCGATCCGTCCGCCGTGGGCATGCCGCGCAGCGGCAGCAACAGATAGCGTCCATCAGGCAGTTGGGCCGGATAGCTGCGGGCGTAGGGCGGCAGGGGCGACTGGGCCAGCTCGGCCTCGGTCACGGTGGTTTGCCAGTAGTCGGTCGTGGCATCAAAGCCAGGCAGGTTCTGGCCGGTCAAATCAATGGGGTTCATATCAAAATCAGTCGCGGCGCAAATAGGCCTGGGCAAGCTTGACCCAGTAGCTGGCCGTCACCGGCAGCAGGTTGTCGTTGAAGTCATAGGCCGCGTTGTGCACCATGCAGCCGCCTTCGCCCATGCCGTTGCCGACGATGAAGTAGTTGCCCGGCACGGCATTGAGCATGATGGCGAAATCATCGCTGGCCTGCAGGGGTTGCAGATTCGGAATCAGCCATTCCTCCCCCAGAAACTCACGGGCCACCTCCACTGCAAAATCCGTAGCAGCCACGTCATTCATGACGGGCGGATAACGCCATTTGTACTCAACCTCGGCGGTAGCGCGGTGCACCGCCGCTTGCGCATGGGCCATGGCCGTGATGCGCTCGCGCAGCAATTCGCGCACGCCAGGGTCACGGGCACGAATGGTGATGCGCAGCTCGCAGGTTTCGGGAATCACATTGGGTGCATCGCCCGCATGAATCGCACCAATGCTGACCACGGCCATGTCATTGGGGTCGATCTCGCGCGAACGTATGGTTTGCAGCGCCAGCACCAGATGCGATGCCACGACGATGGGGTCCACCGCCACATGGGGCATGGCACCGTGGCCGCCCTTGCCGTGGATGGTGATGATGGCCGTGTCCGAGCTGGAATACATCACGCCCGAACGAAAGCCGAACTGGCCCGCCGGGTAGCCGGGCTCGTTGTGAAAGGCGTAGAGCGCATCGCAGGGGAACAGCTCAAACAGGCCCTGATCGACCATCTTCTGCGCACCACCATGGCCTTCTTCGGCGGGCTGAAAAATCAGGTTGATGGTGCCGTTCAGCTGGTCTTGGCTCTCGGCAATCACCTTGGCCGCAGCCAGCAGGGTTGCCGTGTGGCCGTCGTGGCCGCAGGCGTGCATCTTGCCGTCATGCTGACTCGCATAAGGCAGGCCTGTGGTTTCGCGGATCGGCAGCGCATCCATGTCAGCGCGCAGACCCAGACGCTTGCCTGTAGATTGACCATTCGCATGGTCACCACAGCGCAGCTGGCCGACCACGCCGGTATCGCCCAGACCGCGGTGCACCTCATAGCCCCATGCGGCCAGCTTGGCCGCCACAATGTCGCCCGTGCGGTGCTCTTCATAGGCCAGCTCGGGGTGGGCATGCAGGTCATGGCGCAGGGCCAGCATGTCTGGCGCAATGGCAGCCACTTCGGGCAGCACCGGCGGGTGGATTTCAGCGTGAATCTTGTTCAGCGGCACAACCATGACTTATTCCGCCTGAATGCCGGCGGACTTCACGATCTGTGCATAACCCACTTTTTCCTTTTTCAGGAACTGGGTAAAGCTGGCGGGCGTGCCCGTGCCGGGTGTCGCGCCACCGTCTTCAAGGCGCTTGCGCACATCGGGCATCTTGAGCACGGCGTCCAGCTCGGTAGCCAGGCGGGTGACCACGGCTTGCGGGGTCTTGGCAGGCACAAACAGGCCGGTCCAGGTATTGAGGTCAAAGCCCTTGAGCTCAGGCGTTTCGCCAAAGGTCGGTACTCCGGCAATGGCGTCGATGCGCTTGGCCGATGTCACGCCCAGACCTTCGAGCTTTTTCTGCTGAATCATGGGCGTGGCACTGGTGGTCGTCAGCATGCCGATATCGACCTGGCCACCCATCACATCGCTGGTGATCTGGGCACCGCCACGATAAGGCACATGCACCAGCTTGATCTTGGCACGCTCTTGCAGCACTTCCATGGCCAGGTGCAGCATGGTGCCCACGCCCGAGGTGGCATAGGTGAGCGATCCGGGCTTGGAGCGGGCCAGTGCGATCAGCTCGTTCAGGTTGTGCGCTGGCAGGCCGGGGCGGGCCACGGCCACCACAGGCGCAATCGTGACCAGGCCCACGGGGGTCAGATCTTTTTCCGCATCGTACTTGACGGCAGAGTTGACCAGCTGGGCGATGCTGATGGGGCCATCAAAGCCCATCAGCAGGGTGTAGCCGTCAGCAGAGGCCTTGACAGCCTTGCTCACGCCCAGCACGCCACCGGCTCCGGGCACGTTGTCGATGACGACAGGCTGCTTGAGACGCTCGCCCAGCTTTTGCCCGATCAGGCGGGCCGTGGTGTCCACATTGCCACCAGCGCTGAAGGGAACGATCAAGGTGATGGGCTTGACCGTAGGCCAGTCACCAGAAGCCAAGGCAGGAACAGACAGACCAGCCGCCATCAAGGCAGCGGCCGCAACAAGAGAGCGACGGAGTGTGGACATGGACAGGCAAGCAGTTGGACGGCGATGCAGAGCCAGAGCAATCTGTGGCGCAGCATGACCGCAAGACCGGAGGCGACGACTGAGCGTCCCCTTCGGTAGATGGACTAGGCTGTCGATTATCCCAGAGCTAAAAAATCGCTGCCATAACAGGATGTTCTTGGCAATGCTGGTTCACCCTAGACACCTCGGCATACCCTGCTTTTCAGGGTTCACGCCAGCCCGCACTCAAAGGCCAGCGCTCCAAAATTGCTGCCATGCTCACCCCCAGCCAAGTCATTGTTCTGGCCACGCCAGTCTTTTTTGCACTGATTGCCGTGGAATGGTTCATCGGCCTCAAACGCGGGCGCAACGCCTATGCACTGGCCGATGCCATCAGCTCGCTGAATCTGGGCGTGCTGAGCCAGACCAGCGCTGTTTTCACCAAGCTATTGACGCTGGGCATTTACACCTTTGTCGCCAGCCATGTGGCGCTGATCGAGGCTGAAACCTTCTGGATGAGCCTGCCGGGCTGGGTGCTGGCCCTGCTGTTTTACGATTTTTGCTACTACTGGCTGCACCGCATGGGCCACGAGGTGGGCGTACTTTGGGCTGCCCATGCCGTTCACCACCAGAGCCAGGCCTACAATCTCTCTACTGCGCTGCGCCAGACCAGCTCTGGTGCGTTGTTGGGCTGGCTTTTCTACCTGCCCATGGCGCTGGCCGGCGTGCCGCCCCTGGTGTTTGCTGTGGTGGGCCTGATCGATCTGCTCTACCAGTTCTGGGTGCATACCGAGCAGGTCAAAAAGCTGGGCTGGTTTGACCGCTGGTTTTGCTCGCCCAGCAATCACCGCGTGCACCATGCCGTCAACGAGCAGTATCTAGACAAAAACTACGGCGGCATTCTCATCATCTGGGACCGTCTCTTTGGAACCTTCAAGGAAGAAGATGACAAAGAGCCCTGCGTCTACGGCACGCGCGGGCTGCTGCAAAGCTGGGACCCGCTGTGGGCCAATGCCACCGTCTACCGCCAGCTTGCGCATGACAGCTGGCATGCCCGCAACTGGCTGGACAAGGTCCGCGTCTGGCTCAAGCCACCGGGTTGGCGACCTACCGATGTAGCGCAGCGCTTCCCCAAGCCGGTCTTTGACCTGGATGCGCACCGCATCCTTTACGCGCCGCCCATGAGCCGGCCACTGCGCTGGTTTGCCGGCCTGCAGTTTTTGGCTCTGGTGACGGGCACAGCGATCTTTCTCTGGCAGGCTGACCAGTCGCCGCTGGCCAGCAATCTGATCTGGTTTGGAGTGCTGTTGACCGGGCAATGGGCGCTAGGCGCTGCCATGCAGGGACGCATCAGCCCATGGATGGCCCTGATGCTGCAAAGCGGCGCACTGGCCACGGCCACCGCCGCCCTGGGAATGCGTGAATGGCACTGGCTGTTCAAACCAGCGACCATGGGTTTTGCTCTTTTATGCATAGCTACATGCGTCAGCCCTGCATGGATTTCAATACAAAAAACATCTAAAAACCATGTCTATTTGCTGCTGGCAGCTATTGTTTGTTCGTTGAGCGGCGATGTCTTTCTGATGCTCGACGGGCAGTTCAGGCTGAGCCTGTTCATTCCCGGCCTGATCAGCTTTTTTCTGGCCCATACCTGCTACATCGCTTTATTCAAAACCGATACCCCATGGTTTGCCAGCCGCCGCGCGCTGTGGCTGATTGCAACCATTGGCGCAGCCATGTACGCCTACCTGTTCACGCATGGACTGCCAGCGGCCATGCGCATTCCCGTGGCGGTGTATGTCAGCGTCATTGCGCTGATGGCGGCTCAGGCCTGGGGCCGCTATCGGGTGCAGCAAGACCGCTCTGCATTGCTAGTCGCGCTGGGTGCCAGCGCCTTCATGGTCAGTGACAGCATTCTGGCTATCAACCGATTTGTGCAACCGCTACCGTGGGCAGCCATCTGGGTGCTTGCCAGCTATTACGTTGCGCAGGCGCTGATTGTGCAGGGCAGCCTGCGCTGGCAAGCCCGACCGCACACAGCCACCGATTTGTCTGCGCAACCTGAAAGATTGCCATCGACACAGCCCACGTAAGTTCGCCGCCGTACCAGCTCGCTGGCGGGCTAGCCCCGGGGTCGTCTGGTACAGCCTCCAATCAAGACAAGGGTTGACCCTAGCCCGCACTCTGCGGATAATCAAAGGATTGCAATTTCAGGAGTCCCTACGTGGACAGTGCCAGTTCAACCAGTGATTTATCGCACGCCGCAACGGCTGCGCAGCTGGTCGCCTGATAGACTCCCCGGACCGGGTGTCGTCACCGACCGACCCGCTCCTTGCATCGCGCCTTCACCTCAACCTGTTTTTCGGGCCATCCTCGTATGGCGGCTTGTTTGCACGTTCGCAAACCCGAAGCAGTGATGGTGTATCACTGAAAACTCGATGTGCGTCGCTGCGGCCATTTCCGGTCGGCAGGCGACCACAACGCAGAACTTGTGCGTTCCGTTCCTGCTCGCCGAGAAAGGAGTACGCCATGCGCCAACAACTCAACCGCTTCATCTGCCGGTTTCGCCGCAGAGACACTTTGCCGTCCGCTCCCCGTAATGCAACGACAGCACATCCGCCACTAACGCCCCCCAAGGCCTTACAGCAGACTGCGGAACTCGATGCCCGGACCGACTGGCCCACACATCGCATTCGCCGCTTTTGGCTGATGTAAAACTGCTGCGAGGACGCTGACCCAAGCGCCGCAGACCATTGTCAATCCTTCACAAAGGACCACGTATGGATCCCGACCCAAGTCGATCTTGCTGCACACCTGCCGCCTGCATGCAGGTGTCAATCATTGCCGCGTGCGTGTCCATCGGCCTAAGCCGTGACATGCATTTGTTTTGCCATTTGCCATCGAGGCCGGATCGCGCATGACTTTCTGAAGTCTGGCGCTAGCTCTGGCCCACAGGCCATCAAGGAGTTAGCCCATGCAACGCCTTCTGCAGCTCAGCCTGCGCCCCTCTCATACCCCCACGGCCTCGCAAGGCCTGCAAAAAGCCGTCGTTCGCGCCCTGGAATTGCGCCATGCCGATGTATTACGCCATCTGGGCTCAAACCAGCAGCACGCTGAATTCGCCTCGGTGCTTGCCGCGCTCCCGCCCCGCAAGCGGGCGGATGCACTGTCTCTGCTGGAGCCCCGGCAACGCGAAGTCGTACTGAACCAGCTCCCCCTGCATGCGCAAAGGCAATGGCAAAGCCTGAGTGCCCCTTCCGCCAAGCATCCCACGAAGCGCCGCAGCTGGTTTCGCAGTCTGCGCCGGTCTTTGCGGCAGGCGTGAAGCACTGCTCAAGGCGTAAGCCTTCTCTGATGAGATGAATGATCTGCGCCTGATGAGCTGAAGTCCGACAGGCAGCGCCAATCTCACCGAACGTCATCTGCCTGGCCTATGCTGTGCGCAGCACCTGCCAATCTCCACCCCAACCGCTGCGACCACAGGCGCGCTAACAGAAACCCAACGCATGCAAGCTCTGCAAAACTTCAATCTCCTGGCAACGCTCAACACCGTGCTGTGCCTGCTCGTGGCCTTTGTCTGCGGCAGCATCATCGGGTTGGAGCGGCAGATACGCCAGCGCACGGCGGGTTTACGCACCAACACGCTGGTGGCCGTAGGTGCCGCCGTATTCGTGGACCTGGCCATGCGCATCTCGGGGGCCGACGGATCCACCCGGGTAATCTCCTATGTGGTCTCGGGCGTCGGCTTTCTGGGCGCTGGTGCCATCATGAAGGAAGGTGCCAATATCACGGGTCTGAACACAGCTGCAACGCTCTGGGGATCAGCCGCCGTGGGTGCCTGCACTGGAGCAGGGATGCTGCCAGAAGCCGGAATCGCCACCCTGTTCGTGCTGGCCAGCAATACCTTGCTGCGCCCCGTCGTCAACTACATCAACCGCCACCCCGTGGCCGAGCATGCCAGCGAAGCGACCTACTACGTCTATGCCATCTGCCAGCAAGCCGTACAGGCCGATGTCCGCGAGCAGATGCAGGAGCTGCTGGAGGCTGCCAACTACCCGGTACGCACGATCGAGAAACACGACATTCCGCCCCACAACAGCGAAATCGAGGCCGAGCTGTTTGCCACTGCCGTGCATGCCGAAGAACTGGATCAGGTGCTGGCGCAGATCGAAGCCATGCCCGGTGTCATTCAGGCTTTCTGGAATGCCGGACCGCAGAACTGATCCGCAGTCCTTCAGGCATCACCACCTGCATCGGGCACTTTGAGACCCAGATGCAGGTACGCAGCCTTGGTCGCCATGCGCCCACGCGGGGTGCGCTGCAAAAATCCTTGCTGAATCAGATAAGGCTCAATCACATCCTCAATCGTGCCAGACTCCTCACCAATGCTGGCAGCGATATTGTCCAGCCCGACCGGGCCGCCATCAAAGCGGTGCACCACGGCTTCGAGCAGCTTGCGGTCCATGATGTCAAAGCCCTGCGGATCCACATCCAGCATGGCCAGCGCCTTGTCGGCAATCTCACGGGTGATGCGGCCATCACCCTTCACATCGGCATAGTCACGCACGCGGCGCAGCAGACGGTTGGCAATCCGCGGTGTGCCGCGTGAGCGGCGGGCGATTTCAAAGCAGCCTTCATCATCAATGGGCGCTTTGAGCAGGCCTGCGCTGCGGCGCACGATACGGGTCAGCTCCTCCGACGAATAAAACTCCAGCCGCGCCACGATGCCAAAGCGGTCGCGCAGCGGGTTTGTGAGCATTCCTGCCCGCGTGGTGGCTCCCACCAGCGTGAAGGGCTGGAGATCGAGCTTGATGGAGCGGGCTGCCGGGCCTTCGCCAATCATGATGTCGATCTGATAATCCTCCAGCGCCGGGTAGAGAATTTCTTCAACCACCGGGCTTAGCCGATGAATCTCGTCAATGAAGAGCACATCGTTGGGCTCAAGGTTCGTCAGCAACGCCGCCAGATCCTTGGGCTTTTCCAGCACCGGGCCGCTGGTCTGGCGCAGATTCACCCCCAGTTCGGCCGCAATGATGTGGCTCAGCGTGGTCTTACCCAGCCCTGGAGGACCAAACAGCAGCACATGGTCAAGTGCCTCGTTGCGCATCTTGGCTGCGCCGATAAAGATCTCCAGCTGCTCTCGGGCCTTGGCCTGCCCCACATATTCGTCGAGCAGCTTGGGGCGCAACGCGCGCTCCTGCGCGTCCTCCCCCACGAAGGCGCTGCCCGCCGAAACCACGCGCGGCATTGGCTCGCGTAATGCGTCACGCGATGAATCACGCGCAGGCTTGGGGGCGGGAGTTGCCGCAAATTCGTCCACATGAATCGTCATAGACCTCAATTGTGCCGCGCATTAGCGCCGCCCTGTTGCGCCCAGGCTGTTCGCGCCGCATTCATGTCACAGCTTCGTCATGGGTGTTTCACAGAATGCAGTGCAAACGCCTCACGCAATTCTGCGCGGTAGATACGTCGGTGCGCTTGCACCGTTCTCTCCATCACCTCCTCTTGAAGTCCCCTCCATGCGCCTCAACTCTCCTGCGCCAGCTGGCGCTGTGCTCCGCAGCCTCGCCCAAGTTTCCGTTCTTGTCGCAGCCTCGGCAACCCTCGCGGCCTGTGGTGGTGGTGATGGATCACCAGCCCCGGCACCAGCTCCAGCTCCAGCACCAGCTCCAGCACCAGCACCAGCACCAGCTCCAGCACCAGCTCCAGCACCAGCACCAGCTCCAGCACCAGCACCAGCACTGGCTCCGCTTGCAGGCAGCAGCAGCTACCTGGGTACGCTGAGCTTTGGCGATACTGTGGCATTGAGCCTGGACAGCACTACCAAGCAGATCACACTGCGCTTTGTGGATTCGCGCTTTGGCCTGACCGGAGCCATCACCAGCGTCTACAGCGTGGATGCCAACGGCCAGTTCGTGGCCCAGAAATTCCAGCCCGTGACGGGCAGCAATCCCCCCGCCGCTCTGGTGAGTCGTCTGAGCGACATCGCCCTGCGCTTTGCAGCGGAAACCGGTTTGGTCAACGGCAACATTGACGGTTTGCCCAATTTGCTGGATACCCCGGCCACCTCGACGGCATCGCTGCAGGGTGTGCTCACCGCCTCCAACCAGGGGGCAGCACAGATCAGTGCCCTGGCCGGCACCTACAACTATCTGCGCAATGAGGCAGTCTACTCCGCCTCGGGCAAGCCCGCTGCCCCCAGCTCCAGCGCGGGCCAGTTGCGGATTGCCAATGATGGCGTTGTGCGCGTCTGCCCCGGCCAGGGCGCAAGCGACAGCTGCACCGACAGCATCACCGGTCGCGTGACAGTAGATCCCGATCAGACCACCTACCCTGGCGCCCTGGTGCTGGAGCTGGGCGGCCAACGCATTGGCCGCGCCGTGGTGGGCAAGCGCAGCGACGGAGCTGCCATATCCGTTGACGTCTACAGCGCCGGTGCGGCTGGCAGCTTCACCTCGGGTAACTGGACCTTGCAGTCTGCCGCCATGGCCCCCGTGGCCGCCACAGCGCTGGATGGCGAATGGCTGTGCACACATCCCGAGCCAGGAAGCTCGGGCCGCAGCATGCGCCACTATGTCTCCATCGGCAACGGCCTGCTGCAGACCGACACCATCGACATTGACCTGAAGCTCAGTGCCAACACGGCGTCCGGCTCCGGCAGCGCGGCCAACGGCTTGTTCGGCGGTCAATGGGCCAGCGGCAACAGTTCGGCGCGCACGCTGCTGCCGGTCTCGGCCAACAGCTTCTACTACGCGGGCAGCAGCGGGCCCGCAGATACCGACACCAGTGCACTGGGCGCGTGCCAGCGGTTGCCCGAGCAAGCAGTGCTGCCCAAGTACCTGGACAAGAGCGCAGCCAGCACCGACCCGGTCATGATCACGCTGGCAGATGCCCTGCCCACGCAACCCGCCATCGGCTTCGACCAGATCTACTACAAGCAGGGTCGCTATACCCACACTGCGACCGGCAGCGCGGCCTCCACGCAATGGCAAAAAGCCTTTGACGATTTGTGCGAAGACAGCGGCCAGGACTCCACGACCAAGAGCGGCATTACGGCCAGCTCCAAGCTCAACGACCGCAGCAGCTTCACCTGCAAGGCCCAGGTCGCCAACTACCAGAGCCTGCTGAAGACCGCCGTGGTCGGCCCCAAAGGCCAGCTCTTCCTGACCGACGGACACCACAGCTTCACCAGCCTTTGGGAAGCACCCAACAGCAACGGCAATGTGGCGACCGGTCTGGCCGGTGGTCAGGTGCAAATGCCGGTGATGATCAAGGGCAATTACAAGGACGCCAACAACGCCAGCTTCTGGCGCACCATGCGCGCCAATAAGTTCGTCTGGCTCAAGCTGCCTGATGGTTCGTCCATCACTCCCGCAGATCTGCCGCGTCAGTTGGGCCTGTCCAATGGTCTCAAGGACGACCCCTTCCGCTCGCTGGTCTACTTCACCCGCGAAGTGGGCTACAACAAGCCGGTCAATCCTTCCGAGTTTCTGGAGTTCTACTGGGGCGAATGGCTGCAGGCCTCACCGCGTAATTTCAAATTGAGCCAGTACAACCTGAACCTGGCGGGCAACGGCTCCGACGGAGGCTATATGCAGGCCATCAAGGATGCATCCAACCTGATGCTGGCCGCCAACCCTGCGGAGATGATCGGCGCTTCGGGCTACAACGCCGTGCAGATGGGCCAGATGACGGCCTTTGGCACGGCAACCTATACCGAACTGCCCACGCCCAAGCCTGCGGATGGCAAAAAGGCCGGCAAACTAGCCTATGCGCTGGAATACCGCACCTCGCTGGGCAGCGCGAAGTAAGCACGCAAGCAAAGGGGCTAGCAAAAGTGCAGTAGGCAGGACAACAGCAAGGCGAATGAAGGATGACGAACAATCCATGGCATCGTAGAGGCCGCACACACGTTCTTAAAGGCTTTGCCATGTTCAAAATACATCCGCTCGCCCCCTGGCTGCTCGCCGCCCTGCTAGCCCCCGCAGCTCAGGCGGCGCTCAAAGTCGGCGATGCCGCGCCCAGCTTCAAGACGTCGGCGGCAGTCGCTGGTAAGGCGTTTGACTTTGACATGGCCGCCGCGCTGAAAAAGGGGCCGGTAGTGCTGTACTTCTTCCCCAAGGCGTTCACCCAAGGCTGCACTTTGGAAGCCCATGCCTTTGCCGAAGCCACGCCTCAGTTCACCGCCATGGGTGCCACGGTGGTAGGCATGTCGCATGACGACATCGACACGCTCAAGCGCTTTTCCACCGAGGCCTGCCGCGACCAATTTGCCGTAGCCTCCGACCCCAAGGCCCAGACCATCAAGGCCTATGACGCTGCAGCCGCTGCCAACCCCGCCATGGCCAACCGTATTTCCTATGTCGTGGGACAGGATGGCAAGGTGAAGTTTTCACTCATCAGCAGCGACCCTTTGGCCCATGTGCAGCAAACCGAAGCCGCGGTCAAAAAATTGACCGGCAAATAACGCCCTTGTGGGTCCCTCCGGACTGCTACTGCGCCAGCCAGTTCCCTATCGGGCTATTGAAAGCCCGGTCGAAGCGGCTATAGACATCGGATCCGCCGCTGGCCGTACATGAACTGCTGCCGCCAGACAGCGTTCCCACTACGCGGCCGTTCACAAAAATGGACGATCCGCTGCTGCCACCTTCGGTGATGCCCTTGCTCCAGCTGATATTCAGATAATCGCTTTGCGCATTGCCAGGGCTGCAGGTGACACCACCATTGCCAACCGTACAGTTACTCAGACGCTGTACCTGACCTTCGCTGTACTTGAGCCAGTCGCCCTGCGGATGATGCAGGCCGTAAATGGCCGTACCCGCCACCGCTGTGCCGCGAGCGTCCCAGCCAGTCAGCGTGGCACCAGCTGGTGGCGCTTCATTGAGTCGCATCAGCGTGGTATCAGTGGCTGCCGCCGCATAAAGCAGGGTCGCTCCACGCTGTAGTGCGGTGGTCTGGGCATTGGGCTCAAAGCTGTTGCAGCTGGCCGAACGAAAGAACCAGTCGGTACGCAGCGAAGTGGCCGATGCCTGCGTAGAGATGCAGTGGTTGGCCGACAGGAAGTACGGCGTGTAATCAAGCCTGGTGTTGTTCAGCAAAGAGCCTGTGCAGTAGTAATAACGGTTGTCTGGACCCACATAAGTCATGCGCGCCAAGGCATTGCGTTCGGTCGCATACTGGTTGGCACAGCTGGCATCCTGCTCGCAGTCACCTGCATCGCCCACATTCCTGCTGACGAAATTCTCACGCAAATCAGCCTGCATGGGCAACGCCAGATTGATATAGGCGTGAGTGAGCGCGGGAAGGGCAATCCGTAGCTGCGAAGTGGGCACCCCTGCGGGCAGGCCGATTTCCAGAGTGACCTCTTCGGCCCCCTGGTCAGGCGTCCACCAGATGCGGGCCGCCTGCGTATTGCCATCGACGCGACGATTTCGAGCAATGGCCTCGTTGATGGCCTGGCCCGTGGTCTCAAATCCCGTCTTGGTGCGGTCCTGCCGGTACAAACGAATCTGGGCCGCATCCGGCAAGGCATCAACAACCAGCCCCAGGCGCACCCCATAGGCACCGGTGGAGGTAATGCTGATCGCCGCGACCAGCCCGCCATCGGGTTCCTCGGTCCACTTCAGCATTCGGGACATGTCTCCTGCAGACTGCAACGAAGACAAGTCCCGAGGCGCACCTATTTGCATGGGCAGACCTGGCACAGGCATTAAAGGCAGCGGGGCATTACTCCACTGCGGTAACGCCAGACTGACGGCCTGAGGCCGCACAGCGGCAGTGGACAGCGCCACGCCTCTGGTCGCTGCCGCAGATTCCGCCGCAGGAACCACCAGCGAATCCAGCACATAGGCTTTGGGCGGACCTGACGGAGGGTTGATGTCTTCAGTGCCGGCAACACCACCGCCACCTCCTCCACCAACGCCAGGGCCATCGTCCGGCCCCGGTCCTGGATCAGGAACACTGCCCCCTCCTCCTCCGCCGCAAGCGGTCAGCAGGACCAGCACCACACTTGCACATCGAGGGGCGATGCGCCTGCCCTGTCTCCACCACCTCATATCGTGTCCTCCTGCAGTTCACGACCGGGCTGGCGCAGGGCCAGCAAGCTATTTCGTCAAAGCCTTGAGCGCGAGCTTAATCCCCTCGCTCACCCCTACATCGGGTGGGAGTTTCTTGAGGGCGGCAGACGCTTCCTTGTCCGAGTAACCCAGCGCCATCAGCGCCTGCTGAATATCGTTCTGGTCATTGTTATTGGCAAAAAGCGACTGCGCGCCGGTATCTGCCCCGATCTTGCCCTTGAGCTCGAGCAGCAGGCGTTCGGCCGTTTTTTTGCCAATACCCGGCACTTTGACCAATCGCCCTGCTTCCTGCTGCGATACCGCATCCGCGAGATCATCAATGCTCAGACCACTGAGCACGGCCAGCGCCATGCGCGGGCCCACGCCAGTGATCTTGATGAGTTCGCGAAACGTCTGACGCTCGCGGGCTGTGGCAAAGCCAAACAGCAGCTGGGCGTCTTCGCGCACTACAAAATGGGTCAGCAAGGCCACCTTGGTGCCGTTGGCGGGCAGGTTGTAGAAGGTGCTCATGGGCACTTGCACTTCGTAGCCCACACCGCCGCAGTCCACCAATACCTCGGGCGGGTTTTTTTCCAGCAGCGTTCCAGTCAATTTGCCTATCATTGAAGTCCTTTGCCGCACTGTGCGGCCATCTTTTGAGAAATTATCCGCGTGATCCTGCGCCACTCTTTCACTCCCCACCACAACTCACGCCTGTCCCATCTCTGCGGACCGACGGACGCGCACCTGCGCACCATTGAAATTGCGCTGGGCGTCAAGATCGCTCACCGCCACGAGCAGTTCAAGATCGACGGCCCCAAAGCCAAGGCCAATGAAGCGCTGGAACTGCTGCAAGCCCTGTATGAGCTGGCTGACGACGTCATCGCCGACGATACCCTGCAACTGATGCTGGCTGGCGATGTCGAAATGCTGGAAGCCGACCTGACCGCGCCCCAGCTGACCACGCGCCGCGCCGATCTGCGGGCTCGCACGCCCAATCAGGCGCTGTACCTGGAGAACATTGCCAAGCATGACATTACCTTCGGCATTGGCCCCGCAGGTACCGGCAAGACCTATCTGGCCGTGGCCTGCGCCGTCGATGCGCTGGAGCGCAGCGCCGTGCAGCGCATTGTGCTGACTCGCCCTGCTGTCGAGGCTGGCGAGCGTCTGGGCTTTCTGCCCGGCGACCTGACACAGAAGGTAGACCCCTATCTGCGCCCGCTGTACGACGCGCTGTACGACCTGATGGGCTACGAGAAAGTGCAAAAGGCTTTTGAGCGCAATGTGCTCGAGATCGCGCCGCTGGCCTTTATGCGCGGGCGCACGCTGAACAACGCCTTTGTGATTCTGGACGAAGCCCAGAACACCACGCCCGAGCAGATGAAGATGTTTCTCACCCGCATCGGCTTTGGTGCCAAGGCCGTGGTGACAGGCGACGTGAGCCAGGTGGATTTGCCCAAGGGTGCGCCCAGCGGCCTGGTCGATGCCGAGCGCGTGCTGCGCCGCGTCAAGGGCATCTCCGTCAATCACTTCACCAGTGTGGACGTGGTGCGCCACCCGCTGGTCGCCCGCATTGTGGATGCTTACGACGCCCGTGGCCGTGTGACCGAAGGCACGAGCGCACCCAAAGCCCCCAAGCCCCGAGCCAGCCGCCCGCTGCCTACGGCAGATGAGCTTTAATCAAACTTCATAGCTACCAGCGCTTACCAAATAAGCGCTACAAGCCAAAATGTCTCTAAATCAACTGCAACTGTCTCTGCAATTTGGCCCCTCTGCCGAAGCCACAGCCCACCGCGAACTGCTGACCCGCAGCAAGGTCACGACCTGGATTCGCCACGCGCTGGCGGTGGATGCCGAGATCACCGTGCGCATTGTCGACACCGAAGAAGGCCAGAAGCTCAACCGCGAATTCCGTCAAAAGGATTACGCGACCAATGTGCTGACCTTTGACTACCAGCAAGAACCAACCGTGATGGCCGACCTGGTTCTCTGCGCCCCCGTGGTGGAGCGCGAAGCCAAAGAGCAGAACAAGACGCTGGAAGAGCATTACGCCCACCTGCTGGTGCACGGCACGCTGCATGCGCAGGGCTGGGACCATGAGACCAGCGAGGAAGATGCCGAGGAGATGGAAGCCTACGAGAGCGACATCATGAAAGAGATGGGGTTTGAGGACCCGTACGCTCAGTAAGCTGCTGAGCAGCATTGACGCTACCAAAAACAAAGCGGTCTGGCCAAGCTAGTGCTTGGACAGACCGCTTTTTAATGCTGAGACTGTTTACTCGACGCTCAGGCCAATGGTGCGCACCAATTGCGCTACGCGCACATCTTCAGTCTTGATCTGCTTGGCAAAGATCTGCTGGCCTTCACCCACAGGCGTAATGCCTTGCTGCAGCAGACTCTTGCGCAGCTCTGGGTCCTTCAGGGCGCGGTCCGTATCCTGTGCAATGGCTTGCACCAAGGCGGCGGGCGTGCCCTTGGGCGCAAACAGACCAAACCAGGCTCCGGCCTCAAAGCCTTTGTACGTCTCAGCCAGCGTCTGCACCTGGGGCAGCAAGGCATGGCGTTGCAGGCCTGACACGGCCAGCGCGGTCAGCTTGCCGCTTTGAATCTGCGTGATGGCGGGTGCCACCGCAATCAACATCACATCGACCTGACCCGCCAGCACATCCTGAAGACCTTGGGGGCCACCGCGATAGGGAATATGCGTGGCGAAAAAGCCTGCGCGCTGCTTGAACTGCTCCATCGCCAGATGCTGGGCACCGCCCGTACCGGACGATGCGTAGTTGATCTTGCCGGGGTGAGCCTTGGCATAGCTCACAAAGTCCTGCACGGTCTTGAAACCCTTCTTCGGGTTGGCCACCAACACAAAGTCGGACTGGCCGAGCTTGGTCACCGGCACCAGGTCGTTCTTGACGTCATAAGGCAAGTTGCGCTGCACATTGGGCATGATGGTGATGGCACTATCGCCGCCCACCAGCAGGGTGTAGCCATCGGGCTGGGCCTTGACTACGGCATCCACGGCCGAGACGCCGCCTGCTGCGCCCTTGTTCTCCACCACAACGGCCTGCTTCCATTCCTTGCCCACCACATTGCCCACCTGGCGCGCCAGCAAATCAGGCGCGCTGCCCGCGCCGTTCGCCACCACCAGCTTGACGGAGCGCGCCGGAAAATCAGGCTGCTGAGCCATGGCTGCACCCTGCACGCCAGTAGCGGCCAGCAAGGCCCACGCGGTGCGAGAGAAGAAACGGGGCAGATTCACGACAACACTCCTTAACGTAAGAAGTGATTGTCAAAACATTGGTTTATTTCTCAAAATACTGTTTTTACATTTTTTTATTTCTAAAAATAATTAAGTGGTTCGATCTCCAATAGATCGGCGCACCACAAGATTCCCAATCAGGAGACCAATCCATGGACAACCTGGGCCACCTCGCCCTGCTGCTGGTCGCTGCCTTTGCCGCTGGCGCGCTCAACGCCGTGGCTGGCGGCGGCAGCTTTCTGACCCTGCCTGCGCTGGTCTTTACCGGCGTCCCCCCTGTGGTGGCAAACGCCACCGGCACCGTGGCCTTGCTGCCTGGCTATATGGCGGGCGCCTGGGGCTTCAAGGACGATATGCAGTCGCCGCCCGGCCTGTCAATGAAGCAGGTGATCGCTCTATCGCTGGTTGGCGGCTCTGCGGGGGCCGCGCTGCTGCTGTTTACCCCCGATGAGACCTTCCGGAAAGTCGTTCCCTGGCTGCTGCTGGCCGCCACCGCCATGTTTGCCTTCGCCCCGCAGCTGCGTGCCTGGGCCTCGGGCAAGAATGCCGGCAGCGCCACACTCAAGGCAACCAATACCAGCAAGGCTGCTATCGGCATGCTGATCGTGACGGTGTACGGAGGCTACTTCAACGGCGGTCTGGGCATCTTGCTGCTGGCCCTGTTCGGCCTGCTGGGCCAGACCCAGCTGAACGCCATGAACGGCATGAAAAACCTGGTCTCAGCCCTGCTCACGGCCATTGCCGTCACCATCTACGCCGTGGGCGGGATCGTGCAATGGGAGCAAGCGCTGGTGATGATGGTCGCAGCCACTGCAGGCGGCTACGGCGGCGCACGCGTAGCGCGCAAGATTCCGGCCCACATCCTGCGCTGGGGCATTGTGGCCACGGGGCTGGTGATGGCGGGACTGTTCTTCGCCAGAGGTTGAGCCCTACGCCAACCCAAAGCAAAAAGCCTTCTCAGCAACGAAAGGCGTCGAGAAGGCTTTTTAGGAGCACTCAGCGCTTTACACAAAAGTGCTTGAGGCCAATTTGACTGATATTTTTACAGCAGACGTGCGCGCACCGTCTTGCCCTTGACCTTGCCACCATTGAGCTTGGCACAGGCTGCCGAGGCAATCTTGCGGTCCACCGCCACATAGGTGGAGAAATCGTTGACGCTGATCTTGCCGATCTGGTCACGGCTGTAGCCAAAGTCGGCACACATGGCTCCCATCACGTCGCCAGCGCGGATTTTCTCCTTGCGCCCGCCAATGATCTGAATGGTCATCATGGGGGGCAGCAGCTCGCCACCAGCCGCGGGGGTCAGCTCATCGACAGGGAAGAACTGCGACGCACGGCCTTGCAATTGCTCGATTTTGCCCACGCTGCCCATCTCGTCCATGCTGACCAGATTCAGCGCCAGACCTTCTGCATCGCCGCGGCCTGTGCGGCCAATGCGGTGGATGTGCACTTCCGAATCCGGCGTCACATCCACATTGATGACGGCGGACAGGTCGGCAATATCCAGGCCGCGCGCAGCCACATCGGTCGCCACCAGCACGCTGCAGCTCTTGTTGGCAAACTGCACCAGTACTTCGTCGCGCTCGCGCTGCTCCAGCTCGCCAAACAGCGCCAGCGCGCTGAAGCCTTCGGCCTGCAGCGCCGTCACCACGTCACGGCATTGCTGCTTGGTATTGCAAAAGGCAATGGTCGATTCAGGGCGGAAGTGGGCGAGCAGCTTGGCCACGGTTGCCACCTTGTCGCGGGCGGCCACCTCGTACCAGCGCTGCTCGATCTTGCCGGCGCTGTGCTGTGCAGCCACCTTCACGGTCTGCGGGTCGCGCATGAAGCGATTGGCAAGACTGGCAATGCCTTCAGGATAGGTGGCCGAGAACAGCAGGGTCTGGCGATCTGCCGGGCACTGCTCTGCGACGGTGACGATGTCGCCGAAGAAGCCCATGTCCAGCATGCGATCGGCTTCGTCCAGCACCAGAGTCTTGAGGTTGCTGATGTCGAGCTTGCCGCGCTCCATCAGGTCCATCACGCGGCCGGGTGTGCCAACAACGATGTGGGCACCGTTCTCCAGCGATGCGATCTGGTTGCGCGAGGGCACGCCGCCATAGACGGTCACGACCTTGATGTTTTCCTGCGCGCGCGCCAGACGGCGGATTTCGGTAGCGACCTGATCGGCCAGCTCGCGCGTGGGGCACAGCACCAGGGCTTGGACGGCAAACCAGCGAGGATTGAGACGATCCACCATGGGCAAGCCAAAGGCGGCGGTCTTGCCGCTGCCGGTGCTGGCCTGAGCAATCAGGTCCTTGCCTTGCAGGGTCAGTGGCAAACTGGCAGCCTGAATGGGCGTCATCTGCGTGTAGCCCAATTGCTGGAGGTTGGCCAGCATTTCAGGGGACAGGGGCAGCGCCGAGAAAGCGGAGGAATCAGTGGCCTTGGCGGCGCTGGTGGAGGTATTCATAGGGCTGAATTATCCGGGGCCATTCCATCCACGCCTTGTCAGGCTTCAGCTTGGCCCCTGACTGCCATGGGGCATGCGCCCTCTAAGCCCTGATTTACGACTGTGGGTTTACCGCTGGCTCTATGCGCAGGGGAATAGTCACCGGCCCGTCGTTCACCAGATGCACCTGCATGTCGGCGGCAAATTCACCGGTCTGCACCGCGGGGTGGGCTGCGCGGGCCTTGTCCACAAAGTAGTTGTAGAGGCGCCGGCCTTCATCGGGGGTGGCTGCAGCAGTAAAGCTGGGGCGGTTGCCGCCCTTGGTATCCGCTGCCAGCGTGAACTGACTGACGATGAGCAGGCCGCCACCCACATCCTGCACGCTTTTGTTCATCTTCCCTGCCTCATCGCTGAAGATGCGCAACTTGAGCATCTTGGCCAGCAGCTTGTCGGCCTCCACCTCGGTATCGCCACGCTCGGCACAGACCAGCGCCAGCAGGCCTTGTTCGATCTGGCCGGTCATGCGGCCATCGACTTCCACACGCGCCTGCTTGACGCGCTGAATCACACTCATCATTCTCGGAAACCTTCCTGTGCCGCGCCTGGTGCTTCTCGCCCAACTTCAACGCCAGCGTCACCATCCGCGACTTCACTGACGGTGTTCATGCCCATGGGAAGCAACTCAATCCGGGCGTACAGACCCGGTATGGCCTGCAGTAGCGCCGCTTCAATTTCAGTGCGCAATTGTGCCGCGCGCTGCACGCTCCACTGGCCTGGAACATGCATGTGAAAGTCCACAAAGCTGCGCTCCCCCGCCTGGCGGCTGTAAATATTGTCAAAGCTCACCCCTTCGCTGCGCTTGGCGTAGCCATCCAGCAGCGTATCGATCTTGAGGCGCTGCGGCGCATTCAGCGCCTGATCCATCAAGCCTTGCGAGGACTGCCAGACCAGCTGCATGCCTTGAATAAAAATATGGATGGCGACAGCCAATGCGACCAGCGCATCGACCCAGAGCCACCCCGTCAAGGCAGCGGCCAGCAGGCCGACCACCACGCCGATCGAGGTCCAAACATCGGTGAACAGATGCTTGGCATCCCCCGCCAGGGCCATGGAGCGAAATTTCCGCGACGAGCGCAGCATGACCCAGGCCAGCAGGCCATTGAAAACGGTGCTGACCAGCGACAGCATCAGGCCCCAGCTCAGTTGCTCCAGCGGCTGAGGGTTCCACAGTCTCGACAGCGCGGCCCATGCGATAGCCAGGCTGGCCCCCATGACCAGCACGCCCTCAAACCCGGCCGAGAAGTACTCCGCCTTGTGGTGTCCATAGGGATGCTCGGCATCCGCTGGGCGCTTGGCCACAGTCACCATGGTCAGGGCGAACATGGCTCCGGCCAGATTCACAAAGGATTCCAGCGCATCCGACAGCAAGCCGACAGAGCCCGTCAACCACCAGGCCAGCGTTTTCAAAACAATGGTCAGCAGCGCGACCCCAACCGAGATTTTCAGCAGGTTGTGCGGCTGCAGCCATTGGGAGGATGTGAATGCTCTGGAGTTGTTCATGTTCTTAAGCGGCTATCAGGCGGTGTGACTTAAATTCCAAAGACCTAAGCAATGGTGTTGGCAAAATCAAGAATCGTTGACTATGGGAGACCAAAATCCCCCGGGGCCGAAGCGATTCCTATATAAACACTCCCAAAAATGAGGGAGGCGCATGCCTGACAAATTCATCGCTCAGCCATCGAGAGATGTGAATGCCATTGTGAGGCTGGTCGCAGATACGGCACCGGCCATGCTGGCCTATTTTGATGCCGACACCCGAACCTGTCGCTTTGCAAATTCCCACTATGCCGAACACTTTGGCTACACGCCGCAGAGCATTGTCGGCCTTGATGTACAAGAGATTGTGGGGGAGCTGGTCTGGGCGCAGATAAAACCGTATCTCGACACGGTTTCAGTGGACAGTACGCAGACCATGCGCTACACGCGCCAGTTCAAGAATGAAATCGGCAAGGTGCAGCATATCGAGGCCGTGCTGCGCCCTCATGCAGAAAATGGCGTGCTCAAGGGTCTGGTGGCATTGATGACCGATGTGAGTCACCACCATCAGGTGACTCAGCAAATACGTGACAACGAAGAGCGCATGCGCAAGTTTGCCGCCATCACCACCGAAGCCATCGTGCTGCACCGCGACGGCATCATCATGGATGGCAATGACGCCCTGTCACGCCTGGTCGGCTACACCATTAACGAACTGCGCGGCACCGCCATTCTTGATTACGTGGGCCCGGAAGTCCGCCTGCGCGCACTGAAAAACTTGCGCAGCGAGAGCGAAGACCGCCATGAATCCATTGCCGTGCACAAAAGCGGCCTGCATATTCCCGTAGAGGTCGAGGCCAAGACCATGCCCGGCGAGAACGACAGCCACCGCATCGTCGTTCTGCGCGATATGACGGACAGGCTGCAAACCCGCCAGCGCATTGATTTTCTGGCCCAGCATGATTTGCTGACGCATCTGCCCAACCGGGCGCGCCTGAACCATTTGCTGAGCGATGTGATTGCCAAGGCAGCCGGTCAGCAATCACGGCTGGCCGTGCTGTCGCTGGATCTGGATCAGTTCAAATTCGTCAACGACTCGCTCAGTCACCGTGCGGGCGACTTGCTGCTGTGCGAGATGGCTCAGCGCATTCAATCAGCCCTGCGCCCTCAGGACATCGTGGCCCGTGTCGGTGGCGATGACTTTGTCATCGTGCTGCCCGACAATCCCAGTCTGCTGGAAACCGAGGCGCTGGTGGCACAGCTTCGAACGCCGGTGGAAGCCCCTTATCAGGTCGAAGGCACTCAACTGAATGTCTCGCTGAGCGTAGGCATTGCCATGTACCCCAATGACGGCCAATGCCCCGAGGCACTGCTGAGCAATGCCGAAGCCGCTCTACAAATGGCCAAGGCCCGTGGCCGTAGCTTCTCGCAGTTCTACACCCCCGCGCTGGAAGGGCGGGCCACCCGCATGCTGATGCAGGAGCAAATGCTGCGCAATGCCGTTGAGCGCGGCGAGTTCGAACTGCACTATCAGCCGCAAACCTTGATACAGAGCGGCGAGCTGGCGGGCTTTGAGGCGCTGGTGCGCTGGAAGCACCCGCACCGAGGTCTGGTTTCGCCCAATGAATTCATTGGCTTTGCCGAGAACCGGGGCCTGATCGCGGCAGTTGACCGCTGGGTGCTCAATCAGGCCTGCCGCCAGGCCAAGACCTGGCAGGATGACGGCTACCTACCCGTTCCTGTGGCCGTCAACCTGTCCGCCCAAGAGTTCCGCCAGCGTGATGTGGTGCAGGAAGTGGCACAGGTGCTGGACGACACGGGGCTGGACGCTCGCTATTTGCATATCGAAATCACCGAGACCACGCTCATGCTGTCGGGTACGCATATGCAGCAGACCCTGCATGCACTCAAGTCACTGGGCGTGGGCCTGGCGATAGATGACTTTGGCACCGGTTACTCGTCGCTGGCCTATCTGCGCAAGCACCCCATAGACCGGCTCAAGATCGACCGGTCCTTCGTCTCCGACCTGCCTCACAACCCCGATGCAGCCGCCATCGTCAACGCCATCGTGCAGATGGGGCAAAGCCTGCATCTCGAAATTCTGGCCGAAGGCGTAGAAAGCCCTGAACAATTGCACATGCTCCGTCAGATGGGCTGTGCCATGATGCAGGGGTTTCTGGTGTCTGCGCCAATGCCTGCCGATCGCGCGGCCGCATGGATGTCGCAGCACTGTCAAATGCTACAAAGACAATAGCGTCCATGGCCATCAATACACCGACTCCATCGCATAAAAGCAGCAGCATGTTCCATACCGATGCACCCCAGGCTCTGGCCCATGTGCAGCAGTTGTACCGAGAGCAAATCGATCACCTGCGCGCAGCCATGCAGCGCTTTGTGGCGGGTGAAACGCCTGCCGCGCCGGTCCACGCCTACTACCCATTTGTGCGGATCAAGACCACCACCGTGGCCCATGCCGACACCAAACTGACCTATGGTTTTGTGGAAGGCCCCGGCACCTATGAAGCCACGCTGACCCGGCCCGATCTCTTCGCCAGCTACTTCGGCGAACAGCTGCGCCTGCTGATCCTGCATCACCAGGTGGCCATCGAGGTGGGCCTGAGCGACAAGCCCATCCCGATTCATTTCTCGTTTGCCGATAACGACCATATCGAAGGCTCTCTCTCACCCGAGCGCCGCATGCTGATGCGCGATGTGTTTGATCTTCCGGATCTGGAGTCGATGGACGACGGCATTGCCAACGGCACCTGGCGCCCTCATCCAGGCGAGGCCCTACCGCTATCGCTGTTTACCGCTCCGCGCGTCGACTACTCGCTGCACCGCCTGCGCCACTACACAGGCACGGCGCCCGAGTGGTTCCAGAATTTTGTACTGTTCACCAACTACCAGTTCTATATCGACGAATTCATCCGTCTGGGCCATGCCGAGATGGCCAATGAGGACAGCGACTACATCGCCTTTGTCGAGCCCGGCAACGTCATCACCCGCCGTAAAGGTCTGCCTGCCGAAGCCGTGGACGAGCTGGGCACCGCCCCACCCCGCCTGCCGCAGATGCCCGGCTACCACCTGGTTCGCGCCGACAAAAGCGGCATCACCATGGTCAACATCGGCGTCGGGCCAGCCAACGCCAAAACCATCACCGACCACATTGCCGTGCTGCGCCCCCATGCATGGATGATGCTGGGTCACTGTGCAGGCCTGCGCAACAGCCAGCAACTGGGTGACTATGTGCTGGCCCACGCCTATGTGCGTGAAGACCATGTACTGGACGAAGAGCTGCCGCTTTGGGTACCGATTCCGGCCCTGGCCGAAATTCAGGTCGCTCTGCAGCAGGCCGTGGCGGATATCACGCAGATGGAACGTCCCGACCTCAAGCGCATCATGCGCACCGGCACCGTAGCCAGCACCGACAACCGCAACTGGGAACTGCTGCCCGACAACCTGCCCCAGCGCCGTTTCAGCCAGAGCCGCGCCGTGGCGCTGGACATGGAGTCGGCCACCATTGCCGCCAATGGTTTTCGCTTCCGCGTGCCCTACGGTACCTTGCTGTGCGTGAGCGACAAGCCGCTGCATGGCGAAATCAAGCTGCCCGGCATGGCCAACCATTTTTACCGCGAACGCGTGGATCAGCACCTGCGCATCGGCATGCGTGCAGTAGAGATTCTGCGAGAAGGTGGATCCGATCGACTGCATAGTCGCAAACTACGCAGCTTTGACGAAGTGGCCTTCCAATAATCGCCTCCATGCATGATGTAGATCAGTTTTCCATGGCGCTCATGGTGGCCGTCAATCTCATGACGATCGCCTTTGCCTTGCCATGGTTCATGGGCCAAAGCCAGAAGATGAGCCGCCCCGCCCTCAATGCTCAGCAATTTCTGTTGCTGCAGGGGCTCTCTTGGCTGCTCATCTTCGGCGCGGGGCAAGTCGATACCTTTGGCTGGAATGCACTGCTGTCTACATCCGCAACGGCCGCCTCACTGGGTGCTCTGTGGCAATTGCACAAGGCACTAAAAGGTTGGTTAGGACAACGCTGCAAAGCACTCACCATGGCTTTGCCTGTCTTGTGCATGCTGACGCTGGCAGGCGTCATGGCACTGATTCAAAGCAAGCCTTACCAGGTGGCATGGTTCGACATCGGTTACGGCCTGAGTCTCATTGCGCTGATCAGCATGGCTCTCTACCCCCGCACCAAGGTTGCTAGAGCATGGCGCTATCTTTTCTTTGGCGCTGGGCTGTGCATTGCACTGAACCTGATAGCCCGTGGTTACTCCGCACTACATGCCTCATGGCTGCACAGCTTTGCGACGGAGCCTAGCACCCACATCACCCTGTATTGGTTAATGCCAGTCTTCAGCGGACTGTGTTTCGTGTCGATACTGATGGCCTGCCGTGATGAAGAGCTACGACTGCAGCAGACGGATGCCCCCGAAGACCCTCTGACAGGCTTGCCTTTGCGCCAGGCGATCAAGGGTCAGGCACGCTTCATGCTCCACCGCTCACTGCGCGAGAACCTGCCTCTGGCGGTGATTCTGATCGACATGGATCATTTCTCCCGCGTCAACAAGCGTCATGGCTATCAAACTGGCGATGAAGCCCTGCAGTTGATGTCTCGTGCGCTGAAAAAACAGATGCGCGGCGACGAGGTAGTCGCTCGCTGGCAAGGCGAGTCTTTCTGTCTGATGGTTCATGCAGACCTGATAGGTGCACGCGCCCTGCTCACCCGCATCAAGTCAGCCATTCAGATGGGCGCTCAATATGAGCTTCAGGTAGATCTGGACTTCAGCGCCGGCTGCGCACTCGCACCCAGCGCATGGAGCGGTCTGAAGCTGGACGAGCTGACCAAGCAGGCAGACATCGCCCTGCAGCAGGCCAAAAAAATGGGACGCGGACGCACTGAATTCATCACCCTGACACCCCCGTCTCAAGACGGTGCGGATTCAACTCTATCCTCCGGGGCTTAAACGCCCATTGAGATCGCCCGTTTACAACGGCCGCTACGCCGTCAATTTGATCAAGTCCGCCACCTTCTCGGCAATCATGATGGTGGGCGCATTGGTATTGCCGCTCACAATACGCGGCATGATGGACGCATCGACCACACGCAGCCCCTGCACGCCATGCACGCACAACTGGGCATCCACAACATCAAGCGGCCCCGGCCCCATGCGACAGCTACCTACGGGGTGGTAGATGGTGTCACCGTAATTGCGGATGAACTGTTCAATCTCCGCATCGCTGCGCGCCTGCGCTGAATGCGCTAGCTCATTCCCACCCAACCCCGCCAGCGCCGGCTGACTCAGGATCTCACGCATGCGATGCACGCCGCGTACCATGCGCTGCATGTCGTCGGCTTCCGCAAAGAAAGCGGGGTCGATCAGCGGCAAAGCACGTGCATCATTCGCGGCCAGCCTTACCCTTCCACGGCTCTTGGGCTGCAAGATGCAGACATGGCATGAATAGCCATGGCCCAGCACCGTCTTGCGCCCGTGATCCACCAGCTTGCCGACCACAAAATGCAGCTGCAGATCAGGGGCCACCTCTTGTGGCTGACTGCGGATAAAACCGCCCGCCTCCGCAAAGTTGCTGGTCAGCATGCCTCTGCGCTCATTGCGCCAGCGGCTCACCCCCTGCCAGACATTTTTGAGACCCGTCAGCGAGACACCAAAGCTGTCCCTCATCTGCGGGCCATTCACCACCTGCACCACATCGGGGTGATCATGCAGATGCTCACCCACTCCGGGCAAGTCATGTTCCACCTCAATCCCCATCTGCTGCAAATGCTCGCCCGGCCCAATGCCAGAAAGCATGAGCAGCTGCGGCGACTGCAACGCGCCCGCGCACAGCAACACCTCGCGGTTGCAACGCAGCTGCTGCACCTGTCCGCCCTGCGCATACTCCACGCCCACTGCCTTGCGCCCCTGCATCAGCACCCGCAGCACCTGCGCGCCAGTAATGACTTGCAGATTAGGCCTGCTGCGCACCGGCGTCAGATATGCCTTGGCCGCGCTACATCGCTCGCCGTTGTGGTGTGTGACCTGATACAGACCCACACCTTCCTGACTGAGACCGTTGAAATCTGTGTTGTGCGCATGGCCAGCCTGCACGCCCGCCTGCACAAAGGCCTGTGCCAGCGGGTTGGGGTCACGCAGGTCGGACACATGCAGGGGACCGCTGCCGCCATGCAGCGCATCCGCGCCACGCGTGTTGCATTCGGACTTCTGAAAATAAGGCAAAACATCGCTCCAGCCCCAGCCGGTATTACCTTGAGCGCTCCAATATTCATAGTCTGAAGGCTGGCCACGCGCATAAATCATGGCATTGACAGAGCTGGAGCCCCCGAGCACCTTGCCGCGCGGCTGGTAGCCCTTGCGACCATTCAGTCCGGCCTGGGGCACGGTCTCCATGGCCCAGTTCAGCGCTTTTTGCTTGGCGACCAGCGCCAGCCCGGCAGGGCAGTGAATCAGCACACTTTTGTCTTCGCACCCCGCCTCCAGCAGCGTGACGCTGACGGCCGGGTTTTCGCTCAGGCGTGCAGCCAGCACCGAACCTGCCGAGCCGCCGCCGATCACCACATAGTCGCGCATAGAGCCTCCCGCTTTGAGCGCTCATTCTGGAGAATCTGTCCCAGCGCTGGAATGCGCACTAACACGGTCGTGCGGAAATTTTTCAGCCCCTGCAGGCGCATATCACGCCACAGATGCCCGACTAGGGCCAAACCCGCTCAGAACCGGGATACCATTTTCCCGTTCAATCGCACTTATCTAAATGGAGACAAAAATGATGGCAATCCAAACTGTAGGCATCATCGGCGCAGGCACCATGGGCAACGGCATCGCACAGGCGTGCGCCGTGTCGGGTATCAATGTGGTGATGGTCGACATCTCTGACACCGCCGTGCAAAAAGGCCTGTCCACCGTGGCTGGCAGCCTGGACCGCCTGATCAAGAAAGAAAAGATCAGTGAAGCCGACAAGGCCGCAGCGCTCTCCCGCATCAAAGTCTCGACCAGCTACGACGACCTGAAAGCCGCCCAGCTGGTGATCGAAGCCGCCACCGAGAACTACGACCTCAAGGTCAAGATCCTCAAGCAAGTCGATGCGCTGGTCGCCCCCGAAGTCATCGTGGCCACCAACACCTCGTCCATCTCCATCACCCAGCTGGCCGCCGCCACGCAACGCGCCGACCGCTTCATCGGCATGCACTTCTTCAACCCCGTGCCCATGATGGCGCTGGTGGAGATCATTCGCGGCCTGCAGACCTCTGACGCCACGCACGACGCCGTCAAGGCCATGGCTGAAGCCCTGGGCAAGTCACCCATCACCGTCAAGAATGCGCCCGGCTTTGTGGTCAACCGCATTCTGGTGCCCATGATCAACGAAGCCTTCCAGGTGCTGAGCGAAGGCACGGCCAGCGCCGAAGACATCGACGCAGGCATGAAGCTGGGCTGCAACCAGCCTATTGGCCCGCTGGCTCTGGCCGACATGATTGGCCTGGACGTGTGTCTGGCCGTGATGGAGGTCTACCTCAAGGAATTCGGCGACAGCAAGTACCGCCCCTGCTTCCTGCTGCGCGAAATGGTGGCCGCCGGCCGTCTGGGCCGCAAGACCAGTCAGGGCGTCTACAGCTACTGATCGGCGATCACTGGCAGGGTCAGGAGGCCGAGGCGGTAGCAAAGCCTACTCACGCGACTCCCTAACCTCTGCCAGCAGGCGGCGCACAGCCATCGCCAGAGCCTGAGGCTCGCTGACCCAGAAATGGGTTGTTGCGCCCAGTCTTTGCGCCGCTTGTTTCAACGTCTCCAGCACCCGCTCTGGCTGGGTGCTGGTCACACGCACTTGGGCTGCGCCTCGGTAGCCCTGTTCCACCTGCAGCGGCACGCCGGGCCACAGGCTTAATCGCAGTTCATCCTGCAATAGCGCAATGTCGATGGAGGGCTGAACCGCACGCCTGCCCTTTTGCCTGGGCAGTTCAGGCAACACGAGCCGCGCACTCACCTGCAGCTCGGCCGCATCCAGAGCCCCGACAGTCGCTCCCTGGCGATACGCCAGCACCGCCAGCCGCTTGCGCCGGCTCAGGCCCGAGATCAACACACAGGCAGCCGCCGCCGTCACTTCAGCCTCAGTCACCATCTGGGCAAAATGTGCAGCCTTTTTCTGAGCCACCGCAGGATCCCCACCCCAGAACTGCAGCACCAGTCTTGGTGTCTGGTGGATTGGCGCGCCCAATCGCTTCATCACCTCCAGCATGCTCTCACTGCTGACAATGTCAGAGTGCACTTCAACGGCCAAAGGGCGCCCATCCGCCAAGGCCTCCAGACCGCGCTTGCAGGCCTCCAGCTCGCCCTCTTGACCCATCAGACCCATGACCAGCAACAGCGTATCGCCATAAATGAATGGACGAGCCGAGAACTCATCCGCCCACTCGACTGCGGCGAGCTTGCGGGCCTCATCGGCACTGGCAGTGCGCACTGCCGCCAGCAGCGTCACCTCGTGGCTGTGTATGCCACCGGACATTGACGCTGCACCCTGCTTCCAGGCCAGCGCCCGCAGCTCTGGGAACTGGTCTTCCAGACCGTAGCCCATTGCCAGCACAGATCGGCCAATGGCCAGCAAGTCTCTCGGCATCTCGCCATAGGCAAGCCCCGGCCCGGCCACGGCCTGCGCCTGAAAGAGCTGCAACCATTCAGGGGCATAGTCTGCTTCCGGCTTCCAGGCGGGTAGCAGCTGCGCCAGATAGCTGTTGGCGTCGTTAATGGTGTCGAATCGGGCCACCATCACACATTCACCGCTGTTATTGCCCGAGAACGCCTGCCACACCCGTATAGAAGGTGAAGGCATGGAGGGATCGGAGTGAGCACGCTGACCCTGCGCCAAGCCAGCCCGTTTGCGGCCCGCACAGCCATGGCGCAAGCTGGGTTGCGCCAGACGTGAGCGCTGATGCTGCCAGCCCGCCAAAATTTCCTGCGCATTGCGAGCGGGCAGGCCGCCGTCTTGAAACGAGCAGCCCTGCATGCGTTGATCGGGGGTGATGGATACAAAATCCACGCCCGCGCCACAGTCCCCGCTGCCGTCCGCGCCATCAAACAAACGGGGCAAGGGCACGGTATTGCCAAAGCACACCGACAGGCGGCAAGGCAGTGGCGCATCCTGCACGATGGCCGCCAGCTGCAGCCGCCCCTCTGCCGTCAGATGCCTGTGCATATCGGCACCGATATACGACAGCAGCGACACGTCGTGGCAACCCAGTGCTGTCAGCTCCGCCAGCAGGCTGGGCAACGTCGCCAGCACTCCCGCATCGATCAGCAGGTTGGCACCCCATCTCTGCCCATAGCTGGACAAAAGCTGCGCCGTATCGCGCCAGCGCGGGTCGTCATAAAGAGAGATTCGCACTTGCCCCAGGCGGCCCGCATACGCCGCAAAATTTCCGGGCCGAATCAGCAGACCATTGGTGGTGACATTCAGCGCCAGCGGCGTGGTCTCATGCAGTTGCTGAACCAGGTCGGCAAAGCCGCGAAAGGCAAACGGCTCGCCGCCGCCAAACGCCACTTCCAGCACACCGGCAGCGCTCAGGTCTTGCAGCACCTGCGCAGCGGAATTGACTGTCCATGCGCTCTCGCGCTGCACATCGCGTGAGCAGAAATCGCAGCTCAGATTGCATTTATTGGTAATGCCAAACATGGCCACCCGGGGTGCCACGCGCTGCAGGTGCCGGGTTTCCGTATTTTCAATGCGGATGCTGGTTCCGCTTTCGGGGTGGAAACGCAGCAGCGCGCCATCCAGCGGGTAGTCTCTGAACAGTTGGCGGTGCGGCGCTTCTGGCATCTTTTTTCCATTTCGTGGGATCACGGCTAAAGCATAGCTGCGTGTCAGGCGCTGGCGTTAACACCTAGCCCGAAAAGCGATGCCTCGTCCTGTACGCGACTGCTAGCGCAAGCGCTGAGGTCTATCGTTTTGCGCAGGAGATTCACCATGCAAATCGACATCCCCAGCCCACCACCCGAGGGCTGCATTTCCTGTGAGGTTCTTGGCCATGTGCTGCTGATCGGCATCAACCGCCCTGCCAAGCGCAATGGCTGGACGCCGGCCATGTTCCAGCAACTGGCCCAGGCTTACACCCGGCTGGAAGACGAGCCCGAGTTACGTGTGGGCCTGCTCCACGCCTTTGGCGAACATTTCACGGCGGGGCTTGATCTGCCCCTTATCGCCGAGTTCATGAAAGCCGGCCAGAAAGTCATTCCACCCGGGCTGGTGGAGCCGCACGATTACGGCCTGCCCGGCTACCGCCGCCGCGCCAAGCCCATGGTCGCTGCAGTCAAAGGCATCTGCTTTACCGTCGGCATCGAATTGATGCTGGGCGCAGACATTGTGATCGCCGCGGACGACTGCCGCTTTGCGCAGATGGAAGTGCAGCGCTGCATCATGCCCACCGGCGGCGCCACCCTGCGCATGGCCGAGCGCGCAGGCGTGGGCAATGCCATGCTGCACCTGCTGACAGGCGATCCGTTTGACGCCGCCGAAGCCTATCGCTGCAACTTTGTGCAAAAAGTCGTACCCGCAGGCAGGGAGCTGGACGACGCCTTTCGCATTGCAGAACGCATCTCGCTGCAAGCCCCGCAAGCCGTGGTGGCCACCCGCCTCAATGTGCTCAAGGCCATCGAGCTGGGCCAGGCCGCCGCCGTGGCCGACTTCATCCCCGTGCAGCAGCTTCTGTCCCACAGCGAAGATGCGGCCGAAGGCGTGCGCTCCTTCATTGAAAAACGCCCCGCACGTTTTACGGGCAGATAAACCCAGCCGAAGAGGTTGTCATGAATTTCAAGAGATATTCCCGTCAAGCGCTTATTCCATTTGCGCTGACAGCTATTGTTTCTGCAGCATCTGCGCAGACTCCAGCCCCCGCATTGCCTGACCCGGCCAGCACCACGGTGCAGGCTCTGGGGTGGATGCAGGGCTTTCCGCCTGCGGCAGACAAGCTCATCACCTTCGACAACCCTGTAGGCAATACCTTTCCGCGCATCCGCTGGACCTTCTCCCACATCCGCGAAATCGTGCCCACCAGCAACGTCTGGCGCGGTCCGGGCGCACCCAGCGCTTTGCGTGCAGCCCCGGTGAATCTGGACAACGTGCGCTTCAAGGTCATGGGCACAGGCGAAGAGCTGACATTCGCCCAGTCGCTGGACCGCAACTACACCGACGGCATTCTGGTGTTGCACAAGGGCAAGGTGGTCTATGAGAAATACCTGGGCGCACTGGAGCCGCAGCGCCCGCATCTGGCCATGTCGGTCACCAAATCCTTTGTCGGCACGCTGGCTGCGCTGCTGGCACATGACGGCAGCATCAAACCTGAGGCGCTGGTGACCGACTACCTGCCCGAGCTGAAGAACACCGCCTATGGCGATGCCACAGTGCGCCAGGTGATGGATATGACGATTGGCGTGAAGTATTCCGAGAACTACGCCGACCCTAAGGCCGAAGTCTGGGACTACGCCAGAGCGGGTGGCATGATGCCGCAGGGCAAGGATTACGCGGGCCCCAAGAGTTTTTATGACTTTCTGCAGACCCTGCAAAAAGAGGGCGAGCACAACCAGGCCTTTGCCTATAAAACCGTCAATGCCGAAGTGCTGGCATGGATTGTTCGGCGCGCCAGCGGCAAGTCGCTGGCCCAGCTGCTGTCCGAGCGCATCTGGAGCCGCATCGGTGCCGAGCAGGACGCCTACTTCATGGTCGACCGCATTGGTACCGAGTCGGGCGGTGGCGGGCTGAACACCACGCTGCGCGACCTGGCCAGATTTGGCGAGATGATGCGCAACAATGGCCGCGCCGCCAACGGTCAGCAGGTGCTGCCCAAGGCCGTGGTGGAGGACATACGCCGCGGTGCCGATCCGGCCCAGTTCGTCAAGGCCGGCTACACCACACTGCCCGGCTGGTCGTACCGCAATATGTGGTGGGTCTCGCACAATCCCAACGGGGCCTATATGGCGCGCGGCATTCACGGCCAGGCTATCTATATCGACCCCAAGGCCCAGATGGTGGTGGTGCGCTATGCGTCCCATCCGATTGCGGGCAACGCCGGCATCGACCCGACCAGCCTGCCCATGTACCAGGCACTGGCCGATACGCTCATGAAACAATGAGGGCGTGAATCTACGCCCCCAATACCACCTTCGCCCCAGCCCGCAAGGGCTGCTGGCCTGGGATGTGCGCAAGCTCATCGCTCTGGCCGCCCAACAGCAAATACAGCCGCGCTGGGTTGCGCTGTCTGACATTACCGAGCTGGATCAGCGCTACTGGTTCAGCGAGCCGGGCGACGAGCCCACACCCCGCGCGATTGCCGAGCACCTGAAGCTGGTCGAGGCGGCAGACACCGCCTATCCCATCCTGCTCGACGCCGAAGGCCGGCTGATGGACGGCATGCACCGCGCCGTCAAACGACTGGTACAGGGGCACACGGATATCTGGGCGCTGCAACTGCACAGCACGCCAGCGCCGGATTTTGTGGGCGCAGACCCCGAAAATCTACCCTACGATGACTGAGGTCGAACCACCAAAAATTATAGCTACCAGCGTTTGATAAATAAGAGCTAGCGGCAGATTTGATCAGGATTCATGCATTCTCCGCACAAGCGCCCTCACCCCTGCAGACGACTGGCGTCATCAACATGGGTTAGCGTATGCCTTTCACCAACCCAAGGAATCAACATGACCCAACTCGACAAGGTTCTGTACACCGCACACGCCCACACAACCGGCGGCCGCGAAGGCGCTTCGCGCACGGATGATGGCCGTCTGGACATCCAGCTGACCTCCCCCGGCGGCGCTGGCAAGGGTACCAACCCAGAGCAGCTGTTTGCTGCCGGTTACTCCGCCTGCTTTATCGGTGCCATGAAGGCTGTGGCCCCGCGCCAGAATGTGACTCTGCCAGCCGACCTGTCTGTGGACGCTGAAGTGGATCTGGGCCCCGTGGGTGAAGTGTTCGGCATCGCCGTGCGCATGAAGATCAGCCTGCCCGGCATGGACAAGGCCGCTGCCCAGCAACTTGTGGACGCTGCCCACAAGGTCTGCCCCTACTCCAACGCGACGCGCGGCAATATCGACGTGACACTGACCCTCGTCTAAACCTCGCTAAGTCAAGTCACGCCACAGGGCATCGGGGGCTGCAACGTAGCGCCCGGTGTCCAGCTCAAAGACACCCTCCAGCGTCAGCGGGCCGGCAATCTCTGCGCTCGCATAGCGGGCCAGCGCCAGCTGCGTGACCGTGATTTCGGGCAAGCCCTGGCCCAACGCCTGCAGCGGCTTCAACATCTCGCTTAAAGGCCGTTGCTTTGCATAGTGACCAATGGTCACATGGGGCAGATAGCGCCAGCCCGGCGCAGGCTCCTCGGGCACCAGCGCTGCATGCAGGCGCTGCAAAGCGGGCACATCTCCCTTCACACTCAGATACGGCACGGTGGTAAAGCTGTTTGCCCCAGCCACTTGCACAGCAAAGGGTTGCTGCTTCAGTTTTTGAAGCAAAGCCACATCCGCCCGCAGCGCCTGTGCGTCATATTCCTGCGCGGCATGTACCGCTTCGCCCTGACACAGCCCGCGATAGGCCAGCGTGATATGCGGCTGGCGCGCGTAACGAGGCAACAAGGCATCGCCCAGCCGCGCTCTGGCCTGCCGCAGCGCTTGCTCCAGCGCCGCATCTTCCAGCATCACCACCCAGACCGCGCACCACGGGCAGCCCTGATGCCATTCGGCAAAATCTCTATCCTCACAGGGCTCTGACAGTTCTGGGCGCACATCCATGACAGCGAGTGTGCCAGCTACACTGCAAAGCAGCCGTCTTTTGGGAAGCCCACCCAACGCAGACAGGCACCAGCCGCTCGCAAAACAAAAGCAGCACCGGGCAGATGAACACAATCCCATCCAGCCAAAACGGGCCGGAATGCGCATGACAATGCTGGCATGAGCGATACCCAAGACCCTTCTCACCCCTATGCAGACCTCACGCCAGATTGCGTGATGGATGCGCTGTGCAGCACGGGCCTTGTGCCGGATGGCCGCTTCACGGCGCTGAGCTCCTATGAAAACCGCGTCTACCTCGCGCATCAGGACGATGGCGATAAAGTCGTGGCCAAGTTCTACCGCCCCGGCCGCTGGAGCCGCGCGCAGATTGAGGAGGAGCATGCCTTCTCGCAAGAGCTGGCTGACAAGGAAGTGCCCGTGGTCGCCCCGCTGGTTCTGCAAGGCCAGACCGTACACGAGCACAGCGGCTTTCTGTTCAGCGTCAGCCCCTGGCGCGGTGGCCGCAGGCCCGAGCTGGATGACTGGGAGGTGCTGGAGTGGATTGGCCGCTTTCTGGCGCGCATTCACACCGTGGGTGTCACCCAACCCTTTGCCCATCGCCCGGCGCTTAATCTGAAAAGCTTTGGCTACGAATCCATGAACTACCTGCTGGAGCATGAAGTCGTCGCACTGGAAGTGCGCAACCGCTGGCAGCAGGCGTGTGAGAAAGCTCTTTCTTTAATAGCACCAGCCGCAGATGGATTAAGCGCTGCAGGTCATTTTGGCTTGCAAAGTGCGACACAGATACGCCTGCATGGCGACTGCCACCCCGGCAATATTCTCTGGACGCCGCTGGACGACGACGGCCACGGCGGCCCGCACTTTGTCGACCTGGACGACGCCCGCAGCGGCCCCGCCGTGCAGGACCTGTGGATGCTGCTCTCAGGCGACCGAGGCCAGCAGACCCAGCAGCTCTCCGCCCTGCTGGAAGGCTATGAGCAATTCCGCAGCTTTGACCGGCGCGAGCTGGCCCTGATCGAGCCACTGCGCACCCTGCGCCTGCTGCACTACAGCGCCTGGCTGGCACGCCGCTGGCAGGACCCTATCTTCGCCATCAACTTCCCCTGGTTTGGCAGCATGGATTACTGGCAGGGCCAAGTGGACATGCTCAACGAGCAGATCGAGGCCATGCAGCAAGAGCCGCTATACGCCTGATGCCGTGGCCTTGGAAGCCACGCATACGCGGCACCTGCCAGCCCAAACCTAGCAGCGCCCCTGCAGGCGGCATTCAGGCACCACATGTCCTCGCGCATCACGCCATTCAACCGCCTCGCCACCCTGAGCCGGAGCGGGGGGCGGGGCCGCAGGCAGCTCGGCCGCCTGCGAGCGATTCGGATCGTGCAGCACGGTCGAGGTACCCACCCCAACGCCCACACTGGCACCGCCCACGCCTGTAGATGCCCCCACACCGGCACTGCCCAGAACCTGCCCGCTCTGATTGACACCCACACCTACGCCCACCGGGCCAACGCCTGTACCTACACCTGCGCTCAGGCCACCGCGACCCAGGCCCACGCCCACGGAAAAAGGTCCAATCGGAATGCCCACACCAATGCCAGCACCCACGGAGCTGCAGCCGGGCAGAGCCATCAGCAACAGCGCAGCCAGCGTGGCGCTCAGGCCTGCTTTCCCGGTGATCTTCAAGGCAGTTTTCATCACAGCTCACTCATTGGCTTTTAACGGTGGCATTGTCGCCCGCCGATCTGGAAAAAAGGTTATCAATCAGTAGCTCGACCAGCGGCTTGAGTGCCAGCTTCTGAGGTGCATCAGGGGCCAGCAGACTGTTGTGCACCAGCACCATCCAGAACGGGCTGGCCAGCAACTGTGCACTGCGACTGACGGAGCGGGTCTTGAGCTCCCCCTCCTTCACCGCCAGCGCCAGCAAGTCCTGCACATAGGTCTGCCATGCATCAAAAGCCAGTTCTTTGTAGAGTCGAGCCAGTTCGGGGGCATGACTGGCTTCGCTGAGCACCAGCCGCGCCAGAAGGCCACGCTCGCTGTTTTCCACCGCTTCCATCGTCGGCAGCAAGCTGCGGCGCAAAAAGGCACGCACAGTCTCGCTTTTTCTGCGTTTGAGCGCCGTATAGACGGCCGAGTGCCTGAGCGCATGCTCAACCACCCCACGCAGTAATTCATCCTTGGAAGGGTAGTACAGGTAGAGCGTGCCCTTGGCCACCTGGGCGCGACGCGCAATGCGATCCATGGTGCTGCGGGCTACACCCACCTCGACAAACTCAGCCAGCGCAGCTTCGGCAATTTGCTGACGGGTCTGAGCCGTCTTGTCGAGACTAGGGCCACGCGTGCGACGTCTGGCCTGCGCGACATGGCCAATATCCGGGTCTGTGCAAGGGGCAGATGCATCAGCCTCAACCATGCGTTGCAATCCTTTTTTAGAATTCATAAATCTGACCAATAAGTCATTTTTAATAATTCTAGGTCAAGCTGATTTCCCCATGCCGGGTACGCAAAATGCCTGTCTTACCAAGTAGTCCCCAAATGCAATCTCGTCTGAGCCCCTATGCTTGGGTGTGCTTTTCCATGTGCGTAGGCGTCATGGGAACGGCCCTTGCCAGCCCGCTCTACCCCCTCTATCAGCAGGCCTGGGGGCTTCAACCCAGCCATATCACGCAGATCTTCGTGACCTATATGCTGGGCGCGCTGATCAGCCTCCTGTTTCTGGGGCGCCTGACAAACCGCTTTGGTTTTCTGAAGGTGCTGCGCATAGGTCTGATCATCATGACGGTGGGGGTCATCGGCTCGGCCATGGCCTGGAATGCTATCAGCCTGGGCGTTTGCCGCTTCATCATTGGTCTGGCGTCCGGGCTGATCACCACATCAGCCTCGGTGGGCATGACCCAACTGAACAACAAAGGCGACTTGCAACGCGCCGCCGCCACCACCAGCCTGACGATTGCCTTTGGCTTTGGCCTCGGCCCCGTGGTGGGCGGCTTGATGGCGCAATGGGTTCCGCACCCACTGCTCACCAGCTATCTGCCTCCCATCGCGCTGAGCTTTCTGGGCATCTACGCACTGTTTCAGATCAAGCTGCCAGCAACTTCGGAGCCTTCTTCCAGTGATGCACCCCGCCTGTCTTTCAAAGATGTGCTGCCCAGCATCTCCCAGCCACGCAAACCCTTTCTTTATCACTACGCTCTAGGCTGCATGGCTGCGTTTTCAGCCTTTGGCATGTTCAGCTTGTTTGCCGCCATGGCCCCCAGTTTCATGGCCAGGATGGTGCCCTGGCATGGGCCGGCCATTTCAGGTCTCTCGATCGGCGTCATCCTATTTCTGTCTGCCGGCATTCAGTTGATTGCACGCCCATACGCCACCAAAAGCGTGGCCGTCGTCGGCTTCTTCGCACTGACTGCCACCAATGCACTGCTCATCTTCAACAGCTTTGCAGCCTCGACGGCGCTGTTTGTTCTCTGCGTGATGAGCATGGCCTGCGGCCATGCTCTGTGCAATCTGGCGGGCATGTCCATCGTCAACAAAGTCTCCAAACCCGCTAACCGCACCGGCCTGCTGTCCACCTATTTGGTTGTGGGCTATGTGGGCACGATTATTCCCATTCTGGGCATGGGTTGGCTGTCGGACCATATCGGCCTGACGGGAGCGCTGATCGGCTTCTGCACCTGCCTGGGCCTGCTGACCACCTCGTTAGGCCTGCTTTGCCTGCGTGCCCGCGTTCTGCCTATTCCACGCAACTAAGAGCGGCTCTAAAGCCGCTTACCGGAAATGCGGACCAGCCCCTTGCCCGGCCAGGCAATCCTGCTCATTGCGCAGCGGGCAGACCTTGAGAGACAGGCAACCGCAGCCTATGCAGGAATCGAGCTGATCCCTGAGCTGGGTTAGCGTGGCAATGCGCTCGTCGAGCTGGCCCTTCCAGTGAGACGACAGGCTGGCCCAATCCCTTTTGCCGGGCACGCGGTTGCCGGGCAGATGCGCCAGCGCCTGTGCAATCTCGGCCAGCGGAACACCCATGCGCTGCGCCACTTTGATCACCGCCACCCGTCGCAGCACCGCGCGGGCATAGCGGCGCTGATTGCCAGCAGTGCGCGCACTCGCAATCAAACCCTGCTTCTCATAAAAATGCAAAGCGGATACCGCCACGCCGCTGCGGCTGGCCACTTCTCCCACGCTCAGCGACTGCCACCCATCTGCCTCCGGCAGATGCCTACCGTCGCACTCCACCGCATCAGCCCCCTCTTCACATTGCACGGTCGGTTCCATATTTCTCCTTGCTGTTCATGGCGGGCGTGTTATCGCCGCATTCCGAAGTGGTCTTACAAAACCCTTGACCTCAAGCTTAGTTGAGGTTGAACAATGCAAAGCAGCTTCCGGCCAAAAGCCCGCTCTTTGCAGGGCTTCGCCGGAGCAGGTTTTCCTGAAAGACTTCCATGGACTCCATGCCCAGCATCACCCCCCAGCTCCACACACAAGCGCAATACCTGCAACCCGCCGGTCTTTATGACTGCAGCCCTAACGGCTACACCCATGTGGTCACAGTCCAGGAGCCTCTGCGCTGGCTGTTCGTCTCGGGGCAGGGAGGAGAAGACGCACAGTCCGAATTGCCCGACAGCTTTGCCCAGCAGGCCGCGCAGGCTCTGGCCAACATCAAGATCGCCTTGGCTGCCGGTGGCGCGGACATGGGCCATGTGCTCAAGCTCACGGTGCTGATCGTCGATCATTCACTGGAGCGTTTCGAGCATTGGCAGCGCAGCGTGCGTCTGCACTGGGGCAGTGGCGAACCCGGCGACGCGCGACCGCGTTTTCCAGCCTGCACGCTGATCCCCGTACCCAAGCTGGCCTTGCCCGGCATGCTGATCGAAGTGGAAGCCACAGCAGCAGCCCCCATCGCAGCACTCACGCAGCCTGTCCTTGCCATATCACCGGCTCAGGCTCTCAGAGAGGCCACCGCGGCCTGACTTGCAACATCCATCCGCGCGCCTCATGAAACCCAACAACACGACCACGGCTCCGACGGTTCTCTCGAAAACAACCCTGCTGCTCATGGCTACGGCCTGCGGCCTGTGCGCGGGGGCCAATTACTTTAACCAGCCGCTGCTCAACTCCATGGTGCAGCACCTGCAGATCAGCGATGCCCAGGCATCCAGCACCGTGACCATGGCTCAGGTGTCCTATGGACTGGGCTTGCTGTTTTTGGTGCCGCTGGGCGACATGCTGGAGCGCCGTCGCCTGGTGCTCGTCCTGATGCTGCTGGCGGCCTGCGGCATGCTGCTCTCCGGCATCAGCGGCCTGGCAGGCAGTTTTGCACTGCTTGCGGCAGGCACTTTGATGGCTGGCGTGTTCTCCGTCGCCGCACAGGTTTTGGTGCCCATGGCCGCCACCTTTGCCGCCCCTGGCACCAGTGGCCGCGCAGTCGGGCTGGTCATGAGCGGGCTGCTGATCGGCATTCTGGCCTCGCGCAGCGTGGCAGGCATTCTGTCCGATCTGGGCGGCTGGAGTACCGTTTACTGGGTCGGTGCGGTCAGCACCGCCCTCATGGCCGTACTGCTGGCGCGCGCCCTGCCCTCGGCCGCTCCAGCCACCCCGGTGAGCTATGGCGCAGTCATGAAGTCGCTGGGCGAGCTGCTGCGCCAGCACCCACGTCTGCGCAGCCGTGCGCTGATTGGCGGAACCGGATTTGCCACCGTGAGCGTGCTGTTTTCCACCATGGCGCTGCTGCTGGCCGGACCGGGCTTTCAGCTCTCGGATTTGATGATCGGCCTGATTGGCATCGTTGGCATTGCCGGTGCGCTGATGGCCAATGTGGCTGGACGACTGGCCGACAAAGGGCTGGAGCAACCCACCACCATGGCGGGAGCCCTGCTCATGCTGCTGGGCTGGCTGTGCCTGTGGCTGGGCGGCACCAGCATCTGGTGGTTTATGCTGGGCCTGCTGGTTGTCGATGGCGCGCTGCAGGCGCTGCACATCAGCAACCAGAACGTGGTCTACGCACTGGCACCCGAGGCACGCTCGCGCATCAATGCCGTCTACATGACGACCTATTTTCTGGGGGCCTCCATTGGCTCGGCGCTGGGCTCCTGGGCCTGGCTCAACCATGGCTGGAACGGCACCAGTCTCATGGGCGGGTTACTGGGCCTGATCTCGCTGGGGGTGGTGCTCTGGGATCGCCGCTTGCTGGCGCAGCAAAAGGATCAACACTCTTGAATTGATAGCTCTCAGCGCTTTATGGATAAGTGCTGGAGGCAATTTTCATGTGCTTTTCGACTGAAAAAACCTGAGGCATAAACATCAAGTCAGTCGACCGAGAGGGATAGTGGTGACCTGTTGCAATTGCTCAGCACTCCTGAGCAAAGAACATCTCTTTATTTCCAAACCGCACGTGAAGTAAAGCCAGAGTCTTGCTCCTAGATTTAGTCCTCACTCGCACGCGGGTAGCCTGCGTCTGCCCAGCGCTGCGCAGATGCACGGGTAAGACCTTGGTCAGGACGGGCTCTTACCTTGGCCAGCTGGCTACCGTCCGCAGCAGTGGCCGTGAGAGTCGCCGTGGGGTTCTCTTCATCGGGCTCAATATCGAGAGCCACCACCACGCGCAGTCCACGAACTTCAATCTCTATCGTTTTGTGCAGCATCGCTGCCTGGTGCTGCTCATGCCTGCGTATTATTTCGCTGGCAGTCTTCACCAGCGTATTGAAGGCCGACACGTCAAGTGGCTTAGGACTTTTCTTGTCGCGACCCATAGTCCATGGGCCGACCAGAGCGGGCTCCGCCTGGCCGTCTTGAGTCATCGCTACTGCCCAGCCATCGTCATCTTCATTCTTGATCACGCGGGCTTCCCAGCCCTTGTGATGCCAAAGGCGGTCTTCGAAGATGGAGACGTCTTCTTGTTCGAGTTCTATTGACATGTTTGGCCTTTTTTTATGGAGCTACCAAGCTCTAATTTTACTGTTTATTTATACAGTTTTTGGACTAGGTGTATGCCAATGTCGAGCGTCTTGGGTTGCGCATTCCCTGATTAGGTCAATCCAGGGACGTTCATCTATCAACCCAGGTCCACTCGCGTCAGTTGCTAATGCGCCCAGCGAGTGCCCGCTCCCACGCTGGGTGGTTGGGCCATTCTTAATCGCTGACTGCCGCACTGGACAGCAAATCGATCAACAGTCTGGCCGCAGGCGCTACATAGCTTTTCTCGCGGTAGGTGACAACGAGCCGCCGGGTCATTGTTGTTTCCTTGATGGGAACTTCACGCAGACGAGATGCTGCATGGGTACTCTCAAGGTGATGACGTGAGATGAAGCTCAGCAGCTTGGTCTCTGCAATCAATGCGGGCAGCATCAATAGCATGGTGCTTTCTACCTGCACCCTAGGGCGCGGCAGGCGTTTACGGTCAAACGTGTGATCCAGCCAATCTCGGGTGGGAGCGCCCGGAGGTTGCAGCACCCAGCGGTACGCCGTCAAATCCCGCAAACCCGGTTGTATGCGGTGTATTTCATGCTCTGCGCTGGCAGCCACGACGATGGTGTCCGATGTCAGCACTTGTGAGATATAGCCGGGCTCATCGGGGCCTTCAGTCCCCACGAGCAAATCAATTGCCCCCGATTGCAGTTGCGGACGCAGCGTGTCAACTAGGCCCACCACGGTTCGCAACGTGACTTCCGGAGCCTGCGCCATGAGTTGCCGCGCCGCTTGTGGCAACAGAAATTGCGCAGCAGTCGGCACGATGCCCAGGCGAATATGGCCAGACAGGCCGAGGGCCATGTCTGCAATTTCCCGTTTTGCATCTTCAGCGTCGAAGCGCAGGCGTTGTGCCCATTTGAGCAAGACCTGACCTGCCGCTGTCAGTCGAATACCGCGGCCTGACTTTTCGAACAAGGGGGCACCACACTCTGCTTCCAACCGGCGTATGCAGCTCGTCAACGCCGGCTGGGTCCGGTGCAGGCGCTCTGTGGCTTGCCCAATATGTTCGAGTTCAGCAATGGTTTCAAAGTAGCGAAGATCACGCAGATCCATAGCAAAAGCTGTATTGATGTATTTGAAAGAATTATCGATTGGACTGTATCTTTTGCAGACCTAATACTCAAGCACATCACAAAAAATTCGGCGCTGTAGCCGATCCTAAATTGGAGACATACATGTTGCTGAACCGTCGTACCTTGGTCACTTTCTGTGTTTTCGCTGCTGCAGCAGCGACGTCGCACGCACAGAGCTACCCCAATCGCCCCATCCGGGTCGTTGTGCCTTTCCCCGCAGGAGGCGGCACCGACATCATTGCGCGCGAAGTCACACAAAAAGTGACCAGCGCCACAGGCTGGGTCTTTGTGGTGGAGAACAAGCCTGGTGCGGCCGGCAATATGGGGTAGATATGGCCGTCAAGGCACCTGCGGATGGCTACACCATCGTGCTAGGACAGTCCAGCAACCTCGCGATCAGTCCGTCGTTGTACGCCAAGATGCCCTATGACTCGGTAAAAGATTTGATGCCCATCGTGCTGGTTGCCAACGCGCCCTTTGTGCTGGTAACAGGCACCAATGCGCCGTACAAGACACTTGCTGACGTAGTGAGAGCGGCCAAAGCCAAACCCAAGCATCTCAACTTTGCGTCCCCCGGCAATGGCACGGTGGCGCACCTGACCGGCGAGCTGCTGCAGTCGGCAGCAGGAATCAAGATGCAGCATGTCCCTTACAAAGGCGCAGCTCAGGCATTGACCGATGTGGTCAGCGGAAATGTGGATCTGTACCTGGGATCGGTCCCCACGTTGATCGGACAAATCCGGCAAGGCAAGATGCGCTCGCTGGCCGTGACCTCCGCCAAGCGAGTGGATGACCTGCCTGACGTACCGAGCATCAACGAATCCGGCTACAAAGGCTTTGACGCCGTGACATGGTTTGGATTGCTTGCGCCTAATGGAACGCCCAAGGAAGTGATCACCAAGCTCAACAGCGAATTCAATAAAGCCTTGGGTCAGGCGGATCTACGGAAAAAACTCAGCGATCAAGGTGCTGTCCCTGTCGGCGGCACTCCTGAGCAGTTTGCCGCTTTGATCAAAGAAGACATCGTGCGCTGGGGGCAGGTGGTCAAGCAGTCCGGCGCGCGCATCGACTGATCCAGCCTCTTCCTTCTTTCTCACCCCTCAATCGGCCGGAATGCTCCGGCCCTCCTGGAGATTCTTATGAGTCAAGCCGCTGCATTGCCTGATGTGGTTCGCGATATTGCGCGCGTCGATGCGCAAGTGGTTGAACAAGCTGCCCAATTTCCTTCCTCCATCCTGGCCGACGTGGCCGGCCGCCGTGGCGGCCTGCACGGTCGCATTGCGCCGTTGGCTCCCAGCATGCGTTTTGCAGGGCCCGCCATCACTGTCGAGGTACGCCCAGGCGACAACCTGATGATTCATGCCGCCATGGCGGTGGCACAGCCCGGTGATGTCATCGTGGTGGATGGCAAGGGTGACCTCTCCAGTGCTCTGATGGGGGAAATCATGTCGCAGCAATGTGTAGCCTTGGGCATTGCTGCCGTGGTGATTGATGGCGCGGTGCGTGATAGTGAAGCCATCCGCGAACTGGGCTTTCCCATGTATGCCGCAGGCCTGAATCCGAATGGGCCGACAAAATTTGTTCCCGGTCGCTTGAATCACCCCATCTCCATTGGCGGTGTGACCGTACACCCAGGTGACCTGGTGGTGGGCGATGCCGATGGTGTGACTGTCATTGAGCGTGCCAAGGCGGCGGCGATGCTACCCCTGGCTGCCGACAAGGTGGCTGCAGAAACCAAACGCATTGCCGACATCCAAAATCGCTTAGCGCTGGCGCCGGCCTGGTTGGATGGTGCATTGCGCGCTGCGGGTGTGATCCGTGACGGGGAAACGCTATGAGCAAGCGCCCCGTTTTTTTGGTGACAGGTGCAGACCTGGCACCGCAAGCCTTGGCATTGTTGACCGACTTCGACATGGTGTATGCGGGCAAGACGCCCACTGAAGATGACGTGGTGCGTCTTTGCCAACAGCATGATCCGGTGGGCATCATCGTTCGCTATAGCAAGGTGGGGAAGCAGGCCATGGATGCAGCGCCCAGTCTGCGGGTGATTTCCAAGCATGGCAGCGGCACGGACACCATCGACAAACAGGCTGCAGAGGAGCGCGGCATTCGGGTCGTCGCGGCCGTAGGTGCCAATGCCGCGGCCGTCGCGGAGCAGGCCCTGGCTTTGATGCTGGCATGTGCCAAATCCGTGGTCCAGCTGGATCAACGCATGCGCGCAGGCCATTGGGACAAGGCTACGCACAAAAATGTGGAGCTCGAAGGGCGCACAGTCGGCGTCGTGGGCTTGGGCGCCATCGGTTTGCGTTTTGCCAAAGTGGCAAATGCCATGGGCATGCGGGTGCTGGGCTTTGATCCCTATGCCAAAGAGCTGCCGGCTTTTGTGCAGCGGGCAGATTGGAACGCCATTCTGAGTGAATCGGACGTCATCTCTTTGCACTGCCCTTTGACGAAGGAAAACGCTCATTTGCTCAATGCAAGCTCTTTGGCTGAATGCAAATCTGGCGTGCTCATTGTGAACACCGCCAGAGGCGGCTTGATTGATGAGCAAGCTCTGCTGGACGCGGTGAAGAGTGGTCAAGTGGGCGCAGCAGGTTTGGACAGTTTTGCGATAGAACCCATGGTTCATCCGCATCTTTTTCACGACGAGCCGCGCATCGTATTGAGTCCACATATCGGTGGGATCACGGCTGATGCCTATATCAAGATGGGTGTCGCGTCCGTACACAATGCGCTGCAAGTATTGAAAGCCTGAATCGCGCTGACTGGCACCCACCACAACCCATCAAAAAAATCCCCGCAGAGCCAGCACTCTGCGGGGATTTTTTATGAGGCTGAAGCGATTAAGCCAGCAGCGCGTTCACACGCTTGACATAGGCCGCCGGGTCTTCGGGCAGGCCACCTTCGGCCAGCACTGCCTGGTCAAACAGAATCTGCGCCAGATCATGGAAGTGGACGGAGCCGTCCAGCTTCTTGACCAGCGGGTGATCGGGGTTCACTTCCAGCACGGGCTTGGATTCAGGCGCTGCCTGACCGGCCTGCTTGAGCAAACGAGCCAGTTGCAGGCTCATGCCGTCATCGCTGACGACCAAGCAGGCAGGCGAATCCACCAGACGGCTGGTAGCGCGCACGTCATCCGCCTTGTCCTTGAGCGCTTCCTTGAGCTTGGCCAGCACGGGCTTGAAGACTTCAGCCGCTTCTTCAGCCGCCTTCTTCTCTTCGTCGTTCTGCAGCTTGCCCAGGTCCACAGCACCCTTGGCCACGGATTGCAGCGGCGTGCCGTCAAACTCATGCACAAAGTTCAGCGCCCACTCGTCCACGCGGTCCGTCATCAAGAGCACTTCAATGCCCTTTTTCTTGAAGACTTCCAGCTGCGGGCTGTTCTTGGCAGCGGCCAGCGTATCGGCGGTGATGTAGTAGATGGCATCCTGGCCATCCTGCATGCGGGCCTTGTAATCGGCAAACGAGGTATTCAGGCCTTCGTGCGTGGTCGATGCAAAGCGCAGCAGCTTGGCAATGCGGTCCTTGTTGGCTTGGTCTTCGCCCAGGCCTTCCTTGAGCACGGCACCAAACTCGTTGTAGAACTGCGTGAACTTGCCTTCCTTGGCCTTGTCGTCCGCATCCACCACATCGGTCACGCCGTCTGCACCCGCTTCGTGCTTGTCGTGGCGAGCCAGATCTTCCAGCATGGACAACACGCGCTTGGCCGAGCCTTCGCGGATCAGCTTCACGTCGCGGCTTTCCTGCAGCAGCTCGCGGCTGACGTTCAGCGGCAGATTGGCCGAGTCGATCACGCCCTTCACAAAGCGCAGGTACTGAGGCATCAGCGCTTCGGCGTCGTCCATGATGAAGACACGCTTCACATAGAGCTTGATGCCGGCGTGCTTGTCGCGCTGGTACAGGTCAAACGGCGCCTTGCCGGGGATATAGAGCAGCTGCGTGTACTCGGTATTGCCTTCAACGCGGTTGTGGCTCCAGGTCAGCGGGTCCTCGAAGTCATGGCTGATGGCCTTGTAGAACTCCTTGTACTGCTCTTCCGTGATGTCCTTCTTGGCACGGGTCCACAGGGCGCTGGCCTTGTTCACGGTTTCCCACTCGCCGGTCTTGACCATCTCGCCGGGCTGATCGTTCTCGCCGTCCTTCCACTCTTCCTTTTCCATCAAGATGGGCAGGCTGATGTGGTCGGAGTACTTGGCAATGACTTGCTTGAGCTTGTAGCCGTTGAGGAACTCTTCAGCATCATCACGCAGGTGCAGGGCAATGCTGGTGCCGCGCTCGGCGCGCTCGATTTGCTCGATCTCGAAGTCGCCCGTGCCGCCGCTGATCCAGCGCACGCCTTCAGACGTCGGAGCACCGGCACGGCGGGTTTCCACGGTGATCTTGTCGGCCACGATGAAGCCGGAGTAAAAGCCCACGCCAAACTGGCCGATCAGCTGCGAATCCGCCTTCTGATCGCCAGACAGCTTGTCCATGAACGCCTTGGTGCCGCTCTTGGCGATCGTGCCCAGGTTGTCGATGGCTTCCTGCTCGGTCATGCCGATGCCGGTGTCGGTGATGGTCAGCGTCTTGGCGGCCTTGTCAAAGGACACACGCACTTCCAGATTGGGCTGATCGCCGTACAGGCTGGCATCTGCCAGCGCTTCAAAGCGCAGTTTGTCGCAAGCATCCGAAGCATTGGAGATCAGCTCGCGCAGGAAAATTTCCTGGTTGGAATACAGCGAATGCGTAACAAGGTGGAGCAGCTGGGCCACTTCGGCCTGGAAGGAATGGGTTTGCTTTGTCATGTCTTTGTGAGCGAAAAACTGAAATCAAAAGCCGCCCGGAGATGCTCTCAAGGCGATTCATCGTCATAACTCGGGACAGCCCCTGATATTTCAAGGGGCTTTGGGCAAGAAAAAAGCGCAAGCGCTATTTCAAAAAGAATAGCTGCTTGCGCTTATCTATCAAGGGCTATAGCCCTATTTCATATCAAACCACCACACACCACCTCAGGGGCAGCGAGCAAGAGCCGCCTCGCCGCGAAGCTGCCCGTCCCCTTGGGGGAAGCCGCAAAGCGGCTCAGGGGATCAGAAACTCTCGTGAGGAGCCAGGTAACGCCACTGACCTACAGGCAAGTTGCCTAAAGTCACGCCGCCGATGCGGATGCGTTTGAGGCCCACCACGCGCAGACCCACTTGCTCGCACATGCGGCGAATCTGACGCTTCTTGCCTTCGGTCAGCACAAAACGCAGCTGCTCGGGGTTCTGCCAGTCCACCTTGGCGGGCTGCAGAGGCTGGTCGTCCAGCGACAGGCCATGGCGCAGCAGTTCCAGCTTTTCTTCAGGGAAGACAGACTGGATGTCCAGGTCGCGGTCACCCATGGTCACGCGCACCAGATATTCCTTGTCGACCTCAGAGTCCTCGCCAATGATCTGGCGGGCCACGCGGCCATCCTGAGTCATCACCAGCAGGCCCACGGAGTCAATGTCCAGACGACCGCAAGGTGCCAGGCCCTTGAGCTGGCTGAAGTTGAAGCGGGTCTTGCTGCGGTCTTCGTTCCAGCGGTTCTCGTTGGTGAACAGCACCACAGCCGGTTCGTGACCGTCTTCAGCCTGACCGCTCACATAACCCATGGGCTTGTGCAGCAGGATGGTGACTTGCTGCTCCTGGCGCTCCTGCGCCTTCTGGTCGATCTCAACCTTGTCGCCGGGAACCACGTTCTGGCCCATGATTGCGACTTCGCCGTTAACCGTCACCCAGCCGTTTTCCACCCACTCATCGGCCTCGCGACGCGAGCACATGCCCATGTCCGCAATGCGCTTGTTGATACGAACTGCGCCAGGACGATCGTCCTGACGAGCTTCCACCACTTCGGGCAGCTTGACGGGAATCACGCGGTCCGAACCATCCGCGGCGGGACGGTAAGTGCGGATACCAGTCGTTGGGCGGCGGGTCGCTTCAGAAATAAACGAGCCGGGGATATGGCGCTTTTCAGGCTCGCCACCACGCTCATTGCGACGGTCGTCGCGGCGCTCACCACGGCGCTCGTCATTGCGGCGGTCACCACCACGGTCGCTGCGGTCAAAGGAACGGCCTTCAGGACGGTCACCAAAACCACGGTTCTGTGGACGATCGCCAAAGTCACGACCTTGAGGGCGCTCATCACGGCGGCCTTCAAAGCGGTCACCGCCACGACGCTCAGCGTCGCGGGGCTGATAGTCGCGGCGTTCGCCGTCACGCGGACGGAATTCACGGCGCTCACCACCTTCGGAACGCTCAGGGCGACCATAGCCACGGTTTTGTGGACGATCACCAAAATCGCGGCCGCCTTGAGGACGGTCATCACGTCGGTCATCACGCGGACGGAACTCGCGGCGCTCGCCACCTTCGGAGCGCTCTGGGCGACCTTGGTCAGGACGGCCAAAACCGGACGAACGTGGACGGTCACCAAAGTCACGGCCACCTTGAGGGCGGTCATCACGGCGGTCGTCACTCGGACGGAACTCGCGACGCTCACCACCTTCGGAGCGCTCTGGGCGACCTTGGTCAGGACGGCCAAAACCGGAGGAACGTGGACGGTCACCAAAGTCACGGCCACCTTGAGGGCGGTCATCACGGCGGTCGTCACGCGGACGGAACTCGCGGCGCTCGCCACCTTCGGAGCGCTCTGGACGACCTTGGTCAGGACGGCCAAAACCGGACGAACGTGGACGGTCACCAAAATCACGGCCACCTTGAGGGCGGTCGTCACGCGGACGGAACTCGCGGCGCTCGCCACCTTCGGAGCGCTCTGGACGACCTTGGTCAGGACGACCAAAACCGGACGAACGTGGACGGTCACCAAAGTCACGATTTTGAGGACGATCGCCACCGCGATCACCATCACGCGACTCGCCGTAAGGTCGGAAGCCACGGTCACCACCGCCGAAGCTGCGTTCGCCGCCTTGAGCGGGGCGCTCATCGCGGTTAAATCGGGGACGATCATCACGTGGGGCAAAGCCACCACGGCGGTCGCCGTCATCGCGGGATGGGCGACCTTGCTCAGGGCGACCATAGCCGGAGGAGCGTGGACGATCGTCACGCTGAGGGCGTGCGCCGCGATCACCACGCGGTGCATCGCCACGGGAGCCACGATCGGAGCGGTCGCCGCCGGATCGGTAGCCACGGTCTTCAGCGGGCCTCTCGGCCTTGGCTGGTGCACGCAAAACAGGGCGTGCCGACGAGGAATCCGACGACGCGGAGGAATCGCCAGCACCAGGGGTGCCGGAATCTTTAGGAGTATTGACTGACATTTGGCCGCTATTTTCGCGCAACGCGCGTACGCGAGGCGAAAGTTATCCACAATTCCAGCGTGGCGCTGGGTTTTAGGACAAGGGGCCAGCGCAGCTTGCTTCAGAACGTGCTGAAGCTTTCTGGCTGCGCCCACAAACGCTATTGAATCAACGCCTTACGAAAAACACATGAAGTCAGCACAAACTTCATAGCAAACATCAGGCTACGGCCTTGCGCGGCGAGCTGAATTCGCCATAGCGCAGCGCTTCGAGGTCCAGCACGCGCAGTCCGCCGTACTCGATCTGAATCACCCGCTCGCGCTGCAGCACAGACAGTGCCTCGTTCACGCGCTGACGCGACAAACCGACGAGATTAGCCAGTTCCTGCTGGGTAATGCGCAGCACCTGCCCCACGCCGGGGTACAGCAAGGGGTTGAACAGCGCGGCCAGGCTGCGCGCCACGCGCAGGTCGGGGTTGCTCATGCGGTCAATCTCGCGCGCTGCGATGAACTGGCCCAGTCGTTCATTGAGCTGGTTCATCACAAAGCGGTTAAAGCCAATGGAGTGATCCAGCAGCCAGTGAAACATATCGATGGGCAAGCCGCCCACCACGCTTTTGCGCAAAGCCTGCACGTTGTAGCGGTAAGGTTCGCGTTTGATGACCGTGCCCTCGCCAAACCAGCCCCCTGGCGGAAGCCCGGCCAGCGTCATGCTGACCCCGTCGGCGTTCTCGGTGTTCATCTTGAACAGGCCATCCACCACGCCAAACCAGTAGGTGGGCGAGTGACCGGTGCGGCAGACATAGTCTCCGGGCTCGGCATCCCCCACCACCAGCACACGCTGCACGTTCTCGCGTTCAAGGGGTAGCAAAACCGGCCACCACGGAATGCCCTCCAGCTCAACAGCCAAAGGCTTGCGGCGCCTTTGATGCAATGACAGTTCTTGACTCATGGCATGCAGCATTGCCAAAGCCGGGCCAATGCAAAAGCGGGATTTCCACGAGGCAGCAAATGCGCCGTTTTCAGCAGCATTTGTCACAGCGGATATTCACTATGAAGGCTTTCCCGCAAATTGTCGCCCAACAGACATCCTGACGTCAAAGTCATCCTTAGCATGACTGCAAGACTTCAGGTTCCGGGTGTTCATCACGCCGGCACTCCCAAGACTCAAAGGACCCGGCATGACAACCACGTTTCCGCAACTGCTGCTCAAGCACGCGACAGAGCGCCCCGATGCGCCCGCCTTGCGTGAGAAGGAGTACGGCATCTGGCAAACCTGGAGCTGGCGCGAAGCCGCCCAAACCGTGCGCCACATGGCCTGCGGCCTGCGTGCGCTGGGGCTTGCACGAGGACAGAACCTGGCTTTTATCAGTGATAACCGCCCGCATGTCTACATGGGGTTTCTGGCGGTGCAGGCCTGCGGTGCCGTGCCCATCCCGCTATACCAGGATGCCGTGGCTGCCGAGATGATGTTTGTGATGGAGGACGCAGAAATCGCGTTTGCCTTTGCTGAAAATCAGGAGCAAGTGGACAAGCTGCTGGAAGTGCGCGAGAGCGTTTCCAGCATTCGCCACATCATCTATGACGACCCGCGCGGCCTGCGCAAGTACGACCAGCCAGGTCTCATCAGCACCGAAGAACTGCTGGCCAAGGGCAAAGAGTGGGATGCGCAAAATGCGGGTGCTTATGACGCCATGGTGAAGGCCGTGCAACCAGAGGATGTTTCAGTCATCCTCTACACCTCGGGCACCACAGGCAAACCCAAGGGCGTGTGCCAGACCCACGCCAGCTTTGGCGAATCCGCTCGCGGTGGCGCTCAGACCGACAAGCTCAATGCTTCAGACAACGTCATCTGCTACCTGCCCCCGGCCTGGGTCGGTGACCATCTGTTTTCCTTTGCGCAGTGGCTGGTGGCGGGTTTCACCATCAACTGCCCGGAGTCGGCAGCCACCATCTCCATCGACCTGCGCGAGATTGGCCCCAGCTATTACTTTGCGCCGCCGCGTATTTTTGAAGGCATGCTGACTTCGGTCTCCATCCGCATGGAAGACGCGTCGCCGCTCAAGCAATGGATGTACGCCAAGGCCATGGGCGTGGCCCGCCGCGTGGGCTCGGACATTCTGGATGGCAAGAACGTGGGTGCCATCGACCGGCTCAAGTACCAGCTGGGCAATCTCTTCATCTACGGGCCGCTGCGCAACGCCATGGGTTTGTCGCGCATCCGTGTGGCCTATACGGCGGGTGCGGCTATCGGTCCCGAGCTGTTTCGCTTCTTTCGCTCCATCGGCATCAACCTCAAGCAGCTTTATGGCCAGACCGAAACCTGCGCCTATGTCTGCCTGCAGCGCGACGGACAGGTTGAACTCTCCAGCGTCGGGCAGGCAGCACCCGGTATTGAGCTAAAAATTGCCGACAACGGCGAGGTACTGGTCAAGGGCGTCTCCGTGCTCAAGGAGTACTACAAGCGCCCCGACGCCACGGCCGAAGTGATGGATGCCAACGGCTACTTTCACACCGGCGATGCCGGCGTGATCGACGCCAGCGGCCAGTTGCGCATCATCGACCGCGCCAAGGACGTGGGCAAGACCAGCCGCGGTGCCATGTTTGCGCCCAACTACATCGAAAACAAGCTCAAGTTCTTTCCCCACATCAAGGAAGCCGTGTGCTTTGGCCATGGCAAGGACGAGGTCTGCGCCTTCATCAACATCGACTACGAAGCCGTCGGCAACTGGGCAGAGCGCCAGGGCCTGCCCTATGGCGGTTATGTCGATCTGGCCAGCAAGGCCAAGGTGCTGGAGCTGGTGGCCGAATGCATAGGCCAGGTCAACGCCGACCTGGCCAGCGAGCCTGGCATGGCCGACACCCAGGTGGCGCGCTTTCTGGTGCTACACAAAGAGCTGGACCCCGATGACGACGAACTGACCCGTACCCGCAAGGTGCGCCGCAACTTCATTGCCGACAAATACGGCGTACTGATTGAAGCGCTGTACACGGGCAAAAAAGAGCAGTTCATTGAGACGCTGGTGAAGTTTGAGGATGGCCGCACCGGCAGCGTCAGCGCCACGCTGTCCATCGTGGATGCGAGCATCCATCCCGCCGCCGTCAAAGCCGTCGCCTGAGAGGAATTTTCATGAATACAAAAACCGCTGGCGACGTGATTCTGGACATCAAGAACATCAGTCTGCGCTTTGGCGGCGTCAAGGCCCTGACCGATATTTCATTCAATGTCAAAGAGCATGAAATCCGCGCCATCATCGGCCCCAATGGTGCAGGCAAAAGCTCCATGCTCAACTGCATCAACGGTGTCTACACGCCATCCGAAGGCTCCATCACTTTTCGTGGCCAGACCTTCAACCACATGAACAGCCGGCAGGTTGCAGAGATGGGCGTGGCGCGCACCTTCCAGAACCTGGCGCTGTTCAAAGGCATGAGCGTGATTGACAACATCATGACCGGCCGCAATCTCAAAATCAGGAGCAACATCCTCATGCAGGCATTGCGCCTCGGGCCTGCACAGCGTGAAGAAATGCAGCACCGCGAGTTTGTCGAGCACATCATCGATTTCCTCGAAATTCAGGCCTGGCGCAAAACCCCTGTGGGCCAGCTGCCCTACGGCCTGCAAAAGCGGGTGGACCTGGGTCGCGCTCTCGCCATGGAGCCGCAGGTGCTGCTGCTGGACGAGCCCATGGCCGGCATGAACGTGGAAGAAAAGCAGGACATGTGCCGCTTCATCCTCGATGTGAATGAAGAGTTCGGCACCACCATCGTGCTGATCGAGCACGACATGGGCGTGGTGATGGACATTTCGGACCGCGTCGTGGTGCTGGACTACGGCAAGAAGATCGGCGACGGCGCTCCCGATGAAGTACGCAACAACGAAGACGTGATCCGGGCCTACCTGGGCGCGGGTCACTGAAGGAGCTGTCATGGGATTTTTCTTGGAAACCTTGTTCGGCGGCCTCATGGTGGGCACGCTTTACGCGCTGATCGCCATCGGCTTTGTGCTGATCTTCAAAGCCTCAGGCGTCTTCAACTTTGCGCAGGGTGCCATGGTGCTGTTCTCAGCCCTGACCATGGCGCGCTTTTCGCAGTGGATTCCCAGCTGGCTCGGCATGGAGCCCGGCTGGCTCGGCAACCTGCTGGCCATCATCGTCACGCTGGCGCTCATGGTGGTCGTGGCATGGGTGATTGAACGGCTGGCACTGCGCCACCTCGTCAATCAGGAACCCATCACCTTGCTGATGGCCACGCTGGGCATTGCCTACCTGCTTGACGGCCTGGGTCCCATGATTTTTGGCAGCGAGGTTTACAAGATTGATGTGGGCATGCCCAAGGACCCCATCTTCATCATGGATGGTCTCTTCCCCGGTGGCGTGATGATCAGCCTGGAAGACCTTTACGCCGCCGGCATTGCCGCCATCCTGGTGATTGCCTTGAGCATCTTCTTCCAGAAGACCAAGACGGGGCGCGCGCTGCGCGCTGTCGCCGACGACCACCAGGCCGCGCAGTCCATCGGCATTCCGCTGTCGCGCATCTGGGTCATCGTCTGGTCCGTGGCCGGTGGTGTGGCCCTGGTGGTCGGCATCATCTGGGGCAGCAAGCTCGGCGTGCAGTACTCGCTGTCGCTGGTGGCTCTCAAGGCCTTGCCGGTGGTGATTCTGGGCGGTCTGACCTCGCTGCCTGGCGCCATCATCGGCGGCCTGATCATCGGCGTAGGCGAGAAGCTCTCTGAAGTCTATCTGGGCCCTATGGTGGGTGGCGGCATCGAGACCTGGTTTGCCTATGGTCTGGCCCTGTGTTTCCTGCTGGTACGGCCTCAAGGCCTGTTCGGCGACAAAATTATTGATCGCGTATGAAATACGAGAGCAAGAATTTTGCGAAGTCGGCGCAGACTTTGCGCCGCGAAGACTGCAAGTGCAGCGACCTGCTGCACTTGGCTGCCGAAGGCAGCGCCCATGTGTACAAGATCATTGACCGCGTTTAAGGCCGAAGGAACGACCTATGTTTTATCGTGAAAACGGCCAGTTCAAGACCAGCTATGCGGCAGACCAACAGATCTTTGGCGTGGCGCAAGACCGCTGGGCCATCTTGCTGGTGCTGGCCTTCGCCTTTCTGATCGTCCCCTTTGTCGCCAGTGACTACACCTTTCAGGCGATCCTGATTCCCTTCGTCATCATGTCGCTGGGAGCGCTGGGTCTCAATATCCTCGTGGGCTACTGCGGTCAGATCTCTCTGGGAACCGCCGCCTTCATGGCCGTAGGCGCTTATGCGGCCTACAACCTGCAGGCCCGCATCGAAGGCATGCCGCTGCTGCTGGCATTGATCGGCGGCGGCGTGGTGGCCATGGTGTTCGGTGTGATCTTCGGCCTGCCCAGCTTGCGCATTCGTGGCCTGTATCTGGCCGTGGCCACACTGGCCGCCCAGTTCTTTGTGGACTGGCTGACCACCCGCGCTGCCTGGGTCACCAACAACTCCTCGTCCGGCTCGGTCAGTGCCAAGCCGCTGGCCATCTTGAGCTGGCAGATCGACACCCCCATGGAGAAATACCTGCTGTGCCTGGTGCTGCTGTGCGTGCTGGCCCTGGCGGCCAAGAATCTGGTGCGCAGCGCCATTGGCCGCGAGTGGATGGCCATGCGCGACATGGATGTAGCCGCCGCCGTGATCGGCATTCGCCCCACCTACGCCAAGCTCTCTGCCTTTGCCGTCAGCAGCTTCATCGTCGGCGTGGCTGGCGCACTCTGGGGCTTTGTGCACCTGGGTGCCTGGGAGCCCGCCGCCTTCAGCCTGGATCGTTCGCTGCAGCTACTGTTCATGATCATCATCGGCGGTCTGGGCTCGATTGTTGGCAGCATCTTTGGCGCGGCCTTCTTCGTGCTGCTGCCGCTGCTGCTCAATCAGGTGCCGCACTGGCTGGGGCTGCCCCTTTCAACGGCCACCGCCACCTATCTGGAACACATGATTTTTGGTGCCCTCATCGTGTTCTTCCTGATTGTGGAACCGCATGGATTGGCCAAGCTGTGGGCAACCGCACGCCAAAAGCTACGTGTCTGGCCCTTCCCACATTGATATGAAACACCTCCAGAGTCGCTTCGCGCCTTCCTCCTCTCTCGCTTCTCGGGAGGAGGACGACATCCTCGCTGCGGGGCGGCCCTTGCTGAATGCGTCTGAGACGGCTCTTGCCAGATCCAAAGACCGTTTTCATTGCCTTAGCTCATATTTTTCTTAAGACACCACAGAGTGCCTGCCCGGGACTTTGTCCCAAACCAACCAAGGAGACAGTTGATGATGTTCAAGAAAGTTGCGATGGCTGCCACTACTGTGGCGGCAAGCATGGGCGCCTTGATGACTGCGCCCGCCGTGCAGGCACAAGAACAGTTTGTCCCTCTGCTGGTGTACCGCACCGGTCAGTTCGCACCTCTGGGTATCCCATGGGCCGACGGCAAGCAGGACTACCTCAAGCTCATCAACGCCAAGGGCGGCATCAATGGGGTGAAGATCAAGTTTGAAGAATGCGAAACCGCTTATGACACCGCCAAAGGCGTGGAATGCTATGAGCGTCTGAAAGGCAAGGATGGCGGCGCATCCGGTTTTGACACCCAGTCCACCGGCATTACCTTTGCCGTAACGGACAAGGCCGTGGGCGACAAGATTCCTGTGGTCACGCCCGGCTATGGCCTGTCGCAATCGGCAGACGGCAAGGTTTTCGAGTGGAACTTCCCGCTGCTGGGCAATTACTGGACCGCCGCCGACTCCATCATCCAGGACATCCTGAAGAAGGAAAAAGGCAACCTCAAGGGCAAGAAGATCGCCCTCGTCTATCACGACTCGCCTTATGGCAAGGAGCCCATTCCATTGCTGGAAAAGCGCGCCGCCAAGGAAGGCTTTGAGTTGATCAAGCTGCCCGTGACAGCACCGGGTGTGGAGCAAAAATCGACCTGGCTGCAAATTCGCCAGAACCGCCCCGACTATGTGCTGCTGTGGTCTGCCGGCGTGATGACACCGACTGCCGTGCGAGAAGCACAGGCCACGGGCTACCCCCGCGAGAAAATGTATGCCATCTGGTGGGGCGGATCCGACCATGATGTGAAAGACATCGGTGCAGGTGCCAAGGGTTACAACACCGTGACCATTCACAACACGGCCGAGCGCGACAAGGTGCATGACGAAGTCAAGGCCCAGATTTACGACAAGAACCAGGGCACGGCCAAGGACGCCAAGGAGCTGGGCCAGCTGGCACACACCCGCGGCATGGTGATTTCCATGCTGCAGGTCGAAGCCATTCGCACCGCGCAAGACAAGTTCGGCAAGGGCAAGGTCATGACGCCCGAGCAAGTGCGCTGGGGCCTGGAGAACCTGAACCTGACCCAGGCTCGTCTCAATGAGCTGGGCTTTGGAAAAATGATTCGCCCCTTCAAGACCAGCTGCGACAACCACCTGGGCGCCGACTGGGCGCGCATTGCCACCTGGGACGGTGCCAAGTTCACCGTGACTTCCGACTGGTACCAATCCGACAAGACCTTGATTGATCCCCTGGTCAAGGAATACGCGGACAAGTACGCCAAGGAAAAGAACGTCAAGGTACGTAGCTGCAGCTAAGCAGCCCACAGGCCCGGCCCCTTGCGGGTTGGGCCTGTTTTCAAGATAAAAATGCCTCAAGAGCTTACCAGTCAAACGGAAGCCGCTATCAATTTAGAGATCATCAGGTGATGCCATGAGTGATACAGCGCCCACAGTTTCCGCCTCCACCAAGCCTGCGCCGCTGGTGGAAGTCAATGGCATCGAGGTCATCTACAACCATGTCATTTTGGTGCTCAAAGGCGTGTCGCTGCAGGTGCCCCACCAGAGCATCGTGGCGCTATTGGGTGGCAATGGCGCGGGCAAGACGACCACGCTGCGCGCCATCTCCAACCTGCTCAAGGGCGAGCGCGGCGAAGTCACCAAAGGCGGGATCACGCTGGAGGGCGAGCAGATTGCCAATCTCTCGCCAGCTGATCTGGTCAAGCGCGGTGTGGTGCAAGTCATGGAAGGCCGCCATTGCTTTGCCCACCTGAGCATTGAAGAAAACCTGCTGACGGGCAGCTACACCCGCACAGACAAAGGCGAGATCGCCGCCAATCTGGAAAAGGTCTACAACTACTTCCCACGCCTCAAGACCAGGCGCACCAGCCAGGCCGCGTACACATCGGGGGGCGAGCAGCAGATGTGCGCCATCGGCCGCGCGCTGATGAGCAACCCGCGCATGGTGCTGCTGGACGAGCCTTCCATGGGTCTGGCGCCGCAAATCGTGGACGAGGTGTTCCACATCGTCAAAGACCTCAACAGCAAGGAAAAAGTCACCTTCCTGCTGGCCGAGCAGAACACCAATATGGCACTCAAATACGCCGACTACGGCTACATCATGGAAAGCGGCCGCATCGTGATGGACGGCCCGGCTTCTGATCTCGCCAGCAATGAAGACGTCAAGGAGTTTTATCTGGGCGTTGGCGGTGGGGAGCGGAAGAGTTTCAAGGATGTGAAGAGCTACAAACGGCGCAAGCGCTGGCTGGCTTGATGGATACCCCCTGAGCGGCTTCGCCGCTTCTCCCAGCCTCACTGCGCGGCGGCGCTTGCTCGCTGTCTCAGACTTCAGGCCGCGCCAGTTTTAAAGATTTGCTTTCAGATTTTTCGACAGGATTTGCCATGAGTGCTTTCTACGACGCGCTGGAAACGCGCAGCCCTGATGAACGCGAAGCGGCATTGCTGGCTGCGCTGCCCACTCAGATCGCCCATGCGCAGCAGCGCTCCGGCGCTTTTGCAGAAATTCTCAAAGGTGTGAGTCCAGCAACCATCACCAGCCGCACGGCGCTGGCGCAACTGCCCGTGACGCGCAAGAGCGAGCTACTGGAGCGGCAAGGCGCACAGCGCCCGCAGCAAATTTTTGGTGGCTTCAACGCCATTGACCCGGGCCACGAAATGCCCAGGCTGTTTGCCAGCCCCGGCCCCATCTATGAGCCCGAAAGCCGCCGCCCTGATTACTGGCGCATGGCGCGCTCCATGTATGCCGCAGGCTTTCGCGCGGGCGAGCTGGTGCACAACTGCTTTTCCTATCACTTTGTACCTGCAGGCTCGATGATGGAAACCGGTGCTCACGCCCTGGGCTGCACGGTGTTTGCAGGCGGTACCGGCCAAACCGAGCAGCAGGTTCAGGCCATGGTCGACCTGCAGCCCGCCGCCTATGTGGGCACGCCCAGCTTTCTGAAAATCATTGTGGAAAAAGCGCAGGAGATGAACGTCAAGCTACCCAGTCTGACCAAGGCCATGGTCAGCGGCGAAGCTTTTCCGCCCTCGCTGTGCACGTGGATGCGCGACCATGGGATTGACGCGTATCAGAGCTATGGCACGGCTGATCTGGGCCTGATTGCCTATGAAACCTCGGCCCGTGAAGGACTGATACTCGACGAAGGCGTGATCGTAGAAATCGTGCGCCCCGGCACGGGAGACCCCGTGGCCGAAGGCGAGGTCGGCGAGCTGGTCATCACCACGCTCAACCCCGACTATCCGCTCATCCGTTTTGGCACCGGCGACCTGTCCGCCTATCTGCCCGGCCAATGCCCCACCGGCCGCACCAATGCCCGCATCAAGGGCTGGATGGGCCGCGCCGATCAGACCACCAAGGTGCGCGGCATGTTCGTGCATGCCAAGCAGGTGGCCGAAGTCGTCAAGCGCTTTCCGCAGATCGGTAAAGCCAGGCTGGTGGTCACGGGCGAGATGGCCAACGACCAGATGCAGCTGCTGGTGGAAACCACGGAAACCGCCCCCGGCTTTGCCCTGCAGGTGATTGAAGCCCTGCGCGAAGTGACCAAGTTGCGCGGCGAGGTACGGATGGTGGCACCGGGCAGCCTGCCCAATGACGGCAAGGTGGTGGAGGACGCCCGGTCTTACCAGTAAGTGCCAAAACCGGCTGGGTCGCAGCGGCACATTTGCGCAAGCGCAAGTCGCTCGTAAATACCCGAATGCTCACGGGATAACACTTAGAAAATAAGTAAAACCCTACACGTTCGGACTCCCTAGAATCCGGCCTTACACCTGATTCAGGCGATTTGCCTGACTCGTTCAGACTAGATTTTTAGGGGGAGACACCATGAAGACTTTTTTCAAAATCGCCACCGTGGCTTTGGCCGCTGCAGCAGCCATGAGCAGCCACGCCGACAGCAACTACCCTGTCGCCGGCAAGACCATCACCATCATTGTTCCGTTCACGGCCGGCGGCCCCACCGACAAGGTCGCCCGTGACCTCGCCGAGTCCATGCGCAAGCAGCTGGGCAATGCCACCATCGTGATCGACAACGCCGACGGCGCTGGCAGCACCATCGGCATCGGCAAAGCTGCGCGTGCCAAGAATGACGGCTACACGCTGCTGCTGACACACATCGCCATGTCGACCATCCCGACGCTGTATCGCAAGCTGCCCTTCAATGTGCTCAACGACTTTGAGTACGCCGGCATCATCAACGATGTGCCCATGACATTGATCGGCCGCCCGACACTGCCCGCCAAGAATTTCGCTGAAGTCAAAGACTGGGTCAGCAAGAATCAAGGCAAGGTGAACCTGGCCAACGCTGGCGTGGGCTCCGCCTCGCACCTGTGCGGCCTGATGTTCCAGTCGGCTCTGCAGCAAGACATGACGCCCGTGCCTTACAAGGGTGCAGCCCCCGCGATTGCCGATCTGATGGGCAATCAGGTCGACCTGCTGTGCGACCAGACCACCAATACCACATCGCAGATCGCTGCCAAGAAGGTGCAGGCCTATGGTGTGACCACCACCAAGCAGCTGACGACGCCTGCGCTCAAGGACCTGCCCACACTGCAGTCTCTGGGCCTGAAGGACTTCAACGTCACCATCTGGCACGGCCTGTACGCGCCCAAGGGCACACCTGCTGATGTGGTCGCCAAGGTCAACGCAGCCATGAAGACTTCGCTGAAGGATCCTGAGTTCATCAAGCGCCAGGAAGCGCTGGGTGCCGTGATCGCCTCAGATGACCGTATCAATCCCGCAGGTCACAAGAAGTTTGTGGAAAGCGAAATTGCCAAGTGGGGCCAGGTCATCAAGGCCGCAGGCATCTACGCCGACTAATCAAGCACCTGAACCAATAAAAAAGCCTGCGAAAGCAGGCTTTTTTATTGGTGGTCGGAGCAGAGAGCGCTGCTTACCAGGTGACATCCTTGCCCTCGGCTGCACTGCGGCGCAGCATATCGACCAGCGGCACGATGCGCTTGGCCAGAGCCACGCTGTCGTGGCTCACAGGATCGGCATCTTCGTCCTGCTCATCGCCCTCAGGCTGAGCATTGCTCTGGCCATTACGCCGCGCGGCTTCTTCTGCGGCGGCGGCTTCCAGAGCCGCGATGGCGGCCGGAATTTGCGCTACGGTGATGATGCCTTGCGCATCATCAGGCGACTTGCCCATGATTTCCAGCAGCGTGCGGGCATTGGCATCCAGCATGATGAGATCTGCGGTGGCGCGCGATTTGAATTTATAGGGCATGGTGCTGTTCCTTCAACGGTAGATGTATTCGCGGTTGAAAGGATAGCCGCTCTGCGCGCCTTTCATTTCACCGGTAGCCAGGTCGCCATCAGGTCTGCTGCACAGCATCTGATGCAGGGCAATCCAGCCATGCTCAAAACCCATGGCGCTGCCCGCCAGATACAAGCGATAAGCGCGTATGGCCTTGGCGGCCTTCGCCTCGTCATACTGGGCCTGCAGTATGGCCTGAGCCTCGCCCAGTTGCGCCTCCAGCGCATCCGACCAGGCCCAGAGCGTGCGCGCATAGTGGGGGCGCAGGTTTTCCGTGTCCACCATCTCCAGCCCGCTGGCCGCCACATCGTGCAACACGCGACTCACATGCATCAGCTCGCCGCCGGGGAAGATGTAGCGGTTGATGAAGTCGCCCATGCCCGCGCCCAGCTCTACGTTGCTGACGCCGCCTGCGGTGATGCCATGCACCAGCGCCAGCCCACCGGGTTTAAGCATGGCGTAGATGGTCTCAAAGTATTCAGGCAGATTGGCGCTGCCCACATGCTCGAACATGCCAACCGAGCCAATCTTGTCAAAGGGCTGTACACCCTCCATCTGCCGGTAGTCCCGCAACTCCACCTGCACGCGGCCCTGCAGGCCTTTTTCGGCAATCAGCCGCTGGACATGGTCAAACTGGTTGCGCGACAGGGTGATGCCGTGGGCCTGCACGCCGTAGTGCTCTGCGGCCCAGAAAATCAAGCCACCCCAGCCCGAGCCAATGTCCCAGAAGCGTTCGCCCGGCTGCAGCTTGAGCTTTTTGCAGATGTGGTCCAGCTTGGCTTCTTGCGCCTGGGCCAATGTCATGCCCGCCTCTTTGTAATAAGCGCAGGAATAAACGCGGCGCGGGTCTAGCCACAGCGTGTAGAAATCATCCGAGAGGTCGTAGTGAAACTGAATTTGCTCAGCATCATGCGTCAGCGTGTGCATGGCCAGCGAGCGAGCCTTGGAGATGGTCTGCCCCAGCCATGAGGGGGTATGACTGATCGGGTCTCCGTGCAGCAGGCCAGCAGCCACGGCCATGATGTCGCGCGGGCTGCCCTGCACTTCGACCCAGCCCTCAACAATGGCCGAGGCCACAGAACCTACCTCGCCCCCTAGCAGCGCCGCAAACGCTTTGGGAGAGCGAAAGATCAGCTGAACCGCACTGCCTTCAGGGCCGGTACGCTCACCCGAGGGGAGTTGCACCGATACCGTCACCGGAAGTTTTTCAAGCAGCGGCGCCAATGTGCTCAACAGGTTTTTCATGAAAACCATTGTTCACATCGACTATGGCAGGGTCAAGACGGGAAACTTCTCAACTACAAGGAAAGCCAGTTCAGGGCTCAGCTGCGAGCATTCACCAGCTTTTGATAGGCCTTGAGCGTTGCGGGTGCCACGGACTGCAGCACCTGTTCATACGCCGTCTTGTGGCGTGCCAGCAGGCGCATGGATGCCACGGTGCGGCCACGGCAGAACCAGTGGCAGGTGTGCTGCATCAGCATCAGCTCAGCCGTCATGGTGAAGGCACGGCGTTTGCGCTCTTCCTCGTCGGTGGCATCACCCACGCGGGCCGCAGCCATGGCCTTGGCGTGCAGCTTCATGGCCTCGCGCACATCCAGCGTGGCCGATGGCAGAACGCGGGTCATATAAGGCAAAGCCAGTGGCAAGGTGCTGGCGCGCGTCTGCTCAGCAGGCAGGGTGGCAAATTCATCGGCAAAGCGCTGAAACTGACTGACCAGACTGCTTTCGGTATTCTCAAGCACGGGCCAGATCTGATCACGGCGTTGGGCATCTGGCTCACCCAGCACGCGCAGATAGCCCTCCATCAGGTTGGCCATGAGTTTTTCAATCTGAAAACTCGACAAGTGCTGGCCCAGCAGCTGGGTGTGCTGGCGCTGCTCTTGCTTCTTGAGCACAAAGAGCACGGTGGTGACAATGATGGCGAGAGTTAAAAAATCCATGAAACAGAACCAGACTGGCGGACAAGCGCAATGAGAAAAAGGATGAGTGTAGTCAGCCTGACGGCTGCACTAGGCATTAGCGCCGTAATTGTCGGTCTTGCGGGCTGCAGCAGCGCAGGCTATTACTGGCAAGGATTCAAGGGGCAGATGCAAATCATGCAGGCCGCCAAACCCATTGATGACTGGCTGACCGACGAGGCACTAAGTCCGGCGCTGCGCCAGCGGCTGCAAACCGCGCGGCAGATGCGGCGCTTTGCCAGCCAGCAACTGGCCCTGCCCGACAACACCAGCTACACCCGCTTTGCCCAGCTGCAGCGCCCGTTTGCCGTGTGGAATGTGGTGGCCGCGCCGCCCTACAGCCTGACCATGCACCAGTGGTGCTTTCCCATCACCGGCTGCATTGCCTACCGCGGCTATTTCGCCAAGGGCGATGCGCAGACCGAGGCCAGCGCCATGCAAGCCCAGGGGCTGGAAACCAGCGTCTACGGCGTGCCCGCCTATTCAACGCTGGGCTATCTGAACTGGCTAGGGGGCGACCCGCTGCTCAGCACCTTTACCCACTGGCAGGAGGGCGACTTTGCCGGCCTGTTGTTCCATGAACTGGCGCATCAGCTGCTGTATGTGAAGAACGACTCGGCCTTCAACGAATCCTTTGCCAGCACGGTGGAGCGGATTGCCACGCCGCTGTGGCTGCAAACCCATGCCAGCGCCGCCACGCAAAAGCGCTGGCAGCAAGGCCAGCAGCGCCGCTCACTCTGGCAGCAGCTGAAGCGCGAGACCCGCCAGCGCCTGCAGAGCATTTATGAGTCAAACAGCACTCAACCGCTTGATGAGCAAGCGCTGATAGCTATCAAAAAAACAGTGTTTTCAGAATTTCGTGCCAGTTATGCACAGCTCAGAGCGCAATGGCTGGCCGTCGATGAGCCACTGCTCACCACGTTTGCACTGCGTGAGCAGTACCTGCAGCGACTGGCCCAGACCGATGACTGGGTAGCGAGCGCCAACAACGCCAGCTTTGGAGCCCTTTCCACCTACGACGACTGGGTTCCGGCCATGACGCACTGGTGGCAGCAGCTGCGCGGCAATGACCCGGCAACACCCGAGACTTGGCAGCGCTTTTACGCCCAAATGCGCGAGCTGGCCGAATTGCCTGCCGATGAACGCCGCCAACGCCTGTGCGCGCAGTGGAATGAAGCCGCTACGGCAGTCGCGCTCTGCCAATCAACCCGGTAAAAAAAATAAACAATTGCTTACAGGGGTTAACCATCTAGGAGGCTTCAGCGGTTTTTAAGAAAGTCCCGCCAGACTTCGCCGATACCTATTTACCCGCTGACGTTGTGGCTAACCTAGACTCCGCACTTCCCCCCTCGCACAAGCGACTTTTCCAGCCCCGGACCCCCCAGTTCATCGCTCTGGCTCTGGCCATCTGGCTGACGCTGACAGCCAACTGGGCCTTGTGGCTGCGCCTGCCTGAACTGGATGGCTACCACGGCAGCCTGACCCTGCTGGCCATTCGCATCCTGCCACTGGTGCTGGGTGCCAGCCTGCTGGCCACGGCCCTGTTCGCCTGGCCTCGCTTTACCAAGCCTTTCTGGATGGCGCTGCTGCTGGTGGCAGCCAGTGCCCAGTACTTCATGGTCAGCTACGGCACGGTCATGGACAAAGGCATGATTCACAACATCCTGCAAACGGATGCGCGTGAAAGTGCCGACCTGTTCAACATCAAGCTGCTGGGCGAGATGCTGGTGGTCGCCATACTGCCGGCTATCTGGCTGTGGAAAACCCCTCTCAAGCCTGCTCGAAGCGCTCTGCGCAATGTGCTGCGCACGGCGCTGATGCTCGTGCTGGGCGCAGCGCTCATCGCAGCGTCGCTGGCCGTGTCGTACAAAGACCTGGCGCCTGTGGTGCGCAACAACCTGTGGCTGCGCTACATGATCAACCCGATCAACCCGGTGCTCTCCGCCGCATCGGTGGCGCTGGACCCTATCCTCAACAAGACCAAGCCCTTTGTCAGCATCACGGCGGGCGCGGCGCTGGGCACAAGCTATGCCGCCGCTCAAAAGCCACCGCTGCTGGTGCTCGTGGTGGGTGAGACTGCCCGCGCCAAGAACTTCAGCCTCAACGGCTATGCACGCGACACCAACCCCGAACTGTCCAAACTCGACGTGCTGAGCTGGCGCAATGCCCGCTCCTGCGGCACCAGCACCCGCGAGTCCGTGCCCTGCATGTTCTCCAATCTGGGGCGCGAAGGCTATTACGCCTCCAAGATCGAGCATGACAACCTGCTCGACGTCATACAGGCCGCCGGTCTGGCCGTGCTCTGGGTCGACAACCAAGCAGGCTGCAAAGGCGTGTGCAAGCGCATTCCCATGGCCGATACCGCCGACAGCGTGAACACCGCTGCAGGCAAGGCGCTGTGCAGCAAAGACGGCGAATGTCTGGACGGCCTGCTGCTCAATGGCCTGGATGAACGTATCGCCAAGCTGGACCCCGCACGCCGCGCCAAAGGCCTGGTGCTGGTCATGCACCAGATGGGCAGCCATGGCCCTGAGTACTTCAAGCGCTCCACGCCCGATCTCAAGGCCTTCAAGCCTGAGTGCGCCACCAACGCCCTGTCGAGCTGCAGCAAGGAAAGCGTGGTCAACGTCTACGACAACTCCATTCGCTACACCGACCACTTTCTGGCCCAGACCATCGACTGGCTCAAGACCCAGCAAAGCCAGTACGAAACCGGCATGTTCTACATGTCCGACCACGGCGAATCACTGGGCGAGCTGGGCGTGTACCTACACGGCATGCCCTATGCCATGGCGCCTGATGACCAGAAGCATGTCCCCATGATTAGCTGGCTGGGCACGCTGGGCGCGCGCACCCGTCTTGACCAGAGCTGCCTGAGCAAGACGCTGGATCAGCCGTTCTCGCACGACAACCTGTTCCACACGGTGCTGGGCTTGATGGATGTGACAACGCCTACCTACAAGCCGCCTATGGACGCGTTCTCCAGCTGCCGCAAAGCCAGCTAAGCGTCACACTCTGCCGAAAACAAAAGGCCTGCCAGATTCATGATCTGGCAGGCCTTTTCCTTTTATGGATAGTGCTCAGGCAGCTATCAAAATCAGTGCGATGGTTTCAAATCACTCACCCTGTGAGCCACGATGGGCCCAGCCCGTGGTGTGCTTTTCGACCAGGTTGAACAGCTCATACATCACCATCGCCATAGCGCCCACCACGATGAGCCCGGCAAACGCCAGCCCCATCTGCATGGAGGAGCCGGCGGAGACCAGAAGGTAGCCAATGCCTTCGTTGGCGGCCGTCATCTCGCTGACAGTAGTGCCCACAAACGCCAGCGTGATCGCCACTTTGAGCGAACCAAAAAAGTAGGGCAACGAACGTGGCAGACCGACCTTCATCAGCACATCCCAGCGCTTGGCACCCAGCACGCGCAGCACGTCTTCCAGCTCAGGCTCCAGCGTGGCCAGCCCTGTCGCGATATTGACCATGACGGGGAAGAAGCTGATAAGAAACGCCGTCAGAATCGCCGGCCCCGCGCCAATGCCGAACCAGACCACCAGAATCGGCACAAACGCCGCCTTGGGCAGCGCATTGAACGCCGTCATCAACGGGTAGAAGGCTGCATAGGCCAAGCGCGAGGAACCGATCAGAAAGCCCAGTAGCACGCCCACCACAATCGCCAGTCCAAAGCCCGCCATCGTCACCCAGTAGGTGCGCCACGCGTGCATGGCAATCGTGCCTGCAAACTCATAAAGTTGATGACCTATGGCCCAGGGGCTGGGGAAGATGAATTCCGACACGCCAAAGCCCGCGCAGATCACCTGCCAGAGCAGCACGATCAGCAGCAGCAAGACCCACGGTGCCCAGCGTTCCGCTATTTTTTTGTGCTTCATGGTGCGCCTTATTGGTTGATCACAGTGGCGCTTGACGCGCCACTCTTGCGCATGGCACCGATATGGCCACGCAGTTCATAAACAATGTCTGAAAACTCTGGCGTGTAGGTCACTTCCAGATCACGCGGACGTGGAAGATCGATGTCGCGGCGCACCACAAATCGACCAGGGCTCTTGCTCATCACATAGATGGTGTCGGCCAGAAAAACGCTTTCGCGCAGGTCGTGCGTGACCAGAATCACGTTGAACTTCTGCTCGGCCTGCAGGTCCCGCAAAATGCACCACAGCTCCTCACGGGTGAAGGCATCCAGCGCGCCGAAGGGCTCATCCAGCAACAGCATCTGCGGCTCATGAATCAATGCCCGGCAAATGCTGGCGCGCTGCTGCATGCCGCCTGAAAGCTGCCACGGGAACTTGCGCTCATAGCCCGCCAGCCCCACCTTGGCCAGCAGCGCAATCGCACGCGCCTCATATTCCTTGCGCTTTTTCTTGAACTGCGAGCGGTGCGGCTCCACGATCTCCAGCGGCAGCAGCACATTGTCCAGCGTGGTGCGCCAGGGCAGCAGCGACGATGACTGAAACGCCATGCCCGAGATTTTGAGTGGTCCGGTCACGCGCTCGCCATCCACGGTAATCCGTCCTATGGACGGCATCTTCAGCCCCGTAGTCAGCTTCATAAAGGTGGACTTGCCGCAACCCGACGGACCGACGATAGCGATGAACTCGCCACGCTTGACCGTCAGGTCAATCGCCTCCACCGCAAAGTGATTGGCCTGCAGCAATTCCTCGTTGTAGGCCAGCCAGACATCCTTGAATTCGACAAACGGTCTGGCAGTTTCAGTATCTGATGAGTTCATAAGAAACAGGGCTGTAGCGCTTATCAATCAAGCGCATCCAGCTATCAATCAATGAGTAATTACTTCTTGGGGAAGACGTCGAGATCGGCAACAGGCGGCAGAAATCGGCCGCTCCAGACCAGATCAGGATTCACGCGGGTCTTGGTCGCGTACACATCCGACACCTGCGATGCCATCAGCGCCATGCGTGTGGCATTGATCTGGCCAAAACCCTCGGCACGTGCATCGCTGGTGTTGACCACGCCATCCAGCGCCAGCTGCAGGCGGCGGGTTTCCATGGCGGTGTTGACGATGCCGTCACGCTCTTTCACATAAGCAATGGAAGCTGCCGGGCTGGCCATGACCTCCTTGGCCCCTTTGGCAAAGGCTTTGAGAAAAGCGCGAATGGCTTCGGGGTTCTCGCGCACCATCTTGGCGCTGGCGATGATGGCGTTGCCGTAGTGCTTCACACCGTTGTCCGCAAACGGCATGACCACCACATCAGAAGCCTTGACACCACGCGCTTCCAGATTCAGCAGCGATGTGAAGCTGAAGCCCGTGATCGCATCAATATCACCACGCACCAGCATGGTCTCGCGCAGTGGTGGGTCCATGCTCGTCCACTGCACATCGCCCACCTTGTTGGCCTTGGCAAACAGCGCAAAACCACGGCGGCCACCATCAAACACCGGTGCGCCCATCTTCTTGCCCGTCAGATCCGCAGGCTTGGCGATACCGCTTTTCTTCAGAGCCAGCACCGATGATGGCGTGCTGTTGTAGACCATCATCACGGCCACAGGCTTGTCTTTCACCTCGGGGTTATTGGCGTAAAACTCCATCAGCGCTGCCATGTCGGCAAAACCCATGTCATACGACCCTGATGCCACGCGCTGAATGGCTCCGCCAGAGCCACTGCCCGCATCCACCACCACATTCAGACCTGCGGCCTGAAAGTAGCCCTTAGCGACAGGCTGCAAGAACAGGGCAGACGGCCCTTCAAAGCGCCAGTCCAGCTGAAACTTGATGGGCGTGGCGGCAAAGGCTGCCGTGGTGCTGGCGTAAGCACCCAGAGCCAGCACGGTCTGCATGAACAGTCGCTTGGTTTGCATGGTGAATTCCTCTCTCGTTGGCTTATAAAAATTCAATTCGTTCAGCTTTTCCAGCCACCCTGGTGCGACTGGCTAGCCTCGGCGATGAGTGACGGGCCAATACATTCAATGGGGTGTGACGAACGCTCAAAAACGTCGCGGCAAGACAGCTCTGCATCCTTCTGATCCAGCCTCTCTCCACGAAATACGCGCAGGCGCTCGGCATCAATGCCATAGACCACGCGGCCAATCGCAGACCAGAAAATGGCGCCCGCGCACATCACGCAGGGCTCGGCCGATGAATACAGCGTGGCGGTGGCCAGCGCATCACGGCAGTGCAGCGGGCTGGCCAGGCGAATAGCCGACAGCTCGGCATGGGCCGTGCAGTCGCCGCTTTCGCCATTGGCATTGCTGGCCTCGGCCAGCACGCGACCATTGGCCGCCACAATCAGCGCGCCAAACGGGCGGTTGCCGCGCTCACGCGCTTTGTCAGCCAAGGCGATGGCCTGGCGCAGATAGCGGCCATCCACGTCATTCAGTGCTTGTTCTTGAGGCAAGGACATGTGCATCTGCTCCTCAGGCCTTGAGCATTCGCACCGACTTGGGCGGCAACATGCTGCTGTTGAACAGGGCATCCGCCGATGGCGTTGTTTTGAGCGCAAAGGTTTGCACCACGCTGTCCACCTGCTGCTCCAGAAGGCGCTTGCTGAAATCGCCCAGACCATGGCTTTTCGTGTCTGCCGCCGCAATGTACTGGGTGGTGATGGCCCAGCGCGCCAGCTCCGTTTTTTCATCCAGAATCGGTTCGCGCTGGCGCACGGCCGCGACTGCAGCGGCCGGGTTGGCAATGCACTCCACAATCGCTCGGTTGGTGGCGCGCAAAAAGGCGGCCACCAGCTGCGGCTTTTCGGCAATCAATGCGCTGGATGCAAGGATGGCGTTGCCATACAACTGCACGCCCGCATCGGTGTAATGCAGTATGGAAAGCTCTTCGGGCTTGATGCGCGCAAACAGCGACACCGCAGAGTCATGGAAATAAGTGGCGGCATCCACATCACCCCGCACCATCACGTTATCGCGGGCAGAAAATTCGGTGGTAGACCATGAAAACAGATCGGCAGGCAGATGCTTGTTGCGCGCAACCATGGGCCATGCACGGCGCGTGGATTCCACCGCCGCAGCGGCGACCTTCTTGCCCTTGAGACTCAGGAAATCAGAGGTAATCCCGCGATCTTTGCGTCCAATGATGACGAAGGGTGCGCGGTTGTAGTACTGATAGACCACCTGCACACGCGGCGTTCCAGCGTTCTGCGCATTGAACTCGATCAGCGAGCTGATATCACCCAGTCCCAGTTGGTAAGCGCCGCTGGCAATGCGAGTAATCGAAGCCACCGAGCCTGACCCCACGTCCAGACTCACATCCAGCCCTTCTTCGCGGTAGTAGCCGTTTTGCAGCGCCAGAAAAAAAGGTGCCGTCTGCGAGGTGACCCGAAAATCCAGCGTGAATTTCAGCGGAGTCAGCGACTTGCCCTGCGCATGCACCCAGGGCGCAGAACATAGGGGTAAGGCGGCGAGAAAATGACGACGTTGCATGGCGGAACTCTCAAGTCTTGGGGCACAGATCCAGCAGCACAGCCACTGGCAGAACATGAGCAATTTCCGGGCGCTGCGTGGATGGCAGGCTGAACGCTTCTACTCGTTCATCAACTAAGCAATTGGCGTGCCTGCTTTTTGACGCCTCTTAAAAGTAGCGCCAACGACTCACAACGGTGCAAGCCACCAACCACTGTGCATGCGTTGATGCACAGGTCTGCACCAAATTAAAGCAATGCACCAAAAATGCCGCCTCCTGCCCCGTAAGCCTTGCTGGCACGGTGTTTGCTGCACTTCAATCAAGAGTAGAAGCGTTCAGCACGGTGCACTGTTCTCAACCCGAGTTCAGCAGCTTCGCGGGTCATTGCTCTTGAAGCGGGTACGGCTTTGGCCGCACCTGTTCCTCACACTTCAGAGGCCCGCCATTTCAAGCCAACGCTCCCTGCGCGTGCGTCTGAAGTCATTGCAAGAGAGAGACTTATGCAGACCATGAATGCCAGCCAATCCACTTACGCACTGGGCGAACTCAACAAGGAAGCCCGCATGGGCGGACAGGGCGCAGAGACCAGCGCCCGCGAAGTGCGCGTCATCGATATCAGCCACTTTGAAGCGCGCAAGCCGGAAATTGCCGAACAGCTATGGAGCGCTTCGGTAGATATCGGCTTTTTTCAGGTGTCGGGCCATGGCATTGCACAGGCCGATATCGATGCCGCGTTTGAGCGTGCGCAGCAGTTCTTTGCCCTGCCCGCAGTAGTGAAGGCGCAATGGCCGCTGGCGCGCAACGCCGGCTGGGAGCACAAGGCGCAGATTCGCCCGTCCACCAAGACCCCAGACCAGAAAGAGTCCTACCAGGTCACACGCCCGCGCATGGAAGGGCTGTGGCCTGCGGAAGAAGAACTGGCAGGCTTTCAGCAAGCCACACTGGCGTTTGAACAGCAATGCTGGAAGGTTGGCATGCAGCTGCTGTCTTGCTTTGCCTACAAACTGGGTTTTGATGAAGACTTCTTTACCCGTGCGCATAACCCGGAAGTACCCAGCTATCAGAGCACGCTGCGCATGCTGCATTACTTTGCGGTAGACCCGGCATTGAAAGAAGAAACAGGCCTGTGGCGTGCCGGCGCGCATACCGACTTTGATTGCCTGACCCTGCTGTTCCAGCGTGCCGGTCAGGGCGGACTGCAAGTGCTGCCCGGCAAGGAGGCCGAGGCCCAGCAATGGACGCCAGTAAAGCCCGTCGACGGCGTCATCACCTGCAATATCGGCGACATGCTGACGCGCTGGAGCGACGACCAGCTACCCAGCAACTTTCACCGAGTACGCAATCCGCAGCCGCATGAATACCAGGGCTCGCGCTACAGCTTGGCGTTCTTCTGCCAGGCCAATGAAGATGCGGTGATTGAAGGCCCGGCAAAAAAATATCCGCCCATCACAGGGGCGGATTATCTGCGGCAGCGCATCTCGGCCAACTTCTCGAACAAGTACTGACACCTCCTGAACGGCTTCGCCGCCTCCCCCTCTCTGGCGCTATGCGCTAGAGGGGAACGGACAGCCTCGCTGCGAGACGGATCTTGCACGTTTTCTCTGGCTTCAGGCTGTGCCAGTTTCAAGCAGTGGTCACTTCAACGACGCGATCAGGTCAATATAAAGCTGCTTGGCTTCATCGGGCGAGGTGCCTTCGAGCTTGGCCCAGGCATCCCACTTGGCACGCGCCACCATGTCGGTGAAGCTGGGCTTCTTGGTCTCGTTGTCGCCATCTGTGGCCTGCTTGTACAGACCATAGATCTTGAGCAGCGTGGCGTTATCGGGGCGCTCGCTGATCGAGGTGGAATTCTTAACGGCTTCTTCAAACGTGGTGTTCAGATCGGACATGAAGGGTCTCCTAGGCTTTGAATAGTTCAGCTCAGTGTAGCCAAAAATCCATAAAATTAGAACGACCGTTCTTTTTATTTCACAGGGCGCTCAATCCTTGAAAAGCAGGACGTAGCGAAAGCCAGATTGGCACGTCACAGCCACGCCAGCCTTGGGCGCCTCACTCAGCTTCAGAACACCATGCGCAGACCCAATCAAAGAAAAATGCCAGCGCTTGGGGATAAAGCGCTGGCACAGATCTCAGCAATGGCTTTACAAGCCCTGCATTTTCACCACGCTGTCACGGCACGAGCACGGTAGATCCCATGGTCTTGCGCGGCTCCCGCGCGCGATGGGCTTGCGCAGCATCCGCCAGCGCAAACTCCTGCTGAGGCTCGCTGACGAGACGCCCCGCCAGCACGTGACCAAAGAGCTCTGCAGCCATGTCCAGCATATGCGAGCGAGGCTGGATGTAATGCATCATGAAGTTCGATACGACCTGGCACAACGCTGTGTGCACAACCCGGAGTACTCCGTCGGCCAGATCGCGTCCATACTGGGCTACAACAGCCACAGCGCCTTCACGCGCTGGTTCAGCACGACTGCCCGCCGGGCAAACTCCAGCAGACAGAAGCAATCACCCGCGCGTTGGCTGCTCCAACCAGCGTTGTGCCAGCTTGACCCAGAAGGTTGCGCCCAGTGGGATCAGCTCGTCATTAAAGTCATAGCTGGGGTTGTGCAGCGTGCAGGGGCCGCCACCGTGGCCCAGCGCGCGGTGGTCGCCGTCGCCGTTGGCGATAAAGCAGTAGGCACCGGGCTTTTCCAGCAGCATGAAGGCAAAGTCTTCTGCGCCCATGGATGGCTCCTGCGGCACCACGCCGGCATCGCCCAGAATCTCACGCATCACGTTTTGCGCAAACTCGGCCTCAAGGGCGGTGTTGATGGTGGGCGGGTAGTTGCGCACAAACTCAAACGTGCATTGCGTGCCGTGGGCGGCGCACAGCGATTCGCTGATCTGCTTCATGCGCTGCTCGATCAGGTCCAGCACCTCCAGCGAGAAGGTGCGCACCGTGCCTTGCAGCTCTACGCTGTCGGGCACAACGTTGGTGGCTTCACCCGCATGAATCATGGTGACGGAGATCACGCCCGCTTCAATCGGCTTGACGTTGCGGCTGACGATGGTCTGAAAAGCCATGATGAGCTGGGCCGCCACGGGCACCGGGTCCACCACCATGTGCGGCATGGCTGCGTGACCGCCCTTGCCCCGCACGACGATCTTGAATTCATTGCTGGAGGCCATGGCCGGGCCTGCGCCCACGGCCATGGTTCCGGCCTTCATGCCGGGCCAGTTGTGCATGCCATACACGGCCTGCATGGGAAACTGGGTGAACAGGCCGTCATTGACCATCTCACGCGCTCCGCCGCCGCCTTCTTCTGCAGGCTGGAAGATGGCGTAGACCGTGCCTTCAAAGCTCTCGCGATGGGCCGCCAGATATTGCGCGGCGGCCAGCAGCATGGCCGTGTGGCCATCGTGGCCGCAGGCATGCATCTTGCCGGCGTGGCGGCTGGCATGTTCAAAGGTGTTGAACTCCTGCATCGGCAGGGCGTCCATATCGGCACGCAGGCCAATGGCGCGGCCATTCTTGCCACCATCGCGGCCGTGGATGATGCCTACGACCCCGGTTTTTCCCAAGCCTCTATGGGTAGGAATACCCCATTGCTCCAGCTTTTCAGCGACCAGATCGGAGGTGCGAATCTCCTCAAAACACAGCTCCGGGTGGGCATGAATATCGCGGCGCAGGGCGGCAATGTCAGGGGCGCTTTTTTGAAGTTCGGGCAGCAGGGCCATGCGCTCTCTCCTTGGGGTCATCATTAGCAAAAACAATATGATGACCCAAAGCAAGAGAGGCTGCGCCCTCGCTGCATCAAAGCCTCAAACTCTCGCTTTACCGTCGCTTGTGAGCATGGACAACTCCACAAAACCCGGCTTGCCTGCCTGTGGACGGAAAGCAATGGGAAAACCCGCAACCTGCTGGCCGTTCAGGGCTTCCAGCGCCGCCACTAGGCCGTCGCGCTGCAGCCGACCAGCGGCGGCGGCAGACTTCAGCGCCTCGCCGACAACACGGGCGGCCAGATAACCTTCCATGCTCGAGTAATTGGGCTGCAATGCGGCGCCATTTTTCTGCAGTGCCGCCTGAAACTCGCGCGCCAGAGGATGTGATGTCTTAAAGGGCGAGGGCACGACCTGGGTCACCACGACACCCTCGGCCTCCTTGCCCAAAGCCTGCGCCAGCGCCGAGGTCCCCACAAACGACACGTTGTAGAACTGACCGCCATAGCCGGCCTGTCGCGCGGCGCGCACAAAGGCAGCGCTGGCCGCATAAGTGCCCACCTGCACGATCACATCCGCCCCCAGTGGCAGCAATGTCTTGATCGCCTTGGCCACATCCTGAGAGTTGCGCTCCACAGTGGCAGCGCCCACGGGTTTAAGGCCCTGGCTTTGCAGTGCCTGGGTCACGCCGTCCAGACCCGACTGGCCATAGGCATCGTTTTGATAAAACACCGCGATCTTCTTGAGGCCCAGTGAGACCAGCTGCTTGACCATGAGCGCGGTTTCATCGGCATAGGAGGCACGCAGATTGAAGACCGTCTGCGCCAGCTTGGGGTCACGCAAAACGGCGCTACCTGTCAGCGGCGCAATCAGCGGCACCTTGGCTTTTTGCAGCAAGGGCAGTGCCGCCATGCTGGTCGGCGTGCCAAGATAACCAAACAGGGCCATCACGTTATCGGCCAGAAATTTCTGCGTATTGGCCACGCAGCGCTCGGGCTCGTAGCCATCATCCAGCGTGCGCAGCTCTATCAGGCGGCGGCCGATGCCGCCCTGGCTATTGAGCTGATCGAAGTACAGCTTGGCACCCTGCGAGAACTGCGTACCCAGTTGTGCTGATGCCCCTGTCAGTGCGCAAGACTGGCCCAGCACGATGGGGCCTGTCGCCTCCTGTGCGTAGCTGTTAACGCCCCAGACTCCAGCGGCCAAGCCTGCCGTGGCAGTCACAAACTGACGACGATTCCATCCCATCTGCATGTCTCGCATTGCTCTCGCTCTCATTACTGGCTGTTCATCGTTAAGAGCCTGATCGGCTCATTTCTGGTAGGTCGCATTTCACGTTTTTTGACATTCATGCGAGTCGCATAATAGGCTGACAAAGCGGTTTGTCCGCGAATTGCTCCTGTTTTCGAGCTCACAACATGCCCCACATCGCTCAAGTACGCGGCGCCTGCCCGCATGACTGCCCGGACACCTGCGCCCTCATCACCACCGTCGCAGACGGCACGGCCATCAAGGTCCAGGGCAACCCAGAGCATGCACACACCGATGGTGTTCTCTGCGCCAAGGTCAGCAAATACACGGAGCGCACCTACCATGCAGGCCGCGTGCTGCAGCCGCTCAAGCGCAGCGGCCCCAAGGGCAGCGGCCAGTTCACCCCCGTCAGTTGGGACGAGGCCCTTGCCGACATAGCCCAGCGCCTGCACCACATTGCGCAGCACAACCCCGAGGCGATTCTTCCCTACAGCTACGCCGGCACCATGGGCCTGGTGCAGAGCGAAAGCATGGACCGGCGCTTTTTTCACCAACTGGGTGCCAGCCTCCTGGACCGCACCATCTGCGCCAGCGCGGGCAGCGAGGCGCTGACCCACACCTATGGCGGCAAGTTGGGCATGCGGGTGGAATTTTTTGCCGAAAGCCAACTCATCCTGATCTGGGGCAGCAACAGCATTGCCAGCAATCTGCATTTCTGGCGCTATGCGCAGGTGGCCAAGCGCAATGGGGCCAAGCTGGTCTGCATAGATCCACGCAAAAGCGAGACCGCCGACAAATGCCATGAGCATCTGCAACTGCTGCCCGGCACCGATGCCGCGCTGGCACTGGCGCTGATGCATGAGCTGATCGTCAACAACTGGCTGGATCACGACTATCTGGCGCAATACACGCAGGGCTGGGAGGCCCTCAAAGCCAGAGCGCTTGAGTGGCCACCAGAGCGATCCGCTCAGGTCTGCGGGCTGACGGTGGAGCAGATTCAGTCACTGGCCCGCGACTACGGCACGACCAAGCCGGCAGCCATTCGCCTCAACTACGGCATGCAGCGCGTGCGCGGCGGCGGCAATGCGGTGCGAGCCATTGCCTGCCTGCCCGCCTTGATTGGCGCCTGGCGCAATCGTGCCGGAGGGCTGCTGCTATCAAGTTCAGGCGTATCGCCCTTCAACCGGCCTGCAGTGCAGATGCCGCAACTGCTGGGCCAGCGCAGGCCGCGCACGCTGAACATGAGCCAGATTGGCGATGTGCTGCTCCATGAAGGCGATGCCCAATTTGGCCCCAAGGTACAAGCAGTGGTGGTCTACAACAGCAACCCCGTGGCCGTGGCCCCGGAGTCTGCCAAGGTGGCGGCCGGTTTTGCACGGGAAGACCTGTTTACCGTGGTGCTTGAGCATTTCATGACCGACACGGCTGACAACGCCGACTATGTGCTGCCCGCCACCACCCAGCTCGAGCATTGGGACATTCACGGCAGCTACGGCCACACCGATGTGCTGCTCAACCGCCCCGCCATTGCGCCCGAGGGTCAGGCCCGCAGCAACGGGCAGATATTCCGCGACCTGGCCTCTCATATGGCCAGACTCGACTCTGCCTTTGCCGCAGCGCACTTTTCGGATTCAGATGAGGCTCTATGCCGCGCAGCCGTTGCGCATACAGCTATTGATTTTGAAGAGTTGATGGAGCGCGGCTTTGCGCATATCCCGCTGCCCGATGCGCCGTTTGCTGAAGGGCGCTTTGCCACCCCCTCAGGCAAGTGCGAGTTTGACAATCCGGCGCTGGCCCGGCTGGGCATCAACACCCTGCCCGACTACATTCCCAATTACGAACCCCCTACGGCCGACTACCCGCTGGCCATGATCTCACCGCCGGCGCGCAACTTTCTCAACAGCACATTTACCAATGTGGCCAGTCTGGCCCGCATGGAAGATAAGCCCATGCTGGAGATGCACCCTGACGACGCTGCCCTGCGCGGTATTACCGACGGTGACCGGCTGCGTGTCTTCAATGCTCGTGGCGAGCATGTCTGCCACGCCAGCCTCAACGGCCGCGCGCGTCTGGGGCTGGTGGTGGGACTGGGCATCTGGTGGCGCAAGCAAGGGGCCAATGGCACCAATGTGAACGAGCTGACGCACCAGAAGCTCACCGACATTGGCCGTGCGCCCTGCTTTTACGACTGTGCAGTGCAGGTTCAGCGAATAGCGCCGACCTGAAACGCCCCGGATCGTGGTTGACCGCGAACCGGGCTCTGGCCCGAAGAACCATAATGCGGGCAAGTACTCCATGAACATGTGACCGGGACTGCCCGCCCTGAAGCCCAGGAAACAGGCCGCTCCGCCACCGCAACATACACAGTGAAGAAATCCAACACATGGCGCCGCAGCCTCGCGCCCTCCCGGCTTGACCTGCGGCGTCTGATCCTCGCGCTGACTATCGCCAGCGCGCTGATTCCGTTTATCAACACCTTCTACGCCGGCTATCTGGTGCAGCGCCAGCAGTTGATAGACACCACTCTGGAAGGCCACCACGCCTACGCGACCAAGCTAGCCAAGAGCACGGACGATTTTCTGCAGTCCGCTCTGCAGCAACTGGCGTACAGCGCCCAGCTCATGGCCTCTCACATGAAGGAGCCTGGGTACCTGACCCAGGAAGCCCATCGCCTGCGCCTGCAGACCAAGAGTTTCAACTCCGTCACCATCATCGACCCCACGGGTTATGTGCTGGCCACCTCACCCGAAACCTTGCAAATCAAGGGCAAGACACTGCAAAGCGCAGGGGTCGTGGAGACGCTGACCAAACGCGGCCCGGTGGTCAGCCAGCCTTATTTGTCCACTGCGGGAAACTACATCGTCTTTATCTCGCAGCCCATTTTTAGTACTGACGGCCAATACCTGGGTGCCGTGGGGGGCAGCGTCTACCTCAAGGAAGACAATATTCTCGACACGCTGCTGGGCTCGCACTTTTATCAGGACGGCACTTACGTCTATGTGGTGGACAAGAACAAGCACATCATCTACCACCCCGACAGCCAGCGCGTAGGCGACAGAGTGATCAACAACGATGTCATCAACTCCGTGATCAAAGGGGAATCCGGCGCAGCGACCGTGTTCAACAGCAAGGGGGTTGAAATGCTGGCGGGCTACGCCATCATTCCCGTCGCAGGCTGGGGGATCGTGGCCCAGCGCCCCAAGGCCACCACGCTGGCACCGCTCAACAAGCTGATGCGCGCCGTGCTCTACAAAACCCTGCCCATCGCGCTGGTCATGCTGGTCGTCATCTGGTGGAGCGCACGCCGCATTGCCAGCCCGCTGCGCCAGCTGGCGAATGGCGCACACGATATGGACAAGCCCGAGACCGCGCAGAACATTCAGGCCGTCAAGTCCTGGTACTTTGAGTCTCATGAGCTGAAAAAAGCCATGCTCAAGGGTCTGAACCGGCTGCAACGCAACATCACCAAGCTGCGCGAAGACGTCAACACCGACCCGCTGACCGGCCTGGGCAACCGTCGCCATCTGGAAGCTGCGGTCACGGCCTTTCAGACACAGGAGCTATCCTTCTCCGTCATCGCCATCGACATCGACCACTTCAAACGCATCAACGACAGCTTTGGCCATGACACGGGTGACGAAGTGCTCACGCAACTGGCCCACACCATGCGCGAAGTCTCGCGCGTGGGCGATGTAGCCTGCCGTGTGGGCGGCGAAGAGTTTCTGCTGCTGCTGCCCAACACACCGCTGGATGCCGCCGCCAACGCCGCCGAGCGCTTGCGCCAACTGGTCGAGGACATGGCGCTGGCCGATGTCGGCCACATCACCATTTCGCTGGGGGTAGCGCACTGGCCCGACAGCGACATGGACATCAAAGCCGTCTTTCAGCAAGCCGATGCCATGCTCTATGCCGCCAAACGCAGCGGACGCAACCGGGTCATGGTCAGCGAAGCAGGCAGCATGCCGCACAAAACCTGAATCACGCTCGGGCATCCCTGCTGCCACGATGCCTCAAAGGCGTATCCGCAATGGTGGATGCGCCTTTTTCATTCATTCTGTGACTCAAATTAGTGAGCATCCATCACAAGCGATACATAGGCTTTATCAATATTTTTCTGACATCAACAACAAGTGACCGATTTCATTGCGCTAATGCACTAAAGCCCAGCGCTGGCACAGCTTTTGCTGAAACCGACTGCCCCCTGCACTGCAGGAACGGTGGACCGCTCAACAGCCAAGGAATACCCAACCCAACCTGCCCGCGCGCTCGGCCTTCCGGATTGCCGCCCTGGCCAACCCCGCCTGGTATGTGGAAATCGAGGTGGTGGCCGTGCACGCGGCCAAAACAGCCAAGTGAGTTGCTGCGCTGGCAATGATCCATCAACTGACTCTGCATAGAAATTGAGGAGCACTCATCGCTTATTCCATCAGCGATGAGTGCCGATTTCATATTCAGTGAAAGGACACACCCGGGCCTGCTTGAGTGCTGCGTCCATCTAGGGACAGGAAATGATGGACCACGGGCTTGTCAGGTCCCTGGTGGTAGCGCAGCGCTGCAGCCTGCAGATCGGCATCAGCCTTGGAAACCCGACCATGCTGACGCAGGTGCTCGGCCCAGGATTCGACCAGGAACCACTCGATCACGCGGCCTGGCTCTCCCGTGTGCTCGGCCACACCCCAGGCATAAGCGCCATCACGGCGGCGCTCATGGGCCACCTGCTGCATGGCCTGAAAAAAGGCGGGCAGGTCTTCGCCGGCGACCTGGTACTCGATCTGGATCATGACCGGGCCACGGTCGTGGGCCACAGGTTCTGCCAGCAGGGGCTCGGGCCAGTGGTTGGACGGCTGCAGATCGGCTTCGCCGCCAGGCAACTTGACGCGGTGGAAGACCAGGGACACCAGCACCAGGCCCACGGCTCCGATCAGCAACGTGACCGGAAGGCCCAACTGGCCAGCGATCAGGCCCCAGCCCAGGCTGCCCAGGGCCATGGCGCCGTTGAACACCATGAGGTAGATGGCGAGACCCCGGCCGCGCACCCAGTTGGGCAGCACCGCCTGGGCCACGCCGTTGAGCGTGGTCAGCGCGACAATCCAGCCCAGACCCAGCACCAGCATCAGCGCCACGGCAGCCCACTGGGGCGGCGCCAGGGTCAGGACGCCCATGACCAAGGCCGTCACCACAGAAGCCAGCAACACCAGACCGTCGGTGTCGAGGCGCTTGCGCAGCTTGGGCAGCAGCACGGCGCCCAGGATGGCTCCGGCACCGACGGCACCCAGCATCACGCCGTAGAAACCGGCCGTGCCGCCCAGCATGCGGCGCGCCACCAGGGGCAGCAAGGCCCAGACCGAGCTGGCGAACAGGAAAAAGACCGCAGCGCGCAGCAACACCACATGCAGCTCGCGACTGGCACGGGCATAGCGCACGCCGGCCCGGAAGGCGCCGAAGAACTGCTCATTGAGCGCCGAGGCCTCGGCCTTGGGGCGTTTCCACCAGACGAGGGCGGCGATCACGAACACATAACTGAGCACATCAAGCCCGTAGGCCGCAGCAGCGCCGAAGCTGGCCAGCAGCAGACCACCGGCGGCCGGGCCGATGGCACGCGCGATGTTGATGCCCAGGGAGTTAAGGGCCACGGCGCTCTTGAGTTCGCTGCGCGGCACCAGCTCGGGCACGATGGACTGCCAGGTCGGGCCCATGAGGGCGGCACCGATGCCGCCGACAAAGGTCAGGGCCACCAGGTATTCCACCGTGAGGGTGTTGCTCTGGGCCAGCACCAGCAGCGTACCGCTCACGGCTCCCAGCAGCACCTGCACGCCGATGAGGAAACGACGGCGGTCCAGGATGTCGGACAGCACGCCGGCGGGAATGGCCAGCAGAAAGACGGGCAGCGTGGCCGCCGTCTGGATCAGGGCCACGGCCGTGGGGCTGGATGAGAGTTCGGTCACCATCCAGGCACTGGCCACGTCGCGCATGAAGCTGCCGATGTTGCCCAGCACCGTGGCGGCCCACAGCACAGCGAAGACGGGGATGGCAAGCGGCGCGAAGCTGCCCGAGGCTGCTTTTGGGTTATCCGGCATGGGAGCCTCCGAGATCGTGCCAGGCGACGAGCAACATGCCGCCGACCAGGCCCCAGTGTTCAAAAAATGCGTTGGCAGCACGCTGGCGCTCGGCCTGCGGCGCTGCCCAGAAACGGTCGGCCAGCAAGGCCGCCAGCACCGTGAAACCTGCGAGGGCCAGCGCACCCAGCCAGCGGTACCAGCCTGTGAGGATCAGGGCCGAGGCCGCTAGCTGCAGCACCAGGACGGCCGCTGCAATGGGAGCAGCCGGAGTCAGGCCCAGGGCCTTCACCTCGGCCACTGCCCCGCGGAAATTCAGGGCCTTGTACCAGCCACCTTGCAGGTAGGCCGCACACAGGCACAGCAGGGCCAGCGACTGCACCCAGGGGGCGGTGGCAGCAGCGTGCAGCGCACCCATATCACACCGCCCAGCAGGCGCAGCCCAGCGCGCCCCAGAAGCCCTTGAGATCGGCCACGGGCAGCTTGCTGCTCCAGGCCGTGGCATGGGCGTGGCCGTGCATGCTGCAGTTGCTGGCGCAGCCGCAGTTCGCCGCAGCGTTGCGCATGACCGACTGCAGCGGTGCACCTTCCTGCACACCCCAGGCGCCATAGCCCTTGAAGGTGCGCACGGGGGACCAGTCAGGCATGGCCAGGGGCGGGGCCGATTCGTCGAAGTCGGCGAAGGCGCCGACGCCGTAGACCACCTTGCCGCCCACCACGGTGAGCAGGGCCGAGGTGTCGGTAATGTCGGACTCGGGGCAGGCGAAGAAGTCACGGTCGGGCACGATGAGGTCGGCCAGCTGGCCCACCTGGATGCGGCCTTTCTTGCCCTGTTCATTGCTGAACCAGGTCACGTTTTCGGTCCACATGCGCAGGGCCTGGTCGCGGCTCAGGCAGTTGCGCTGGGGCGTGAGCTGCAGACCGCCAACGGTCTTGCCCGTGATCAGCCAGGACAGCGAAACCCAGGGGTTGTAGCTTGCGACGCGGGTGGCATCGGTGCCGGCTGACACGTTGACGCCTTTCTCCAGCATGCGCTTGACGGGCGGCGTGGCCTCCGCTGCGGCGGCGCCATAGCGCTCGACGAAGTATTCGCCCTGGTAGGCCATGCGATGCTGCACGGCCACGCCACCGCCCAGGGCCGCGATGCGGTCGATGGACTTCTCGGAAATGGTTTCGGCATGGTCGAAGAACCAGTTCAGACCAGTCAGGGGCGTGTCTTCATTGACCTTCTCGAACACGTTGAGGGCGCGGTCGATGGTCTCGTCGTAGGTGGCGTGCATGCGCCAGGGCCAGCGGTTCTGGGCCAGGATACGTACCACTTCTTCGAGCTCGCCTTCCATGCCTGGCGCCAGCTCGGGCTGGGGCTGACGGAAGTCCTCGAAGTCGGCGGCCGAGAACACCAGCATCTCGCCTGCGCCGTTGTGGCGGAAGTAGTCCGTGCCCTGCTTGTACTGCGAGGTGGCGGTCCAGCGCAGAAAGTCGTCCTTCTCTTCCTTGGGCTTTTGCGTGAACAGGTTGTAGGCCAGACGGATGGTGAGCTGATCGGCATCGGCCAGCTCCTGGATCACGTCGTAGTCGTCGGGATAGTTCTGCATGCCACCGCCCGCGTCAATGGCGCCGGTCACACCCAGGCGGTTGAGCTCGCGCATGAAGTGGCGTGTCGAGTTGACCTGGTAGTCGCGCGGCAGCTTGGGGCCCTTGGCCAGTGTGGCATACAGGATGGAAGCATTGGGTTTGGCCAGCAGCAGGCCCGTGGGGTTGCCGGCGCTGTCGCGCAGGATCTGGCCGCCGGGGGGCTCGGGCGTGTCTTTGGTATAGCCCACGGCGCGCAGGGCGGCGGCGTTGAGCAGGGCTCGGTCGTACAGATGCAGGATGAAGACCGGGGTATCGGGCGCCACGGCGTTCAGCTCGGCCAGCGTGGGCAGACGCTTTTCCACAAACTGGTGCTCGCTGAAGCCGCCTACCACACGCACCCACTGGGGCGCAGGAGTCACATCCACCTGGGCCTTGAGCATGGCCATGGCATCGGCCAGGCTCTTCACGCCGTCCCAGCGCAGCTCCATGTTGAAGTTCAGGCCGCCACGGATCAGGTGCAGGTGGTTGTCGATCAGGCCCGGCAGCGCACTGCGTCCGCCCAGATCGATGCGTTGGGTCTGCGGGCCGGCCAGGGGCAGGACTTCGCGGTCGCTGCCGACGGCGCTGAAGCGCCCCTGGCTTACTGCCACGGCCGTGGCTGTGGGGTTGCTGCGGTCCAAGGTAGTGAAGCGGCCGTTAAACAGAATCAGTTCGGGCGTGGTGAGCTGGGTCATGGATGTCTCTGGAAGTTCAGCGGCGCAAAGAGTGCGCCAGGTTTCGTGGCGCGCAGACCGCAGATGCGAGATCGGTCTGCACGGCAGAAAGATGGTGCGCCTTTTTAGCCTTCGTGAGCGCCGAACATGGTCTTGGCGTAGGTGATACCAATGCCGTAGCCGCCGCCCAGTTTCTTGGCGATACCGGTTGTCATGTCATAGGTCTCGGTACGGGCCCAGTCGCGCTGCATTTCCAGCAGGTATTGCAGCGAGGTGATGGGCTGGGCACCGGCCTGCACCATACGGTCCATGGCGCGGTTGTGCGCTTCGGCGGAGATGTCACCGCAGGCATCGGCGATCACAAAGACTTCAAACCCTTGATCCAGAGCCGACAGGGCCGGGCCGACGATGCACACGCTGGTCCACAGGCCGGCCAGCACGATGCGGGGCTTGCCGATCTCGTTGACCTTCTTAATGACGGCATTGTCTTCCCAGGTGTTCATCGAGGTGCGGTCCAGCAGGGCCAGGCCGGGGAAAGGCGCGGTCACTTCCTCGAACATGGGGCCGGAGAAGCTTTTTTCGGCCACCGTGGTCAGGATGGTGGAGGCACCGAAGCCTGCTGCGGCCGAAGCGACCAGGGCAGCATTGGAGCGCAGCTGCACGGGATCGATGGAGTGCGTGGCAAAGGCCATCTGCGACTGGAAGTCGATCATGATCAGTGTGTGGTCATGAGGGTTGAGCAGCTTGGCACCGGGCTTGGCGACGGCGACGGGACGGGCGATGGAAGCGTTGGCGTTGGACATGGTGAAACTCCTGGGGAAAAGGTGAGCGAGAGGCTGCAGGGAAAACAAGAAAGCAGAATGAAAAACGGGGTATGAAAACTGTTGCTTACAAGGTGGGCAGTTCACGGGGGCGCAGGTCAAAGACCAGTACCTCGGCGCCTTCGCCGTGATCGAAGCGCAGGGCCCCGGCGTTGCGGATGCGGGCACCGTCGCCTTCGGACAGGCGCTCACCGTTCACGCTGAGGCTGCCGCGGGCCACATGCACATAGACATGGCGCTCGGGCCCCACATCGAGCTCGGCGGACTCTTCGCCGTCGAAAAGGCCGGCATAGACCCGGGCGTCCTGGCGCACGGCCAGCGTGCCGTCTGCGCCTTCGGGGGCGATGATCAGGCGCAGGCGGCCGCGCTTGTCGGCATCGTCCACATGAACCTGCTGATAGCGTGGAGCGGCGCCGCGTTCGGCGGGCACGATCCAGATCTGCAGAAAGTGCACCGGGTCCTGGGCCGAGTGGTTGAACTCGCTGTGCTGGACGCCGGTGCCGGCGCTCATCATCTGCACATCGCCGGGACGGATCACCGAGCCCGTGCCCATGGAGTCCTTGTGCTCCAGGGCGCCGTCGAGCACATAGGAGAAGATTTCCATGTCGCGGTGACCGTGGGTGCCGAAGCCCTGACCGGGGGACACATGGTCGTCATTGATGACCAGCAGATCCGAAAAGCCTTGCTGATTGGCGTCGCGGTAGTGGCCGAAGGAGAAGGTGTGGCGCGATTGCAGCCAGCCATGATTGGCGCGACCGCGGTGGTTGGATTGGCGAACTTCAAGCATTTTCATCTCCAAAAAAATCGATCGGTTTCACACTTCCTGCTGCAGGCATGTTTGCCTTGTTTCGCTGCGTTTCGTGTTGCGATGGATGAAGTATCGGCGGCCAACAAAGGTCAAATATTGAAAGAAAAATGCTTTAATCATCGAAAATTTCGATGATTATTTTTTACGCACATCATCATGCTCAAACTCTCTCTGGAAGCCATTGAACTCGTGGATGCCATCGCGCGTTATGGTTCTTTCGCCAGCGCAGCCGAACGGCTGCACAAAGTGCCATCAACCATCTCCTATGCCGTATCCAAACTCGAGGAGCAACTGGGCCTGAACCTTTTCATGCGCAACGGCCCGCGCATAAGCCTCACGCCAGCGGGCGAGGAACTGCTCAAGGAAGGGCGCTGGCTGCTGGCAGCCGCGCGTCAGCTCGAATCGCGGCTGCGCCAGATCGCCACAGGCTTCGAGACCGAGGTGCGCCTGGTGCATGACTCGCTGATCCCCACCAGCGCCTTCGGCGCCGACATTCAGGCCTTCGAGGCGCTGAACAGCGGCACGCGCCTGCGCATCGGCAGCGAGACGCTGACCGGCACCTGGGAAGCCCTGCGCGAAGGCCGGGCCGACCTGATCGTGGCGGCAGGAGAAGGCCCGGCCGGCGGCGGCCACAAGGCGGTGGCCGTGGGCCAGCTCGATTTCGTCTTCTGCGTGACGGCCAGCCACCCGCTGGCGCGATTGGGTCGGCCACTGGCGCGCAGCGACCTGCTGGAACACACGGCCGTGGTGGCGGGGGACGGCGCGCGCTCGCTGACCGACCGCACCGTGGGCCTGCTCACCGGCCAGCGGCGCATCACCGTGCCGAGCATGCAGGCCAAGATCGAATGCCAGGCCGCCGGGCTGGGCCACGGCTTTGTGCCGCGCGCCTGCGTGCGTGTGGAACTGGAGACCGGGGTGCTGGTGGAGCTGGCGGTGGAAGAACCTCGTCCGCCCGAAACCTTCTGGCTGGCCTGGCGCAGCGATGCCCGCGGCCGGGCCCAGCAATGGTGGCGCGAGCGCCTCAGCCGCCCACTGCTGCCCGGCGTACTGCCCTACTGAAACGGCCCTGCAACTCAAGGTGGCAGGGCCGTGGTGATATGAGCCGACGAGGTCTGCGCAAAGGCTTCAAGCCATGCTCAGGATCGCATGTAGCTCAGAGGAAAGACGATCAGTCCAGCTTCACGCCAGCCGTCTTGATGACCTCACCCCAGCGCTTGGCTTCGGTGCGTGCCAGCTGGTGGAACTGCTCGGGCGTGCCGGGCAGGGCTTCCATGCCGAAGTCGGCCATGCGCTTGACCACGTCGGGGTCCTTGAGGGCTTTTTGCAGGTCTGCATTGAGACGCTGCACGATGGCTGGCGGCAATCCCTTGGGACCCAGAATGCCCTGGAAGGCATAGACCTCGGAATCCTTGAGACCCAGCTCGGCCAGCGTGGGCACATTGGGCAGGTTGGGCACGCGCTTGGCCGTGCCTATGGCCAAAGCCCGCACCTTGCCGGACTGAATCACCGGCAGGCCCGATGCCAGATCCAGGAACATGCAGGGCACCTGGCCGCCCATCACATCGGCCAGCGCGGGCGCAGCGCCCTTGTAAGGGATATGGGTCAGACTCGCGCCAGTGCGATTCTTGAACAGCTCCATGGCCAGATGGTGGGGCGAGCCATTGCCGGGGGAGGCGTAGTTGAGCTTGCCGGGGTTGGCCTTGGCATAGGCTAGGAATTCCTTGAAATCCTTGGCTTCGAACGCGGGGTTGACCACCAGCGCCATGGGGAAGCGGCTGATGCCGCCCACATAGGTGAAATCCTTGTCAGGGCTGAAAGGCAGCTTGCTGAACAGGTGCTCGTTGAACGCCAGGATGGCGTTGTCGGCCGACATGATGGTGTAGCCATCAGGCTTGGCCGCAGCAACGAGCTGGCCACCGATATTGGTCGAAGCGCCGGGACGGTTGTCCACCACGATGGTCTGGTTCAGCGTCTTGCGCATGGACTCGGCCACAGTGCGGGCCAGCACATCGGTACCGCCTCCGGGTGGGTAGGGCACAACCCAGCGCACGGGGTTGGCGGGCCAGTCCTGCGCCATGGCGAAGGGGGAGGCTCCCGCAGCCGAAGTGGCAGCTACTGCGGCCAGAAATTGTCGACGATCCATCATTTGTCTCCTTAGGTTTATGTTTGGGGCGATGTAATCTTGTGCTGTCTTCGCAAGGCCGCTTGCTCTAATTGATTCATAGCAGCCTGCGCTTGTCTTTATTCGGTCTTCATGGGTTTTGACGATTTTTTCTGCAAGGGCCATGGTGTGAACTCCACCCGTTCGACCCGGTAGCCCTTTTGACGCAGTAGCTCGGGCAAGCCCATGGGACCGACCATGTGCAGCGCACCCACGGCAGCAAACACCGTTTTGTCTTGTTCAAGCAGCGCCGCAATGCCGTCGGCCATGCCGGGGTTGCGGCCGTCAATCATGCGTTTGAGCTGGGCGCGCTCGCGTTCGGTATTGGCACAGTCACACCAGTCGGCATAGTTCTCCAACTTGCTCGCATTACCGCTGGCCCACACCTGCGCCAGCAGTTGCAGCATCTCGGGAGCCATGCCATCTTCCAGCTGCTTGAGCCCGTCATCCACGGTTTCGGCGATCTCGATAGGATCATCGGACACCAGCTCGTTGAGCTGGGTCTGCACCGCTTCCAGCCCAGTGATGGGCTTGCCCAGCGCATAGGCCATTCCCGCCAGCGTGATATCTACGCCGTACTCCGCATTCAGCCCTTGCCGGCTCCCAGTCTTGGCCAGCAGGCCCAGAATCTGCGCTTCGGGCCGCAACCGAATCAAATCTTCGGCGCAGGCCAGCTTGAGCTGCCGGTTCAGTCGCTGGCTCAAGTCTGCAGCCAGCGGCGGCGCATCAGCACGCGCCTTCAGGCCTTCTGCCAGTGCTTTTCCCACCTCAGGGTCCAGAAGATTCAACTCCAGCGCCAGTTGATCTGCGCCCTGCACGGCACGCACAATGCTGCGCCCCGGCATCAGCCATTCGCGCTTGCCCACGTGCATGGTTCCGTAAAGCCAGCTGGCACGCGTGCCATCACCTTGGCTATCTGTCACGCGCCAGAGCAAACCCCTGTCCTGCGCCTGCGCGGCCAGCGCTTTCATCTCAGCCGGTGTAGGCACAGCGGGCTTGGCCGGGCAGATAACGGCCGCTTGCGCGGCGCTGCTGGCCTTGCTGCCCGCCTTCACGCCGTGGGCAGGCGATGCCGCCAGTACCAGCCCCGAAGTCAGTGCAGCGGCCAGCGCCAGAAAGCAGCGAGTCAACGGCGAGCAAGCAGGCTTGGGAGTCAGCATTCGGGCAGCCATCAGCATTCCAGCAAAGTTCAGACCTTGGGAGTATCGGCTGCGGCGCTTTCTGAAGCCTCATCATTGCCACCGGGCGGCGCAATGTTCTGGTCGATGGCGCCAAAAATGCTCTGGCCATCCTTGCCCTTCATCTCGATGCGAATGGTGTCGCCAAACTGCATAAACTCGGTCTTGGGAGCGCCATCCTGAATAGTCTCGATACAGCGCTTTTCAGCGATACAGCTATAGCCCTTGGGCCATTCCATACGCTTGTTCTTGCCGCTGCCAGTCTCCACGCCACGATTGCTCACGGTGCCGCTGCCCACGATGGAGCCGGCGCGCACATTGCGGGTCTTGGTGATATGGGCGATCAACTGACCGAAGTGGAAAGTCATGTCCTCGCCCGCATCGCACATGCCGACCTTGCGGCCATTCCAGGTCGATTGCAGCGTCAGGTGCAGACGCCCCCCCTTCCAGGCATCGCCCAGCTCGTCCAGCGTCACCGCCACAGGGCTGAAAGCCGTGGCTGGTTTGCTCTGGAAAAAGCCGAAGCCCTTGGCCAGCTCATTGGGAATCAGGTTGCGCAGGCTGACGTCGTTGACGAGCATGACCAGGCGAATACCGTCCAGCGCATCTTTGGCATCCGTGCCCATGGGCACATCGCCGGTGATGACGGCAATCTCGGCCTCAAAGTCGATTCCCATGGCCGTGCTGGGCACGATCACATCGTCACAGGGACCGATGAAGTCATCGCTGCCGCCCTGGTACATCAGCGGATCACTGTAGAAATTGGCGGGTACCTCGGCGTTGCGCGCCTTGCGCACCAGCTCCACGTGGTTGATATAGGCCGAGCCATCGGCCCACTGGTAAGCACGTGGCAGCGGCGCCATGCAGCGCAGCGGGTCAAACGGGAAGGCATGGCGTGCCTTGCCGCTGTTGAGCTCATGCGACAAATCCTGCAACTGGGGAGCCATATAGCTCCAGTCATCCAGCACCTGCTGCATGCGGTTGGCAATGCCAGTGGCATAGCAGGCCTGACTCAGGTCGCGCGACACCACGACCAACTGCCCGTCACGCGAGCCATCCTTGTACGTTGCCAGCTTCATGCTCTATCCCTCTGCTTTACTGGCGTTGCTGGCACAATGCCTGACAACGCTAGCCAAAATTACGATTGGTTAAATTGATTTAACTAAACAAAACACGATTCTATTGCAATGGATAAGGAACGCGCAGGGATTCAGTCGGTTGAAGTGGGTTTCTCCCTAGTCGAAGCACTGGCGCAAGCCAGCGGCCCGCTGATGCTGAAAGATGTTGCCGCCGCCGCCGGCATGAGTGCGGCCAAGGCTCACCGCTATCTGGTGAGCTTTCAGCGCATCGGCCTGGTCAGTCAGGACGAGCGCAACTCGCGCTATGACCTGGGGCCAGCGGCGCTCCAGATCGGCCTAGCCTCGCTGGCCCGGCTCGACCCGGTGCGTCTGGCCCGAGAGCGCATTCCCGGCCTGCTCGACACCCTCAACCACACGCTGGCGATTGCCGTCTGGGGCAATCACGGCCCCACCATCGTGCACTGGGAAGAGTCGGCGCAGTCCGTCACCGCCAATCTGCGTCTGGGCGATGTGATGCCCATGCTGGCCTCGGCCACAGGCCGCTGTTTTGGTGCCTGGCTGCCCCGCGAAATCACCGCGCCGTTGCTGGAGCCCGAGCTCGAGCGCGCCCGCAAGGCCAAGCGCCAGGACCTGCCGCTGACCGAAGAAGCCGTTGCCGCCATGCTGACCGAGGTGCGCGAGCGCGGCACGGCCCGTGTGGTCGACACAGTGTTGCCCGGCATCGTGGCCTTTTGCGTACCGGTCTTCGATGCATCAGGACACATCGTGCTGGGCCTGATGACCCTGGGCTCGCTGGCGACTTTCGACCCCGAATATGGTGGAGCCATCGACGCGCCGCTGCAGTCCGCCGCCCGCCAGCTCTCCAGCGATCTGGGCTGGCGCGCCACAGTCGGCCAATAAGCCACTCCCAGCCAATCCCCACAGCCCATGGGCCACACCACTCAGCCACGCAAAATCCTGCTGCCCATCACCGGCACGGTGCTGGTGGCACATGCACTGGCGTTATGGGGTCTGCCCCAGCTCAACCCACCCCAACCCGCAGATGCCCCCATCGTGATGGAGACACGCATGGTGGAAGCGGCTCCGCCGCCACCCACGACGCCGGCTCCCAAGCCCGCGCCTGAACCGGCGGCCCCTGCCCCCAAACCCACCAAGCCACGACCTGCGCCAAAGCCACCCGCTCCAGCGCCGGCTCCTGCGCCCACAGAGCCAGAACCTGAGTCCAATCAGCCTCCAGCCCAAGATACGCAAGCGCAACAAGCTCCTGAAACAGAAGCACCCGCAGAAGTACCACCACCTGCACCACCTCCAGCCCCTGAACCCCCAGCCGAGCCACCCGAAACCAACGGCGCAGACACCGCCCGCCCGATTCAGGTTACCCCCGCAGGCGGTGCGCCGCTGCCACCGGGCACGGTGCTGCCCGTCTCCCTGCCCAACTCGGCCACGCTGGAGTTCAATGCTTCCGGTCAGGTCAAAGGCTTTCAGTACTCGGCCGGTGCCCAGTTGCAGTGGCAGCATGACGGCCAGTATTACCAGGCGCGCCAGTCCATCAGCATGTTTTTGATGGGCGAGCGCTCTCAGACCAGTGAGGGCCTGATCACGCCCAGCGGCCTGCAGCCGCTGAACTTCAGCGACAAAGGTCGAAAAAACCAGTCCGCCAGCTTTGACGTAGCCAGCGGCAAGGCCAGATTCAGCGGCGGCACGGCCGACGCGGCGATTGCCGATGGCGTACAAGACCGTCTCAGCGTGTTTTTGCAGCTCTCCGCCCTCATTGCGGCGGACCCCGGCAAATACCCGCCCGGCACATTGATCGAGATGACCGCCAGCAGCGCCCGCTCAGCCGCCCGCTGGCAGTTCCGAGTGGGCGCGACCGAGGCACTGGATTTGCCGTTTGGCAGCGTCATGGCACTGCGGCTAGACAAGCTTCCCGGCATCAGCGGCAACGACCAGCGCGGGGCCGTCTGGCTGGCTCCAGCCATGCAATACCTGCCCGTGCGCATCAAACTCACACAGGGGCAGGATGATTTTGTCGACCTGCAACTCAAAAAATACTCGCCAGCGCCGCAATAGCCGCAAACCGACTTGCTCCTGACGTAAACCCCGAGCCCGCGCCAGATCAAGCACTCACACCCAGAGTGAAGCAAGGCCCGCCGCCTGCAAGCCCAAGAGCCCCGCGCTGGCGCGCCGCCCACAGCGTGGCCTACCACAGCAGGCGAAAGCCGGGCCTGCACAGCACGGCCCAAACCATGGAATACTGTGATCAAGTGCCAAGAGCAGGCATTTCCAGCTTGAAATGCGGCACCCTGTCGCCATATCCATGGCAGGCATGCTCATAACGGAAATGAAAGGGGGATCACCATGCAAATGCTTTACGACTCGGAATCCTTTGCGGTGCTCCATCTGCGTCCAGACATGGAGGCAGACGTTCCGGCAGGCACTGCCCCGGCCGCAACAGAGCGAAAGCACCAACTGCCCCGCCACGGCTTTGAAATTGTGGACAAGCGCTCGGGCAAAGAGGTGTATCTCGATGGTTCCTGGGCCGAAATGTTCCAAAAGACCATTTTGGCCTGGCAGCAAGACGCCCCCACTGAAGAAGAGGTAGAGGAAACGCTGGACAAGTACACCGGCCTTGCCCAGCAGCCAGTCATCATCCACTGAGCGATCCGTCTCACAACCAAAGCCACTCCATCACTTGAGTGGCTTTTTTCATGATTGACATAGATGCAAGAACAGCTTCCAGCTATGCTTTTTGCAACGTCTGCAGCACCCAGAGCAGCAATCCGCCCAGTGCCATGCTCGCTGCAAAACCCAACACCAGCCCCGCCCCACCCAGCGCCAGCCAGTAACCCCAGTCCACACCCAGCTCTGGGCAATGAATCTCGCATTGCGCGTTGTGCTGCCAGGCCATCCACATAAGAACAGCGCCCAGCAAACCGCCAAGGCTCAGGCTGATAAAGGTGCAGGTGCGCCAGTGCTTTTTCATCAACCCATTATGGTTTTGCGCAATGAGGCCCTGAATAAAGAGGCACTTTACGCAGCAAAGCTGCCCGCCAAGGCCTGACAATAGCTGCTAGGCAGCGGCCAATACCCGCTGCCTCATGTCAAATTTCGGTGGGCAAAGCCGGTGCGATTTTCTGAGGTACGAAGCCATGCCCCGTCTTTCAAAACAGGACTGGTCAATATGTGGACTTCTTCGCAGCTACTTCAACGCCCTTTTTTCAAACCGCTGGCGAAACCTCTCGTTCTTGCCACCGCCTTGCTGCTGGGCGGCTGCGCCCATCAGAAAAGCACAGAGCTGACTAGCGACGCCCAGTGGCAACAGACGCTGGCGCAATGGTCAGGTGCCCCCGCCATCTTGCTGGGCGAGCAGCATGACCAGACATCTCACCACCAGTGGGAAGCGGCCACTGTGCGCCACCTGGCAGCACAGGGGCAACTGGCTGCTTTGGTGATTGAGATGGCACCAGCCGGCGGCGATACCCGCGCCCTGAAGCCCGGTGCCAGCGATGAAGAGGTGAAGACCGCACTGCTGTGGGCACAGGGCGGCGGCCCCGGTGGCTGGCCTTGGCAGGACTATGGCCCCATGGTGATGGCGGCGGTGCAAGCGGGCGTGCCCGTGCTGGGCGGCAACCTGCCTCGCGCCCAGATGAAGCAAGCCATGGGCGAGGCCCGCTATGACAGCCACTTGCCCGCCGCAGGCTGGCAGCTGCAGCTGGATGCCATCAAGCAAGGCCATTGTGGCCTGCTGCCCGAGTCCCAGTTCGCCCCCATGGCCCGCATTCAGCTAGCGCGCGATGAAGCCATGGCCAAGGTCAGCACGGCTGCGCACAAACAGGCCAAGCCCGGCCAGACCGTGCTGCTGGTGGCAGGCCGCGGCCATGTGCGCAGCGATATTGGCGTACCGACCTGGCTGGCTGCAGATTTCGAGCCCAAAGTAACCATAGCGCAATCAGATAAAGCGCAAGTAGCTATCAATATGAAAGCAGACAAGCTGCTGACACTGCCAGGCACCGCCTCCAAAGATCACTGCGCAGAGTTAGGCGAGCAGTGGAAGAACAGGGCCGCACCCAAGCCCTGATTCCACGAATTAGCGTATCGGCAACTGACGCTCAAATCACCACAGGCTCGGCAGCCACAGCGATATCCACCAGCGGCAGGCCGTCACGCGCTTTCTCCAGCAGCCGCGTGAAGTCTTCCGCCGGAACGGGGCGGCTGCAGAGGTAGCCCTGAAAGTAGTCGCAGCCTTTTTCCTGCAAAAATGCCAGCTGCTCGCGCGTTTCCACCCCCTCGGCCAGCACCTTCAGACCCATGGCGTGGCCCAGTGCAATGACTGAGCTGCTGATGGTCATGTCGTCCGCGCTATGGGGAATGTCGCGGATAAAGCCCTGATCGATCTTGAGAAGATCGAGCGGAAAGCGCTTGAGGTGAGCCAGAGACGAATATCCCGTACCAAAGTCATCAATGGCCAGGCGCAGGCCCAGTTCACGCAGACGGGTGAGCACGGCCAGCGCGTCTTCAGGCTTTTCGGCCAGTGCGCTTTCGGTGATTTCAAGCTCCAGGAACTCCGCCGGAAAGCAGGATTCCGCCAGCACCTGGTTCGTCGCGCCCACCAGATCCGTGAGCAGAAACTGGTGCAACGAGACATTCACGGCAATCGTCAGATCGGGCAGGCCCGCAGTACGCCATTGCTGGCCCTGACGGCAAGCCTCGCCCAGCACCCACAACCCCAGCGGACCGATGACGCCCGAGCTTTCGGCCACCGGAATAAAGCGCGCCGGAGAAATCAGGCCCTCTTCAGGGTCCAGCCAGCGCAGCAGCGCCTCAGCGCCCATCAGGCGGCCGGTCTGCAAATCAATCTGAGGCTGGTAGTAGAGGCGCATATGGCCCTGATCCAGCGCACGACGCAGCCGCGCCTCCAGCTCAAGGCGCTCACGTGCGGCCTGCGTCATGTCTTCATGGAAGAAGCACCAGGCGTTGGAGCCTCGGCTCTTGGCCCCATACACTGCGGCATGGGCGCCTTGCAGCAAATCCTCGGCAGTCTGTGCATGCTCGGGGTACAGACAAATACCAGCGCTCACGCTGACCACGACCGACAGGCCATCTGGTGTGGTCCATGGTTTGCCCGCAGCAGCCATCAAACGCTCTGTCACCTCTATGGCGGCTTGGCGGCTAGGGAGGGAATTGGCTACCACACACAGCTCATCCCCGGCCAGTCGACCAATGATGTCGCCGCAGCGCAAGGCGGCCTGCATCTGATGCGATACATGCCTGAGCACCTCATCGCCAATGGAGTGACCGTAGCTGTCGTTCACGTCCTTGAAGCGGTCAATATTGAAGAGAATCACCCCCATGCCCGCACCGGTGAGCTGGCTGTCCGCCAGCGCATTGCCCAGCATCAGGCTGAACTGCGAGCGATTGGGCAGACCGGTCAGCACATCACGGTGCGCGAGAAACTCCAGCTGCTGCTCACGCGCCTTCTCGGCCGAGATGTCGGTGAACATGCAGACGTAATGGGTGACATGGTCGTTGGCATCCTTGACCGCGCTCAGCGACATGCGCTCGGGAAAGACTTCCCCGCTCTTGCGGCGATTCCAGATCTCGCCCTGCCAGTGCCCATGGGAGCGCATTCTTGCCCACATGGCGTCGTAAAACGCCTTGTCGTGACGGCCGGATTTGAACATGCGCGGGGTCTGGCCCAGCATTTCCTCTTCAGAAAAACCCAGCAGACGCGTGAAAGAGCGATTGACCGAGAGAATGCGGCTGTACGCATCGGTCACCACCACGCCCTCGATGGTGTTTTCCACCACGGTGGATGCAAGTCGGCGGCGCTCATCGGCCTCGCGGCTGGCGGTCTGATCAGACAGCAGGCCTGAAATGCGCAGCAATCGGCCATCCGCATCTTTGTGGGCCTGACCACGGGCGCGAAACCAGCGGTACATGCCATCAAAGCACAACAGCCGCGCCGTCAGCACCAGCATGCTGCCCTGCTCCAGCGCCTGATCCACCTGCAGGCGTGCCGCCGCTGCATCTTCGGGGTGCAGGCGCTGGTAGAAATCAAAGTCCGCAGCCAGGTCCTGGCCCTGATATTTCAGCAAGGCGCCCATGCCCGAAGAAAAGTTCAGGCGCAACGCCAGCGCATCCCATTCCCAGACGCCATTACCGCTGCCTTCCAGCGCCATGCGCAGCATGGTTTCACTGCGCACCATGGCATTGCGCGCATTCACCATCTCGCTTAAGTCTTGCAGCACACAGACCAAGGCCACCGGCCCGCCCACACCCGAGGACGCCACGCGACTGGTGGTGCACAACACAGGCGTGACCTTGCCGGTGGCGGCGTTGACGCAGCTGCGCAGAGCCTGGTAGTAGTTGGTGCTGCCGTCGAGCAGGCGCTCAAGCTGCAGGGCGATTTCTTCCTTGTCGTCAGCAGGCACCAGAACGCGAAAGTCCTGACCGCGCAGAGACTCCACGCTGCAGCCCAGCCAGCCAGCCAGCTTGGCATTGGCCCAGGCAATTTTGCCGCCGCCCAGGTGCACTCGGGCCATACCGGCCGGTGCGTAACGCACGATCAGCTCCAGCTCCTGCGCCGTTTCCCGGCTGCGCTGGTCAGCTTGCCGCTTGCGCTGCATGAACCACAGGGCCACCAGCGCAGTCACCAGCAACCAAACTAGAAACAAGCCTATCTGCCAACGCAGCGACTGGCGATTGAGCGATACCGCAAAATAGTCAAGCACGCTTGCCTGAGCGCCCAACCACATCATTCCCGCACACACATAGAGGGTGACAATCACCCAGGGTGTGAGGCGAGAATGGCCTCCATCGCTTTTCATGAATTTCCTTTGTCCGCAGGGTCCTCGCCTTGCTGCGACAATCGTCGAGCTATGACCCAAGCCTATATTTTGACTTTATCTTGCCCAGATCGACTGGGCCTGGTGCATGCCGTTTCGGGCTTTTTGCTCGAACAAGGCGGCAATATTGAAGAAGCAGCGCAGTACAACGACACGGTGACTGGCCTGTTTTTCATGCGCGTGCAGTTTGCCTGTGACGGCAAGGACCCCGCCGCTCTTAAAGCATCTGTCGCTGAATTAGCTGATCAATATCAAATGCAGTGGAGTTTGCACTCCAAAGCTGAGCGGATGAAGACCGTGATCATGGTCAGCAAGGAAGGCCATTGCCTCAACGACCTGCTGTTCCGCTGGAAGTCGGGTCTGCTGCCTATCGAGATCAAGGCCATCCTCAGCAACCACCGCGAGTTCTATCAACTGGCGGCGAGCTACAACATTCCCTTCCACCACATTCCTGTGACGGCTGCGACCAAGGCCCAGGCCGAAGAGCGCCAGTACGAGATCATTCAGGAGGAAGGCGCGGAGCTGGTCGTGCTGGCCCGCTACATGCAGGTGCTGTCCAACGATCTGTGCAAGAAATTGTCTGGCCGTGCCATCAACATCCACCACAGCTTTTTGCCCAGCTTCAAGGGCGCCAAGCCTTACTACCAGGCGCATGACCGCGGCGTCAAGCTGATCGGCGCTACCGCTCACTATGTGACGGCTGACCTGGACGAAGGTCCGATCATTGAGCAGGACGTCGCCCGTGCCGACCACACCGACACGGTGGAAGACCTGACCGCCCGTGGCCGCGACACCGAAAGCCAGGTGCTGGCCCGCGCCGTGAAGTGGCACAGCGAGCGCCGCGTGATCTTGAACGGTCACAAGACCGTAGTCTTCCGCTGACCCTCAGGCTTGGGACTTTTTGCATGACCCGCAGCCCCAGCGCCTTGAACAGCATCACCGCCCGGCGCATTCCGCCGATCCAGTGCCTGCTGACGTTTGAGGCCCTGGCACGGCTGCGTTCAGTCACGCAAACGGCAGAGGAGCTGTGCGTGACGCCCAGCGCCGTCAGCCACCGGGTCAAGCAGCTGGAGCAGATGCTGGGCTCGCGCCTGTTTGGTCGGGCGGATTTTTCGCTGACCACAGACGGCATCGCCTATCTGGCCCATGTCCGCGAAGGTTTGGGCGCGCTGCAGCGCTTTCCCGGCGCAGCCGCATCCCCGGGGCGCAGACGCCTGAAACTGGCCGTCACCCCGACCTTTGCGCGCGTGATTCTGATCCCGCGTCTGCGCCAATTCACCGAGGCCTACCCGGAGATCGACATTGCGCTGCAAGTCTCGATTCCGCTGCTGGACGTGATCGCAGAAGATGCCGATCTGATGGTGCGCTTTGGTGCAGGTCACTATGCCGATGTGGAGCATATCGAGCTGGCACGCGACACCATCACGCCCCTGGCATCCCCCAGCTTCATCCGGGAACATGGCCCTTTCGAGCGGCCAGAAGACCTTGAAGGCATGCCGCTGCTGCGCAGCCCGCTGGAGCCCTGGCGCACCTGGTTTGCAGCCACCGGCCTCGACATGGCCGAGCCCAACGAAGGCTCGCAATTCAACGACATTGGCCTGATGTGCGACGCCGCATCCGCCAGCATGGGCATTGCACTGGTGCGCCACAAACTGGGCGCGCCCTGGCTGGAGAACGGCACGCTGGTACGTCTGTTCGACACCGATGCCCACAGCCCGCATGCCCATTACCTGTGCTGGAAGACCGGCATCATGGACCGCTGGGAATGCGCGGCCTTTGCCGAGTGGCTGCGCAAGGCCATGAGCTGAGGACGGCTCCAAGAAGCACCCTTTGCATGGGCTGCGCCATGCATAACGACGATGGAGTATCACTGCATGAACCTTCAGCCCAGGCATTACCCCGGCCTTGACCAGAACCAGGCACTCAACAGCGAAGCGCCCTCTCTGCTCATCCGTGCCTTGGCCGGCACAGGCAAAACAACCACGCTGGCCATCAAGGCTGCCGACCTGATCCACACCAAGGGCGCGCGCAACGTGCTGATGCTGGCCTACTCGGAAGCCGGCATCAAGGCTATTCAGGCACGGCTGACCCGGTTCACCGCCGTGCAGCTCGAAGACCTGCATCTGCTCACACTGGAGCAGCTGTGCGCCCAGATGCTCCAAGAGCAAGGCGACCCTGTTCCCGTTCTCTCCTCCGATCTGGAAAAGAACCTGCTCATCGCTCAGGCGCAGGGAGCACTGTCTCAAGAGGTCGAACGGCACGCAGAGATAGACATCCCCGAGCTGGCCGACTACTTCGCCCGCCCTCTGGACATCAGCGCCTTTCTCGCCTTCGAGGCACAGGCCAAGCAGCGCATGCTGGAGCTCAGCATCGAGGACAGCGGCCTTGGCGCGCTGGCTTATTGCCGCGACAACGCAATGGACTACGGCCTGTACCGACTGTTGCGCAGCTATGAGCGGCTGCGCGCAGGCCCCACTCAGGAGCCACTGTTCTACGCACCCGGCGACTGCACCTATGCGCTGGCCTGCCAGTTGGCCGCACTGGACTTCAATGCCTACTTCGCGCCACTGCAAGGCCGCTTCGATGCGGTGCTGTTCGACGAGCTGCAAGACCTGGACGAAGCCGCACTGCTGGTGCTGCGCCACCTGGCGCGTGGCAACGGCAGCTTCATCGGTGTGGGCGACTTCAACCAGCACATCCTGCCGGGTGCATCCTCTGTTTTTGGAGACGGTGCCCAGCGCATTCTGCAAGAGCTACCCGCCGGAACGGCCCAGAGCACACTCAACACGACCTATCGCTTCGGCCCCGCCATCTGCCAGCAGCTGAACCGGTTCTTCAGCGTGGAGTTCGACGCCCACTACCGCAATGCTGCGGCATGGTTCGAGCATCGCCACGGCGATGATGAGGACTGCGCACGGCAATTGCTGGATATCCATGCCACGGTGGCCCGCCTGCCCCGCAAGCCACAAGACCCGCCCGCCGTGCTGCGAATCATCCTGCGCTCGCCCGAAGATTCGGTGCTGCTCGAATGGCTGTTCGCCCATGAAGGCGTGCACTATGCCTGCAAGGGCATGCAGCGCTTCTACCAGCGCCGCGACATCGCTCTGGTGCTGGCCATGCTGTGGGCCATGCAAGGCTGCAGCGGCAGCGCGCGGCTCTCACAAGGTATTTTGAACAGCGCAGCCGAAGGGCTGATGCGCTACGTGCGCCATGCCGCCTCGCCCGACCGTGACCTGCTGGCCAACGGCCTGTTCGACATGGGCGCATTGGGCGAGGTACCTCCTGAATCCGACACGCTGCGCATTGCCGCCGAACTCATGGGCCAGCAGGCCGCCATGCGCCGCTTCTTTGCCGCCCACATCACATCAGACTCGCCTGCTGCCCAGCTGCTAGCCCTGCCCGCTGACCAATGCGCCGATGCAGGGCGGCTGTGTCAGCACCCTCTGATGCGGCAATTCTTCGCGCAGGCCCCCATCAGTCAGGACGAACTGCGCCAGTGCCTGGCAAGCCTGAAAGCGCTGTCACGCATCTGCACCGGTCTTTCCGTCGATGAATTCCTGGGCCGTCTGAGCCTCATGATCCAGTCGAGCATTGCACAGCATCAGCGCCAGGAAAAGCCGAGCCTGCAACTGCTCACGGTGGAGCGCAGCAAAGGCCATGAATATGAGTTCGTCGCTGTGCCCTTCGTCGATAGCAGGCATCTCTCGCCCAATGCGAGCGACCCGGAGCGCAACATGCTCTACGTTGCCATGACCCGTGCCAGCAAGCGCCTGTGGATGCTGGAAAGACGCTGACCCCGGTCAAATGACCAAGCCATACGGGGGTCAAAACAGCATAACGTCGCCACCAGCCGACATAGCCACGGTTGCCCTCTCCCTCAGCTGTTGCAGCCCAACCACCATGGGCTGATAACAACGAGGAGGAGAGATATGCAATCCCTATTGCGCAGCGCCTGGCTTCTGGCCGCCGCCACCACCGCCCTGTCGCTGCACGCACAGGAAAGCAGCATCACCATCGGCACCAGCCTGCCCCTCTCCGGAGCGCAGGCCGAGGCCGGCAAGGAAGGGCTGGCCATCATGCAAGCCCAGATTGATGCACTCAACAAGCAAGGGGGCCTGAGCGGGCGGCAACTGACCCTCAAGGTGCTGGACGATGGCTATGAACCGCAGCGCGCCGCCAGCAATGCACGCCAGCTGACTCAGGAGGGTGCTGTCGCCCTGCTCAACTGCTGGGGCACGGCCAGCTGCGCCGCCATGCAGCCCGAAGTACAGCAGGGCCAGACCCCGTTGGTCGGCGTGATTGCCGGTGCCGGCAATATGCGCCAGCAACCAGGCCGCCACGCTTACCCGCTGCGCGCCACCACGCAGGCTGAAATCACCGCCATGCTGCAGCAAATGCAGACTCTTGGACTTCAACGTGTTGTCATCGTTTATCAAAATGATGGCTTTGGTAAAGACGGCCTGCAGATCGCAATGACCGCCTTCACCGCCAAGGGCTTGAAACCAATAACCACCCTGGCTGTGGAGCCATCAGGCGCCAATACCCCAGACCTGGCCAAGCAACTGGCCGCCCAGTCCGATCTGCAAGGCGTCATCGTGCTGGCTGGCACCCCTGCCACCATTGGCCTCATCACCATGGCAAGGCAGGCCCACATCACCGCTCCGTTCTACAACCTGGCCGCACAGGCCAACCGTGCCGTGGTGCAGGGACTGGGACCGTACACACGCGGCATTGCCTTCACCACGCTGGTGCCCAGCCCGTGGAAGGGTGCGGTGCCTGCCGTCAAGGATTACCAGCAGCTCGTCAGCCACAGCGGCATGCCGCCTGCGTCTTATCTGGGGCTGGAGGTTTTTCTCAACACCCGTACCCTGCTCGATGGTCTGCGCAAAGCCAGCCCTGCCACCAGTCGCGCAGCGCTGACCACCGCACTCGATGCCATGGGCGAAATTCGCTACGGCGCCATGAGCCTGCGCTTTGCCGCGCCACGCACAGGCTCCAGCTATGTGGGGCTGACCATGATTGATTCCGGCGGTCAATTCAGAGAATAAAAAGCCTTCGACGCTTACCAATAAACAGCTGTTAGCTATTATTCAAATAGCATTTAACAGCCTTATGCGCAGCGCATTTCAAGCAGCTTTGCAATAAAGCTCACACCACTGTGCGGGCTCATCCCCTACATTTGCAGGCATGACGCCCGCCAGCACCTTCACCGATCTTGTCGCCACCTCCAGCGATGCCGCCAACGCCGCGCACCGCCAGCCAGAACTGTCTGAGCGCGCCCAGCGCCAGGCCGAGGTGCTGGCCGCCTTGCGCCCCCATGTGCCAGCCCATGCCCTGCTCTACCAGAGTGAAGACACCACGCCCTATGAGTGCGATGGCCTGACCGCCTACCGCCAGCGCCCGCTGCTGGTCTGCCTGCCCGAGACTTATGCACAGGTACAGGCCGTGCTCAAGGCCTGCCACGCCATTGGCGCGCCGGTCATTGCACGCGGTGCGGGCACAGGTCTGTCGGGCGGAGCCATGCCTCACCCCATGGGCGTGACGCTGTCGCTGGCCAAGTTCAACCAAATTCTGAGCGTCGATGCCCATAGCCGTACGGCGCTGGTGCAATGCGGCGTGCGCAACCTCGCCATCAGCGAAGCCGCTGCGCCCTACGGCCTGTATTACGCCCCCGACCCCAGCAGCCAGATTGCCTGCACGATTGGCGGCAACGTGGCTGAGAACTCGGGCGGCGTGCACTGCCTGAAATACGGGCTGACGGTACACAACGTGCTCAAGGTCAAAGGCTTCACCATCGAGGGCGAGCCGGTCGAATTCGGCTCAGACGCGCTGGACACGCCGGGCATGGACTTGCTGGCCATCATGATCGGCAGCGAAGGCATGCTGGCCGTGGTCACCGAAGTCACCGTCAAGCTCATCCCCAAGCCCCAGCTCGCGCGCTGCATCATGGCCAGTTTTGACGATGTGCGCAAAGCCGGCGCGGCCGTTGCCGCCGTGATTGCGGCCGGCATCATCCCCGCAGGGCTGGAGATGATGGACAAGCCCATGACCGCCGCCGTCGAAGACTTTGTGCGCGCCGGCTACGACCTGACGGCCGAAGCAATTCTCTTGTGTGAGAGCGACGGCACGCCCGAGGAAGTAGAAGAAGAGATCGCCCGCATGAGCGAGGTGCTGCGCACCGCCGGTGCCACGGCCATCACCGTGAGCGAGAGCGAGGAAGAGCGCTTGCGCTTCTGGAGCGGACGCAAAAATGCCTTCCCCGCCAGCGGCCGTATCAGCCCTGATTACATGTGCATGGATTCGACCATTCCGCGCAAACGCCTGGCCGACATCCTGCTGGCGATTCAGGAGATGGAGAAGAAATACCAGCTGCGCTGCGCCAACGTCTTTCACGCCGGTGACGGCAATCTGCATCCGCTGATTCTGTTTGATGCCAACAACCCAGACGAGCTGCACCGCTGCGAGCTGTTTGGTGCCGACATTCTGGAGACCAGCGTGGCCATGGGCGGCACGGTGACGGGCGAACATGGCGTGGGCGTGGAAAAGCTCAACAGCATGTGCACCCAGTTCACCACCGCTGAAAACGCCCAGATGTTCGCCCTCAAGGCCGCGTTTGACCCACAAGCCCTGCTCAACCCCGGCAAGGTGATTCCCACACTCAACCGCTGCGCTGAGTACGGAAAAATGCTGGTGCGCGGCGGGCAGATCGCCCACCCCGATCTACCGAGGTTTTAAGCCTTCAACGCAGCTGAGCCAGTTGCTCTGCCAGCTCAGCGTCCTGCAAGGCCAGCATTTCCAGCTGTGCAAACACGGCGCTGGCTGCATCGGTCTTTTGCAGACCAAACAAGGCCTGATAGCAGTCCATGAACGGCAGAGCTGCATCATGCATGTGCAGCCACTGCGGCGCGCAGGCCAGCAAGGCCTGCTGCGCCTGTTCATGATTCCCCATTTGTGCAATAGCCCAAAGCGCAGACTGCGCCTCCACCTCATCCAGATCGGCATGGTCTTGCACCAGCAATTGCAAGGCAGCGCACTTGTCGGCATCGGCCACGGCAGGGTCGCCCAGCAGTCGGCCGATTTCTGCAATCGCCGGCACGCGAGACGGCAGGCCGTGGTTGTTAACGCTCATGCAGCCATCAGCGCTGCGCCGCGCTGCAAAAACTTGACGTATTCCTCATCGGGCACAAACAGGCCGCCCGTGGTCCAGACGATATGCGTGGCATTGGGCAGATGGGCCAGCAGGTTCTGGCGTTGCAGATAGTCCTGCCCGGCGGCGCTTTGCAGCAGCTCGCGCGGGCCGCTGAAACCTGCGGCAGCCGATGGCTCGATGTTCAGGCCTTCGCTGTTCTTCAGCAGGTAGAGGTGGCGAAACAGGGTTTCATCTTCCACCGTGAACACGCCGCCCAAAAAGCCGCGTACCACATCAGCCGCCAGCTCAGATGCGCGCGGTACAGCCAGACCATCGGCCTCAGTCTGGTTGTTCAGGCCCAGTTCATAGACCGAAGGATGCGCCTCCAGCCCCGGCAACGCAGACGCGCCAGCCAGCATCTCGACGATGAAACAAGGCGACTGCACGGGTTCGGCAAAAAAGCAGTGCACATGCGGCCCAAAGGCTTGCTGCAAACCCAGCGCCACGCCGCCCGGCGCACCGCCCACGCCGCAGGGGATATAGACAAACAAAGGGTGCGTTTCATCTACAGCGCGCTTGCTTTCTTTGATCTGAGCTACCAGATGCGGAGCAGCTGCGGCATAGCCCAGCAGCAGCGAAAGCGAATGTTCATCATCCACAAAGTGGCAATGCGGGTCTTGCTCGGCCAGCGCGCGGCCAGCGGCCACGGCCATGGCGTAGTCACCCGTGTGCTCCACCACTTGCACGCCACGGGCGCGCAGGCGCTGCTTTTTCCACTCCTTGGCGTCAGCAGACATGTGTACTGCGGCCTTGAAGCCCAGCGCCGAAGCCATGACGCCAATCGACAGGCCCAGATTTCCGGTAGAACCCACCGCCACCTGGTACTGGGCAAACACGGAGCGCGCGGCATCCGAGGCCAGCAGCAGATAGTCGCCATCGGCCAGCAGACCATGCTCCAGGGCGATGTTTTCGGCGTACTCCAGCACCTCGTGCACACCGCCACGCGCCTTGACGGAGCCTGCTACCGGCAGACTGTGATCAGCCTTGAGCCACAGCTGACCGGCCTCTGGCGGCAATTGCAACGCCTGCTGCATCTTCGGCACTTGCAGCAAGGGCGAATCGATACGGCCACCGGAGGCTGTCAACTCCGGGAACAGCTTCATCAACAGAGGTGCAAAACGCTCAAAGCGCAGCACAGCCTCCTGCACTTGCTGCGGGCTGATGTCGTGGGTGGACTGCTCCTTCGCACCCCGCCCTGCCCACAGCGTGGGCTTGGCGCTCTGCAAGGATTCAATGATGCTGGCTTGCAGATCGGTGGGGGCGGAGGATGGATGCATGACGAGGCTCTCTCAAAACCCGTATGTTAAGTGCTCACTCAGCCTTCAAAATCGTCGCCGCGTCGGCTTTTACACCTTGCTGTGACTTGTCGCCATAAACCAGTCGATACAGCAGCGGCAGCACCAGAAGCGTCAGGATGGTGGACGAAATAATGCCCCCAATCACCACCGTGGCTAGCGGCCTTTGCACCTCGGCTCCGGTGCCCGTCGCAATCGCCATGGGCACAAAGCCCAGCGATGCGACCAGCGCCGTCATCAGCACCGGGCGCAGGCGGGTCAATGCGCCTTCGGTCACGGCCTGCTCCACCCCCATGCCCTGCTCACGCAGAGAACGGATGTACGAGATCATGACCAGCCCGTTAAGAACGGCCACCCCGCACAGCGCGATAAAGCCAATGGCCGCCGAAATCGACAGCGGAATGCCCCGCAGCCACAGCGCGGCAATGCCGCCCGTCAAAGCAAACGGAATGCCGGTGAAGACGATAAGACCATCACGCACGTTGCCAAACATGGCAAACAGCAGTGTGAAAACCAGTGCCAGCGCCACGGGCACCACGATCAGCAGGCGCTTGCGAGCAGATTCGAGGTTCTCGAAGGTGCCACCCCAGCGTGTCCAGTAACCGGCGGGCAGCGCAATGCCTTGCAGCTCTTGCTGGGCCTGTGCCACAAACGAGCCGATATCACGCCCACGCACATTGGCGCTGACGACGATGCGGCGCTTGCCATCCTCACGGCTGACCTGATTGGGGCCGGGTGCCAGCTCTACCGTGGCAATGGAAGACAGCGGCACAAAGCCCAGTCGCCCGTCGCCACCGCGCGGCAACGCGATCGGCAGACGGCCAATGCCATCCATATCGCTGCGCACCGCCTCGGGCAGGCGCACCTGAATGGCAAAGCGGCGGTCGCCCTCAAACACAGTCCCCGCCTCACGCCCGCCCAGGCCGGTGCTGATGGCGTCCTGCACATCGCCCATATTCAGGCCATAGCGCGAGGCTTTCTCACGGTCGATCTGCACCGTGAGCATGGGCAGACCCGTGGTCTGCTCCACCTTTACTTCGGATGCGCCGGGAATCTTCTGCAGCATGGCAGCCACGCTTTGCGCGGACTTTTCCAGCTGCTGCATGTCGTCGCCAAAAATCTTGACGGCCACATCGCTGCGCACACCCGAAATCAGCTCGTTGAAGCGCAGCTGAATCGGCTGAGAAAATTCATAGTTGCTGCCCGGAATTTGCTCCACCGCTTCTTGCACTGCAGCCAGCAGATCATCACGCGTGCGCGCTGGATCCGGCCACTGATCGCGGGGCTTGAGCATGATGTAGCCGTCCGAGATATTGGGCGGCATGGGGTCAGACGCAATCTCGGCTGTTCCGGTGCGCGCAAACACACGCTCAATCTCCGGAAACTCCTTTTTCAGCGTGCGCTCCAGTTGCATCTGCATCTCTACCGATTGCGTGAGACTCGTGCCCGGTATGCGCAGCGCCTGGACGGCAAAGTCGCCCTCGTTCAGGTTGGGCGCAAATTCGCTACCCATGCGCGTAGCCAGCAACAAGCTCAATGCGACGACCACACCTGCCGCCGTCAACACCACGGCGGGTGCGTGCATGACCTTGTCCAGCACCGGCGCATAAGCACTGCGTGCCCAGACCATGAGGCGGTTTTCTTTCTCTGCAACCTTGTCGCCCATGAACAGCGCAATCGCTGCGGGGATAAAGGTGATGGACAGCAGCATGGCCCCGAGCAGCGCAATCACCACCGTCAGCGCCATCGGGTGGAACATTTTTCCTTCAACGCCCGTCAACGCAAAAATGGGCAGGTACACCACCATGATGATCAGTTGCCCAAACAGCAATGGGCGACGCGATTCCTTGGCGGCGGCAAACACTTCTTCAAAGCGCTCGCTGCGCGTGAGCGAGCGGCCTGCTGCCTGCTGCGCGTGAGCCAGACGCCGCACGCAGCTCTCCACAATCACCACCGCACCATCAATGATGATGCCGAAGTCCAGTGCCCCCAGACTCATCAGATTGGCGCTGACACGCATTTGCACCATGCCCGTGAAGGTGAACAGCATGGACAGCGGAATAATCAGCGCCGTAATCAGCGCCGCACGCAGATTGCCCAAAAACAAGAACAGCACGACCACCACCAGCGCAGCGCCTTCGACCAGGTTCTTCTTCACGGTGGCAATGGCTTTGTCCACCAGATGCGTGCGGTCGTACACAGTCACTGCCTTCACGCCGGGCGGCAGGCTTGTGTTGATCTCCTGCATGCGCGCATCCACGGCCTGCGACACGGCACGGCTGTTCTCGCCAATCAGCATGAAGACAGTGCCCAGCACCACCTCGCGCCCGTTATCCGTCGCAGCGCCGGTGCGCAGCTCGCGCCCCAGCTCCACATCCGCCAGATCGCGCACGCGAATGGGCTGGCCCTGGGCCGTGCCCACAATGACCTCACGAATATCGGCCATGCCCCGTACCTGGCCTGGTGCGCGAATCAGGTACTGCTCCCCCTGGCGCTCGATATAGCCTGCGCCCACGTTGGCGTTGTTGCGCTCCAGCGCCGTGACGATATCGGCCAGCGTAAAGCCATAGGCCGCCAGCTTTTGCGGCTGCGGCGCGACCAGATATTCCTTGGCAAAGCCTCCAATGGAATTGATCTCTGTGACCCCCGCCACATTGCGCAGCTGGGGTTTGATGACCCAATCCTGAATCTCGCGCAAGTCCATGGGGGTATAGGGCGACCCGTCGGGCTTCTTGGCGCCGTCATCGGCCTCCACCGTCCACAGATAAATCTCACCCAAACCGGTAGAAATAGGCCCCAGTGCCGGGGCCACGCCCGCAGGCAGGGCATCCCGCGCCTGCTGCAAACGCTCGTTGACTAGCTGGCGCGCAAAGTAGATGTCGGTGCCATCCTTGAAGACCACGGTGACCTGCGACAAGCCATAGCGCGACAGCGATCGCGTCTGCTCCAGGTGCGGCAGGCCCGCCATGGCGGTCTCGATGGGGAAGGTCACGCGCTGCTCGGTCTCCAGCGGCGAATAGCCGGGCGACGAGGTATTGATCTGCACCTGCACATTGGTAATGTCCGGCACGGCATCAATGGACAGGCGCTGGTAGTTGTAGATGCCAAGACCGATCAGCGCGATGGTGGCCAGCATGACCAGCCAGCGTTGGACAATGGCGAAACGGATGATGCGTTCAAACATGAAGAATCACCCTGTCAATGAACGTGTTCAGCACTGGCTTTGCCCAGCTCAGACTTCAGCACAAAGCTGCCGCCCACCACATAGCGCTGGCCTGCGCTCAGGCCCTGCAGCACTTCAGTGTTCTGGCTGTCGGCCTTGCCCAGCTTCACGCTTTGCGCCTTGAAGCCCCCTTGCACCGGCACAAACACCACGGTTTTTTCGCCCTCCATTTTCTGAATGGCTGCGCTGTTCACCGTCACCGCCGCCTTCTGGCTGGATGCCGTCAAATCCACATTCACAAACAGACCCGGACGCCAGATGCCGTCTGGGTTATCCAGCGTGATGCGCGCGGGGGCCGTGCGTGTCTCCTGGCCAATCAACGCTCCCACATAGGCCACCGTACCCGTGCCCTTGGATTCAAAAGCCGTGGCATGCACCGTGGCCTTTTCGCCCACGCGCACAAATGGCAAGTCAGATGCGGCCACCTTCATCTCGGCCCAAACGGAGCGCAAATCGGAGATGGTGAACACCGCCGTGCTGTCCTGCACGGCTTCGCCCACGGACAAATGCTTTTCCACCACCACGCCATCAAACGGTGCCCGCAGCTCAAAGCGGTTCAGCGCGCCGCCAGAGGCCACGCCAGCGCCAATGGCAGCCAGCTTTTGCTGGGCATTGGCCGCGGCAATTTCGGCTTCACGCAGCGCCTGCTGGGCCTGCAGATAATCCTGCTCGGCCGAGATTTTTTCCTGCCACAGCTGTTTTTCACGCTGATACGTGGTGCGCGCCAGACCCAGTCGTTTTTGCGAAGCCATCAACTCGCTGCGCTGCTCGGACACTGTGGGGCTGGTCAAGATGGCCAGCAACTGCCCTTTTTTTACCACCTGCCCCAGATTGGCGGCCACGCTCTCGGCCACACCCGCCACGCGCGGCACGACGTGGGCGGTCTTGTCTTCGTTGAAGCGAATTTCACCCGGCAATTGCAGCGTGCTGCCGATGCTGGCAGCACCTGCTTCGGCCAGCGTGACACCGGCCACCTTGGCGCGAGCGGCATCGAGCTGGAGCACGCCTTCTTCATGCTCTTCTCCGCCTTCTTTGGCGTGATCATGATCGTGATCTTTCTCACCTTCTGCAGCGGGCTTTTCATGACCCTGGTCATGGTCGTCATGCGCTTCATCTTTGCCATGCGAATGCGCATCTGACGATTTTTTTTCGCCTGCATGGGAGTGGCTGTCAGCGCCCGCAGCGGCAGGTTCCGTGCCGCGAACAATGAAAAAAGCGGCGGCCGCGCCCAGCGCCAGAATGGCGGCAATGGCAATCGCCGTGCGGCGCGATGTGGTGGGTTGTGCGTTCATGGGTGGTGACTATTTATTCAAGACCGGGCACATCGCCCAGCTGACGGGTGATGTCGGCAGCCGCCTGATGGGTGGCGACCAGCTGCTCCAGATACAGGCTGCGCGCATCGGCCAGCGTGCGCTGCGCATCCAGCACTTCCAGATAGCTGAATTTGCCCAGCGCAAAGCCCTTGGCAGAGACCTCGTAAGCGGACTCTGCCGCTGGCAACACCTGCTGCGCCAGTTGCAGCGCCTGTGCGCGGCTGGTTTGCAGCAGCTCCAGTTGCTGTTGCAGCTGCGCGTTCAGCTGCTGGCGCGTGGCCAGCAACTCGTCTTCCGCTTTGTCCGCCAGCCGCAGCGCCTGCAGCTGGTTGCCACGGTTGCTGTCCAGAATCGGCAGCGGCACCGAGATACCGACCACCAGCTGATTGCGCCCCACTTCCTGCGCGCGCTTCATACCCAGACTCACGGTGGGATCAGGCAGGCGCTTGGCGCGCTCCAGCTCGGCCACCGACTTTGCCTGCAAAACAGCCTGCTGCGCGCGCAGCATCTGAGGTGAATGCTCCAGTTTTTCTAGCATGGCACGGCTATCTGGCAAGCTGGGCAAATCTCCCAGTTCGCCCACGGCGCGCCCCATGGATGCGGGCTGTGCACCCCACAGCAGCGCCAGTTGCTGGCGGGCCACACGCAGGCCCGACTGGGCTTGCGCCAGCGCCAGCTGGGCGCTGCTCTCGGCCACACGGGCCTTGGTTTCTTCCAGCGGAGCAATCTTGCCGGCCTGCACACGCTTGGCGGCGGCATCGCGGGCGTTGCTGGCAATCTCCAGAGTTTTCTCATGCAGCTGCACGCGCTGCTGCCCGGCCAGCACCTTGGCAAAGGCGGCACGCACATCGGCACGCAGACCGGCGCGGGTGGCATCCAGCTCGGCCTGCACCAGATCGCGGCCATGCTCGGCAGCCTTCATCCGTGCAGCGCGCTTGCCGCCGATTTCTATGGGCTGGTTCCACTGCAGCGTCATGGAGCGGGTTTCGCGTCGCGTGTCTTCCTGAGAATAGGCCAGCTCCGGATTAGGTCGCGCCCGGCTTTGAACGACGGCGCCTTCGCTGGCGGCCACGGCTTGCGCAGCGGCACGCAGACTGGGGTTGTGCTCCATGGCCAGAGCCAGTGCGGCCTGCAAGCTCATAGGGGTCGGCGTGGCCGCAATGGCTGGCGCCTGCTGCGCCCAGCCCAAGGGTGCTAGCAGGCTCAGCCCGCCGCCCAGCAGCACTGCGGCTGCCTTGGTAATGAATGTCATGGTGATACTCCGTCTGCAAGACTGCCCTCCCGTTGGCAGACCTTTGCAGGCTGGGCGAATCTAGCGCGCCAGCCCCGACAGAGCACTGTCCTGAAGATGACAAATTTGTCATCTTCAGGGCTTGCCGACTTGCTCGACAATCTGTGCCATGAAGCTTCTAGTCATTGAAGACGAAACCAAGCTCGCCGAGTACCTGCAAAAAGGACTGAGCGAGGAAGGCTTTGTGGTCGATACCGTCCACAACGGTATTGACGGCCTGCACCTGGCGACCGAGCAGCCTTATGACCTCATCATTCTGGATGGCATGCTGCCCGGCATCGACGGCCTCGCCGTGCTGGCTGCACTGCGCCTGTCACGGCAGACGCCCGTGCTCATGCTCACGGCTCGCGCGCAGGTGGAAGACCGCGTCAAAGGCCTGCAGGGCGGTGCCGACGACTATCTGGTCAAGCCCTTTGCCTTCTCTGAACTGGTGGCCCGCATCCATGTGCTGCTGCGCCGGGGCCTGCAGACGCAAGCCACGCCCGAAGCCACAGTGCTGCGCATGGCCGATCTGGAGTTGGACCTTCTACGCCACCGCGCCACCCGCGCCGGACAGCGGCTGGATCTGACGGCCAAAGAGTTCAACCTGCTGAGTCTGCTGCTGCGCAGACAGGGCGAGGTGCTGTCGCGCACCGAGCTGGCATCGCAGGTCTGGGACATGAACTTTGACAGCGAAACCAATGTGGTCGAAGTCGCCGTGCGCCGCCTGCGCCTCAAGCTCGATGCACCGTTTGAGCTGACCCTGCTGCACACCGTACGCGGCATGGGCTATGTGCTGGAATTGCGCACGCAGGATTAAGAAGGCGAAACAGCGCTTACCAGTCGCGCTCGCTGATCAACGCTTCACGGTCGGCATTGTCAAAACCATAGGCATGGGCAATAGCCAGGAAATCGGTGCCAATGCAATCGCGGGCCACTGTCTCGATCTCGCTACCTTGCTCATCAAATTCTTGCTGCAAGTCATTGAAGCGCTCCGTCGCTACCAAGGTCAGCGCATAAAGCTGTTCCAGACTGGCAGGCTTTTGCGCCTCAATCTGCTGGCACAGCTCCACCAGAATGTCTGCTCCTTTTTTTACCAGTGCGCCGGGGTAATACGCATCGTCATACATTTCTGCCAAAAAGCGATGGCCCGTCATTTTTGAATTGCTCAAGCTCACAAAATATCTCCTGAATACAAGGCCGGTGCAGCATAGCAGCGCTATGTGGCAGGACCTGATCCCCAAGGAAAACCCATGACCCCATCCATTCCCCATCTGGGCAAACGCCTGTCGCGCTCTCTGGCTCTGCAGACCATGCTGGGGCTGGGTCTGGTCTGCGTCGCCGTCTACTGGGGCAGTCTGCTGGCGTTGACACTGCGCCAGCAGGAAAGCCTGGAACAAAAACAGGCCACCGTGATGCACCTGCTCCAGCAAGGCCGGGACAGCCATTCCTCCAGCGCCATGCAGCACATGCTGTCCGACTTTCTGACGGGGCATGAGGACATGTCCATACGCGTCACCCAGCAGGACAACCAGCTGTTTTTTGAGAAGCTGAATCGGCCACTCGACGATCGCCACAGCACAAGACGCAGCTTTAGCGTTGAGCTGCCAGCCAGCGCTGTCGATCAGACACCTCAAACCCTTCAGGTCTTGCTGCTGCTGGACCGCCGCCCCGACGATGCGCTGCTGCGCCAGCTGGCCTGGATTCTGGGTCTGGCCGCCGTGAGCAGCTCGCTACTGGTGTCCCTCACCAGCGCCTGGCTGGTACGTCGCGGGCTGGCACCGCTGCATTCGCTGGTCGAGCAGACCCGGCAACTGGGCGCACAAGACTTGAGCCGCGACTGGCAAAAACGGCTGGACGACACCGACCAGCCGCAGGAGCTGCGCCCACTGATCGCCCAGTTCAACGCCCTGCTGGAGCGACTGGCCGTGGCCTACCGGCAGATGGAGGCCTTTAACGCCGATGTCGCGCATGAGCTCAACACCCCGCTGACCACACTCATCAGCAGCTGCGAGCTGGCCCTGCGCAAGCCGCGAGATGCCGAGGAACTGCGCGACATTCTGGCCTCCAACCTCGAAGACCTGCAGCGCATGGCCGGCATCGTGGCGGACATGCTGTTTCTCTCGCACGCGGATAGAGGCGAGAGCGCGCACCGCATTCAAGTCGCCAGCCTTGCCAGTCTGGCCGCCGAAGTGGTGGACTACCACGAGGCTGCCTTGCAAGAGGCTGGTCTGCAAGTGCGCGTGCAGGGCGATGCGCAAGCCCAAGTCGATGCCCGCCTGCTGCGCCGCGCGCTATCGAACCTGCTGGGCAATGCCACACGCTACGCCACGCCGGGAAGCTGCATTGAAGTGCAGATTCAGAGCACATCACAGGACGCTGCGCAGGGCATATCTCAGGACACCGCTCAGGAAACCATCACACTGAGCGTACAAAACCACGGCCCGACCATTACCGCCGAGCACCTGCCCCGGCTGTTTGACCGCTTTTACCGTTCAGACACCGCCCGCAGCCAGGCTGACCGTAACCACGGGCTGGGGCTGGCGATTGTGTCCGCCATTGCACGCATGCATGGCGGGCAAGCGTTTGCACGATCCGACATGACTGCCACCACCATCGGGCTGAGCTTGCTTGCAGATCAGAACCCACCGCCCCCACCGGTCGATACCGTCAGCAACACTTCGTAAACGCCCAAGGTCCCCACAAGCAGCACATAGCAGAGATGACATACGACAACGCCGCAACGCCGCAATATCTCCTGTCTGTGCATCTCTGAAAGAAAACACCATGCTTGGTTTTCGAAACACGGCCTGCCTGGCCCTTGCCGCCAGCGCCTGGCTCAGCCTGCCGGCCCTGGCTCAAGGTCAGATTCCCGAAATGCAAGAGGCCGGTGCATTGCGTTACAGCTGCGGCGGCATCGGCGAAGACGAATCCACGGCCATGCGTTCCGCGATGAAAAACTACCCGCTGGCGCTGCTTTTTGCGGAAAAAAGCGGGGCCTATCTGGCCAATGTCACCGTCGACATTCGCTCCAAGCAGGTCAGCAGCCAGTTCACGGCCGAAGGCCCGGTCTGCCTGATCAAGCTGCCCGCTGGCAGTTACAAGATCACGGCCACCACCAAAGGCGGCAACAGTCAGTCTCAATCGGTACAGGTCGGAAAAACTCCGCGTCAGCTCGATTTCCGTTACTAGCCAAGAATCAACGACCCGCCGCAGGCAAAGCCCCGAGGCAGCGCAGGGGACATGAACCTCGGCGCGCTCCGCACGGCCAGGCAATGAGGACAATACCGGCCATGCCCCAAGATCAAGACGCATCCAACTACCAGGCCCATCTGCAGGCCGGCAACGCACTGGTTCAGCAAGCCCAGAAGATGGCCACGCAAGACTTCGAGCAGGCCCGCGGCCTGTGGCAAGCCGCTGGCAAAGAGTTTTATCTGGCGCACAAGGCCGATATGGACGAGCCAGAAGCCGCCTTCCGCCTCGCTCAGGCCTGGATGGCCGAGGCCCATGCACTTCAAAAAGAAGGCTCGAACAATGCCCAGGTCATGTGGGCCAATGCCGCCGCGCAGTGCGAGCTGGCTTTTGACCTGGAGCCCGAAAATGGCCGCCTAGCCATGACCGCCGCCAGTTGCCACCTGTTTGCAGGCCAGAACGACGCCGCCAAGGCCTGGCAGCAAATCGGCAAGCAGCTGCTGCCGCCAGAGCCTGTTGAAGCACAGAAGTAAAAATACTTTATTGATAGCTTTCAGCGCTTGTGTTCATTGCACTTCAGGCGCATTACGGCATCAAACCCTTGATGAACAAGCGATGGAAGCTATCAAAATTGAGTCACCCCAAAGACTGCATCGCGCTGCGCCACAGAATTCCGGCGTGCGAGATGAGAAAGAGCAGCAGCCCGATCGCCCCGCCCACCAGCGTGCCGTTGATGCGGATGTACTGCAAATCCTTGCCGATATGGGCCTCGATCAACTCTGAGAGCTGCTCCGCATCCCAGCGTTTGACGGTGTCTGCAATATGCTGGCCGATGAACTTCGAAACATCGGGTGCCAGCGTCGTCGCCCAGCGTTTCAGGCGCTCGTTCATCGAGGCTCTCAGCGCCTCGTCATGCGCCAGCGCCTGCCCCAGCCAGCGCCCCATCACAGCGGCGCGCCGCGCAAGAGCTGAGTTTTCATCGGCCAGATCACGCTCAAGCCGCGCGCGCCAGCCCGCCCACAGCTCGCGCAGATAGGCGGCAAGCTTCTCGTCGTGCAGCAGATAGTTGCGCAGCTTTTCCACGCGCTCTGCATAAGCCGGATCGTTTTGCAATCCCTCAATCAGCCGCTGCACCGAGCCATCAAATGCCTCCCGCAGGCGATGATCGGGGTTGTGCGCCACATCTTGCAGCAGGCTATCGAGCGCACTGGCAATCAGGGCCGCGCCCTTGTCGCTGAGCCAGTCCGTGGGCAGCATTTTTTCCTTGATCGGGTGCTCGCGCTTGAGCCAGACCACGATGGTCTGCGCAATCAGCACATGGGTCTGCTCTTTTTGCAGCACGCGGCTGATGCGTGCCAGCACATCGTCGAGTACCTCTTGATGGCGGCCACCCGCCGTCAGCCCCGACAGCAGCGAAGCCGCCGTGCGCGACAGGTCCACATGCGCCATCACGGCCTTGAGCGACTGGGTCAGAAACCTCTCGACCTGCTTGTCCTGCACCATCTCCAGTGCAGCCAGCGCCAGCCGCGCCACCTGCTTGCCCAACAGCTGATGGTTGGCGGGTGCCGTCAGCCAGTCGGCCAGCGCCTGCGCGGGGTTATGGCGCTCGATCAGCGCGACCAGCGATGGGGCATCCAGAAATTTATCGCGCACAAACACGGCCAGGTTCTCGCCAATCCGGTCTTTGTTGCGCGGAATGATGGCCGTGTGCCGCCCCACCAGCGGCAGCGGTATGCGCCGAAACAGAGCCGAGACGGCAAACCAGTCGGCCAGCGCGCCGACCATGGCGGCCTCGCAGATCGCCCGCAGGCACACCAGCCACAGCGGCACGGCCTGCCCGGCAATGCCCCAGCGCGAGCCAGCCAGCGCCGTAGCGATGAATCCAGCCGTCACCAGCAGCAGCAAAATCAGCGGCAGCCGCTTGGCGTGCTGCAATGACAGGCGTTGTTCTTGGGTCAGCATGAACGCCAGCATACGGCCAGTCGGACCCGTTCGCCTATGCCGGCAGCCCCGATGAGCGGTCGTCGCCTGTCTTACACAATTGCGTCAGTCCAAGGCAGGCTTTTGCAAATGCACCGAAAATGGCCCCCTTGTATTTCCTGAATCTCGAAAAATCATGACCGACGCCATCCGCCCCGAACTGCCCGACCACCTGTCCATCGATCCTCGCAGCCCCCACCATGTGGCCGCCGTGTTCGAGCATGACATCGGCATCCTCTTCAACGGCACCGACCGCTTCGACGTCGAGGAATACTGCGTCAGCGAAGGCTGGGTCAAGATTCCTCACGCCAAGGCCATCGACCGCAAGGGCAAGCCTCTGCTGATCAAGATCAAGGGTACGGTCGAGGCGTATTACCGCTAAGCCCCCTGAGGCGCTTTCGCGCCTTCCCCCGGAGGGCGAAGACGGCTTTGCTGCGGGGCGGCCCTTGCTGGCCGTCACGGACTCAGGCCGCGCCTCAATAAAAAGAGCTGCTTGCGCTGGATTGATATGGGTTTCAGATGCTTTATGCATGAAAACCCACTAATACCAAGCGCTAGCAGCTCTTTTTTAATGAGCAACCCGTTGATCAGGCCAATGCTTCGGCGGGGCCAAAGAACTCGTAGTGCACCTGTGCATCGGGCACGCCCAAAGTGCTCAACGATTGCTTGACGCTGCGCATAAAGCCGCGTGGGCCCAGGAAGTAGACGTCTGCATCCCGCGATGCTGGCAACCACTCGCCCAACTGCTCGGTGCTCAGCAGGCCTTGGGCATCCACCTCGTCGCCAGCCATTGCGGCGTCGTAGCAATAGCGGCGTGTGAGCTGGCTGTGGGACGCTGCCAGCGCATCAATCTTCTCGCGGAAGGCGTGGACACCGCGATCGCGTGCGCAATGAATGAAGGTGATCTCGCGGCCCGTGGGCAGCGCGGCCTGCAGCATGGGCAGGGTGGGTGTGATGCCCACGCCGCCGCTGATCAGCACCAGCGGCTTGGCATTGCTTTGCAGTGTGAAGTGGCCTGCAGGCGGGAACAGCTCCAGCGTATCGCCCACGTGAACGCTGTCATGCAGATAGTTGGAGACCTTGCCCCCCGCCTCGCGCTTGACGCTGATGCGGTAGCTCTTGCCATTGCTGGCCGCCGACAGCGAGTAGTTGCGGCGCTGCTCCACGCCATCCACCACCGCGCGCAGGCCGATGTACTGGCCGGGCTGATGGGTGATGACCGCGCCGCCATCCACGGGCTCCAGATAAAACGAGGTGATCTCGGCCGACTCGGCCTGTTTTTGCACCAGCTTGAAGGCACGCGCACCGCGCCAGCCACCTTCGGCCGCAGCGGTCTGCTCATACACCGCGCGCTCTGCACCGATCAAAATATCGGCCAACTGCTGATAGGCGGCGGCCCAGGCGGCAATCACCTCATCCGTCGCAATCTCGGCGCCCAGCACCTCGCGAATGGCACGCAGCAGGCAGGCGCCCACCACAGGGTAATGCTCAGGCTGCACCTGCAGCGCCACATGCTTGTTGATGATTTGCGCGGGCAGGCTGCCCAGGTTTTCCAGACGGTCAATGTTCTTGGCATACATCAGCACGCTGTTCGCCAGCGCGCGTGGCTGGGCACCGCTTTGCTGGTGCGCCTGATTGAACAGCGGGCGCACTTCTGGATGCTCGGCCAGCATGATTTGGTAGAAATGGGTGGTCAGCGCCTCGCCGCCGGTTTCCAGCAGTGGTACGGTGGCTTTGACAATCTCGCGTTGACGTTCGTTAAGCATGCAAATCTCCTGATGACAGCCTTGCCAGCTGCAAGGTTTGATTGAATCAATGCAAGCTACATGCCAGATTAAAGACCATTACAAAACAATGGCTTGCAAAAATATGAGTCAATATGACATCTAACAAAAGAAGTCTTATTGACCCTTATTGATGTCGTTATGACAACATCCCACATCCTCAATGCCGTCAGCCCGCTGATTGCGGATCTGGCCCAGGACCTGAGCGAACGCGAGCGCCTGCGCCGCCTGCTGGCCGCGCTGCGCAATCTGCTTCCCGCCGATGCCGTCGCTCTGCTGAAACTGGAAGGCGAATGGCTGCACCCCATGGCGATTGATGGCCTGATGCCCGATACGCTGGGCCGCCGCTTTCGTCTGGCCGAGCACCCGCGCTTCGCCCAGTTGCTGGCCGCCGGTCAGGCCATGCGCTTTGAGCCGGACAGCCCCCTGCCCGACCCCTACGATGGTCTGGTCGCCCACAAAGGCCAGACCATTACCGAGCTGCATGTGCATGACTGCATGGGCTGTGTGCTGCAGCTAGGCGGCATGCCCTGGGGCCTGCTGACGCTGGATGCGCTGGAGCCCGGCCGCTTTGCCGATCCGGCGGCGCTGGCCATGCTGCAGGCTTTCAGCAATCTGGCAGCGGCCACCGTGGCCACGGCAGAGCGCGTGCACCAGCTCTCTCAGCTGGCACGTGGATCCAGCCACACCACCAGCACCGCAGCCGTGCCTGAGCGCGGCTTGCAGGGTTCCAGCCCCGCCATGCGCCAGCTGCAAAAAGACATCGCCCTCGTCGCTGCCAGTGATCTCAGCGTGCTCATCACCGGGGAAACCGGCACTGGCAAGGAACTGGTGGCGCAAGCCGTACACGCACAGTCAGCCCGCGCAGGCAAGCCCATGGTCAGCATCAACTGCGCGGCCCTGCCCGACAACCTGGTGGAGAGCGAGCTGTTCGGCCATGTGCGCGGAGCCTTTACCGGCGCGCTGACCGAGCGCAGTGGCAAGTTTGAGCAGGCGCAGCAAGGTACGCTGTTTCTCGATGAAGTGGGAGAGCTTTCGCTGCCCGTGCAGGCCAAGCTGCTGCGCGTGCTGCAAAGCGGGCAGCTGCAGCGCCTGGGCTCGGACCGGGAGCACCATGTCGATGTGCGCGTGATTGCAGCCACCAACCGCGATCTGGCGGCGGAAGTCAGCGCCGGGCGCATGCGCGCGGACTTCTATCACCGACTCAACGTCTACCCGCTCAACGTGCCGCCGCTGCGCGAGCGTGACAGCGATGTGCTGCAGCTGGCAGGCTATTTTCTGGAAGAGAACCGCTCGCGGCTCAAGCTGGGCGGCCTGCGGCTGGAGGCCGCTGCGCAAGCGGCTTTGCTGAACCACCGCTGGGCCGGCAATGTGCGCGAGCTGGAGCACTTGATCAGCCGTGCCGTGCTCAAGGCATTAAGCCGCAACGATGGCAGCTCTGGCCGTGCCAGTAGCCGGCTGCGTATTGTGACCCTGGGGGTGGCCGACCTCTGGGACCAGCCAGAAGCCATAGTGGCGACACCTGCGCCACAGCCCCCCGCCACTCAATCGCTACCCGCGCCAGAGTTGGGTCTGCGCGATGCAGTCACCACCTATGAGCGCGAGCTAGTCAACGCCAGTCTGGCGCGCCATCACGGCAGCTGGGCTGCAGCGGCGCGCGAGCTTCAAATCGACCGCGCCAATCTGCAGCGGCTGGCCAAGCGGCTGGACATCGTCAAGCCGTGAATTCAAAACCGCAAATCAGCGGCCCTGAATGCCCAGCAATTCGACATCAAAGTTCAGCGTGGCATTGGGCGGCACGGCACGGCCTGCGCCTCGGGCTCCGTAGGCAATGCCGGGCGGGCAGGTAAGCTTGGCCTTGCCGCCGACCTTCATTTTCTGCACGCCTTCCGTCCAGCAGGGAATCACGCCGCTGAGCGGAAACTCAATCGGCTGCTGGCGCGCGTAGGAGCTGTCGAACTCTTTGCCGGTATCGGGAAAGTAGCCACGGTAATGCACTTTGACGGTGTCTGTTGCCTTGGGGCTGGGGCCGCTGCCCTCGACCTTGCTGTCATAGATCAGGCCGCTGGCGGTGGTGACCGGCGTAGCCTGAGCGGCTGTGCCAGCAACCATGGCACACAAGACACAAAGGGCAAATGCTGCTTTTTTCATAGGAATGGGCGGTAACAACAAAGCCCCGACTGTAGTACGAAGCGGGGCTTTGCAGATGTCATTGCCGCAAGGCGGCTCTTAATTCGGGGCAGCGGGAATGCCAATATCGTCCAGCGCCTTGGAGAGATGGCCCACCGTGCGATCGGGATCGTGCCACTTTTCCAGCCCGAACAAGCCGATACGGAAGCTCTTGAAATCTGGCCCTTCATCGCACTGCAGCGGCACGCCAGAAGCAGTCTGCAAGCCCACCTTCAGGAAGGCGCGGCTGCTTTGAATTTCGGGGTCGGTGGTGTAGCTGACCACCACACCGGGGGCTTTGTAGCCATCCATCGCCACGCTGGGGAAGCCACGCGACTCCAGCAGCATGCGCACCTTGCGGCCCAGCTCGATTTGCTCTTCACGCACCTTGGCAAAGCCGTATTCACGCGTCTCCAGCATCACATCGCGCAGGCGCAGCAATGCATCGGTGGGCATGGTGGTGTGATAGGCGTGCTGGCCTTTTTCATAGCCCTCGGCAATCAGCATCCACTTCTTCAAGTCACAGGAAAAGCTGGAGCTTTGCGTGTGTTCAATCGCTTCACGGGCACGCGCCGACAGCATGACCATGGCGCAGCAGGGCGAGCTGCTCCAGCCTTTTTGCGGTGCCGAGATCAGCACGTCCACGCCGGTCTTTTCCATGTCCACCCACATGGCACCCGAGGCCACACAGTCCAGGACAAACAGCGCGCCCACCTCGTGCGCAGCATCCGCCACCGTGCTCAGATAGTCATCGGGCAGCATGATGCCGCTGGCGGTTTCCACATGCGGAGCGAACACCACCTTGGGGCGCTCGACGCGAATGGTCTCCGCCACATCGGCGGCGGGGCAAGGTGCCCAGGGATCCTGGCTGCCTTCCCCCTGCTTGCGTGCCTTGCAGACGATAGAGCCTCCACCCAGGCCCGCATCGGCGTCGAAAATCTGCGTCCAGCGGTAGCTGAACCAGCCGTTGCGCACGATGAGCACCTTCTCACGATTGGCAAACTGGCGCGCCACGGCTTCCATGCCGAAGGTGCCACTGCCGGGGATCAGCACGGCCGTATTGGCGTGATAAACCTCTTTGAGCGTGGCCAGCACATCCTGCATCACACCCACAAATTTCTTGGACATATGGTTGAGCGCTCTGTCGGTATAGACCACCGAAAATTCGAGCAGGCCATCGGGATCAACATCGGGCAAAAGTCCAGGCATGAAATATCTCCAGTCGCAAGAGCGGTAGCAGTCAAAAGTGCCCGTCACAGCCACCTTGGCGGTCAGGCAATTTCGGCAAGACTTTCAGCTTAGCATGAGGCTGAATATGGTTTTCTGTATAGAGAAAATATCAAAAACAGGAGCTATAAGCGCTTGATACATAAGCGCCAGCAACTGATTTCATTTTGAATCTCAAACACTGAGCCAGCGAAAATCTCAGCGTTTACCATGTGTCCACAAACGCCCCTTGGCTCTCACGCAGCTGTGCACCGGCCAGAGCGCGCACCAGCCAGTGGCGGGTGTCCGCGGGGTCGATGACGGCATCAATCTCCAGCGTGGCAGCCATGTGCATGGCCTCGCCGTGTGCGTACTGCTGAGCCAGCAGTTTCTGAAACAGCGCATCGCGCTGCGGCCCCTCGGGCAAGGCTTCCAGCTCCTTGCGAAAACCCAGCCGCACTGCACCTTCCAGCCCCATGGCACCAAACTCTCCGGTAGGCCAGGCCACGTTGAAGATAGGTGCATGAAAGCTGCCCGCTGTCATGCCCATCGCCCCCAGCCCATAGCCCTTGCGCAGCACCACGCTGAAGTACGGCACGCGCAGCTTGGCAGCCGTCACGAACAAGCGGCTGACATGGCGCACCTGGGCCGTCTTTTCAATCTCAGGCCCCACCATGAAGCCGGGCGTATCCACCAGACTGATGATGGGAAGGCCGTGCGCATTGCACAGCTGCATGAAGCGCGCGGCCTTGTCGGCGGCATCGGCATCAATCGCGCCGCCCAGGTGGCCGGGGTTGTTGGCCATCAACGCCACGGGCCGCCCTTCAATACGCGCCAGCGCGGTATGAATGCCCAGACCAAAGCCGGTGCGCAGCATGAGCAGACTGCCCTCATCCACCAGCCCGACCATGGCGGCGCGCGTGTCGTAAGCGCGCAAGCGATTTTCTGGCACTACATGGCGCAAATGGCGCTGATCAGGCACTGACCACTGCGCGCTGCTGCGGCCCTGAAAAAATGACAGATAGTGGCGCGCCGCGGCCACGGCCTGCGCTTCATCTTCCACCAGAATATCGATCACGCCATTGGCATGCTGCACGCTGCTGGGGCCGACTTCTTCGGGCTTGAAAACGCCCAGCCCTCCGCCCTCGATCATGGCTGGCCCGCCCATTCCGATGGTGCTGGAACGCGTGGCGATAATCACATCGCTGCAGCCCAGCAGCGCCGCGTTACCCGCAAAGCAGCGGCCATGCGTAATGCCAATCACCGGCACCTGCCCCGAGAGGGCTGCATAGGCCGCAAACGTGTGGACATGCAGGCCCGCCACCACGGGCGTATCGGTATCGCCGGGGCGGCCACCGCCACCTTCGGCAAACAGCACTACGGGCAAATTTTGCTGCAAGGCAATGCCCAGCATGCGATCGGTCTTGGCATGATTGCGCGCCCCCTGCGTGCCGGCCAGCACCGTCGCGTCATACGACATGACAACGGCTCGCGATTTTTCTTCGCCAAACTGCTGGCCATTGATGGAACCAATGCCTGTCACCATGCCATCTGCGGGCGTGTTGGCAACCAGATCGTCAATGCTGCGGCGGCGTGTTTGCGCAGCAATGGCCAGCGCGCCGTATTCGGTAAAACTGCCTTCATCACACAGGTCTGCAATATTCTCGCGGGCGCTGCGGCTGCCCTGCGCGTGGCGCTTGGCCATGGCATCGGGCCGCGCAGCATCCAGCGTGAAGGCATGGCGATCTTTCACGCGCTGCAGGTCGGCACGAATGTCATCAGGGTCCAGTGCTTGCTGCTGCACCTCGGCGTGGGCGGCATCGCCCTGCGCATCACCCAGCACCAGCAGCGCCTGGCCCTGCACCACATAGCTGCCGGTCTCTGCCAGCAATTCCTGCACTACACCCGCAGCCTGCGCAAACAGCACATGCTGCATCTTCATGGCTTCAAGAATGCCTAGCTCTGCGCCCTTGGCCACCACATCACCAGCGGCGATAGCCCATTGCACGACTCTGGCGGGCATGGGTGCCAGCACTGCATTTTCAGGAGCTGCTTGCGCTTGATTTGATTGGGTTTCAGCCGCTTTCAGCACTGAATCATTTTGATGATTGACACTAGCAGCTATCTTTTCAGAAGCATCTACCAGCTGCGGCAAAACTTCTTCCAGCCAGCGCGTGTGCACAGCCTGGCTTTGCATTTCAGGCCGCTCGGCCAGCGCCTGCAGCAGCGGCAGGTTGGTGTCAAAACCGGTAATGTGGCACTCGGCCAGCGCACGCTGCGAGCGGCGCAGCACATCCTCAAAGCGCGGGGCATTGCTGTGCACGATGAGCTTGGCCAGCAAGGTGTCGTAATGCGGCGATGGGCTGGCGCCCTGCTGCGCATGGCTGTCGATGCGAATGCCCGGCCCTTGCGGCCAGCGCAGCTCAGCAATGCGGCCGCTGCCAGGGTGGGCGTTGCCTTGCGCATCCAGCGTTTCGGCATTGATGCGCCACTGCATGGCATAGCCGCGCGGCTGTGGTGGCTGATTGACGTTCAGACCCAGATCCGCAAAGTGATCACCGGCGGCAATACGAATCTGCGCCTGCACCAGATCGACACCAAAGACCTCTTCGGTAATCGTGTGCTCAACCTGCAGGCGCGGGTTGGCCTCAATGAACACATAAGGCAAAGTCGGCGATTTCAGATCGACCAGAAACTCGAAGGTTCCCAGACTTTCATAACGCAACTGCGCCGCCATGCGCAGCGCATCTTGCGTAATGCGTTCGCGCAGCGGCTGCCGCAGGCTGGGGCTGGGCGCAATCTCCACCAGCTTTTGAAAGCGGCGCTGCAGCGTGCATTCGCGCTCGCCCAGCGCCATCGGCCATTCGCTGCCGTCGCCCAGCAGCTGAATCTCGATATGGCGTGCGCCCGTCATCAGGCGCTCTACATACACACCGTCCACACCAAACGCCGCTTTTGCCTCGCTGCGGCAGCGCTCATAGGCAGCAGCCACATCACCGGCCTGATTCACCGCCCGCATACCGCGCCCGCCGCCACCGCCAATGGCTTTGATCATGATGCCGCTGGCGCCATCGGCCTGCTGCTGAGCAAAGAACTGCTGCGCCTGCGCAAGCGTCACCACCTCGGTACTGCCGAGCATCAAAGGCACACCGCATTGCAGCGCCAGCGCACGGGCTCTGGCCTTGTCGCCCAGCAAAGCCAGTTGCTCTGGCGTGGGGCCGATAAAGCGCACATCGGCAGCAGCACAAGCCAGCGCAAAGTCTGCGTTTTCACTCAAAAAACCGTAGCCGGGGTGCAGCGCATCGCAGCCCTGTGCCTGCGCTATCTGCAGTAGATGTGCGCCATCCAGATATGCCGATGGGCCGCTGGCGCCCAGTGCGACGGAGGCGTCTGCGGCCTGCACATGGGGAGCCTGCGCATCATCCTGCGCATAGACCGCAAGGCTGGAAATGCCCAATTCCTGCAAGGCGCGGATGATGCGCAAGGCGATTTCGCCACGGTTGGCGATCAGGACTTTTTCAAACATAGAACTCTCGTTTTAATAGCTTTTAGCGCACACCCATCAAGGACTTGAGGCATTTTTCACTCGAAACATCAAGGAATATCGCGCAACAAGCGGCGCAGCACTTTTCCCGCGCCGGTGGCGGGTAGCGCCTCAATAAAACGCACCTCACGCGGAGCCTTGTAAGTCGCCATGTTGTCTCTGGCCCAGGCCAGCAGCGCATCGGCTTCCAGACTCTGGCCCGGTTTGCGCACGATGAAGGCGCGCACCACTTCGCCCTTTTGCGCATCGGCCACGCCAAGCACGGCGGCCTGCGCAATGGCGGGGTGCTTGATCAAAATGGTTTCAACCTCTTCGGGGAAGACGCTGTAGCCCGAGACCTTGATCATTTCCTTGAAGCGGCCGATGAAAGTGAGGTAGCCGTCTTCATCAAACTTGCCCATGTCGCCGGTGTAGACCCAACCGTCTTTGAGCGTCTTGGCCGTGGCTTCGGGCTTGTTCCAGTAGCCCTTGAAGTTGCCCCGGCCGCGAATGATGATTTCACCCACTTCACCGGGAGGCAGTTGCACGCTGGTTTCGGGATCGATAACGCGAATTTCATTGCCCGGTGAAGGCTTGCCGTGCGTGCCCCAGCGAATGGCATCGCCGGGCATGAAGGTGTCCATGGTGTGGGTTTCCGACAGGCCGTAAGCCGCTTCGCTGGAGATGGCGTTGGGCGTAAAGCGCTTCCACTGCTCGGCCAGCGCCTGTGTGTAGGTAATGCCAAAGCTGGTGACGGTGTTGCGGCGCAGCGCACTGAAGTCCATCTGCTCGACGCCGGGCACCTGCATCAGCGCCACGTTCATGGGCGCAATGCTGTACCACCATGTCACGCGGTAGCGCTCAAGCGCCTGCGCTACGGCCAGCGGATCAAAGCGGTGCAGCAGCACGCAGGGCGCGCCCGAGTGCACGGGCATGTTGACACCCATGGACATGCCGGCAATGTGATAGAGCGGTGCCACGGCCAATAGCACATCCTGATCACTCACCCCCGTCACGGTCGATGCGCCTGCGGTCTTGTACGCCGCCGCGCCAAAGCTCAGCATGGCGCCCTTGGGCAGGCCGGTGGTGCCCGAGGTATAGGTCATCAACGCCACGTCATCCATGCTGACGGCAACCGGCTGGGGCTTTGCGCCGCTGCGCATGATCGCCCAGAACGATTCCACATGGGCGGGTAGATCCTGCGCTGGCACTTGCAACTCTGGCGGCAGGGCCAGCGTGGTTTGGGCAGGCAACCAGTCGCCATAGCGCACGGCCAGCACATGCTCAATCGCCGTAGTGCTGCGCACCTTGTCGACCACGGGCAGCAAGCCATCGGCCGCGATGATGATGCGTGCCCGCAAATCGTTAAGTTGGTATTCCAGCTCATGCTCTTTGTTCAGCGGCCCACAGGGGCAGACGATGGCACCGATTTTCTGCACCGCGTAGTGCGCGACGATGTACTGCGGGCAGTTGTTCATGAACAGCGCCACCGGTTCACCTTTTTGCACGCCCAGCTGCTGCAGGTGAGCAGCCACGGCATCGCTGGCCTCATCCACCTGCCGCCAGCTAATGTGCTGGCCATACCAGATATAGGCAACGCGCTCGGGATGCTTGCGCGCATTGCGGCGCAGGGCCTCATGCAAGGGGATGAGGGTCTCGGATTCAGCCATGGTTTGTCTCCTGGGTGTCTCGTTAAAACCGAGGCTTGGTGCGCTTTTAGCGTCATCTCAGGGATAGCCTTAGGCCGATTCCCGCCCCGATGTCTTGCCAATGTATACCTGCCGGTAGAACAATACTACCCATCGGTATAACGAACGTGACACACGGAAACCCGCATGGCTACCGCCCCCAGAAAAACAAAGAAATCGCTCACCCTAGCTGTTGCCACACCTGTGGCTCCGAAGGGGCGCCAGAAGCTTCAAACCGCCGGCTCTGACGAGAAGCGCGAGCGCATTCTGAAAGCCGCCGAAGCGCTGTTTGACCGCTACGGCTACGCCAGCACCACCATTGAGCAGATCGTGCAGGCGCTGGGCGTGACCAAGCCTTTTGTGTACTACTACTTTCGCAACAAGCAGGAGATTTTTGAGACCCTGTGCTGGGCGCCCACCGAGGCCTGTTTTACGGTGCTGGACTTTGCGGCAGACGACCCTCGCCCCGCGCATGAAAAAGCGATTGATGGTCTGCAGCGACTGATTGCGGCCACCATTGCACATTACCCGGCAGGCTTTTTTCCGTACCGCGAACCACAGGCCTTCAGCCCTGCCTACCTCAAAGCTTCACGCGAAGTGGCACAGCAGTTTTACCAACAGTTCTGCGCCTTGTTGGAAGAAGGGCGCGCCAGCGGACATTTTGATTTTCGCGATGCCCGCATCACGGCGCAGGCCGCCTGCAGCCTGCCTGGCTTTCTCTACAACTGGTACCAGCCAAACGGCAAGCTCGGCCCCGCCGAAATGGTGGTGGAACTGACAGATCTGGCCTCGCGCGTGCTGGGACTGCGCAGCAGCGCAGCACTTGCCCCGCCCCCTTACCGCAAGCGAAGCACAAGCAAGGCAGCGCCAGCCGCCAAAGACGCCCCGCCCAAGCGCCGCAAGAGCGCCCCATCCCCCAGCAGCACCGCCGCATAAGAAAACGGCTACGGCGCAATTCATCCCCTGGAGACAACCACCATGTCCGTTCGTTTTTCAGCCATTGCACTTGCTGCCAGCCTTTGCGCTGGCGCCGTTTCTGCCCAGACGGCAGAGCCGTTCAAAATTGCCTTTATCGACCCGCTCTCTGGCCCGTTTGCCAACGTGGGCGAAGTGATGCGCAACCATGTGCTGTATGCGGTGGATGATGTCAACGCCAAAGGTGGGCTCTTCAACGGCGCTAAATTTCAGCTGCTGCAGTTCGACAGCAAGCTCTCCGCTCAGGAAAGCCAGAGCGCGCTGCAGGCCGCCATTGATCAGGGCGCGCGCGTGGTGGTGACGGGCGGCTCTGGCTCGTCCGTCGTCACCGCACTGGTACAGGCCGCATCGCGCTACAACCAGCGCAATCCGGGCAAGGAGGTGCTGATACTCAACCACAGCTCCATCGATCCCGAGCTGACCGGGAAGGCCTGCAGCTTCTGGCATTTCATGTTTGACGCCAACACGGCCATGCGCATGCAGGCGATTGCCAACTACATCAAGACCCAGCCGGAAATCAAGAAGGTTTTTCTGCTCAACCAGGACTACGCACACGGCAAGCAATGGGCCAGCTTTGGCCGCAACATGGTGGGCAAGGCAAGGCCGGAGATTCAGTTTGTGGGCGAGACGCTGCACCCCATGGGCCGCATCAAGGACTTCGCACCCTATGTGGCCAAGATGAAGGAGGTCAGCACCGACTCCGTCATCACGGGCAACTGGGGGCAGGACATGGCGCTGCTGCTCAAGTCCGCAGGCGACTCCGGCTACAACCTGCGCTATTTCAACCATAGCGCAGGCGGCTTCCCGGGCACCGTGACCTCCATCTCTCAGGCCAAGATCGGCCAGGTGACCTGGGTTGCCGAATGGCACCCCGGCATGGCCGACCGTACCCAGGCCGACGCCCGCGCCAAGGAATACAAAGCCAAGATGAATCAGGACTTCCTGGCACCGCGCATGGACCTCGTTCCCCGCATGCTAGCTGCGGCCATGGCCAAAGCCCAATCCACCGAGCCCGTCAAAATCGCCAAGGCCCTGGAAGACATGCAGATGGACACCGTCTTCGGCGCTGTCAAGATGCGCGGCAAGGACCATCAGTTGCTGCTGCCCCAGGTCGTCAACACCATCGCGCCCGTGGACGGGAAACTGGTCAAAACCGGCTGGGAAGGCACAAACTACGGCTTCAGAACCGATGCCGTCTATTCCGCCCAGCAGCTTGATCTACCGACCGAATGCCAGATGAAGCGGCCTTGAGTACAAGCCTAAAACTGCCGTGGGCTGGCAAAGAGACACCGAGGAAGGGCCGCCCCGCGCCGAAGGTGTCGTCCCCCTCCGCGAAGCAGAGAGGGGGAAGCGGCGCAGCCGCTCAGGGGGTGTAGCTCCGCTTTCCAAAGATCCCACTCCCCACCCGCACCATGGTGCTGCCCGCTGCCACAGCCGCGTCCAGATCACCTGTCATACCCATGGACAGCGTGTCAAAGCGCTCCAGCCCCGACAAACCACTGACCTTGATAGCATCAAAAATGGCTGCAGCCCTTTGATGGAGAGCGCATTGCGCTTCAAAATCAGGAGTGTCATCGGGAATACTCATGATGCCGCGCAGCACCAGATTGGGCAGTTTCACAATGGCTTCAGCCAGCGCCAGCGCATCCTCAGCCATCACACCCGACTTCGTGGGACCACCATCCACATTGACCTGAATGCAGATATTGAGCGGTGCCATGCCTTGGGGGCGCTGGGCCGAAAGGCGCTCGGCAATCTTGAGCCGGTCCACGGTCTGGGCCCAGTCAAAGTTCTCAGCCACCAGCCGCGTCTTATTGCTTTGCATGGGGCCAATGCAATGCCATTGCAAGGCTTCTGCGCCGGACAGTTGCATGGCGCGCACAGCGGCAATCTTTTCGACCGCCTCCTGTATATAGTTCTCACCAAAGCTGCGCTGACCGGCCAGCACCGCCTCGCGTACGGCATCTGCGCCAAAAGTTTTGGAAACAGCCAGCAGTTGCACCGCCGTCACAGGTCGGTTTGCCTGAGCGCAAGCTGCTGCCATACGGGCATGAATCTGCCCCAGATTGTTTTCAATCGTCGTCATAATTGGCGCCAGAGTATCAAACAAGAGAGGGATCTCCGTGGATATCACGCAATTGCTGGCATTCAGTGTCAAGAACAAAGCTTCGGACTTGCATTTGTCGGCGGGCCTGCCGCCCATGATTCGCGTGCACGGCGATGTGCGCCGCATCAACATCGACCCGCTGGATCACAAGACCGTGCATGCCATGGTCTACGACATCATGAGTGATGCGCAGCGCAAGCAGTACGAAGAGTTTCTGGAGGTGGACTTCTCCTTCGAAATTGAAGGCCTGGCACGCTTTCGTGTGAACGCGTTCAATCAAAACCGTGGCTCCGCAGCCGTGTTTCGTACCATTCCCAGCAAGATTCTGACACTGGAGCAACTCAACGCTCCCAAGATTTTTGGCGACCTGGCCTTGAAGCCACGCGGCCTGGTGCTGGTGACCGGCCCTACAGGCTCGGGCAAGTCCACCACGCTGGCGGCCATGGTCAACTTTCTGAATGAAACCGAGTACGGCCACATTCTGACGGTGGAAGACCCCATCGAATTTGTCCACGAGTCCAAGAAGTGCCTGATCAACCAGCGTGAAGTCGGCCCGATGACGCTGTCCTTCGCGGCAGCGCTCAAATCTGCGCTGCGTGAAGATCCGGACGCGATTCTGGTCGGTGAAATGCGTGACCTGGAAACCATTCGTCTGGCCATGACAGCTGCCGAAACCGGTCACCTGGTGTTCGGCACGCTGCACACCTCGTCGGCCGCCAAGACCATCGACCGTATCATTGATGTCTTCCCGGCCGAAGAAAAGGAAATGGTGCGTGCCATGCTGTCCGAGTCACTGCAGGCCGTGATCTCGCAGACGCTGTGCAAGACCAAGGACGGCCAGGGCCGCGTGGCCGCGCACGAAATCATGCTGGGCACGCCCGCGATCCGTAACTTGATCCGCGAGGCCAAGGTGGCGCAGATGTACTCCACCATCCAGACCAGTCAGAACGTAGGCATGCAGACGCTGGACCAGAACCTGACCGACTTGGTGCGCCGCAACCTGATCAGCCCGGCCGAAGCGCGCAGCAAGGCCAAGATTCCTGAGAACTTCCCTGGATGATGTCTCCCCCCTGAGCGGCTTTGCCGCTTCCCCCTAAGGGGGGCAACATCTTCGCGGCGGGGCGGCTCTTGCTCGGTGTTTCTCGTCTGGGCCGCGCCAGTTTTTTGACAGCGGTTATGGACCGCTGCATAAGGAGTGTTCATGGAACGCGATCAGGCCAGTAAATTCATCAACGATCTGCTCAAGCTCATGGTCAGCCGCAATGGCAGTGACCTGTTCATCACGGCAGAATTTCCGCCGGCCATCAAGATTGATGGCAAGGTCACCAAGGTATCGCCTCAGCCGCTGACGCAGCTGCACACTTTGGCGCTGGCACGCTCCATCATGAGTGACAAGCAAGTGGCGGACTTCGAGCACACCAAGGAGTGCAACTTCGCCATCTCGCCCGCCGGCGTAGGGCGTTTTCGTGTCAACGCCTTTGTTCAGCAGGGCAAGATTGGCATGGTGCTGCGTACCATTCCCACCACCCTGCCAACGATTGATGGACTGGGCGTGCCGCAGGTGCTCAAGGAAGTGACCATGACCAAGCGCGGCCTGTGCATCATGGTCGGTGCGACGGGCTCGGGTAAATCCACCACGCTGGCCGCCATGGTGGACTGGCGCAATGAAAACTCCTTTGGCCACATCATCACGATCGAAGATCCCGTGGAATTTGTGCACCCGCACAAGAACTGCGTAGTCACCCAGCGCGAAGTGGGTCTGGATACCGAGAGCTGGGAAGCCGCGCTGAAGAACACGCTGCGCCAGGCCCCCGATGTGATTCTGATGGGCGAAATTCGCGACCGTGAGACCATGGAGCATGCTGTGGCCTTTGCCGAAACGGGTCACTTGTGCCTTGCCACGCTGCACGCCAACAGCGCCAACCAAGCGCTGGACCGTATCGTCAACTTCTTCCCTGAAGAACGCCGCCCGCAGCTGCTGATGGATTTGTCGCTCAACCTTCGCGCACTGGTCTCCCAGCGCTTGCTGCCCAAGCAGGACAGCAAGGGCCGCGTGGCAGCGATTGAAGTGATGCTCAACTCACCGCTAATTGCCGATCTGATCTTCAAGGGCGAGGTCGCCGAGATCAAAGAAATCATGAAGAAGAGCCGCAACATCGGCATGCAGACCTTTGACCAGGCGCTGTTTGACCTGTTTGAGGCCAATCTCGTCACCTATGAAGATGCGCTGCGCAATGCCGACTCGGTCAACGATTTGCGCCTGCAAATCAAACTCAACAGCCAGCGCGCCCGCACGCTGGATCTAGCGGCGGGTACCGAGCACTTGACGATTGTGTAAACCCTGAGGCGCTACGCGCCTCAGGACAGCCGTTGCTGCGGGAGGCCTTTAATGGCCCTCCTGACTACCGGCCTGCGCGCAGTACGATGGGCAACTGGTTTTCCCTGCCGCCACGTATTCAAGGACTTCTCATGACCGCTTCCATCACATCTCGCAGCTACCAGCCATCGCCCTCCACCAAGGTTGCATTTCTGGGCCTGGGCGTCATGGGCTACCCCATGGCGGGGCATCTGGCGATGGCAGGTCATCAAGTCACCGCCTACAACCGCACAGCCGCCAAGGCTCATGCCTGGGCCGAGGAATTCCCCAGCGGCCATCAGGCCGCCACACCGCGCGAGGCCGTCAAGGGCGCACGCATGGTGTTCTGCTGCGTAGGCAATGACGATGACTTGCGGGCCGTCGTTCTGGGAGACGATGGAGCCTTCGCAGGCATGGAGCCCGGGGCCATCTTTGTGGACCACACAACGGCCTCAGCCCAAGTTGCACGTGAGTTGTATGCCGAAGCGCAAAAGCGCGGCCTGCACTTTATCGATGCACCGGTCTCGGGTGGCCAGGCTGGAGCCGTCAACGGCCAGCTCACCGTCATGTGCGGCGGCGATCAGGCCGTGTTTGATCAGGTCGCCCCCATGGCCGATGCGTTCTCGCGCGCCTTTACCTATATGGGTGAATGCGGCAGCGGCCAGCTGACAAAGATGGTCAACCAGATCTGCGTGGCCGGTCTGGTGCAAGCCCTGTCTGAAGCCATTGCCTTCGGCCTGCGCGCCGATCTCGACGTGGAGAAGGTGCTGGATGTCATCGGCAAGGGTGCCGCCCAGAGCTGGCAACTGGACAACCGCGGCAAGACCATGGCCGTGGGCAAGTTTGACTTTGGCTTTGCCGTGGACTGGATGCGCAAGGATCTGGGTCTGGTGCTGCAAGAAGCCCAGCGCAACGGCGCTCGCCTGCCCGTCACGGCACTGGTAGACCAGTTTTATGCAGACGTGCAGGCCATGGGCGGCAGCCGCTGGGATACATCGAGCCTGATACAGCGTCTGCGATAAGTCATTCGTCTCCATAAAAAAGCCGGACTCAGATCCGGCTTTTTTATGGAAGGCCGAAGCGCATCAGTTGACGCTGGCCTGGTCCTCGGTCACGGGAGCCGCCTTGGGCGTCATGGATGACAACTCGTCTTCAGAGATGACTTCAAACAGTCTCACCACCTTTGTCACATCATTGACGCCACGCGCGATCTCGGCCGCACGCTTGGACTCACGTGGCGTGACGATGCCCATGAGGTAGACCACATGGTTCTCGGTCACGACCTTGATGGCCGATGAGGTGATGTCCTTGGCATTGACCAGACTGGCCTTGACCTGGCCGGTAATCATGGTGTCCTTGGAGCGCTGGCCCAGCGTGGCCGTGAACGGAACGACTTCGATCTCGTTATAGACCTGACGCACAGTGGCTTGCTCGCGCACCAGTTTTTCAATCGTGGCCTTATCTGTGGCATTGCCAGCCTGCCCCGTCAGCAGCACCACGCGGTTGTAGCTGGTGACGCTGACACGGGCTTTGTCACCTATCACTTCACTCACCCGGTTACCTGCGCGCAACTCAATCCCCTGATCTTCCACCTGTGTGCCTGTTGTGCGGCGGTCAACTGCCGACATGCCGGCCACGGCAGCACCGCCACCCACCAAGGCAACGCAGCCACTCAAAGCGCCGCCCAGTGCGGCTACGGTCAAGGCGGCACATGCCACACGGGTCCACTGCGACTTCATAAAGGCATCTCCTGGTCACCAAGCAATTGAGAGTCCACACCGTCAGCCAGACAGTGCAATATCAAAGTATGGGCTTCACGCACGCGGGCACCACGGTCATGGGGCACGCAGATCAGTACATCTGTCTCGCGCACCACCGTTGCCAGATTGCCACCTGTGCGACCCGTCAATACAACCGCCATCATGTCGCGTTCATGGGCCGCCTCCAGCGCGTCCTGCACTGCCACGTCGTTACCCGTCACGGACATGACCAGCAGCAGGTCGCCGGGCTGGCCCAGCGCACGCACTTGGCGCGCCAGATACTGGGTGGCATTGCCACCCGAGCCTGTCGTTCCCACGGAGCCCAGCAGGCCACCGTCTGACGTCAAAGCCAGCGCAGCCAGCTCAGGGCGGTCGCGTTCAAACCCTGTGACACACAGGGAGGCAAATAATTGGGCATCGCTGGCCGAAACGCCTGCGCCGCAAGCCAGAACCTTGCCGCCGCCGGTCACGCAGGCCAGCATGGCCTGTACGGCAAAAGCGATAGGTTGGCTCAGCGCTTGGGCGGCCTGGTACTTCAGGTCGGCACTGTCGATGAAATGCTGTTGGATTCGTTGCTCTAGCATGGAGGCCCGATGATACCTGCCAGCTGTTATCTCTTTGCTAGCAAACCGTTATTTACGCAGCCGTGTTGCGCGCAAATTGTGACGAACTACATCGCATCAAAGGCCGCCTTAAGCCATTCCATCGCTGCAGGGCTGGCCGAACTGTCTACCAGCACCACATCAAAACGGCACGGCGGCGGTGCCGCCAGTCTCATCAGGTAATGCCGGGCGGCCAGTACTATGCGCTGCTGCTTGGCGTGGCCAATACTGGCACCCGCGCCACCAAAGCGATCGGTATTACGGCTTCGGACTTCTACAAACACCAAAGACCCGTCACGGTCACGCACGATCAGATCGATTTCACCGCCGCCTCGGCCCGGCGTCCGATAATTGCGATCAACGAGCTTCAAGCCCTGCGTCTGCAAATAGGCCAGCGCCGCATCTTCGGCCAACTGGCCACGCGCGGTGGTGTTATTCACAGGTTTGACGGCAGGCCTTTGCGGCCGCTTTCCAAGGAAATCCATTGACTACCTCTTTCGCCTCTGCACTGACTGCCGCACATGAAGCGGCCGCTTCCCAGCATTATCCGCAGGGAGCCCTGTATGTGGTGGCGACGCCCATCGGCAATCTGGCCGACATCAGCCTGCGGGCTCTACATGTGCTGCAAATGGTGGACTGCATTGCCTGCGAAGACACCCGCCACACACAAGGCCTGCTGCGCAGCTATGGGCTCGATCGCCCCGGCAGCCAGTTGCTGGCCGTGCACCAGCACAACGAGGCAGAGGCCGCGCAGCAGATCATCAGCCGCCTGCAGCAGGGCCAGCGCATTGCTTATGTCAGCGATGCCGGTACACCCGGCGTTAGCGACCCTGGCGCACGCCTTTGCGCAGCGTTGCAGACCGTGGGCTTGCGCAGCATTCCGCTGCCCGGTGCCAGCAGCGTGACGTCGGCCATCAGCGTGGCTGGCGCGGTGACGCCCGGGCAAGGTGAAAGCGGTTTTCTGTTTGCCGGTTTTCTGCCCACCAAGAATGCGGAGCGTCTGTCTGCCGTGCAGAAGCTGGCGGACGAGCCGCGCTGCACGGTACTGCTGGAAGCACCACACCGCATCATCGACATGGCACAAGCTCTGGCGCTGCTGGGCGACCGTCCCGTCACACTGGCGCGCGAGATCACCAAGCAGTTTGAAGACATTGCCACCATGCCAGCCAGCGAGTTGGCGAGCTGGCTACAGGCATCGCCTAACCGTGTGAAGGGTGAGTTTGCCATCGTGCTGCACCCTGTCGCTCAGCAACAAGGCGAGGGTCTGGATTCTGAGGCCGAGCGCGTGCTCAAGCTGCTACTAGCCGAGCTGCCCACCAAAGCCGCCGTCAAGCTCGCCACCGAAATCACCGGAGCCAGCCGCAACGCGCTGTATGACCGTGCGCTGGAACTCAAGCGCGCCGCCGAAGAAGAGTAAGCATCAAAAATGCCGATAGCGCTTGTGTATCAACCGCTATCAGCTCACTTTTTGATATCAGGCGTAGGCCAACCCTGTAGCGACGCCGCCGAACAAATCACCTTCCACCTGCGGAACATCGGGAAATGCTGCGCGCAGCGCATCGCGCAAAGTACGCAAAGCCGACGAGCCGCCCGTCAGATAGATGGCATCCGGCGTGGCAACACCCGCTTGCTTTACACAGTCTTGCGCACACTCCACCACTTGCTGCAACAAGGCTTGCAGTTGCTCCTGCAGCACCTCGGGCGAGATTGCTGCAGGCAAGCCCTCTTCCAGCCAGCCCAATGCAATCTCCGCCGCCGCATGGCTTTGTGAAGCGCCAATCTTGGCCTGCTCCACCGCATCGGCCAGCCTATGGCCTTCGCGCCAATCCAACACCTTCATCAGGCGCTGGTGCAGTTGCAGATCGCTGTAGTCGGTCTTGAGGCTACGTGCCGAAGCCAGAGACTTGGCCGTGTAAAGCCACTGAATCAGGTGCCAGGTCGAAAGGTCAAAAAACACACCACTCGGCACTTCGCGCCCGCTGGGGCCAATGTGCTTGTAGCCCAGCAGCGGCATGACCTGTGCCACATTCAGGCGGTGGTCAAAGTCGGTACCGCCAATGTGCACACCCGTCGTGGCCAGAATATCCTGATTGCGATCCTCATGCTTGGCTTGCTGCGGGCCAAGGCGCACCACGGTGAAGTCCGAGGTGCCGCCGCCGATATCGACCACCAGCACCAGTTGTTCTTCGCTCAGGCGCTGTTCATAGTCCAGCGCTGCCGCAATCGGCTCCAGCTGAAAACTCACTTCACCGAGACCTGCCGTGCGCGCAGCCGCAGCCAATGCATCTTGCGCCTGCCGGTCACGCTCTGGATGGGCGTCGACAAAGTGCACAGGGCGACCCAGCACCACACGCTCAGGCAGCGCACCATTCAAGGCCACACGCGCCTGATCGGCCACACGCTTGAGGAAGATGGCAATCACATCCTGATAGCTCATCAGCTGCTCATGTACACCCGTCTTCTCCAGCAACAGGCTGCTGCCCAGCAGGCTTTTAAGCGAACGCATTAGACGGCCTTCTTCACCCGCCAGGTATTGCTGCATGGCATCGCGGCCATAGTGCGTGCTGCGCTCTTCGGTGTTAAAAAACAAGGCCGTTGGCATGCCGGTCGCAGCCGATTCCAGAGGGAGCAGGCGGGCTACCTCACCCATCACACGGTAGGCCGCAGCCGAGTTCGAGGTGCCAAAGTCGATACCCAGCGTGCCGGGAACAGTCAATGCATTTGCCATGAGAGTACAAAAATTGAAGCAGCAACCGCTTGCTATTACTTAACCCTGAGTCACTTTGATCTTCAAAGTCATCAGCATTAAGTACTGGTTGCTCACATTTTTACCAGCAGGTTGTTCAGACGGTGCTGACAATTAAAAATGAAAAGCCAAAAACAAAAACGCCCGCTGATGTCAGCGGGCGTTTTTAATTTGGTTGCGCGAGAAGGATTTGAACCTCCGACCTTTGGGTTATGAGCCCAACGAGCTACCAGACTGCTCCATCGCGCGGTATTTCCAAATTATAGCAGGCTTTTCAGCCTGCCATTTGCTTATTCAGCAGCTGCGACGGCTTCTTCAGCGCGCTCAACCAGCTCAACATAGGCCATAGGAGCGTTGTCGCCGACGCGGAAGCCCATCTTCAGGATACGTGTGTAGCCACCGGGACGCGTTGCGTTGCGGGGACCCAGCACGTTGAACAGCTTGGTCACGCTGTCGCGGTCGCGCAGACGGTCAAAAGCCAGACGGCGGTTAGCCACGGTATCAACCTTGGCCAGAGTGATCATGGGCTCGATCACGCGACGCAGTTCCTTGGCCTTGGGGACCGTGGTCTTGATGGCTTCGTGCTCGATCAGCGAGTTCATCATGTTCTGCAGCATCGCCTTGCGGTGAGCAGAAGTGCGGTTCAGTTTGCGGAGTCCGTTGCCGTGACGCATGGTGCTTTTCCTTTTGCTCCGTTTTTATCCGGAGATCATTTCTAAATTAAATCAGGCAGCCGTATCAGGTACTGCCCGATGCACTTGGGCTTTTGCCGAAATCAATCCCAGCAAAGCCCATGATTGTAGCAATTAACGCTTTTCCAAGCCAGCAGGTGGCCAGTTTTCAAGCTTCATGCCCAGAGTCAGACCACGGGAAGCCAGGACTTCCTTGATCTCGTTGAGCGACTTGCGACCCAGGTTAGGAGTCTTCAGCAGCTCGTTTTCGGTACGCTGAATCAGGTCGCCGATGTAGTAGATGTTCTCTGCCTTCAGGCAGTTAGCAGAACGAACGGTGAGTTCGAGCTCATCCACAGGACGCAGCAGGATTGGATCGAAGGACGTAGCAGCGCCACGACCACCGGCAGGAGCGTCAAACACGCTGGCGATATCGCCACCGTCCAGCTGTGCGAACACAGCCAGCTGTTCCACCAAAATCTTGGCAGATGCGCGCACTGCATCTTCAGCGGTGATAGCACCGTTGGTTTCAATTTCCAGAACCAGCTTATCCAAATCGGTACGCTGTTCCACACGTGCGGATTCGACAGCGTAGCTCACGCGCTTGACGGGCGAGAACGAAGCGTCGAGCACGATACGGCCAATCGACTTAGTCGATTCGTCACCGTAACGGCGCACGTTGCCGGGCACATAGCCACGGCCCTTTTCAACCTTGATCTGCATGTCCAGCTTACCGCCTTGCGACAGGTGAGCAATCACGTGATCAGGATTGACGATTTCTACGTCGTGGGGTGTCTGGATGTCACGTGCAGTAACAACACCTTCACCATCCTTGCGCAGGCTCAAGGTGACTTCGTCACGGTTGTGCAGCTTGAACACCACACCCTTGAGATTCAGCAGGATGTTGGTCACATCTTCCTGGACGCCATCGATGGAGGAGTACTCATGCAGCACTCCAGCAATCGTCACTTCAGTCGCTGCGTAACCCACCATGGAGGAGAGCAGAACACGGCGCAGGGCATTGCCCAGCGTATGACCGTAGCCACGCTCAAACGGCTCCAGAACCACCTTGGCACGGTTGTGACCAAGTTGTTCGACATTAATTGTCTTGGGCTTCAGCAAATTCGTTTGCATGCAGACTTCCTCTCAATACCCTCGGCTCGTTACACCGGTAAGGCTGGTGAAGCACCCACGGCGCGATGCCTCGCGCCGTGGGAACGTTTAACAGAAATGTCGCTGCTAAGAATTAACGCGAGTACAACTCAACGATCAGAGATTCGTTGATGTCAGCTGCGAATTCATCGCGGTCAGGAGACTTCTTAAAAGTACCTTCTGCTTTGTCAGCAGACACTTCAACCCATGCGGGGAAGCCCACTTGAGCAGCCAGCTGCAGAGCTTCGACAACGCGAGCTTGCTTTTTGGACTGTTCACGCAGAGCAACCACGTCGCCTTCCTTCACGGAGAAAGAAGGAATGTTCACGGACTGGCCGTTCACGGTGATAGCCTTGTGCGAAACCAACTGACGTGCTTCAGCGCGAGTGGAGCCGAAGCCCATGCGGTACACGACGTTGTCCAGGCGGCACTCCAGCAGAGACAGCAGGTTGGCACCAGTGTTGCCGCGCTTGCGATCAGCTGTTTCGAAGTAGCGGCGGAATTGCTTCTCCAGCACGCCGTACATGCGCTTGACCTTCTGCTTTTCACGCAGTTGCAGACCGTAGTCCGAAGTGCGCTGACCAGAAGTACGGCCATGCTGACCAGGCTTGGTGTCAAACTTAGCCTTGTCAGCGATAGAGCGACGTGCGCTCTTCAGGAACAGGTCGGTGCCTTCACGGCGGGAGAGTTTAGCCTTGGGGCCAATATAGCGTGCCACTTGATTTCCTTTGTGTCATCTACCGTGCGCAAACACGGGAGCCGCCCGCGATGCTAAAGCACCTGGGCGGCGGTGGGCTTGATAAGAATTAGATACGACGACGCTTTTGAGGGCGGCAGCCGTTGTGGGGAACCGGTGTCACGTCCGAAATGGAAGTGATACGGATGCCCAGAGCACCTAGGGCGCGAACCGAGGATTCACGGCCTGGACCGGGACCCTTGATTTCGACTTCCAGGTTCTTGATGCCCTGTTCGATAGCAGCACGACCAGCCACTTCCGAAGCGACCTGAGCTGCAAAGGGAGTCGACTTGCGCGAACCCTTGAAACCCTGGCCACCCGACGAAGCCCACGACAGAGCGTTGCCTTGACGGTCGGTGATAGTGATGATCGTGTTGTTGAACGAAGCGTGCACGTGTGCAATGCCGTCAGAAATATTCTTACGGACTTTTTTGCGAACGCGAGCAGCTGCGTTATTTGCGGGAGACTTAGCCATAATGATCTTTCAATCTCTTATTTCTTCAGAGCCGCTGCACCCTTGCGCGGACCCTTACGAGTGCGAGCATTCGTACGGGTACGTTGACCGCGCATAGGCAGTCCGCGACGATGACGGAAACCGCGGTAGCAGCCGATGTCCATCAATCGCTTGATGTTCATCGTGGTTTCGCGACGCAGGTCGCCTTCCAGAGTCATGGGGTTCAGCAGATCGCGGATCTTTTCCAGATCAGCGTCCGTCAGATCCTTGATCTTCTTGGAGTATTCAATACCGCATGCTTCGCAAATTTTACGAGCTGTTGTGCGACCGATGCCGAAGATGGCGGTCAGGCCGATTTCAGCATGCTTGTGCGGCGGGATGTTAATGCCAGCAATACGTGCCATATTAGTCCTCTATGCTTTCAATCAACCTTGGCGCTGCTTATGGCGCTGGTCAGTGCAGATCACGCGCACGACACCTTTGCGGCGGATGATCTTGCAGTTGCGGCAGATTTTCTTGACCGAAGCCGAAACTCTCATTTTATTCTCCTAAAACTATCCATCCACTATCGGCCTATCGACCGGGGACAATGCCCGCGATAGCTCGATGGGCGTCTACTAACTTTTGGCAGGCTGCCCCTCAGGGCAGCCCTATCATCAAATACCAGCCTTAAAGTTCGCTTTTTTAAGAAGCGACTCGTATTGCTGCGACATCACGTAGTTCTGCACTTGTGCCATGAAGTCCATCGTCACGACCACAATGATCAGCAGCGATGTACCACCAAAGTAGAACGGAACGTTGTACTTCAGGATCATGAATTCGGGCAACAAGCACACGAAGGTAATGTAGATCGCGCCAGCCAGGGTCAGGCGAACCAGAATCTTGTCAATGTAGCGGGCCGTCTGTTCGCCAGGACGAATCCCGGGGATGAAAGCACCACTCTTCTTCAGGTTGTCGGCAGTTTCCCGGCTGTTGAAGACCAGGGCCGTATAGAAGAAGCAGAAGAAAATGATCGCTGTAGCGTAAAGGATGACATAGATTGGCTGACCAGGGGTCAACGTGCTCGAAATATCCTTCAGCCAGCGCATAGATTCCCCTGCACTGAACCAATTCACCACCGTTGCAGGCAGCAAGATGATCGACGAAGCGAAGATGGGAGGAATCACACCTGCCATGTTCAGCTTCAGTGGCAAGTGCGAAGACTGACCACCGTACACCTTGTTGCCGACTTGTCGGCGTGCGTAATTCACCAAGATCTTGCGTTGACCTCGTTCGACATACACGACGAAGTACGTCACGGCTGCCACAACGAGAACAATGAAGATTGCCGCCAGAATGCTCATGGCACCGGTTCGCACCAGTTCCAGCAGACCACCAATGGAGCTCGGGAGACCTGCGGCGATACCGCCGAAGATCAGTATCGAGATACCGTTGCCCAGACCACGTTCTGTGATCTGTTCACCGAGCCACATCAGAAACAAGGTACCAGCCGTGAGACTGACTACCGCAGTCATGCGGAAGCCAAAACCAGGGTTCAGAACCAAGCCTGCAGAGCTTTCCAGAGCAACAGCAATTCCCAAGGACTGAAACAGCGCCAGGCCCAATGTGCCGTAGCGGGTGTACTGGGTAATCTTGCGACGACCCGCTTCACCTTCCTTTTTCATCTGCTCGAATGTAGGGACCACGTAGGTCATGAGCTGCATGATGATCGATGCCGAGATGTACGGCATGATCCCCAGTGCAAACACTGTGAAACGCGAGAGCGCTCCACCCGAGAACATATTGAACAGATTGAGAATGCCGCCCTGCTGGCCAGAGAACAGCTGCTGCAGCTGCGCTGGATCGATTCCCGGAACGGGGATATGAGCCCCGATTCGGTATACGACCAGCGCAAGCAACAGAAAAACCAGACGACGACGTAGGTCGCCGAATTTTCCAGTCTTTGCAATTTGAGCTGCGCTAGTAGCCACGGATGTCTTCTTTCAGAACTTTAATCAGGCGATGCTGCCACCGGCAGCTTCGATGGCGGCTTTGGCGCCGGCAGTAGCGCCGATGCCGTTGAGCTTGACAGCCTTAGTCAGTTCACCACGCTTGATGATCTTGACGACCTTAGCGATAGAACCAACCAGACCGGCTTGCTTCAGAGCAGCCAGATCGACTTCAGCCAGGCCAAGCTTATCCAGCTCAGACAGGCTCACTTCTGCATTGAACTTCAGCAGATGCGACTTGAAGCCACGCTTGGGCAGGCGACGCTGCAGAGGCATTTGACCGCCTTCGAAGCCTACCTTGTGGTAGCCACCCGAACGCGACTTTTGACCCTTGTGGCCACGACCGGCGGTCTTACCCAGACCAGAACCGATACCGCGACCCACGCGACGCTTCGCATGCTTGGAGCCATCTGCAGGCTTGATGCTATTGAGTTCCATCATCAATCCTTTCAGAGAACTTTCACCAAGTAGGCGATCTTGTTAATCATGCCGCGCACTTCAGGAGTGTCCTGCAGTTCGCTGACGCTGTTCAGCTTACGCAGACCCAGGCCACGCACAGTCGCACGGTGCGACTCTTTGGTGCCAATGGGGCTACGAACCAGCTGAACCTTGACAGTTTGTTGTGTTGTCATGTGCTGGTCTCCGATCAGGCGGTGAAGATGTCTTCAACCGACTTGCCGCGCTTTGCTGCCACGTTCGCAGGGGTCGTGGAGTTCTTCAAAGCGTCGAAAGTTGCGCGAACCATGTTGTAGGGGTTCGACGAACCGTGGCTCTTGGCCACGATGTCGGTGATACCCACCACTTCAAAAACAGCGCGCATTGGGCCGCCAGCGATGATGCCGGTACCCTTAGGAGCTGGGTGCAGTTCAACCTTGGCTGCGCCGTGATGGCCCTTCACCGAGTGGTGAATGGTGCCGCTCTTCAGTGCAACCTTCATCAGGTTGCGACGGCATTCTTCCATCGCTTTTTGCACGGCAGCAGGCACTTCCTTGGACTTGCCCTTACCCATGCCAACGCGGCCATCACCGTCGCCAACCACGGTCAGTGCAGCGAAGCCGAGAATACGACCACCCTTCACAACCTTGGTGACGCGGTTAACCGCGATCATTTTTTCGCGCAGACCGTCGTCATTGCCTTGGTCTTGCACTTTGGGGGAAAACTTTGCCATTTTCAATCCGCTCCGCTTAGAACTGCAGGCCCGCTTCGCGAGCGGCCTCTGCCAAAGCCTTCACGCGGCCGTGGTATGCAAAACCGGCGCGGTCGAAAGCGACTTTCTCAACGCCAGCAGCCTTTGCCTTTTCAGCAATACGCTTGCCGATCAGTGTGGCTGCAGCCACGTTGCCACCCTTGCCAGCGGCGCCGATTTGGGCGCGCACTTCGGCTTCTGCAGTGGAGGCCGAAGCCAGCACCTTGGTGCCGTCTTCCGAAACCACGGAAGCGTAGATGTGGAGGTTCGTGCGATTCACGCTCAAACGCGCAACGCCTTGCTGTGCAATGCGGATACGTGTTTGACGCGAGCGACGCAGACGCTGCTCTTTCTTGGTCAACATAATGCAGCTCCTTACTTCTTCTTGGTCTCTTTGATCGTGACCTTCTCATTCGCATAGCGAATGCCCTTGCCCTTGTAAGGCTCGGGAGGACGAACGGCACGGATCTCAGCAGCCAATTGACCGACCACTTGACGGTCAGCACCCTTGATCACGATTTCAGTCGGAGTGGGGGTAGCAATAGTGATGCCGGCAGGCATCTCGAAGTTGACGGGGTGCGAGAAGCCCACTGCCAGGTTCAGCTTGGAACCGGATGCAGCAGCCTTGTAGCCCACGCCAATCAGCGTCAGCTTCTTCTCGAAGCCTTCAGTCACACCCTTGACCATGTTGTTGACCAACTGGCGGAATGTACCGGCCAGAGCGTCAGCTTCACGGGAATCGTTCGAGGGAGCGAAAGACAGCTTGCCGTCGTTGTTGCCGATGTTCACCAGGGCGTTCAGAGCCAGCGACAGATCGCCGCCCTTGCCCTTGACCTTGATGGAGTCAGCGTTGATAGACACATCCACGCCAGCGGGGATGGTCACAATAGCTTTTGCTACGCGAGACATTTCAGTATTTCTCCTTAATGTCCGTTAAGCCACATAGCACAGCACTTCACCGCCGATACCGGCAGCACGTGCTTTGCGATCTGTCATCACGCCCTGAGGGGTAGTGATGATGGCTACGCCCAGGCCGTTTTGGACCTGAGGGATTGCGTTGCTACCCTTGTAAACGCGCAGGCCAGGACGGCTCACACGTTCAATACGTTCGATCACAGGCTGACCGGCGTAGTATTTCAGGGTAATTTCGAGTTCGGACTTGCCACCTTCGGACTTCACTTCGAAGCCGTCGATATAGCCTTCTTCCTTCAGCACCTGTGCAATAGCAACCTTCACTTTGGAGGAAGGAGCCGACACGGTGGTCTTGGAGACCATTTGTGCGTTGCGGATGCGTGTCAGCAAGTCAGCGATGGGATCACTCATGCTCATGTTTAATCTCTCCTGCTTGCTTACCAGCTGGCCTTGGTGACACCGGGGATGTCGCCAGCAAAGGCCAATTCACGCACCTTGGCGCGGCCCAGACCGAATTGACGGAATGTGCCACGTGGACGGCCAGTGATCTCGCAACGGTTACGCTGACGAGTGGGGTTCGAGTTACGGGGCAGCTTCTGCAGACCCAGGCGAGCGGCATCGCGCTCTTCGTCGGAACGCTTTGCGTCGCCGGCGATTGCCTTCAGTTCTGCATACTTGGCAGCAAACTTGGCTGCCAGCTTTTCGCGCTTGATTTCGCGCTGAATCATTGCTACTTTAGCCATGCGCCACCTCAGTTCTTGAAGGGGAATTTGAACGCTGCGAGCAGTGCCTTGCACTCTTCGTCGTTCTTCGCTGTTGTCGTGATGCTGATGTTCAGACCACGCAGAGCGTCCACCTTGTCGTACTCGATTTCAGGGAAGATGATTTGTTCTTTGACGCCAACGTTGTAGTTGCCGCGACCATCGAACGAACGGCCCGAAATACCACGGAAGTCACGAACGCGGGGCAGAGCCACGGTCACGAAACGGTCCAGGAATTCGTACATTTGAACGCCACGCAGGGTCACCATGCAGCCAATTGCTTGGCCTTCACGGATCTTGAAACCAGCGATAGCCTTCTTGGCCTTAGTCACCACAGGCTGCTGACCAGCAATTTTGGTCAAATCAGCTACGGCGTTGTCCATCACCTTCTTGTCGGCCACGGCTTCGCTCACACCCATGTTCAGGGTGATCTTGCTCAGACGAGGCACTTCCATAGCGGAGGTGTAACCGAACTTTTCTTTCAGTTCAGCCGCGATCTTTTCGCGATAGAGTTTTTGCAGTCGTGCCATGTGTTACTCCTCAAGCGGCCTTGATTTCGGCGCCGCTGGACTTGAACACGCGAACACGTGCGCCGTCGGCGTTGACCTTGATGCCCACGCGATCAGCCTTGCCAGTCGCTGCATTGAAGATAGCCACGTTGGACTGGTGAATAGGCATAGCCTTTTCAACGATACCGCCGGTGGTGCCCTTCATGGGGTTTGGCTTGGTGTGCTTCTTGACGAGGTTGATACCGTCCACGATAACGTGGGAGTCATCCTTGCGCAGAGAAACAGTGCCACGCTTGCCCTTGTCACGGCCAGTCAGCACGATAACTTCGTCGCCCTTGCGAATCTTGTTCATGGTGCTTTCCTTTAGAGAACTTCAGGGGCCAGCGACACGATCTTCATGAACTTTTCAGTACGCAGTTCACGAGTCACGGGGCCAAAGATGCGGGTGCCGATAGGCTCCAGCTTCGCGTTCAGCAGCACGGCGGCATTGCCGTCGAACTTTACGAGCGAACCGTCTGCACGACGGATGCCCTTTGCGGTGCGCACCACCACAGCACTGTAGATCTCGCCTTTTTTGACGCGACCACGAGGAGCTGCTTCCTTGATGCTCACCTTGATGATGTCACCAACGCTCGCATAGCGACGATGAGAGCCGCCCAGTACCTTAATGCACTGAACAGACTTCGCACCGGTGTTGTCGGCAACCTCTAACCGAGATTCTGTTTGGATCATTTCAATATTCCCAACTTGCTCCAGCAAACCAGACAGCCCCAGAGTCTTCTCAAGGGCTGATCAAGCAGCCAGTCAGTCTTGGGCCCGTCGTCCACACCACGAACCATTTCGTAGTGCTTCCACTGGGCAGAACACTTCACGTTTTTATATGTGAAGCAGAAGATTGTCGCAGTAATTCCTTTGTACGTCAAGCGCTTAGCCTGCAATACCCGCAACAACCACATCAACAATTGATGCAGGCAGCTGCTCCTGCATCAATCATCATCAAAACCATAGCAGACAGAGCCTGCCATGGTTTGATTTCATGAAAGAAAACGCTTGAAATCATTAAGAATCAAGCGCTTTCAGCTCATTTTTTCCAACGCCTTGCGGACAGCGCCGCTGTTGCAGCTCCGCCATACCCCCTTATCGATAAGAAACCGCTCAGGCCTGTACTGGCAAATATTGCTGGGCCAGCACCATGAAATCGTTGAGGTTCGCATCCCGCCCCAGCTCTTCGACCAAGATGGCGGCCACGCGCGGAGCGATCTCGGCCGCCTTGCGTGCATCAAGGAACAGCAGGCGGCTGCGGCGCGCCAGCATGTCTTCAACCGTGCGCGCATATTCAAAGCGAGCGGCAAAGCGCACCATGGCTTCGGACAAACCATCCATCAGCCAGTTCTGCGCACCAGGCAGCGAAGCGACCGCTTCTGCATCCGTGCCATAGGAGTGCAGGCCTTGCGCCTGATTCATGCTGTGCGTCACCGCCGCTTCCGCTGGCGCACCAACCAAGGGCAAATTCACCGTCACACCCGCAGGCCGGCTGGGCAAGCGGCCAATCTGGAAGCATTCGGCCAGCACATCTTCAGACATGGCACGGTAAGTCGTCCACTTGCCGCCCGTGACCGTGACCAGACCGGTCTTGCTGGCCATGACGGTGTGTTCGCGGCTGATCTTTTTGGTGTTTTCGCCGTCATCGTCCTGGGGCTTGACCAAAGGGCGCAGGCCCACCCACATGCTGCGCACATCGGCCAGCGTGGGCTGACGGTTCAGATACTTGCCGGCTTCGCTCAGGATGAAGTCCAGCTCTTCAGGGAAGGGCAAGGGTTCACGAGCCAGGTCGTGGCGCGGCGTGTCTGTCGTGCCCAGAATGACCTTGCCCAGCCATGGCACGGCGAACAGCACACGACCATCGGCGGTCTTGGGCACCAGCAGTGCGTGATCGGTCGGCAAAAACTCACGATCAACCACCACGTGAACACCCTGACTAGGCGCAACCATGGGTTTGACGGGCTTGCCCTGCGCCTCGGCATCTTGCTGGCGGAACAGGTCTACCCAAGGGCCTGTGGCATTGACCACGCACTTGGCCCGCACGGTGTAGCTTTGGCCAGACTCGGTATCACGACAAACCAGACCCGCAATCTGCCTATCTTCGTAGATCAGCTTTTCAGCAGCGCAGTAATTGACAAGCAGAGCGCCCTTGGCCGCTGCCGTGCGGGCCAGCGCCAGCGCCAGCCGGGCATCGTCAAACTGACCATCCCAGTATTTGACGCCGCCTTTGAGGCTTTTCTGCTGCACTGTTGGCAGGTATTTCACCGTCTTGGCAGCCGAGAGGAATTCCGTGGAACCCAGGCCTGCCTTGCCGGCCAGCGCGTCATACATCTTGAGGCCGATGCCGTAGAACGGCGTATCCAGCAGCTTGTATGAAGGCATGACAAAGGCCAGCGGCTGGGCCAAATGCGGCGCATTGTGCAGCAGCGTGGTGCGCTCATGCAGGGCCTCGCGCACCAGAGAGATGTTGCCCTGCGCCAGATAGCGCACACCGCCATGCACCAGCTTGGTAGCACGCGATGAGGTGCCCTTGGCAAAGTCCATGGACTCCAGCAGAACCACCTTGAAGCCGCGCGCCGCCGCATCCACCGCCACCCCCAGCCCGGTGGCTCCGCCCCCTACGATCGCCAGGTCATAGGTTTCAGACTGCGCCAGACGCTCCAGCAGTTGCGCGCGCGTTGTGGCCAAGGGTTGAGTGGACTGATTCATGGAAAGATTTCTGCAGTGACATGCCGGGCAGCACCCACATCACCCCAAGCAATGTGTTGCGCAAAGCAAAGAACAAATTTCAGATCGTGTATTTTCGCTCTTTTTCGTTTCTACGGTATTCAACCCTGGAAATAATGATTCGTTTTAGCGCGATTTAAGAAAATCTCCGTTCACAGACAGGCCTGAGTGGATACGCCCACTGTTACCTCAAGGCAACCCAAAAGCAAGCAGAATCCGCCGCATGTCCTTGAACGCAACAGACCCAGGCATCCCAAAAATGTTGATATAGCGGGCTCAGTCACAACGCAGACAGGTTCTGCACCCCGACACTTCTAACGTTCCAGATCCGTCATAACCGCTCAACGCGCATTCATTTTTGTTTCTTACAGCGCAAATCCATAGAAAATCCCCCTATTAGAGGTTCGTTTGGATTCGCCCACAATCCGGATTCAGCGCAAGGCAAGCATCGTTGAGCGAGCCAAGACAGGCAATGCGCCAAGTCACCTATATAACTAGTCAGAAGCCATGAACAGCAACCCCCGTCAGCTACAGCTTGTCGAAGAAGTCCGCGCCCGCCAGTCCACCTCGGTGGAGCATCTGGCCGAAACCCTGGGCGTCACGCTGCAAACCGTGCGCCGCGACATTCAAAAACTGGCCGATGCAGGCTTGCTGGTGCGTTTTCACGGTGGCGTGCGCGTGCCCAGCGCTACGGTGGAGAACCTGGCCCACACCCAGCGCCAGGTGCTGCACGCCGAGGGCAAGATGCGGATTGCACGGGCCGTGGCCGACGCCATCCCTAATGGGTGCTCGCTGATTCTCAATATCGGTACCACAACGGAAGCTGTGGCTCAGGCCCTGCTGCACCACAAGGGTCTGCGCGTCATTACCAACAACCTGAACGTGGCGGCCATCCTCAGCAGCAATGCGGATTGCGAAGTCATCGTGGCCGGCGGCGTGGTGCGCACCCGCGACCGCGGCATTGTGGGCGAAGCTGCGGTGGACTTCATGCGCCAGTTCAAAGTCGATATTGCCGTGATCGGCATCTCGGCCATCGAGTCCGACGGCAGCCTGCGCGACTTTGACTTGCGTGAAGTAAAAGTGGCCCAGACCATCATCGGCCAGTCTCGTGAAGTATGGCTGGCCGCCGATCACAGCAAGTTTAGCCGCCAGGCCATGGTGGAACTGGCCCGCCTGAACCAGATTGATCGCCTGTTTACCGATGTGCCGCCCTCCCCCCCCTTCGACGCCCTGCTGCGCGATGCCGAGGTGCAGTGCACGATTGCCCAATGAGCGGGCCCAGCTATGTCATTCGCCCTGCCTTGCCCTCTGACGCAGCAGGCATTGCCGGGCTGCTCCACGGCATCGGCTGGTTCAAGGCTTATGAAAACCAGACTTCAGACCAGAACCAGCAGGCCTTACAGACTTTGCTGGACCACGCACACACCGAACCAGAACGCGATCTGCTGCTGATCGCAGAAGACGCTCAGCAGCGCATTCACGGCTACTGCGCTGTGCACTGGCTACCCATCGCCGTCTTGCAGGGCTGGGAAGCCTATGTGAGCGAGCTCTTTATTGCTGAGACCGCACGCGGCGCGGGTCTTGGCCAGCAATTGCTTGACGCCGCCACGCAGGCGGCGCGCGACAAGGGCTGCGTACGCATCTGGTTGCTCAACAACCGCGAGCGCTTATCCTATGTTCGCGGCTTCTACCCTCAACAGGGCTGGAGCGAGCAAGCCGAAATGGCGCGCTTTGTTCTCCCCCTCAGAACGACAGATCCATCATGACCACTTATCTGCTCGCCCTGGATCAGGGCACATCCAGCTCCCGCTCCATCGTGTTTGACACGCAGGGCCGCATCGTCGCATCGTCCCAGCAAGAACTGACGCAGATCTACCCTCAGCCGGGCTGGGTGGAGCACGACCCGCGCGAGATCTGGCGCACCCAGCTGACCACTGCCAAAGAGGCGCTGACCAAGGCAGGCCTCAAGGCCAGCGACATTCGCTCAGTCGGCATTACCAACCAGCGCGAAACCACCATCGTCTGGAACCGCAAAACCGGCGCGCCCATTCACCACGCCATCGTCTGGCAGGACCGCCGTGCAGAGCCCACTTGCGTACAACTGCGCGAGGCGGGCCACAGCGGCAGCATTCTGCAAAAGACCGGGTTGCGCATTGACGCGTATTTCTCGGGCACCAAGCTCAAGTGGCTGCTGGACAACGTGCCCGGTGCACGCGCCGCTGCACAAGCCGGCGAGCTGGCCTTTGGCACGGTGGATTGCTGGCTGATCTGGCAACTGACCGGCGGCAAGCGCCATGTGACGGATGTGAGCAACGCCAGCCGCACCATGCTGTTTAACGTGCACCGCAACCAGTGGGATGCCGACCTGCTGGCCCTGCTGGACATTCCCGCCAGCCTCATGCCCGAGGTTCTGCCCTCGGCCGCCGACTTTGGCCAGACCGCTGACGACGTGCTGGGCGGCCACATCAATATTGGCGGCGTGGCGGGCGACCAGCAAAGCGCCCTTTTCGGCCAGGCCTGTTTTGACGCGGGCATGGCCAAAAACACCTATGGCACTGGCTGCTTCACGCTCATGCACACGGGCAGCCACTTTCAGACATCGGCCAACGGCATGCTGACCACCAGCGCCGCCCAGACCAGCGCCACGCCCCAGTTTGCGCTGGAGGGCAGCGTATTCGTCGGCGGTGCCGTGGTGCAGTGGCTGCGCGATGGCCTTCAGGCCATTGAACACAGCGGTCAAGTACAGCAATTGGCCGAAAGCGTGCCCGACAGCGGCGGCGTGATGATGGTCCCCGCCTTCACCGGTCTGGGCGCCCCCTACTGGAAGCCCGATGCCCGCGGCACCATCACCGGCCTGACACGGGGCACCACCATTGCCCACATTGCCCGCGCCGCGCTCGAATCCATCGCCTACCAAAGCGCCGCCCTGCTGCAAGCCATGAGTCGCGATGCCGTCAGCAACGGCGGCCGCCCTGTCAGCGAGCTGCGCGTGGATGGCGGCGCCAGCGTGAACAACCTGCTCATGCAGTTTCAGGCGGATCTGCTGGGCATTCCCGTCGTGCGTCCTGCCTGCGTGGAGACCACCGCTTTGGGCGCGGCGTATCTGGCTGGTCTGTCCACCGGTGTCTATCAAAGCACCCAAGAGCTATCCGCCCTGTGGAAGGCAGATCGCCGCTTCATGCCAACACTGAGCAAGGACCGTGCCGACGAGCTGATGCAGCGCTGGGAACAAGCCGTACGCCAGACCACAGCGCTTTAAAACTATCAATTCAGTAGCTACCAGCGCTTGTATATCAAGCGCTAAAGACGTGAAAGACCATAAAAAAGGGATGCCAAGGCATCCCTTTTGCATTCAGCACATGGCGACGGCTGATTACTCCTCATCGCCCAGCAGCGCCTTGTGAATCACTGCGCCGATGATGGCTCCCAAAATGGGGGCCAGCCAGAACAGCCACAGCTGCTCCATGGCAACGGCCGGACCAAACAATGCAGGGCCCGTGCTGCGCGCAGGATTGACCGAGGTGTTGGTCACGGGAATCGAGATCAGGTGAATCAGCGTCAGGCACAGGCCGATGCTCATGCCCGCAAAGCCCACAGCAGCCTTCTTCGAGGTGGAGCCCAGAATCACCAGCAGGAAGACCGCAGTCAGCACCACTTCAATCACCAGTGCAGCCAACATATTGAACTTGCCCGGCGAATGCTCGCCAAAACCGTTGGTGGCCAAATCGGTCACATTGGCACCGGCTTTGCCGCTGGCAATGAAATACAGCACAGCAGCAGCCACGATGGCACCCAGCACCTGGGCAATGATGTAACCCGGCAGCTCGGCAAAGCGAAAACGCCCCGCGACCGCCAGGCCCACCGACACCGCCGGGTTGAAGTGACCGCCAGAGACCGGGCCAAACGCATAAGCGCCCGTCAGCACCGTCAGGCCAAACGCGAAGGACACGCCCAGCAAACCGATGCCTACTTCGGGGAAAGCCGCTGCCAGTACCGCGCTGCCGCAGCCGCCAAAGGTAAGCCAGAAAGTTCCCAGAAACTCCGCGGACCATTTCTTGACATTGGATGACATGATTGCTCTCCCCGCCCATGCTGAAGGTCGCCCATGCAACCCCGCGCTGCACGGCACGCATCGCAGATGCATCTTAAAAAGAGGCTTGCGAAAAGCACAAGCCACTGATTTGCACAATCCACGACATATCGTTCATTCGCCTGTCTTGAGCTTTTGCGTTCTTTTCCAGGCTGCACGGCGGCACCAGTCACAACGCCTGTCATCTGCCGGGGCATTCTGGCCGACGGCCCCGATCACCTGCTGGTGCTGGAGCGCTCATTTACCGCTACCACAGCGACGCAGGTTTATAGTGCCGGTCTGCGCCTGAAATCAGGCTCGTCCATTTGCGCCACTGCAGACCGAATCGAATCACCATGAGCCAGACCTCCCCCTCTCACACCGTTTTTCCGCCCATCGCCTTTATCGGCGGCGGCAATATGGCAAGCGCCATCATGGGCGGCCTGATTCGCCAAGGGGTTCCGGCCAGCGCCATCACCGTGATCGAGCCTTTTGAAGCTGCACGCGAAACACTGAAAACCAATCTGGGCATCGATTCCCTTCCCGCTGCGACTGAAGCCTTGCAAAGCGCCCAGCTGGTCGTATGGGCCGTCAAGCCCCAGTCCTTTAAAGACGCAGCAGTCCCGGTCGCTGCCCACACCCGCAACGCCCTGCACCTGAGCGTGGCCGCCGGCATCACCACCGACAGCGTGGCCGCGTGGATCGGCACCAGCCGTATCGTGCGCGCCATGCCCAATACCCCCGCGCTGGTAGGCAAGGGTATGACCGGCCTGTTCGCCCGCCCCGAGGTGGACGCCGCTGGTAAAGCCCTGATCGAATCCGTGATTGGCAGCACCGGCGAGTTCACCTGGGTGGACAAGGAAGAGCATCTGGACGCCGTGACGGCACTCTCCGGCTCCGGTCCCGCCTATGTGTTTCTGTTCCTCGAAGCCATGACACAGGCGGGCGTGAACATGGGCCTTTCTGCCGAGCAAAGCTACAAGCTGGCCGTGGCCACGTTTGCCGGCGGCTCTGAGCTGGCCGCCCGCTCCAGCGAAAGCGCCGAAGTCCTGCGCCAGCGCGTGACCAGCAAAGGCGGCACCACCTATGCGGCCATCACCCATATGCAAGAGCAAAAGCTGCCTGAGCATTTCATAGAGGCCATGCGCAAGGCCGAAGCCCGCGCCAAGGAGCTGGCGCAGGAGTTTGGCCGCTAAGCCAGCAAGTCGCTCGGACTTGCTTTTCCCGCACAGAAAAAAGCCAGGCAATGCCTGGCTTTTTTCATAGCTGCTTGCGCCCTGTTTGAGATCCTAGGAGCCGGATTTCTTATCCGAACTGAAAGCATGCTCTATGCGGGCCTTGAGCTTTTCTAGGCCTTCGCCCAGGTCGTCCTTCCAGTCGTCGAGCTTTTCGCGCCACTCTTCGGTCTGCTTGCCGCGCAGCACGCGGCGCGCTTCCTTGGCCGCTGCGGCCTGGGCTTCGTTCTGGGCATCCACCTCTGCCTGCACCACAGCCAGAGGGCGGCGCATCACGCTGCCGTCGAGCTTCTGCACCATGCCGTTGATCACCTCTTGCGCATACTCGCCCACCGTGGCGATCAGCATGGTGGAGCCATTGGGCATGGCATCCATCATCTGTTCAAGCACGCTCAGCCGATCCTTGGCCTTGTCGATGGCAATCGTGCTGCCAATCAGTGCCCCCGAGGCGCTGCCCAGCAACACGCCCAGAGGTCCGGCCAGCAGGCCAACCAAGGCGCCGATTAATGTGCCCGCCAGCGGCCCGGTGGCATCGGCACCATCACTGGCTCCATCCTTGACCGAGACTGTGCCATTGCGATCCCGGCTGACGACAGCAGCATTGATCAGTTGTACCTTTTGCTGAAGTGCCAGCGCCTTCAGCTCCGACAAGGCTTGGTAGGCCTTGCTTTCCTCGGCAAAGCTCAGAACAACGACGTTTTGATCCATAACAAGCACTCCTATTCATGTTTTCAACACCCCAAACCTGCACCGGCGAATGCGCAGAACGATTGGGTAACAGCCTAGAGTAAGAAGCAGGCTAGAGACATCAAAAAAATTTGATGAAGCCCAAACAACATGTAATGCCCTGAAGCAAAAAATCAATCAAAACCACTTCAAAGGCTTTCTATACGGACGCAACCAGCTATCAAAAAAATTTACTATCGGAATGCAAACCCCAATACCACGCCAGCAAAGATGCTGGCTCCAATCCAGTGGCTCTTGCTGAAGGCCACGAAGCAGCCCTCGCGCGTGCGGTTGCGAATCAGTGTGTAGTGCCAGACGATCTGCGCAGCAGCCACGCCCATGCCCAGCCAGAACGGCCAGCCCAGCTGATACGACGCCAGCACCCCGGCCGTCAGCCCCCAGCACAGAGCAAAAAACACCATGACACCCAGCACATCAAAGCGGCCCAGCGTGATGGCCGAGGTCTTCATGCCGATCTTCAAATCATCGTCACGATCCACCATGGCGTATTCGGTGTCATAGGCCAGCACCAGAAACATATTGGCCAGCCATAGCGTCCACGCCGTGGCGTTGACCTCGCCCGCCACCGCCGCAAAGGCAATCACGATGCCAAAGTTGAACGCAATGCCCAGAAAGGCCTGGGGCATGGCAAAAAAGCGTTTGGTGAAGGGGTAGAGGATGGTGAACAACACCGCCGGCACCGACCATGCCACCGCTTCCCAGCGCGTAGACAGCACCAGACCGAATGAAATCAGCGTGAGCACCAGGCCGACCATGGCAGCCTCTTTGACAGAGACCTGCCCACTGGTGATGGGGCGATTGGTAGTGCGCTTCACATGCCGGTCAAAGTCGCGGTCTGCAATGTCGTTGATGGTGCAGCCCGCGCTGCGCATGAGTACCGTGCCCAGCACAAAGACAATGAGCAAATGCCAGCCCGGAAAGCCATTGGATGCGACCCACAGCGCCACCAGCGTGGGCCAGACCAGCACCAGCCAGCCAGCAGGGCGGTTAAAGCGAATCAAATCCAGATACAGCGACAGGCGGCTGCGCTGCGCTGCTGGAGCGATGGGGTTGGAGGCAGTCATGGCAAAAGTCTTGGGTTTACGGCTGCGCTTATTGTGCCGCGCATAAACGCAGCACCGTCACCGTCGCAGCCACATAGCCATTCAGCGAGCATGAAAAAGGCCGCATTCAGCGGCCTTGGGAAGAGTCTGCCACTGCGAACGATTTTTACTCGGACAGACGCTGCACACCGGGCAGCGGGCTGGCATACACAGCGTTGCGCAGTGCCGCAATCGCTTCATAACGCGTAAAGCTGCGGCGCCATGCCAGCACCACGCGGCGGGTGGGCGGCGCAATGCCGTCTTCCTCATGAATGGGCAGGTAGCGGATATGTGGCTCATCCACGCGGCGGCGGCGCTCGGTGGCAACCAGCGCTTCTTCGGGCACGGACAGGCGCGGCACCAAGGTCACGCCCATGCCAGCAGCCACCATGTATTTGATGGTTTCCAGCGACGAGCCTTCAAACGTGCGGCGAATGCCTTCGGAATTGCTGGCGTAGCGCGCAAATTCGGGGCAGACCTCCAGCACATGGTCACGGAAGCAGTGGCCCGCACCCAGCAGCAGCATGGTCTCGTTCTTGAGATCGGTGGTGGAGACGCTGGTTTTTTGGGCCAGCGGGTGCGCACTGGGAACGGCGGCCATGAAGGGCTCATCGTAGAGTGGGGCCAGCGCCAGACCGGTATCCGGGAAAGGCTCGGCCATGATGGCGCAGTCAATCTCACCCGTGCGCAGCATCTCCAGCAGCTTGATGGTGAAGTTCTCCTGCAGCATCAGCGGCATTTGCGGCGTCATGTTGATGGAGTTGCGCACCAGATCCGGGAGCAGATAAGGGCCGATGGTGTAGATCACACCCAGCGTCAGTACGCCGGACAGAGGGTCCTTGCCACGCTTGGCAATTTCTTTGATCTCGCTGGCCTGCTCCAGCACGCTTTGTGCCTGGCGCACGATTTCCTCGCCCAGCGAGGTCACCGACACTTCCCCAGCACTGCGCTCAAAAATCTTGACATCCAGCTCTTCTTCCAGCTTCTTGATGGCCACGGACAGCGTGGGCTGGGAGACGTAGCAGGCTTCGGCAGCACGGCCAAAGTGCTTTTCCCGGGCCACGGCCACGATGTACTTCAATTCAGTGAGAGTCATTTAGAGAGTGGGTAATTGAGACTATCAATAACAGCATTGACTCATCTCTTTTCTTGCATTCAATCACATATCGGATCGGCAAAGGATTACAGATATTCCTAAAACAGCATAACCAGTTACGTTTCAGCACACATTAGCCGTTTTCAGGCCTTTAGATACTCGGCTTTTCCACCCAACCAGCGGCTGACATGGCGCGCGGCCAGCATGGGGTTTTGTTCAAGCATACGTGGCGCCAGTTCTCGCGCCCAGTCCAGCAGCAGCACATCCTGCTCCAGATCGGCAAAGCGCAGCATGGCTGCGCCTGATTGCCGCGCACCCAGAAACTCGCCAGGGCCACGAATTTCCAGGTCGCGCCGGGCGATTTCGAAGCCGTCATTGGTTTCAGCCATGGCGCGCAGGCGCTCTTTGCCGGTATCGGACAGTCTCCCGTTGTCGTTCACCGAATAAAGCAGCACGCAAGCCGATGCGGCGGCTCCGCGCCCCACGCGCCCACGCAACTGGTGCAGCTGCGAGAGGCCAAAGCGCTCGGAATGCTCAATCACCATCAAGCTGGCGTTGGGCACGTCCACACCGACTTCAATCACGGTGGTGGAGACCAACACGCCCATGATGCCGGCCGAGAACAGCTCCATCACGGCCTTTTTTTCAGCCGTGGGCATGCGCGAATGCAGCAGGCCGACCATGACGCCTGGCAGCATCTCGCTCAAATGTTCATGCGTGGCCGTGGCGTTGGAAAGGTCCAGCGCCTCGCTCTCTTCAATCAGCGGGCAAACCCAGTACACCTGCCTGCCGCTGGTGACCTGCGCCGCAATGCGCTCAATCACCTCGTCTTTGCGGCTGTCACCAATCAGCTTGGTGACGATGGGCGTGCGCCCCGGCGGCAGCTCGTCGATGGTGGAAACATCGAGGTCGGCGTAATAGCTCATGGCCAGCGTGCGCGGGATGGGCGTGGCGCTCATCATGAGCATATGCGGCTCAAGCCCCGTCGCCGCCAGCTTTTGCCGCAGCGCCAGACGCTGGGCCACGCCAAAGCGATGCTGCTCATCAATCACCGCCAGCGCCAGATTTTTGAATTGCACCTGGTCTTGAATCACTGCGTGGGTGCCGACGACCAGCGCGGCCTCGCCGCTGGCCACCAGCGCCAGCATTTCGCCCCGCTCTTTCTTCTTTTGCGCTCCCGCCAGCCATGCCACCTTTTTGCCCAAGGGCCCCAAAATCGGCTCCAGCCAGCCGACCAGCTTGCCAAAATGCTGCTCGGCCAGAATTTCGGTAGGTGCCATCAGTGCACATTGCCAGCCTGCCTCAATGCAGGCCATGGCCGAGAGTGCTGCCACCACGGTTTTCCCCGACCCCACATCGCCCTGCAGCAGGCGGTGCATGGGAATGCGGCGCTCCATATCGTTTCGAATCTCGGCCACCACACGCTGCTGCGCCCCGGTCAGGCCAAACGGCAGCTGGGCCAGGAATTGCTGCGTCAGGTCTGGCATGTCCGCCAGCGGCTTGAGCACCGGAGCACGCAGCCTGGCTCGCTCGCGCTTGGCTTCGTATTGCGACAGTTGCTGGGCCAGCAGCTCTTCAGCCTTCAGGCGCTGCCAGGCGGGGTGGGAGTGATCTTCCAGCGTGACCAGCGCTACATCCGCCGTCGGGTGATGCAAAAAGGTGAGCGCATTGCGTAGATCATAAAAGGGCTGCAAGCCGTTTTGACCATAAAACTGCGCCACAGGGGGCTGCTCACCATGCGGCAGGGTTTCTGCCAGATCAGCACGCAGCAAGGCCGTGGCAATAGCCCGGCGCAGATACGCCTGGGGCAGCGTGGCCGTAGCGGGATAGACAGGCGTCAGCGCCGTGGGCAGCTCACCGCCCGCCACGCGAAAGGCCGGGTGCATCATCTGCCGCCCCCAGAAGCCGCCCTTGACCTCGCCCCTGATGCGCAGGCACGCACCCACGGCCATGGTTTTTTGCTGCGACGGGTAGAAGCTGAAAAAGGTCAGCAGGCAAGTGCCTGTGCCGTCATCCACGGTAACTTTGAGCATGCGCCGGGGACGCAATTGCACCTCGCTATGCATAACCCTGGCTTCGATCTGCACCGTATCGCCATCCCGTGCGTTCTTCAGCGGGGTGATGCGGGTTTCATCCTCGTAACGCAGCGGCAGGTGCAGGGCCAGATCGATATCACGCGTCAGCCCTAGCTTGATAAGCGCTTGCTGGGCTGGGCTGATGGTCTTTTTGGGCGCAGCCTCAGTGTCTGCCCCAGCCTTCTTGGCACGGCCAGCACCGCGCTTGGCGGAATCTGCCTTAGCAGCAGGCTTCGGCTCGGCAACAGGCTTTTTTGACACAGACAACTCAGACTCCTTGGCTACACTGCCCACTCACAGGCAAATAGTGTATTTATATACAGCATTTTGCACGTTTTCCAGCAGCCGTTTGTCAGCGAGCTGCCGTCAAAATCGCTAACATCTCAATTTGTTACCCTATGTTTTTTTGATATTCCATGTTGAAGCGCATTGCTGTCGAGCACCTCTGCCCTGAAATGTTTGTGCACGAGTTTTGTGGCTCATGGATGGAACACCCCTTTCTGCGCACCCGTTTCCTGCTCACTCAGCCCAGTGACCTTGAGCGTCTGCGTGCAACCACTGTCCGTCAGGTGTGGATAGATACCAGCAAAGGCGCGGACCTGCCGGTCGAAATAGTCGCCGCTAAAGAGGTCGCTTCGCCTGCCGATGAGGCAGATCAGCAACCCGCCCCGCAGATCAAGCCCATCAGCACCAGCAAGGAGCTGCATCAGGCCCGCGAAATCATTGGTCAGGCCCGCGAAACGCTCAAGACCATGCTCCAGGACATCCGGCTCGGCCACTCGCCGGATCTACCTGCATCGGTGCAACTGGTCGATGAGATGACGCTCTCCATCAAGCGCAATCCTCATGCACTGATCAGCCTGGTGCGCTTGAAGACGGCCGACAACTACTCCTATATGCATAGCATCGCCGTGGGGGCGCTGATGATTGGGCTGGCGCGCCGCATGGGGCAGGACGATGACAGCGTGCGCCAGGCAGGTTTGGTAGGCCTGCTGCACGATGTAGGCAAGACCCGCGTTCCCTTGGCCGTGCTCAACAAGCCCGGCCCGCTGGACCAGCAGGAATGGGCCATCATGAAAGCGCATTCGCAATGGGGCTTCGAGATTCTTCAGCCACTGGGGCTGGATGAGGCTATTACCGAGGCCTGCCTGCATCACCATGAGAAAGTGGATGGTTCTGGCTACCCTGATGGTTTGAAACAGGGCGAAATCAGCCTGCTGGCTCGCATGGCATCTATTTGCGATGTGTATGACGCTATCACCTCAGACCGCCCTTACAAGGAAGGCTGGCAGCCGGCCATTGCACTACAGCGCATGGCGCAGTGGGCCCCTCAGCAGTTCGACAAGAGCATCTTTGAGCAATTTGTTCAGACCGTCGGCATCTACCCTCTGGGATCTTTGGTGCGCCTGCAGTCCGAGCATCTGGCCGTGGTGATTGATGTCTCTGAAAGCCGCCTGCTGACTCCGCAGGTCAAGCGCTTTTACTGCCTGCGCGAACAGCGGCGCATTACCCCCGAGATTGTGGACCTGGCCACGCCCATTGCCCGCAACAGCATCACCGGGCGTGAAGATCCTGCGGACTGGCCTTTCAAGAATCTGGAAGATTTGTGGCACGGTTTCACTACGGCACACCCCTGAGGGCTGCAGCCCTAATGGTGATTTGAGACAATCGCACACTTGTTTGATTGAACTTGGAACGGGCCCCGTTCGGCCCTCAAGCCCCGCATGTCTTCCAGCACCCGTGAATTCACTCTCAGCGATTTCGACTTTGACCTGCCAGAGTCGCTGATTGCCCAGCATCCCACCGCCGTTCGCAGCGCATCGCGCCTGCTTGATGGCCGTAGCCTCCCACCCACCGACCGAATCTTCCGCGAACTGCCCGATCTGCTGCAGAGCGGCGATCTGCTGGTCTTCAATGACACCAAAGTCATCAAGGCACGCGTCTTTGGCGAAAAAGCCAGCGGCGGCAAGATTGAGCTTCTGGTTGAGCGCGTGCTGCAGAACAACGAAGTCGTAGCCCATATGCGCGTGAGCAAGAAACCCTTGCCCGGCGCAAAAATTCACCTGTGCGGCGGTCTGAAAAATGGCGGGTTTGAAGCGACCCTGCTGGGCCGCTGGCCCGATGAAAACGGCCCGCTGTTTCACCTTTCCTTCAAAGGCATCAACGGCGCGTCGCCCTACGATTTGCTGGAGCAGTTCGGTCACCTGCCGCTGCCCCCCTATATCGAGCGCCAGCAAAACGCCGAGCATGACCCTGACGAAAAAGAAGACAGCGAGCGCTATCAAACCGTGTTTGCAGCCCACCCCGGTGCGGTAGCAGCACCGACAGCCGCCCTGCACTTTGACGAATCCGTGCTCGCCGCCCTCGAAGCCAAGGGCGTGGAGCGCGCCAGCGTCACTTTGCACGTAGGCGCAGGCACCTTCCAGCCCGTAAAGACCGAAAACTTGGCCGACCACACCATGCACAGCGAGTGGTACGACGTCCCTATGGCCACGCTAGCCGCCATGGAGCGCTGCCGCCAGCGCGGCGGCCGAATCATCGCCGTAGGCACGACCACCGTGCGCACGCTGGAATCCTGGGCCAAATACGGCAATATTACGGGCGACACCAGCATCTTCATCACCCCCGGCTTTCAGTACCAGGTCGTGGACATGCTGATCACCAACTTTCACCTGCCCAAAAGCACGCTGATGATGCTGGTCAGCGCCTTCGCTGGCTATGAGCACATCATGGGCATGTACCAACATGCGATTGCCCAGCACTACCGCTTCTTCAGCTACGGCGACTCGATGTTGCTGGAGCGCAAGCGCTGATTAACGACAAAGTGAACTTGCATTTCATGCACTTGGAATATCGAGTTACATGAAATGCAACTTGAATCACTGCTTGGTGGTAGATTCTTCGGTTTAGTCAAAATATTTGCTCATTCGTAAGAACTCAATGGAAATACAAAACCAAAACCCACAAGATGAAGAGCTTGATCTGCTGGATCTCCTGGTCACACTCGCAGAAAACTGGAAGCTTTTAATTTTTGGGCCACTGATCGCAGGAATCGTGGCATTTGGCATTGGTTTTGTCATTCCAAAGACTTTCGAAAGCAGCTCCGCTGTTCAAGTAGAGCGCCCTGGATCAAGCTTCTCGGCCCCTATGGCCGCCAGCTTGGTGATGTCCGCCGACGTTCTTCACCAGATTGCCCCCGTTGCAGGCCTGGATGACGGTCTGACCGCCGAAGAAATTTACAAAAAACTCAGCAAACGCATTAAGGTCAGCGTCGGCAAACAAGACAAGCTGCTGAACATTGAGACACAAGCTAAATCGCCTGAAGCCGCTCAAAAGTTGAACCAGGCTTTGCTGGACACGCTTTTCCCGTTCAGCAAGCCGCGCGGCCTAGAGAAGAAGCAGCTTCAAATGCAGCTGGATAGCGAGAAAGTACGCTTGCAAGAAGCTCTCAAGCTGGAGCATGAGACTGCCACCAATATTGCATCTGGCAAAAGCGTGAGCGAAGCGACCAGCCGCCTTTATGGCGAGCTTCTTTCGGCCAACAGCGGTCGCCAAAGAGCTATTCTGGATATGGAGCGCCGTATCGAAGGTCTGGACAAGGACGACGTCATTCAGACGCCAACCTTGCCTGAGCAATCCATCAAACCCAAGAAATCACTACTGGCCATTGGTGGCGCAGTCGCGACGGCCTTTGTATTGCTGCTGTTCGTTTTCATTCGACAAGCCCTGCGCACGGCCAAAGAGTCTTCGCCTGAACAAGCCGAAAAGCTGGCCCGCATTCGCAGCGCGATGCCCTGGTAAATCAAACAATCGCCTCTCAAGCCCGCGTCAACCTTCGCGGGCTTTTTTTATTCGCGCAATGGATAGTGATGCCATCCCAGAATTCCCGCCTTGCTTCACTACCATCGCCACATCAACTCGCCCCAGATATGTGTTCTCGCCGGCTCTCTTTTCTCTCGCCGTCAGCACAGTCTGCAGCTCTTGGCGTCATACTCACCGTTGCAGCCTGTGCGCTATTTGCGGTTCTGGATAGTGCCACCAAATTCAGCGGCCAGCTTCTACCCGTACTCATGGTGCTGTGGCTACGCTTTCTGGCGCAGGCCTGCGTGACCAGCGCTCTGGTCTTGCCAAGGCACGGCTTTGGCGCACTCAAAACCCCACACCTGAAATTTCAGTTGCTGCGAGCCGTTGCCGGTCTCTTGACCACAGTTTGCGCATTTTTCTGCATTCAGAGCATGCCTCTGGCCAACTTCACTGCCATCTGGTCTGCAGCTCCCCTGTTTATCGTCGTGGCCTCTGCGCTCATTTTTAAAGAGCGAGTCAGCACTGCGCGCTGGGCATTGCTAGTGATGGGCTTGCTCGCAGTGATCGTCATTGTCCGCCCAGAAAATGACGGCCATAGTTTGGGCCTGTCAGCTCTCTGGCCCGTGGGTTTGCTGATTTGCGGCACCACATACCAAGTACTGGGCAGCCGCCTCTCGCGCCTGGACTCCCCTTCCACCACCCAGATTTACTCTACCTGGCTACCCATCTTGTTGACCACGCCCTTGGTAGGTTGGGTATGGCAGCCCATCGACCACTGGCAAATCTATGCTGCAGCTGCAGTCATGGGGCTTTGCAGCGGCATTGGCCACCTGATGCTGCTGCAGGCCTACACATACGCCTCACCAGCCACCGTGGCGCCATTTCTCTACAGTCAGATCGGCTTTGCCATGCTGATGGGCTGGCTGTTCTTTGGGCAGATGCCGGATGCACTGTCACTGGCAGGCATGAGCGTTGTCACACTCAGCGGCCTGCTTGGCGTCTGGCTTGGGGTGCGAGAAACGCGCTAGCCCCCAGCCTCAATACCCGTGCTCGATGCGAAACGCCTTGGCCTTACCAAAGTGCCCGTTGCCGATAAACGGCACGGGCGAGCGCAGCGCCGACAACGGTGAGGGATGATTGCTCATCAACACCAGGTGCCCTCGATCCTCAGGAATGAAAACACGCTTGGCTTGGGCATGAGCGCCCCAGAGCATGAAAACGGTAGGACGACCTTGCTCGGCTACATGCCGAATGATGGAGTCGGTCAGCGCTTCCCAGCCTTTTTTAGCGTGACTGGCGGCCTGTCCTTCTTCAACCGTCAGGCAAGTGTTGAGCAGCAGCACGCCATGCTCGGCCCAACTAACCAAACTGCCACCGGGCTGGGGAAAAGCGGGATATGGCGCGCCCAGGTCGCGCAGCATTTCTTTGAAGATGTTCTGTAGCGAAGGTGGAATGCGCACGCCAGGTGCGACCGAAAACGATAGCCCCTCGGCCTGACCTCGGCCGTGATAGGGGTCCTGGCCCAGGATGACGACACGCACATCCTCTGGCGCCGTCAGCTCCAGCGCTCGCAAAGGCTTGGGCGGGAAGACAACCGCGCTCGCATCCAGTCTTTGCTGCAGAAACTGCAGCAGCTTCTGCCCCGTCGCCCCTTCAAAAAAGGCATCTGTCAGCGCCTGCCAGCCAGGTGCCACAGGCCAGGCCTGCGGATCAGCACTGTGCAATTGCGTGGGGGTGGATTCGTCCGGGGTCAGACTCGCGCTTGTGAGGTTCATACGCGGATTTTCGCAACTTCCGAGGGATTCACAGCCCATAAAACCAAGGGTTTCCACTAAATTTAAGGCTAAAAATACCTGATTTCAGTGAGTGACATATGGTCACCAATTGCAAAGAATTGACTCCAGTACAGCTGACCATTTGATGGCTCAGGCTCACAAGGAGTTATCTATGCACACCGCGTCCGCCACCCAAGCTGGCTCCACAACCCCAAAAGGCTTCTTTGCGTCCGCCCGCTCTGCTTTCAATCTGGGTCCACAAGGCTTCAAATTCGCCGACTGGGAACTGCGCCTGCGCTCGCGCAGCCTCATCAGCGATGCGGGGCAGGAGGTGGGCCTGACAAAAACCGAATTTGCGCTACTGCTGGTCTTGCTCAAGCGCCCCAGGCAGATCATGAGCCGCGAGCAGATCATGGACATGACGCAGGCTGAAGACGAAATCTTTGACCGGGCCATTGATGTGCAGATGCTGCGCCTGCGTCGTAAGGTGGAGCCGTCCAACCGCACCCCGACGCTGCTCAAGACCAAGCGTGGGGCGGGCTATTTTCTGGATGCGGATGTGCAGGTTCTGGCCTGAACCTGCACCGCTTGTTTGCAGATTACTGAAACAGTTTGGCCAGGGCTTCGCCCGGCTCATGGGCACGCATAAAGGCCTCGCCCACCAGGAAGGCATTGATGCCCGCACCTCGCAGGGTCTGCACATCAGCCTGGGTCAGGATGCCGGACTCTGTCACCAGCAGGCGGTCTGCAGGCACATCCTTCTTGAGGGCAATCGTGGTCTGAATATCCACCTCAAAACTGCGCAGATTGCGGTTATTGATGCCTACCAGCGGTGTCTTCAGCTTGAGTGCGCGCTGCAGTTCCTCGCCGTCATGCACCTCCACCAGCACGTCCATGTCCAGATTGAAAGCAATCTGCTCCATTTCGGCCATTTGCGCGTCATCCAGGCAGGCGGCAATCAGCAACACACAGTCAGCGCCCATCACGCGTGATTCGTAGATTTGGTACGGATCAATCATGAAATCCTTGCGCAGCACGGGCAGCAGCGTGCTGGCGCGGGCCTGCTTCAGATAGTCGGGCTGGCCCTGAAAAAACTGGCGGTCGGTCAGTACCGACAGGCAAGCCGCGCTGACCTTGCCGTCGCCCACCATATAGCTCTGGGCGATATCGGCAGGGTCGAAGTCGGCTCGAATCACACCCTTGCTGGGGCTGGCCTTCTTGACCTCGGCAATCACACCAGCCTGACCCTTGGCGATTTTGGCGCGAATCGCACCCACAAAATCACGCGTGGAGACACGGCTTTCCGCATCGCGGCGCATCTCGGTGAGGGGGATGGACTTCTTGGCAGCAGCCACTTCCTGGACTTTGACGTCACAGATTTTTTTCAGAATGTCAGACATGTTTTTCCTTGTTGGTGGCGTCGCCCTGCGGCCCGCGCAAGATCGTCATGATGACGCGGTGCATCACGATGCCGACCACGATAAAGAGAAGGGAGATACCCAACACAATCCAGGTGCCGGCATCGTTCCAGATAGGGGCATCCAGCAGGCTCATGCCGCGGTGCTCAGCCTTTGTGAATAGCTCACCAAGTCCTTGAGCTTGGCCAGCGCCGCGCCGCTATCCACGGCCTTTTGCGCACGATCCAGACCGTCTGCTATGGAGCTGGCCACATTGGCGGCATACAGCGCCGCGCCAGCATTCAGGCAGACGATATCGCGTGCCGGGCCTTGTTCACCCTGCAGCACACCCAGCAGCATGGCTTTGGATTCTTCGGGGTTCTCGACCTTGAGCGAGCGCGTTCCTGCCATGCGCAGACCAAAATCTTCGGGGTGGACCTCGTATTCACGCACCACGCCATCTTTGAGCTCGCCGACCAGCGTGCCTGCACCCAGGCTGATTTCGTCCAGACCATCGCGGCCATAGACCACCAGCGCATGCTCTGCACCCAGGCGCTGCAGCGCGCGCACCTGAATGCCGACCAGGTCTTCGTGAAACACGCCCATCAGAATATTGGGAGCACTGGCAGGATTGGTCAGCGGGCCCAGGATATTGAAGATGGTACGCACGCCCAGCTCTTTGCGCACGGGCGCCACATTCTTCATGGCGGGGTGATGGTTGGGCGCGAACATGAAGCCGATGCCTACGTCGCGGATGCAGTCCGCAATTTGCGCAGCGTTCAAGTTGATGTTGACGCCCAGCGCCTCCATCGCGTCTGCGCTACCGCTTTTGCTGCTGACGCTGCGGCCACCATGCTTGCTAACCTTGCCACCGGCCGCCGAAATCACAAAGGTGGAGCAGGTGGAGATGTTGAAGGTGTTGGCACCATCGCCGCCCGTGCCCACGATGTCGACCAGATGGGTCTTGTCATGCACGTTCACCTTGTGGGAGAACTCACGCATCACCTCGGCTGCGGCCGAGATTTCGCCAATCGTTTCCTTCTTCACGCGCAGGCCGGTGAGGATGGATGCCGTCATGACCGGGGACAGCTCGCCACGCATGATCATGCGCATCAAATGCAGCATCTCGTCGTGGAAGATTTCGCGGTGCTCGATCGTGCGTTGCAGCGCTTCCTGGGCAGTAATCATTGCAATATCTCTCTATGTTTTTAAGAGCTGTTTGCGTTTGTCTTTACTAGCTTTCTTATCATTTTCATTCTCAAACCCAGATAAGACGAGCGCCAGCAGCTATTGATTAATGAGTAAAACCCGGCTTACTTCTGATCCAGAAAGTTCTTGAGCATGGCATGGCCATGCTCGGTCAGAATGCTCTCGGGGTGAAACTGCACGCCCTCAATCGCCAGCGTTTTATGGCGCACGCCCTGAATTTCACCATCTTCACTGGTGGCCGTGATTTCAAGGCAGTCCGGCAGCGTGTTTTTGTCGATCACCAGCGAGTGATAGCGGTTGACCGTGAACGCCTTGGGCAGCTCGGCAAACACGCCCTTCTGATCGGTGTGGATGACGCTGGTTTTGCCATGCATTTGCTGGCCAGCGCGAATGATGTCGCCACCAAACGCCGCACCAATGCTCTGGTGGCCCAGACACACGCCCAGAATCGGCAGCTTGCCCGCAAAATGCCGGATCGCCGCCACCGATATGCCCGCCTCGTTGGGCGAGCAGGGGCCGGGCGAAATCACCAGTCGCTCAATGCCTTCGCGAGCGATCAGCGCTTGCACTTCGGCCACGCTGGCTTCATCGTTGCGGACCACCGTCACCTCGGCACCCAGCTCACCAAAGTACTGAACGATGTTGTAGGTAAAGCTGTCGTAGTTATCGACCATCAGCAGTTTCATGGTCTTACTCCTCGGTGGATCCGCTATGACTGCGCTGACGCGCAAATTCCTGGTGTTCGTAGGCGATGCAGGCTTCCATGAGCTCACGGTACACCTGCTCCATCACATCGGGCTGGCCGCCTTCCTGCACCGTGCGCTCACGCACGCGCTGCACGATGGCTTCGATGCGCGCCTCGTCGCGCACCTGGCCCACATCACCTTTGATGCGCGCGGCCTGCTGCATATAACCGATGCGTGTGACCAGCAACGGCACCAGCACATCGTCAAGTGCATTCACATTGCGGCGCACATCTTCCATGGTGGTGCAGGGCTGCACCAAGTCAATTGCCTTGTTCATTCCAGACCTTCTTCCACCAGTTCAGCCGCACGCAGCAAGGCACGGGCCTTGTGCTCAGTTTCTTTCCATTCCATCTCGGGCACGGAATCGGCCACCACGCCAGCAGCTGCCTGCACGTAAAGCATGTTGTCTTTGATGACGCCGGTACGAATCGCAATCGCCAGATCCATATCGCCCGCAAAGCTCAGGTAACCGCAGGCACCGCCGTAAATGCCGCGCTTGGTGGGTTCGAGCTGGTCGATGACTTCCATGGCATGCACCTTGGGAGCGCCGGTCAGCGTGCCTGCGGGGAAGGTGGACTTGAAGACATCCATATTGTCCATGCCGTCCTGCAAGATGCCTTCCACATTGCTCACGATATGCATGACATGGCTGTAGCGCTCGATCGAGAAAGCCTCGGTCACCTTGACGCTGCCAGTCTTGGCAATGCGCCCAATATCGTTGCGCGCCAGATCAATCAGCATCACGTGCTCGGCACGCTCCTTGGGATCAGCAACCAACTCTTGTTCGGTCGCTTTGTCGGATTCCACGGTGCTGCCACGCGGGCGGGTACCGGCCAGCGGGCGAATGGTGACCTTCTGGCCATCGGTCGTGCGCTCCTGGCGCACCAGAATCTCGGGACTGGCCCCCACCACATGGAAGTCCCCAAAATGGTAGAAGTACATGTAAGGACTGGGGTTCAGCGAGCGCAACGCGCGGTACAGACTCAGCGGCGATGCGGTGAAGCGCTTCTGAATGCGCTGACCAACCTGCACCTGCATGAAGTCGCCCGCGGCAATCAAATCCTTGGCCTTTTGCACTGCGGCCAGATAGTCCTGCTTGTCAAAACTGCGCTCGGCAGGATAGCTCTCACCCGCACGAATTTGCGGCGCGCTGACGGAGTAACGCAGCTGATCTTTCAGCTGGCGCAGGCGCTTCTTGGCCTTGCCAAAGGCTTCAGCCTCTGCTGGGTTGGCATAGACGATGAGGTAGAGCTTGCCCGATAGGTTGTCGATGACGGCGACCTCTTCGCACTGCAGCAGCATGATGTCGGGCGTGCCCAGGCTATCGGGCGGGCAGGATTTTTCGAGCTTTTTCTCGATATAGCGCACAGCGTCATAGCCAAAGTAGCCAGCCAGGCCACCGCAAAAACGCGGCATGCCGGGCGTGACGGCGACCTTGAAGCGCTGCTGATACGCAGCGATGAAGTCCAGCGGGTTGCCGCTGGCCGTCTCCACCACCTGACCATCAGTCACCACCTCGGTTTTGGCGTCTGCACCAAAGCCCGAAGCACGCACAAAACTGCGTGCGGGCAGGCCGATGAAGCTGTAGCGGCCGAAGCGCTCGCCACCAACCACGGATTCCAGCAAAAAGCTGTATTTGCCGTCGCCATTGGCATGAGCCAGCTTGAGGTAGAGAGAGAGCGGAGTTTCGAGGTCAGCAAAGGCCTCGATCAACAAGGGGATGCGGTTATAGCCCTGGGCCGCGAGAGACTTGAATTCCAGTTCCGTGATCACGGTGAAAACTCCGGATACATGGCGCATGGCTCACCTGCTCTGACTTTTGAGATGGCAGGTGACGCTGATTGTCTGGGGGATGCGCCGGTTCATTCCATGGCCTAAGGTCAGGCCGCGAGTGCACGCCGGGCTCGTGCCGGGTGCTTTAGCAGTTCGGATGTGCAGGCTTACGCCAGGGCCAGGCTCCCCGGTCTCCACAACCTGCATTGAACGTGCGATGAATGAACATGATGCAAACAGTGTAGCGCATACAGAGGCAGGCCATGGCGCTCACGCGGTTTGCCGAGCGGCGAGCCGTAACCGCCGCATCTTCACGGCGCTGGGGTGAGTCCTTATTGCAGTGAACGCTTACAAATTTAAACATACACAACCCAACCGGCAGCCACCAGAGCTTCAACGCCGGCCTACCGAGGAGACACACCCCATGCCCAGCTCTCGTTTTACGCGTGCCCTGCTGCTAGCGGTAGCGCTTGCGAGTTCCGCCACTCTGGCGCAGGCCGCGTCGACCGACCCCGTCAAACTCCACGGCGTAAGCTATCCAGCTACGATTCAGTCGCAAGGCAAGGCGCTGGAACTCAACGGCGCGGGCACGCGCTACAAGGCAGTTTTCAAGGTCTATACCGCCGGTCTTTACCTGGAAAAGCCCGCCCACAACTTTCAGGACGTGGCAGCCCTTAGCGGCCCCAAACGCATCACCGTGACCATGCTGCGCGACATTGATTCGGCAGAACTGGGCAAGCTGTTCTCACGCGGGATGGAAGACAACATGGAGCGCGCCGCGTTCTCCAAGCTGATTCCCGGTGTGATGCGCATGAGCGAGCTGTTCAGCCAGCACAAAAAACTGCTGGCGGGCGAAAACTTCTCCGTGGACTGGATTCCCGGTCAGGGCAGCATCGTCACCGTCAAGGGGCAGCCGCAGGGTGAAGCCTTTAAAGAGCCCGAATTCTTCAACGCCCTGCTGGGCATCTGGCTAGGCCCCAGGCCCGCCGATCAGCAGCTCAAGAAGGCCCTGCTGGGTGAGGCCGGCTGACTCACTGCGGTTTCAGCAGATCGCGGTAATAACCGGGCAGCGCAAACAGTGCGCCGTGCACCTGCGCGTTGTAGTACTGCAGATCGCCCACATTGCGTTGCTTGAGGCGCTCGGCCACTTTCTGCTCCCTCAGCTCCAGCGGGTCCAGTTCGTCAGAGGCCACCGCCAGTCCCCAGTAGGCACCATAAAGCGGAATGTAGAGGCCATAGCAGCGCACCACCGCAAACTGCTCGCGCAGGCTGCGCACCAGCTCAGCCACCTGCTTGCCGTGAAAGACCGGGCTACCCAAGTGCAGCACCAGCGCGCCACCCGGTGCCAGCACGCGCTTCATGCACGACAGTGACGCTGGCGAATACAGGGCACTGGCCGGCGTATCCGGGTCTGTCAGATCCATCAGCGCCAGGTCAAAGCGCTCATCGGTTTCGTCCATCAAGGCCAGTCCGTCGCCTATGCAGACCTGCACGCGCGCATCATCGAGCGCGCCGCGATGCACCGCATGCAGATGCTGACGCGAGAACTGCACCACTGCCTCATCCAGCTCGGCCAGCACTACACGCTCAATGCTCGGGTGCTTGAGCAGCTCTTCGGCGGCACCACCGTCACCACCACCCAGAATCAAGGCCTTGCGCGGCGCGGGATGGGCCATGGCGGCCGGGTGAACCAGCGCTTCGTGGTAGAAAAATTCCTCGCCCTCGGAGGTCATAAAGCGATCATCGAGCCTCAGCACCTTGCCAAACTGCGGCGTCTGCAGCAGCTCCAGCTGCTGAAACGGTGTCTGCTGCTTTTCGCTGCCCGTGGTGCGATAACCAAAGCGGGTGTTCGGCGTGAGTTGCTCCATGGCCCAGCTGGATTCAGTCTGCGCCGCGCTCTCAGGTACCTCCTCAGACGCGCCTTCAGCAGGCGTCGCCATGCGGATGTCGCCACGCATCAGATGCTGACGCAGCACGCGCTGGGGTGCAAACGCGCCGATCACGCCTTCCATCAGACTGCGGGCCTTGCCCGAGTTGTCATCCGAGAAGTTGCACACATAAACGTCAATGGTGACGCTGCCCGTTTCCGGCCAGGTGTGGATGGCCAGATGCGACTCCGCCAGCAAAACAGTTCCCGTCACGCCGCCGGGCTGACCTTCATAGGGCGGAAATTTCACCCATGTGTCATCCACCAGCGTCAGGCCCGAGGCCGCAGTCTGGTCGCGGCAAAGTTGGGCGATAGCATCGGCTTCGAGCATGTAGCGCTCGTGGCCTGTGCATTGGTAAAGATCGGCAGTCAGGTGCAGTCCGTGCATGTGGCGTGAGTCCCCCTTCGTTCTCTGCCAGCACCCCAGTACATCTGGGAGCGGCATGGTTCAGGCAAAGCGAATGACTCTATCAAATATGCTTATCCGCACTCTTTCCTGCCAGAAATGCGGACAACGCCACAGCATCACACAGCAAACTGCGCCAGCGAATGCAAATGTGCCTTGGCATCCACCGCCGTGATGGGCTCACCATGGTTGTAGCCATAGGTCATCAGCACCACCGGGCAGCCGGCGGCGTGAGCGGCCTGTGCGTCGTTGCTGGAATCCCCCACCATCAGCGTGCGGGCCGGCTCACTGCCCAATGCCTTGCAGGTCTCAATCAACGGCATGGGGTCGGGCTTTTTGCGGGGGAAGGAGTCACCACCAAACACGCAGTCAAAAAAGCCATCCAGCCCTTTGGCAGCCAGCAGCGGCTGGGCAAAAGACAAAGGCTTGTTAGTCAGGCAGGCCATGCGCAGCCCCATGGATTGAAGCGCCTGCAAACCCTCCAGCACGCCGGGGTAGAGGTCAGCAAACTGGCCGTTGATGGCCAGATAGTGATGCTCGTAGCGCAGCCAAGCTTGCTGGTAAACCGCATCGATATCTGCCGCGCCCACATGCGCCAGCACGGAGCGAATCAGGTTCTCGCTGCCCTTTCCAACCATGTTTTCAATGGCTTGCGGCGCAATGGCGGGTAAAGACAGATCCGCCAGCATGCGGTTGAGCGCTTCGGCAAAGTCACCCAGTGTGTTGACCATGGTGCCGTCCAGATCGACCATGACGGCATCAATATCCAGAGCAGCAGCGGGAGTGGGCAGGTTCAGCTTCATACAACTATCATTTCAATAGCTGCAAGCGCAACCCAATAGCGCACTTGCAGCCAAAAAGACTCAAAAAAAAGCCTGCATGATGCAACCATGCAGGCTTTGCTTCAAACGACTCCAGCACGGACGCCAAGCCAGAGCCGCTCAGGGCAAGTTAGCCCAGGTTCTTGCGCATCTGGTCGATCACAGCCTTGTAGTCAGGCTTGCCAAAGATGGCGCTGCCAGCCACAAAAGTGTCGGCACCGGCATCGGCCACGGCGCGAATATTGGCTTCCTTGATGCCGCCGTCCACTTCCAGGCGAATGTCCTTGCCAGAAGCATCAATCAGCTTGCGGGCCTTTTCAATCTTGCGCAGCGTGCTATCAATAAAGCTTTGACCACCAAAACCGGGGTTGACGCTCATCAGCAAAATCAGGTCGATGTCTTCGATCATCCAGTCCAGCACATCCAGCGACGCGGCGGGATTGAAGGTCAGACCGGCCTTGCAGCCGTGGGACTTGATGTTTTGGACGCTGCGGTGCACATGCTGCGATGCATCGGGGTGGAAGCTGATGTAGTCGGCACCGGCCTTGGCAAAGGCGGTGGCCAGATCGTCCACGGGCTGAACCATCAGGTGCACATCGATGGGCACGGGCTTGCCATCGGCCGTCACGGCGTGGGGCTTCAAAGCCTGACAGATCATGGGGCCGAAAGTCAGATTCGGCACGTAATGGTTGTCCATCACATCGAAGTGAATCCAGTCAGCGCCTGCAGCAATGACATTGCGCACTTCTTCGCCCAGGCGGGCAAAGTCGGCAGACAGGATGGAGGGGGCAATACGGTAGGTGGGGCTCATGGTTAGCAATTGTCGCAGTTACCATTGGGCCATGCCAATGCACGAGTTTCTGGTTCAAGTCCAGCCCGCCTATTTGCCCGAGCAGTCCACCCCGGCCGCCGGCGTCTATGTGTTTTCTTACACCATCACCGTGACCAACACGGGTGAGGTGCCCGCGCAGCTGATTGCGCGGCACTGGGTCATCACCAATGAGCTGGGCCATGTCGAAGAGGTCAAGGGCCTGGGTGTGGTGGGGCGCCAGCCGCTGCTGCAGCCCGGTGAGTCGTTTGAGTACAGCAGCGGCTGCCAGATGCGCACCCCTTCGGGCACCATGCGTGGCACCTATCTGTGCGTGAGTCACGAAGGTGAAACCTTTGAGTGCGAGATTCCCCTGTTCGTGCTGCAAATGAACGACTCTGGCGAGCCTATGCCCATGCCCGAAACACGCGTTCTGCACTAAGACGTGATTACCGTTACAGCATGAAAAAAAGCACTCTTGACCTGCCCGGCCTGCTCACGTCTCTGGACCCCGACGCAGGCCTTGCACAGCGCCATCTGTGGCTGATTTATCTGGCCGAATGGATACGCGCAGCCCAGCCGTCGGTCGATGGCGCTGTCCGGCGCGTCGAGGAAATCGTGGCTGCATTCGAGGCTGACCCCGAGGCGCTGAATCGCCTGCGCCGCTGGAGCAAGACGCTGGTGGAGACGGTGGACATCACCGCCTTGCTGGCCGACTTTGGCTTTGCGCCGCGCACCGCCATGGCCAGTGAAGTGGTCGAGCGCCTGCGCTACAAGCTGCCCAGTACGCCCGAGACGGTAGATGCCTCAGAGCTGTTCATGCTGGTCTTTCCCGACCGCTTTGATGCCCGCTGGCTGCATGCGCTGGATAGCCCGCTCATGAACCGCATCACGGCGCTACTGGCCCCGCAGCAGGAAGAAAGCGTCAGCTTCTGGGAGCGCAATCTGCTCGACGCCATCACCTATTGCTCGGGCCAGATTCTCTCCACGGGCTTTGCGCCCGAGCTGCGTCTGCGTATGAGCGAACAGGCGCGCGAGGAAAAGCCGTTTCACGCACTGATTCACGACGTGGAAAACCTGCGCGTGGAAGTCATGCTGCCGCTGCGCACCACAGATCGCCGCGATGCCGCGGCCGCGCAGTTGCGCGAACGCCTTGAATCCTGCCGCGCCGCTGTGTCATCGGTGTACTCCTACGTCGAGGCCGAAGGCATTTCCGTCGGCCTGATCTTCAGACTGCGCCAGGTGCGCGCGCGCATTGTGCGCATTCGCCGCCTGCTGGACTGCCTGCTGTCAAATGACCGCTCGTATGAAACGTCCGAGCTGCTCTCCAACCTCGTCGCTGTGGGCATTGAACGTCGCAGTGTGCGTGCACTGATGTCCACCAACTCATCGCTGCTGGCCGCCAAAGTGGCCGAGCGCAGCGCCGAGACGGGCGAGCACTACATCACCCGCGACGGTGCCGAATACCGCAGCATGATGGCCAAGGCCGCCGGTGGCGGCTTTGTGATGGCATTCACCACGCTGGCCAAGTTTGCGCTGTATGCGCTGGGCCTGTCCGTCTTCTGGTCGGGGCTGGCGGCGGGCTTCAACTACGCCATCAGCTTTGTGCTGATACAGATGCTGCATTTCACGGTAGCCACCAAGCAGCCCGCCATGACGGCACCCGCCATGGCGGCCAAGCTCAAGGACATCCAGACCGACAGCTCCATTCAGGAGTTCGTCGACGAGGTTGCCCACCTGGTGCGCTCTCAGGTCGCCGCCATTCTGGGCAACGTGCTGATCGTCTTCCCCGCCGCGCTGCTGCTGTCCCTTGGATACGCCTATCTTGCAGGCCATCAGGCACTCAGTACCAAGCATGCAGAGCAGGTGCTGGATTCGCTGAGCCTGCTCGGCCCATCGGTGCTGTTTGCGGCATTCACGGGTGTGCTGCTGTTCACCAGCAGCCTGATTGCGGGCGGTGCAGAAAACTGGTTTGTGCTGCGCAATATCGACTCGGTCATTCGCTACAATCCAAGCATCACACGCACACTGGGCGCGGAGCGTGCAGACCGCTGGGCAACGTTTTTGCGCAAGAACATCTCCAGCCTCGCATCCAATATCTCGCTGGGCTTCATGCTGGGACTGGTGCCCGCATTTACGGCCTTCTTTGGCCTGGGCATGGAAGTGCGCCACGTCACCCTGTCCACCGGCCAGATCGGCGTCGCCGCGGCATCGCTGGGCTGGGAGGTGCTGCACGACGACCTGCTGTGGTGGGCCGTGGCCATGCTGCCCTTTAACGCGGCGTTGAATGTGGGCGTGAGCTTTTACATGGCTTTCCGCGTGGCGCTGCGTGCCCACAACGTCAGCGGTGTGGACCGCTCGCGCATCTACAAAGCCATACGCCAGCGCTTCTGGCGCAGGCCATGGAGCTTTTTCTGGCCGTGAATCCAAAGAGCCGTCCCGAAATTTGAGCGGCTTTCCGACCATCTGCCATGTCACGGTCACGCACGCCGAGGCACTGGAACAGTTTTAACCATGGCCGTTGACCAGCGGCCCAACGTGCCGCCTTTCAAGCGGCCAGTGATTTCATGGGTGAATTTGATCTGATCCGCCGCTACTTTCAGCGGCCCGTGCGCCGCGCCGCTTTAGGCGTGGGCGACGACTGCGCGCTGCTGGCCCCGGCCCCTGGCATGCAATTGGCCATCTCCAGCGACATGCTGGTCGAAGGCCGCCACTTCTTCCCCAACGTCAATCCGCGCCTGCTGGGCCACAAGGCACTGGCCGTCAACCTCAGCGATCTGGCTGCCAGCGGTGCCAAGCCCCTCGCCTTCACCCTCGCCCTGTCGCTGCCCCGCGCTGATGAGGCATGGATCAGCGAATTTGCCGCAGGCCTGCTGGCACTGGCCGATGCCCATGACTGCGAGCTGATCGGCGGCGACACCACCGGCGGCCCGCTCAATATCTGCATCACCGTGTTTGGCGAAGTACCGCCCGGCCAAGCCCTGCTGCGCAGCGGCTCCAAGGTTGGCGATGAAATCTGGGTCAGCGGCCATCTGGGTGATGCCAGGCTGGCGCTGGAGGCCCTGCAAGGCCATCTCCCGCTGCCCGCCGCCTTGCTTGAACAAGCCCGCCAGCGACTGGAAAGCCCCACGCCACGCGTCGCCCTGGGTCTTGCCCTGCGCGGCATTGCCAACAGCGCGCTGGATGTGAGCGATGGCCTGCTGGGCGACCTCGGTCATATCCTTGAACTGTCGCAAGTCGGTGCCACGGTCGATAGCCGCCTCACTACGCCTTTGATAGCTGCCAGTGCTTATCCAAAAAGTGCTTCATGGCAATTTGACTTGAATCTTCAGCAGCAATGCACGCTGGCCGGTGGCGACGATTACGAGCTGTGCTTTACCGCACCGGCCGCCCGCCATGCCGATGTGCTGGCCGCAGGTGCCGCCAGCGCCACACCCGTGACCTGCATAGGCCACATTGATGCCGAAGCGGGCCTGCGCGTCATCGGCGCTGATGGCGCTTTGATGTCCAGCCAGTGGAAGTCTTTCGACCACTTTGGCAGCTAAGCGCTGTCAACGCTCTCGGTTAAGCTCCAACCTTGTTCACTGGAAACGAGAGCTGCCTCATGCGTTCACGCCATCTGCTGCCTGTCTACTTTGTCGGCCTTGCTGCGGCCCTGCCTGCATGGAATGCGCAGGCTGCCGATGGAGCCAGCCTCAGCGTCTCAGGCAGCCGTGCGCCGATTACGGAGGTCACCCTCTACCCCGGCATTGCCGCTGTGCAACGCGAAACCCGCATTGAAGCCCAGACCCGTCAGCTGAGCTTTGAATGCCTGCCCGCCAGCGTAGACACGCAAAGCCTGCAGATCAGCGGTGACGAAGGCCTGCGCGTGGGTGAAATCAAGGTACTGATGCAGGCCCGCCAGATGGCGGCCAAAGAATGCACCAGTCCGCTGGACCAGCAGATACGCACGCTGGAAGACCAGCTCGCCAGCATCGAAGCCGAAGAAAATGCCGCCAAGCTGGTGGGCGACTTTCTGCAGGGCGTGAGCAAGCCCGGCGACGAAGCCCGAGTCACGCCCACGCAGATTGCGAGCACCAGCCAGGTCCTGCGCCAAAGCAGCCGCGACAACAGCATGCGCGCCCATCAGGTTCAGCGGCAAAAGCAAGACCTTCTGGCGCAATTGCAGCCGCTGCGCCAGGAACGCGACCGCACAGGCGGTCAGCAGTCACAGGTCATGAAAATCACCGTGCAACTGGCCAGCCCGCGCGCGGCCAATGTGCGGCTGAGCTATCAGGTCCGCGGCCCCAGCTGGCAGCCCAGCTACCGCGCGCAGCTGAATACGGTCAAAAATCAGGTACAGCTTGAACGACAGGCACTGGTCGTGCAGGCCAGCGGCGAGGACTGGAGCCAGGTGCGCCTGCGCCTGTCCACCGGCCAGCCCACACGCAACACACAAGGTGCCATGCCCCGCCCCTGGGTGGTCGATGTCATCCAGCCCATCGCCCTCGCAGCGCCTGCGCCAGCACCCGCCATGATGGCCCGCGCCAGCAGCGCCAAGATGACGGCCGAACTTGCTGCTGCGCCGGCTCTTCCAGATTTGGATGTCTCCAGCATCAACACCGCGTACAGCACGCAGTTTGTGGTGCCCTACAAAATCACCGTTCCCTCCAGCGCCGAGCGCACCACGCTCTCGCTGGGACAGGAAAATTTGGCCACCAGCCTGCTCACTCGCACAGCCCCTGCCGTCGAAGACGCTGCCTACCTGATCGCCACGCTGCCGGCGCCACAAGGCATCTGGCCCGCAGGCCCGATCACCCTGTTCCGCGACGATGCACTGGTCGGCAATGGGCGGCTGGACTTTGGCAACGCCCAGGCACTGGCACAGGGCCTGTCTTTTGGCCGCGATGAAAAAGTGGTGGTGCGCCGCCTGCCAGCACAGAGCAATACCGGCAGCAGCGGCTGGGCCAGCAGCAAGACCGAACGCACTGTGGTGCGCAGCTACGCCGTAGAAAACCGCCACGACCAGTCCATTGCGCTGCAGGTGCTGGACACGGCTCCCATCTCTGGCAATGAGCAAATCAAGGTGCAATCGCAATACGCGCCCCAGCCCACCAGCACCCGATGGAATGCACAAAACGGCATGATTTCCTGGGAACAGAACCTGGCCGCACGCAGCACAGCGCAATTTCAAGCCACCCACGAGATTCGCTTTCCCGAAAACCTGCCCGTCAGCGGCCTTCAGTAAAAGCGATTGACACGCACCTTGCCCGCGAAAAGGGCAAGGCTCGGCGACGCCCTGACCAAGTGAGAATTGGCAGAGCCAAGGCCACGCGTATCATCAAGTCATGACCGACGAACCCTCAAATATCGCTGAAGCGCAGGCAGATAGTGCGCAAGCAGCTATCAATAGCAAAGCGCACGCTGAGATGGGAACTGCTCCCATCGCTCACCCCTCGGTCAGCTTCATGCTGCAGCACCCGGCCCACATGATTGCGCTGGGCTTTGGCTCAGGCCTGCCCCGCATAGCACCCGGCACCTTCGGCACGCTATGGGCCTGGCTGGCCTATCTGGTGCTGGCTCAGTGGCTGGATAAAACACAGATCGGCTGGGTGATTGCCGCCAGCATCCCCGTGGGCTGGTGGGCCTGCACGGTCACCGCCCAGCACATGCGCGTGGCCGACCCCGGCCATATCGTCTGGGATGAAGTCGTCGCCATGTGGATCATTCTGTGGCTGTGCACACCTCTGGGCTTCTGGGGCCAGTTGGTCTGCTTTGCACTGTTCCGCTTCTTCGATGCCGTCAAACCCCAACCCGTCAAATGGGCCGACCGCCTGTTCAAAGGCTTCGGCCCGCGCGGCGGCTGGGGAATCATGTGGGATGACCTGGTGGCAGCCTTCTGCACGCTACTGGTGATCGCGCTGTGGCGGCATTTCTCTGCCCCCTGAGTCGCGCTTCGAGTCCTCCCCCGAGGGGGAACGACACCCTCGCCGCGAGGCGGCTCTTGCTCGGTGTCCCTTGCTCGGACGCGTTGCACTAATCCTGGCCCATGTACGGATGTTCAAAGAGTCAAAACACCATGCTCACAGAACCACAGCCCCGCATTGAAGAACTGGTTCAACAACTGGCAGCCAAGCTGACCGAAAAAGGCTGGATGCTGGCCACCGCAGAAAGCTGCACCGGCGGCATGATCGCCGCCGCCTGCACCGACCTCGCAGGCTCCAGCCAATGGTTTGACCGCGGCTTTGTGACCTATTCCAACGAAGCCAAGACCGAGATGCTGGGCGTGCCCGCCGAACTGATCACCCAACACGGAGCCGTCAGCGAAGAAGTCGTGCGCGCCATGGCCGAAGGTGCGATTCGCCACTCACGCGCTCAGGTCAGCATTGCGGTGACGGGGATTGCCGGGCCGCGAGGCGGGTCGGTGGAGAAGCCTGTGGGGACGGTTTGGGTGGGGTGGTGTGTCAACATGAAAGTCAGCTCAGTGTTACTACACGCACATGGAGAAAGAAATCAAATTCGTGAAATTATAAAAAATCAGTCATTACAAATATTGAATGAAATATTTAATAAACCAAGCTAGGTTGAAATCCACAATTCATTTGAACACCAACATCAACCTGTGAAAGATTTATACCCAGCGCCGTAATCAAAAGACCCAATATCCCATCTATAAGAAGTTTCAACGACCCCAATAAATCCTTCAAAATTTCCGAGCCTACCCCCTGACCCAGCAAGGCATCAAAAATACCATCCAATAATACAGTTCCGATTGAAAAATTCATATCAAAACTCTCCCATTTTTGATTATTTTTCATACTTGGAGGGTCTTTAAATAAATGCGCCGGAATATTTTTCTCAAAAGGGATTTTTAAATTCAAAGGAATACTTATCAATCCTAGCAAAAGCTTAACAGAGCTTCCTTCTGTTGAAACTTTCAATAGACCAGATCCTACATCAACATTCAAATATTTACTAGGATTGCATGAATACCCAACCACTTTAGCCGTTCCACTTGCAACCTCCAATTTCAACTTCAAATCCACTGTGGCAACAAGCGGCACAATCAAGCTGGCTTCTGTATTTAATTGTATTTGAGCTGTCTTCGCCTGAATGACATCAACAGCAGGATTCCCCAACGCCCACTGAGGAGGCTCTATCACCTTGAGTTTCAACCTTACATTTGCAATCAATAAAGATATGCCAAGATCAACATTTGCAGCATTTTTACTATTCGCTAACAGTATTGATGAAGAAACCAAGTCCAATAAATTAACCTTAGCATCCAAGGCAGTATCATTCAAACCCGCCCCCAAATTCAACAATTGAGAAAGCTTTACAGAAACCGGGCTAACTTTCACAGCTGCAAATATTTTTTCTAAAACTGCAACTTGAGCTGATGCCGTGGAGTCTTTTTGGACAAGCTCAATCATTGCCCCCAGCAAAACACCCACATTGGTATTTACATCTAGCAACCCCGTATAATCCCCCGCCTTTACATTTAATTTTGCAGCCAGTAAATTCAAGTACTGCAGCAGATCCAAATCGATATTAGCCAGCCCTCTCCACCCAATTGCATTTATATTTACTGTAGTCCCCAACAACCCTTTCAGCACAGGACTCAAAATTGAATCATCGGTATTAAGCGACAAGAGGGTTGTACGGGCAGTGATTTTTGCCAACTGAGGGGTCTGCCGTGCAATTGCTGCAGCGCTAACAGTTCTTTCTTCACTTCCTGAAGCAAAAAATATAAAAAGATATGGCACATTTCTTTTTATATTGACTTTACAGGCATTGACTTCTTTCGATTTTGCACCGGCAACCTCAAAACCTTTATTGTCATTGCCTGAATTACTGGCTATCCATTTCCCGATAGCAGTTTCCAGCAGATCGTCAGCAAGTAGCCCATTAGCAGACGCATTCAAATAGGCAGATGCACTTTTATTCGAGCTGCAAGATGATGCCAATGGCCCACTCGCCCCCGCTAGCGCCGCCAGATCCGCAATCTTCTGCAACTCACGCTTTTGCCAGAACACATTGCCGACATCAATGGTGGCCAGGCAGATCACGGCGATCATCAGCCATAGCGCGCCCAGCATCGCCACTGCACCAGATTGGCGACGTATGCGGGCACAGCTCAGACCTGTTGCAAAAGACGACATGTGGATAAACCTTGTGGCAGACGCTTATTTGCTACCGCCAGATTTGCTGCCCACTTGCGAATCCGAGCTTTCAGGAATCTTGTGGGTAAAGCTTTCGAGGTAGCGCGCATAGGTTCGCTGCGCCACATCGCTGGTCACAGGGTAGGCATTACGTGATGCGTACTGCCCTCCCGCCTGCAGTGCCAGCAAATAGCTGGTGGCATCACCCACGCGATTAGTCGCAGGCGGGTTCAGCGATGTGTTGCTGGGTGCCTGCGACTGAGTCACCGCAGCCTGTGCAGCGACTGTTGCCGCAGGAGTCGCTGATACGGGTGCAACGCTTCTGGGCGGACTCATATTGGTCACCCCGCTGCTGCTGCCTGTGCTGGTACTGGCCTGCTGCGCAAGGGCCGCCGAAGCCATACCTGCCGTCATGACCACCAGGGTGAATACACGAGCCAGCGTGACGGAAGGAGTCTGGATTTTCATAAAATTTCCTTTGAGGTTCACGCAAGCGAATCAGGGCCACACACGCTCTGGCGTGGCGGTCTTGGCTGAAGAGGCTGACTGGCTGCTGGCTTCGACTTCCGGGGTTTCAAAAAACAATCCCCCGGATGAGCTGCGGTGCGGCAATATGGCTTGCACCGTTTGCTTGCTGTCACTGACTGGATTGGCCAGACGAACGGCAGCAGGGCTTGCGACAGCCATGACGACGGAGCCTTCTTGCAGCGATCGCGCAGGCCTCGTGGGCTGAGGTGGCACGACGGACGGATTGAGAGACGGGTTGGCGGCTTCAGGTCGCAGCACAGGTGCCTGTTGCTCAGGCCATTTCTGCACGGCTGCGGGAGCAAGCGTTGCTACAGATACAGGAACTACTGGCGCTTTCTGCACGGGCGCAGGGGCCAGATAAGGCCTCACAGGCTCCTGCACCACGACGAGGGCTTGGCTGGCCGCTGGCACTGCGGGCTTTGGCTCGACTGGCGCACGCGTTGCAGCCACTTCTACGACTGGAGGCACAACAGCTACTGTTGCAGAAATATGAGCCACCGGCGCAGCCTGGACGGTCGCAGGTGCTGCATAGGCATAGGTTTGCGAAGCCGAAGGCGTGAACTGGCCTGGGTAGCGCGGGCGTGCTGAATCAAAGCTGCTGCCAGACACCATCCACTGCCCACCACTGGGCGCACGCGCCACGCTTTGCTGCAGCATGGGCTGCGCTGCGGGTAAAGGCAGATCGGCTACGGCAGCAGGCGCAGTGACAAACGTTGCAACCGCTACAAAAGCTGGCGGCTGAGCCGCAGCCATGACCGGAGCCTGTGCCACCTCAGGCTCCGGCAGGGATTTTTTTGCGGCAGGTACCTCCTGCAGTTGTGTAGGCTCTTGCGCAGGGGCAGGAGCAACCGTTTTAGCCACTGTTTCTGCAGGCGGCGTCACCTCAGGGCGCGAGAGGTTGACGACCTTGCCGGTAGCCTGCGTCGCGGGGTCTGGAACCGACGGAGCCGCAGCCTGCTTGGCGCCCTTCAGCCACTCGCTGGCTTGCTCCTTCACTGCCTGCTGAGTCTGCGCATCCAGCTTGCGCTGGCGCATGAATTCTTCGGCCTGCGGGGCCTGGCCGCTGACCATCATGAACAGGCTCAGGTTGACATTGGCCTGCGCATCTTCGGGGTTGAGCTGCGCAGCCTGCATAAGGGGAATGCGCGCCGCATTCAGGTCACGCGCACGCAGATGGGCATAGCCCAGATCGGTCAGCAACTGCGAATCCACAGGGTTGCTCATGCGCGCCTGCTCCATCTGCTGCGCGGCATTGCGAAAGTCGCCTTTCTCGGCCGCAATGCGGCCAAGACCGTAGCGTGCTGCGCCGTCCTTGGCACTGCCCAGCAAGCCTTGGTAAATAGTCGCCGCCGCATTGAACTGCCCCACCTGACGTAGCGCATCCGCACGCATCAATCGCGAATCGCTGGAAGCGCCCCATTGCTTGTCCAGCGCATCCAGGTGAGCGATGGATGCATACCAGAGCGACTTGGCCTGCATCTGCTTGACCAACGAGAGGTAAGTCTCCTGCGTGTTGACCACAGCTTCTTTTTCCAGCGGCATCTCGGCAGCTGCTTTGGCGGCGGGGGAGAGCACTGGCTGGTTCTGTCCTAGCAGACTGCCCATGCTGGAACAGCCTGCAAGCATGGATACGGCGACCGCAGCCAGTGGCAACATCAGGTACTGGTTTTTTCTTCTCATTTTGTCATCCCTCCCAGCGCGCGGATCACGGCCAGAAAGCCGGGGCCCGCTGTAATAATGATCAGGGCCGGAAGCAGCGTCACTACCATGACGCCCGTCATCTTGACCGAGATCTTTCCAATCAACTCTTTCATTTTGGCCTTGCGCTGTTCGCGCAGACGCTCGCCAAATACGCGCAGCGGCTCTTGCACCGCACCGCCATATTTATCGATCTGAGCCATCAGCGATGTCAGATTGGCCAGGTTTTCGTTTTGATAAACCTCGCTCATGCGGCCAAAGGAACGCTCACGCGTACTGCCTCGGCTGTACTGCTGATTCGCCAGCATCACCTCTCGAGAAAGCACGGGCATGACGTTGCCAAAGTCCGAGCCAATGACCTGTAGCGTCTGATCCAGACTCATACCCGTGCCCTGCAGCAAGCCCAGCAAATCCACCAGCAGCGGCAGCTCACGCGCCACACTGGCACGGCGGCGGCCAGCCACGCTGCGCAGCACCCATTTAGGAATCAGAAAGCCCACGGTGAACGCTGCAAAAAGAGAAAGCAGAAAATGTTCGCTGCCCGAAAACACAAAGGCGCAGAGTAGTGGAAGCATTACAGCGCATACGCTGCGTGCTATCAAATACTGCAGCTGTGAGCGGGAGGAGCCCCAGCCACATCGGCCCAGCAAGATGCGGTCTTCTTCTGCCACCAGCGCCTTGCCAAACGAGGTATTAAGCCAGTGCTCTGGCAAGGCTTCCTCGCCATCAAGAGAATTCAGAATATTCGCGGGTTTACCGGGCGCAGCAGGCGCCATCACACCGCTGCGATTGAGGGCATCCATCACGACCCGGCTGCTGCGTTCACGCCGCTGATGTCCGTAGGCAACAACACCCGCTGCAATCAAGGCAGCCAGTGCAAGAAAGGCCGCGCTCAGCATTAGAAGAAGACGTGAACTCTCCATTACTCAGCCCCTTCATCCAGCTTGGCCAGGCGGTAAAGCAGCATCACACCAAAAACCTGCAGCGCCGCAGCGGCCCAGATGATATTGCGACCACTGGCGTCGTTCCACATCTTCAAAAAGTAGCCTGCATTAAAGGAAATAATCAGCCCGCACACCGCGACTGGCAGCAGGCTCAGCACCCATGCAGACATGCGCGTTTCTGCCGTCATGGCGGACAAATCCTGCTCGGCTTGTTCACGATCGCGCATGAAGTTGGCGACACGCTCCAGCAGCAAATCCACTCGGCCGCCATATCGCACGCTGATGCGCAAGATGGCTGCCAGCAAATGCAGCTCATCAAGCCGCGTCTGGCGCGCCACATGGGCCACGGCGTTTTCAAGATCCATGCCTGCACGAGCCAGGCTGGCTGCTTTTTCCATCACCGACTGCAGAGGATCTTTGGTCGTTGCCGCCGCCATCTGGAATGCGGCTTGAATGGAATTTCCAATCGTCACCAGCCGTACCGTGTTGTCCAGAAACCCTGGCAACTGGCGCGTGAGCCGGGAACGGAACTTCTGCGCGCGCGAGTACAGAAAAAAGAAGAAGGCGATACCCAGCACCACCACTCCGGCACTGGCCGCCAGCCAGCCGGCGGTAAGGCCGACGACCAGAAACGTCAAAAGAATCAGCGCCAGCCCGCCATAGAACAGCTTGGCGCTGACCGTGCCAATCAAGATGGCTGGGACAGGCCAACTCGCTTTTTTGTCTTTGGCCAGCAAGGCATCGGCCACTGAGTTATCAAAGGCTGAGGCACTGGCATCTCTGGCCACAACGCCTGCTGCAGCGGCTGCGCTTTTTTCAAGGCTTTGCTCAAGATGCAGCGCCATCTGCCGCATCTTCTGCTGCCGTCTGGCAAACATCCACAGCACGACAGCCGCCGCCGCTATCAGCAGTGCAAGACTTAGCAGCAAGAAAGCGTTGCTAGCCATGGCGCATCCCTGCGTTGTTGCCCGCGTGCTGCAGCACTGCTCTGAAGCGCGCCAGCTTGGGCGTATGCGGCACCATGCCCAAGGTGGTCCAGCGCTCTTGGTCTTCACCCTCAGGCTGCGGCAGCAGCTCGTGCCGATAAAGCTCCTGCGTTGCAATCACGCTGTCGGTGATGCCGGTGACTTCGGTAATCGACGTAATGCGCCGCTTGCCGTTGGGCAGGCGACTGATCTGCACAATAAAGTCGAGCGCATTGGATATCTGGCGGCGCAGGCTGACTTCGCTGCCCTGAAAACCCGCAAAGCCCGCCAGCATTTCCATACGGTGCAGGCATTCACGCGGTGAGCTGGCATGAATCGTGGCCATCGATCCGTCGTGGCCCGTGTTCATGGCCTGCAGCATTTCCAGCACTTCAGCACCACGCACCTCGCCCACCACAATGCGGTCAGGGCGCATGCGCAAGCTGTTGCGCAGCAGGTCTCGAATGGAGACAGCGCCCGCACCTTCAAAGCCACCGGGTCGGCTTTCCATTCGCACCACATGTGGGTGCGGCAGCGTCAGCTCAGCCGTGTCTTCAATGGTCACAACGCGCTCATTGACCGGGATAAAGCCGGCAATCGCGTTGAGCATGGAGGTCTTGCCGCAGCTCGTCCCTCCGCTAATGAGAATATTGCAGCGCTCGCGCACGGCCAGCTCCAACAGGCGGGCCATGCCTTCATCCAGGGTGCCGAAATTAACCAGATCCTGCACCAACAGAGGATCATTCCGGAACTTGCGGATAGAGACGGCCGGGCCATCCAGCGACAGCGGCTCAATCACCACATTGATACGTCCACCGTCGGGCAGGCGCGCATCAACCATGGGAGTGGATTCATCGAGACGGCGACCCAGCGGCGAAATAATGCGGCGCACGATACGCAGCACATGGGCGTTATCGGTGAAGTGCAGAGTCTCCTGCTGCAGCACGCCTTTGCGCGAAACAAAGACATTTTTGTGGCCGTTGATCAGAATGTCTTCGACCTCGGGGTCGGCCATCAGATCATCCAGCGGTCCAAGGCCCGATAGTTCTTTGTTCAGGGCCTGCGCAATCCACTGCACTTCCTCGTCGTTGACGGGAAAGCGCTGCTGGCGCACAAACTGCTCGAGTTCTTGGTGCACAAACTGGCGCACCCGACTGGTCGACCATTTGGCAAAAACAGCGCCCAGCTCTTCCACACGTGTCAGCAGATGCTCATGTGCGACGTTCTTGATCAGCAGCAGCTGTTTGGAATCCGAAAAATTGCTGCTTTTTTCGGCGAAAACGATATCCATGCTCATTCGCCTCTCCTCAAACGCTTGGCCCATTGCCCCAGAATGCTTGGAGTTGGTGGTGCCGCCGCTTTGTCGCCAGCCATCGCATCGCCCAACAAGGTGCGCGCCATGCTCCGTATGCCCATCACGTAGGGATCGCCTCTCAGAGTTTGCGACAGCAGTTGCCCGCAGCTGGCGGCATTCAGCAGCACGGTGGTGCGGTCAGGCACCACATGCAGCAGATCAAGCCCCAGGCGCTGCGCCACTTCTTTTGCCGGCAGGCCGGCTTGTGCATTAAAGCGATTGAGCACCAGCTTGAGCGTGCGACGATCCACGCCCTTGGCATCCAGCTCCTTGAGCATCTGCGCCGTAGACACAATGCCGCCCAGCGACTGATCGCATACCACCCAGCCTTGCCCGCATTCGCGCAGTACGGGGGCCAGAAAGTCGGCCTGCATCATTCCTCCCAAGTCAATCACCTGCGCCTTGAGCAAGGCCTTGAGCCTACTGACCACACTGGCAGCCGCAGAAGGACTGACATCGCGCAGCTGCCCCAGGTCAGATGGCCAGGCAAGAGTTGCCGTGCCCGTAGAGTGCTTGGTAAAGGCGGAATCAATCAGCGTCGAATCCAGACGGCGCATGCTTTGCACCGCATCCACAAAACTGAAGTCACCCGCCACACTCAAATACAGCAAACCATCACGTGCCGGTAAACCCAGATCAAGCAGCGCTGCATGCGCGGCATCATCCTGCGGCAGCTGACTGGCTCCAAAAGGTCTTGCTAGCTGTTTGCGGCGCGTTGCGTCGCTCAGATCATGGGCCTGCATTTCCTGCAACATCACCGCAAGATGTGTGGCCAGCGTAGTAACGCCCATGCCCACGCGCGCGCCCAGCAAGGGCAGCGCGAAGCCTTGAGTCTCTGGCTCCAGCGCCAAAGCCGTTGCGGCAGGTGCCTGGGCGCGGGCTTGAAGCTGCTGTTTGATAACAATGCTGGCCTCGCCTTCAGTTGCCTCCCAGTCAATAAATTCAGCCACGCCGCATCGCAAGGCTGCACGCATGGAGGTCGGCTCTGCTGCCGCACCTGCGCCCATGATGATTACGCTAGGGATAATTCTTCGCAGCTCGCTCACCAGACCCACCGCTGCGTCTGTCATCGGTGAAGAAAAGTCCACCACCACAACTCCCATGCCGGGGGCAGAAATCGTCGACTGCAGCAACGCAAGGTCGTTGGCCACGGGAATCACTTCAGCGTCGTTACCCAAAGCGCTCGCCAACCAGAAGGCATGTGCTGACGATTGCGTCACCAGCACCACTCGCGCATTGCCAGCACCTGAAGAAGGCTGTGCGGTGTTGAGGTAGGAGGAGTCCATGCGCATATTCATGCCTCAACCCTTGCTCTCAACGCGAGAAGCCCGGTGCCACGCCGGGTGACAGGCCGCCAGCGATCCACGGGCCCCAGACAGAAGGGTTACGCTGCTCTGTGCGCCCGGGCAGCAATGCATCCACATTCACATCGCGGGCCAGCGGCTTGACCAGACGCGGTGTCACCACAATCGCCAGTTCGCTTTCCTTTTGCTGAAATTCCTGGCGTTTGAACAGCACGCCCAAGATCGGAATATCACCCAGCAAAGGTACTTTATCGGTAGCCGAGCTCGTGTGGCGACTGACCAATCCCCCAATCACAAAGCTCTCGCCATCCCCCAGCTCGACCGTCGTGTCAGCGCGGCGGGTCGTTATGGAAGGGACCGTAGCGCTATTGAGAACAATGCTGTTGGCGTAGTCCAGCTCGCTCGCCTCTGGTGCGACCTTGAGCGCAATGCGATCGTTAGACAGCACCGTGGGAGAGACGGTCAAGGCTATGCCATAGGGCTTGTACTGAATGGCCACCAGGCCGGTGCCAGCGGGCACAGGAACGGGTACCTCACCACCCGACAGGAAGCTGGCACTCTGACCAGACAGTGCGACCAGTGTCGGTGCCGCCAGCACCTTCGCCAGGTTATTGCCTTCGAGCATGCCGATATTGACGCCGATACCGGCCTTGTCAAACTGCATCAGCAAATTAAAGGCCTGAGTCAGTGGATTCGCAGCAGCACCGGGGATAGAACTCCCCCCACTAATACCGTAAGAGCCACGGCCAAATATACCGAAGCTAAAACCCGAGCTATTGGGCGCAGTGTTGAAAAGGTTGAGCCCCACCTTCTTCATCAGTGTCTTGTTGAACTCAACCACCTTGACGTCAACCTGCACCACATTGCTTTTGAGCTGAACGCTGGAAAGGTCCACGGTCTTGACCTTATCGCCAGATTGAGCGTTGGCCAACTCATTGGCAAACTGCTGCTCGATCAGGCTGGATGCCTTGGCCGTACGCAGTTCCACACGCTGCTGCACATTCAGCACATAGGTCTGAGCATGCGCTTCGCCACGCGGCCAGACCATAAATGAAGTGCCACCGGGCTTGAGCGGATTCAGCAAAATTTTGGCGGCTGCCCCCTTGCCCGAGCGCTTGATATGCACGCCCGCCACTGTGTCGTCCCCAATCGCAATGCGCTCTACACCATTGGGCAAGTTCAGCTCATGCTGGGTTCCCATGACGAGCTTGATTTCTTTCGCACCCGCAGCTTGGCCTGCTATTTTTTCAGAAGCGCCAACCGCTTGCTGTGCAAGCGCTGAACCACTAAACACCATCAACGCCAGGCTGCAAAGGACGGACAGACGATTCAGCGTCAAGGTGCGGGCAAAGGTAGAAGTCATCTTGTGATGCATAGATCAGTACCGCACTGTTTGGGAATTAGCACCGCGCACAAATTCAACAGACAAAGAGGGGTCTGCAGACGCGGTTCGGGCTCGGGGCACTGCAGGCTTTGCAACACCTGCCGTCATAGGCTTGGATGCATTCATGCGCCTTGCGGGAACCCCTGTGGAACCCGCCAAGGCACTCATCGCCACGCCTGCCTGCGCGGCATCAGCGCCTTCCAGAGGAGCATTGGCCGTTGCCCCTTTGGGCAGAGAAACAGCCAGCACGCCGGGCAGCGGCGCAAATTTTTCAAGATCAGGCTCACTCATATCCGTGGGGTTGCGCAAAGCCAGCACCAGGCTGCCGCTGGAGCCGCCCAAGGCCAGCTGGCTTACCTCTGCCACAGGTACCGCCAGCACGGCTGTGCGGGCGTTGTCAGGACCATTCGCTTGTTTGCCATCGGTCTTGTCAGCAGTGGTCAATGCATCCACCGATGCAGCGCCATAAGCCAGAACGCGCTTACGCGAAAGCAGCAAACGCGCCTGGCTTTGGTCAATTTCGGTGCCATCGCGGCGCAGTACAAAAAACACATCGACAAAGTCACCAGGCCGGATGCGATTGCCAGCGCCATTGCTCTCATCGACCTTGACCGCCACTGCGCGCTCACCATCAAGAACCTTGAGGGCCAATCCAGTAACCATCTGCCCCTTGAGCACCGGTGCGCCCTGGGGAATATCTACAGCGGGTACGGAACCCACAGCCGCAGGCACATCGTCATAAGCACCATCGGGTTTGGAAGGGAGGCCAGCGACCTGCAAGTCTTCGGCCTTGAACGCCTGGCCAGCAGGTATCGCTTTTGCAGCGACCACTACATTCACTGCTGCGCTGGATTGAGCACCAGAGCTTGATGTCTGCGCCTGAGGATCTGAGGCAGTCGGAGCTTTGGCGAGCATCCACCCATAAATGCCCAAAGCCAGCGCAACCGCCAGCAAAACACCGACCGCGATCTTTGCGACATTCACCATAACTTCCTCTCTTCTTGCCCAACATCTTTGGCTGAGCTTTCTATTTCATTAATCCAACAAACTAACCTGTGCCACTGCACCACCTCTTAACACATCAGGTGTAGGCAGACTTAAAAGTGGACCGAGCAATTTAGGAATCAAAGGGGAACTTGCATAGCTGTAATTAATGCGCACATTGACGCAGGAGAAGCCTGTGCTCGAAGATATTCCCGCGCAGTCACCAGAAGAGACATAAATACCTGCCGCATCGCCAGTCGAACTATCAATGCAAGAGCTTCCTCCTAAGCCGCTACCCATTTTTCTCAGCCAGTCCAAGGTTCCATTTGCCATTGCGCAAGCGGCATTTTTACGAGCAGCTAGCTGAGATGTATTAGCGGGCAGTTGGGCGGGATAGCGCACTGCGGCTCTGGCACCTTCTGCCGCGGCCAAGGTCAATGTCTGCTGGGCTGCGAATATCAGCCCGTATGTCACCACCGCATAAAAAATTAAAAAGAAAACAGGAAAGAGAATTGCAAATTCAACCGCTGCAGCACCTTGCTCATATTTCTTGATTTGCACATTTTCTCCTTCCCTATCTATTTTCTCAGTACCAAAACAATAATTGTGGCTAGCGAGAGATAAGTCACATAGGGAATAAATTTCCTCCCCTTGACTTCCACCTCTGAATTTATTGGAATCCATTTCCAAAAAAAATATTTGAAATTACTTTTAGCATATAACCCATGCACAACGGCAAATGCACAACTTAAAGCCCATACTATTAACAATAGCTCCCAACCTATCCACAGCCCTAGCACAGCTGCAAATTTCACATCTCCTGCGCTCATCATTTTCAACGCATAAAAAATTATAAGAACCAGCAAAGCTCCAAAAAATCCAAAAACACTATCTGCAATAGATATCTGTACTGGATGCGTTTCAGGAATCAGAATGGCGGAAACCAAAGCCAATCCAAAACCTGAAATCACATACCAGTTATAACATTTTCGATAAATCGCATCGAAAACTGCTCCTAAACATATCCACAATAGGAATATGAAGCTCATGCAAATGAGATTTTATGGTTTCGGCAAACTAGTTTTAATTTTTTCAAAAATTTCATTCAGTTTTTCACCGATACCAGTTGCACCAGCAATAATTCCGATAGAAATCAACCCCGCAATCAGCCCATACTCAATAGCCGTTGCACCTTCTTCGTCGCGCCAGAATTTAACGATTTGGTCTTTCATGATCAGCTCCTTCAACAATCAGGTTTAAGAATCGCTGTGGCGACCTTTTCGACCACCGCGGTACTGATCTTACGAAGATGGAAACATTTTGAAATATTTGAAATAGCTATCAACAACTTCACAACATAGCTCTTGGCAATTATTTTTCATTGATAAGCAGTTCCCGAAAAACCAAAAACCCCAATAAAAACAAACACTTTTTTTGCTAGCGCGAGACAAACGGCAGGTCTCAAGTACAACTCTCACACTGCAGCCCTCTTTCAAGCTACACAATCTTCATTGGTTTCCTACAGATTATTTGATTTAGTCCTACATTGACTAATCGGGTTAACCCTTTGCGTCTGTTGCAAAAACAAAAAGACCTGCCAGCAGCAGGTCTTTAGAGAAAGCAAGAAATGGCCTGAATGGCAGAAATTCCGAAAGAATCACTGCAAGGCTTTAATCAATTTAAGAGCGATGTCTTGTAGTGGCGGCCCCAGCTTTCGATAGCTGTCAAGCAATCGTTGCTCGTCGGTGGGCAGCGATGCGGTCTCGCTGTGCAGGCCCTCCATCAACTCCAGTGCCGTTGTCTGCAATCCCACCGCGAGACGGGAGAGCGTGTCGTTCTTGAGGGTGCGGATGGCACCCGATTCAATCTGAGATATCGCGGAAGCCGTGACATCCGCCATCTGCGCCAGCCGCCCCTGGCTCAAGCCCAGCTCTTGTCGCCGTGCGCGTATGCGTTCACCTAAATGTGTCGTCATCAACCTAACTAACCGATCTAACTTTGCTTGCAGCCTCTAACAAATCAGAGGCTGCAAGCAAAGGCCGCCCTGCGGCGATGCAGCCGTCCCCTTTGGGGGGAAGCGGCAAGGCCGCTCAGGGGGTAGCCTAGTTAGGCACCATGGCACTTCTTGAACTTCTTGCCGCTACCGCAGTGGCAAGGATCGTTACGGCCGGGCTGCTCGCCCTTGACGATGGTTTCCTGGCGGGGGCCCATGCTCTTCCATAGGCGATGCAGGTCATACACGGCCCAGATGGCTTCACCAAAGGCGTCCACGCGCTCCTGGCTGGTCGATGCAGGGCCCGATTCTTCGTACAGGTTCAGCGCAGGAGTGTCTGTGTCGTCTTCGGTCAGGTTGACGATGAACTCCATGGCAGCATCCAACCACTGGGCAGCTTCCTTGTCACGGGGAGCGGCCCATTCTTCGGCCCAGTTTTCCACCACGAACATGAAGCCCAAGGCCCACACTTGCGAAAAGGAAGGAATCTCTTCGTCCGCCAGCTCGGCCTGTTCGGCTTCTGGCAGGATCAGGATGGCGCCACGGGTGTCCAGCGCTTCGGGCTGGAAGGCGACTTCGTCAGCCAGAGACTTGATGTCGGTGTTCAGTTGCTCACGCACTTCGTTCATGCGCAGCTCGAACAGCTCCATGAAACGCGCTTGCTGGGCTTCGTCCTTGAAGGCTTCCAGCTTGGGCAGGGGCTGACCGGCGGCCACGTCCAGCGTTTCACCGTCGCCCAGCAGCATGGGCAGGTATTCAGCGGCTTCAATGGGGCGGCGTGTGCAGACCAGAGCGGTCAGAAAACCGTCGCAGAACTCCCACTGGGGGATTTCATCGCCACGGGTGCGCATTTCGTCGAGCAGGGCATCCAGCTCTTCAAGCTGATCGTTGCTCAGTGCGCCCTCAGGCATGTCGGCGGAGGCCGCATCTTCTACGGCGGGGTTGGGTGCTTGTTCTTGCATAGGGAAAGGCTTTTATGATGGCCCGGACTGTTTTCATCACTATCGAGGAGCAGGGCCGGGCGATGGACCAAGGGGACTGAAGCATCTGGTGTAGATGCGCCCCGTACAGGACTGAATTTTAGCGGGCCACCATCAACACCCCCTGCCATGGGAGTATCTGCAGTGAATCGTTTTCTCAATAGTCTGCCCCTGCGTTACGGCGCTCTGATCGTTTCCGTGGTCGTTTTTGGAGCATCGCTCTATACGCAGACAACCGCTGGCAAGGGCTTGTGGTGGCTGATTGCCTCGGCTGTGCTGGTGCTGGTGGGCCTTCACGATCTGCTGCAAAAGCCCCATGCCATCTTGCGCAACTACCCCATCATGGGTCACTTTCGCTTCTTTTTTGAATTCATCCGCCCCGAAATTCGCCAGTACTTCATCGAAGGCGACACCGAGGCCCAGCCCTTCTCCCGCGCTCAGCGTTCACTGGTCTATCAGCGCGCCAAGGGGCAGGTGGATAACCGCCCCTTTGGTACCCAGCTTGATGTGGGCCAGCAAGGCTATGAGTGGGTCAACCACTCCATGCAGCCGACCAAACTGGGCTCCCACGACTTTCGCGTGTGGATTGGAGGCTCGCCAGAGCAGGCTCAGGAAGGCCACGAGCCCTGCAGCCGCCCCTATCACGCCAGCGTCTTCAATATCTCGGCAATGAGCTTTGGCGCGCTGTCGGGCAACGCCATTCAGGCGCTGAACCAGGGTGCCAGGATGGGCGGATTCATTCACGACACGGGTGAAGGCTCTATCAGTCAGTACCACCGCATGCATGGCGGTGACCTGATTTGGGAAGTGGCCTCCGGCTACTTTGGCTGCCGCAACGCGGACGGCACATTCAGCGAAGAGAAATTCATCGCCAACGCCACCGATCCACAGGTCAAGATGATTGAGCTCAAGCTCAGTCAAGGTGCCAAGCCTGGCCACGGCGGCATGCTGCCCGGAGCCAAGGTCACTGCTGAAATTGCAGCGGCTCGCGGCATCCCTGTGGGCGTGGACTGCATTTCGCCCTCCAGCCACAGCGCATTCTCAACCCCTGTGGAGCTGATGCAGTTCATCGGCAAACTGCGTCGCCTCTCAGGCGGCAAGCCCACGGGCTTCAAGTTCTGCGTAGGCCACCCCTGGGAATGGTTTGCCATGGTCAAGGCCATGCTCGAAACCAATATCACGCCCGACTTCATCGTGGTCGATGGCGCTGAAGGCGGCACCGGAGCGGCACCTGTGGAGTTTGTCGACCATGTGGGCGTGCCACTGCAAGAAGGTCTGCTGCTGGTCCACAACACGCTTCTGGGGGTGAATCTGCGCCACCGCATCAAGATCGGCGCGGCGGGCAAGGTCATCACCGCCTTTGATATCGCCCGCATGATGGCTCTGGGCGCCGACTGGTGCAACTCGGGGCGCGGTTTCATGATGGCGCTGGGCTGCATTCAGGCCCAGAGTTGCCACACAGGCACCTGCCCTACCGGCGTGACCACTCAGGATGCCGTGCGCCAGCAGGCGCTGGTGGTGCCCGACAAAGCCACGCGGGTGGCCAACTTTCACAAAAACACGCTGCACGCGCTGCAGGAGCTGGTGCAGGCCGCCGGGCTCAAGCACCCGAATGAGATTACAGCCCATCACATCGTGCGAAGGCTGGACGATACGCAGGTCAGCCTGCTGTCCAACCTGATCCTGCGCGTAGAGCCGGGGGGCCTGCTTCAGAACCTGCAGCGCCAGCACAAGGTCTTTCAGAATTACTGGCCGCTGGCCACGGCGCAGAGCTTTCAGCCCCTGCATGAACCGGTTCTGCGCCCATCTGCTCCGGCCAGTGCCGACAACGCGGCACAATCGCAGACTTTGCCTTTGCGCCACGGTATCTGGACCTGAGAAGCCAGAACCCAGCGCCTGCCAGACCCTCCGCCGTGACATTTCAGGATAATCCCGCTAAAGCCCATATGCAAAAAGCGCAGACAGCTATCAATTACGAAGCATTTCTGCGCGAGCATCTGAACCAGCCCCACAGCATCATGCGTTATGAGCTGGCACATGAAACCCTCTGGGTCAAATGCGCCAGCAAAGGCAACCCGGCCTTGAACTACTGGCTGCTGAGCACGCTGGCCAAGCTCTTCAGTGCCGCCGTGCTGCAACCCGTGCCCAACCCTGGCGGGGCCGAGTCCATTCAGACCGAGGTGCGACGTCTGCGCAACTTCAAGGCCAAAGGCTTGCGCGTGCCTGAAGTGCTGGCCACGACGGAGCAAGCTTTTGTCATGCGCCATCTGGGCAGACCCGGCGAAGAAGCGCCGTCGCTGAGCAACGCCATTGAAGACGCCATTGCCCAAGGCTCAGCCGCCACCCTCACGCTGTGGCGACAGGGTCTGGATGCGATTCATGGTGCGCACACCAAGGGCGAGGTGCTCAGCCAGGCCGTGGCCCGCAACATGGTGGTCTGCGCAGATGGGGTGATTGGCTTTATCGACTTTGAAGATGACCCTGCCGCCCACCTGCCCCGCGCCGTGTGCATGGCGCGTGATGCGCTGAACTACGCCCAGTCCACTGCCCTGTTTTTGCAACAGGCGGGGGCGATGGAGGAAGCCCAAAAGCATTGGCTGGCCTTTATTCAGCAACTGCCCGCCGATGCCCAGCAAGTTCTGGCCCGTACGGTCAGCAAACTGAGCTGGGTGCGCTTTCTACCCCGCAGCAAGCGGCTGGGTCGCGACACGCTGCGCGTGCTGGCGGCCTATGATTTGCTGGCGTCCACACGCTAAAACACCAGGGCATCAATTTTCATAGCTGCTCGCGCTTGAATATCAAGCACCAGAAGCCAAAAACACCATAAAAAAGCCCTGCATGCAGGGCTTTTTTTTCCGCGAATTACGCCTGTCGAGGCTCAATCGTCAACTCTACATCGTTGGCATCCGGCACCTTGCCGTCCAGCGCGGCATTCAGCTGCTCATAGTCGAGCGCCTTTTCCCACTTGGAAACCACCACGGTGGCCACGGCGTTGCCGATAAAGTTGGTCAGCGAGCGGCACTCGGACATGAAGCGGTCCACACCCAGAATCAGCGCCATGCCGGCCACTGGCACTTCAGGCACCACGGCCAGAGTAGCGGCCAGGGTAATGAAGCCCGCGCCGGTCACGCCCGCTGCGCCCTTGGACGACAGCATGGCAACCAGCAGCAGAGCGATCTGGTGACCCAGCGTCAGATGCGTGTCGGTGGCCTGAGCGATGAACAGCGCCGCCAGCGTCATGTAGATGTTGGTGCCGTCCAGGTTGAAGGAGTAACCGGTGGGAACCACCAGACCCACCACCGACTTGCTGCAGCCAGCCTTTTCCATCTTCTGCATCAGCGAAGGCAGAGCCGACTCCGACGACGAGGTACCCAGTACCAGCAGCAGCTCGTCCTTCAGGTACTTGATCAGCTTGATGACCGAGAAGCCGCAAGCACGGGCCACAGCACCTAGAATCACCAGTACGAACAGCGCCGAGGTGATGTAGAAGGTCAGCACCAGCTCGGCCAGATTGACCAGCGAGCCCAGACCGAACTTGCCGATGGTAAAGGCCATGGCACCAAAGGCACCGATGGGGGCGAACTTCATGACGATGTTCACCAGCTTGAAGATGGGCTTGGTCAGCGACTCCAGGAAATTCAGCACGGTCTTGCCGCCTTCGCCGGCCAGCGCCAGCGATACGCCAAACAGAACCGCAACCAGCAGCACCTGCAGGATGTTGTCACCCACAAAGGGACTGACCAGCGTCTTGGGGATGATGTCCATCACAAAGCCGGTCAGCGTCATCTCGTGCGACTTGGCCACATAACCCTTGACGGCGCTCTGATCCAGATCGGCGGGGTTGATGTGCATGCCAGCGCCTGGCTGCATCACGTTGGCAACCACCAGACCGACCACCAGCGCCAGTGTGGAAAAGGTCAGGAAGTACGCCATGGCCTTGCCGAACACGCGGCCCACGGCGCTCAGGTGCGTCATGCTGGCAATGCCGGTGACGATGGTCAAAAAGATCACCGGCGCGATGATCATCTTGATGAGCTTGATGAACGCGTCGCCAAACGGCTTCATGGCCTCGCCATAAGCCGGCGAGAAGTGACCCAGAAGCACGCCCACGATGATGGCGAACACCACCTGAAAATACAGTTGGCGGTAAAACGGCAGGTGCTCGCGAGGAGCGGATTCAGTGGGTATTGAGTGCATGCTGCATCTCCCGAAATGAGGGGCGCACCACCGTGGTGCACCGATTTGTTGCCGTTTGTACCCCCGCGCCGTTTTTGTGCCGATAACCTATTGGTATTAGATGCAGCCTGCCCCCCTAGGAGAGCAAGTACAAACCTAGGGAAACCCCTAGTGCACCACAATCCCCTTGAACGCGTCTGCCCACCCACACTGAGACGCCTGATCGTCCATAGACCCCGCGCTCCGAGTTCCATCTTGTGCCCAATCTCGTTCAAAAATTTGCGCGAAACCGCCTGCTTCTGACCCTGCTCGTCGTGCTGGCCGGCATGCTGCTGTGCATGTTTGCCGCCAGCCGCATTGCGCTGCAGACCTCGCTGCACGACGAGAGCCAGAGCGTGCAGCGCCAGCTCACCCTCCACGCGCAGGCCATGCTGCAGCGCGTGGACCGCTACCGCACCCTGCCCGAGGTGCTGGCGCTTGATAACCAGCTCAAAGACGCACTTACCCACCCTTTGAGTGCGGCGGAGGTGGACAAGCTCAACCGCAAGCTGGAGCAAGCCAACGGCGCCAGCCGCGCCTCCACCCTCACCCTCATCGACAAGGGGGGCAGGGCACTGGCCGCCAGCAACTGGCGCGACTCGCACACCAATGTGGGCGAGGACTACAGCTTTCGCCCCTACGTCACACAGGCGCTCAGCCATGGCAGCGGCCGCTTTTACGGCATCGGCATGACGACCGGCCTGCCCGGCTACTTCCTGTCTCAAGCCATTCGGGCGGATGACGGCTCTGTGCTTGGCCTCATCGCTATCAAAATTTTGCTCCAGGAACTGGAAGGCGAATGGCTACAGTCGCCAGACATCGTGCTGGCATCCGATGAGCATGGCGTGATCTTCCTGTCCAACCGCGATGAATGGCGCTACCGCCTGCTGCAACCGCTTTCCGCCAAAGACCAGCAGGAAGTACAGGACACGCACCAGTACGCAGACCAGACGCTGCAACCGCTGAGCTACCGTCTCAACCAGACCGCTGAAGGCCGTGGCGTACTGGCCTCCTTCAGCCAGCCCCAGTTGGCCGACCCCGTGCTCTGGCTGCGCATGGACTTGCCAGAAAGCCGCTGGCAGCTGCACCTGCTGCACGACATCAGCCACAACCAGTCCACCAGCCACTGGGCCGCCATTGCCGCAGGCGGCCTGTGGCTGGCTGCAGCGCTGCTGGTGCTCTACATACGCCAGCGCCAGCGGCTGGCCGCACTGCGCCAGCGCAGCCGCAAAGAATTGGAAACCGTGCTGCACCAGCACGCACAGGAGCTGCGCACCGCCCAAGACGGCATTGTTCAGGCCGCCAAGCAGGCCGAAACCGGCCTCTCCCGCAGCCTGCAGCACCTGCCCCAGGGCGTGGTGGTGGTCGACCCGCAATTGCGGCTGGTTGCGTGGAATTCACGCTATATCGAGCTATTTCGCTATCCACCCGAGCTGATGCGCGTGGGCCAGCCCATTGAGACCTTGATACGCCACAACGCCAAGCGCGGCTTGCTGGGCAAGGGCGATGTGGATCAGGCCATACAGCGCCGGCTAGAGCACCTGCGCAGCGGCAGCCCGCACCTGCATGAAAGTGCCAAGGGCGATGGCACGGTGCTGGAAATTCGCGGCAACCCATTGCCCGACGGCGGTTTTGTCACCAGCTACGCCGATATCACCAGCTACAAAAACACCGCTCGCGAGCTGCGCAATCTGGCCGACACGCTGGAGCAGCGCATTGCTGAACGCACGCACGATCTGGCGCAGGCCAAGCAAGAGGCAGAACGCGCCAACCGCTATAAAACCCGCTTTGTCGCATCCGCCGTGCACGACCTGCTGCAACCGCTGAACGCCGCACGCATCTTCACCAGCCTGCTGCCCGCCTACCTGCAAGACGATGCAGGCCGCCTGTTGGCACAGCGCGTGGACAAGTCACTGGCATCGCAAGACGCCATCCTCACCAGCCTGCTCGATATCTCGCGCATGGAGTCGGGCCAGCTCGAAGTCCATGTGCGCGACTTCACCATCAGCTCGCTGCTGGAAGTGGTGCACAACAACTTTGCGCTGCAGGCTGAGCATGAAGGCCTGAGCCTGCGCTGCATCCCCAGCCAGCTGGTGGTGCGCAGCGACGAAGCCCTGCTGCGCCGCATTCTGCAGAACTTTGTCTCCAACGCCATCCGCTACTCACACAAGGGTCGCATCGTCGTCGGTTGCCGCCGTGAACACCGACCCAATGGCGACCATGTCCGCATCGAGGTACACGACCAAGGCCCCGGCATTCCACCCGCCCTGCAAAAAGAAATCTTCGAAGAATTTCGCCGCCTCGACGAAGGCCATGCCGACGACCGCGGCACCGGCCTGGGCCTTGCCATCGTCGAGCGCCTTGGCAAGCTGCTGGGCCATGAAATCGGCCTGCGCTCAACGCTGGGCAAAGGCAGCATCTTCTGGGTCAGCGTGCCACTGGGCAACGCCGCAGCCGTGGCACCCACCTTGCAGGAACCATCACCCAGCACGCGCAGTGACAGCCCGCTGCAAGGCGCCGCCATCTGGTACGTAGAAGACGACCCCCCCACGCGCGATGCCACCTGTGCCCTGCTACAGCGCTGGGGCTGCAAGGTACTGCTGGCCGCCAACGCCCCCGAGGCACTGGCACACGCCCAACCCGGCAACGCCCCGCAACTCGTACTGCTGGACGTACACCTGGGCCAGCTCTACGGCCCCGATGTCTATGCCCAGCTCTGCGACCGCTGGGGCCAGCAGCCGCCCGTCATCCTGCTCACCGCCGAAGGCGACAGCACCCTGCGCCGCCAGGCCGCCGAGCGCGGCTGGGGCTTTCTGGCCAAGCCGGTGCGGCCACCGGCGTTGCGCGCGCTGATGAGCCAGACCTTTCTGCGCGGTCGCGAGGGCGGGAACCAATGAAACACTTCATCCGAAAAACTCACCCTAGCCCTTCAGGACATGCGCAGAGTGCTATGAATTTCAGCCATCAAGCGCATGTGAGACGAGAGCGACAGAATTCAGCCCGGCATCTGCCTCCTGAGTGCACCGCCGATACGCAAAGATCGCTGCGGCGTTTTCTTCGGTATGCTGCTTGGGCAGCTGCGTGTTTTCGGCCCCACCTTCACAGGCAGCACCGTTCGTTACTCCCGATCAGGCAGCATGAACCATAGACCCCTTGAATCCAGCATCCCTCCCGGCAGCCGCGTCTCAGAACTGCTGGCCGGAGCCAGCTTTCATGACTCCTGGAGCATCACCTCGAACGCAGTCGGGCTGTCGGCACTGGAGCAGTTCATGCTGGCGGCGAAGCGAACGCCTCGCTGGATCGAGATCTGCATGCAGGCCCGCAATCTGGCTGGCCGACTGGTCGGCCTCAAGAACCTTGGAACATTGTCCGCAATAGAGTCCGGCAAACCCGCATCCGCTTATCAGCCGGGCGATCGCGTGGGCATCTTCACGGTATTTGAAAACACCTTCGACGAGGCCCTCATCGGCGACCGGGACAAACATCTGAATGTGGTGCTTAGCATCCACCGCAAGGACGGCATTGAAGCTCACAGCACCGTCATCACCGTGACCACCGTGGTGCATGTCAAGAACGCGCTGGGTCGCCTCTACATGCTGCCCGTCAAACCCATGCACAGGCTTATCGCTCCCGCGGTGCTGTCCCACCTGGGAAGGCGATCTCATGCCGCATGAAGGTCTAATCCCGCCGATGTCAGCTGCCCCCTGAACTGATCCCCAAACCATGCGCACCTACGATGGCATCGCCCATCAACACAGCAGTGAAGACGGGAGCCGGGAGAAGTCCCTGCCCCTCATCGTCAATCTGCTCGGTTTTCCACCTGCAGCAGAGGATTTGCGCTATGCGCTGGGCTTTTATGCGGGAGGCTGCGGCATGGATGACCGCTTGGCCATCCGCTGCCGAGTCGATCCTGCCCTGTGGCCTGAGGTCGTTCTCAGACTGCGCCTGAGGTCCATCCACGAAGTGCCGGGTGATACGGACTGGGAAGAGGACTTTCGCTGGCTGATCGATGCCGAAGATGTCGCGGGCCCTCTCGACACGCACTGCCATCGCTTCATCAATGCTGCAAAGCATGACTTTCAGGATGAAACCGACCATCGCTGGCAGATCTTCTTTTCCCATGGCAGCGATATCAATGCCTGGTGTGCCGTTTGGCGTAGCCAGGAACATCTGAACTATCTAAGCTTCGATCAGGGCTGACATGCCGATGGCGGCCCGTCTCAACACAGGGGGATCGCCAGATGCTGAAATCCTATCGTGCCAGCTGCCATTGCAGCCGGGTTCAGATTGAAGTCGGCCTGGACCTGAGCCAGCCCAGCTATCGCTGCAACTGCTCCATCTGCAGACGCAGCCGCTTCTGGCCCGCCATCGCCAGACCCGAGAATTTCCGCCTGATTACGGGTGAGAAGGAGCTCAGTCTCTATGTGTTTGGCCCGCAAAAGAACCAGCATTTTTTCTGTAAACGTTGCGGCATCCGCGTCTTTGGCGTAGGCAACGACACGCCGATGGGCCAGATGTACGGCATCAATATCGGCTGCCTGGAAGGCGTGTCGGAGCAGGAGCTGTCACGGATTCCCATCACCTATGTCGATGGCATGCATGAGCGCTGGGACGCAGCGCCGGAGTTCTTCACCCATCTGTAGCCAGCAGACTCCGCCGACGCAGCATAGATCTTCAACCAAATCGGCAGAAAGTCCTTATCCATCAAGCGCCAATAGCTATCAAAAAGGAAAGCCATCACACCTCGTGATCGTTCTCCAGACTCTTCACCAGAACCGCCGCCTGCGTCCTTGAATAGCATTCCAGCTTCTTGAGAATCGCCGTCACATGCACCTTCACCGTGTTCTCGGCCAGGCCCAGCTCATGGGCAATCTGCTTGTTCAAAAGTCCATCCGCAATGCACAGTAACACCCGAAACTGCTGAGGGGTGAGCTGGGCCAGACGAGCGGCCAGTGTGGCATCGGCTTCAGAGCGTTCTGCCACCATGGATGGAAAGCTCACATCGCCGTTGAGCACATCGTCAATCGCTGCACTCATGTCCTCAGCGGCGGCGGACTTGGAGATAAAACCAGCCGCGCCAAACTGCTGGGCACGACGGATGATGCGCGAGTCATCGTTGGACGAAATCACGATCACCGGCACCTGCGGATATTCACCGCGCAAATGCAGCAGCGACGAAAAACCGCGCGCGCCGGGCATGGCAAGATCCAGCAACACCAGCTCGATCTCGGGATGCTCCTGCATGGCGGTGCCTACAGTCTGGGCGCTGGCCGCTTCAACAATGCGAAATTGCGGATAGCGGTCGTGCAGCACCTGAATCAGCGCCGCGCGAAACAGCGGATGATCATCGGCAACGAGAAGAGTGGGCAGGGACATGGCCCGGAGTCTGCCACGGCTGGCATGGCCGCGCATCTGCAAAAACGCATATCCCGCCGCGTTCCGGCCTGTCCGTCACCCGGGCACAAGATCACGAAGCCGGGTGACCTTCGCCATCAATCAAGCTTGATGTTGTTGGCCGTGATCACACGGCCCCATTTACCGCGCTCGGTGCTGACAAATTTATCCATCTGCTCTGAGCTGCCGGGCATGGGCTCGACCCCCATGGCGGCCAGGCGGGCCTTGGTGCGCGTATCGGCCAGAGCAAACTGCAGCGACTGGCTGAACTTCTTGACCACCTCGCCCGAGCTGCCCTTGGGCACAACGATGCCCTGCCAGGCATAGCCTTCAAAGCCCTTGAGGCCTTGCTCCTGCAAGGTGGCAACCTTGGGCAGCACATCGATGCGTGCCGGGCTGGCCACACCGATGGCCTTGAGCTTCTTCTCGCCGAGGAAAGGAATGATGGTGGCGCTGTCGGCCCACATGGCCGGAATCTGGCCACCAATCACGTCCTGCACCGCTGGTGCGGCACCACGATAGGGCACATGGGTCATATTGCCCAGACCTGCTTCTTCGCGGAACAGCTCGCCGACCAGATGGTGAGGGCTACCCAGACCGGCAGAGCCCCAGCTCACGCCGGTTTTCTGCTGCTTGGCCCAGGCGATGAACTCGCTCAGATTGTTGACAGGCACATCGTTGTTGACGACCAGCAGCATGGGAAAGCGCACCAGCATGCCCACGGGTTTGAAGTCTTTTTCGGCGTTGTAGTTGAGCTTGCGAAACAAAAAGGGATTGGCCGCCAGCGTCGCAAAGTCCGCCGTGAACATCAGATTGCCGTAGTCATGCGAGCGCGCGCTGTACTCGGCCGCGATATTGGTGCCAGCGCCGGGCTTGTTGTTGATGACGATGACCCTCTCCAGATTGCGGCCCATAGACTCGGCAATCACGCGGGCGACCACGTCGGAGCCTCCACCTGCGGCATAGCCGATGACCCATTCCAGCGGTTTTTCCTGAGCCATGGCGGCAGGCCCTGAGGCCCAGGCCAGGGTCGAGCAGGCCAGTGTGGCCAGAAATTGTTTGCGTTGCATCATCCTTGTCTCCTTGATTGGCGGCACCCCTTGAATAGATATAAGTGGCAGGGGCACCTTTTGGGGGGATGGCGCAGCCGCTATGCAAGCGGTGCGCTGCTTCTCAAGCGGCGGCGTGTACCGGGGCAACCGGCATCACGGCGCCGCGCTCGGCCAGTTCCGCAACGGCAGGAGCAAATCCTGCGCTGGTGCGGGCCAGTTCGAGCGCATGCAGCAAGGTTCCCTGATGACCAATGTGATTGGCCAGCAGCAGCACCAGGCGGGCATTGAGGGCATGGCTTTGCGCGGTTTCCAGGCCCTGATGCGTGGCGATCAGAGCTTCGTAGAAATCGTCGCAAGCCTGCAAATTCGGGCGAGTGGACAGCAGCATGGCAGTCTCCTGTGGATGGGGCGTGGGTGGTTCAGACAGCGGATGCCGTGGCGCTGCAGGCGCGTTGCAGCGCGGCGCGCACGCCGGCCTCATCGGGGCGGCGCCAGCGGGCGCAGACATGCTGGTCGGGCCTCAGCAGGTAGCTGGTGCCGGGGCGCGCATCCAGGCGCTTGGCGGCCAGGCCTTGCACATCCAGCAGGTCGGCATGTGCGGCATGGGCCTCACCCTCGCTCGCTATCGAAAGATTGGTCACGCCGGCAAGCTCGATTGCCCAGGCCGGTGTAGGGCCGAAGTGCAGCAGCGTGAAATCGCTGCCCAGTGCGCGCAGCAGCCAGATCGTGGCGGCGTCGCCAGGGCGTCTCATGGGCGCGTCGCTGAGCACGGCACCGGGCAGCTGCGTGCCATCGAAAACCTCACCGTCCGGCGTGTTGAGCGGCGAATAATGCAGCGTGGCGGGCACCGACAGACGCCCGCTGTTGACGATGCGACGCGCAAACTCATGCTCACGTGCCAGTGCCAGCGCCGCGTCGCGGAACAGGCGGCTGATCTCACTCTTTGGCGTGATGAAGTCGGTGGCGCGTGTGGAGTTACGGATGTTCTCGTCGGCCGCATATTCGCGCTCAGCGCCATAGGTGTCGATCAGCGCCTCATCGGCCTGAGCACGCAGCACGCGGTCCAGTTTCCAGGCCAGATTCTCGGCATCCTGCACGCCGCTGTTGGCACCGCGTGCGCCAAAGGGCGAGACGCCATGCGCGCTGTCTCCCGCGAAGACCACGCGGCCGTGGACAAAGCGGTCCATACGCAAGCAGGCAAAGGTATAGACGCTGGCCCATTCCAGCTCGAAGTCCGCATCCTTGCCCAGCAGCGCGCGGATGCGCGGAACAATGTTCTCGGGCCTTTTCTCTTCCTCGGGATCGGCATCCCAGCCCAACTGGAAGTCGACGCGCCAGACATCGTCGGGCTGGCGATGCAGCAGCACGCTCTGGCCCGGGTGAAACGGTGGGTCGAACCAGAACCAGCGCTCGGTGGGAAAGTCGGCGTGCATCTTCACATCGGCAATCAGAAAGCGATCGCGGAAGATGCGTCCATGGCTTTCCTGGCCCAGCAGGCCGCGCAAGGGCGAGCGCGATCCGTCGCAGGCCAGCACCCACTGGGCTTCAATCCGGTAATCGCCATCGGGCGTTTCCACCGTCACTGAGGCACCATCGGCGCGGGGCGTCAGCGCCGTGACTTTGCTGTGCCAGCGCAGATCGATCAACGGCAACTGCAGCGCGCGCTCGACCAGATAGGCCTCGGCGTAGTACTGCTGCAGGTTGATGAAGGCCGGGCGTTCATGGCCGTCCTCGGGCAGCAGGTCAAACTGGTACAGCGACTGGTCTTGGGCAAATACCTTGCCCAGATTCCAGGACACGCCCTTGTCCACCATGGGCTGGCCCACGCCCAGTCGATCCCAGATCTCCAGCGTACGCTTGGAAAAGCAGATGGCGCGCGAACCCGTGGACAACTTGCAGTCGTTATCGAGCACCACCACCGGCTGGCCGCGCTGGGCCAGATCAATGGCCAGCGATAGGCCCACGGGGCCGGCACCGACGATAACGACGGGGTGCTGCACAGGTTCTGCCACATCCTGATCCGGATGGCGCACATAGGGAATCTGAATGGCCTGAATGTCGGCGCCGCTGCCGCGCAGGGCCTCAAGGGGTATGGCTGTGTTGGGCATGGCGTTCATCAAGGAAAACGGTGAGAAAACGACGACAGCAGAGAAATCTCGGGCAAAAGCCATCCCTCCAGCGCTTGGCAGCCGGATAGGTCATCTGTTTTGATAGCTGTCAGCGCTTATTTATCAAGCGCTTGAAGGCAGTTTGGCTCTTGAAGAGCGAATCAACCTTCCAGCGCCAGCCACATCTCGCGGTCGCGCTCGGCGGTCCAGATGCGCGGATCGGCATGGCCCGAGGCCTCGTCGTAGGCGCGGGTCACGTCGAAGGGCATGCAGTGGTTGAAGATCACCCACTGGCCGTACTTGGGCTTCAGCTTGGCAAAGGCTGCCTCGTAGACCTTGCGCAGGTCCTGTTTGGCGTCGGCGCCTGCCTTGACCTCGGCCCAGAGGTCGCTGATGAAATTGCGCGTGCCCGCCAGACCGGCCTGCACCTCGGCTGCGTTTTGCAGCGCTGCGCCACGACCCGGCACCAGCTTTTCGGGCTTCAGCGCTGCGATGGCATCCAGTGTCTGCGGCCAGTCCTGGAAATAGGCATCACCGGCATAGGGCGTGGCATCGAACTCGACCAGATCGCCGCTGAACAGCACCTTCTCCTGGGGCAGCCAGACCACGGTATCGCCCTTGGTGTGGCCCCGACCCAGTTGCAGGATCTGCACTTCGAGCTTGCCCAGCCACAGTGTCATCTTGCCCGTGAAGGTGATGGTAGGCCAGGTCATGCCATAGGGCACGCTTTCCACGTTCTGGAACAGGCGCGGGAAGCGGCCAATCTCGCTGGCCTTGTCCTGCTCGCCGCGCTCGACGATGAGGTCGTAGGTGTCCTGGCTGGCGATGATGTGTTCGGCACCATAGGCCGAGGCACCCAGCACGCGCACCGCATGGTAGTGGGACAGCGTGACGTATTTGATGGGCTTGTCCGTGACCTCGCGAATGCGGCGGATCACGTCCTCGGCCATGACGGGCGTGGCCTGGGTATCGATGACCATCACGGCATCATCGCCAATGATGATGCCGGTGTTGGGATCGCCCTCGGCCGTATAGGCGTAGGCATGCTCGGAGAGCTTGTCGAAGCTCACCTTCTTGATTTCGAGATCGGCGGCGGAGGCAAAGGTCTTGGTGTTCATGGGCTTCACATTTTTGTTTAGAACAAATGCATTTGTCTTTATCGAATTTTTGAATGCTACGCAGAAATTCAACATTGAACAATTCATTTGTCATAGTGAAAAACCCTTGAAGCTCTCCAGCCCCTTTTCACCCGTCACAATGCCGCCATGCCCGACGCCACCCGACTCCTGAACGACGCCCGCTTTTCCCTCGATGCCGCAGACGACGAACCCACGCGCGGGCCGCGTGGCATACAAAGCGTGGAAGTCGGCGGCCAGCTGCTCAAGGTGCTGGCACGCACGGGACGGCGCATGGCGCTCAAGGACCTGGCACGCGAGGCCGAGATGACGGCCGCCAAGGCCCACCCCTACCTGGTGAGCTTCTGCAAACTGGGCCTGATGGAGCAGGATCGCGCCAGTGGCCATTACGGCCTGGGGCCGCTGGCCATACAAATGGGCTTGATCAGCCTGCAGCAGGCCGATCCCGTACGCATGGCGATTGCAGAGCTGCCCGCACTGGCGCAGGAGGTCGGTTACACGGTCTCGGTCGCCATGTGGAGCGGCCAGGGTCCGATCATCATTCGTGTGGAGGAAGGCCCCACCCATGTCTATGTGGCCATGCGCCATGGCACGCCGGCCTCTTTGCGCCATACGGCCACGGGCAAGATTTTTGCGGCCTTTGGCGACCCCGCACGTATCGCGCCGCTGCTGCAGGCCGAAGGGCATAGTCTGGACGAGCCGGCGTTTGCGCAGGAGCTGGAAGCGATCCGCGCCAGCCACCTGAGCGTGGTCGAGAACCAGCTGCTGTCGGGAGTCAGTGCGCTGGCCGTGCCGGTGTTCGACGGTTTTGGCCAACTGGTGCTGGCGATTGCTGCCATCGGCCCATCGGTCACGCTGACGCTGGACCCCGCCGGCCTGCCGGCACAGAAGCTGCAGGCTCAGGCGCGCCAGCTCTCGCAGCGCCTGGGTGCCCCAAACACGCTGGCCGAGGCCTGATCCTCGCCGCTAGGCGCGATAGCCCAGCGAGATGCTGACGCTGCGCGCCTCCTCACACACGGCCGCTGCAATGCGGCCCTGCGGATCAGGGTCGAAGCCTCCGCTGGCACCCAACGCGCATAGCACGGCCACCACATGACCGTTGTAATCGAACAAGGGCGCAGCCACGGCGCTGATGCCGGGCAGGTTCAGGTCCTTGATCGCCGCGCAGCCAGCCGTGCGAATTTCGCTGCGCAGCTGATCCAAAGGATGGGCCGCATGCAGCAGACGACGCCGCTCGGGACTTGCCGCCGCAAGCTCCTGGGCCAATAGCGCATCGACCTCGGCCTGCGGCTCCGCAAAGGCAAAAAAGGCGCGCCCCGTGGCCGACCACAACATGGACATGACCGAGCCCACACGCACGTTGACGGTGATGGGCAGACTCGGTTCCTCGAAGCGCACGATGGTCGGCCCCATATTGCCCATGACCGCCACAAAGCTCGTGACCTGCAAGGATTCACGCAGATGCAATAGCGCCGGTTCGGCCATGCGAATGGGATCGTTCTGACGCATGGCAGCCAGACCGACATGGATGGCCTCCCGCCCCAGTGCGTACTGGGTACCGCCGCGATCCTGCTCCACTAGGCCTTCGGCCATGAGGCTGGCCAGATAGCGGTGGACCTTGGCCGGACTCTCATCGACGGCAGCGCCGATGGCCGTGAGGCTGGCACGCCCGCCCAGCCCGGCCAGCGCCTTGAGCACAGCCAGGCAGGTCTCGGCGGCCTGAACACGCTGGCGCCGCTCTCGCCCATCCGCGACATCGACCTCCGCGCTCTTTCTCTGCATCGCTCTGGCTTTGGATTTGTCCCCATCGATCGCCGGCAACGCCGCGTTTGCACTCTTATCTTTTTTCATAGCTGTACACGATTGTCTCCAGAGCTTTAACTGGCATTTTGATTCAGACCCATGGCTTGAGTCATGGAAATCCCTGAAATCAATATTACGCAATGCGTATCAAAATTACGCAAAATAAAAAATCAAAGTTGAGCGCAATGCGGGTCTCTGTCATCCGCAGCCAGAACAACACCACAGTCCAGGAGACACCTTCAATGAAGAAACGCCTTTTTACCGCCTCGGTTCTGGCCACCAGCATGCTCTGGCTGGCTGCAGCCCCCACAGCAGCTATCGCTCAGGACAAGTTCCCCAGCAAAAGCGTGCGCTGGATCGTGCCCTACGCCGCCGGCGGTGGCTCCGATTTTCTGGCCCGCACCATCGGTCAGGCCTGGGGCGGACAGGCGCACCAGCCCATCGTGGTGGACAACCGCCCGGGTGGCAACACGGCCATAGGCGCATCGGAAACCGCACGCGCTGCAGCCGACGGTTATACGGTACTTTCGGCCGACAACGGCACGCTGATCTTCAACCCCGTGCTCTACAAGAGCCTGAGCTACAACCCCGGCAAGGACCTGACGCCCATCACGCTGATGGGCCGCTTTCCCATGATTCTGGTAGCCGGCCCTGCCGAAAAAGCCAAGACCGCCAAGGAGTTCATTGCCGCCGCCAAGGCCAGCGCCGACGGAGTGAACTACGGCTCCGCCGGGGCGGGCAGCCCTCACCACCTGGCCATGGAACTGCTGAAGTCCGAAGCCGGGCTCAAGCTCGCTCATGCACCCTATCGCGGCGCGGCTCCGGCGCTGGCCGATGTGGCGGGCGGCCAGATTCCAGTGATGATGGTGGACTTGGCTGCTGGCGCGGGGTTCATCAAAGGCGGCAAAGTGCGTCCGCTGGCCGTGGCCAACGCCACGCGCCTGCCCCAGTTGCCCGATGTGCCCACATTTGCGGAGCTGGGCCTGCCCGGCGTGCAAGCTGCGGCACTCGTCGGCATGGTGGCACCGGCCAAAACGCCAGCAACGATAGTCGCCGCACTCAACAAGCAGGTAGTGGCAGCCATCAACGAGCCCGCCGTCAAGCAAAAGCTCGTCGACTTTGGCGTGGAGCCCGTGGGCAATACGCCCGAGCAATTCCAGACCCTGATCCAAAGCGAAAGCACACGCTGGCAAAAGCTGATCAAGGATCTGAACATCACGCTGGACTGATTACCCACTGATCCATGCCGCAGAGGCTGGCGGCAGGCCGCCTCTGTACTCTCGTTCGATGGCTCAGGCCGTCTCCTGCCTCTTTGCGTTTGCGAGATAGCCATGACCGTTTCCACCCTCAGCCGCTGCCCCATCGATCACAGCCAGTTCAGTCAACCCAGCGGCCAGACCGGCCCCACGGGTTGCCCCATCAGCCACGGTGCGGCTGGCTTCGACCCCTTTGCCGATGGCTACCAGCAGGATCCGCCCGAATATGTGCGCTGGGCGCGCGAGCAGGAGCCCGTGTTCTACAGCCCCCAACTGGGCTACTGGGTGGTCACGCGCTTTGACGACATCAAGGCCATCTTTCGCGACAACCTGACTTTCAGTCCCTCGATTGCGCTGGAAAAAATCACGCCCACCAGCGATGAAGCCAATGCCGTGCTGGCCGGTTATGGTTTTGCACTCAACCGCACCCTGGTCAACGAGGACGAGCCCGCCCACATGCCGCGCCGCCGTGCGCTGATGGAGCCCTTCACGCCCGAGGCACTCAAACACCACGAACCCATGGTGCGCCAGCTGGCGCGCGAATATGTGGACCGTTTCATCAATGATGGCCGCGCAGACCTGGTCGACCAGATGCTTTGGGAAGTGCCGCTCACGGTGGCCATGCATTTTCTGGGCGTGCCTGCTGACGATATGGACACGCTGCGCGAATACAGCATTGCCCACACCGTCAACACCTGGGGCCGCCCCAAAGCCGAGGAGCAGGTAGCGGTGGCCCATGCCGTGGGCAATTTCTGGCAGCACGCGGGCCGGATTCTCGACAAAATGCGTGCCGCCCCCGATACCGAAGGCTGGATGCAGTACGGCATTCGCAAGCAGAAAGAACTGCCCGAGGTCGTCACCGACTCCTATCTGCACTCGATGATGATGGCCGGCCTCGTCGCAGCGCATGAGACCACCGCCAATGCCACAGCCAATGCGGTCAAGCTGCTGCTGCAGCACCCCAAGGTTTGGCAGGAGATCTGCACCGATCCCTCGCTGATCCCCAATGCCGTCGAAGAATGCCTGCGCCACAACGGCTCGGTGGCCGCCTGGCGCCGCTTGGCCACCCAGGATGTCGTCATCGGCGGCCAGGCCATTCCCGCAGGCAGCAAGCTACTCATCGTCACCTCTTCGGCCAACCATGACGAACAGCATTTCGTCGATGCCGATTTGTTCGACATCCATCGCGACAACGCCAGCGATCACCTGACATTCGGCTACGGTTCGCACCAGTGCATGGGCAAGAATCTGGCGCGCATGGAGATGCAGATCTTCCTCGAGGAATTCACGCGCCGCCTGCCGCATATGCAGCTGGCCGAGCAAAATTTCAGCTATGTGCCCAACACCTCGTTTCGAGGCCCCGAGCATTTGTGGGTGCAATGGGATGCGAGCCGCAACCCCGAGTGCAGCAACCCCAGCTTGCTGGGCGAGCAACAGCCCGTGCGCATCGGCGAATCCTCGCAAGGCGGCGTCAGCCGCAGCATGCTGGTGGAAAGCACCGAGCTGATCGCACAGGACGTGCTGCGCGTGCGCCTCAAGGCTCCCGACGGCCGCGACCTGCCACGCTGGACGCCGGGCTCGCATATCGATCTGCAATGCGGCGACACAGGTATCTCGCGCCAATACTCGCTGTGCGGCGATCCACAGGTAGCCGATACCTATGAAATCGCCGTACTGCGGGAAGAGCAAAGTCGCGGCGGTTCGGCCTGGGTGCATGGCGCACTGCAAGCCGGCATGAAGGTTCAGATGCGCGGCCCGCGCAACCACTTCAAGCTCGACGAAGGCGCGCAGCAGCTGATTCTGGTGGCCGGCGGTATCGGCATCACGCCGATTGCGGCCATGGCGGCTCGCGCCCAGGCTCTAGGCATTCCCTATGAAATTCACTACAGCTGCAGCCAACGTGAGCGCATGGCGCTATTGAAATCATTGCAAGAAGCGCATGGCGAGCGGCTGCATGTCTACATCGCGCAAGAAGGGCTGCGCGCCGACTACCCCCGCCTGCTTGCCACCGCGAAAACCGGTGCCCAGATCTATGCCTGCGGCCCGCAGCGTATGCTCGACGGGCTTGCGCAGGCCAGCCTTCACTGGCCCGAGGACAGTCTGCGCGTGGAGCATTTTTCCAGCACACTAGGCGCACTTGACCCAAGCCAGGAGCATGGCTTTGAAGTGGAGTTGCGCGATTCCGGCATCACACTGCAGGTGCGCAACAACGAGACCTTGCTGGACGCGCTGCGCAGCGCCAATATCGATGTGGAATGCGATTGCCGCGAAGGTCTGTGCGGCTCCTGCGAAGTACAGGTCATCGAGGGCGATATCGACCACCGCGACATGGTGCTGACCCGCGCCGAACGCGCGGCCTGCACCAAGATGATGAGTTGCTGCTCACGCGCCAGAACACAGGAGTCCAGGATCGTGCTGGCACTTTGATCACATGGACCAGATTCTGGGCGTGCTCCCTTGCAGCTTCCAGAGCTCTTTTCTCCAAAAAGCCCACACGGTTTTCCACAGCATCATCACAGGCTCAACCACAGGTGATACACCGCGCAGAATCAGCATGTTTTCATTGGGAGACGTCACGCCACTCAACATCCCGCCGGGAGCTGATTCCAGCAGCGCATGCGTGCCCTCCAGCAAGGCCTCGCGCTGCTGGCGGGTGATAGGGCTGCCGCTGGCAAAAATCAGACTGGCCAGACAGCGATGGCCCGCCAGCCCTAGGTCACCGCTGAGCAGCAAGTCATCGTGCGCGCTGATCACGCCTCGCTCCAGAAAGCGGCCCGGCCATTCGATGTGCTGCTCAAACATGCCCGCTTCATAAGGCTGGGCCGCCAGCGGCAGGCCCAGCGCCGTCACATCCCAGGTCAGCAGCTGCGCGCCCTCTTCCAGCTCAAACTCAAGGTGGTTGATGGCATCGCAGGCGTTATACGCAATCGCCTCCAGCGGCAACCACTCCAGCCGTGCACCCGGCTCCAGATGCAGCTTGGTGCGCTGCAAGGCACGATGCCCATTGCTTTTGTAAAAACGCGTGGCACCGGGAGTGGTGATCAGCGCATGCGCGCCTTCGGTCACCCGCACATCCATATCCAGGACATCGCCGCCCACCAGCCCGCCGGGTGGATGAACCAGCACGTTGTGACAAATGCCCGCGCCTTCTGGATACAGACTTTTGAGAATGCGCAGCGGTCCATCGTGCGTGAAATGCACCGATGTTTTATCCGCCTGCCGTGTGTAGTTCAGTGCCAGTTTTGCGTGCCAGGTCATCGTCATCTCCGCTCCCTCAGGCAAGGCCTGCAGGGTAAAAAATCAAGCTCAGCTCTTTTGCTTACTTGCTCATAAAAAATGCTTCGTTGTTGCAACGCAGCACAACTCTTAAAGTAATTCACACGTTATGCCAATGAAGCGCATGGCGATTGAATTCAGGAGTTTTCCATGTCTGTCAGCACGGCCTTTCACCCCCGCCCCCATGCAACTCTGGCCCCTTGGCTGGCATCGATGGCGGTGATGTGCTGCACGCTGCTGACAGGCCCCGCAGCAGCGCAAACCAGCACGACAGCTCCCGCGACGTGGAAGCCCAGCAAGCCCACAGAATTCATTGTTCCCAGCGGCGCAGGGGCGGCACTCGATCAAGCCGCGCGCAAGCTTACCGAGCTGCTGGCGCGTGACGACCCGTCCCAGTCGTTTGTGGTCAGCAACAAGAGCGGAGCACACTCGATCGCAGCACTGGAAATCCTGCACCGCCACCCCGGCAATGCCCATACGCTGATGACGCTCAGCAGCAGCTACGGCAACAGTCTGGCGCAGAACGCGCTGCCTGCTCATCTACAAAAAGGCACGCCGCTGGTGACGCTGTTCAGAGAATTCACCACCGTGGTGGTGCGTGCGGACTCCCCGCTGCGCAATGCGCAGGATCTGATCGCCCAGTTGCGCAAGGATCCCGAAAAATATTCGATTGGCATTGCCACCACGCTGGGTAACCACATTCATCTGGGCGTCGCCTCGCCACTGCAGCAGGGCGGCGTGAATATTCAGAAGCTGCGCATTGTTCCATACAAGTCCTCGGCAGAGTCGATGGTGGCGCTGGCAGGTGGGCATCTCGATGTGGTGTCTGCCACCACGCCCAACTTGCTTCCGTATCTGCAGTCGGGCCGCGTGCGCGTGCTGGCCATTGCTGCGGACAAGCGCCTGGATGGCGCATTCGCCCAGTCGCCCACTTGGAAAGAGCAAGGTATCAACTACGTCAGCGATTCGTTTCAGGGCGTGATGACCGCACCCGGAACCAGTCCCGCGCAGCAGGCTTACTGGGTGAATGCACTGCGCAAAGTTTCCGAGAGCCGCGAGTGGAAGGAGTTTGTGACACTGAACCAGTGGGACCCCTTTTTCCTCGGCCCGCAAGACACCTCTCGCGCCCTGCACGCACAGGTCGAACGCAGCCATACCTTGTTGACCGAACTGGGCCTGCTACCCAACACCAGCACCCGCGTTGCACAAGCTCGCTGAGACACCTCCATATTCAGGAAAACATCATGAACATGCCCCTGCCCCACGCCCCCCTGCAACGCCTGAATGAGCAGTTGAGCGCCGCGCAGCATGCTGCCCCACATATCCAGATCGCGCCACAGTCGGCTCATATTGGCGCGCTTATCAGTGGAGTGAATCTGCAGCAGGCATTGAGCCCTGCCGAAGTGCATACCGTTCGCTCGGCTTTGCTGCGCTGGAAGGTGGTTTTCTTCCGCGGCCAGCACCTTAGCCACGAGCAGCAAATTGCCTTCTCGCGCCAATTTGGCGAGCTAACGCCAGGCCACCCGGTCTTTGGCCATGTCGATGGCTATCCAGAGCTGTACTCCATTGCCAAGCACCGCAAGGCCAACCGTCACAGCGGTCAGGCAGAGCAGCGCCCGTGGACGGGCTGGCACGCTGACGTGACCGCCGCCCACAACCCGCCTGCCGCCTCGATTCTGCGCGGCGTGACGATTCCACCCTATGGTGGCGATACGCAATGGACCAATCTGGCTGCCGCGTATGAAGCCCTGTCCAAGCCTCTGCAAAGCTTTTTGCAAAGCCTGCGCGGCCAGCACCATTTCAGCGCGCCGCAAGGTGCCACGGCATCGCAGGAATATCTGGAATTGGTGCGCAACAACACGCTGATCAGCGAGCACCCCCTCATCACGGTCCACCCTGAAACGGGCGAGAACGTGCTCTACATCAGCCCCGGCTTTCTCAAGTTCATCGTGGGCCTCAATACCCGCGAATCACGCGCGCTGCTAGAGCTGCTGTGGGAGCATGCCGTGAACAGTGAATTCACCGTGCGCTTCAAGTGGGAGCCGGGCTCGCTGGCTTTCTGGGATAACCGCTCTACGGCCCATGTCGCACCGCAAGATATTTTTGCACTGGACTTTGAGCGCCAGCTCTACCGCACCACGCTGGTGGGTGAAGTGCCTGTGGGCGCTGACGGCCGTGCCAGCACAGCCATTCAGGGCGACCCGGTGCTGGCCTCGCACAACGCGGCGTATTGACAAGTTGAGTTGTCCTCCGCATATGAGCTGAGGTCTTGGGGTGCCGCTCGCGGCACCTTTTTTTTTGGGGCAGCCCCATCAGATCGCCACCAGCGACCGTACATTTTTGGCCAGCATCTCGCTGCCGGGCCCCGATGCAATCACCTCCCCGCGCTCCATCACCACATAGTGATCGGCCAGCTCTTCGGCAAAGTCGTAGTACTGCTCGCACAGCAGGATGGCCATGTCGCCACGGTTGGCCAGCATGCGGATCACGCGACCGATGTCCTTGATGATGCTGGGCTGTATGCCTTCGGTGGGCTCGTCCAGAATCAGGATTTTGGGCTGTGGCGCCAGCGCGCGCGCAATGGCCAGCTGCTGCTGCTGACCGCCCGAGAGATCGCCGCCACGGCGGTGCAGCATCTGCTTGAGCACGGGGAACAGCTCATACAGCTCGCCCGGAATCCGGGTGCGCGCCGAGCAATACGATAGGCCCATGCGCAGATTGTCTTCCACCGACAGCCGCGAGAAGATTTCGCGGCCCTGCGGTACATAGCCTATGCCGCTGCGCGCCCGCTCATAGGGGGTCTTGCGTGCAATGTCACTACCCTGCCACTCGACGCTGCCGCTTTTGATGGGCACCAGACCCATCAGGCTTTTGAGCAGCGTGGTCTTGCCCACGCCATTGCGACCCAGCAGCACCGTGACCTTGCCGATCTCGGCCTGAATGTTCACATCGCGCAGGATATGCGAGCCGCCGTAGTACTGATGCAGGTTTTGGACTTTAAGCATTTTTGGCCTCCAGCGCTTACACATCATGCGCAAGCAGCTATTCTTTTTGATTCACCATCCCGAACACTGACGCTTCTCAGGCCAGAGACACCGAGCAAGAGCCGCCTCGCGGCGAAGGTGTCGTGCCCCTTCCGAAGAGAAAGGGGGAAGGCGTGAAGCGCCTCAGGGGGTTAACGCCCTAAATACACCTCGATCACCCGCTCATCGGCCTGCACCTCGGCCAGCGTTCCCTCGGCCAGCACCGAGCCATCACAAAGCACCGTGACCTTCTCGCTGATGGTGTCGATAAAGCTCATGTCATGCTCCACCACCATCAGCGAATGTTTGCCCTTGAGCGTGAGAAACAGCTCGGCCGTGCGCACGGTTTCCTCATCGGTCATGCCCGCCACAGGTTCGTCGAGCAGCAGCAGCTTGGGCTCCTGCACCAGCAGCATGCCGATCTCCAGCCACTGCTTCTGGCCGTGACTGAGCAGTCCCGCCTGACGCGTCACGCTGCCTGCCAGATGAATGGTGTGCAGCACCTCGGCAATGCGATCATTCTGCGTACCGCTGAGCTTGAACAGCATGGATGCCGCGAGGCCCTTGTGGGTCTTGAGCGCCAGCTCCAGGTTCTCGAACACGCTGAGTTCTTCAAACACCGTGGGTTTCTGAAACTTGCGGCCAATGCCCATGGCGGCAATCTCGGGTTCCTTGTAGCGCAGCAGGTCGATGGTGGAGCCGAAATACACCGTGCCGCTGTCGGGCCGGGTCTTGCCGGTGATGATGTCCATCATCGTGGTCTTTCCCGCACCATTGGGGCCGATGATGCAGCGCAGCTCGCCGGGTGCAATATCAAGGTTCAGGCCATTGATGGCCTTGAAGCCGTCAAAGCTCACATGCACGTCCTCAAGATAAAGAATTCGGCCATGGGTAACATCGACCTCGCCCGCCACCACAGGCCGCGCCATGCTGGCGCTGCGGCCGCCGGATTCCGTGGCGACTAGGGCTTGCTGCCGAGCTTGGTAATCGGTAAGGCGCTGTGCACCTTCCTGCATCAGATCGGGGGTCATGCGCGGGCTCCTTGGTTCAACGGGGCTGTGGCCTCGGTAGCTGGTGCGGTGGCATGCAGTGGGGCATCGCTCTTGGTGTCTGGCTTTGTCTTAGCCTGCACCCTGCGCTTGTCGCGCCATTGCCTGAGCTGCTGTGGCAGACGAATCAGCCCACCGGGCATGAACAGCGTCACCACGATAAACAGCGCGCCCAGCACGTACAACCAGTACTCTGGCGCAGCCACGGTGAGCCAGCTTTTGCCGCCGTTGACGGCAAAGGCACCGATGATGGGACCAACCAACGAGGCGCGACCGCCCACTGCCGTCCACACCGCCATCTCGATGGAGTTGCCCACACTCATTTCGCTGGGATTGATGATGCCCACCTGGGGCACATACAGCGCACCCGCCAGCCCGCACATCATGGCCGAGATGACCCAGATCGACAGCTTGTAAGGCAGCGGGTTGTAGCCGCAGAACATGGTGCGGGTTTCGGCGTCACGCACGGCCTGCAGCACGCGGCCGTATTTGCTACGCACCAGCCAGCGCGAGAACAGAAAGCAGCCCAGCAGCGCCAGCCCCGACAGCGCAAACAGCAGCACCTGAATGCGCTGCGAAGTCAGCGAAAAACCCAGCAAAGTTTTGAAGCCGGTAAATCCGTTGTTGCCGCCAAAGCCGGTCTCGTTGCGAAAGAACAGCAGCATGGCCGCATAGGTCAGCGCCTGCGTGATGATGGAGAAATACACGCCCTTGATGCGCGAGCGAAAAGCGAAGTAACCAAACAGTCCCCCAATCAGGCCCGGCACCAAAAACACCAGTAGCACGGTGGCCGCAAAGCTGCCCGACAGTGCCCAATGCCAAGGCAATACCTTCCAGTCCAGAAAACTCATAAAGGAAGGAAGAGCGTCAGGACCAGCGGCCTCACGCATCAGATACATGCCCATCACATAACCGCCCAGCGCAAAAAACAAGCCGTGGCCCAGACTCAGAATTCCGGTGTAGCCCCAGATCAGATCAATGGCCAGCGCGCAGATGGCGTAGCACATGAACTTGCCCAGAAGGCCCAGCATGTAGTCGGACAGATGCAAGGCACTGTCTTCCGCCACCCATAGATTGAGGGCCGGAGCCACGGCGCAGATCACGATCAGCGCGACGAGAAAAACCGTCCAGGCCTTGCGGCTCAAAAGGCGCTCGGGCGGCGGCAACTCGATGCTTGACGATGTTGAATTTGCAGCTGTCATATCATGCCTCCGCGCTACGACCTTTGAGGGCAAAAATTCCCTGCGGACGCTTTTGAATAAAGATCACGATGAACAGCAGCACGGCAATCTTGGCCAACACCGCGCCCGTCCAGCCTTCGAGCAGCTTGCTGAGCAAACCCAGCCCCAGCGCAGCATAGACCGTGCCAGCCAACTGACCCACGCCACCCAGCACCACCACGAGGAAGCTGTCAACGATGTAGTTCTGACCCAGGTCGGGGCCTACGTTGCCAATCTGGCTCAAGGCGCAGCCAGCCAGACCTGCAATGCCCGAGCCCAGCGCAAACGCATAGGTGTCGGTGCGTGCTGTATTCACGCCTACGCAAGACGCCATGGCGCGGTTTTGCGTGACGCCGCGCACAAACAAGCCGAGGCGCGTTTTGGCGATCATGAAAGCCACAGCGCCCAGCACCGCAAAGGCGAACACGATGATGGCGATACGGTTGTAAGGCAGGGTTAGATTGGGCAAAAGCGCAATGCCGCCACTCATCCAAGCGGGGTTTTCCACGCCCACATTCTGCGCGCCAAACAGGCTGCGCACGGTTTGCTGCAGCACTAGGCTGATGCCGAAGGTGGCCAGCAGCGTCTCCAGCGGACGACCGTAGAGGAAGCGAATCACGCCACGCTCCAGCACCGCACCGACCAGCGCCGAAGCGAGAAATGCGACCGGAATGGACACCACCAGATACCAGCCAAAAGCAGCCTCAGGCAGATAGCGCTGAAACATGATCTGCACCAGATAGGTGGCATAGGCGCCGATCATGATCAGCTCTCCATGCGCCATGTTAATAACGCCCATCAGCCCATAGGTAATGGCCAAGCCCAGCGCTGCCAGCAGCAGCACGGAGCCAAGGCTGATGCCGCTAAAGGCAGCGCCCAAGCGCTCGCCCCAAGCCAGCTTTTCGGCAATACCGGCCAGCGCCGCTTTGATGGCTTTTTGCACGTCAGGATCAGCCTCGTCGGCCAATCGCTGATTGAGCACCAACTGCGTCTCTGGCGTCTGCGCATGGGCTAGTTGCTCCACGGCCTGAAGACGCTGCTGCCTGTCACCGCTATCCAGCAAGCTGGCGGCTTTGGCGCGGCTCAGCAGGGCTTTGACTTGTTCATCGGTTTCGCTGGAAAGCGCCTTGTCGATCAAGGCGAGGCGCTCAGCATCAGGCTCGGCGGCCAGCTTTTTCGCCGCACTGCGGCGCGCTGCAACATCGCTGCTACCCAGCGCCAGCGTAGCCTGCGCTGTGCCGATGACAGAGCGCATGTAATTGTTGTTGACGACGTCTTCGGAATCTGCCGGTAGCTTGGCAGCCTGCCCCGTCGCCGCATCAGTGACCACATCGCCGCTGACCACATAGGCCTTGCCTTGCGATACCCGCACCTCATCATTGGAGAGTGCGGCAAGGTAGGCAACAAGGCGTGCGCCATCGCTCTGAGCATAAGGAGCAAGCACCGCTTGATTGATGGCCTGTGCGCGCTGCTCGGCGCCATCTGCCGCAGCCATTGCATAAGCCTGCTCGGCAGTCAGTGCGTGACTGGAAAAGCTCAGCAAAGCACCCAGGCTGGCGGCCAGAGCCCATCTCCATCGCTTGCTCAATATGTTCATAGAGGTATCTCGGATACTTTCTTGCTACAGCCCTTATTCAAAAAGCTCTAGCAGCTATCTTTTCAGGACTGGAGAGCCCACCAGACCTCTCCAGCCCGCGTTCCACGCCGGTGGTGAATCAGGAGCTCTTGCCGTTGGGCTCGTCCTTCTTCTTGTCGTTGCCTTCGATAAAGGGGCTCCAGGGCTGAGCCTTGATTGGGCCCTTGGTCTTCCAGACCACGCTGAACTGACCGTCCGCCTTAATCTCGCCCACCATCACGGGCTTGTGCAGGTGGTGATTTTTTTCATCCATCTTTACGGTGAAGCCATCGGGTGCGACAAAGGTCTGGCCAGCCATGGCGGCGATCACTTTGTCGGTGTCCGTGCTCTTGGCTTTTTCCACGGCCTGCTTCCACATATGGATGCCAACCCAGGTGGCTTCCATCGGGTCGTTGGTCAGTGGCTTGTCTTTGTGGCCCGCGATGTTCTTGGCCTTGGCGTAGTCGCCCCACTGCTTGATGAAAGCGGTGTTGGTGGGGTTCTTCACGCTCATGAAGTAGTTCCACGCGGCCAGGTGGCCGACCAGCGGTTTGGTGTCCACACCGCGCAGCTCTTCCTCACCCACACTGAAGGCGACCACGGGCACATCCTTGGCCTTCAAACCTGCATTGCCCAGCTCTTTGTAGAAGGGCACGTTGGAGTCGCCATTGATGGTGGAGATCACCGCCGTCTTGCCACCGGTGGAGAACTTCTTCACATCGGCAACGATGGTCTGGTAGTCGCTATGACCGAAAGGGGTGTAGGTTTCCATGATGTCGGAATCCTTCACACCCTTGGACTTGAGGAAGGCACGCAGAATCTTATTGGTGGTGCGTGGGTACACATAGTCGGTGCCCAGCAGCACAAAGCGTTTGGCGCTGCCGCCTTCCTTGCTCATCAGATATTCAACGGCAGGAATGGCTTGCTGGTTAGGCGCTGCGCCGGTGTAGAACACATTCTTCGACAGCTCTTCACCCTCGTATTGCACGGGGTAGAACAGCAGGCCGTTATTCTGCTCAAACACGGGCAACATCGATTTTCGCGAGACGCTGGTCCATCCGCCAAAAACCACGGCTACCTTGTCTTGCGTGATCAGCTGCTTGGCTTTTTCCGCAAACAGCGGCCAGTTGGATGCGGGGTCTACTACCACGGGCTCAAGCTTTTTTCCCAGCACGCCGCCCTTGGCATTGATGTCTTCAATCGCCATCAGCACCGTGTCTTTAAGCACGGTCTCAGAGATCGCCATGGTGCCTGAGAGACTGTGCAAAACACCCACCTTGATGGTGTCGGCTGCCAGTACCTGTGAAGTCAAACCCAGGCCCAGAGCCATGGATGCAGCCAGTGTTGTAAGGGTTCCGCGACGATTCATTTCAGCACTCCCAGGAGGTTTTTCGGTCACATTGACCGCATCTCCTCAAGTGCAAATACCGTGCCAGCGTTCCTTGCCCCTCAAACGACTCTTTCATGCGCCGCGCGGCCAGTAACGCGCTGCAAGGCACCGCACTATGGCAGTGCGTCACGCACCAGATACAGGCGCAGTACAGGGCGTGGCACTATTGAAGTGCATGCCCATTGCTACCCCTCAGTGCACGGCAAAGCGCAGCAGATATTCGTAGCTGTTTTGCATCGTTTTCATATCACCCTGCACCGCTTCGCGCCAGATGGCCTGCAAGATATTGGTGCCTGCGGAAGGCGTCACGCTGACCATGCCTTGCGCATCGCTCACAGTCGGCGCACCGTTTTCATTCCATGACAGGCGTGCACCCGCCAGCGGCTTGCCGTTCAGCAGCACCTGCACCTTCAAAGGCTGGCCTGCATGCGGCGCCTGCCCTGTCAGTGGCACGATTTCAAAAATCTGGCCCAGCGGCTTTTGCATCACCGCACCCCATCGCACCACGGTCTTGTGAAACTTGCGCGCATGCACGCCGCGCACGGCACCGGGGTTCTTGTCCATGGGCAGGGGCAACATGTCACCTTCAGGTTTGACGCTACTGAAGTAGCCGTTATCCAGCTCCACCGCAATCAGTGCAGCTTTGGCATTGGGCTTGACGCGAATGCCGCCATGCATGTTCTGCACATCGCAGCTCACCTCGCGCCCGCGCAGGTCGTAGGCATGCACACGCTGCAGCTTGGCCGGGTCAAAGGCTTCGGTCCTGCCTTCGTGGCCGCCGAACTGCATGACATAGCCACCCTGGGTATCGGGCTCCAGCCATACGTTATGGGCATACACAGGATTGGCGCAGAGCAGCCAGGCCGCAGCGGTCGTGCAAAGAATGCGCGCGATCACGCTTTTACGGGTCAGGGGCTGAGACATGAAAACTCCAAAATTTATAGTGAAAACTGCAAGCCCAGTTGCAGGCTGCGCGGTGCGCCTGGTGCCACAAGACGCTGGCCGCCGATCAGGGTCGTCGTGCTGGCATAACGGGTGTCTAAGGCATTGCGCAGCCACAGGTTCAAACTGGCATTGCGCGCCATGTGGGCGGGCAAGCGGTATTGCAGACCCAGATCGATCCAGTGGTAGCTGGCCGCCCATTCGGTATTGCTGGTGTTGATGGGCGAGCGGCCCACATGGCGCAGCACGCCATGCACGGTGATATCGCTGCGCGGCATCCAGCGCGCATGCAAGGTGCTGGTGTATTCGGGCACCGCCACCACACGCCTACCGAGCAGCGCCGCAGAGGCGTTCTGCGTGACTTCAGAGCGGTGATAGCCATAGGCCCATTCGAGATGCCAGGCAGGCCCGGGCAGCCAGTGCAGCTGCATCTCGGCGCCCTTGCGCAGCGTGGCACCCAGGTTTTCATACTCGCCAGGGGCGGTGTTGCGAATCTCCTGGCTGGAGGTGATGCGGTAGACAGCGGCATCGATCAGCCACTGACTCGACGGCTTCCACTGCACGCCCAGCTCGGTCTGGCGGAAAAGGTTCGCGCTCAGGTCGCTGTTGCGCAGCGCATATTTGGCAAAGTCGCTGGGCAGGGAAAATCCTTGCGACCAGCTGGCACGCACGGCCGTCCGGGCATTGAGCTGGGCCAGCGCACCCAGCTTGGGACTGGCCTGGCTGCGGCCCTGCATGCGATGGCATTCATCGCCGCCGGTCTCGGTACCCAGCAGACGGCAACTGCCGTCAAAATGGTCCCAGCGCAGCGCGGCCGAGGTCTGCAGCCAATCCGCAGCCTGCCAGTGGCCCTGGCCATACAGGGCGGTGTTGTTCAGCCGCGTATTGCGGTCATCCAGCGCGGCAGCCATGCGCTGGCGGTTGACCAATCCATCCCAGTAGCCGTAGTCGGTGGATTCGCGCACCTGCTCCAGCCCCAGCATCCAGTTCAGTTCGCGCGCGGCAACAGCCGTCTTGCCGCTCAGGTTCAACCCCGCGCCCAGCACGCGGCGGTCATAGCGTTCCTCACGCTGCATCCAGCTGCCGCCGCGCGGGCGCGTGAACCAGCGCACAAAATCTTGCTGCGTGGCATAGGCAAAGCCCAGCAGCCGGGTTTCTCCGCCGAGCGCGTACTGGGCGTCAAGGCGCAGCGTGCCGAAGTGCTTGTTGGCACCGTCTCCCACCACGCGCGCATCTTTACCCTGTGGGTCCTGCCGCCACTGCGCTTCGGTCAGATAGCTGGGCGAATCGCCACGCGCCTCATGCCAGCGGCTGGACAGCGAAATATCGAGTTTTTCATGCACCTGGTGCTTCCAGGTGCCGCTGAGGGTGCTGCGCTCAAAGCCCGAGCTGGGCCGCGCACCATCGCCGCGCGAATGCTGGGCCGCCAGATTGAGCTGATCGCCGCCCTCCAGCCCGCGCCCCAGCGCGGCCTGCGTATCCCACAGGCCGTGCGAGCCTGCGCTGACCTCCACATCGGTATAGCTGCCGCTGCGGCGCGTGCGCAGCTCCACCAGACCGGCGCGGTTGTAATTGCCCTGCAGCACCGATACCGGGCCGCGATAGACATTGACCTTGTCCAGCTCCAGCGGCACCACCACATTCAGATCGAAGTAGCCATCGGCATGTGACGTGGCTTCGTTCAGTGGAATGCCATCCAGCGTGGCCGCCACATCACCGCCATGGCCGCCACCGCCAAAGCCGCGCAGTACCAGCCCGTTGGCCACGCCGCTGAGCTGGTAGTGATGGACATGCATGCCAGGCACCTGGCTCCAGAGCGATTCGACCTCCTGGCGCGGCTGCTCACGCAAATCGTCACGTCCTATTTCCGTCACCGAAAAAACCGGCTGCACCGCATCCAGCGACTGGCCCTTGACCTGGACTTCAGCCAGCCGAACTTCGGCCTCATGCGCCCACACATTGCCATGCAGCAGCACATAACAGGCCAGTGCGGTGTACCCCAGCGTCACCGCCTGGCAGCGACTTCCGAACGCTGAATTCTTCTTTGTCCTCATGCGCCAGATAGAGCAAGGTCCATGCCATGCAATGCACCGATTCCGCTCCTACCCCACCCCCGCATGCACCACAACCCGACACACCTGTCAGATGTTGGTGCAATGACGCTCCACAGATGCACCAGCAAGGTGCACCTTCATTCATTTCAGGCCATGTGACCGCAGCGCAAACGCACCGCTTTGGCACAGCACTTGCTAGATACCAGCACATAGAAATCACCGCACACAGTGAGCCGCACCGACTGCGCGAGCCAGCGACCCCAGCCTTGAGTACAAGGAAATGGAACTGACACCCCGCGGTCATTCGGCCCTGCCGAATGCGCGATCTGACGGAGGAATTAAAGAAGATGGAACTGACTCCTCGCGAAAAAGACAAGCTGCTGATCTTTACCGCCGCCCTGCTGGCAGAGCGGCGCAAGGCGCGCGGCCTCAAGCTCAACTACCCGGAGTCCGTGGCGCTGATCAGCGCCTTTGTGATGGAAGGCGCGCGCGATGGCCGCACTGTCGCCCAGCTCATGAGCGAAGGCCGCAGCGTGCTGACGCGCGCCGATGTGATGGAAGGCATTCCCGAGATGATTCCCGACATACAGATCGAGGCCACCTTTCCCGACGGCACCAAGCTCGTCACCGTGCACGAGCCCATTGCCTGATCCATCACCTGATTCAGCAGCAACTTCAAGCCTTTTAGCCCGCTAGCCCTTACCGATCAAGCGCAGACAGCTATGAAATTCAAGCAAATCATTATCACCACTGCCGCTGCCGCAGCGGCCCTGCCCCTGTCCGCGCTCGCCCATGTGGGTGCCGATGGCGGCGGCCACCATCACTTTCTCGACAGCCTGAGCCACGCTTTTGCCCACCCTTTCACGGGTGCAGACCATTTGGCCGCCATGCTGGCTGTGGGCGCGTGGAGCGCCCTGACCATGCCCAGCCTGCGCACCGCATGGCGCGCCCCTGCCGCCTTTGTCGCCTTGCTGGTAGCAGGCGCACTGGCCGGCTTTGCGGGCCTGTGGGTGCCGGGTGTGGAGCCCATGATTGCCGCATCGGTGCTGGTGCTGGGCCTGCTGGTGCTGGTACAGAAAAAAATGCCCTGGAGCGCTGCGGCCGCGCTGGCCGGCGTGTTCGCTTTTTTTCACGGCGCAGCACATGGGTTTGAGCTGGCCGGTGACAGCGGCATGGCAGCTGTGGGGGCACTGGCAGGCATTGCGCTGGGTTCAGCCACCCTGCATATCGCGGGCATTGTGCTTGGCCATGCCGTCATGCAGCGCCATCAGTGGGTGGCCAAGCTCGGCGGGGCCGCAACCGCTGCCCTTGGCGCTTTCATGCTGACCAAACTCGCTTGAGGAGGCGCACATGATCCCCGGTGAACTACTGCTGGACGAAGGCGCTCACAAACTCAACCCCGGACGCACTGTGACCACGCTGGTGGTGCAAAACGCCAGCGACCGGCCGATTCAGGTCGGCTCCCACTACCACTTTGCAGAGACGAACGCGGGCCTGTCGTTTGACCGCGAAGCCGCCCACGGCAAGCGCCTGAACATTGCCAGCGGCATGGCCGTGCGTTTTGAGCCGGGCCAGCAGCGCACGGTGGAATTGGTAGACATCGGCGGCGACCGCCAGATTTATGGCTTTCGCGGCTTGATTCAAGGAGCGCTCTGACATGGCAACGATGGACCGACGCGCCTACGCCGAAACCTTTGGCCCCACCGTGGGCGACCGCCTGCGTCTGGCCGATACCGAGCTGATCGTGGAGGTGGAGCAAGACTTCACGCTGCGCGCCGGCGGCTATGGCGAGGAAGTGAAGTTTGGCGGCGGCAAAACCATTCGCGACGGCATGGCGCAAAGCCAGCGCACACGCGCGCAGGGGGCCGTAGATACCGTGCTGACCAATGCCCTGATCATCGACCACTGGGGCATTGTCAAAGCCGATATCGGCCTCAAGGACGGGCGCATTGTGGCGGTTGGCAAGGCGGGAAATCCGGACACCCAGCCCGGCGTGGACATCATCATTGGCCCCGGCACCGAGATCATCAGCTGCGAAGGCAATATCGTCACCGCAGGCGGCATCGACACGCACATCCATTTCATCGCGCCGCAGCAGATTGAAGAGGCGCTGACCAGTGGCGTGACCACCATGATTGGCGGCGGCACCGGCCCCGCCACGGGTACGTTTGCCACCACCTGCACGCCCGGCCCCTGGCATATGGAACGCATGCTGCAGGCGGCAGATGCCTTCCCCATGAACATCGGTTTTCTGGGCAAGGGCAATGCCAGCCTGCCTGCCGGGCTGCACGAGCAAATCAGCGCGGGGGCCATCGGCCTGAAGCTGCACGAAGACTGGGGCAGCACGCCTGCGGCCATCAGCAACTGCCTGGATGTGGCCGAGGAGACCGACACCCAGGTGGCCATCCACACCGACACACTCAATGAATCCGGCTTTGTGGAAGACACGGTGGCGGCCTTCAAGGGCCGCACCATCCACACCTTTCACACCGAAGGCGCGGGCGGCGGCCATGCGCCCGACATTCTGAAAGTGGTGGGCGAGGCCAATGTGCTGCCCAGCTCCACCAACCCCACGCGTCCCTACACGATCAACACACTGGACGAGCATGTGGACATGCTGATGGTCTGCCACCACCTGGATGCTGGCATTGCCGAGGATCTAGCCTTTGCCGAAAGCCGCATCCGCAAGGAAACGATTGCGGCTGAAGACATACTGCACGACATCGGCGCGATCAGCATGTTCAGCTCCGACAGCCAGGCCATGGGCCGCGTGGGCGAAGTGATTTTGCGCACCTGGCAGACCGCCCACAAGATGAAGCAGCAGCGCGGTCCTCTGCAAGGCGACGGAGCCAGAAACGACAACTTCCGCATCAAGCGCTATATCGCCAAATACACCATCAACCCCGCGATTGCGCATGGCCTCAGCCACGAGGTGGGCAGTATTGAGGTGGGAAAGTGGGCCGACATCGTGATCTGGAAGCCCGCCTTTTTTGGCGTCAAACCCTTTTGCATTTTGAAGGGCGGCAGCATTGCCATGGCGGCCATGGGCGACCCCAATGCATCGATTCCCACGCCCCAGCCCGTGCACTACCGGCCCATGTTTGCCAGCTTTGGCGGAGCGATTGCCAGGACATCACTCACCTTTGTCTCGCAAGCCGGTCTGGCCGCAGGCATTGGCCAGCGCTTTGGTCTGCACAAGACTTTGTCGGCGGTGAAGGGCATTCGCAATGTGAAGAAACAGCACATGATTCACAACGATCTGGCACCCCACATGGAAATAGACGCCCAGACCTACGCCGTGCGCGCCAATGGCGACTTGCTGACCTGCGAGCCCGCCACCAGCCTGCCCATGGCGCAGCGCTACTTTTTATTCTGAGCGCTGTTGAGAGAAAACGCGGTATCCGGATGCTGAACACCCTTGCCCTCAAACCATTGCAGCCAGTCGCTGGCGGCAATGCGCGGGGCGTACTGCACGGTGGCGGGCATGGCTTCGTACACCAGCACCGCCAGTGGTTGCTGGCGGCCATCGCAGCACATCACAGGCAGGGTCAGGACCCGCTTGCGGTACTCGCCCATGTCCTGCGGCCACAGACCTTCAATGCGGTCCATGGCCTGCTCCAGCGCGGCGCTCATGGGGTAGACCTCGGCCACGACAGTCTGCGTTCCATTGAGTGTCAGGCCGGGGTACCAGCCCAGGTCAAACAAGCTGCCCGTGAGCTGCGTTCTGCCCATGCAGACAATGCCCGGCTGCAGTCTGGCAATGTCGTTGATGCCACCTGCACGCAAAGTGCCATAAACCGCCACATGCGCAGCACCACAGGCTTGCCAGCCCGTCGAAGATTCTTTTTCCATCACCATATCCAGAGAGTTTTCAAACCGTTTGGCAGCAGCAAAAAACACGCCAACCTATTTGATGATCTGCGAAGCACGCTCCTATTTTGATTGCCCATGCTGACTGCCAACAAACTGCTGCCTCAGGGCCAAGGCCTTTCCACCGTACTGCTCAAGCGTGCCGCCACGATTGAGCTGGACTGGGATGTGCGCCAAAAATCCCGTTTTGCCGCCACCGACAACCAGGGGCGGGCGCTAGCCATCTTTTTGCCACGTGGCCAGGCGGTGCGGGGTGGTGATGTACTGGTGGCGGAGGACGGAAGCCTGATCCGCGTGCTGGCCGCGCCGCAAAAAGTGCTGCGCATTACGGCCTGCGCCGAGCATGGCACGCCGTTTGATCTGATGCGCGCCGCCTACCACCTGGGCAACCGCCATGTGCCGATTGAGCTGCAGCCCGATCACCTGAAAATCGAGCCTGACCATGTGCTTGCCGATATGTTGCGCAGCATGCATATGACCGTGGTGGAATCCGATCTTCCCTTTGAGCCCGAAGGCGGTGCCTACGGCGGCCATGTGACCAATGATGGACACAGCCATCACCACGGGCATGGTCACCCACATGCACACGATCACGGGCATGAACACTGAGACCCAGCCCGCAGCGCCAGCCCCGCAACCGGGGCTGAGCCAGCACAGCTTTTTGCAGCTGATGTGGCTGGCTTCGCCTGCCTTGCCGATTGGAGGCTTTTCATACTCAGAAGGTCTTGAAGCGGCCATTAATGCTGCGCTGGTCACTACAGAAAAAGAAGCAGCCAACTGGCTGGTGCAGCAGCTCCATCTGACCCAGTCGCGTGGAGATATGGCGGTGATTGCACAGGCGGTTGCGGCATGGCAGCAGCACGATCTGCCCCGCGTTGCAGCGCTGAACCAGTGGGTGCGTACCACGCGCGAAACGAGTGAGCTGCGGCTGCAGACCGAGCAAATGGGCCGATCGCTGACCGACTGGTTGCGCAACCGCCATGCCGACGCCCCCGAACACCACAACGCCATCGCCTGGCTGGCCGCTCAAGATGCCAGTTACCCCGTGGCCTTTGCGTTTGCGGCTTTCTGCACGGGTGCGGCACCCCGCGATGCGTTGCTGGCCTTTGCCTTTGGCTGGGCGGAGAACATGGTGCAGGCCGCCATCAAAGCCGTGCCTCTGGGCCAAAGTGCAGGTCAGCGCATTCTGGCAAAGCTGACGCAAGAAATCCCCCAAGCTGTTGACCATGCGCTGGCACTGCCAGACAGCGGGCGGCAGGCTTTTTCGCCCATGCTGGCTATTTTGTCGGCCCAGCATGAACACCAATATTCACGCCTGTTTCGATCATGAGCACTGCACTGCACCACATCCCCAACCGCACCAAAAAACTCCCCCCCCTGCGCGTGGGCATTGGCGGGCCCGTGGGCTCGGGCAAGACCACCATTCTGGAAATGCTGTGCAAGGCCATGCGTGAAAAGTGGGACCTGATCGCCATCACCAACGATATCTACACCAAGGAAGATCAGCGTCTGCTGACCGTCAGTGGCGCGCTGCCGGCTGAGCGCATCATGGGCGTGGAAACCGGCGGCTGCCCGCACACCGCCATTCGTGAAGACGCATCCATCAACCTGGAAGCCATTGACCGCATGCTCAAGGACTTCCCCGATGCCGACATCGTCTTCATCGAATCGGGCGGCGACAACTTGGCTGCCACCTTCAGCCCCGAACTTTCGGACCTCACGATCTACGTCATCGACGTGGCAGCGGGCGAAAAAATTCCGCGCAAGGGCGGGCCCGGCATCACCAAGAGCGATCTGTTTGTCATCAACAAGACCGATCTGGCCCCCCACGTGGGGGCCAACCTGGAGATCATGCGCAGCGACACCATCAAGCAGCGCACCACGCCCAAAGGACTCAAGCCCTTTGTGATGACCAACCTCAAAACCCTGGACGGCCTGGACGAAGTGGTGGCCTTCATCGAAAAGCAGGGCCTGCTGACGAGCTGATTTCAGACGAAAAAAAGCCGCCTCAAACGGCGGCTGTTTCTATCACCAGTGCGTGATTACTGGTTTGCCAGATCCAGATGGAACTCGCGAGCTTCTTGGATGAATTCGATCAGGGAGTTGAGAGCTTGGCGCATGATGAACTTTCTATGAAATCAAGAGATGCACTTCAAGCGATGGACAGTACGCATCTCAAGCACTGCCAGCACCGGGTTAAACCTTAAGGGTTAACCCTTGCGATAAGTATAAACCACTACTTTTTGCTTTGCAAGCGCTGCTGAGCGCAGTTGCCGCACGCCAATGCTCAAAAACGACATCCAGCCCAGTCGAATCGCTTAATCAAGCCCAGATTTGCCAAATTCCTGCATCCAATTGAGTGAAATTTGCTGTACTTTTTAACAGTACGTCGCCAGGCTTGTGTGCTGACTGCTACGCTATGGGCTGTTGACAATCTTTGAGGCGGGCTTACAGCTCCCGCAGGTGGAAAGTGGAAATGGCGCGTGATTTGGGTTTGCAGCAGATGGCCGGGGCTCCGGTTGATCGAATGAACGCCGACATCCTGCCCGGCGAATATGCCGCGCCCCGGTTTTGCCCTTGTGGAGTCTGTGCATGACATCCACACTGACCGGCCCCAGCACCCCCGCCTCGTGGAACATCACGACCATGAACCCGGCAGAAGCCCCGTGGCATCTGCTGCTGCTGGCCGACCCCTCGCGTGAGCGCATCAAGCGCTACCTGCCCCACTCCACCTGCTTTGCGGCCCGCCAGACCGCCCAGTTCACGCCCAGCGGTCTGGGTGCGCTGATTGGTGTCTGCGTGCTGACGCCTGAGGGTGACGGGCAGCACAAGTGGGAGTTGATCAATATGGCCGTGTCCACAGCCTGGCAGCGCAACGGCATTGGCTCGGCCCTGCTGCACCGCGCCATCCGCGATATGCGCCAGCGCGGCGTGCGGCAACTGGAAGTGGGGACCGGCAGCTTTGGCGATCAACTGCTGTTCTACCAGCGCATAGGCTTTCGCGTCACCGACATAGAGCGCGACTTTTTTTTGCAGAACTACACCACCCCGCTGTGGGAGCGCGGCGTGCAGCACAAAGACATGCTCAAGCTGACGCTGGATTTGTAGTTCCATTCAAAAACAATAGCAACTCGCGCAAGTTGCAAAAGGGCTACCGCGCAAAAACAATAAGAGGCACCTTGGTGCCTCTTTCGTGAGATCGTCAGACCCGAATGGTTCAAGCGGTCTTGATACTACGACGCGCACGCACGGCCTGCGCCAGCTGCTCCAGCACCGGAATCGTCTGCTCCATGCTGATGCAGGCATCGGTCAGAGACACGCCGTAGGCCAGCTCTTCGCCTTCCACGATGTCCTGACGGCCTTCGTGAATATGGCTTTCAATCATCACACCGGTGATGCGTGCATCACCCGCCGCCACCTGCTGCGCCACATCGGCACCGACGTCGATCTGGCGACGGTGCTGTTTGCTGCTGTTGGCGTGCGAAAAATCAATCATCACCTGCGGGCGCAGGCCGGATTTTTCCAGAATCTCGCTGGCAGCCTGCACATGGGCAGCGTCGTAATTGGGGGCCTTGCCACCGCGCAGAATGACATGGCAATCCTGGTTGCCGCGTGTCTCGAAGATGGCGCTCTGGCCCATCTTGGTCATGCCCATGAAAGCATGGCTGGACTGTGCGGCCAAGATGGCGTCGCTGGCTACTTTCAGGCCGCCATCGGTGCCGTTCTTGAATCCCACAGGGCAGCTGAGGCCGCTGGCCAGCTGGCGGTGGCTCTGGCTCTCTGTCGTGCGCGCACCAATCGCGCCCCAGCTGACAAGGTCGCTGATGAACTGGGGCGACAGCAGGTCCAGAAACTCCGTCCCCGCAGGCAGGCCCAGCTCCAGAATGTCCAGCAGCAGGCGGCGCGCCAGCTCCAGCCCCTCGTTCACGGCAAAGCTACCATCGCGGTAGGGGTCATTGATGTAGCCCTTCCAGCCCACGGTGGTGCGCGGCTTTTCAAAGTACACGCGCATGACGATGAGCAGATCGTCCTTGAGCGCATCGGCCTGCACCTTGAGCTGGCGAGCGTAATCCATGGCCTGATCGTGGTCGTGAATCGAGCACGGGCCGACCACCACCACCAGACGGTCATCCTGCCCATGCAGCACGCGCGAGATGGCTGCGCGGCTGGACTCCACCAGCGCATAGGCTTGCTCGGTAATGGGTAGCCACTCTTCCAGCAGTGCGGGCGTGAGCAGCGGGCGCACGATCTTGATGCGCGTGTCATCCACGCGGGTTTTATCCAGAGTGGTCAGCTTGGGGGTGGCGGGCACGGCCTTGCGCGGGGCCGGTGCAGTCGTGGAAGGCGTGGAGGAGTTCATGCCTCTATTGTCGCCTTGCCCGGGCAGCTGCGCGGGCAGACCTGTTATTCGCCGCTGGAGAGCTTCATCAGCACCAGCCCGCTGACGATCAGCACGGCGGCACCCACGCGCATGGCACTGATCTGCTCACCCAGCACCGTGATGCCCACCACAAAGGCACCTACAGCGCCAATGCCCGTCCAGATCACATAGGCCGTACCGAGGGGCAGCGTGCGCATGGCAATCGACAGCAGGCCAAAGCTGGCAATCATGGCCACGATGGTGATGACGCTGTATCTGAAGTGAGTGAAACCATTGGACTGCTTCATGGTGAAGGCCCAGAGCACTTCAAGAACACCAGCGATCAGCAGATAAACCCAAGCCATAGCAAACCTCTTTGGAGATGAATGGCCAGGTCGTCCCGGCAAGAAAAAAGCCATGTGCAACATAGCCAGGCAGGGTCGTCCCTGTTGATTGAATGCTAACCGGCAGCGGCAAACCCGGTCCAGCCTTGGGTGGTTCATGCGCCACAGGCGCTGGCAAATACTTCGTCCAACTCAACGATGCCGACACGCTGAGGCTCACGCACAGTGAGCCTGACAAACCCCAAGGAGAGATGACACATGAATCGACTGCAAGACCGCGTCGCCCTGATTACTGGCGCAGGAGCCGGCATTGGCAAAGGCGTTGCGCGCCGCTTTGCCGCCGAGGGTGCCAGCCTGTGGCTCGCCGATATCAATGCCGAAACCTGCGCCGCAGCGGCGCAGGAAATCAGCGAAGAGTTTGGCGTGCAAGTCGGCTACTCGGCGGCAGATGTCAGCGAACATGCGGCCGTGCAAACCATGGTCGATGCTGCGCTGGCGCGCTTTGGCCGGGTGGACATCCTGGTCAACAACGCCTGGGGCCGTCGCCCCGGCGCCAAGCCCGGCTTTGCGCAGGTAGAGACGCTCAGCGATCTGGACGCCGACTGGGCCTGGCGCATTGGCGCACAGTCTGCGCTGTGGGCCATGCAGGCCGTCTTTCCCGGCATGAAGGAGCGCGGCTGGGGGCGGGTCATCAATATGTGCTCGCTCAATGGCGTCAATGCCCACCCCTATTCGGTGGACTACAACATGGCCAAGGAAGCGCTGCGCACTCTTACCCGCTCCGCCGCACGTGAATGGGCGGCCCATGGCATCTGCTGCAACGCCATCTGCCCTGGCGCAGCCACCGAGGCTTACCAAAAGTTCGCCACCGCCCAGCCGGACAATGCGGCCGACATGCTGCGCATGAACCCCATGGGCTATATGGGTGACCCAGAGCGCGACATTGGCGGCGCTGCGCTCTTCCTGGCCAGCGAAGACTGTCGCTATGTGACCGGCAACACGCTGTTTGTCGATGGCGGCAGCCACATCAACGGCGTGCCGTGGCTGCCGAAACAGAGGTAAAAAAGCCCCGCTCGAAAGCGCGGGGCTTTTTGCATCTATCAGTCAACGGCCTTCAACTCTCTCCAGTTAATGAGACGCACATTCATTGATGCTCGCTTATTAAATGAAATTTCCTGGGTTTTCCCATCAGCACCGCCTGCAACGCCTCCCAACGTGCCATCTTTTTTGATGATGATATTGTCTGTTGGTGAACTGCCAAGCGCCAGGTAGGCGACAGACTCCATCGGATTCGTTTTACTGGCCAGCACTGATTCCCCGCTGGCGTAATCGACTGCATATGCTCTACCTTGACCTGCAGGGCTGCAAGCATCGCCACTCGTCAATGTGGCAGTAAAGAGTGCAATCCCATCAGCAGCTGAAGGAGTGATGGTGATACGCCAAGCCACATTGTTATCAAGAGGCAAGTCGTAGTACCAGCCACGCGACGTACTAGGAATCACAACAGAAGTCGTCAATGATGCAACCCCTGTCAGTTCATTACGGCTCAGTGCAGAAGTAGGAGCCACGGCAAACTGGTTGTTGTTGCCGTCAATCACCGAGTAAAAGCTCTGGCGCTGAGTCAGACTCACGTCCTGTCCATCCAACAACTTACCCGTTCCAAACAGAACCATGCGATTACGTGTGGTGGGGTGAATTTCCGCAATAGGGGCAGAGGTAATCGGTTGCCCCCCTCCATCAGGAGAAACCGCCTGGAACAGCACCACGGGTCTATCGAAAGATCCGGTCGTCTTGGTCAAATCAAAACGCCAGAGCCTGCCATCCAAATCACCCGCATAAACGGCATCCGCAATGCCGTCCGTGTAATTCTTGATAAAGGCAGAGGCATGAGTCATGCCTGGCGCAGCCTGCCCCGTTCCAATCGTCTCCAGCAGCTCACCTGTACGCGGGTTCACCAAGTACAGATAGCCTTGTCCATCTGTATTGTTATAGCCAGATGTCAGTATCAGCGTCCAGCCATATTTGGCCGTTTTGACCATCACAGGTACTCCGTAGCTGTAGCCCATATTTTCAAAGCCGCTTGTCGTATTGCTGATCTCCCACAGTACCTTGCCGGAAACATCCGCCTCAGTGCTCATTGCTGAGGGGTCTGTGATATCCAGCGCATAAAAGCCCCTTCCGCCCTTGCCCAGACCACCGACCACCATCGTCGTCCACGCTGGATCGCTCAAACCTGAGGCATAGGTCTTGGCGAAATCCACATCAAATACCTGAGGCGTGGCATCCACGTAATAGCGATGCTCGTAAGCTGGATTGCCAAGTGCCGCGAGACCTCTGGTATTGGCATTCGATATGCTGCTGCCCTCAGGGCCGTAGTAGGTGAGAGAAGGCACGTAAGCAAACATCTCCTTGCCCGCCGAGGCTCCTGAAGTGCTGCCATTGAGCACATGAAGCATGCCGTCATTGGCACCGAACAACACCATGGGCGTACGCGATGCTTGGCTGCGTTTGAATGCCGCGTAGCCTCTATTGAAAACTTCCGAGTAGCGCATGCTGGGAGGATTGGCTAGCACCAGCTTGGAGTTCACCACGTCCCCCAATGGAGCGGTTCTGGTGCGATAGACATGCTTGCCAGTCGTTGTCCCCACCTCGTTGGCCTTGTCCCCACGCAGATAGTTCAGGTAGTCTGCCGAGTCGTCACCTGGGACATAGCTGGTATCCAGGGCCGACTTCATGCTGGCAGAAATACTGTTCAGCCTGAATGGAACGCCGCGAGCACCTCGGTCGTGGTCCTTGTTCCAGGTCACTACACGACGATCCGTGTTCCAGCCAGACGCTGCCAACTGGTTTGCCAGCGAAGTATCGCTTGTCCAGATATCCGTCAGCTCGGCCCCATTGCTGCCAAATGACAAGGTCGCTGCCTTGATGGAACCGGACCAATGCTCGCTGCCATAGCTGGCCGAATATGAGGTGGTGCCAGCGCTGGTGAACACGTTGGACGACGGAGTGACCGCTGTGGTGAATGCATTGACCGATGCAGCAATACTGGTAAAGGCCTGCGTCAGGCCATCTACCATCTGCGCCGCATTACCCGCCAAGAAGTAATTGCTGGGTCTTTGACGTGTTTGCTTGTTGTTGTTGGGCTTTGATGCTGAAAAGCTACCCTTGGCATACATGGGAACCGTGTCGCCAGTTGTGGTCCACCACTCATCTTTCCAAGTCTGCGTACCGTCATACCCTGCTGGCACAGCAAAGCCACCGTACTTCGCTGCAAGCCAGTAGGGATTGCGATCCTGCGCATACTGTCCCTCCATCACGTCCATCCAGTAGGTGCTGACCGTCTGCTTTCCAACCAAATCGGAACGCATGTCATTGACGTGATTGCCATATGCCAAACCAGCTATATATCCAGAACCATCATTACCCCAACCCATATTTCGAGTGGCAACATTTCCACCTTCTTTGCTCTCCACCCAGCTCGTCCACAAGTCGGATTGATTAAAAGTATCAGCATTCACCGATCCTGGCTTGGTGCGTCCACTGCGTACCAATGTCCCACCGCCCGTGTTTTTGTCAAAGTGTGTATTGCTGTCACCTATCCCCAAAACAAAATTTTTCTGGCAAGAGTAAAGAATTGGATCTGTCCAAACAGCGGGAGCGGGGAACCCATCTTTTCGACCGATATTGCTCCCACTCGTATTATTCGTCCACTCCGGCACATTTCCTATATTTTGGAAATAGCGCATCACGGCATAATACATTTCACTCACGTTGTCATTCGACATGTATTTCTCAGAGGCATTACCAAACTGGTTCAAATAATTCATTACCCCGCTATTTGAAACACCGCTATCTCTGGCCAAATCTGAGTCAGGGTTGCCAACCATAACCCCAGTTGTCTTATTCCATTCTGCATTGGCATTTACTTCAGGAGTGGTAGACATGGGCACTGGCTTTTCAGGGCCAATGAATCCCATTTTCGCACGTAAAACTCCGCCTTGCCGATTCGTTCCACCCTCAAAAAGATAGCCAAATGCGCTATAGCGAATCTTATTGGAGAATTTTTGCATCAAACCTTCTGGCTTGTAGCTATTCCCGTACTTTACGCAATTATCTTCAAGACCACCAGCAGAGCTGGAGTTATCACAGACCTTCACTCTTATCCGGACTGAATAGTTTTCATCTTTGCTGGAACCATCGCCATAGTGCTTCAGATTCGATGGATTGTCACTCTGATATCCATCTGTGCTTTTGGTGGTGAATTGCATTACCACCCCTCTATTCCAGATGCGTGATTTAAAAACACTTCCAGAAAATGGGGTTACCTTGGGCACATCAGCAGCAGGTAAATCATTATCCGTCAATCCTGTTCCACGATATGGATAGTTGGACCCGGCGCCTCCTTGATTAGATCCATACGCTTTCTGAAGAATAGTTAGATTTTCCGTATCAGTTGCCCGGTAGCCTCCTGTCAATGCCCATCTAAATGGGTCGATAGTAGGCATGGCAACCCAGTTCATGAAGTTTCCACTCCATTTCTTCGAACATGTATGATTGTTTGCTTTACCTGCGGGCTGGAAATAGCTATTTTCCGGGGTACTTTTATCGTAAAAATAATCGTAGCATTTATTGGAGTCAAAGTACCCCAAGTAAGTAGTCGCATGAACGTAGTTTCCCAAGTTGGCAACACTAATAGCCGTTGGATATTCCACCGACAATGCCAGCGCTAAGTTACCAGGAACACTGGTATTGGAAAAAATAGGCGCATCCGAAAGAGGAACTGCGTGAGCGGGCTCTCCCAAAGAAACGAAAAGAGCGATAACACCTAAAACCCAGGCAAACTGACTTTTTTTAATCACGAAACACCTCATCAATTCGGCTTGGTAAAGGTATTCTGCAAATACGCCTCTGAACCTCGCGGCCCTTGAATACGCACAGAAACACGATAAATTGGTGCAAAGCCAGGACGGATGTCTGAACCCATCTGCGTACTGCTTCCGCCCAGAATGGGATTGGGATCCGGTTCATGGATGCAATGCTCACGCCCCAATGCGCCAGACTCGCCAGACTGATCGCACAGGCGCTCAATCACATATCTGATGACGGTGTTGCTGGCCTCATCCTTGATGTCATTGCTGCTCTCGCCAACCCCGTCAAATTGGGTCTCGCTGATCAGTGCCAGCGGAATCCCCTGATCATTGGTCTCCAAGGCTAAAGCACTGTAGTTACTGCTCTTGCTGGAGTTGGCCAGATTTGCCTCAGTGGAAAGAGCACCGCCTGAGCGCAGCAGTGAAAATATCTTCACATTGGCAGCATCAGCACGCGCCAGAATGTCTTGCTGAAAGGCTGAATTACCGCTGGTAGACAGACTCAGACCGCTGGACTGCATGACCGATACGGCAGCTACCAGCAAGATCACCAGCGCAATCAGAGAAAAGAACAAAGAAAAGCCGCGCTGTTGGCTACGGCTTTGACGAAAGCTTGCTCGCACCGCTATTGGCGGCCAGTTCAAAAGAGGACGACTCATGACTCAATCTGCAGGTTGTTACGCAGTGGAATAACAATTTCCATCACGCGATATCGCTGGGAACGTTGCTCCGAACTCAGGCTCAGCTCACGCTTGAAGTCATTGCCAAGGCTGTTAAACACCGTGATTTTTCCAGGACTCACATTGGCTTGATTGACTCCGTGCGAGCGCGCCACCACCGCCAGGCGAACCGCAAGAATTTGCCGAATCTTGAGCGCAGAGGCCATGACTTCCGATGCAGTCCAGCCAGATGCTGCGGGGCTGACCCAAGAGTCCACTTTTCCGTCAGCGTCCGTATCCACGCCATACAGAGCAAGTAGGTGCGAAACACCATCTGTGATGGGCTGTGGCGTCTGGCTTTTAAGATTCAGCAAGTCATACCGAAAGAGCACATCACCACTTCCCACTCCAAGCAGGCTCATGGTTGGATAAGCCGCACTGACACCACCCAGCGGAGCGATGAATGCCGGTGTGGCAGCCGCAATGGAGGCCACGGACTCAGCGCCGTCCTGGGAGGATAGAAAATAAGGCCCACCCAAGGTAATAGAGTTCTCAGCAGCAGAACTGGAAACTGAATCAATCTGCGACAGATAGCAATCTCGCTTTTCTTCCGCCGCGACGATCAGCAGATCCTTGCTTTTGAGTCCTATGACATTTTCAAAGCTCAATGTGTCGCCACTGACCTTGCTCACATAGCGCGGCACATTGGAAAATGCGCCATTGCCACCCATGACAAACAGCACATCAGAACCATTCGCGCCCACACCCGCTTCTATGACCAAAGGAGCCATCACAGGGGCAGCTAGACTCGTCACACTGGAAAAAGGCGCGGTGAGCGTGGCGGGTAGCAAAGACTTATCCGCATTTGCTGCACGCAACTGGCAGCAAAAAAAGCCCAGCTTCCAGCCATTGGAAAACCCAGACCCAGCACTGCGCACATAATTATCAAGCTGAGACAAAGCTGTGACGACGGCCTGATCTCTCGTATTGATTGACGTAGATATGCTTTGCTGACGCAAGGATTGAACAATGACCGCCGTCATCCCCAGAGTCAGAAACAGACCAACGGTCATTGCGACCATCAGCTCCACCAGCGTCATGCCGCGCTGCTTGCTGAGCGAGTTTTTCATTGAGGAATCAACACCTGGGTAATAAACTGGCTTTTGGCCTCGCCACCAGACTGCCCAGAAGTCTGGCCTGCAAGCTTGCGAGAAGGAGCAAGCCATTTGATGGAAATCGTGGCGTCCTGCCCTGCGGTGGTCTGCGTGACGTCCCCCTCACCATTGGGCAGGGCATCCTTGACTTGCTCTTTCCAGGCGGAAACAACGCTATCGCCCAAGCTAGTGCTTTTAATCACCCACATCTCACTAGACAAGCTTTGCGCCAACAAGGCGGCCCTTGAGCGATCCTGAGCATCGTTGCTGGTTTGCAAAGCATGCGCCTGCACGCCCATTAAACCGACGACACCCAGTGAAAAGATCAAAAGAGAAACCAGTACTTCGATTAATGCGAAGCCCTGACTGGGGCGAGTACGCTTGCTTGGGAGGTTCATATCAGGAGCAGTTAAAAACATCACTGGAGTTCACAGTCCCAATACAACTGGAGATCTTGCCTAAGGGACTGACACTGACCTGCCAAGCCTTGCCACCACGAGAGGCATGTACTCTCAACTCAGTACCGTTGGCAGGGTCAGCACAACTGGCTCCTGAAACTCCGGTAGCAGAGTTCGCTTTAAGAGTGCCGTCTGGCAAAAAGCACAGTCCAGCAGAGCTGGCAGACAAGATCACATCCGAGCTGTTCTCTGTATAGCCTCCCACATGAATCAGCTCAGCCTCGTCGCTATCGCTATTGGCCAAAGGCAGCGCAACACTGGCCCAGTTTTGACCGCTGGCATCACCCTTTAAGGACGATGAAGGCTTGATGCTGGAAGTCAGAGTGAACAGAACCTGACGATTGCGCCTGAACGCTTCAAACTGCGCACTCTGGATGGCTGCCGTCAACTGCGCTGCCTTGCTCTTGGCCCTGTTTTCCGCCATGAAGGTGGAGAACGAGGGCAAGGCAATTGCCGTCAGCACCGCCATAACGGCCAAAGTCACCATGAGCTCGATCAGCGTAAAGCCGTGAGCCCTCCCCCGTGCCTGGTGATGTGCGACAGCAGGCATTACTGCGGGCATTTCTGCCCCTTCTTCAGCATCCAGCCATTGCTGCTAGTTGTGCAAGTGTTATAGCCTGAGCCATTGCGCACCGCAGTCGTAAAACGCTCGTTGAGCTGGTTAATACTGAAAGTGAAACCGTTCGCAATGCCCTTGCCTACCGCCTGCACGGTAAATGCTTTGTTATCGCGTGTGCCCGTACAGTTCAGGTCAAAGGCCTCGATGGATCGCCCAACAGCACATGGTGCCGTAGCGCCCGCATAAGTCCGGTTGTCTTGGTAGAAGCGTTCCATATCGGTACGCATGCTCTCCATGGCACCCACCGCCTCAGAGATTCTGCTGCGCAAGACATAGTCTTGATAGCTGGGATAGGCCACAGCTGACAAAATTCCGATGACAGCCACGACCACCATGACCTCAATCAACGTAAAACCACGCTCTCGCTTTTGCATGTTCTTCATTCAGCTACAAGATAGAACAGACGAACGATCCAAGCACATGCCATTCGCCAAAGCGAAAAATGCACACGCGCGCTTAAGAATCAATCCAGCCAAGTCAATCAGGCCCCACTCTCCCTAAGGAACCCAGAGGACATATCAATAATCCGTTTTGGAGGCTTATGACCCTGCAAAATTGATTTATCGACTTTATCCTACATTGAAATAGGATATTTACCATTCAAAAATAGGGTTCGGTTGTCGTATGTCATTTTGTGGAAGATTCACATCTAAGACACGAAGACATCGCAACGACTTCGTCTGAAAAGCATTGGTTTGCTATAAAAATCATTACATACAAGGCATGTATTCCTTTGACAGCCTTCACAAACACATGCTTTTCCTGGGGAAAGCGGAGTCTAAGCAGCTACCCTGCGCATGAGTAGCTAGTGTCAAGCTGCCGTTACAGTCAAAGTGCCTCGGTCGCCATCTCCTCCAGCAACACCATATTCCCTACTGTCGCGCCATAGTGCGTCGCCACGCGCTTGCGCTGCTTGAGCACGGCTCGGTCTTTGCTGACCAGCACGGCCTTGTGTAGGCTGGCCAGATCGAGGAAGTGCTGGTCGTCCGGGTCGGTGCAGGTGAAGCGAATTTTGGGCGCTTCGGCCACGTATTCCACCGCCGCATCAAACGCAGCCATCACGCCTTCGGGCGTCTTGCCGTAAAAGCTCACGCGCGGAGCGATCTGGCTGTAGTGCAGCACGCGGCCCAGTTCTATGCGCTGGGCTTGGTCGGCAATCCAGCGAACCTCGCCCTTGGCAACCAGTTCGCGAATCGATGGGATATGCGGGTCGTCAAAGATCAGCATGTCCAGCACCACGTTGGTGTCCAGAATCATGGGACGCGGCAACGGGCCTTCGTAGCCGGCGTTACAGGCCGGCCAGCGCAAGGGGGCGATCTTCATTCCGCTTCGCCTGCTTGCGCATTGCCGTCTGCGGCTCCATCGGCATTCTTGCGGGGCTTGGTCGAACCCTTGATCATGTCGAAGCGGAACAAGCGACACTCGATCGGGCCGTTCCACATGGGCGTGCGGCGCGATTCTTTGAGGCGCATCTGGCTGGGCAGCTTCAAGTCGGGCGTCAGCATGAAGGCGCTCCAGCCGCTGTAGTTCTTCTTCCAGTGGCTGGCCAGCTGGCTGAAGAACTCACCGCCGTCTTCAGTCTGCGCAGTTTCGCGACCTGCGCGCTCGACCTCGCCCATGCGCTCTGCCGCATTACGGCCATAGCTACCGGCGGCGGCAATACGCTCGCCATAGGGCGGGTTCAGAATCATCATGCCGGGCTGGTCGGTGGGCGGCATACGCTGCAGCGCATCGCCACCGCGCAGGTTGATGGTCTCGGCCACGCCCGCACGCTCGGCATTGCGCTGGGCAAAGTCGACCATACGGAAGGAAATGTCCGAGCCATAAATGCCCACGGGCGACTCGGGCAGGATGGCGGCCTCGGCCTCATCCTGAATCGCTTCCCACACATGGCGCTGAAAGGGCACCAGCTTTTCAAACGCAAAACGGCGCAGGATGCCGGCCGGAATCTTGCGCGCAATTTGCGCCGCTTCAATCAGCACGGTGCCGCTGCCGCAGCAGGGGTCGTACAGCGGCTGAGGGTTGTCGCCGTGGGGATTCCAGCCACTGGCTGCAATCATGGCGGCGGCCAGGGTTTCCTTCAGCGGTGCATCGCCCTTGTCCTCGCGCCAGCCGCGCTTGAACAGCGCTTCACCCGAGGTGTCGATGTAGATGGTCGCGCCGTCGGTGGTCAGGTGCAGGTGCACGCGCACATCGGGATGATGGGTTTCCACGCTGGGGCGCACGCCATGGCGCTTTTCGCGGAAGCGGTCGGCAATCGCGTCCTTGACCTTGAGCGCGGCAAAGTTCAGGCTGGTCAGCGGGCTGTGCTGGGCCGTGACCTCGATCTTGAAGGTCTCCTTGGGCGAGAACCAGATCTCCCACGCCACCTCGCTGGCGGCGCGGTACAGGTCGTTCTCGTTACGGTACTGGGTATACGACAGCTCGACCAGCACGCGCTGCGCAAGACGGCTGTGCAGGTTGAGCAGCATGGCATCACGCCACATGCCGCGCAGCATGACGCCGCCCCGGCCCACGAGCAAATCTTGCCCGGTGGCGCCGGTGATGGCGTGGACCTCGTCGGCCAGAAAACCCTCGACGCCGGCGGCGCAGGGCAAAAACAAATGCAGTTGGTTCATAAAAATCAATGCGCGCCAGCTGCGGTGTCAGGTGCCTGACACTCGATATGCGCGTTACAGGGCATAAGCATACGCGCTAGGCCTTTTCCGGTGCCAGCGCACGGCAAGCGTTGCTCGATAGATACGCGCGGTGGCGCGGTCATCATGACGGTCCAAGGAGTCTCAAAAATGGAAGAAATCAGCTGGAACGACTTTATGAAGGTGGAACTGCGCGTAGGCCGCGTGCTGCAGGCCGAGGTCTTTGCCGAAGCGCGCAAGCCCGCCTACAAACTGCTGCTGGATTTCGGCCCCGAGCTGGGCCAGCGCAAATCCAGCGCCCAGATCACCGAGCATTACCAGCCCGAGGACTTGATTGGCCGGCTGGTGGTCGCGGCGGTGAACTTTCCCCCAAAGCAGATTGGCCCGCTAATGAGCGAATGTCTTGTAACCGGTTTTCACGATGTCGCAGGAGCCGTGGCGCTGTGCGTGCCCGACAAGGAGGTGCCGCTGGGCACGCGCCTGCTCTAGCTCTGACGTCTGCATGCAAAATGGCCGACAGCCCTTTTACAGACTGCGGATACTGCTATGAATATCAGCTTCAACCCTCTGGTGCGCCTGCGCACCATCACCGCCTTTGTCAACATGCCCACCGACCGTGCGCAGTGGCAGGCAAGTCTGAGCCAGGCCAAGCAGCAGTGCGATGCCATCGCCGATGCCATCGAGGCTCAGGGCTACCGGGTGCAGTCGATTCGCATCGTGAGCAACCCGTTTGGCGAGTTCATCAATGTCTCCGGGATTGATTCGGCGCTGGCCGATTTGCAGCACATCACGCAGTTGCTGAGCGCCATCAACACCGGCGCACGCCGCATTCGCTTTGCCATTGGCGAGGCGCGCAACGCACAGGAGGTGGCGCTGCTACCCCAGCTGATCGCTGCCTATGGCGACCTGTGCAATGCCTGCGTGAATATCGACTTGGACGAGCACGGCTTTTTGCAGACCGAGCTACTGGCCCACAGCGTGCAGGCGGTTCAGGAAATTGCCCGCACCACGCCACGCGGCGAGGGCAACTTCAACTTCACGGTCAACTTCAACTGCGCACCCGGCATTCCCTATTTTCCGGCCAGCTACCACCGCGGCCAGCACCATGGCGCGCTGGTGCTGGGTCTGGAAACGCCAGACCTCATGGTCGCCGACCTCCAGGCACTGCAAGCGCAGCGCCAGCAACTGGACCACGCAGACTGGTTCAAGCTGGCCTTCGAGCGCCTGAGCCAGTCGCTGACCGAGCATGCCTCCGCCATCCAGCGCTGCGCCGACGGCGTGACGCTGGCCGAGGGCTGGCGCATTGCGGGCATGGACACCTCGGCGGCTCCCTCCAAGTCCTGCGCCTCCATGGTCGAGGTGTACCAACTGCTGGGCGTGCCGTATTTCGGCGCCAGCGGCACGGTGGAAGCCTCGGCCCTGCTGACCCGCGTCTTCAAGTCCGTCCAGGGCGTGACACCCATCGGCTTCAGCGGCCTGATGCTGGCCGTGACCGAAGACCAAGGTCTGGCCCAGGCAAGTCTGAACCACGAGTTCGACATTCGCGCCCTGCTGACCTATAGCAGCGTCTGCGGCATTGGCCTCGACACCGTGCCCGTGCCCGGCGACAGCAGCACCGAGCAGATCGCCGCCGTCATGCGCGACACAGGCACCATGGCCTTTCGCCTGAACAAGCCGCTGACCGTGCGCCTGTTCCCCGTGCCGGGGCTGAGCGCAGGCGATAAAACGGCCTTTGAAAGCGACGACCTGTGCAACTGTGCGGTGCTGGCTTTGCCCTGAATTTCATCTAAAACAAGGCTCTAGCACTTACCAATCAAGCGCCAGTAGCTATCGTTGTTGATATTCCCCTACCCCGGTTCTGTTTGACCTGCCCCCATGGTCGCCACCGGGGTGCCCCCGGTAAAATTGACCCTTATGGCAAAAATAATCGTTCTGGCACTGGTGCTGCTTTTCTTTGGCTGCGGGCTGTACATGCACCTGCGCGGCAAGGTGCGCCACAAGGTGGTGAAGCAACTGTTTGATCACTCCACCTTCACCGCGCCGTTCAACGTCTTCATGCTGATGTTCAGCAAGGTGCCCCGCACGCCTTATCTGCCCACCAGCACCTTCCCTGAGCTGGCACCGCTGCAGGCCAGCTGGCGCGAAATTCGCGAAGAAGCCGTCAATTTGCAAAAGAACATGCAGATCAAGGCCGCCGCCAATAACGACGATGCAGGCTTTAACTCCTTCTTCAAGACTGGCTGGAAGCGCTTTTACCTGAAGTGGTATGGCGATGCCCACCCGTCGGCCATGGAGCTGTGCCCCAAGACCACCGCACTCGTCAAATCCATTCCCAGCATCAAGGCAGCCATGTTTGCCGAGCTGCCGCCCGGTGCCAAACTCAACCTGCACCGCGACCCCTATGCGGGCTCGCTGCGCTACCACCTGGCCGTACTGGCACCCAATGACGACCGCTGCATGATCGAGGTCGATGGCAAGCCCTACAGCTGGCGCGAGGGCGAAGGCGTGATCTTCGACGAGACCTATATGCACTGGGCTGAAAATCGCTCGGAAGGCAATCGCATCGTGCTGTTTTGCGATGTGGAACGCCCCATGACCAACGGCTTTGCCCAGTGGCTCAACCACTGGCTGGGCAAGAACGTCGTAGCCGCTGCCAGCTCGCCCAACAACGAGGGCGACCCGCGCGGCATGATCAGCAAACTGTTCAAAATCTCGTTCTACGCCGGCAAGTACCGCCGCGCCTTCCGCAGCTGGAACCCGACCTTCTACAAAATCCTCAAATTTGGATTGATGATTGGCGTGCTGGCGCTCTTCATCTGGTGGTTGATTCCGAATTAACCCCTGAGGCGCTTTGCGCCTTCCCCCTTTTTCTTCGGAAGGGGGCGACATGCTTTATCGAGCTGCATGCACCCCATAAAAAAGCCGCTGAATCCATCAGCGGCTTTTTTGTTTCTGGGATGTTTACAGCGCCTTGCGCAGCGTCGTCGTCGGAATCTTGAGCTGCTCGCGGTATTTAGCCACCGTGCGGCGCGCGCATTCAATGCCTTGCTCCTTGAGCATATCGGCCAGCTTGGCGTCGGAGAGCGGCTTTTTAGGACTCTCTGCATCCACAAACTGCTTGATCAACGCCCGCACCGCCGTGCTGGAGGCGCTGCCGCCGGTCTCCGTTCCCAGACCCGAACCAAAGAAGTATTTGAGCTCAAACGTGCCCTGCGGCGTGGCCATGTACTTGGCCGTGGTCACGCGGCTGATGGTGGATTCGTGCAGGCCCAGCTGATCAGCAATATCGCGCAGCACCAGCGGACGCATGGCCAGCTCGCCATGCACAAAGAAGTTTTTCTGCCGCTCCACAATCGCTTGGGACACGCGCAAGATGGTGTCAAAGCGCTGCTGAATATTCTTGATGAACCAGCGCGCCTCCTGCAATTGCTGTTGCAGCGCGGCATGGCCTTCGCTGCTTTTGTGGCGGCGCAGCACCCCGGCGTAAATGTCATGGACCCGCAGGCGCGGCATCACATCGGCATTGAGCTGCACGGAAAAATCGACCCGCCCTGAGCTGACGCGCACCGGGCGCACGATGACATCGGGCACGATGATATTGCGCTCCACATCCACAAAGCGGCGACCGGGGCGAGGCTCCAGCCCGGCAATCAGGCTCATGGCTTCGCGCAGCGGCTCCTCGCGTGCGCCGCACAGGCTGGTGAGCTTGCGCAAATCGCGCCGTGCCAGCAAGTCCATGGGCTGCTTGCAAATGGCCTGCGCCAGCTTCAAGCGGTTCATGTGCGCCTCGGTCGTGCCTTCGTCCTCGGCGGCGTGAATCAAATCACGCAGCTGCAGCTGCAGGCATTCGGACAAATCACGCGCACCCACGCCCACAGGCTCCAGACTTTGCAGCAGCTTCAGCGCAATGGCAAAGCGCTGCTCCAGCTCTTCGCGCTCTTCCAGATCGTCGCCGGCCAGACTCTGGGCCAGCTCCTGCAGCGAGTCTTCAAGGTAGCCGTCGTCGTTGAGCGATTCGATCAAAAAGCGCAACGCCGCGCAGTCTTCGGCACCCAGACGCAGACTGAGCGCTTGCCGGTGCAGAAATGCGGTCAGGCTTTCATGCTCGCGGGCCAGGTCAATGGCATCAGTTTCGCCATCACCATCGCGGTTGCGGGTGGAGCCGCTGCCCGAGGGTGAATCCCACTCGCTGCTGGATTCACCACCCCATTCACCATCCTGGCCGTCCATGCCGTCGGCCTCCCAGTTCAGTGCTTCCGGGGTTTCGGCGCTGGTAGCCTCTGCTACAGAGTCGCTAGCTGCTTGCGCCTGTCCTACCTCTTTTTCAGATGAAATAGAGTCTGAAGCGCTGTATTCATGAGCGGCAGGCGCTATCTCTGCAGGAGCATCGCTTACTGCATCGGCCTCATCGCCAGAGCGTTCCAGAAATGGGTTGTCGACCAGCATCTGTTCGACTTCCTGCGCCAGCTCCAGCGTGGACAACTGCAGCAGCTGAATGGACTGCTGCAACTGCGGCGTAAGCGAGAGATGCTGCGAAACGCGTAGCGAGAGACCTGGCTTCATCAGCGAAATGCCTCCAGCCGGCGGCTGCAGCAAATGCTCGCGCTACTCAGGCTTCGCCGCCGGGCGGCTTCCATGCGCTGGCCCGCTCCGCTGGTCAACGCCAGCGCCGGGAGGAATGTGGGAGAGCGAAAGCCTGTGCTCATCACATGCGGAAATGTTCGCCCAGGTAGACGCGGCGCACATCGGCGTTCTCCACAATCTCCTCGGGGGTGCCTTCGGCCAGCACATGCCCATCGCTGATGATGAAAGCATGGTCGCAAATGCCCAGTGTTTCGCGCACGTTGTGGTCGGTAATCAGCACACCAATGCCGCGCTCTTTGAGGAAGCCGATGATCCGCTGAATTTCGATCACCGCAATCGGATCGATACCGGCAAAGGGCTCATCGAGCAGAATGAAACGCGGCTGTGTCGCCAGTGCACGCGCGATTTCCACGCGGCGACGCTCACCGCCGGACAGCGCCAGCGCGGGCGATTGGCGCAGGTGCTCAACGCGCAATTCCTGTAGCAGGCCTGTCAGGCGTTTTTCGATCTCGTCGCGCGTCAGCGCCTTGCCCTGCTCGTCTTTTTGCAGCTCCAGCACGGCGCGCACATTGTCTTCCACGCTGAGCTTGCGGAAGATGGAGGCTTCCTGCGGCAGATAGGACAGACCCAGGCGCGAGCGCTGGTGAATCGGCATGCCTCCGACAGGCTGACCATCAATAAAAATCTCGCCACCATCGCTGCGCACCAGACCCACGATCATGTAAAACGAGGTGGTCTTGCCCGCGCCATTGGGGCCGAGCAGACCGACCACCTCACCTTTTTGCACGGACAGGGATACGTCCTTGACCACCTTGCGACTGCCATAGGACTTGGCCAGATGCTTGGCCTCCAGACGACTGGCAGACTCGCCGGTACGGCTGCTGGAGAAGGTGGGCTCAGTCATTTCTTCTCGTCCGCTTTCTCGCCACCCAGAGTCATGCTCTGGCGTAGCTGCGTGGCTGGTGTCGCAGGCTTGGGCTGAGCCCCCGGCGTGCCTTCCTTGGGCGCCATGATGGCGCGCACACGACCGCCCTGACCGATGGAAGAGCTGGGCAGGCCGCCGCTGGTCTTCTCGCCATCGACCGTGTAAACGTCCGTAATGTTGTTGTAGACGATGATGGAGCCGGTGACCTGGTCACTGAGCTGGCCGCCACGGTAGCGGCGCATCTCGCCACGGCGAATGAATTTGACGATGTCCGCCTTGCCGTCGTATTCGATGACTTCACCTTCACCTTCGATGAATTCTTCAGGCTGACCCGGCACACTGTCGCGCTTCTGGCGGAAGAAGGCGCGCTTGCCCGGCTCCGCCTTGATCACGCCGAACTGATAGCCCTCGGCATCCTGGCGCACATCCAGCTGCACGCCGCGCAGCACGATGGTGCCCTTGGTCATCACCACATTACCGGTAAAGACGCTGGTCTGCTGCAACTCGTCATGGCGCAGCGCATCCGCCTCAATATTCATGGGCTTGGCGCTGTCGGCTTTTTCGGCATGCGCAATGCCGGTCGCTGCTGCCAGGGCGCAGGCCAGCGCAAGAGGTAGGAGTGATTTTTTCATGGAAGGCACGTTTCTTGCATCCATTGTAGTCATTCCCTTTTTAGAACTCGCGTAAAAAACACCCATAAAAAAGCCCGCACGGCGGCGGGCTTGCTGAGCATCAAGGCTTGATGACTTGAGTCACCGGCCTTATGCCTTGCGGCTGGAGGCGATCAGCGCATTGACGACGCGCAGCACGTTGTCCATATTGCCGGCCTTGGTGCCGTCAGTGTAGTAGCGGCCGGCCACGCCCATGGCCGGCACACCTTCCACGTCGTACTCGTTTTGCAGCTGGGCAGCCTTGCGCGCCTGATTGGCCACGGTAAAGGAGTTGTAGACCTCCTTGAACTTGGCCACATCCACGCCTTGCTTGCCGATCCATTCAAAGATGGCATCGTCGTTTTTCAGGCCGTTTCGCTCCACGTGAATGGCGCGGAACACCTTGGCGTGCAGCTGGGGCAGCAGGTTCATGCCTTCCAGTGTGAAGTACAGCTTTTGCTGGGGCAGGAAGGAAGCATTGAAAGCCACAGGCACGCGGCGCACCACCACATCGGCAGGCTGGCTCTTGGCCCAGGCTTCAAATTGGGGCTCGAACACATTGCAGTGCGGGCAGCTGTACCAGAAGAACTCGATCACTTCGACTTTACCGGCAGGTGCGCTCACGCTGGCAGGCTTGGCGAGCTTGATGTAGTCCTTGCCTTCCTTGGGAGCTGCGGCTTGCGCCCAGCTGGAGGAAGTACCCAAGGTCAGGGTACCGGCAGCAGCTACCGAGGCAGCCAGAGAGAATTCGCGACGTTTCATCTAAACAAACTCCTGTATCAGGTCTGCAGTATCAGAGACTGCAGATCAAAAAAAGTTCAGTAGCTAACAAACACTGGCGTACTCCAAGCGAGAGACACCGAGGAAGGGCCGCCCCGCACCGAGGGTGTCGTCCCCATCCCGAAGAGAGAGGGGAAGCCGCAAAGCGGCTCAGGAGGTGTTATTTACCCGACCTCACCAGCGTGGAATCCACACCAGCGCCATCGAGCTTTCCTTTGAGCTGCTCGGCGTCATCGCGCTTGCTAAATGGACCCACGCGCACGCGGAAGACGGTAATACCATTTTGCTCACGCTCGCTGATACGCGACTCCCAGCCCAGCATGGCCAGCTTGGCGCGCTGCGCTTCGGCTTCGCTCTGACCACGGAAAGCTCCGGCCTGCACAAAGTAGTTGAAGGCAGTATCAGAGGAGCTTGATGCCTGCGCAGCCGCTTTTTCCTTGTCAGCACGTGCTTTTTCGGCCTTGTCAGAAGCCGCAGAGCGCTCCTTAACCAGATCACCCAGCGGGTCGCCAGTGGCGGGCTTGGTGGGCTTTTCCTTTTCAGCCACGGGCTTTGGCGTTGTTAGCGGCACTTCAGGCGTAGTCACACCACCCGTCGCTGTGGGCTGGGCTGCAGGCGTGGGGGGGGTTACCGTCACGTCGCTGGGCGGCTGCACAGGCGCGGCCACTGGAGGCTGTGCGGGCTGGCGGTTTTGCAGCGGGGCGTTGGGGTCCCAGTTCTTATTGCGCTCGGCCTCGACGGCATCGCGCTGGTTGTTATTGCCACCCTTGTTGAGGAACGGCACAGGCACCTTGGTCACATAAATGGCCACGGCCAGAGCCGCAGCCAGGCCGATGACCATGCCAAAGATAAGCCCCAAGATGGTTCCACCGCGTTGCTGGTTCTTCATATCAGTCGCTTAACGCTTTCTGCTTTGATTACATGCGCTCGGGTGCGCTCACACCCAGCACGGCCAGACCATTGTGCAACACCTGAGCGGTGGCGGCGACCAGGGCCAAGCGGGCGAGTTTGACCTTTTCGTCGTCCACCAGAATGCGCTCAGCGTCGTAGTAGCTGTGGTAGCTGGAAGCCAGGTCACGCAGGTAGAAAGTCACGTCGTGCGGTGCATTGCCTTCGGCTGCGGCAGTCAGCATCTCTGGGTACTTGGCCAGCAGCAGCATCAAGGCCTGAGCCTGCGGGCCTTCCAGTGCTGACAGATCCACATCCTTGAGCGCGGGCACGCGAGCGCCGCCAGCTTCTTGCCATGCGCGCAGCACGGACTGAATGCGGGCATGGGCGTACTGCACGTAGTACACAGGGTTGTCATTGTTCTGGGCCACGGCCAGATCGACGTCAAAGGTGTACTCGGTGTCGGGCTTGCGGGAGAGCAAGAAGAAGCGCACTGCATCCTTGCTGGTCCACTCGATCAGGTCACGCAGCGTAACGTACGAACCTGCGCGCTTGCTGATCTTCACTTCCTCGCCATCCTTCACCACACGAATCATGGTGTGAAGCACGTAGTCGGGGTAGCCGGCGGGAATGCCCACATCGGCAGCCTGCAGGCCGGCGCGCACGCGGGCGATGGTGCCGTGGTGGTCGGTGCCCTGAATGTTCACGACCTTGGTGAAGCCACGCTTGAACTTCTGGATGTGATAGGCGACATCAGGCACGAAGTAGGTGTAGCCGCCGTCAGTCTTGCGCATCACGCGGTCTTTGTCATCACCGTAGTCGGTGGACTTGAGCCACAGTGCACCGTCTTTTTCGTAGGTCTTGCCGTTGGCAATCAGGCGCTGAACGGTTTCTTCGACATGGCCGTTTTCGTACAGGCTGGATTCGAGGTAGTACTCGTCGAACTTCAGGTGGAAAGCCTGCAAGTCCTTGTCCTGCTCGTTGCGCAGATAGGCCACGGCGAACTGGCGGATATTGTCGTAATCCTCGACATCGCCATTGGCGGTGAACTCGCGGTCATCCGCCTTGATGGTTTCCTTGTTCAGGAACGCCTTGGCGATATCGGCAATGTAGTCACCGTTATAGAAGTTCTTGGCCAGCGGATTCTCGCTGTCAGTAGGCCAGCACTCATCACCGGGCTTGAAGCCCTTGGCTCGCAGCTGCGTGGACTTGGTCAGGGTGTCGATCTGCACGCCCGCGTCGTTGTAATAAAACTCGCGGTGTACCTTCCAGCCCTGAGTGGAGTACAGATTGCTGATGGCGTCGCCAATCGCGGCCTGACGGCCATGGCCCACGTGCAGAGGGCCGGTGGGGTTGGCAGAGACGAACTCGACCAGAATATTTTCGCCGCGATCAGCTTGAAAGCCGAACTTTTCAGCCAGCGCCAGCACTTCGCGGATGATTTCCTGCTTGGCAGCAGGCTTGAGGCGGATATTCAGAAAGCCGGGGCCCGCAATTTCAATGGCATCCACCCATTTCTGGAAAGCAGGTGTGGCTTCCAGCGCGGCTTTGAGCTGCTCGCCCAGAGCGCGAGGGTTCGCCTTCAGGGGCTTAGCCAGCTGCATGGCTGCCGTACAAGCGAAATCGCCATGGGCTGCCACTTTGGGGTTTTCAAACGCAGCGCGTGCGCCAGCGCCGGGCGAGAGTGTTTCGAGCTCAGCAGCCAGGGCCGCGAGCAATTCTTGTTTGACGGAAAGCATTCGGTGATTTTACGTGGCTGCCTTGATCTGCGCAGCCAAGCTGGATTGCAGGGACGCAACAAGTCGTTGCAGCCCCACAAAATCACATGCCGCGCGCCCAGAAGACGGCGACGACGGCAATCACCGGCACCAGATGGCTTTGCCACATCACCCACTTGCGGGTTTGCTTGACTTCTTCGAGGGCGGGCAACTGGCCGGTGGCGTCCAGCGCCTTCTTCCAGCGGCGGAAGGTAAAGGTGGGCTTGAGCGAGAGCAGCACGGCGATGACGAACAGAGTCATCTTGATATGAAACAGCGGCGATGCCACATAGCCGCCCATGCCCTTGACGCCCCAGACCAGACGCGCAATGCCGGTCAGCAGCAGCACGATGGCGGCAATTCCGTAAATCATGTCCAGCCTGGCAAGGCGCTGCACTACGGCGGCGTTCATCCACTCCACCCGGCACAGGGCGGCCTGGCTGGAGAGAAATACCACCAGCGTCAAAATAGCCAGCAGATGGACGCTGGCGAGAACGGCTTCAAAGGTCATGACTCAGCGGAGGAATGCCCATCAAACCCTGCCGAAACATTCCGCAGGGGCGACGAATTCATGCTCCGCCCTCCTTCCCCTCACATCATGCCAGCAAGCCGTTACGGAAAAATTCAGGCTGGTTGTAGTGATGCTTGAGGTAGTCAATCCACATGCGCACGCGCAAAGGCATGTGCTTGCGCTGGGGGAAGACAACGAAGATGCCGTTGGGCGGCGCGGCGAAATCTTCCAGCACAGGCACGAGGCGGCCAGCGGCAATTTCGGCCTCCACCTCCCAGGTGCTGCGCCAGGCAATGCCCCAGCCGCCAAGGCACCAGTCGTGCAACACCTGGCCGTCGGAGCAGTCCAGCGGACCACCCGGCTTGAAGTGCACCACTTCGCTGCTGCCGCTTTCAGGGTGAGGAATGCGGAAGGCCCAACCGCGTGTCTGCGACGCGTCGGACGACAGCGTCAGGCAGTCATGCTGGGTCAGCTCGCTGGGGTGCTTGGGCGTGCCGCGGCGATCCAGATAGGCGGGCGTGGCCACGCACAGGCGGCGGTTGTCGGCAATGCGCACACTGACCAGGGCCGAGTCGGGCAGGTCACCCACGCGCACAGCGCAGTCAAAGCCTTCACCGGCCAGATCGACGACGCGGTCGCTCAGGTTCAGCGAAATGGTGACATCGGGGTGCAGATCACGAAAGCGCGGCACCAGCGGTGCGACGTGGCGACGACCAAAGCCGGCAGGAGCGGTAATGCGCAGATGACCGGTGGCCTTGACGCCGCCGGCGGAAACGCTGGCCTCGGCATTGCACACATCGGAGAGCAAGCGCTGGCAATCTTCCAGAAATGCGCTGCCTTCGTGGGTGAGCGAGATGCGGCGCGTGGTGCGCACCATGAGCTTCACGCCCAGATGCTCTTCCAGAGCATCCAGCCTTCGCCCCATGATGGCGGGCGCTACACCTTCGGCCTTGGCGGCAGCTGTCAAGCTGCCTCGGGTCGCTACTGATACAAAAGACTCAAATGCTTTGAGTTTGTCCATGACCGCTGCTCCTGTCTTGTCCGTGTTGTCTCCTGTGTCAGCCGGGCGCCCTATTAATAAAAGAGCATCCACCGCACAAGCAGCCTTGATTATTTAAATGTTTTTATCGAAAGTCCTTTAAGCAAGGGCGCTATCTGCTCTCACCTTCAAGTGCGAGCAATCAGTGCTACATGCCTGTCACCTGTGTGACTTACTTCGATATAGCCTAACTATAAGTCACAAATTGCAAAGGAATCTTTAGTCTTTATATACCTTTATAGCAAAATTTGCCGTTTTCCCTAGGTAGGGAATATCGCTTATTCGCCTGCGCCATGAGCTTGCAGGCGACCAGTGCCTTTAAATCGATGAGCTGTAAAACACATTTACACAATCTGCACACCCCGAAGTCATGACCCCTTCACCTCTGTCTGTCAAGCCCTGCGCGGTCCCTGCCCAGCTCGTCGAGTTGTTGGGCCAGTCCGGCCAAGGCTATGCGCTCTGGAATGCAGAAGGTTATCTGCTCATGGCCACGCCTGCATGGTGCCAGTGGTTTGATATACCGCCAGACAGTGCCACCGGCCAGCTTCTTCGGCCCTTGCTGAGTGATGCTTCCTGGCAAACCCACAGCCAGCGCTTTGCCGCCGCAGGCAAAGGCCAGCGACAGGAATACGACGACACCCGGCACGACGACTTTGGTGCCCAGCGCCACCGGCGCATACAGCTCACCCCCGGCGCGGCAGATGCACAGGGCCAGCACGAGGTGCTGATGACACTGAACGATGTGGGCCGTGAATATGCGCGCGGTGCCGTCATCACACGCCAGCACGAGCAGTTGCAGTCCCTGCAGGGGCAGTTGCGCAGCCGCCGCGACGACGATGGCGAGCTGGAGAAGCTGCGCACCCTGCTGGACTGGCGCACCGCCATGCTGACCGAGCACAACGAGATGCTGCAACTGCTGTCGCACGAGATTCGCCAGCCACTGAACAATGCATCGGCGGCCATGCAGGCCACGCTCAAAGCCATTGACAACCTGCACCTGCCCGACGCCACCCCCGCCACCAAGGCCTTGCTGCGCGCCGAGCATGTGATGCAGCAAGTGATTGGTACGCTGGACAATACGCTGGCCGCTGGCACCATTTTGGCCGTAGGCGGCAAGGCCGGTGCATCGAGTGAAACTGATCTCCCCACCCTCATCAAACTGGTGCTGCACGATATTGCTGCCGACTTGCGCCCGCGCATTGATGTGCAGTGGCAAGCCCAGCCGCGTACCGTACAGCTGCACCCGGCGCTGATGCGGCTGACCATTCGCAATCTGCTGCACAACGCACTGGCCTACGCCCCGGCAGAAACACAGGTGGCGCTGCGCATTTCAGAGTCTGACGAGCCACTGGCCCTGATTCTGGAAGTGATTGATCAGGGCCCCGGCATTCCGGCAGAGCTGCTGCCCCGACTGTTCGACAAAGGCTCGCGCGGTAATCACAGCCACAACCGTCCGGGCGCGGGACTGGGCCTGTTCATCGTGCGCTCCGTGCTCCAGTTGCATCAAGGTACAGTAGAGGCGCTCCCTCACAGCCCGCATGGCACGGTCATGCGCCTGGTCATCCCCCAAGGTCTTGCTGAATAAGAACCGCCGCCCATGCTGCCTGCCACCCTTGCTCTGGTTGACGACGACACCGAATACTGCGAATTTCTGGCCCAGCACCTGCGCAGCCAGGGCATCGATGTCACCGCCTACAGCGACAGCAGCGACTTGCTGGCCGATGTCGCCCCTTACCGCTTTGACTTTTATGTGCTCGACCTGATGCTGCCGGGAGTGGACGGCTCCGAACTGATCCGCATCATCCGCAGGCGCACACAAGCTGGAGTTCTCATCGTCTCAGGGCGACTGGGGCCCGAGGTCTTTGCCGAAGTCATCAACGCCGGTGCCGACATGTATTTGACCAAGCCTGTGACCTTTGAGCAGGTGGAGCTGGCTGTACGCGCCGTGCATCGCCGCATCATGACCACGGCCAAAACGGCCACGGCCTGGAAGCTGGACAGCCAACGCAGCGTATTGACGGCACCCGATGGCCAGACCGTAGAACTGAGCGCCACCGACCGGATGCTGATGGAGTGTTTTTTGCAGGCCCAGGGCGAAACCGTCAGCCGCGACCACATTCGCGGCGTGCTCGGTCACACCAGTGGCGCCGACTCCGACAACAGCCTGCATGCAACCATCTACCGCCTGCGCCGCCGCATTGAGCGCGCAACGCCTGTGGCCGTACCGCTGCAGTCGCAGCAAAAAGTGGGCTACCAGTTCCGCGCCCCGCTGATTGCCGCTTGAGTTAGCACCCCAAAACAAAAACGGACCCAAGGGTCCGTTTTTCGTTGGCTCATTGGATACCGCCGAGCGCGAAGCTTACATTTCCATCTTGGATTCAACGTCCGCAATCTTGCGACGAGCCAGAGCCAGGTTGGCGCGGCTGCTGTCCAGCACGTAATAGATAAAGATGCCGTTGATTTTTTCTGCAGGACGCAAGATGTGGTATTGCTTGCCCAGGGTAATCAGAATGTCTTCGATGCTGTCATTCAGGCCCAGCGACTTCATGGTCTTCATCTTGGCGCGCACCACTTCGGTGTTACCAGCAGCCGCCAATTCCAGATCCACACCGCTACCGATGCTGCCCAGCAGCATGCCGCTGTTGTAGTCCACCGCGGCCGCGCAAAGAGCGCCGTCCAGGGTCATCAAATCTTGCAAGCTTTCGTTCAGATTCGCCATCGGGGGCTCCTTGGTAAAAAATCGACTGACAAAGATCAAAGAATGATCAACTGGTTTCAAGTTTAACAAATCATTTCTGATTTCGATTGTCAATTTATGACAGACAAGAACCCGCGTTACGCGAGTACACGCTGACTTAATTTTTACAAAGCGACCTTCAAGAATACCTATCAAACAAGGCCTTAGCCCAATATAAGAAAGCATTTGAAGCTACGCTTTCAGGAGTCACCCTGCATCCAGTGCGCTTTCAATCTGGAACGCCAGAGTTGCGCTCTGCCGATTCATTCCAGTCAGCAGGAATCAGAACTGATCAACATCATGATTTCGGTGGGTAAAACGCATAAATCCGGCAGACTCCATATAAAAACATCATGAGTTCCGAACTATTTAGGCTCTTTATGTACTGAAAGAATTCAAATAAAGTCCTCCTACATGCTGCCCTTCATGGGCACCGACTCCTGAATATCTGAGACATCAATCGAGGTTCCACATGACTGATCGCACCCAAGTCCACGGCCTGCAAGTCGCCACCGAGCTGTACAACTTTGTGAACGCCCAAGTGCTGCCCGGCACTGGTGTAGATCAAGAAGCCTTCTGGAAGGGCTTCGACCAGATCGTGGCCGATCTGGCCCCCAAGAATGCCGCTCTGCTGGCCGAGCGTGATCGCCTGCAAGTCGAGCTGGACACCTGGCACAAGGCCAACCCCGGCCCCATCACCGACATGGTGGCCTACCGCAAATTCCTGACGCAGATCGGCTATCTGGTGCCCGCACCTGCGGATGCCAAGGCCACGACCGAGAACGTCGACGCCGAACTGGCCGTCCAGGCCGGCCCCCAGCTGGTCGTGCCTATCCTCAACGCCCGTTACGCACTGAACGCCGCCAACGCACGTTGGGGCTCGCTGTACGACGCCCTGTACGGCACGGATGTGATCAGCGAAGAAGGCGGCGCCGAGAAGAGCAAGGGTTATAACCCCGTGCGCGGCGCCAAGGTGATTGAATTTGCCCGCAACTTCCTGGATCAGGCTGCGCCTCTGGCAAGCGGTTCGCACAAGGATTCCACAGGCTACGCTGTGGAAGGCGGCAAGCTGGTCGTGTCTTTGAAGGACGGCAGCCAAACCGGCCTGAAGGACGAAGCCAAGTTCGTCGGCTACCAGGGCGATGCTGCGGCTCCCACCTCCGTGCTGCTGAAGAACAACGGCATTCACGCCGACATCATCATCAACAAGTCCACCCCCATCGGTAGCACCGATGCAGCGGGTGTGGCCGACGTGGTGCTGGAAGCGGCTCTGTCCACCATTCTGGATCTGGAAGACTCCGTGGCCGCCGTGGATGCCGAAGACAAGATCAACGGCTACGCCAACTGGTTGGGCATTCTCAAGGGCACTCTGACCGAGTCCTTCGAAAAGGGCGGCAAGACCGTGACCCGCGGCCTGAACGCCGACCGCGAATACACCGGTGCCGACGGCCAGAGCCTGAAGCTGCATGGCCGCTCGCTGATGTTCGTGCGCAACGTCGGTCACCTGATGACCAACCCCGCCATTTTGTGGGGCGCCGAAGGCAAGGAAATTCCTGAAGGCATCATGGACGCCATGGTGACCACGGCTATCGCCATTCATGACCTCAAGGGCGGTGCCAACGGCATCAAAAACAGCCGCACCGGCAGTGTCTACATCGTCAAACCCAAGATGCACGGCCCGGCCGAAGCCGGCTTCGCCAACGAGCTGTTCGGCCGCGTGGAAAAGGTCCTGGGTCTGACCGAGAACACCGTCAAGCTGGGCATCATGGACGAAGAGCGCCGCACCAGCGTGAACCTGAAGGCTGCGATTGCCGCAGCCCCCGCACGCGTGGCCTTCATCAACACCGGCTTCCTGGACCGTACCGGCGACGAAATGCATACCGCCATGTATGCCGGCCCCATGGTTCGCAAGGCCGATATGAAGACCTGCGCCTGGCTGCCCGCCTATGAAAAGAACAACGTGCTGGTCGGCCTTTCCATGGGCCTGCGCGGCCGCGCCCAGATCGGCAAGGGCATGTGGGCCATGCCTGACCTGATGAAGGCCATGCTGGAGCAGAAGATTGCCCAGCCCAAGGCCGGTGCCAACACTGCCTGGGTACCCTCGCCCACCGGCGCGACACTGCACGCTCTGCACTACCACCAGGTCAATGTGGCCGAAGTGCAAAAGGGTCTGGAAAGCCCCAACGCCGACAGCGAGTGCGACAACCTGCTCAACGCCATCCTGCAAGTGCCCGTGTCCAGCAACCCCGTATGGACCGATGCAGAAAAGCAGCAGGAAGTGGACAACAACGTGCAAGGCATTCTGGGCTATGTGGTGCGCTGGATTGACCAGGGCGTGGGCTGCTCCAAGGTGCCCGACATCCACAACGTAGGTCTGATGGAAGACCGCGCCACGCTGCGCATCTCCAGCCAGCACATCGCCAACTGGCTGCAGCACGGCATCGTGACCGAAGCCATGGTGCGCGACAGCTATGCCCGCATGGCCAAGATCGTAGACGAGCAAAACGCTGGCGACGCTCTGTACAAGAGCCTGGTGGCCAACCCCGAAGGCGCTGCCTTCCAGGCCGCTCTGGACCTGGTGTTCAAGGGCAAGGAACAGCCCTCCGGCTACACCGAACCTCTGCTGCACGCTTGGCGTCTGAAGGTCAAGGCTGCAGCAAAGTAATAAGACCGATCAATGTAGCGGGATTTCGCTGCATGAATGCTTTCCAAACGACACCTCAGGGTGTCGTTTTTTTATGCAGCTAAACCGTCGGTCAGCTAATCAAAGAATTATTTTGTTGCATTTACAT